>NZ_KK211083.1:328781-391390 GCF_000620145.1 Deefgea rivuli DSM 18356
TACCGTCCACAGTTCTATTTCCGTACTACTGATGTAACTGGCGCGATTGATTTGCCAGAAGGTACAGAAATGGTGATGCCTGGCGATAACGTATCGATTACAGTTTCATTGATTTGCCCTGTTGCGATGGAGCAAGGTTTGCGCTTTGCGATTCGTGAAGGTGGTCGTACAGTAGGTGCAGGTGTAGTTGCAACAGTATTAGCATAAAAAGGTTGCAAAAAGGGTTTAACGTTGTTATAGTTATGCCCTCTCCGTAGGCGAGTAGCTCAATTGGTAGAGTACCGGTCTCCAAAACCGGGGGTTGTGGGTTCGAGACCCCCCTCGCCTGCCACAATATATCAACGGAGCCGTTCCTGAGAAGGAGCGGCTCTGTTTTATGGGTCGCAGATAAAGCAATGCAAAGCATAGAACGACTAAAGTTAGTTGCAGCCCTTTCCCTGGTGTTGTTAGGTGTTGCGGGTTTTTATATGGTTCCAGCGGGTCAATCCTTCTTGGGTTCTTTGTCTGTTGCAGTAGGTTTGGTCGCCGCTGGTACGGTAATGTGGTTTACCACGTTGGGTCGTACATTTGTCGATTACGCTCGCGACTCAATCAAAGAAGCGCAGAAAGTGGTTTGGCCTAGCAAAAAAGAAACATGGCAAGTGACTGCTGTGGTTTTCTTGTTTGTGGGCGTATTGGCTCTGTTTATGTGGGCGGTGGACTCGGGTCTAGCCTGGTTGTTTTACGATATCGTGTTAGGTCGCGGTAAATAAACGGAGGGTTCGCTATGGGTATGCGCTGGTATGTGGTTCATGCGTATTCTGGCTTTGAAAAAAGTGTACAGAAAGCATTGGTAGAAAAAATTGCTCGGCTCGATATGGCGCATTTATTTGGTCAAATCTTGGTGCCAGTTGAAGAAGTAATGGAAATTAAAAACGGTAAAAAAACGCTAACAGAGCGCAAGTTTTACCCAGGTTACGTATTTGTTGAAATGGATATGACCGATGACAGCTGGCATTTGGTGAAAAGTACACCAAAAGTAACTGGCTTTATCGGTGGTAGTGGCACAAAGCCTATGCCAATTCCTGCGAAAGAAGTTGAGCGCATGATGCAGCAAGTGCAGGAAGGTGTTGAGAAGCCACGTCCGAAAGTATTGTTTGAAGTGGGTGAGTCTTTGCGTGTTACCGAAGGCCCGTTTGCTGACTTTAATGCAACGGTTGAAGATGTTGATTATGACAAGAGTCGTCTGAAAGTATCGGTGATGATTTTTGGTCGTGCAACGCCAGTAGATTTGGAATTTTCACAGATCGAGAAAGTTTGATCTGTGTAGGCTGACGCAGTAATGCGTTGATGTTTGGGGAGCTAACTTGCGTTAGCGTTTAACCCATTTTTTAGGAGTTGTATCGTGGCTAAAAAAATTGTCGGCTATGTAAAGCTACAAGTGCCCGCTGGTAAAGCAAATCCATCGCCACCTATCGGTCCGGCTTTGGGTCAGCGCGGTTTGAACATCATGGAATTTTGTAAGGCATTTAATGCTGCAACCCAAGGCGTTGAGCCAGGTTTGCCAATTCCAGTGGTGATTACTGCTTATGCAGATAAATCATTCACATTCGTGATGAAATCACCTCCAGCGACTATTCTGTTGAAAAAAGCTGCTGGTATCACTAAGGGTTCTGCTAAGCCACATACTGATAAAGTCGGTGTTGTGACTCGCGCTCAACTCGAAGAAATCGTTAAAACTAAGCAAAATGACCTGACTGGCGCCGATATGGATGCTTCAGTGCGTATTCTTGCTGGTTCTGCACGTTCAATCGGTATCACCGTGGAGGGCGTGTAAATGGCTAAGCTTTCTAAGCGTCTTGCAGCTCTAAATGCAACTGTAGATCGCAATAAATTGTACCCAGTTGCTGATGCAATTGCTTTGGTTCAATCTGCTGCGACTGCAAAATTCAATGAATCAGTTGATGTGTCTTTCAACCTAGGTATTGATGCACGTAAATCCGACCAAGTTGTTCGTGGCGCGGTTGTGTTGCCTAAAGGTACTGGTAAATCAGTACGCGTTGCTGTGTTTACACAAGGCGCAAACGTTGAATTGGCTAAAGCTGCCGGTGCAGACATCGTTGGTTTTGAAGATTTGGCTGAACAAATTAAAGCAGGCGTAATGGACTTTGATATCGTTATTGCATCTCCAGATGCAATGCGTATTGTTGGTCAATTGGGTCAAATCTTGGGCCCACGTGGCCTGATGCCTAACCCGAAAGTGGGTACTGTAACTCCGAACGTTGCTGAAGCGGTTAAAAACGCGAAAGCCGGTCAAGTTCAATACCGTACTGACAAGGGTGGTATCGTACATGCAACAATCGGCCGCGCATCATTTGCTGCTGCTGATTTGCAAGCTAACTTGGCAGCTTTGGCTGATGCTTTGCAAAAAGCAAAACCAGCTAGCGCTAAGGGCGTGTACTTTAAGAAAATCGCTGTTTCTAGCACAATGGGTGTGGGCGTTCGCGTTGACACTGGTACTGTACTAGCAGCATAAAGACTTTGGGTTGCTGTGCCGTATTTCGATAGGGCGCAGCAAAATGTCAAAGACCGTAGGCGCCAAAATTAATTTTTTGGCTTAATCACAGCGCCCAAACGCTAGCCTACGCAGACGGTGTGCCCAATGCAGGCTTCTCACTGATTCATTCGAATTGGTACAAGTCTCCTGAATATTGGTCGCCGTTTGATTGGGTGGCGCGATTTATCGCGCTGAACTTAACTAATGGAGGTTGACCTTGAGTCTGAATCTTGACGACAAAAAAGCGGTCGTGGCTGAGATTGCAGCAGTAGTTGCAAATGCTCAAACCATCGTTATCGCTGAATACCGTGGAATCGGGGTTGCTAGCATGACTGAACTGCGCAAACAAGCGCGTGAGTCAGGCGTTTTCTTGCGTGTTCTTAAAAACACCTTGGCGCGCCGTGCTGTTGAAGGAACACCGTTCGCTGCATTGGCCGACCAAATGTCTGGCCCGTTGGTGTACGGCATTTCTGAAGACGCAGTTGCTGCAGCTAAAGTGATCCAAAACTTCTCTAAGAAAGATGAGAAGATTAAGGTAATCGCTGGTTCGTACGAAGGCAAAGTATTATCTGCTGCTGAAGTAGCGCAACTCGCAACTATCCCGAGCCGTGATGAATTGCTCTCGATGTTGTTGGGCGTTATGCAAGCTCCAGTTTCTGCGTTTGCTCGTGGTCTTGGCGCATTGGCTGCCAAGAAAGCCGAAGGTGAAGTTGCTGTTGAAGCGCCTGCTGTTGCTGCTGAAGAAGTTGCAACAACAGAAGCGCCAGCTGACGCTGCCTAAGCTTTATCCAATTTTGAATTTGATTTAATCTGACAAGATTTTCAGGAGTACTAGAAATGGCTGTTACTAAAGAAGACATCCTTGAAGCAGTAGGTTCTTTGACTGTTATGGAATTGAATGACCTTGTTAAGGCATTCGAAGAAAAATTTGGCGTTTCTGCTGCTGCTATGGCAGTTGCTGGTCCAGCCGGTGCTGGCGCAGCTGTTGCTGAAGAACAAACTGAATTCGACGTTATCTTGACTGGCGCTGGCGCTCAGAAAGTTGGCGTAATTAAAGTTGTTCGTGAAGTAACTGGCCTTGGCTTGAAAGAAGCTAAAGACCTAGTTGATGGCGCACCGAAAGCAGTTAAAGAAGGCGTGTCTAAAGCTGATGCAGATGCAATCGCTAAGAAATTGATCGAAGCCGGCGCTACTGCTGAAGTTAAGTAATTGTTGTTGAAGTAATGTAGTGCAGGCAGACGGAGCAATCCGTCTGCCCTTTTGCGTTTGTATACTGTGTGCTTGCTTACAAACACTTGGTTCTTATGCATCGTTTGCAGCTTGTTCTTGCAGCTGACAAACCAGAGACCGCTCACAACCGAGCTTTCGGGCGTTTGCGGTTTGTCAATTGCGCCCAACCCATGGAGAGTTTATGAGTATGAAATACTCGTTCACTGAGAAAAAACGTATTCGCAAGAGTTTTGCGAAGCGGGCGAGTGTCCTCGAGGTGCCGTTCCTACTGGCTACTCAGATTGACTCTTATTCCGAATACTTGCAACTAGGCGTTTCTGTAGAAGATCGCCGCGAAATTGGTTTGCAAGCAGCGTTTAATTCAATTTTCCCTATCGTTTCCCATAACGAATATGCACGTTTGGAATTTGTGCATTACACCTTGGGCGTGCCAGCATTCGATGTTAAAGAATGTCAGCAGCGCGGCATTACGTTTGCCGCTCCGTTGCGTGCGCGAGTTCGTTTGGTCATCATGGACCGCGAATCGTCGAAACCAACGGTCAAGGAAGTGAAAGAGCAGGATGTTTACTTCGGTGAAATCCCACTCATGACACGCAGTGGCTCGTTTGTTATTAACGGTACTGAACGTGTAATCGTTTCTCAGTTACATCGCTCTCCGGGTGTGTTCTTTGAGCATGACAAGGGTAAAACCCACAGTTCAGGCAAATTATTATTCTCGGCGCGTGTGATTCCTTATCGTGGCTCATGGCTCGATTTCGAATTCGACCCGAAAGATTTGCTGTTTTTCCGTATTGACCGTCGTCGTAAAATGCCGGTTTCCATCTTGCTTAAAGCATTGGGGTATACGGCTGAACAGATTCTGGCTCAATTCTTTGATACAGATACCTTCTATCTCACTGAAGATGGCGTGTTCTGGGAACTGGTTCCAGATCGCCTACGCGGTGAAGTTGCGAAGTTTGACATCATTGCTGATGACGGTAAGGTACTAGCGCAAAAAGACAAGCGTATTACCGCTAAAACCATTCGCGACATCAACAATGCCGGTATGACGCGTATTCCAGTTCCGCTGGACTATATGTACGGCCGCATGTTGTCGACTGCCGTGATTAGCCCAGAAACTGGCGAATTGGTGGCAAAAGCGAATGATGAGATTACCGAAGATCTATTAGTAAAACTCGATAGCGCTGAAGTAAAAGAAATTAAAACGCTGTACATCAATGATCTCGACCAAGGTGGCTTTATGTCCGCGACCTTGCGTACCGATGAAACATTAGATGAATGGCAAGCTCGTGTGGCGATTTATCGCATGATGCGCCCAGGTGAGCCACCAACTGAAGATGCAGTTCAAGCCTTGTTCAAAGGTTTGTTCTTCAATGAAGATCGTTACGATCTTTCTGCAGTTGGTCGCATGAAGTTCAATAGCCGCGCTTATCCGGATCGTTTGGAAGAAAAAGCACCGGATTGGCAACGTCGTTTCTACGAGCAAGCCGGCAAAAAGGGCATTACTGGCCCAGGCATCTTGTCGACTGAAGACATCGTTGCAGTGATTGGTATCTTGCTTGAGCTGCGCAATAGCCGCGGCGAAGTGGATGATATCGATCACTTGGGTAACCGTCGTGTTCGTTCAGTGGGTGAGTTGGCGGAAAATCAATTCCGTGCTGGTTTGGTTCGTGTTGAGCGCGCAGTGAAAGAGCGTTTGTCACAAGCAGAATCTGACAACTTGATGCCACATGACTTGATCAATGCCAAGCCAGTTTCGGCGGCAGTGAAAGAGTTCTTTGGTTCGTCGCAGTTGTCGCAGTTTATGGATCAAACGAATCCATTGTCTGAAATTACCCACAAGCGCCGTGTATCGGCACTTGGACCGGGTGGTTTGACGCGTGAGCGCGCAGGCTTTGAAGTTCGTGACGTGCATCCAACGCATTACGGCCGTGTTTGCCCGATTGAAACACCGGAAGGTCCAAATATTGGTCTGATCAATTCATTGTCTTGCTATGCACGTACCAATGAATATGGTTTCTTGGAAACGCCTTACCGTAAAGTGATCAATGGTCAAGCCACGCTTGAAATTGAATACTTGTCGGCGATTCAAGAAGGTAAATATGTTATTGCGCAGGCGAATGCCGGTTTGGATAGCGATAGCAAATTGACCGACGAATTGGTGACTTGCCGTGAAGCGGGCGAAACCATTGTTGCTACGCCAGACCGCGTGCAATACATGGACGTTGCGCCAAGCCAAATTGTTTCTGTTGCTGCTTCATTGATTCCATTCTTGGAACACGATGACGCCAACCGTGCATTGATGGGCGCCAACATGCAACGTCAAGCGGTTCCTTGCTTGCGTGCTGAAGCCCCAATGGTCGGTACCGGTATCGAGCGCACGTGTGCGACTGACTCGGGTACTGCGGTCACTGCATTGCGTGGCGGTGTAGTTGATTTCGTTGATGCAACGCGTATCGTGGTTCGTGTGAACGACAGCGAAACCGTAGCGGGTGAGACTGGTGTAGATATCTACAACTTGGTTAAATTTACTCGTTCGAATCAAAATACCAATACCAATCAACGTCCGATCGTCGTCAAAGGTGATCGTATTGAGAAAGGTGATGTCGTTGCTGACGGTGCGTCTACTGACCTCGGTGAGTTGGCTCTGGGTCAAAATATGACCATCGCCTTCATGCCATGGAATGGTTATAACTTCGAAGATTCGATTTTGATCTCCGAACGTGTTATTGCTGAAGATCGTTACACTTCGATTCATATCGAAGAGTTGAACGTGATGGCGCGTGACACGAAGCTAGGTCCTGAAGAAATTACCCGTGATATTTCAAACTTGTCTGAGCGCATGCTCGGTCGTTTGGATGAAGCTGGTGTGGTTTATATCGGTGCAGAAGTTGAAGCTGGCGATGTACTCGTCGGTAAAGTGACGCCAAAAGGCGAAACTCAACTCACACCAGAAGAAAAACTACTGCGTGCAATCTTCGGTGAGAAAGCATCAGACGTTAAAGATACCAGCTTGCGCGTGCCATCAGGCATGGTCGGCACGGTGATTGACGTGCAAGTGTTTACCCGTGAAGGGATTGAACGCGATCCACGCGCTCAAGCCATTATCGAAGAGCAATTGCGTCGCTATCGTCAAGATTTGAACGATCAACTGCGTATTGTTAATGATGACTTGTTCGAGCGTATCGAGCGGATGATTGTTGGCAAGGTCGCGAATGGTGGTCCAAAGCGTCTGATCAAAGGCACTGAAATTACTGCTGAGTATTTGGCAGATCAAGTTTCTCGTCATGATTGGTTCGATATTCGTTTGGCAGAAGAAGAAGCCGCGCGTCAATTGGAAGCGATGAAAGATTTGATCGCCCAAATGAAGCAAGAGTTCGAACTGCGTTTTGAAGATAAAAAACGCAAATTGACGCAGGGTGACGAGTTGCCACCTGGTGTTATCAAGATGGTGAAAGTGTATGTGGCCGTTAAACGTCGCTTACAGCCTGGCGATAAAATGGCCGGCCGTCACGGTAACAAGGGTGTGGTTTCAAAAATCTTGCCTGTTGAAGATCTGCCGCATATGGCTGACGGTACTACCGTTGACATCGTCTTGAATCCATTGGGCGTTCCATCGCGGATGAACATTGGTCAGATTCTTGAGGTGCATTTGGGTTGGGCAGCGAAAGGGATTGGCCAGCGTATTGATGCGATGTTGCGTGAACAACGTAACGTTGCCGAAATCCGTGAAATCTTGGATAAAATTTACCAATCCAAAGGTAAAGCGGAAGATATTAGCGACTTGAGTGATGTAGAAATCATGACTCTGGCGCAAGGTCTACGTACCGGTATGACGTTTGCAAGTCCAGTATTTGACGGTGCTGATGAGTCTGAAATTCAAGAGATGCTAGAACTAGCTTATCCTGATGAAGATCCACGTACTGAACAATTGGATTTCAATAGCAGCAAAACGCAAATGCAGTTGTACGACGGCCGTACGGGTGAACCGTTCGAACGTAAAGTCACTGTCGGTGTGATGCACTACTTGAAACTGCATCACTTGGTTGATGACAAGATGCATGCACGTTCAACTGGTCCTTACTCGCTTGTTACTCAGCAGCCGCTGGGTGGTAAAGCGCAGTTCGGTGGTCAGCGTTTCGGTGAGATGGAGGTTTGGGCCCTAGAAGCATACGGCGCAGCGTACACCTTGCAAGAAATGCTCACGGTGAAGTCCGATGACGTGAATGGTCGTACTAAAGTTTATGAAAACATCGTGAAGGGTGATCATCGCATTGATGCTGGCATGCCAGAGTCATTCAATGTGTTGGTCAAGGAAATCCGTTCGCTTGGTATTGATATCGATCTGGAAACCTACTAATCGCTGTGAGGTATAGGACTGCAGGCTAGATTTAATCTAGCCTTGCGGTCAATACCCTGATTGCCCTCACTGGAGAATATTGGAATGAAAGGCTTACTCGAACTTTTCAAGCAAGTCGCGCAGGACGAAGAATTTGACGCGATTAAAATTGGCTTAGCATCGCCAGAAAAAATCCGTTCTTGGTCTTTCGGCGAAGTGAAAAAGCCAGAAACCATTAACTACCGTACGTTCAAGCCTGAGCGTGATGGTTTGTTTTGTGCTCGTATTTTCGGGCCAATTAAAGATTACGAATGCTTGTGCGGTAAGTACAAGCGTTTGAAACACCGTGGTGTGATTTGCGAGAAGTGCGGCGTTGAAGTGACGTTGTCAAAAGTGCGTCGTGAACGCATGGGTCATATCGACCTCGCATCACCGGTTGCGCATATTTGGTTCTTGAAATCACTCCCAAGTCGTTTGGGTATGGTTTTGGATATCGCTTTGCGTGATATCGAACGCGTATTGTATTTTGAAGCGTTTATCGTGATCGAGCCAGGCATGACGCCGCTTGCGCGTGGTCAACTACTGACTGAAGAAGATTACTTCGCGAAAGTTGAAGAATACGGTGACGAATTCGTAGCCTTGATGGGCGCGGAAGCGGTTCGTGAATTGCTGAAGTCAATGGACGTTGACCAAGAAATTAGCAATTTGCGTGCAGAACTCGATAGCACGGGTTCAGAAACCAAAATCAAGAAAATCGCTAAGCGTTTGAAAGTACTTGAAGCATTTGATCGCTCGGGTATCAAGCCAGAATGGATGATTATGGAAGTGCTGCCGGTGTTGCCACCGGAATTGCGCCCATTGGTACCATTGGATGGCGGTCGTTTTGCGACTTCCGATTTGAATGATTTGTATCGCCGCGTGATTAACCGTAATAACCGTTTGAAGCGCCTGCTCGAATTGCGCGCTCCGGAAATTATTGTTCGTAACGAAAAACGCATGTTGCAAGAAGCAGTGGATTCATTGCTCGATAACGGCCGTCGCGGTAAAGCGATGACGGGTGCGAACAAACGTCCATTGAAATCACTTGCCGACATGATTAAAGGTAAGGGCGGTCGTTTCCGTCAGAACTTGTTGGGTAAACGTGTTGATTACTCAGGTCGTTCGGTCATTACCGTTGGTCCTACTTTGCGCTTGCATCAATGCGGTTTGCCAAAATTGATGGCGCTGGAATTGTTCAAACCATTTATCTTCCATAAATTGGAAGTGATGGGTCTGGCCACGACCATTAAAGCAGCGAAGAAAATGGTAGAAAGCCAAGAGCCTGTGGTTTGGGATATCTTGGAAGACGTGATTCGTGAACATCCAATTCTATTGAACCGTGCACCAACATTGCATCGTTTGGGTATTCAAGCGTTTGAACCGATGTTGATTGAAGGCAAAGCCATTCAATTGCATCCACTCGTCTGCGCGGCATTCAATGCCGACTTTGACGGTGACCAAATGGCGGTTCACGTTCCATTGTCGCTTGAAGCGCAAATGGAAGCTCGCACCTTGATGTTGGCATCGAACAACGTATTGGCTCCTGCAAATGGCGAGCCGATTATTGTTCCGTCACAAGATATCGTGTTGGGTCTGTATTACATGACACGTGAAGCGAAATACGCCAAAGGTGAACGTCTGAATGATGACGGCCAACGTTTGACGATTTTTGCTGACGTATCAGAAGCACTACGTGCTTACCAGAGTAAAGAAGTTACGCTACAAACTCGCGTAGCGATTCGCCTGAAAGAATGGTTCAGAAATGAATCGGGCGATTGGGAAAGCAAAATGGTTCGCCGTGATACAACGGTGGGTCGTGCGATCTTGTCAGAGATTCTGCCAAAAGGCTTGGCGTTCTCGCATATCGATAAATCGTTGAAGAAAAAAGAAATTGGTAAATTGATCAATGCTTCATTCCGTCGTTGCGGTTTGAAAGAAACGGTTATTTTTGCTGACCAATTGATGTACACCGGTTTCTCATATTCAACACGCGGCGGTATCTCGATTTGCGTTGATGATATGTTGGTGCCGGCAAATAAAGTACCGTTGTTGGCTGCTGCACAAGCTGAAGTTAAAGAGATCGAGCAGCAATACAGCTCGGGTCTAGTAACGAACGGCGAGCGCTACAATAAAGTCGTGGATATCTGGGGTCGTGCTGGTGACCAAATTGCGAAAGCGATGATGGACCAGTTGGCGAAAGAAACCGTTTACGATGCCAATGGCAAGAAAGACGAACAAGAATCGTTTAACTCGATTTACATGATGGCCGACTCTGGCGCTCGTGGTTCGCCAGCACAGATTCGTCAGTTGGCGGGTATGCGTGGTTTGATGGCTAAGCCAGATGGCTCGATTATCGAAACACCAATCACGACCAACTTCCGTGAAGGTTTGACGGTTCTGCAGTACTTTATTTCGACTCACGGTGCACGTAAAGGTTTGGCGGATACGGCATTGAAGACCGCAAACTCGGGTTACTTAACTCGTCGTTTGGTCGATGTAACGCAAGACTTGGTTGTAACTGAAGATGATTGCGGCACAAAACATGGCGTTGCCATGAAAGCCGTTATGCAAGGTGGTGACGTTGTTGAAGCCTTGCGTGATCGTATTCTCGGTCGTATCGTCGTTAAAGACGTAATTGATCCTTCAACACAAGAAACCATTTTTGAAGTGGGCTACTTGTTGGATGAAGATTCGGTTGATGAGATCGAAGCGCGTAATATCGATGAAGTTATTGTACGTACTCCGTTGTCATGCGAAACGCGTTATGGCTTATGCGCGAAGTGTTACGGTCGTGACTTGGGTCGCGGCCAGATCGTGAATGCGGGTGAAGCAGTCGGCGTTATTGCAGCACAATCAATTGGTGAGCCTGGTACTCAGTTGACGATGCGTACGTTCCACATTGGTGGTGCGGCATCTCGAGCTGCAGCAGCCAGCCAAGTTGAAGCGAAGTCGAACGGTAAAATTGGCTTTAGCGCCAATATGCGTTACGTCACTAATGCTAAAAACGAACTAGTTGTTATTGCGCGTTCTGCTGAATTGTTGATTTTGGATGATGTGGGCCGTGAACGCGAAACGCATAAAGTACCGTACGGTGCGACCTTGGCTGTTAAAGATGGCGACATCATTAAAGCGGGTGCAGTGCTGGGTACTTGGGATCCGCATACTCGTCCGATCATTACCGAATATTCAGGTATTGTTCGTTTCGAGAATGTCGAAGAAGGTATGACCGTAGTTAAACAAGTTGATGAAGTGACTGGCTTGTCTACATTAGTGGTTATTGCTTCTAAAGCAAAAGTAACTGCAGCCAAAGCGGTTCGTCCACTCGTTAAGCTGTTGGATGAAAATGGTTTGGAAATGAAATTGGCCGGTACTGATACCGCGGTTACCATTTCCTTCCAAGTTGGCTCAATCATTACTGTTAAAGATGGTCAGCGCGTTGGTGTTGGTGATGTCTTGGCTCGTATTCCACAAGAATCGGCTAAAACACGCGATATTACCGGTGGTCTGCCGCGCGTTGCTGAGTTGTTCGAAGCTCGCTCGCCGAAAGATGCCGGTATGTTGGCTGAGATTACGGGTACTGCAAGTTTTGGTAAAGATACCAAAGGTAAGCAGCGTCTGGTGTTGACCGATCTAGAAGGCGCTCCGCACGAGTACCTGATTTCGAAAGACAAGCATGTGATGGTGCATGATGGTCAAGTCGTTAGTCAGGGTGAGGTGATTGTGGATGGCCCGATTGATCCGCATGACATCTTGCGTTTGCAAGGTATTGAAGCGCTGGCGCGTTACATCGTTCAGGAAGTGCAAGAGGTTTACCGCTTGCAAGGCGTGAAGATCAATGACAAGCACATTGAAGTGATCGTGCGTCAGATGTTGCGTCGTGTTGTGATTTCAGATCAAGGTGATTCAAACTTCATCTTGGGCGAGCAAGTTGAGCGTGCCGAAGTCTTGATCATGAACGACAAGTTGACTGAAGAAGGTAAAGAAGTCGCCAAGTTTGACAATATTCTTTTGGGTATTACCAAAGCATCGTTGTCGACTGATTCCTTTATCTCTGCGGCATCGTTCCAAGAGACAACGCGTGTTCTGACTGAAGCTGCAATTATGGGTAAGGTCGATGATCTTCGTGGTTTGAAAGAGAATGTGATTGTGGGTCGTTTGATTCCTGCAGGTACAGGCTTGGCTTACCATAGAAACCGTAAAAAGCAATTGGCTAAAAATGAAGTTTTAGCGCCTTTTGCCGAAGCCGCTGCTGAAGTTATTGCTGAAATTGGAAATATTTCCGAATAATTGCTCAATCGCAAGCCGACTCTTGTCGGTTTGCATTGACGGATATTCGTTCTTTTCCTTATAATTCAAAGTCTTTTTCTGCGGAGAGCGATTTTATCGCTCTCCGCAGCGTTTCCGTTGTGGAAACCTTAACCATGCCACAGTCGTGGTTTGGTCTTTTTTAACGCGGTAGGAAGTGAAAAACAATGCCAACTATCAATCAACTCGTTCGTAAAGGACGTGTTGCGGAAAAACTGAAGAGCAAAGTACCAGCGCTTGAAGCTTGTCCGCAAAAACGTGGTGTATGCACACGTGTGTATACAACAACTCCAAAAAAACCAAACTCTGCATTGCGTAAAGTATGCAAAGTTCGCTTGACCAACGGTTTCGAAGTGATTTCGTACATCGGTGGTGAAGGCCATAACCTGCAAGAGCATAGTGTTGTATTGCTACGCGGCGGTCGTGTAAAAGATTTGCCGGGTGTTCGCTATCACTGCGTACGTGGCTCTCTTGACTTGGCTGGCGTTAAAAATCGTAAGCAGTCACGCTCTAAATACGGTGCAAAACGCCCTAAGGTGTAATTTGTGCGGTATGAGTGGCGGCTACAAATTGAAGCCGTCAAGTAAGTGGTCATCTTTATAGGTGCCCGCGGGGTTTTCCCCAACTGAATGTCACATTAAGGAAGTATGTTATGCCAAGACGCAGAGAAGTCCCTAAGCGTGATGTGTTGCCAGATCCAAAATTCGGCAGCACTGAACTCGCTAAATTCATGAACGTTGTTATGTTGGACGGCAAAAAAGCTGTTGCAGAACGTATCGTTTATGGTGCTCTTGCCCAGATCGAAAAAAAGACTGGTAAAGATGCAATTGAAATTTTTAACACT
Source organism: Deefgea rivuli DSM 18356 (assembly GCF_000620145.1). Taxonomy (GTDB): domain Bacteria; phylum Pseudomonadota; class Gammaproteobacteria; order Burkholderiales; family Chitinibacteraceae; genus Deefgea; species Deefgea rivuli. The sequence goes on from NZ_KK211083.1 coordinate 342,075, forward strand.
GCAATTGGCAACGTTAAGCCAATGGTTGAAGTTAAGAGCCGCCGTGTCGGTGGCGCCAACTACCAGGTGCCAGTAGAAGTACGTCCAAGCCGTCGTCTGGCATTGTCGATGCGCTGGGTTCGTGAAGCGGCTCGTAAACGTGGTGAAAAATCTATGGATCTGCGTCTAGCAGGTGAACTTCTTGACGCGGCTGAAGGTCGTGGCGGCGCGATGAAGAAACGCGACGAAGTGCATCGTATGGCTGATGCGAACAAAGCGTTCGCCCACTTCCGTTTCTAATCGCGTAATCAGGATAAGGAAATCGCCGTGGCTCGCAAGACCCCTATTGAGCGATACCGCAATATCGGTATCTCTGCTCACATCGATGCTGGTAAAACGACAACCACAGAACGTGTGTTGTTTTACACTGGCGTAAACCACAAGATTGGTGAAGTTCATGATGGCGCTGCCACTATGGACTGGATGGAGCAAGAACAGGAACGTGGTATTACTATCACTTCTGCTGCAACGACTACGTACTGGAAAGGTATGAGTCTGCAGTTTCCTGAGCATTTGATTAACATCATTGACACTCCTGGTCACGTTGACTTCACAATTGAAGTTGAGCGTTCTATGCGTGTTCTTGATGGCGCATGTATGGTTTATTGTGCTGTGGGTGGTGTTCAGCCTCAGTCTGAAACTGTATGGCGTCAAGCTAACAAGTACAAAGTTCCACGTTTGGCTTTCGTGAACAAGATGGATCGCTCTGGCGCCAACTTCTTCCGTGCAGTTGAGCAAATGAAATTGCGCTTGAAAGCTAATCCAATCCCAGTAGTTATTCCTATTGGTGCGGAAGATAATTTTGAAGGTGTTGTTGATCTGCTTAAAATGAAAGCCATTATCTGGGATGAAGCATCTCAAGGTATGACTTTCACTTACGGTGAAATTCCTGCTGACTTGGTGTCTGTTGCCCAAGAATGGCGCGAAAAAATGGTCGAAACGGCTGCTGAAGCTTCTGAAGAGTTGATGAACAAATACCTTGAAACTGGCGAATTGTCAGAAGAGGAAATTGTTGCTGCGATTCGTACGCGTACTTTAGCTTGTGAAATTCAGCCTGTGTTGTGTGGTTCAGCCTTTAAAAATAAAGGCGTGCAACGTATGTTGGATGCGGTTATCGAGTTCTTGCCATCACCAGTTGATATTGATGATGTTAAGGGTATGGATGATCGTGATCAAGAAGTGTCACGTGCAGCTTCTGATGATGCGCCGTTCTCTTCATTGGCCTTTAAGCTGATGAATGATCCGTATGTTGGTCAATTGACGTTCTTCCGCGTTTATTCGGGCACTTTGAAGTCGGGTGATTTTGTCCTGAATTCGAATAAAGACAAAAAAGAACGTATCGGTCGTTTGGTGCAAATGCACGCGAATGATCGTAAAGAAATTGATGAAGTTCGCGCTGGTGACATCGCAGCTGCAATCGGTTTGAAAGACGTAACAACGGGCGAAACGCTTTGCGACTTGAAGGATGTCATCATTCTTGAGCGTATGGTGTTCCCAGAGCCGGTGATTCACGTCGCTGTTGAGCCGAAAACTAAAGCTGACCAAGAAAAAATGGGTCTTGCTTTGGGTCGCTTGTCTAAAGAAGATCCTTCTTTCCGCGTTAAAACGGATGAAGAGACTGGCCAGACGATTATGTCGGGTATGGGCGAGTTGCATTTGGAGATTTTGGTTGACCGTATGCGCCGTGAGTTTGGTGTTGAGGCTAACGTTGGTGCGCCACAAGTGGCATATCGCGAAACCATTACTCAAATCGCTGCGGATGTTCAAGGTAAGCACGCGAAGCAATCCGGTGGTAAAGGTCAATACGGTGATGTAACTATTACTGTTGAGCCGGCAGGTGAAGGCAATGGCTATAGCTTTGTTGACGAAATTAAGGGTGGTGTAATTCCTCGCGAATTTATTCCTTCTGTTGATAAAGGTATTCAAAATACACTGAAGTCGGGTGTGTTGGCTGGCTTCCCAGTGGTTGACGTGAAGGTTCGCTTGACGTTTGGTTCGTATCACGATGTTGACTCATCGCAAATCGCGTTTGAGTTGGCTGGTTCTATGGCGTTCAAAGAAGCGATGCGCCGTGCCGGTCCAGTGATTCTTGAGCCAATGATGTATGTTGAGATTGAAACGCCTGAAGACTATATGGGCGATATCATGGGTGATATCTCTTCACGTCGCGGTTTGTTGCAAGGTATGGATGATAATCCAGCTGGCGGCAAAATGATTAAGGCTGAAGTTCCATTGTCAGAAATGTTTGGTTACTCGACTACATTGCGTTCTATGTCGCAAGGTCGTGCAACTTACTCGATGGAATTTAAGCATTACTCTATTGCGCCTAAGCACATCGCTGACGCAATCGTTACTAAAAAATAATTTTATTTAAGGAATATTGAAAAATGGCAAAAGAAAAGTTTGCACGGACTAAGCCCCACGTTAACGTAGGTACAATTGGTCACGTGGATCACGGTAAAACAACGCTAACTGCTGCAATTACTACTGTTTTATGCAGAAAGTTTGGTGGTATTGTTAAAGATTACGCATCGATTGATAGTGCGCCAGAAGAAAAGGCACGTGGTATTACTATTAATACTGCGCACGTTGAATACGAAACAGAAAAACGTCACTACGCGCACGTTGACTGCCCAGGTCACGCGGATTATGTGAAAAACATGATTACTGGTGCGGCGCAGATGGATGGCGCGGTATTGGTTGTTTCTGCTGCTGACGGTCCTATGCCACAAACTCGCGAACACATCTTGTTGTCGCGTCAAGTTGGTGTTCCGTACATCATCGTATTCATGAACAAAGCTGATTTGGTTGATGATGCTGAGTTGCTTGAATTGGTTGAGATGGAAATCCGTGATTTGTTGAACAAATACGATTTCCCTGGTGATGATACGCCAGTTATTACTGGTTCTGCTCGTTTGGCGCTTGAGGGTGACCAATCTGAATACGGTGAGCCAGCAATTTTACGCTTGGCAGATGCTTTGGATTCTTACATTCCTGAGCCAGAGCGTGCAATCGACGGTGCATTCTTGATGCCAGTTGAGGATGTGTTCTCAATCTCTGGTCGTGGTACTGTTGTGACGGGTCGTGTTGAGCGCGGTATCGTTAAAGTGGGTGAAGAAATCGAGATCGTTGGTATCGTGCCAACAGTTAAGACGACTTGTACTGGTGTTGAGATGTTCCGTAAATTGCTTGACCAAGGTCAAGCAGGTGACAACATCGGCGCCTTGCTTCGTGGTACTAAGCGTGAAGATGTTCAACGTGGTCAAGTTTTGGCGAAACCAGGTTCTATCACTCCGCACACTAAGTTCACTGCAGAGATCTATGTATTGTCTAAAGATGAAGGTGGTCGTCATACACCATTCTTTAGTAACTACCGTCCACAGTTCTATTTCCGTACTACCGACGTAACTGGCGCGATTGATTTGCCAGAAGGTACAGAAATGGTGATGCCTGGCGATAACGTATCTATCACTGTAACTTTGATTTGTCCAGTTGCGATGGAGCAAGGTTTGCGCTTCGCAATTCGCGAAGGTGGTCGTACTGTTGGCGCTGGTGTTGTTGCCACTGTTCTTGCTTAAGGAACATGTAAATGCAAAACCAAAAAATTCGTATCCGTTTAAAAGCGTTTGACTATGCTTTGATCGATCGCTCGGCTCAAGAAATTGTTGAAACTGCAAAGCGTACCGGTGCTGTTGTTAAAGGCCCGATTCCATTGCCAACAAAAATTGAGCGTTACGACATCTTGAGTTCACCACACGTTAATAAAACTGCGCGTGATCAATTTGAGATTCGTACACACTTGCGTATGTTGGATATCGTTGATCCAACAGACAAAACTGTTGATGCATTGATGAAGTTGGATCTGCCAGCTGGCGTTGATGTGGAAATTAAGTTGAACTAATTTGTTGATTTTTTTGTGGGCCATTAAATGGCTTGCATTAAAGAAAAACATGCGTTAGTATCTCGGGCTTGTCATTTCTTGTGGCAAGCCCGTTTTATTTTTTAATAGTCATAGCCAGTCAATCGTAACTGGCCCTTGAAAAGGGAATAACTATGAGCTTAGGTCTTGTAGGTCGCAAAGTCGGCATGACCCGCGTATTTGCTGAGGATGGTGCTTCCATTCCGGTAACTGTGTTGGATATGACTGCAAATCGCGTCACGCAAATCAAAACTCTGGAAGCTGACGGCTACTCTGCTGTTCAGGTTACTTTCGGTACAAAAAAAGCAAGTCGAGTGAATAAGGCTGAAGCTGGTCATTTCGCAAAAGCAGGTGTTGAAGCTGGTCTGGCGCTCGTTGAGTTCCTTGTTCCGGCTGAAAAAGCTGCTGAGTTGAAAGCTGGTGATGCTTTGTCGGTTGAATTGTTTAGTGTTGGTCAAATGGTTGATGTAACTGGTACTTCCCAAGGTAAGGGTTGGGCTGGTGTTATCAAGCGTTATCATTTTGCTTCTAATCGTGCAACGCACGGTAATTCGCTCTCGCATCGTTCTGCTGGCTCTATTGGTCAAGCTCAAGATCCGGGTCGTGTTTTGCCAGGTAAACGCATGGCTGGTCAGCTCGGTAATGTTAAGCGTACCGTGCAAAACCTTGAAATTGTGCGCGTTGATGCAGAGCGTCAATTGTTGCTGGTAAAAGGTGGTGTGCCAGGCTCCAAAGGCAATGACGTTATCGTTCGTTCGAGCGTTAAGGCAGGTGCATAATGGAACTAAAAGTTGTTAATTCAAAAGGCGAGGCTCAAGTAGCTGTTGCTGCTTCAGATGACTTGTTTGGTCGTGAATTTAATGAAGCCTTGGTTCATCAAGTTGTAACTGCTTACTTCGCAAATGCTCGTAGTGGTAATCGCGCGCAATTGGGTCGTGGTAATGTTAAGCATTCTACTAAGAAACCTTGGCGTCAAAAAGGTACTGGCCGTGCTCGTGCTGGTATGACATCTTCTCCGTTGTGGCGTGGTGGTGGTCGTGCGTTTCCGAACAGCCCTGACGAGAATTTTTCGCATAAAGTTAACCGTAAGATGTACCGTGCTGGTATTGCAACGATTATGTCGCAATTGGTGCGTGAAGAGCGTCTGATTATTGTTGATTCTTTTGCCCTAGAAGCACCTAAGACTAAGGCTTTTGCCCAAAAATTGGCAGAAATGCAGCTCGACAACGTGCTCATTGTGACCAAAGAATTGGATGAAAATCTGTACTTGGCTTCCCGTAATCTTCCGCATGTATTGGTGTTGGAAGCTGCTCAGGTAGATCCAGTTAGTTTGGTGCGCTTCAAAAAAGTTGTGTTCACTCGTGATGCACTACAGGCTTTTGAGGAGTTGTTTGCATGATCAAAATTGCAGAAAATCGCATGCTTCAAGTGATTTTGGCGCCGATAGTCTCTGAAAAGAGCACTATGATTGCTGAAAAAACTGAGCAAGTCGTATTTCGTGTTTCTACCGATGCGACTAAGGCTGAAATCAAGGCGGCTGTTGAGCTTCTCTTTAAAGTGAAGGTTGATGCTGTCAACGTAGTTAATGTTAAAGGTAAGTCTAAGCGTTTCGGCCGTACGAATGGTCGTCGCAAAGATTGGAAAAAAGCTTATGTTAGCTTGGTTTCCGGTCAAGAACTTGACCTTGCAGCTGCGCAATAAGGGGACTAAACATGGCATTGGTAAAAGTTAAGCCGACATCGCCCGGTCGCCGCGCAGTCGTTAAGGTTGTAAGTCCTGACCTGCACAAAGGTGCGCCGTATGCGCCTTTGTTGGTTAAAAAATCAAAAACTGGTGGTCGTAATAATAACGGCCACATCACTACTCGTCATATCGGTGGTGGTCATAAGCAGCATTATCGTTTGGTCGATTTCCGTCGTAATAAAGATGGTATTGTCGCTAAAGTTGAGCGTTTGGAATACGATCCAAACCGTACTGCCAACATTGCTTTGTTGTGCTACACGGATGGTGAGCGTGCTTACATTATTGCCCCTAAAGGCTTGAGTGCTGGCATGACTGTTGTTTCTGGTTCTGATGCTCCGATTAAAGTGGGTAATACACTTCCTATCCGGAATATCCCAGTGGGTTCAACGATTCACTGCATCGAAATGCAGCCTGGTAAGGGTGCGCAAATTGCGCGTTCTGCGGGTACTAGCGTTCAATTGTTGGCTCGTGATGGTGCATATGCTCAGTTACGTCTTCGCTCTGGCGAAATTCGTAAAGTGCATGTGGACTGCCGCGCAACAATCGGTGAAGTGGGTAATGGTGAGCACAGTCTGCGTTCATACGGTAAAGCTGGTGCTAAACGTTGGTTGGGTATTCGCCCGACAGTACGTGGTACAGCGATGAATCCGGTGGATCATCCGCACGGTGGTGGTGAAGGTCGTACTGGTGAGGGTCGTGTCCCTGTTAGTCCATGGGGTCAGCCAGCTAAGGGCTATCGTACGCGTCGTAACAAGCGTACTAGCAATATGATCGTGCGCCGTCGTCCAGCGAACAAGAGGTAATGTAAATGGCACGTTCTCTTAAAAAGGGTCCATTTGTTGACCTGCACTTGCTGAAAAAAGTTGAGGCTGTACGCGCAACTAATGACAAGCGTCCAGTGAAAACTTGGTCGCGTCGTTCTACAGTATTGCCAGACTTTGTTGGTCTGACGATTGCTGTGCATAACGGCAAGCAGCATATCCCTGTGTATGTAAATGAAAACATGGTTGGCCACAAGTTGGGTGAGTTCGCACTGACCCGTACTTTCAAAGGTCACGCCGCGGACAAAAAATCCAAGCGATAAGGTGAAGACATGCAAGTATCTGCTGTACTAAGCAACACTCGCCTCTCCGCTCAAAAAGCGCGGCTTGTCGCTGACCTCGTCCGTGGCAAGCCTGTTGAGCAGGCGTTAAATATTCTGGCCTTCAGCCCTAAAAAGGGTGCAGTTTTGATCAAGAAGGTTTTGGAGTCGGCTATTGCCAATGCCGAGCACAATGAAGGTGCCGATATCGACACTCTCAAAGTGAAAACGATTTATGTGGACAAAGGTCCTTCTCTTAAGCGTTTTACTGCTCGTGCTAAAGGCCGTGGCAATAAAATCGAGAAGCAAACTTGCCACATTACGCTGACTGTTGGCGATTAAGGAGCGACTCATGGGTCAGAAAATTCATCCGACGGGTTTTCGTTTACCTGTCACCAAAAATTGGTCCTCGCGCTGGTATGCTAATAGCAGCAACTTTGCAAAAATGCTTAACGAAGATATCGAAGTTCGTGCGTTTTTGAAGAAAAAGTTGGTTGGTGCTGCTGTTAGTCGTATCGTAATTGAGCGTCCGGCTAAAAATGCAAAAGTTACAATCTACTCGGCTCGTCCTGGTGTTGTAATTGGTAAGAAAGGCGAAGATATTGAGCAATTGAAGCTTGCTTTGCAAAAAATCTTAAATGTTCCAGTTCATGTGAATATTGAAGAAGTTCGCAAGCCAGAAATCGATGCGCAAATTATCGCTGATAGCATTACTGCTCAGTTGGAAAAGCGTGTGATGTTCCGTCGTGCAATGAAGCGTGCAATGCAAAATGCAATGCGTCTTGGTGCTCAAGGTATCAAGATCATGTCTTCGGGTCGTTTGAATGGTATCGAGATCGCACGTACTGAATGGTATCGTGAAGGTCGTGTGCCATTGCATACACTACGTGCGGATATTGATTACGCAACTTCTGAAGCTAAAACTACCTACGGTATTATTGGTGTTAAGGTTTGGGTTTACAAAGGTGATCTTAAGCCGGGCGAGCGCGTTGCTGCTGAGCCAGTAGAACCACAGAAGAAACCACGTAATAAGGGGCCTCGAAATGCTGCAGCCAACTAGACTCAAGTACCGTAAGGTTCAGAAAGGTCGCAATACTGGTATCGCTACTCGTGGCAATACCGTTGCGTTCGGTGAGTATGGTTTGAAGGCGACTACTCGTGGTCGTTTAACTGCTCGTCAAATCGAATCTGCTCGTCGTGCGATTACCCGTTATATTAAACGTGGTGGTCGTGTTTGGATTCGTGCATTTCCGGATAAGCCAATCTCTACTAAGCCTGCTGAAGTTCGTATGGGTGGAGGGAAGGGTTCTCCTGATTACTACGTTGCTGAAATTCAGCCTGGTAAAGTATTGTACGAATTGAATGGTGTATCTGAAGAAGTGGCGCGTGAAGCATTCCGTTTAGCATCTGCTAAATTGCCATTCCAAGTTACCATGGTTACTCGTCAAGTGGGGCAATGATGAAAGCAACTGAACTACAACAAAAAACCGTTGAAGAGCTGAAAGGCGAATTGACGTCGTTGTTGAAGGCCCAGTTTAGTCTTCGCATGCAACATGCGACAGGCCAATTGGCTAACACCAGCGAGATCAAGCGTGTGCGTAAAGATGTTGCGCGCGTTCTTACTGTTCTGAATCAGAAGGCGGCTTAATATGAGCGAAGCAAAACTCAAGCGTACGCTGACTGGTCGAGTGGTTAGCGCTAAGATGGACAAAACTGTAACTGTATTGGTGGAGCGTTTGGTTAAGCATCCATTGTATGGCAAGATGGTTCGTCAATCTAAAAAGTACCATGCTCATGACGAAACTAATCAGTACGCTGATGGTGATTTAGTTATGATCGCAGAATGCCGTCCATTGTCTAAAACTAAAAATTGGACAGTTACGGCGTTAGTAGAAAAAGCTCGTGCTGCTTAATTTTAATTAATTTTGCGTAATAGCTTGTGTGGGCATTCTGCTTTGTGTAGAATGCCCATTTCCTTGTGTGGCTGCATGTTCTGAGTTGCACTGTTTTCCCTTCGGGATCCAAAACTAGCCGCTATTGGCTCGGTACATCCGGGCACCTGGTAAACCAGGCTAATTAAGCGGGTTAAGTTGGAGGTTTGTCTTAAATGATTCAAATGCAATCAAAGCTAGATGTTGCTGATAACACTGGTGCGCGTTCTGTTATGTGCATTAAAGTGTTGGGCGGCTCTAAGCGTCGTTATGCGTCTGTTGGCGATATCATCAAGGTTAGCATTAAAGATGCTGCACCTCGTAGTCGTGTCAAAAAAGGCGATGTATACAATGCGGTAGTTGTTCGTACTGCTAAAGGTGTACGTCGTGCTGATGGCGCGCTTATCAAGTTTGATGGTAATGCTGCTGTTCTTCTTAATGCAAAACTTGAGCCGATCGGCACTCGTATCTTCGGGCCAGTGACGCGTGAATTGCGTACAGAGCGTTTTATGAAGATCGTGTCACTCGCGCCAGAAGTTCTTTAAGGGGTATCCAGCATGAACAAGATTCGCAAAGGCGATGAAGTAATCGTTCTCACTGGCAAAGATAAGGGTAAGCGCGGTACCGTACTTACTTCTATTCCAGCTGAAGGTCGTGTTGTGGTTGAGGGTGTTAATATTGTTAAAAAACACCAAAAACCAAATCCAATGCGCGGCGTTCAAGGTGGTATCGTTGAATTGACTAAGTCAGTTGACGTATCTAATGTAGCTATTTTCAATACTGCGACTGGCAAGGCTGATCGTGTTGGCTTCAAGACTCTTGAAGACGGCAAGAAAGTCCGTGTATTTAAGTCGAGTGGCGAAGTAGTTGGCGGCTAAGGGGAATCAAGATGGCTCGTTTTCAAGAGATTTATGAAAACCAAATTGTTCCGAAATTAGTTGAGCAATTCGGTTACAAGTCTGTAATGCAAGTGCCACGTATTGAAAAAATCACCATCAACATGGGTGTTGGTGAGGCAGTTGCGGATAAAAAAGTAATGGATTTCGCTGTTGGCGATATGCAAAAGATTGCTGGTCAAAAGCCTGTAGTTACTAAATCTAAAAAGTCTATTGCAGGCTTTAAGATTCGTGATAACTACCCGGTTGGTTGTAAAGTAACTTTGCGTCGTGAACGCATGTTCGAATTCCTCGATCGCCTGATCACTATCGCGCTTCCGCGTGTGCGTGACTTCCGTGGTGTTGGTGGCAAGTCCTTTGATGGGCGTGGCAACTTTAACATGGGTGTGAAAGAGCAAATCATCTTCCCGGAAATTGAGTACGATAAGATTGATGCGCTTCGTGGTATGAATATCACGATCACAACTACGGCTAAAACTGACGATGAAGCGCGTGCTCTGCTCGCTGCCTTCAAATTCCCGTTTAAGACTTGAGGCGATCATGGCAAAACTTGCACTGATTAATCGTGAAGCAAAGCGTGTTGCTGTAGTTGCAAAATTTGCAGCTAAGCGCGCGGCGCTCTTGGTCGTTATTAACGATCAAAACGCGAGTGAGGAAGATCAATTCCAAGCCCGCTTGAAACTCCAGCAGCTTCCACGTAATGCATCACCAGTTCGTTTGCACAATCGTTGCACATTAACTGGTCGTTCACGTGGGGTATTCCGCAAATTCGGTCTCGGTCGCAGCAAGCTGCGTGAACTCGCTTTCAAAGGCGAAATCCCGGGTCTGGTCAAGGCTAGCTGGTAATAGGAGAGAAAACACATGGCAATGCATGATCCTATCGCCGATATGCTGACTCGTATCCGCAATGCACAACGTGCCGACAAAGCTGCTGTAGCTATGCCGTCTTCAAAACTAAAAGTAGCTATTGCTAAAGTTTTAGTAGAAGAAGGTTATGTCGAGTCGTTTACCATTGCTGGCGATGTTAAGCCGGTTTTGACGATTGAATTGAAATATTATGCAGGTCGCCCAGTTATTGAGCGTCTTGATCGTGTTTCTAAGCCAGGTCTGCGTGATTATCGCGGTGCTGGTGACATTCCAAATGTAATGAATGGTCTTGGTGTGGCGATTGTGTCTACATCCAAGGGTGTGATGACCGACCGCAAAGCGCGTGCCAATGGTGTTGGTGGCGAGCTTTTGTGCATCGTTGCTTGATGAGGTATCACAATGTCCCGCGTAGCTAAAAATCCGGTAACCATTCCGGCTGGCGTAGAAGTTAATATCGCCGCAGGTGAAATCGTTGTTAAAGGTCCTAAGGGTTCTTTGGCTCAGCCTATCGTTTCAGATGTAACTGTAAAGATTGAAGACGGCAATGTCGTTTTCGCAGCTAATGGCAACAGCAAATTTGCTCGTGCTATGTCTGGTACTTTGCGTGCTCTGGTTAACAATATGGTTAACGGTGTATCTAAAGGCTTTGAACGTAAGCTAACACTAGTTGGTGTTGGTTATCGTGCACAAGCCCAAGGCGAAGTATTGAACCTATCATTGGGTTTCTCTCATCCAGTTGCTCACAGTATTCCTAAGGGTATTACGTGTGAGACTCCAACTCAAACTGAGATCCTCTTGAAAGGTGCCGATAAACAACTTGTTGGTCAGGTTGCTGCAGAGATTCGTGCTTATCGTTCACCAGAGCCATATAAAGGCAAGGGTGTTCGTTACGCTGATGAAGTTGTGGTTATCAAAGAAACCAAGAAGAAGTAATCGAGGCTGAATCATGGATAAGAATCAAAGTAGACTTCGCCGTGCACGTAAAACCCGTGCCAAGATTGCGGAGCTCAAGGTTGTGCGCTTGTCGGTCCATCGTACCAATAGCCATATGTACGCTCAAATTATTGATGCAACAGGTGGTAACGTTTTGGCTGCAGCTAATACCTTGGAAGCAGGGTTGCGTGCTGAAGTTAAAAATGGCGGCAGTGTTGCTGGTGCAACGGCTGTTGGTAAGTTGATTGCAGAAAGAGCAAAAGCAGCTGGCATTGAGTCAGTCGCTTTCGACCGCTCCGGTTTCCAGTACCATGGCCGCGTTAAAGCGTTGGCTGATGCTGCTCGTGAAGCTGGCCTCGCCTTCTAATTGAGTTTGGAGTTGAATAATGGCTAAGAACGAAAGAGAAGAAGTCAAGGACGGTCTACTCGAGAAGATGGTTAGCGTTAATCGCGTAACCAAAGTAGTTAAGGGTGGTCGTATCCTTGGCTTTGCAGCACTAACTGTTGTTGGTAACGGTGATGGTAGTGTTGGTATGGGTAAAGGCAAGTCGAAAGAAGTGCCAGTTGCCGTACAAAAAGCAATGGAAGAAGCTCGCCGTAAAATGGTGAAAGTTAGTTTGCGTAATGGTACTGTGCAACACACAGTGCTGGGTAAACACGGTGCTACTACCGTATTTATGCAGCCAGCTCCTGAAGGTACCGGCATTATTGCTGGTGGCCCGATGCGTGCTGTGTTTGAAGTAATGGGTATTCATAACATTACTGCTAAGTGCCACGGCTCTACTAATCCATACAATATCGTTCGCGCGACATTGGATGGTCTAGCTAAATTGCATACCCCTTCTGATATTGCTGCGAAGCGCGGCAAGACAGTTGAAGAAATTCTTGGGGGTGCACAATGAGCGACGTAAAAACAATTAAGGTGACTCTGGTTAAAAGCCTGATTGGTCGTCTTGAGGCTCACAAAGCATGTGCTCGTGGTTTGGGTTTGCGTCGTATGAACAGCTCTGCTGTTGTTATCGATACGCCAGAAAATCGCGGCATGGTTAATAAAATCAGCTACTTGCTAAAGGTGGAGGGTTAATATGCAACTCAATAACCTAACTCCTGGTGCCGGCGCAAAACATGCTTCTAAGCGTGTTGGTCGTGGTATCGGTTCTGGTTTGGGCAAGACTTGCGGTCGTGGTCATAAGGGTCAAAAATCCCGTACTGGCGGCTTCCATAAAGTGGGTTTTGAAGGCGGTCAAATGCCTTTGCAACGTCGCTTGCCTAAGCGTGGTTTCGTATCTCTTGCAAAAGGCAAGAATGCAGAGATTACTTTGTCTGAATTGAATGCTTTGCCAATTGGTGAGGTTGACTTGTTGAGTCTAATTCAGGCTGGTTTGATTTCTCAGCACTCTTTGACTTGCAAAGTGGTGTTGTCTGGCACGATTGAACGCGCTGTAACCGTAAAAGGTTTGGGCGTAACTAAAGGTGCTAAGGCTGCAATCGAAGCTGCTGGTGGTTCCATTAGCGAGTAATGCTGTAAATCAATAGGATAGGGCAGAACGTGGCAAATCCCGCTTTGGCTGGCTCGGCAAGTAAATTTGCTGATCTCAAGAAACGGATCTGGTTCGTTGTTGGTGCGCTGATCGTTTTTCGTATCGGCGCACATATTCCAGTACCGGGTATTAATCCGGTGGAATTGGCGAACTTGTTCCAATCGTCACAAACTGGCTTGTTAAACATGTTCAACATGTTTTCAGGTGGTGCATTATCGCGCTTTACTGTATTCGCGATTGGTATCATGCCTTACATCTCGGCGTCGATTATTGTTCAACTCGCTGGCGAGGTGCTGCCTTCCCTTAAACAGCTGAAAAAAGAGGGTGAGTCTGGTAAGCGTAAGCTAACTCAGTACACCCGCTATTTCACTGTTCTTTTGGCTTCTGCGCAGAGTTTTGGTATTGCCATGATGTTGTTTCGTCAACCTAATCTGGTTGTTATGGATCAAGGCTTATTTGTCGCTGTGACAATGATTTCCTTGGTTACCGGAACAATGTTCTTGATGTGGTTGGGGGAGCAGATTACTGAGCGCGGAATGGGGAATGGTATTTCTATCCTAATTTGCGCAGGTATTGCTGCTGGCGTGCCTTCTGCGATTGCAAAAACATTAACACTATCAAGTCAGGGTTCTTTACCAATTTTATTGGTGCTGTTTCTGTTTGTTGGTGTCGTATTGTTGACGGCTGTTGTTGTTTTTGTTGAGCGTGGGCAGCGTAAGGTGCCGATTCAATATGCAAAAAGACAAGTGGGCAATCGCTTGATGCAGGCTCAGAGTTCCTTCTTGCCATTGAAAATTAATATGGCAGGGGTTATTCCTCCTATTTTTGCTTCGTCGATTATCTTATTTCCAGCTACGGTTTTATCGTGGACTGGCAATGGGAATAAATTGTCTTGGTTGAAAACATTGGGCGACATGTTGCATCCTGGTCAGCCGCTATATGTATTGTTTTATGCTGCTGCTATTATTTTCTTCTGCTTCTTCTATACGGCGCTGGTATTTAGCCCAAGAGAAACAGCTGAAAACTTGAAAAAGAGCGGTGCTATGGTTCCTGGTTATCGTCCAGGCGAGCATACTGCAAAATATGTAGAGAAATTAATTTTAAGATTGACATTGATCGGTGCTGTTTACATCACTGTGATCTGTTTAATCCCTGAGTTTTTGATCTTGAAATGGAATGTTCCTTTCTATTTCGGTGGCACATCGCTGCTGATTTTAGTTGTGGTAACCATGGATTTTATGGCTCAAATGCAATCTTATGTGCTTTCACATCAGTATGAAGGCTTGTTAAAGAAAGCAAACTTCAAGGGTTAATCTGATCTGCATTTTATGCAAATGTCAGTAAATTTTTGGAATTGTTCCCAGATGTTGGATTTAATATCTGGGAATATTTCCTAATTCGGACGTGCGGTTCTTGTTTTGCTTCCCAGAATGTTTTGAATGCTATATGATTCAGTCCCTCTTGGGTTGAGTGGTCGCAAATCTTTTGTGGTCCCTAAGCAAGAGTTGTATTGTATCTCAGCCTTTGGGTTGAGATTTTACTTTGATCGTAAAGGATAGACCATGAGAGTTCAGGCATCGGTCAAGAAAATCTGCCGTAATTGCAAAGTTATTCGTCGCAACCGTGTTGTGCGCGTAATTTGTACAGACCCACGGCACAAGCAGCGCCAAGGCTGATTTCATAATCAGTTTTTGGAGTTAGTTCCACGACTTTTTAACCTGGGGTAAGAAGTATGGCCCGTATTGCTGGGGTTAATATTCCCAATCATCAGCATACTGTGATCGGCCTTCAGGCGATTTTCGGTATTGGTCAAACTCGCGCTAAAGCGATTTGTGCTACTACTGCAATTGAGCCTAGTAAGAAGGTAAAAGATCTCAGTGATGTTGAACTTGAAAAATTGCGTGACGAAGTAGGTAAATTCACTATTGAAGGTGATCTACGTCGTGAAGTAACCATGAACATCAAGCGCCTTATGGATCTTGGTTGCTATCGTGGTTTACGTCACCGTAAAGGCTTACCTTGTCGCGGTCAGCGCACGAAAACCAATGCACGTACTCGTAAGGGTCCGCGCAAGGCTATCGCTGGCAAGAAGTAACTAAGGACATAAATTATGGCTAAAGCAAACACAGCTCGTGTACGTAAGAAAGTCAAGAAGAGCGTGTCTGAAGGTATCGTGCACGTTCACGCTTCTTTCAATAACACAATCATTACCATCACTGATCGCCAAGGCAATGCTTTATCTTGGGCTACCTCGGGCGGTGCTGGTTTCAAGGGCTCTCGTAAAAGTACACCTTTTGCAGCACAGGTTGCCGCAGAAGCTGCTGGTAAAGTTGCCCAAGAATATGGTGTTAAGAACCTCGAAGTTCGTATCAAGGGTCCAGGTCCAGGTCGTGAATCTGCAGTGCGCGCATTGAACGCACTTGGCTTCAAGATCACCAGTATCTCGGATGTGACGCCTGTTCCGCACAACGGCTGCCGTCCGCCGAAGAAGCGTCGTATCTAATTCTGGAGTAAGAAATGGCTCGTTATATTGGACCCAAGTGCAAACTCGCACGCCGCGAAGGAACGGATCTGTTCTTGAAGAGCGCGCGTCGTTCGCTCGATAGCAAATGCAAGCTGGAACAAGCCCCAGGCCAGCATGGCGCGAAGAAAAATACGCGTCAGTCGGACTACGGCGTACACCTGCGTGAAAAGCAAAAGATCCGTCGTATTTACGGCGTTCTAGAACGTCAATTCCGTGGCTACTTCCATGAAGCAGCTCGTCGTAAAGGTTCTACTGGTGAAAACCTGTTGAAACTTCTCGAAAGCCGTCTCGATAACGTTGTTTATCGCATGGGCTACGGTTCTACTCGTTCTGAATCTCGTCAACTAGTTTCCCACAAAGCTATCACTGTTAATGGCAAACCGGTAAATATCCCTTCTTTCCAAGTGAAAGCGGGTGATGTGGTTGCTGTACGTGAAAAGTCTAAGAAACAAGTACGTATTCAAGAGGCTTTGTCTCTTGCTGAAGGTATTGGTTTCCCGAACTGGGTACAGGTTGATTCTAAGAAAATGGAAGGCGTATTTAAAAATATGCCAGAGCGTTCCGACCTCTCTAGCGATATCAATGAATCGTTAGTGGTGGAATTCTATTCCAAGTAATAACCTGACCCGCTAAGGCAAGGGATACTGACTTATGCAAATCAACGCAAACGACTTGCTCAAACCGCGCATCATCGACGTGCAAGCAATAGCTTCGGCTCATGCTAAAGTTGTGATGGAGCCTTTTGAGCGTGGTTATGGCCATACGCTCGGTAATGCATTACGCCGAATTCTGCTCTCTTCAATGCCGGGCTTCGCTCCGACAGAAGTGAAAATTGAAGGTGTAGTGCATGAATACTCCGCGCTAGATGGTGTACAGGAAGATGTAGTTGACATCCTGTTGAACCTTAAAGGCGTTGTGCTCAAGCTGCATGGTCGGGACTCTGTTACTCTCACTCTCTCTAAAGAGGGTGAGGGTATTGTAACGGCGTCCGACATCCAGCTACCGCATGATGTCGAAGTGATCAATCCGCAGCACGTGATTGCTCACCTTTCTGCTGGCGGTAAGTTGAACATGGAAATTACAGTTGAGAAGGGTCGTGGCTATCAGCCAGCACCTGCTCGATTGAATAAAGAAGAGGGTCGTACTATTGGTACGGTTATGCTGGATGCTTCATTCAGCCCGATTCGCCGTGTTAGCTACCAAGTAGAAAGCGCTCGTGTCGAACAGCGTACCGATCTTGACCGTTTGATTATCGACATTGAAACCAATGGCGTAATTGAGCCGGATGAGGCAGTTCGCCAAGCCGCTCGGATGTTGATTGACCAACTTGGCGTTTTTGCTGATTTGGAAGGTACGCCAGAAGTAACAGTTGCAGAACCTACAATTACGATTGATCCTATCTTGCTTCGGCCTGTAGATGATCTTGAGTTGACTGTGCGTTCGGCAAATTGCCTTAAAGCGGAAAACATCTATTACATTGGTGATCTGATTCAGCGTACAGAGACAGAGTTGTTGAAAGCTCCGAACCTGGGTCGTAAATCGCTGAATGAGATCAAAGAAGTGCTAGCTTCGAAGGGCCTTAGCCTTGGCATGCGCCTCGAAAACTGGCCTCCGGCTGGCTTAGATAAGCCTTGAAGTCGGCACTAGTAAAGGAACTGACAAATGCGTCACCGTCTTTCTAATCGGAAACTAAATCGCACGACAAGTCACCGTCTTGCGATGCTTCGCAACTTGGCTAACTCGTTGCTAAAGCATGAAGTTATTAAAACGACTCTACCAAAGGCTAAAGAACTGCGCCGTGTAGCTGAGCCGTTGATCACTTTGGGTAAAAAACCATGTTTGGCTAATCGCCGTTTGGCTTTTGACCGTACACGTGATCGCGATATAGTTGTTAAATTATTTGATGTTCTTGGCCCACGTTACGCAACACGTAATGGTGGCTACCTTCGCATTTTGAAATGTGGCTTCCGCCAAGGCGACAATGCTCCTATGGCATTTGTTGAATTGGTTGATCGTCCAGAAGATGCTGAAGTTGTAGAGTCTGCAGAATAAAAAATAGTAAAAAAGGCCAACGCAAGTTGGCCTTTTTTTATGTCTGTCATTTAGTATTCTACTAGTCGTGCTATAGAAGGCTGTACGCCGTACCAGCGCCAATGTTTAGCTGTGTATACGGCGGTTGTTACTATGATTTGATGTGCTTCTTCTAGACTGATTTTCAGAAAATCAGCGCATTTGATTAAGTCTTGTTGATTGTATTCTGTATTCCAAGCCCATTCCGAATGTCTTGCAATGCCTGTTGCTAGTTGTACAATTTTGACGCGTGGTTCATCTGAAAAATCTTCGTCGGCGAGATGGACTAATATTTTAGGCAAATGCCATAGCTTGCTGAGCTGCTGCTGTAGTTCATTAACTGTGCAGCCGAGTATCTGTTTTTGTATATCTTTGCTTCTGAGTGTCGAGTCTGATCGCATCGCGCTCTTAATTTCTAGCATGAGTTCTGGCGCTGCTTGCCAAAGTAATATTTCAGCTGTTTCATGTAGTAGTGCGGCAGTTACAATTTCATTAGGATCGATATCTCGGCGATATTTGCCCATTGCCTCTGCAAGTTGTGAGGCAAAAAATGCACGCGCGCAGGTTTGATGGCAGGCATGTAATGCGACTTCATTTTTTTGTAGCATATTTTCTAGGTGTGGACTTCCGCCAAATGTTCGGAAAAAACCTGTAATCCCTATCATTAGAAGAATTTTTTCTATGGTTGTCACATCGGCAGTTTGCTGCAAGCTTCGTTTGTTTTCTTGGTGCTTTAATAGCTTCAGGCTGAGTAGTGGGTCGTGTCTGATGAGTATTGCAATATCCCTTAAGTCTAAATTTCCGATATTTTTTTGTTGCTCTGTTATTTTTTCATGCGTTGTTGCGAGTATTGGTATTTCCACGCTGGAGAGTAGGCTCACCCATGCGTCGAGATGATTTGGATATTTTTTTAGCATTATCAAAATTCTTCTAAGGAAATTTGTTTGATGGCCTGTTACGCAATTGGTGATATTCAAGGATGTTATGAAGAGTTTAGGCAATTACTCTCATTGATACAGTTTAATCCAGATAGAGATAAAGTCTATCTCGTTGGCGATTTGGTCAATCGGGGGCCGAAATCATTAGAAGTATTGCGCTATGTGAAGCAGCACGAGTCTTCCATTGAGTTTGTGCTGGGAAATCATGACTTGCATTTATTGGCTTGCTGGGCAGGTGTTACCAAACCTAAAGGTCTGGATACACTCGATTCAGTGTTCAACGCACCTGATCTGGATGAGTTAATGCATTGGTTGCGTCAGCAGCCTTTGTTGCTTCATTACGAGCAGTTTGTCATTACACATGCCGGTATAAATCCTGCGGTGCCTTTTGATATTTTGCAGGATATTGCGTGTTTTTGCAGTGAGAAGCTGGCTGGGGAGGATTATGCCGCTTGGCTTGAGCATATGTATGGAAATACTCCGGCTAAGTGGAGTCCAACTTTGGTTGAGCCAGAACTATTTCGTTTTGGTGTCAATTCGCTAACACGAATGCGGATGTTGAACGGCACAGAATTAGATTTAAAATTTAAGGCTGAGCCAGTTTTTGCGCCAATCAATTTAAAGCCATGGTTTGCCGATGAAGGCGCTACTGTAAAGAAGGCCGTTTTTGGGCATTGGTCTGCGTTGGGTTTAATTGTGACGGATAAGATAGTGGCACTTGATACTGGGTGCATCTGGGGTGGTCAACTCACTGCCATTTGCCTTGATACTGGTGCTTTATTCCAGGTGCCGGCATTTGCTGCTTCAAGTTTGATGCTTGAGTGATGTTGTTATTCTCTTATTAATTTATCTAGTCGTTATAAGGTTTGGCTAGAGGCTTTGCTCGATTGAGCTGCATTTGTAGTCGATAAGATCGTCTGATATGACTGGACTACGTAGAGAAAAGCAAAACAAATTTTCTAAGCCTGCTTTGCTTTTCGTGTTAAGTCGCTGATACGAGGTGCTTTTTTTAGTGTGCCTATTATTAGTCAATATCTGGCTGGAATTTTAGTGTGTTAACGATTGAAGTGGCGCGCATAGCGAACATCAATTTGCTTGGTTGGTAGTAACATTAGAAAGTCGGCAGTATTGAAATAAGGATCCCAAGCCGGCTCACCGCAGATCATTGCGCCTGCACGAATATAACCTTTAATCAGAGCTGGCGTTTCCACTTTTTGATCGTGTTCCAATGCTGCAATTGGTAATGGGCATCTAGGAAAAACCCGCCATTCGATTGGAGCGAGTGATTTGCTCGCAATTTTATTGTAGAGGTTTGCCGCAAGATGGCCACCATCTGCCAGAGTTACACTCGCGCAGCCAATCATGTATTGATAGCCATGTTTCTGCATGTAGTCAGCTATGCCTGACCAGAGCAGAGCGATGGTCGCTCCGTTGCGATATTTTGGATGTACACAGGTTCTGCCTAGCTCGACTAACTGAGGGCGAATGTGTTGCAGCCGCGTGAGATCGAACTCTGTATCCGAATAGTAGCTACCTACTTTTCTTGCCTGATGTGGCGGTAAAATCCGGTAGGTGCCAATTACTTCACCGGTATCTTCATCATGCGCTACCAAATGGTCGCAGTAGTCATCAAACAAGTCTTGATCTAGGCCTGGGGTTTTAGTTGTGATTCGCGCGCCCATTTCTTCGACGAAAACTTGATAACGCAAAGTTTGAGCCGCACGAATGGTTTCAGTGCTGGTGGCGATTGAAACAGTCAGTGTTTTTTTGTGTTTCTTTTCTGATTTTTCGCTTTCAACAAACATAAATAACTCCCGTTAGATTGGGAGTTAAATTACTCGGCCTTCATGACGAAGTGGTTAAATATTTGTGAAGTTACTGTGGCAGAAACTAGTTGGTGTCTGTCGTATGGCTATGAAGGGAGTCATCAAGCGACTCTGGAGATGTTGAATTGTCAGGCAGGCGATAAGATTCACTGGCCCAGGCGCCTAGGTCGAGCATTTTACAGCGCTCTGAGCAGAATGGGCGAAATGGATTGCTTGTGCTGTATTCAATCAGTGTGCCGCATTGTGGGCAGGCTATTTTTTTCATGGACAACTTACAAATTGCAATAGGCAAGTGTGAATGGAACGTCGGCATCAACGACTTTTGCTCTATCGCCACTGGTGCTTGGTACTACAAAGCGAATATTAATGGCATAGCGGTTTGCTGATAGCTCAGGAACAGCTGGCAGATCATCATTTAGGCTGACTTTTAGCATTTGTACTGTTTTTCCGCCAGACATTTGCTGAAACGAACCCGCTTTGGCAATAAAATGATTGGATTTTGCTGAGTCTCTCAATAGCTTTAAGACGATATCTAAGCCTTGTTTGATAGGCATCAGCGGATTGAGCCAGCGTTCTAAGTCGAGTTTTCTGCGTTCTGCAGACTGGGTGCGCCAGTAGTGATACGAAGGAAGATCGAATTCGCACACGCCACCAGGAATAGATATTCGCTGCTTAATCGCCATCAGCCACTCATTTTCTCTTAAGTATTGACCTAGTTTGCCAGTCATACTTAAAAGTCGAGCGTGAGTTGATTCAATTTCTGACAGTACACGATCAAGCGCATCTTCAGAAATGTGTGGATTATTGCGTAAGGCAAGTAGCGTCTGACGCTGACGTTCAAGCTCTTGAAGTAAGTCGGATTTTAAGTCCGCGCGACTGGCGACTTCCATAATTTCAAATATACCGAGCAAGGCCATATGGTGATCGATCGGTAGGTCGCGCGATGCAAATTCTTCGGTGCGGACGTAGAGGTCTTCGAGCCGCAAAAGGGTTCGTATTCTCTCATTGATCGGAAATTCGTAACTGATCACAATTCATTGGTCCGGTAAAGATTCGCAATTTTGCCGCATACGCGGCATTTTGAAAACCCATTGATTGATTAATTAAGTCTTTTCTAATAAAAAGCTATGCATTTGCGACACTTTCTCAGCAATGCTCGACAATGTGCCATTGTTTGTAATGATGTGATCTGCTAAATAATTGCGTTGTTTGCGGGGCATTTGTGCTGCAATAATGTTTTGGACTTCATTATGGTTTAGCTTGCTGCGTAGCATCACTCGATTGATTTGATCTTGTTCATCGCAGTCAATCACAATTGAGTAGTGGATTAAATTACGAAATGCCGTCGTTTCAAATAATAAAGGGACTGCAACAATGCAGTAGTGGTGTAGCGAGCTGATTTTCTGAATTTCTTCTTTCGTTTTTTTTAAAATTAGAGGATGGAAAATGGTCTCTAATTGTTTTTTTTTGCTCGGATCGGTGAAAATAAGTTGGCGCAGCCATGTGCGATTCAGAGATCCATCGGCAAGCAGCGCATCAGCACCAAATTGCCGGGCGACTTGTGCATTGGCATCGGAGGTGGGCTTAGATAATTGATGAGCAATGTCGTCGGTATCAATAATGGGTACGCCAAGATCTGAAAAGGCAGCGCAGAAACTACTTTTCCCGCTACCTATTCCACCCGTAAGCCCGACGATGAGCACGCTATGCAATTCCGTATAAGGCAAGTGATAAGTCTTTGCCCCAAATCAACGCGAGTAATCCGGCGACGCCTAAATAGGGACCAAATGGCATCGGTTTATTCCAGCCACGTTTCTGTCCGAGCACCATCACAATACCAATGGTGGCTCCTGCGAACGAAGAAAGTAGAATAATCATCGGGATCATACTCCAGCCAAACCAAGCACCTAAAGCTGCGAGGAGTTTGAAATCACCATAACCCATTCCTTCTTTACCAGTGAACAGCTTAAATGCCCAGTATACGCTCCAGAGCGATAGGTAGCCTGCTATTGCGCCATATACCGCACTTTGTAGCGTAGTAAAGGTATTAAAACTATTGAAGAGTAGCCCCAGCCAGATGAGGGGTAGCGTCATGCTGTCTGGGAGCAGATAGGTGTCTGCATCAATCATGATGAGGGCAATCAAAAACCATGCCAAAATCAATGCACCAGCTAGTGCTAAACCCATTCCAAAATGCCAAGCGAGCCCTGCAGAAATGAGCGCAGTGAGTAGTTCGATTATTGGGTAGCGTGCACTAATGACCGCTTTACATTGGCTGCATTTACCTTTTAATGCCAACCAGCTGAGCACTGGAATATTTTCTAGCGCGGTAATTTGATGCTGGCAGTGTGGGCAGGCTGATCGCGGAACCATCAGGTTATAGGGTTTGGCTGGAGCTGGCTCAATGCCGCATTCAAATGCGGCGCATTCAGCCTTGAATGCGCGTTCTAGCATAAGGGGTAATCGGTGAATAACCACATTCAAAAAACTGCCGACTAAAAGACCGATTATCCCAATTAGAAAAATAAACATTGATTTGTCTTGGAGTGAATAAAATGTATCAACCACCAACTGCCGCACCCATTTTAAAGATGGGTAGATACATCGCAACGACAAGTCCACCGATCAGTGTGCCTAATACGACCATAATAATGGGCTCCATGAGGCTGGATAAGGCCTCGACTGCATTGTCGACCTCTTCTTCGTAGTAGTCAGCTACTTTGCTCAGCATGGCGTCTAACGAGCCGGATTCTTCGCCAATTGAGGTCATTTGCATCACCATATTGGGAAATACATTGGCATTTTGCATTGCAACGGTCAGGCTAGTACCGGTACTGACTTCCGACTGTATTTTTTTTGTGGCTATTTTGTAAATATAATTACCTGCTGCGCCACCGACAGACTCCAGTGATTCGACTAAGGGTACGCCTGCAGCAAACATTGTTGCTAATGTCCGTGTCCAGCGTGCGATTGTCGCATTTTTAACAATTTCCCCTAGCACAGGTAGTTTTAGGATAAGTCTATCCATAAAGATCTGCATCGCCTCAGAGCGGCGCCACGCGTTCATAAATAGCCAGAAGCCACCAAAAATACCACCAAATATAATATACCAATAGCTGGTAAATATATCCGAAACGGCAATTACGAATTGGGTTGGTGCAGGCAAGTCTGCACCGAAGCTTGAGAATAAATCTTTAAAAGCGGGAATAACAAAAATCATAATAACGGCGGTGATTACAAATGCAGCAACGATAATCGCAGTAGGGTAAAACATCGCTGATTTGATTTTCTTTTTCACACCAAGGATTTTTTCTTTGTATGTTGCTAGGCGTGCTAGCAGCGCATCAAGAATACCGGCTTGCTCGCCTGCTTGGACGAGATTGCAATATAGCGCATCAAACTGTAGCGGATGCTTTCTAAATGCTTGGGTTAAAGAAGATCCTGTTTCAATATCGGTTTTAATTTCGTTGAGTAGCTTGGTGACTGATGGGTTGCCATGACCTTTAGCAACGATGTCAAATGAGGTGAGTAGAGGCACGCCAGATTTGAGCATGGTGGCCAACTGACGAGTGAACATCGCAATGTCCAACTCGGTAATTTTACGACCGCCTGCCATACGGATTTTTTTTACGCTGGCAACGTTGATGCCTTGGCGACGTAGCGTGTTTTTAACGACGGCTTCACCACTGGCGCGCATTTCTCCGCTGACTGCTTTGCCGGTGCGATCTTTACCTTTCCAGTGAAAAGTAAATTCTTTGACTGCTGCTTTTTTTTGGGCTGCCATAAGTAGGCCTCTATTCGTTGGTGACGGCCATAATCTCTTCAAGAGAGGTTAGGCCTTGTTTGACTTTACGTAAGCCCGCTTCGCGTAGCGACAATACACCTTCTTTGCGTGCTTGATCTGCGATATCAATGGCGTTACCGTTACTCATAATAATGCGGTTTAAATCATCGGTGATTGGCATTACTTGATAGATACCCACACGGCCTTTGTAGCCACTGTCTTTGCAGATCTCGCAGCCTTTTGGCCCATAACTTTTCCAGCTGCCGTCTAAATCACTTTGATCAAATCCTGCACTTAATAATGCAGCTTCGGGGATGTCTACGACTTGTTTGCAACTGCATAAGCGGCGGGCTAGTCGTTGGGCTGTGATTAAGATCACTGACGAAGCAATATTAAACGGTTGGATGCCCATATTGAGCATCCGTGTCAGCGTTGTTGGTGCATCGTTGGTATGGAGTGTAGAGAACACCATATGACCCGTTTGGGCTGCTTTAATTGCAATATCAGCCGTCTCTAAGTCACGAATTTCACCCACCATGATGATGTCTGGATCTTGGCGTAAAAAGGCCTTGAGTGCGGCAGAGAATGTTAGGCCTGCTTTGTCGTTGACGTTAACTTGGTTAATGCCCGGTAAATTAATCTCGCACGGATCTTCTGCTGTGGAAATATTGATGTCGGGTTTATTGAGTAGATTCAAACACGTATAAAGTGAAACAGTTTTGCCTGAGCCTGTTGGCCCTGTGACGAGCACCATGCCATAAGGGCGGTGAATCGCTTCTAAAATAGTTGCTTTTTGGTCTGGGTCATAGCCGAGCGCATCGATGCCTAGTGTTGCAGACGATGGATCTAAAATCCGCATAACAATCTTTTCGCCATGCATCGTCGGTAATGTGGATACCCGAAAGTCAATGGCGCGACTTTTGGATAAAACGAGTTTCATCCGGCCATCTTGTGGAACGCGTTTTTCTGAAATATCGAGCTTCGAAATGACTTTGATGCGTGAGGAAATTTTTTCTTTAATCGCGAGTGGTGGCGTAGCGACTTCGCGTAGGACGCCATCGACGCGATAGCGAATGCGGAAAAACTTCTCGTAAGGCTCAAAGTGGATATCGGATGCGCCTTGATTAATCGCATCCATTAACATTTTTTGTAGGTATTTAACGATCGGAGCATCGTCGATTTCTAAATTGGCTGCACTGTCTTGTACAGGCTGGTCATCACCACCAGCCATTTCAAGGTCGGCCTCATCAATGACCATGTCTTTGAGCGTGGAGCCGCTCGCTTCTATCATTTTGCTGAGCAAAATAGCGAGTTTAGGGTCTTCGACAATAATGGGTTCGACTTGAGCATTGGTTTGGAAGCGAACGTTTTCCACCGCTGCCATATTAGTAATATCAGAAATACCAATGAAGAGCTTAGTGCCGCGTTTATACAGTGGAACGAGCCGCTGTGTTTGCATCGCTTTAGCGTCGAGTATGCCCTGTGGGATATAACTAGGGTCGACTCGGTCGAGGTCGAGCAATGGGTAGCCAAACGTTTTGGAAGAGAAATCGGCAATGTCGCGTGCTGACATTTTCTTGCTTTGAATGAGTTGTTCAATAAAGGAGACTTTATTGCTCGCAGCATTGGTTTGCAGCGCTTCTGCATCGGCTTCAATTAGGCGGCCATGTTGCACTAAAAGCCGTGCAAGCCCAGAAATAGGTGGGGCAGTCATAAGCGAGAAGTCTCTCCAGAGCCGTTATTGATGGTATGAGCGTTGGCTCAATATAGTGTTATTTATGTTTTTGCGCTTGTAGTCTAGCAGATGTAAGACGATTGGCGGGACGACGACGCCGCTCGCGCCATTGAATGTTGCGTGCATGTCGTTTGTGTGTTGGCTTGCGTATTTGTTCTTTTTAGGGGCAGGCGGTGCGTACCTAACTTTTTTGAGTGCAATTTAATCAAGTTTTGTATATGGGTATTGCTTGCTAGCCCTTGCTAAAGAACACTTCCAGGGCAATACGCGTGCCAATATAGCCTAGAAATAATAAGCTAAATCCGGCGAGCGCCCAGTTGGCAGCAAAGCGACCACGCCAGCCATAACGAATTCTACCTATCAGTAGCATGCCAAAAATCGCCCATGAGGCTAAAGCAAAAATAGTTTTGTGTGAGAGCGTGAGCAAAGCACCGTTTATTTGCTCAGAAAAAACGATGCCGGTGATGAGTGCTGCACTGAGTAAAATAAAACCGCTGGTGACGCAGCTAAAGAGTAATTTTTCTAGTGTTAATAGCGGTGGTAGCGTGCGCGCTAGAATTTTTCGGCTGGTATTGTGCAGGTTGCGATCAGAGAAACGCATTAGAATAGCGATCGCTGCGGCGTTGACAATCAGCCCCTGCGCTAGCATCGCGAGTAAAAAGTGGCTGCGCGAGAGGTTGTTTTGTACGTAGGTAATGGCGTGACCAGTCGGGAGCAGTATTGACAGCAGTACAAAGCTGGCGACAAACGCAAAGAGCGGCGGCTCTAGGCCGTCGAGTTTCCAGCGTTGCCTGCCGAGCACATAAATCAGTAAGCTGAGCCATGCGGTCAATGAAAGTGACTCTGCTGCGCCAAAGTGCAATTGTGGCGCGCTCAGCAATGGTAACAGTACCGCTGCACTGTGAATCAGCAAGCCTGCTAGCAATAAACCCAGCTCAGGTAAGTAGCGAGCAGGTGGCTGTCCTGCAAGACGGATTTGGCAAAAATGCCAACCGAGTAACAGGTAAATCAGCAGAGTGAGTGGGGTAAGCAGGGTGAGCACGTCAAATCAGGTTAAAATGTCGATTGTTTAGTCTAACAGAGTCGATGCCGAATCGGCATCAACCGCATTAAAGGTGTAACGCATGTTTGAAAATCTGTCTGGCCGCTTGGGCGGTGTGGTTAAAACGCTGCGCGGTAACGCCCGCTTGACTGAAGACAATATGAAGGATGCGCTGCGCGAAGTGCGCATGGCGCTGCTTGAGGCCGATGTGGCTTTGCCGGCGGTGAAGCAATTTATTGCCGATGTGAAAGTGCGTGCCGAAGGTCAAGAAGTCGTCGGCAGCCTTACGCCGGGTCAAGCCTTGATTGGTGTGGTCTACGAAGAACTCACCAAGCTGATGGGCATGCAAAATGATGCGCTGAACTTGGCTGCCGTGCCGCCCGCCGTGATTTTGATGGCGGGTTTGCAAGGAGCGGGTAAAACCACGACATCAGGTAAGTTGGCCAAGCATTTAAAAGAAACCCAGAAAAAGAAAGTACTTCTGGTTTCTACTGACGTGTATCGCCCCGCGGCGATTGAGCAGCTCAAAACCTTGGCGGGGCAATTGAGCGTTGATTGGTTTCCATCCGATGTGGCGCAAAAGCCGGTTGATATCGCTGTGGCGGCCATCGATCATGCAAAACGACATTTTTATGATGTGCTGATTGTCGATACAGCAGGGCGTTTGGCGATTGACGAAGCGATGATGGCTGAAATTAAAGCCTTGCACGCAGCGGTGAATCCGATCGAGACCTTATTCGTCGTCGATGCGATGCAAGGTCAAGACGCGGTGAATGTCGCGCAAGCCTTTAATGAGGCGTTACCACTGACCGGTATCGTGCTGACCAAAATGGACGGCGATTCACGCGGCGGCGCGGCTTTGTCGGTGCGTCATGTGACCGGCAAGCCAATTAAGTTCTTGGGTACGGGCGAGAAACTCACTGGGCTGGAGCCTTTCCACCCAGACCGGATGGCCAGCCGCGTACTTGGCATGGGCGATGTGCTGTCTTTGATCGAAGACGTGAAAAATTCGGTCGATGAAGCCGAAGCCCTCAAAATGATGAAAAAGGTCAAATCTGGTAAAGGGTTTGATCTGGAAGACTTTAAAACTCAAATTCAACAAATGAAGAAAATGGGCGGGATGTCGGCCTTGATGGATAAATTGCCCGGCAATATGGCTGCGATGGCCGATAGCCAAGTGAACGATAAATCGGTGGCGCGGATTGAAGGCATTATCAATTCAATGACGCCGCTGGAACGTCGGAAGCCTGAACTCCTTAAAGCTAGCCGTAAACGCCGGATTGCGACCGGTGCTGGCGTTTCGGTGCAAGAAGTGAATCGTTTGCTGAAGCAGTTCGAGCAAACGCAAAAAATGATGAAGCAATTCTCGGGTGGCGGCATGATGAAAATGATGCGCGGCCTTAAGGGTATGATGCCGGGAATGTAGGGTTTTATGGGTATTTGAATGTAGCCATCATTTAATATGGCTTATATGCAGATACCCTTAGCTGTCGCTGTCTGCTGCATAGAGTTTCGGCAAGCTACATTGTTGCCGTTTAGAAGTTAATTGTTGTACATCCTTGCGGTGAAGTCTGTTTTCAGGCAGAATCGCCGCCTTTCTGCTAATTACCAATATTGGGTTTTATTATGGTCGTGATTCGTCTAGCTCGTGGTGGCGCAAAAGATCGCCCGTTCTACAACATCGTTGTGACTGATTCGCGCAACCGCCGCGATGGTCGTTTCATCGAGCGCGTAGGTTTTTACAATCCTCAAGCCCGTGGCGCTGAAGAATCAGTACGTTTGACGCAAGATCGTCTGACTTACTGGCTTGGCGTTGGCGCACAGCCATCGGACACTGTAGCTCGTTTGATCAAAAACGCAGCTAAGTAATTCGTGCTGAATAATCTGAAGGCCTCAGCAGCAACGACCGAAGTGCCAGATGATCTGGTGTCGATGGGTTATGTGAATGGGCCTTTTGGCATTCAAGGCTGGATTAGCCTCGTTGCCGACACTGAAAACGCTGATAGTTTACTGAACTACCCAGTTTGGTGGCTAGGGCGTAATGGTGTTTGGCGCGCTTATAAAGTTGTTGATTCGCATATGCAGCCGAAGAAATTGGGCGCAAAACTGGAAGGCGTGAATGACCGCGATGCGGCTTTTGCACTGAAAGGCAGCGAAGTCTTTATCCCGCGCAGCAGTATGCCGCCCGCGGCTGAAGGCGAATATTACTGGGCTGATTTGATTGGCTTGGAAGTATTTAATCAGCAAGATGAGCGTTTGGGTGTTATTGATAAGCTGTTTGAAACTGGCGCTAACGATGTCATCGTCGTTAAAGATGAAACCACTGAGCGGCTTGTGCCGTTTGTGGGGCATGTGGTGCTGGATGTCAACCTTGAAACGCGTGTGATGCGCGTCGATTGGGGCTTGGATTATTAATCCGCAGTGCTCGGTTCTGTGCTTAGGTTCGCATGCAATTTGATGTTGTTACTTTGTTTCCAGAAATGTTTGATGCAATCAGTGCGCATGGGGTAACTCGGCGGGCGGTTGAATTAAATCTGATCGGTTTAACGACATGGAATCCGCGAACGTACACTACGGATAACTATCATCGTGTCGATGATCGCCCCTTCGGTGGTGGTCCTGGGATGGTGATGTTGCCTACACCGCTGGACGAAGCTTTGGCTGCGGCCAAGCAGCATCAACGCGATGTAGGGTGTGTGCCGCACACGATTTATTTGTCGCCGCAAGGCGCACCGCTCACGCATAAAAAAGCGGAACTTTTGGCTCAATTGCCAAGTTTGGTTTTGTTGTGTGGTCGGTATGAAGGCGTTGATGAGCGTGTTATCCAGACGCAAGTTGATGAAGAAATTTCGGTTGGTGATTATGTATTATCGGGTGGCGAGTTGCCCGCGATGATTCTAATCGACGCCGTATCCCGCTTGATTCCTGGTGTGCTCAATACCGCAGCCAGTGCAGTGGAAGATTCATTTGTGGATGGGTTGCTGGATTGCCCGCATTACACCCGTCCCGAAAATTATCGCGGCATGTTGGTACCAGATGTCTTGATGTCGGGTAATCATGCTGCAATAAGGCGCTGGCGCCTAAAGCAGTCTTTGGGGCGTACTTGGTTACGCCGTCCAGATTTGCTGCAAGGCCGCCAGTTAACTAAAGAGGAAGCTCGTCTTCTGGCTGAATTCAAAACTGAATATGCAGCGCTCCCGAATCCTCGGGCAGAAGGTACGGTTTCACACACGGAGTAGTATCCATGAATTTGTTACAAATTCTTGAGCAAGAAGAAATTGCTCGTTTAAACAAAGCGATCCCTGACTTTGCACCTGGCGACACCGTTGTTGTTAGCGTTAAAGTGAAAGAGGGTACTCGTGAACGTCTACAGGCTTACGAAGGCATCGTGATTGCTAAACGTAACCGTGGTCTGAACAGCGCGTTTATCGTGCGTAAAATTTCTTCTGGCATGGGTGTTGAGCGTACTTTCCAAACGTACTCTCCACTGGTTGCTGGTATCGAAGTTAAACGTCGTGGTGACGTTCGCCGCGCAAAACTGTACTACCTCCGTGATCGTTCAGGTAAATCTGCACGTATTAAGGAAAAATTGCCAGCGCGTAAAGTGGTTGCTGCTAAAGCGTAATTGCTTTGCACTAAGCGCTACGTTTGACAGCCAAGCTGTCGGCAAAGAAAACCCCGCATTGCGGGGTTTTTTATTGGGTATTTAACGCTGGGTCTTTTTTAGCAATGGTTATAATTAAATACCCTGCAATAAGCTTTGTTTTGCTGCGTGAATGACAGCGAGGCTAAGTTTCTCTAATTTAGGCGATTGCACACGCCAGCAGTGCCAGTACAGCGTGACATCGGTCGGTTGCTCTGGCGCTAGGTCGATCAATTCGCCGCTACTGAGTAAATCGCGGTACTGTAATTCTGGCACCATGCCGTAGCCCAAACCCAATTGAATCGCCTGCAAAAATGCCTCGCTCGACGGCACGTAATGACAGTGAATATGCGTGCTCGGCAAGCCCAGCGTACGCAGCAAAAAGTTGGCTTGCAGTGCATCCTTGCGGTTAAACACCATTAACGGTGCGACGCGTGCGGCTTCGCGTTGCAAGCCTTGCGGAAAATAGCGCGCCACAAATTGCGGATGCGCCAGCAGGCGATAGCGCATGATGCCCAATGGTTCGGTGCGGCAACCGCGTAGCGCCTCCATCTCGCTGGAAACGCCCGCTAGCGCATGGCCGCTTTCCAAAAACGTATACGTGTGGTCCTGATCGTCGACGGTGATGTCGAGCAAGACGCGCTCGGCAATTAAAAATTCGGCCAGCGCGGGCAACAGCCACGTCGCCAGCGTGTCGTGATTGACGACAATCGGCACGGTGAGGGGCCGATTTTGCTCTTCGTCGAGTTCAGCAAAAAATTCACTTTCCAATAAATGGCTGCGGCGCAGATATTGCGCCAAGCGCTGCCCAGCGCGCGTCGGGCGGCAAGGGCGGGTGCGGTTCAGTAATGGCGTGCCGAGCTGGCTTTCCAGCGCGCTCACGCGTTGCGACACCGCCGACGGCGTCAAATGCAGCAGTGCCGCCGCCTGCTCAAAGCTACCGCAATCCATCACCGCTAGCAGCGCCTCACCTTTGCGTATATCCAGCATCTCCTACCCCTATTAAGATCAAAAGCTTGGATCACGAAAGGCACGAAAAAAGGCCGAAAAAATACGAAAGAAAATCAGTATTGGTTTATTGCTTATTTTCGTGGTTTTTTCGGCCTTGTTCGTGTTTTTCGTGTTCCCCGTTTTTGACTTTGTCCTGCGTCACATTGCTTATTAAGAAAAATTAAGCATTAATTAGAAATAGTAAATCATGTTTAATTTTGCTGCACCTTCTATGACAATCGAGGCATATAAAGTGCAGGTGAACGAGATGATTGATTGGATGGTATTTGTGAAGGCGCTGGGTTTGTGTGCGGCCTTGATTATGGCTATTGGCGCGCAAAACGCTTATGTGTTGCGGGTAGGGATTCAGCGCCAGCATTTGGTCATGACACTGGCGGTGTGCATCGTGCTCGATGCGGCGCTGATTGCCTTGGGCGTTTTTGGTATGGGGGCGCTGGTGCAAGCGTCGCCGATCTTACTCGGCGCGGCGCGTTGGGGTGGGGCGGCCTTTTTGCTGTGGTATGGCTTACGTAGTTGGGCGGCGATTTTGCGTCGCAATACCGCGCTGGAAGTCGAACCGAGTGCTGCGCCGGTAAGCACCAAGCGTGCCTTGCTAACGATTTTGGCGATTTCGTTGCTAAATCCGCATGTCTATTTGGATACGGTGGTGTTGCTCGGTTCGATTGGTGGCAGTTATTCTGCTGATTTGCGGCCTAGCTTTATTTTGGGTGCGGCGAGCGCTTCGCTACTGTGGTTTTGTGTGTTGGGTTTTGCTGCGCACGCGCTATCGCGGCATTTATCGCGGCCTGTGGCGTGGCAATGGATCGATGGGATTACTGGCGGTACGATGCTGTTTTTGGCGGGAACGCTGGTGTTTGCTTGAGCTTTAATCCGAAATAGCTTCAACCATCGCCTTAATTTTGACAGCCTTTTCAAAATGATCGAGGCGATGGGTTTGAATCCACCACGTCGCCGCTTCCATCAATAAGGCGGGATTATCGTTTTTATTGGCAAAAAAAGCATAAAACGACAAGCCGACATTTTCGCCTTTCTGCGCTATTTTTTGCTGGCAAACAGTGATGATTTTTTGTTTTAAGATGGAATTCATAATCTTTAGGTATATTCCGCTACGTTTTATTCATGAAGGCATAGCGGCGTATACATCAGTAGTTAATCTCAGGTGCAATCATTTCGGCGTAATCATACAGCACCGCTAAAATTTCTTCGCCGCGCTCGTCGGCATCTTCAGATAGACGATCAATTTCTTCGCTGTATTGCTCTAAAGTCCGCGCGCCTGCTGCGCCGTCAAATAGCTTGGCGCTGCGCCATTGTTCCCAGCGCTGCATTTCTTGCTCGTTCAGGCTCGCGGGATAATTTCTGGCGCGGTAGCGGAAAAATAACTCTTCCAATTGGCGATCATCAAAATGCGCTTGCTCAACCGCGAGTTTTTCCGGCGACAGGGTGCGGATGCGATTGAGGGTGCGTCGATCCGTCGGTGATACAAAGCCACCGTAGAGATTGGCGTCGACATCGGGTTTTTCGCTACTGGCTTCGCGCTTAAATACATCGCGCCAAATTGTGGCTAAATCACCGCTCGCCGCCAATTGCGCTGCGTGCGCTTGAATGACGTCCATGTCCACGCCCCATAAAGCCGCTTGCTCTGCGCTGAGCGTTTTTAGATTGCTGACGACTATCGGCGATTTATTCGCATGAATCGTTTTGATCGGTAGGCGGCTCACACCTTCGGGCAAATCGGCTTGTTTGCTAAACATGCGTTCGCGCATCGTGGCCGCGTCCAGCGTAAATAGCTCGCTCGGATCGAACGCCAAATCCCAGACGATGATTTCATTTTTATTCGTTGGGTGCATCGCCAGCGGCCAGACAATCGCTAAATTGCCGCGTTCCACACCGTACATGCCGGAAATATGAATAAACGGTTTTGGATTGCCGAGATTGATCTCGTCGAATACACGATCCTTTTTGCGCAGCGCCAGACAGAAATCAAACAGACGTGGTTGTTTTTCACGAATCAGTCGTGCCAACGCAATTGTGGCGCGTACATCAGACAGCGCATCATGTGCTGCTTCGTGGACTAAACCATTCGCGGTGCTCAGTAGTTCGAGTTTAAAGCTGACTTTGCCTTCGTCATTCACGGGCCATTGAATACCGGCAGGGCGCAAGGCATAAGTCGCGCGAACCACATCTAGCAAATCCCAGCGCGAGCAATCGTTTTGCCATTCGCGTGCGTACGGGTCCATTAGATTACGCCAGAACATATAACGCGTGACTTCGTCGTCAAAACGAATCGTGTTGTAGCCAACGCCAATCGTACCGGGTGCAGCCAACTCGCGCTCGATCAAATTGGCAAACTGATTTTCTGGAATGCCTTTTTCTAGGCATATTTGCGGCGTGATGCCAGTTAGCAAGCAGGCAAACGGATCGGGCAGGAAATCATTGGCGGGTTGGCAATAAATCATCAGCGGCTCACCGATTTCGTTCAGCTCGCTATCGGTGCGAATGCCAGCAAATTGGCTGGGCCGATCTAGGCGCGGCACCGCGCCAAAGGTTTCATAGTCATGCCAGAAAAAAGTAGTGCTCATTGCTGTTCCCCAAGACGAAAAAAAGCCCGACATCGCATGATATCGGGCTTTTCTTTTTGTGGGGTGGCTGATGGGGCTCGAACCCACGACAACAGGAATCACAATCCTGGACTCTACCAACTGAGCTACAGCCACCACAAAACTTTAAATTCTTTGATTTCTCGGTATGCTTGGCGCACCCGACAGGAATCGAACCTGTAACCTACGACTTAGAAGGTCGTTGCTCTATCCGGTTGAGCTACGGGAGCTCCGTATTTACTGCTTACTAAGTGTTTCTGGTCGGGGCGGTGGGATTCGAACTCACGACCACCTGGTCCCAAACCAGGTGCGCTACCGGGCTGCGCTACGCCCCGAACAGAGGCCGAACTATACTTTGCCGATTCCTTCCCGTCAACACCCTGTTTGAACTTTTTTGTGAAATTGTTGAAATGATGGGAAAAGAAGTTCAAATAGTGAGAAAATGCGCTCCTTTACAGAATTCGCCGGAGTAAATCCATGACTGCCCAGATCCTTGATGGTAAAGCCATTTCCCAAGAAATCGTTGCCGAAGTTCGTGTCAAAGTGGATGCACGTGTCGCTAGCGGCAAGCGCGCGCCTGCGCTGGCGGTTATTTTGGTGGGCTTGGACCCAGCATCGCAAGTGTATGTGGGCAATAAAAAGCGTCAATGCGAAAACTCAGGGATCACCTCGTTTGCGTATGATTTGCCTGCCGACACCTCCGAAGCCGATGTATTGAAGTTGGTTGCAGAGCTCAATACCCGTGATGACGTGGATGGGATTTTGGTGCAATTGCCGCTGCCTAAACATATTGATGCCGATAAAGTGATCGAATTGATCGATCCGATCAAAGATGTCGACGGTTTTCATCCGTACAATATTGGCCGGTTGGTACTGAAAATGCCTTTGCTGCGCCCATGCACGCCACGCGGCGTAATGACTTTGCTGGAAAAAACCGGCATTGATTTGGTCGGTAAAGATGCGGTGGTGGTGGGAGCGAGCAATATCGTGGGTCGTCCGCAAGCCTTGGAACTCTTGCTCGCGCGTGCAACGGTAACAATCTGCCACAGCAAAACTAAAGATCTGGCCGAGAAAGTACGCGGCGCGGATGTGGTGGTGGCGGGTGTGGGTATCCCGAACTTCGTTAAAGGCGAATGGATTAAAGAAGGCGCAATCGTCATCGACGTGGGTATTAATCGCCTAGACAACGGCAAATTGTGCGGCGATGTGGAGTTTGACGTCGCGAAAGAGCGCGCCAGTTGGATTACGCCAGTGCCGGGTGGTGTTGGCCTGATGACGGTGGCGACCTTGATGCAAAACACGTTTGATGCGTGCGTGAATCGCAACGGTTAAAAAATTCCACGAAAAACACGAAAAAAGGCCGAACTTCACGAAAGAGATTTCGTTTGGGCTGAATGAGATAAGTAGCTAGGGATAGAGGTTAGAACTTGTGGGAGCGGGCTTGCCCGCGCAGCTGTGTATTCGCGGGCAAGCCCGCTCCCACGAAAATTAACAGGTTTTTCTTCGCCAATTTATTTGCTCTTTTTCGTCTTTTTTTGAATTGTTTTTCGTGCCTTTCGTGATCCAGTTTGTTTTTAGCTTTTCAATATGATTTTAATAAGGTTCTGTAATGGCATATCAACTCGCTAAACCGCTGCTGTTTATGATGGAGGCGGAACGCGCGCATCATGCGGCCTTTAAAGGCTTGAGCCTACTGCACAGCATGGGCTTTTTGCGCACGCTGACCCCTTCGGTGCAAAACAATCCAGTGACGGTGATGGGGATTGAGTTTCCAAATCCAGTTGGCCTAGCCGCCGGCTTGGATAAAAACGGCGATTACATCGATAGCTTGGGCGAAATGGGCTTTGGTTTCTTAGAAATTGGCACCGTAACGCCGCGGCCACAGCCAGGCAATCCAAAACCGCGTTTGTTCCGTTTGCCAGAAGCGCGCGCGATTATTAACCGTATGGGTTTTAATAATGGCGGCGTGGACAATCTGCTCGAAAATGTTGCGCGTAGCCAGTATAAGGGCGTACTCGGCATTAACATTGGCAAAAACGCCGATACCCCGATAGAAAAAGCCGTTGATGATTACCTCATCAGCCTGCGCAAAGTCTACGCGCACGCCAGCTATGTGACGGTGAATATTTCCAGCCCGAATACCAAAAATCTCCGTCAATTGCAGCAAGCCGATGAATTTGGCGCGTTTTTGTCTGCGTTGAAATTGGAGCAAGCCAAGCTCGCTGATGAGCATGGCCGATATGTGCCGATTGCCGTCAAAATCGCGCCGGATTTGGATAGCAACCAAATTCAAGAAATGGGCGAGCTGTTGATCGCCAATAAAATCGACGGCGTGATCGCCACCAATACGACACTATCGCGTACCGGCGTGGAACACCTGCGCCACGGCCAAGAAGCTGGCGGTTTGTCGGGCGAGCCAGTACGAGCGAAATCGACGTCAGTGATTCGTGAATTGGCACGAGTGCTGGATGGCGCTTTGCCGATTATTGGTGTGGGCGGGATTGTTTCGGGTGATGACGCCGCAGAAAAAATCCGCGCCGGTGCCGCCTTGGTGCAAGTGTATAGCGGCCTGATTTTTGAAGGCCCACAACTGATTGCCGACTGCGCCGAAGCGATTTTGAAAGTTCAGCAGCATCGTTGAGCGTTTTTGAAATCAAAAAACAGTTGCCCACGAAAAGCACGAAAAAACACGAACAAGTGCAGAATGCGCTGTGATTCCTTGATTTTTTTTCGTGATTTTCGTGGACTATTGAATTGTTTTTGCTTCGAACCGCATTAAACGCGATTGCCCAGCAAAGCGTCACTTCCGTTGAAAAGGTCCCACCATTGAAAGCCCAAGACGAAAAAATCACCCAAACCATCCTCACCTTCGCGCAGCCCGTGCTGGTCGGCTTGCCCAAGCCTTGCTCAAAAGAGCAATTCGCTGGTGTGATGCGCACGGTGCTCACGGTGTGGAATGCGGTGGTGAAAGACAGTTGGGAAGGCGGCGACAAATACGAAACCGCCGTACTGGCGACGATTGCGAGCGCGCCAAAAACGGTGCAATTGATGGTGAAGCGCTTAATCAAACGTAAAAAAACCAAATTTGCCGAAGGCCGCCAAATCATCGGCCAGCATTGGGTGCATGAGCAAGGTGGGGAAGTGTTATTTGGCTGTGAAGGCGTTGATTATCAGGCCTCAAGCGCGTTGCCGTTTAAAGTGAAGTAGGATGGGTTGAGCGCAGCGATACCCATTGTGAGCGGTTCACAAGTACTCTTTTATGTCGTCATACCGGCGCAGGCCGGTATCCAGAGCGACGATAATCATTGCCGCTGGATTCCGGCCTTCGCCGGAATGACGATTTGATGCGTCGTTGGTGCAAGGATGGAGGCGGAGCTGATGGGTATCCGACGAAGTCGGACGCAGATACTAGGGTCGCCTTTCTTTGCTTACTTTCTTTGGCGAAGCAAAGAAAGTAAGTGCCGCGCGGCATGAGCGCGACTCAGGTAAGAAGTACGCCGCATGAGTTACTAAGCAGCAGCGAATAGAAAATAAAAACGAATTTCTTGGTGTACAACTGGCCTCGATAAACGCAAAAAGTAGATTTTCATCATGCCGGTGCGGCGAGGAATTCAGCAATAATGTTGACCGAGGTGAAGCACTGGATACCGGCCTTCGCCGATATGACGATTTCAGCTCAGGCTGAACCAAGCTAATTAGAACGATTTATTATGTATTTAGCTGTAGCCATTATTAAATAAGAGCCACAGGCAAATACCTAACAAAAAATGTGATGCCTCATTACAGGAACGATCATGGATCTGAATCACTACCTCTTATTACTCGTCGGTGCGGTGTTGGTGAACAATGTCGTGCTAGTGCGGATTTTGGGGCTTTGCCCGTTTATGGGCGTGTCCAAAAAACTCGAAGCCTCGATCGGCATGGGCCTCGCGACCGCATTTGTGCTGACGCTGGCGTCGGGCACGTCGTGGATGATCGATCAGGTGCTGATTTTGTGGCATCTGGAATACCTGCGCACGCTGGCGTTTATCGTCGTCATCGCGGCGATTGTGCAATTTACCGAGATGTTCATCCACAAAGCCAGCCCCGTGCTGTACCAAGCGCTGGGGATTTATTTGCCGCTGATTACGACTAATTGCGCGGTGCTCGGTGTACCGCTGATTAATTCGTCCGCCAAACATACTTTTGTTGAATCGCTGCTGTTTGGTTTTGGCTCGGCGGTGGGTTTCTCGCTGATTTTGATTTTGTTCGCCGCGATGCGCGAGCGCTTGGAAGGCGCGGATATTCCGCAGGCGTTTAAAGGCACGCCAGCGGCGTTTATTACTGCCGGCTTGATGAGTTTGGCGTTTATGGGTTTTGCAGGATTGGTTAAGTAGGGCGAGCAGACGGTAGAGCAAAGCGATTGGTCCACGAAAAACACGAAAAGACACGAACAAGAGCGATGGATGCATCGGTTGTTTGGGTGTTTTTTTCTTTCGTGGTTTTCGTGCCTTTCGTGGACTCCGTTTTTGACCTTGCTTCATAACATCTAACCCCTCACAGGAATTCAGATGAGTTTTTTATTAGCACTGGCCTTAATGGCTGGATTGGCCGTTTTGCTGGGGGCTGTCCTAGGCTGGGCGGCAATTAAATATAAAGTCGATGAAGATCCATTGGTGGATAAAATCGATGCGATTTTGCCGCAAACCCAGTGTGGTCAATGCGGCTATCCGGGCTGTAAACCGTATGCAACGGCGATTGCCAATGAAGAAGTTGGCATCAATCAATGCCCACCGGGCGGTGAAGACGGCATTCGCAAGCTGGCCGAGTTGCTCGGCAAGGATTTTGTGCCGTTTGACGATGGCGGTGCGGGTGCGGCAGAAAAACCGCGCGCGGTGGCGGTGATTCGTGAGGACATTTGCATCGGCTGTACGCTGTGCATTCAGGCTTGCCCAGTCGATGCGATTGTCGGTTCGGCCAAGCATATGCACACGGTGATTGAGTCGGAATGCACCGGTTGCGAGCTGTGCATCGCGCCGTGTCCAGTCGATTGCATCGATATGGTCGTGATTGGCGAAAACGTCAATACGTGGAAATGGCGCTATCCGGTCATTCAACTGAAGCAGGTGAGCTAGATGAGCGCGATGGAATTCACCCGCCAAATTTTCCCTTTCCACGGTGGTGTGCATCCGCCGGAAATGAAAGACTTGTCCAATCGAGCGCCGATAGTCGCCGCGCCGATTTCCGCCAAACTGATTATCCCCTTGCAGCAAAGTATCGGTAATAGTGCGCAGCCCGTAGTGAATGTCGGCGATGTCGTGCTCAAAGGCCAAATGATCGCCGCTGCGAATGGCAGCGTATCGGCGGCGGTGCATGCGCCAACGTCGGGAAAAATCATTGCGATTGACGCGCAGCAAGTCGCGCATCCATCGGGTTTGGCGGAGCTTTGCATCACGCTGGCCAGCGATGGCCGTGATGAGTGGGCGCAGAAACAGCCATTTGATTGGCGTGCAGCGATGGCGCGTGGCGACGGCAAGGCGATTCGCGACTATTTGCAAGACATGGGCGTGGTCGGGCAGGGCGGCGCGGTGTTTCCGTCGCATTTAAAATTGTTTGGCCGCGAGCAGCTCGAAACCTTGGTGATTAACGGCGCGGAATGTGAGCCCTACATCACCTGCGATGACAGATTGATGCGCGAACGTGCGCTGGAAATCGTCGCAGGCATTGCCATCGTGCGGCAAATGCTGAACGCCAAAACGGTGCTCATCGGCATCGAAGACAATAAACCCGAGGCCATTGCGGCGATGCGCGATGTACTCAAAACTTGCGGTTTTGCTGCCGAAGTCGTTGTGGTACCGACGCTCTACCCCTCGGGTGGCGCAAAACAGCTAATTAAATTGCTGTGCAATCTCGAAGTGCCGAGCGGCGTGCGCTCGACTGATTTGGGTGTGCAATGCTTTAACGTCGCCACCGTGTACAGTATTTACGCGGCGCTAGAACACGCCGAGCCAGTAATTTCGCGGATTGTGACGCTGACGGGTAATGTCGCCAAGCCGGGCAATGTCGAAGCGCTGATCGGTACGCCGATTGCCGATTTGCTGAAGTTTGCTGGCTTAAATGCAGCGAGCGACTGTATTTACGGCGGGCCGATGATGGGTTTTGTACTGCCATCAACGCAAGTCGGCCTGACCAAGGCAGGCAATTGCATTATCGCGATGGACGCCGCCCACTTCCCCGAAAAACCACGCGAAATGCCCTGCATTCGTTGTGGCGAATGCGCGGTGGCGTGCCCCGCTGAATTGCAGCCTATGGATTTGTATTGGTTTGCGCGCAGTAAAAACTTCGGTAAGGCGCAAGAGCGCAATCTGTTTGACTGCATCGAATGCGGCGCTTGCGCCTATGTCTGCCCGTCGAGCATTCAATTGGTCGATTATTACCGCTTTGCCAAATCCGAAATTTGGGACGCCGAGCGCGCCAAAAAATCAGCCAATACGGCGCGCGAACGGCACGAATTTAAACAATTCCGCGAAGAGCGCGAGAAGGAAGAAAAAGCGGCTCGCCTCGCTGCGAGATCTGCACCAAAACCAGTCACTAGCGAAACCGTGCCAAATTTAGTCGTCAGTGAAGCTACAAGTGATGCGGCTGCGCCGGAAGATAAAGCCGCGAAAATCAAAGCGGCAATGGCACGCGCCGCAGCAGCTAAATCGACGAGCGATGATGTCGCGACGGGCGAAACGCCAGCCCCTGTATCTGCGCCAGCGATGAATGAGGATAAAGCCGCCAAGATCAAAGCAGCAATGGCACGTGCCGCAGCATCTAAATCGACGAGCGATAATGCTGCGGCGGGAGTAACGCCAGCCCTTGTATCTGCTGCGCCAGCGGTAAATGAGGATAAAGCGGCGAAGATCAAAGCGGCAATGGCACGCGCCGCCGCGGCCAAAGCCAGTGCGGAAAATGCCGCGCCGCCGACTGCGACTTTAAGCACTGATTCGGACGCGATGGCGACGGCCGCCGCCGATGCAGTTGCAGCTCTGAAGGCTGAAAAAACCGCCAAAATTCGTGCGGCGATGGCGAAAGCCGCTTTAGCCAAGGCCGAACAAGATGCCTTAACGCTAGAAGAAAAAGCGCAGCGCGAGATTGAAAAGCAAGCCAAGATCGCAGCGGCTGCGGCGAAAAAAGCCGAGCTGGCGATGAAGGCTAGCGAAACGCTAGAAAGTTCTGCGGATGGGTATTCGCCTACGGCCATTTCAGAACAGGTGCTAGAGAGCAATACCTATACTATCATTGAGCCGCCAGCAAAGCCCGCTATCGACGAAGAAAAAGCCACCAAAATCCGCGCTGCAATGGCGGCTGCTGCGGCCAAAAAAGCTGGGCAGCAAGCCGAAGGAAACGAATGATCCGCACCTCTCCGCATGTAATCAAACCCACGCCGCTGCAAGTGGTGATGCTCAAAGTCGCCGCCGCGCTTCTGCCTGGGATTGCCGCCTACGTCTGGGTGTTCGGCGCTGGCATCTTGTTGCAAATCTTGCTGGCGACGATAACGGCGCTGGCGACCGAGGCCGCGTGCTTGAAATTGCGTAATTATCCAATCAAGCCGTTTATCACCGATGGTTCGGCGATTGTGACCGCGTGGCTGTTGGCCTTGTCGCTGCCGCCGTTATCGCCGTGGTGGATGATTGTGCTGGCGACTGCGATTGCAATCGGCCTCGCAAAACATCTCTACGGCGGCTTGGGGCAAAATCCATTTAATCCAGCGATGGTTGGTTTTGCGGTGATGATCGTGTCGTTTCCAGCGTCTGTGAGCCGCTGGAATGCGCCATTGTCTTTGCCGAATGTAGATTTAACTGCGTGGCAGCAGTTTGGGTATATCTTTTCAGGCATTCTGCCAGATGGCTTAGCGTTCGATACCCTTGCATCAGCAACGCCGCTGGATACGGTCAAAACCGCGTTGATGCAATCGCACAGCATGAGCGAAATTTTCAGCGGTGCGATTTTTCAGTCGGCAAGCTGGCTGAGTTTTATGCCCAGCTCAGTGGCGTTGATTGCTGTTGCCTACTTACTCGGCGGCCTGTATTTGCTGCAGCAGCGAATTATCCAATGGCAATTACCGACGGCATTTTTAGCGGTATTGCTGGGGATGTCGGGACTATTTTATCTGATCAATCCAGCGCAATTTACCAGCCCAGCGTTTCACCTCTTGAGCGGCGCGGCGATGCTGGGCGCGTTTTTTATCGTTACCGATCCCGTCACTGCGCCAACGACACCGCGTGGACGTTTGATTTATGCGGCTTTGATTGGCTTACTGACTTGGCTCATCCGCACTTTTGGCGCTTACCCCGACGGTGTGGCATTCGCCGTGCTGATTATGAACATCGCCGCGCCGTTTATCGACCAATACACGCAGCCTGCGGTTTTCGGGAGGAAGGGGAAATGAACCACCTCATCGACGCGAAGCAAAAACAAACCATTTATCCACGAAAACCACGAAAGGCACGAAAAAAACCAAACATAATGGGGTGTTTTTTGCCCTTGTTCGTGATTTTCGTGTCTTTCGTGGACTCCAGTTTTCCCCCAAAATGCTCAGCGCGGATGTGGCTGCGGGGAGTCCAAGCATGAAAACCAAGCTGCAAAACGGCTTGCGTGGTGCGCTGACTTTATTGGTGTTTGCGCTGATTTTTACTGCGCTGATGGCGGGAACGTATGCGCTAACCAAAGACATCGTTACCAATAATGAACGCAAAGCCAAAGTCGCTTTGATCGCACAAGTCTTACCCGTCGGCAGTTTTGAGAATGACATTCTCAATGATGCAACGCCGCAAAACGCCGCTGCACTCAAGCAATTGAATGCCGAAGCGGGTTCGCAAATTTATCGCGCGCAAAAAGCTGGAAAAACTACCGCCGTTGTCGTTGAAACCATCGCGCCTGATGGTTATTCGGGCAAAATTAAATTACTGGTTGGCGTTGCCGCTGATGGGCGCGTGCTCGGCGTTCGCGTTATTGCGCATAAAGAAACGCCGGGGCTGGGCGATTATATCGACGTTGCAAAATCGGAATGGATCAAGCAATTTGACGGTAAATCATTGTCCGCACCGCTGGAAAGTCAATGGAAAGTTGCAAAAGACGGCGGCGCGTTTGACGCCACCGCAGGCGCAACCATCAGCCCCCGTGCGGTCGTGAAAGCCGTGAAAAACACCTTGGATTACGTGGCGAAAAATCACGCGACATTATTTGGAGCTGCAAGATGATTAGCAAAGCCGAAACGCAATCGATTATCCACAACAGCATTTGGAAGCAAAATGCCGGTGTGGTGCAAGTGTTGGGCTTGTGCCCAGTGCTGGTGATGTCGAGCAATATCATCAATGGCGTGTCGCTCGGCTTGGCGACCAGCGTGGTGATGCTGATTTCGGGCGCGGCGATTGCGGCGATTCGCGAATTTGTGCCGAACGAGCTGCGCGCGCCAATTTTCATCCTGATCATCGCCGCGCTGGTGACGATGGTCGACTTGCTGATGAATGCCTATGTGCACGATTTGTACGTGGTGCTGGGGATTTTCATTCCGCTAATTACCACCAATTGCATCGTGCTGGCGCGCGCCGAAGCGTATGCGTCGAAAAATGGCGTCGTGCAATCGGGGCTGGATGGCCTATTTATGGGCTTGGGGCTGACGCTGGTGCTGGGCATCTTAGGTGCGATGCGCGAGCTGGTCGGCAAAGGCACGCTGTTATCGGGTATCGATCTGGTCTTTGGCGCGAGTGCCAAATCATGGGTGATTCATGTGATTCCAGCCGAATATAATTATCAATTCCTCCTCGCCATCCTGCCACCGGGCGCATTTATTGGGCTAGGATTTTTGATTGCGGGCAAACAAGCGCTGGATCGACGCGCTGAGGCGCGGGCGAAGTCGGCGATGAAACAGCTGCAATTGACCGAATCCGCAGCACTGAGTTAAAAGTCGAATGGTTATTTTTGCGGCCTGGCAAAACGGGCGTTAAGCCCGTTTTGCACTTGAATCAAACTAATTAAAGCTTTATTGAAGACGCTAGTGCTTCAAATTTAGAAGCGATAGCCAACACCGATTGAGACGACTGGATAAAAATTCTTGTGGTCATCGGCGATGCGTTGCGCCTCATGGGTGACGTCTGATTGCAATTGACCACATACCGATGCATCAAGGCAGGTGGCACTGTATGTAACATTGGCTGAGCCTTGGTACATCACTCCAAGATCGGCGGTGAAACTCAGACCGCTGCGCGCGGGATCTTTGCTGGCGCTATAGCCGTAGCCTACGCCAAGATAAGGGGAGAATTTATTATTTAATGACCCTGTGGCATGTGAGTTGCTAACCTGATTGGCTTTGTAGTAATTCTTACCAATTTTAATAGTGCCGTCCACGGGTTGGGCAGTACCGTCACCATGGTTGTCGTTGTAATACGCGCCAGCGGTGACTTTGAAGCCATTATCAAACGGGTGGTAGTCAGCCAGCAGGCCAGCGGTGAGCATTTTGCTGGTGCTATCCCAGTGTGCGCCATTAGAAATCTCATCTTTATTGATTTCAATCGTGTTGATATTGAAGCGTGCATTCCAATTGGGATTGATCGCGTAGGCGATATCCAAACCCAAGCCGAGTGTGGAAAGGCGGGCTGCGGCACCCCAGTCATTTGGAGCTGAGGTGTCATCCGCAGCAAAGGTGGGTAGAGAAAGAAATGCGGAAAAAAATAGCGCTTTGAATTTCATAGTTCATCCAAGTGTTGTATTAATGTTGATGAGTGTAATAACTTGTTGACACTGTGTTCCGCGCAGAATGAGGCGGACTTTA
The DNA here is from genome assembly GCF_000620145.1 of Deefgea rivuli DSM 18356. GTDB lineage: Bacteria > Pseudomonadota > Gammaproteobacteria > Burkholderiales > Chitinibacteraceae > Deefgea > Deefgea rivuli. The sequence goes on from NZ_KK211083.1 coordinate 386,990, forward strand.
GCAGAGAATATTCGTGAAAGGTAAAAAATATGACGCTGTTATGTAAGGTTTGGGGGCGATGAATGAATAAACAAACCCGCTACACCTTCTACGCGCGCCTCGCCGAACTAGAACCCAATCCCAAAACTGAGCTGAATTACACGACGCCGTTTGAGCTGTTGACGGCGGTGTTGCTGTCGGCGCAGGCGACCGATGTGGGCGTGAATAAGGCGACCAAGATTTTATTCCCCATCGCCAATACGCCAGCGGCGATTTTGGCGCTGGGCTTAGAAGGGCTGGAGTCCTATATCAATACGATTGGCCTGTTTCGCAGTAAGGCCAAGCATTTGCTAGAAACTTGCCGGATGTTGCTGGAGCTGCACGGCGGCGAAGTGCCGCGTGATCGGGAAAGTCTGGAGGCGCTGCCTGGCGTGGGGCGCAAGACGGCGAACGTGGTGATGAATACGGCGTTTGGTATTCCGACGATTGCGGTGGATACGCATATTTTCCGGATTGGCAATCGGACAGGCTTGGCGACGGGCAAAGACGTGCGCGCGGTGGAAGACAAACTACTGAAAGTAACGCCGCCCGAGTTTTTGCTGAATGCACATCACTGGCTGATTTTGCATGGCCGCTACATCTGCAAAGCGCGCAAACCCGAATGCTGGCGCTGCGTGGTGAATGATGTGTGCGATTACCGCAGCAAAATCATGTTGCCCCCGAAAGGGTTTTGATGGGTATATGAGTGTAGCTCTTTATAAATAATGGCTACATTGATATACCCGTAAAGAGGAAAGGGAGCAGGATCACGAAAAGCACGAAAAAAATACGAAAAACACGAAAGATAAGAATTATAGATGCTGCTGCGTAGCAATTTGAGTTGGCTTTCTTTCGCTTTTCCTTTCGTGCCTTTCGTGATCGCCTTGTGCCTTATCGCCTTGCGTCTTTATTCCAGAATAGAGCTGAATATATAGTGCTCCAGCACTAAGCGTTCCGTCGTGGCGAGCGGGATGAATTCGAGGCCGTATTGCACCGACGTCGCAGGCGGTTCGGACTTTTGATTACGCACGATGGCTTTGATGCTCATCGTGTGATCAATCCCCGCCGCGTGCAGGCGCAGTGCCATGGTGATTTCCTGATCAGTTTCAAGTTTTAAATCCGAGCCTTCGAGCATCGCGCCGCTGGCCGATAGATTGGTAATTCGCGCCGGAATGCTGTGAATGCCATCACCGCTGACACTGGCAATCAATTGCGTATTCACACGCAGGCTATTTCTCAGTTGGCGAATTTGTAGTGTATCCGGCCAGCTCAGGTGCAAATACGGGAAGGGCGTAAAGCAGACTTTCTCGACAATCGCCTCAAACGAAATCACATCTTTGCCCGCAATCGTTTTGGCTTTCACCGATTGCCCTTCACGAAACGGCAAAATCGTACCTTGCGAATTAACGGCGCTGAGTAAGACGCCATTTTTATCGAGCCAACCGATCAGTTTGACCGATTCATTCTGGCTCAGCGGATCGATACTCGATTGAATATGCAAGGTCGTTCCGGGGATGAGCTTCATTTGTGCCAGATGGCGCTTGATGGGCTGGGCTTTGGGCGTTGAGACTGCTTCGCTTTGCGTATCCTGATGCACGCGCGCACCACCGACGGCACCGGCAACACGCACGCCGCGCCAAGCAGGATTGCGAAACATGCCGAGCTTGCTCAGCGTTTCTAGCTGCTTGGCCGTGTGAATGACTTGGCCTGCACTGAGTAAAAGCTGATTTTCTGCATCAAAAATGGCGTAGGGCACAGGCTCGCCAACGGCGAGGTCTTGTTGCCGAAGCGGAACGAGGTCTGAATGAGCCATGCATGTCACCAATATCTATGTATATATATGCTTGTAATCCAAGTTAGCCGCTACGCCAAGCATCAGGCTGGCGGCGTTGCGTTGTAGCGACGTGATACCATCGCCTTTCTGTGTCTTTCTATCAATTGGCCGAGTTTTCCATGCTGCATTTGCTTAATCCCCCGCAACGCGAAGCCGTGAAATATTTATCGGGCCCTTGTCTGGTGCTGGCTGGTGCTGGCTCGGGGAAAACGCGGGTGATTACGCAAAAAATCGCGTATTTGATTGAAGAAGCGCAAATGGATGCGCGCAATATCGCGGCGATTACGTTTACTAATAAAGCGGCGCGTGAAATGCAGGAACGGGTGGCGACTTTATTACCCTCATCGCGCCTGCGTGGGCTGACGGTATCTACTTTCCATAGTTTGGGCATGCGTATCTTGCGCGAAGAAGCGGCGCATCTGGGTTATAAGCCGAAATTTTCGATTCTGGATTCGGCCGACTCGGCCAAAATCATCGCTGATCAATTGATTACCACTGATAAATCTTTGATTCGCTCAACCGTCAGCCAGATTTCGACGCTAAAAAGCGATCGGATTTCGCCAGATCGCGCCTTAACGATGGCTGCGTCCGAAGGCGAGTTGCAATTGGCGAAACTGTATCGCGCTTATCAAGACACGCTGTTTGCGTATCAGGCCATTGATTTCGACGATTTAATCCGCCTGCCGGTTGATTTATTTGAAGCGAATCCTGAGGTGTTGCAAAAATGGCAGCACCGCCTGCGCTATTTATTGATCGATGAATACCAAGATACCAACACCACGCAATATCTGCTTGTTAAGCAATTGACTGAACTCACTGGGCAATTTACCGCCGTCGGGGATGATGACCAGAGTATTTATGCATGGCGCGGTGCGAACGTTGAAAACTTGAATTTGCTGCGCGTTGATTTCCCGAAACTGCATGTCATTAAGTTGGAGCAAAACTATCGCTCAGTGGCGCGGATTTTGCGCTGCGCGAATGCGGTGATCTCGAATAATCCGAAATTATTCGAGAAACAGCTGTGGTCAGATCTGGGGGTCGGTGATTTGATTCAAGTCGTCGAAACCAAGGGCGAGGACGACGAAGCCCGCGTGGTGGCGGAGCGCTTGAAAATGCACATGGCACTGAACGGCACGAGCTTTGCCGATTATGCGGTGCTGTATCGCGGTAATTTTCAGTCGCGAATTATTGAAGCGCAAATGCGTGCCGAAAATATCCCCTACGTGATGTCGGGTGGGCAAAGTTTTTTTGATAGTGCTGAAATCAAAGACGTGTTGGCGTATTTACATTTGATTTCTAATGATGATGATGAGCCGGCATTTATCCGTGCGGTAACGACGCCTAAGCGCGGCATCGGCAATGTCACGTTGGAAAAATTGGGTAGTTACGCTAAAGAGCGGCAAGTGTCTTTATTTGCAGCGGTGTTTGAAGAAGGCTTCGCGCATCAAGTGCAGCCAGCACAGCGCGAAATGCTTTATACCTTCTGCCGATTTATTCAGCGCATGCAAGAGAAGGTGAAGTCTGAGCCTGCGGATCAATTATTCCGCGAAATATTGGGCGCGATTGATTTTGAAACCTGGCTGTATGAATCCGAAGAACCTAAACCCGCCGAAAGCAAATGGAAGAATATTCTGAGCTTGGGCGAGATGATTAAAAAGAAAGTCGATAGCGCAGGTAGCAACCTGGATGAAATCACGCAAAACTTTGATTTACGCATCATGCTGGAAGGGCGCTCGGAAGATGAAATCGATGCGGTGCGGCTTTCAACGCTGCACGCGAGTAAAGGGCTGGAATATCCGCATGTGTTTTTAATCGGCTGCGAAGAAGATATTTTGCCGCATCAAAATTCAATTGAGAGCGGCATGGTCGAAGAAGAGCGCCGTTTAATGTATGTGGGCATTACTCGGGCGCAACGTGGATTAACGATTACCTACTGCGGCAAGCGTAAACGCGCTGGCGAATGGCAAATTACGCGGCCAAGTCGGTTTTTAGATGAGCTGCCACCCGATGATGTGAGCTTTAGTGGTCGATTAGCCGCCAAATACGAGCCGCCAGCCGATATTAAGAAAGAACATTCAGGGCTTGCAGCCAAAATGTTGGCGCTTTTAAACGCAAAATCGACTCGGTAATGATGTTTTAGAAGTTTATTGGTAAAGGGCGCGCAAGCGCCCTTTGTTGTTTCTAGCGTTTGCGGCATTTTTGTTTCAAGTTCGTTTCTATGTAAATCAATGACTTATCCACCTACTTGGATTTTCTTTGCACACAGGTGTTGACGCACCTCGGGCTGTGCCGTATATTTCGGCCTCTCTGCTGCTGACACAGCAAACGAAACAAGCGGTTCTCTAGCTAGTTTCGGTGTCTAAGCCACTGATCTTTAACAAAATACAGCCGATGAGTGTGAGTGCTTGGTTTGCCAGTCAAACAAGTGCTTACACTCTCAAAATGATCTGTTGAATGTAAATTCTTCAGGTTTGAAGTGATGTAGGAATGGCGTTAAAACCATTTCAAAAGTAAGCCAAGTTGTACAAATTAGCACAGAGATTAAACGA
>NZ_JHVM01000008.1:0-254795 GCF_000620145.1 Deefgea rivuli DSM 18356
CGGAAGCAGAAGCAAACTATTACCGTAATCAAAGCGAGCAGGCTATGTTGGTCTGACTCAAACCAAATAGCCTCCGCGAAACCCGGTGCGATTCAGCAACTAGCGCGCTGGATTATGAGTCGGAACGCATTATTCAAAACAATATGAAAGCTATCTGCCAGGGACGCACAGTGTTGATTATTGCGCACCGTCTTTCTGCAGTACGCGATGCTCATCGAATTGTCGCAATGGAGCGAGGGCAGATTGTGGAAGAAGGCCATCACAGTGAATTAGTTCATCGACCAGATGGTTATTATGCGCGGCTGCATGCGATGCAAGCGGAGTAGCCCACCCCGAATTAAAGTGGAAGTTTTGCCTTGCTTGAAATTAGTAATCAGCATAGACACTAGTGGCGGTTTTGCTATCGGAATCAGTGGTGGGTTTGTGATCGTTTTGAGTGGTAGGTTTGGAGTGTAATATGCAGCTCAGGCCATTTTGGTCTGACTCAAACAACACAGCCTCCGCGAAACTCGATGAGATTCATCCAAAGCCGACCTTGGGTGTAGCACTCGTCTGTTTTTAGCTGCAAACACAGGTCCTAGAACAACTTCAAAACTATGTCGGGGCATTTGTCGGGGCATTAAGCATATTTTCGGAAGAAATAAAAAATGGGTTACAACCGTGAAGTTGTAACCCATTGATTTTATTGGTCGGAATAGTGGGATTCGAACTCACGACCCCTTGGACCCCATCCAAGTGCGCTACCAGGCTGCGCTATATTCCGAGAAAACGCATTTTAGCTGAAACAAACTTACTGTTCAAGCCAAACAAGTAAGTCTTCTAACTCATGGCGCAATTCAGTGAAGCTCACTTCATCGGACGCATGATCGCCCATTGTCGCCATCGATGCACCTAATTGATTTCGAGCCCCACTAATCGTAAAGCCTTGCTCATACAGCAAACCACGAATACGGCGCACCAACAGCACTTCATGATGTTGATAGTAGCGCCGATTACCGCGCCGTTTTACCGGCTTGAGCTGCGTGAACTCTTGTTCCCAGTAGCGCAAGACATGCGGTTTAACACCGCACAGCTCGCTGACTTCACCAATGGTGAAGTAACGCTTCGCTGGGATTGAAGGCAGATCACTGGTTGGAATAACGCTGCTGGAGTTTTGCATAGTGAATTTCAACCATTCCCTTCAGCTTTTGACTTGCGTGAAATGTAACCACACGGCGTGCAGAAATTGGAATTTCCTCGCCAGTTTTTGGGTTACGACCTGGGCGTTGCGGCTTATCGCGCAATTGGAAATTACCAAAACCCGATAGTTTAACGGTGTCGCCTTCTGCCAATGAAATACGAACTTCATCAAAAAAAGACTCAACCATATCCTTGGCTTCGCGCTTATTTAGACCAACTTTGTCGAATAACATATCGGCAAGATCAGCTTTTGTTAGTGTTAATGTGCTTGTTTCGTACTGCATTATGCTCTCAAGATCGCGCCGCATTCCTCTGCCTTCTGGAGTAATTTTTCTACTGCTTCATCGACTTCTACGTCAGTCAAAGTTTTGAGAGTATCTTGCATTAAGACTTTGAATGCAAGGCTCTTTTTGCCTTCTGGCAAACCTTTCCCGCGGTAAACGTCAAAAACTTCGATGCTAGCAACAATAGGCAAATTTGCACTTGCAAAAGCCGTTTGTAACGTGCTAACAGCGAGTGATTCATCCATCAACAAGGCCAAATCACGACGCACTTGCTGAAATTTTGACACCGGCGTTGCTTGCAATTTGTCGAGTTGAGTGAGGATCAATACATCCAATTCAAACACCACAGGCGCGCTCGTTAAGCCATAGCTTTGCACCCACTGTGGGTGCAACTCACCAACGACACCAATCACTTTTCCATCTAGCACAACTTCAGCCGAGCGGCCAGGATGCAATGCTGGATGCACGCTACGGCGGTACTCTGCAACACGTGGCGCAAGCAAAGCTTCAACATCGGCTTTCACATCAAAGAAATCAACACGCTCTTTACCTGTACCCCACTGCTCGGCAAAACGGCCACCCCATGCTAAAGCAGCAATACGCTCTGGCTGTTGATCTGCAGCAACACCTTGAAATACGCGTGCGACTTCAAAAAGGCGAACTCGGTCTTGCTTGCGGTTTAAATTATGTTGCAAGCCAGCGACCAAACCGCCCAGCAAAGTCGAGCGCATCACGCTCATTTGGCTGGCAATCGGGTTCATCAGGCGAATCGGCGTGGTATTCGCTGCAAAATCAGCTTCCCATTTTTCTTCGACAAAGGCGTAAGAAATGGTTTCTTGGAAATTCCTTGAAGCCAAAATCGATTTCAGTGCATTCTTGCTGCGGCGATTACCGGCTTGCGGCAATATACTCATCCGCGCCAATGAAGGGCTGACTGGAATATTGTCGTAACCAAACACGCGCGCCACTTCTTCGATTAAATCTTCTTCGATTTCAATATCAAAGCGGTACGATGGCGGGGTTACGGTAATCACATCGCTGGCTAACTCACACGCCAAACCCAAGCCTTGCAGCATCGCCATAATTTCAGCGGCTGGCAAAGTAATACCCAACACTTTAGCCACGCGGCTCACGCGCAATACCACGGGTGGGCGAGCTGGCAATGTCGTTAATTGCTCAGTGATTGCACCGACTTGACCACCACAAATCTCGACGACGAGTTGCGTCGCGCGTTCCAGCGCTTCGCGCACATTGCCAAAATCAATCCCGCGCTCAAAGCGATGGCTTGAATCTGAAGAAAAACCAAAACGGCGTGCTTTGCCCGCAATGATTTCAGGCGCAAAGAACGCTGATTCAAGGAAAATGTCTTGCGTAGCGACAGTCACACTTGATGCCAAGCCGCCCATAATGCCAGCCAGCGCAAGCACTTCACGCTCATCAGCAATCACCAGCAAATCATCAGTCAGCGTTAGCGCTTTTTCATTGAGCAAAGTAATTGTTTCGCCTGCTTTGGCAAAACGCACGTTAACGCCACCCGACAATTTCGCCGCGTCAAACGCGTGCATCGGTTGGCCGAGTTCAAGCAATACATAATTCGTAATATCAACAATCGCCGAAATCGAACGAATGCCCGAGCGCTCAAGGCGTTGCTTCAGCCAATCTGGCGTTGCAGCGGCTTGATTGATGCCTTTGATGACACGGCCTGCGTAACGTGGGCAAGCAGCACCCGCATTGAGCCCGACAGGGATTGCCGCATCGGAAGCGATTGCTGCAGCTTCAATCGCAATCGGATTCAAATCAGATTTTGTTAATGCAGCTACTTCACGGGCGATACCACGAATCGACAAGCAATCGGTGCGGTTCGGGGTGAGCTTCAAGGTCAGCAAACGATCATCGAGTGCCAAATACTCACGAATCGGCATACCCACTGGGGCATTGCTCGGTAGCACGTATAAACCATCGATGTCCGAGGCTATACCCATCTCATCGCCCGAGCACAACATGCCCGATGATTCGATACCACGAACTTTAGCTTTCTTGATTTTAAAATCGCCGGGCAATACCGCGCCAATTCGCGCGCAGGGCACTTTCAAACCGGCGGCCACATTTGGTGCGCCGCAAACGATTTGCAGTGGTTCAGCTTCGCCGACGTTCACGCTGCATACATTCAAGCGATCCGCATCGGGATGCTTGGCGACGCTTAATACTTCAGCGACAAAAATATCGGTAAATGCGGGCGCTGCCGCTTCATTTTCTTCGACTTCCAAACCCGCCATCGTCAATAAATGCGCGAGTTCGTCGGAATTGAGTGCTGGATTAACCCAGCTACGCAGCCATTGTTCTGAAAATTGCATGATTGATGCTCCGTTTATTTGAATTGTGACAAGGCTATTTGAATTGAGCCAAAAAATTCACGTCGTTTTCAAAAAACAGCCGTAAGTCATTCACGCCGTAATACAGCATCGCAAACCGATCCAAACCAATCCCGAACGCAAAGCCGGTGTATTTTTCTGAATCAATATTCACGCTTTTTAATACATTCGGGTGCACCATGCCGCAACCGCCCACTTCCATCCAACCTTTCGACCATTTCACGTCAATTTCAGCCGATGGCTCAGTAAACGGGAAGAATGACGGACGGAAACGCACTTCCAAATCATCGCGCTCAAAGAAACGGCGCAGAAAATCAACAATCACGCTTTTCAAATCAGCGAAAGAAACGCCCTCTTCAACCCATAAGCCTTCCATTTGATGGAACATCGGTGAATGCGTTGCATCAGAATCCACGCGATAAACGCGGCCCGGCGCAATGATTTTAATCGGCGGTTCGTTATCGAGCATATAGCGCACTTGAATCGGACTAGTGTGCGTACGCAACACCAAAGGCTCGGCTTCATTGTCGATATAAAACGTATCTTGCATCGCACGTGCAGGATGATTTTTAGGGATGTTCAGCGCTTCGAAATTATGAAAATCATTTTCAATTTCGGGGCCATCGGCGACGGCAAAACCCATGCTGCCAAACAGCGCTTCGATGCGCTGCTGCACCAAAGTCACTGGATGCAAGCCGCCTTTTGCGTGGCCACGACCTGGCAATGAAATATCCAAAGCTTCGGCAGCGAGTTGCGCAGCCAGTTTTTCAGCAGCAATGCCATCACGTTTGGCATTGAGCGCAGTTTCAAAAGCTTGCTTGGTCACATTCACTTGCGCACCAAAGGCTTTTTTCTCTTCGGGTGGCATTGCGGCCAACAGCTTCATCAAGGCAGTGATTTGGCCTTGTTTGCCGATATACGTCGCTTTTACGATTTCGAGTTCAACGGGATCATTGGTCGCATTCAGTGCGGCCAGACCAGCGTCAAGCAAGGCTTGCATATTCGCATCCATGTTTTAGGCCCGATAAGGTGAGAGATAGATTGAAAAGTAAATAGAAAAAGCAAAACAAAGCACACACGCAATGCGCTGCTTGGTTTGGATTTCTCAAAACAAATTTAGAATAAAAAAGGGAGGCTGAAAGCCTCCCTTATCACCGGCAGAACCGATTAAGCAGTCAGCTGAGCTTTAGCTTTTTCAACAAACGCAGCAAAAGCTGGTTTATCAAAGATAGCCATATCAGCCAATACTTTACGGTCAACTTCAATACCAGCTTTTTTCAAGCCATTCATGAAGCGGCTGTAAGCCAGACCGCACTCACGGGAAGCAGCGTTGATACGCGCGATCCAGAGTTGACGGAATTGACGTTTTTTCTGACGACGGTCACGGTATGCGTATTGACCTGCCTTCATTACCGCTTGTTTAGCGATACGATAGACATTTTTACGACGACCACGATAGCCTTTAGCCAGGGCTAAGACTTTCTTATGACGAGCGCGAGCTGTGACACCACGTTTAACGCGAGGCATATTTTATCTCCTAGGTTAAGCGTAAGGCATCATTGCACGTACAGACTTCATATTGGTTGAATCAACCATTGAAGTACCGCGCAATTGACGTTTAGTTTTAGTCGTTTTCTTGGTCAAGATGTGACGTTTGAAAGCGTGACTACGCTTAACACCACCACCGCCAAGCACAATGAAGCGCTTTTTGGCGCTACTCTTGGTTTTCATTTTAGGCATTACTTACTCCAGCTAGCCTCGGCTCAAAAGAACCTATTAGTTTAGGCAAAAGGGCGTCTGATGTTGCCATCTGAACTTAATACCCTTCACCCCACCGCGACTACTGACCAATTACTGCTTTGGTCTTAACAGATGTAGTCGCCAACCCGTTATACTTTTTTCTTCGGCCCTAACATCATCACCATTTGGCGACCTTCTAGCTTCGGATATTGCTCTACCACTGCTAGCTCGGCCAAATCAGCTTCAACGCGTTTGAGCTGTGCCATACCAATTTCTTGGTGGGCCATTTCACGACCACGGAATCGCAAAGTGAATTTGCACTTGTCGCCTTCGTTCAAGAAACGGATCGCACCACGCAATTTAACTTGGTAGTCGTTCTCGTCTGTGCTTGGGCGCAGCTTAATTTCTTTAACCTGTACCTGCTTTTGCTTGAGCTTGGCAGCGTGCTTTTTCTTGGCCTCTTCGTACCGGAATTTGCCGTAATCCATCAAACGACAAACAGGCGGCTGAGCGTTTGGCGCGATCTCTACCAGATCTACCTCAGCATCTTCAGCTAATTGGAGGGCCTGATTGAGGGAGACGATACCTAGTTGTTCGCCTTCCACACCTTGCAAACGAATTTCTCGCGCGGTGATTTCACCGTTAATACGCGGGCCTTTATCTTGAGCAGCTATTGTTATTACTCCAAGTCATTCAAAAACAAAACCGTGCACCTGCAAGCGTTAAACTTTAGGCAAATCAGCTTTAACCAGCGCAATCAGCGCTTCCACTGTCATTTGCCCTAAGTCTTCACCACTGCGGTTACGCACGGCCACCAAACCAGCATCACGTTCTTTATCACCGACAATCAGTTGATAAGGAAGGCGTTGCAAGCTATGTTCGCGGATTTTATAGGTAATCTTCTCATTTCTCAAGTCCGTTGATGCACGAAGACCACTTTGATTCAATAAATCAGCCGTTTTTTGTGCATATTCACGCTGTGACTCGGAAATATTCATCACCACCAGCTGCACCGGCGCTAACCAAGCCGGAAATGCGCCAGCGTGATTTTCGATCAAGATGCCAATAAAGCGCTCCAGCGAGCCCAAAACTGCACGGTGCAGCATAATTGGGCGATGTTTTGCATTGTCTTCGCCGACGTATTCAGCACCAAGGCGTTCTGGCAAATTCGGATCAATTTGCAGAGTCCCGCACTGCCACAAGCGACCCAAACAATCTTTCAGCGTAAATTCAATTTTCGGACCATAAAATGCGCCTTCGCCCGGCAAATACTCAAACTCTAAGCCTTTGGAATTGAGCGCTGCAGCCAAAGCAGCTTCTGCCCTATCCCATGCTTCTTCAGTGCCAATGCGTTTTTCTGGGCGAGTCGACAACTTAACGAGAATTTCTTCAAAACCGAAATCGGTATAAACCTCTTTCAGCAAATCAATGAATGCAGCCGCTTCTTGCTGAACTTGATCTTCCGTACAGAAGATATGCGCATCGTCTTGCACAAAACCACGCACGCGCATAATGCCGTGTAATGAGCCTGATGGTTCATTACGGTGACAAGAACCGAACTCAGCGTAACGTAGCGGCAAATCACGGTATGAACGCAAGCCCTGGTTAAACACCTGAATATGGCCCGGGCAATTCATCGGCTTAACAGCGTAATCACGTTTTTCCGATTCGGTCGTAAACATACCTTCGTGGTAGTTTTCCCAGTGACCTGATTTTTCCCACAAACTGCGATCCATCACCATCGGCGTACGAATTTCTTGGTAGCCATGGCGATTCAATTTAGCACGCATGTACTGCTCAATCGTTTGCCATAGCGTCCAGCCTTTCGGATGCCAAAACACCATACCTGGCGCTTCTTCTTGCATATGAAACAAATCAAGCAACTTACCCAGTTTACGATGATCGCGCTTTTCTGCCTCTTCGAGCATATGGAGGTATTGGGCTAGATCCTCCTTCTTAGCAAAGGCTGTGCCATATACCCTAGTTAACATTTCATTCTTGCTATCGCCACGCCAATACGCGCCAGCGACTTTCATCAATTTAAATACTTTTAATTTACCAGTTGAAGGCACATGTGGGCCACGGCACAAATCAGTGAAATCACCTTCACGGTACAAACTCAAAATTTGATCCGCAGGAATCGATTCAATAATTTCAGCTTTGTAGTTTTCACCAATGCCTTTGAAATAAGCAATCGCATCATCACGGCTCAACTCATAACGTTCAAGCGGAATATCTTTCTTGGCCAACTCAGTCATTTTCTTTTCAATGGCGGCCAAGTCATCCAATGTAAATGGACGCTCATAAGCGAAATCATAGTAAAAGCCATTTTCAATCACTGGGCCAATCGTTACTTGAGCTGTTGGATAAAGCTGCTTCACGGCATAGGCCAACAAATGCGCGGTCGAGTGACGAATCACTTCAAGACCTTCAACATCTTTATCCGTAATGATATTCAGCGATACATCGCTCTCCATCACATAGCGCGTATCAACCAGCTGACCATCAACCTTGCCAGCTAACGCGGCACGAGCTAAGCCCGGTGAGATGCTATGCGCAACATCGTATACAGAGACTGCGGCATCATATTGACGTACTGAACCATCGGGGAGCGTAATCGCTGGCATAATCATCGCCTAAATCAGTTACTCGGCAAACCGAGACAAATATCATTTTAAAAAAACAAAAAAAAAGTGCGGCCTAGCCGCACTTTTCTGTCAAACCCGCGTACGACTAGCCTGAAATCACTGAGGTGGTCGTATCGGTCAATAGCATGGGTTTGATTCCTAAATTTTGGTAGGCACGATTGGATTCGAACCAACTACCTCTTCCATGTCAAGGAAGCGCTCTAACCAGATGAGCTACGCGCCTAAAGAAGCAACATAATAAATACCAAAGCACACTTTGGCAAGTAAAGATCGCAACTTCTTACAACTTATATACCCGGCTTGCGCCAAAAATAGCGCCAAACAAAACCTGGCCAAGCAAAAACAATAAATAATGCCAAAGTGCTCGCATAAAACGGCCAGTTTTGTTGATGAACAGGGCTTAATCGGCTCTCAAGCCAATAAGCAAAGACACCAACAAAAACATACAGCAATAGCAATTCACAAAGCCGAAAAATAAAAGCTTTCTTACCGCTTTTAGGCATTACAAAGAAAAAAACCTTCTCAGAGAGAAAAGGCAGGTTAGCTGCAATCACAGCTAACCCGACAATAAACAAAAAATTCTGCATTGAATTAGAACGGCAATGAAGTAAACGATTGTGACACTGCGTCAGACAGTAAGTTCATCAAACGATCCGGCATAAAGCCCAACACCAACAAGAGCAGGCAGTTAATTGACAATACGAACTTCGCATCTGCACCAGCAAGCAAAGGTGATTTGTCTGTTGCATCATCAAAATACATCACTTTGACAATCCGCAGATAGTAGAACGCGCCAATCAGCGAGAACACCACGGCAACAATAGCAAGGCCGACAAAACCCAAGTTCACAACTGCTTTTAAGATCGCTAGTTTGGCAAAGAAGCCCACAAAAATCGGAATCCCCGCCATAGAGAACATCGTGAACAGCATCATCGCAGCAAACCATGGGCTGCGTTGATTTAAGCCTTTCAGGTCTTCAATTTGATCCGCTTCAAACCCTTGGCGCGACAACAGCATAATCAAACCAAATGCCGCAGCGCTCATCAAAATATAAGCCACGACATAAAACAGCGCCGCAGAGTAACCAATTGGACTCGCCACCAAAATGCCCAACAACACAAAACCCATATGCGAAATCGTTGAGTAACCCAGCATACGCTTGATATTCGTTTGTGAAATCGCAGTAATATTACCCAAGCCCATTGAGAGCACAGCCAACACCATCAACATACCACGCCAATCCGGCGCAAAGCCTTCCAATGCCTGAGCCAAAATACGCAGTGCGAATACAAACACCGCCGCTTTAGGCGCAGTTGAGATCAGTTGCGTAATCGGCGTTGGTGCACCTTGATAGACATCAGGCACCCACATATGAAACGGTACAGCACCAAATTTAAAGCCCAAACCGGTCACAATAAAGACGATACCAAACACGGCAAGCAGATTATTAGCTTGACCCGATTGAATCGATTTAGAAACCTCAAAGATATCTAATGAGCCTGTCGAACCGTACAACATAGAAATACCGTACAACAACATCCCCGAAGCCAAAGCCCCCAAGATAAAGTACTTCATAGCCGCTTCTGTTGAAGCCGTTGAATCACGATTCAAGGCAACTAAAGCGTATACAGACAGCGACATTAATTCTAAGCCAACGTACAGCGCCAAGAAATTAGACGCCGACGCCATCACCATCATCCCCAACAACGAGAACAAAGACAGCGTAAACAACTCACCACGGAACAAACCGCGCGCGATGGCGTAACTACGTCCATAAATCAATACAAGTGCCACACCAACAATCATGGCGAGCTTAGCAAAATCAGCCATCGGATCAGCTAAGAACAAACCACTAAATGCCAAACGTGCATGAGGCTCGTGCCCACTCAAAACCAAGGCCGCAGTAACGCCCAAAGTAACAAGAGTGATGATGTAAGTGATATGCCGTTTAGCATCACTGATAAAAATGTCAAGCAGTAGAATGGCGCAAGTTGCACACAGAAGGAAAATCTCTGGTGCTGCCACCCATGCATTAAGACTGGTCCAGGTCATGGTTCTAGCCTATTTCTTATAATAAGGATTAGTTAAGCTTGGTCTGTGAAACTTGCCAAATCAGATCATTCACGGATTGGTGCATCACTTCGGTAAATGGCGCTGGATATAAACCCATCCCCAATACGGCAATAGCTAGGATTGCCAAGATCAAGAATTCACGCGCATTAACATCTTTCAGCTCAGCCACATTTTGATTGGCAACTTCACCAAAAATAACGCGTTTGTACATCCAGAGTGTGTAAGCAGCACCAAAAATCAAGGTTGTTGCACCTGCGACGGCGTACCAGAAATTAACCTGTACCGCGCCCAAGATCACCATGAACTCGCCAACAAAACCTGATGTTGCTGGCAAACCAGAGTTAGCCATAGCAAACAGCATCATGAAAGAAGCAAAAATAGGCATCTTGTTGGCAACGCCACCGTAATCAGCGATTTTGCGGCTATGCACGCGGTCGTACATGACACCGATACAGAAGAACATCGCGGCTGAAATAAAACCGTGAGAAATCATCTGAACCAAAGCGCCTTCAACAGCCCAAGAGTTCAATTCACGGCCTGTTGCACCACCAAACATAAAGAAGCCCAAGGTCACAAAACCCATATGCGAAATCGATGAGTAAGCCACCAATTTCTTCATATCAGTCTGAACTAAAGCCACCATACCGATGTATACGACTGCAACCAGCGATAATCCAACCATTAGCCACGCATACTCCCGTGATGCGTCTGGCGCAATCGGCAATACAAATCGCAAGAAACCGTAAGCACCCAGCTTCAATGTAATTGCCGCCAACACCATCGAACCACCTGTTGGTGCTTCAACGTGAGCATCTGGCAACCATGTGTGAACTGGCCACATCGGTACTTTGACTGCAAACGCAAAGAAGAAAGCAATCAACAACAAGGTTTGCGCGCCCATCGTCAACGGCAAGCGTTGGAATGCAGCGATTTCGAAGCTGCCACCACTTTGATAATACAAGTAGATAAAGGCAACCAAGGTCAACAAAGAACCCATCAAGGTATACAGAAAGAACTTCACCGATGCATAAACACGGTTTGCACCACCCCAAACACCGATAATCAAGTACATCGGAATCAGCATGGCTTCAAAGAATGCGTAGAACAAAATCGCATCCAAAGCCGCAAAAGCGCCGTTAATCAAACCGGACATAATCAAGAATGCAGCCATGTATTGCGCTACACGCTTGTCAATCACTTGCCAGCCAGCCAATACCACCAATAAAGTGGTAAAGCTATTCAGGATCACAAACAGCATGGACAAGCCGTCCACACCCAGATGGTAATTAATATTAAAACTCTCAACCCACGGCGTCATTTCCGTGAATTGCATGCCGCCATGAAAGGTATCAAAACCGAGATAAAGCGGAATTGTTACTAAGAATGAGGCCAAAGCGCCAGCCAGCGCCAGCCAGCGCGCTGCGGGAGCGTTTTTGTCGCTGCCCGTAGCGAGCACAATCAAACCTGCCACGATGGGCAGCCAGATTGCAAGGCTGAGGAGATTACCCGTCATAAGTTAACCTACTTGTTATGTATTAAATCTGTCGTCAACAAAAATGTGAGCAACACCAATCACTGCATAGTCAGCACGCCACCCAACCACCATGTCATCAGCAGCAAAGCACCGATAATCATTGCAAAAGCGTAGTGGTAAATGTAGCCCGTTTGCAGGCGACGAATGATGCTTGAGAACAAACCAACAAGCTTGGCTGTACCATTCACGATCAGACCATCAATCAGCAACGTATCACCCACTTTCCACAACACCGTACCCAAGACACGAGCGCCGGCGGTGAAAACGTTAATGTATAAATGATCCATGTAGTACTTTTCTTCGAGCAATTTCCGAATACCAATTGAAGTAAAGAAACGATCAAATGCAGCAGGAATTTGCGGTGCTTTCATATAGAAGAGCCATGCCGAAGCAGCACCGGCAAACGCTAACCAGAATGGCAAGGTTGCAAGGGCATGAGTCGCCATACCAAATGCATCATGAGCGTGATGCTGCACCACTTCCATTGCTGGATGCGCTTCAAGATTAACCGTCAATACGCCTTTGAAGAACTCGCCAGCGAGCATCGGCCCAATGGCGATATAACCAATCACAACCGACGGAATAGCCAGCAAGATCAATGGCAAGGTCACAACCCAAGGGCTTTCGTGCGGCTTGTCGTTTGGACCCAGACCGTGATGATGATCAGCATGATCGTCATCTGCATGAGCTGCATGGTCATCATGACCGTGTGCGTCATGGCCATGATCTTTCTTAATCATCCACTGCTCTTTGCCATGGAAGACCAAGAAATACATGCGGAATGAATAGAATGCAGTCACAAACACGCCAGCAATCACAGCGAAGTAAGCAAAACCAGCGCCAGGCAATTTCGAAGCTTCAACGGCCAAGATGATCGAATCTTTCGAGTAGAAGCCCGAGAAGAACGGCGTACCAATCAAAGCCAATGAGCCGATCAATGAAGTAATCCATGTGATCTTCATATACTTGCGCAAGCCACCCATATTGCGAATGTCTTGATCATGGTGCATACCCATAATCACTGAACCCGCAGCAAGGAACAACAATGCTTTAAAGAAGGCATGCGTCATCAAGTGCATCAAAGCCACTGAATAAGCCGAAGCACCCAGTGCAACCGTCATATAACCCAATTGCGACAAGGTCGAATAGGCAACAACGCGCTTAATGTCGTTTTGGATAATCCCAAGGAAACCCATAAACAAGGCAGTAATCGCACCAATCACCAGCACAAAGTTCAATGCAGTATCCGACATTTCAAACAGCGGGCTCATCCGCGATACCATAAAGATACCGGCAGTCACCATCGTTGCAGCATGAATCAACGCTGAAATCGGCGTTGGACCTTCCATCGAGTCTGGCAACCAAACGTGCAGCGGAAACTGCGCAGATTTACCCATCGCACCAATGAAGAGCAAGATACAAGTCACGGTCATCAACGACCAATCGGCACCCGCAAACAAGCTAATCGTTGCGTCTTTAAGCTCCGGCGCTTTGGCAAATACTTCGGCGTAATCCAAAGTACCAAAGTGCGCCAATACCAAGCCAATACCGAGCAGGAAACCCAAGTCACCCACACGATTCACTAAGAATGCTTTTAAGTTGGCAAAAGTCGCCGTTGGGCGCTTAAACCAAAAGCCGATCAGCAGGTAAGAAACCAGACCAACCGCTTCCCAGCCGAAGAACAGCTGAACAAAGTTATTACTCATCACCAACATCAGCATCGAGAAGGTAAACAGAGAGATATAACTAAAGAAACGTTGGTAGCCTGGATCTTCCGCCATATAGCCGATGGTGTAGATATGCACCATCAACGAAACAAAAGTCACCACGCACATCATCATGGCGGTGAGATTATCAACTAAAAAGCCGATATTCAGATCCACACCATTGACTGACAGCCATGTATAGAGATTGCCATTAAATGATTCGCCACCATTGAGCAAATAATTTAGCGTGTACGCAGATAAGGCAAAAGAAACAGCAACACCTGAAATGGTTGCTATATGCGCCGCGCGCCGCCCGATGGCCCAGCCGAATAAACCGGCAATGAGCGAGCCCAGTAAAGGCGCCAGCGGTATAAGTAGATAAATCGATTTCATATCCATTGGTATTCTTGTCCGATTCTATGTTGTCCGGTTTAACCCTTAGACTATCCAGATTTTTGACACAGCTCATTACAATCAACGAGCCGTGTCAAACTCGATTAACCCTTCAAACTATCCAAATCTTCAACGTTGATCGACCGTAGATTACGGAAGAGCACCATCAAGATGGCGAGGCCAATAGCCGATTCAGCTGCGGCAACGGTCAGGATAAAGAAGACGAAAATCTGGCCACCGGTATCGCCCAAGAACTGCGAGAACGCGATGAAGTTCATATTTACTGACAGCAACATCAATTCGATTGCCATCAGCAATACGATCAGATTTTTGCGGTTCATGAAAATGCCAAACACACTGGTCGCAAACATAATTGCGCCCAGCAAAAGGTAATGAGTCAGTGTTAGCACATATCCTCCTAAACTCTTATCTAGGCCAATTAAGCGGCAGGTTGATCGGGAGTCGTCGCTGAATCATCAGCCACTTCTTTTGGCTCAGAGGCCATTTTCACAATCCGCAAGCGATCTTCACGTTTCACGCGAACTTGCTCACCTGGATTAATGTACTTGGTGTCTTTACGTTTACGCAGCGTTAACGCAATCGCAGCCACCATACCGACGAGCAACAAGACAGCAGACAATTGGAACGGTAAGAAATATTGGGTATAAATCAACATCCCTAAGGTTTCAGCTGATGCCGTATTGAAACTTGGTTCAAGCAAACGCGACTCATCAATTTGTGCAGCACGATGCGACAGAATCATGACCATTTCAATCAACATAATGATTGCAACAGTGCCTGCCACGGGTAAAAACTTCCAGAAACTCTTACGCAGCGCTTCAAAGTTAATATCCAACATCATCACGACAAACAAGAACAACACCATTACTGCACCGACATAAATCACGATCAGCGAAACCGCTAAAAACTCTGCTTTAATCAGCATCCACAATACGGCGCTATTAAAGAAAGCCAACACCAGATACAACACGGCGTACACAGGGTTTTTAGCTGTAATTACGCGAAACGCGGCAAAAATCAGTACAGCAGCAAAGACATAAAAAAGCGCTAAAGTCATGTTTGTTTCCTAGCGGTATTTAGCATCAGCAGCTTTACGTTCAGCGATTTCTGCTTCGTATTGATCACCGACCGCCAACAACATTGGTTTGGTGTAATACAAATCGCCACGTTTCTCACCGTGATATTCATAAATATGCGTTTCGACAATCGCATCAACCGGACAGGCTTCTTCACAGAAACCGCAGAAAATGCATTTTGTCAGGTCGATGTCATAGCGGCTAGTACGACGAGTTTTGTCGTCTGGGCGCGCTTCTGATTCGATCGTAATCGCCATTGCAGGACAAACAGCTTCGCACAATTTACAAGCGATACAACGCTCTTCACCATTGGCATAGCGACGCTGGGCGTGCAGACCACGAAAACGTGGGCTGTACGGCGTCTTTTCCTCAGGGAATTGCACTGTAATCTTCCGTTGGAAAAAGTGACGACCTGTTAATAACAAGCCCTTCACTAATTCAACCAACAAGAAGGTTTTAAAGAAATATAAAATTTTATCCATGGTCTCAGCCCTTTTCCATTACCAGATCGACCAAGGGGTCATCATCCAAGCACCGACCAAGACAATCCAAACCAAAGTCACTGGAATAAAGATTTTCCAACCAAGGCGCATTAATTGATCGTAACGATAGCGAGGGAATGTTGCACGGAACCACAAGAAGCAGAACAGCAAGAACGCAACTTTCAACACCCACCACAATGGACTTGCAGCGCCCAATACTGGGATCGATGCAGGGAATGGCGACAACCAACCACCCAAGAACATCACCGAAGCCATCGCTGAAATCAAAATCATATTGGCGTATTCAGCCAAGAAGAACAGCGCGAAACCCATACCTGAGTATTCGACCATATGACCCGCAACAATCTCAGACTCACCTTCAGTCACGTCAAACGGTGCGCGGTTGGTTTCAGCTACGCCAGCAATAAAGTACACAACGAACAGCGGCAGCAATGGAATCAGATTCCACGACAAAATTGATCCGCCTGCCATGCCATGACCTTGCTGCTCAACAATCGCCGTGAGGTTCAAACTACCCGAAACCATAATAACGCCAACGAGCGCAAAACCCATTGCCAGCTCATAAGAGATCACCTGAGCCGCAGCACGCATCCCACCAAGGAAGGCGTACTTCGAGTTTGATGCCCAACCAGCTAAAATCACACCGTAAACACCCATCGACGTAATGGCCATCACGTAGAGCAAGCCCACGTTCACATCAGCCAATACATACCCGGGGTAAAACGGTACAACCGCCCATGCAGCTAGCGCAGGAACCAATACCATCACTGGAGCCAAGAAGAACAGTTTCTTGTCTGCGGCACTCGGTGCAATAATTTCTTTCAGCAGTAACTTAACACCGTCTGCAACTGGTTGCAGTAAACCAAACGGACCGACCCGATTTGGGCCAATCCGAATTTGCATAAAGCCAATCACTTTACGTTCAGCGAGTGTCAGGTAAGCAACAGCTCCCATGATTGGTGCAACAATCAATAGAATCTTCAGCAAAGTCCAAACAAAGAATGCAATTTGATAAGCTGTTTCGGCGCTAAAGTAACCCGCTAGGATGTTTTGTAGAAACTCCATTATCTACCCCCTTATCCTTTGAGTACTTCGACAGCAGCAACCATCTCACCCAAACCACGGGTTAATGGATGTGCAGCAGCAGCACGAATAACATCATCAAGCAAACCGTCGTCAACAACTGCTGTCAACTCAGCGCTCCCCTGCCCTTGCTTCACAATCGCTTTATCGCCAGCACTTAAGCCTAGCTTCGCGAGTGTTACCGCATTAGCGCGCAATGTCGTTGCCAACGCAGCTTCTGCTGTCGCTTGCAAACTAGGAGCACGGCGCACTAATGAATCAGTTTGATACAAAGGCACTTCACCTAAGCGAACCAAGCCTTGTACCGATTTCGTGGCCACTGCAACTGGATTGAGCAAAGCATTATTCAAACGGCCAGCGATATCACCAGCGAGTGCTTCGTCGCGAATTTCTTCTGATGAATTGTACTCAAAGCCGTTAAAGCCCAAGATATTGCCAAGCACACGGAATACTTTCCATGCTGGACGCGTTTCACCCAATGGACGAACCACGCCGTTAAAGCTTTGAACTTTGCCTTCCATGTTCACGAATGAACCTGATGTCTCGCTAAATGGCGAAACAGGCAAGAGCACATCGGCATAATCCATCGCGCAGCTTTGGAATGCAGACATCACGACAACCATCTCAGCATTTTTAGCCGCAGCCAATGCTTGCGCGCCGTTGTGTGCATCGTATTCAGGTTCTAGGCCTAAGAATACATACGCTTTTTTACCCGATTCGAAAACATTGCCGCCAACATCCGCACCGATCAATTCAGCACCAACGCTATTGGCGCTCGCCGCTGGCAAGCCCAATTTAGCATCAGTCAATGTCGCCAACGCTTCTGCTGCGGCGTAGATTTCAGCAAAACGGGCTGATTGTTGCGCGATATTGCCCAGCAAGATGGCTGATTTTTCTTTACCGTCAAAACTCTTCGCAATAGCACGTGCTGCATCACTGACTTCAACGCTAGCCAAATCAACGCCAGCAGGCGCGCTAGTTGATTTCAACTCAACAACAGCTTTAACAACTTGCAACAAGCCTTCAACCAATTGGTCTGGGCGAACAACAACTTCACCAGCCAACTTGGTCAGCAATTCATCGCTATGTACATTCACCAGTGACAAGGCCAAGCCTTTTTTCACTGATTGACGCAGGCGCTGTGCTAACAACGGTTGTTCTTTACGGATTGTTGAACCAACGATCAAAACAGCTTCGTTTTGTGCCAATTCTTCAATCGATTGACCTAGCCATTTCGCGCCTTGCGTTTTGGCAGAAAAATCAGCTTGGCGAGCGAATGCTTGAACCGCATCAACACCCAAACCCGCCATCAATTTGCGCAGCGAGAACAACTCTTCAACAGTGCTATTTGGCGATGCAACAGCAGCAACACTATCTTTACCATGCTCAGCAACGACTTGTTTTAAGCCATTCGCAATATATTCAAGCGCAGTTTGCCAATCTGTAGTTTGCCAAACGCCGCCTTGTTTCAACATCGGCTGAGTCAGGCGCTCTTCAGAGTTCAAAGCTTCGTAAGAGTAACGATCACGATCCGACAACCAGCATTCGTTGATTGCATCATTTTCTAGCGGCAGAACACGCATGACTTTATTGTTCTTCACTTGGACAACCAAGTTAGAACCTAAGCCATCATGCGCGCCGACTGATTTACGACGCGACAATTCCCAAGTTCGTGCCGAATAACGGAACGGCTTGCTGGTCAATGCGCCAACTGGACAGAGATCAATCACATTACCGGAAATTTCTGAATTCACGGTCTTGCCAATAAATGGCATTACTTCAGTAAATTCGCCGCGGTTGGCCATACCCAATTCTTGGAAGCCCGCGATTTCTTCGGTAAAGCGAACACAACGGCTGCAATGAATGCAGCGCGTCATATCGGTCGCAATCAAAGAACCCAGGTCTTTGTTGGCGACAACGCGTTTTTCTTCGCTGTACACAGAACCCGTTTGACCATAACCAACAGCCAAATCTTGCAATGAGCACTCACCACCTTGATCGCAAATTGGGCAATCTAGCGGATGATTAATCAGCAAAAATTCCATCACGCCTTTCTGTGCGGTAACCGCTTGATCAGAATGGGTGAAAACTTTCATACCATCGGTAACAGGCGTTGCACAGGCCGGTAAAGGCTTAGGTGCTTTTTCGACCTGAACTAGGCACATACGGCAGTTTGCGGCAATTGATAGTTTTTTGTGATAGCAAAAATGTGGAATGTGCACACCAATTGAATTGGCTGCGTCCATCACAGTGCTACCACCAGGGACTGTCAATTTTTTACCGTCGATTTCGATTTCCAACATGCTCGACTCGATTCAAAGGCAATAATTCAAAAGAAAACTCGATTAATTACAATCTGGCTAATTAAAGCGCGACCAATTTATAAAGCTTTGGCCGATTGGGATTGATTAATCAAATCTTCGAATTCATGGCGGAAGTGTTTCAACATTCCGCGCACAGGGAATACAGCAGCATCACCCAAGGCACAAATAGTGCGACCTGCGATATTGTCACCAACGCGTGACAATAAATCCAAGTCTTCCATTTTGCCTTCACCGTGAGCAATACGATGCACTACACGATATAACCAACCCGTACCTTCACGGCATGGCGTGCATTGACCACACGATTCTTCGTGATAGAAATACGATAAACGCTCCAAAGCGCTGACCATACTCACAGTTTCATCCATCACAATCACTGCGCCAGAACCCAACATAGAGCCCGCTTTAGCGATTGAATCGTAATCCATTGTGCATTCCATCATGACATCCGCTGGCAGTACCGGCGCTGAAGAGCCGCCTGGAATCACTGCTTTCAGCTTTTTGCCATCACGCATACCGCCGCACATTTCCAACAAGACTGAAAATGGCGTTCCCAATGGGATTTCGTAATTACCTGGACGATTCACATGACCAGAAACCGAGAACAATTTAGTACCGCCATTATTTGGCTTACCGAGTTCCAGGAATTTCTGGCCGCCTTCACGAATAATGAAAGGCACTGATGCAAATGTTTCAGTGTTATTGATCGTGGTTGGCTTGCCGTACAAACCATATGACGCTGGGAATGGTGGCTTAAAGCGTGGCTGGCCTTTTTTGCCTTCTAAAGATTCCAGCAAAGCGGTTTCTTCACCACAAATATAAGCGCCATAGCCATGATGACCATGCAGCTGGAAGCAGAAATCAGAACCCAGAATATTGTCACCTAGAAAACCAGCCGCACGGGCTTCTTCTAAGGCTTCTTCAAAAAGCTCGTATGCCGCAAAAATTTCACCGTGGATATAGTTGTAACCCACGCTAATACCCATTGCATAAGCACCAATAATCATGCCTTCAATCAAAGCATGTGGGTTATACATTTGGATATCGAGATCTTTAAAGGTGCCCGGCTCACCTTCATCGGTATTACAGACCAAATATTTTTGACCTGGAAAACTGCGCGGCATGAATGACCACTTCAAACCTGTCGGGAAGCCTGCACCACCACGGCCACGTAGACCAGAGGCTTTCATTTCAGCAATCACTTCATCTTGAGTGATTTTATCTGCAATGATTTTTTTCAGTGCTGCATAACCACCGCGCTTAACATACTCTTCTAAGCGCCAGCAATTTGCATCTTCAAAATCAACGCCGTCAAATACGACGCCCTTAACATAGACGGTCATTATTCAAGCTCCGCCAGTTTTTTATCAATCGCTTCCGGCGTCATGTGATTACACATGCTGTGATTATTCACCAACATCACAGGTGCGTAACCACAGGCTCCCATGCACTCGCCTTCTTTCAAGGTGAATTTACCGTCTGCGCTTGTTTCATTAAAACCAATACCGAGCTTTTTCTTTAAATAATCAGCTGAGGTATAGCCACCTGATAAAGCACAGGGTAAGTTAGTACAAACAGTAATTTTGTACTTGCCCACTGGCTTCATATTGAACATGTTGTAGAACGTTGCCACTTCGTACGCCATCATTGGAGCGATATGAAGATAAATAGCAATGGCTTCAATCAAGTCATTCGTCAAAAATTGCTTTTCAACTTGAGCAATCCGCAGAGCGCTCATCACGGCAGAGCGCGACTGCTCTGCAGGATATTTAGCGACTTCGCGATCAATTTGCTTTAGCGAATCCGCAGATAGAAGATTGTGTAAAGACATTAGCGGTCAATCTCCCCAAATACGATATCTTGCGTACCAATAATTGCTACCACGTCAGAAATCATGTGGCCACGTGACATTTCATCGAGCGCAGACAAATGCACATAACCTGGCGCACGAATTTTCATGCGATACGGTTTATTCGCACCATCTGACACCATGTAAATACCAAACTCACCCTTAGGATGCTCAATCGCCGCATAAGCCTCACCTTCTGGCACATGCATGCCTTCAGTGAATAACTTAAAGTGGTGAATCATGTCTTCCATATTGGACTTCATGCCTTCGCGTGAAGGTGGCGCCACTTTATGGTTGCTCGTGATTACAGGGCCTGGATTGGCTTTCAACCATTGCACGCATTGTTTGATAATGCGGTTGGATTGACGCATTTCTTCAACACGAACCAAATATCTATCGTAACAATCACCGTTCTTACCGACAGGAATATCAAAATCCATCTTGTCGTACACTTCATACGGTTGCTTTTTACGCAAATCCCACTCGATACCCGAGCCACGCAGCATCGCACCAGTGAAGCCCAGTGCCAATGCGCGCTCAGGCGACACCACACCGATACCGACAGTACGTTGCTTCCAGATCCGATTATCCGTGAGCAATGTTTCATACTCATCAACATAAGTCGGGAAGCGATTAGTGAAGTCTTCGATAAAATCGAGCAAACTGCCTTCACGATTTGAATTCATGCGTTTGATGGCGGCGGCATTGCGGATTTTCGATGCTTGATACTTCGGCATTTCATCCGGCAGATCGCGATACACTCCACCTGGACGGTAATACGCCGCATGCATACGCGCGCCAGAAACCGCTTCGTAGCAATCCATCAAGTCTTCACGCTCACGGAAAGCGTAAAGGAAAATGGTCATTGCGCCACAGTCAATACCATGCGCACCAATCCACAATAAGTGGTTCAATACACGCGTGATTTCATCAAACATCACGCGAATATACTGAGCACGAATTGGCACATCCAGATTGAGTAATTTCTCAATCGCCATACAGTAGGCATGCTCATTGGACATCATTGACACGTAGTCAAGGCGATCCATATAAGGCAAAGACTGGATGTAGGTTTTGCTTTCAGCTAATTTTTCAGTACCACGATGCAAGAGGCCGATATGCGGGTCCGCACGCTCAACCACTTCACCATCCAACTCCAACACAAGACGTAAAACGCCATGTGCTGCCGGATGTTGTGGACCAAAATTTAATGTGTAATTACGGATTTCAGCTGCCACCGTAGTTCTCCTCGCGGACAATGCGCGGCGTAATTTCGCGCGGATCGATGGTTACAGGCTGATAGATTACCCGCGCTTGTTCTGGGTCGTAACGCATTTCTACGTAACCCGACAATGGGAAATCTTTACGGAATGGATGACCCACAAAACCGTAATCGGTCAGCAAACGACGTAAATCAGGATGACCTTGATAAACGATGCCGTACAAATCGAATGATTCACGCTCAA
This sequence comes from Deefgea rivuli DSM 18356, assembly GCF_000620145.1. GTDB lineage: Bacteria > Pseudomonadota > Gammaproteobacteria > Burkholderiales > Chitinibacteraceae > Deefgea > Deefgea rivuli. The sequence goes on from NZ_JHVM01000008.1 coordinate 22,252, forward strand.
ACCAGTTCACCGCAGGCCAAATATCAACCACCGAGGCAACAACTGGGAATGAATCATCCGTACAGAACACACGAACGCGCAGGCGGACGTTATATTTGTACGAAAGAAAATGGTAAACCGTCGCGAAGCGATCGCCTTCCCAAACACTGTCTTTGTACGTACTGTAATCGAGACCACAGGCATCAATGAGTTGCTCAAACTGCAATGCAGAATGATCACGCAGTGCCAACGCGACTTCGAGCCAGTTGGCCGCAGAAACTTCTAACGTCACTTCATCAAGCGCAGATTTAAGCGAGACAATTTTGTCTTCACCCAAAGCGGCGCGCAGACTACCCATGAGCGTTTCTAACTTATTCGCCATAGTTCACCTCACGAGCGCGCAATGGTATTGGTACGCTTAATCTTGTTTTGCAGCTGAATGATGCCGTACAAGAGCGCTTCAGCTGTCGGAGGACAGCCCGGAACATACACATCAACCGGCACAATACGGTCACAACCACGTACGACTGAATACGAGTAGTGATAATAACCGCCGCCGTTGGCACAGGAACCCATTGAGATAACCCAACGTGGCTCTGGCATTTGATCGTAAACTTTACGCAGTGCGGGTGCCATCTTGTTACAGAGCGTACCTGCAACAATCATCAAGTCAGACTGACGCGGCGATGGGCGAAACACAACGCCAAAGCGATCCAAGTCATAACGAGCAGCACCTGCATGCATCATTTCTACTGCACAACAGGCCAAACCAAAAGTCATCGGCCAGAGCGACCCAGTACGGGCGCTATTGATAACAGCATCCACTGTCGTGGTGATAAAACCTTTATCTTGGGCTTCCATTTGCTTTACTCCCACTCTAGAGCGCCCTTCTTCCATTCGTAGATGAAACCGACCACTAGAATGGTCAGGAAAATCATCATCGACAAAAAGCCGAACATCCCCAATTCTTTAAGCACAACGGCCCAAGGAACTAAAAATGCAACCTCCAAATCAAACAAGATAAACAAAATCGCCACAAGATAATAACGCACATCAAATTGCATGCGCGCATCTTCGAATGCTTCAAAACCACATTCGTAAGGCGAATTTTTTGCCGTATCTGGCCGAACCGTTCCCAAAACCTTGCCCACTCCATAGCCAAGCACTAGCGGCACAACACCAACCAGTAGACCGACAAAGAGAAACAGCAGGATGGGGAAATAGTTTTGCAGCATGAAAATCCCCAGTTCAGAGTATTACAAAAAGTCTAGACAGCTTATTGTTATTTTTATCACATAGAAACGCTGGGAAATCCCAGCGAATTTGACGACACTAAGCTCGCAAGATCAGCGAGTGAAAATATAGAGCTTAGTTTATACACCGACAAGTTTGCCAAAAAGCACACTTAATCAGGAATTTTTTTGCTCTCAACCTGAGATGCAGCAGCTGGCGCCACAGTAGACATGATCGACTTGCTTTGTTTTGGCGCAGTTAATAGCACCAGTGACATCGAAGTAATGAAGAAAATCGTTGCACAAGCCGCTGTTGCGCGACTTAAAAAGTTAGCCGAACCGCTTGAGCCAAATACGCTACCTGCCGAGCCACTACCAAAGGCAGCCCCCATGTCAGCGCCTTTACCGTGCTGCATTAAAACCAACACAATGACAGCAATCGCTGAAATCACATTTACGACAAGCACTAAACTGGTAATGAAGTCCATTATTTTCTCATTTCAATAGCGGCGTGAATTGTACCATCAGCGCGCTGCTTTGCAAATCTCTACAAATTCGAAGGCAGATAGCGCAGCGCCACCTACCAACACCCCATCGACGTGCTGCACAGCCAAAATTGACTCTGCATTATTCGATTTAACACTACCACCGTAGAGAACCTTAACTCGTTCATCTAATTGATTTTTAATCAAGGCATGCATCGGTGAAATTTGCTCACTGGATGCGACCATCCCGCTCCCCACAGCCCAAGAAGGCTCATAAGCAACGGCATACAAGCCCACCGGCAATTGCTGCAAAACCTGTAACTGTGCTGCAACAACTTCCTCAGCACGCCCTTCTCGGCGTTGCTCAGCGGACTCGCCCACGCAATAGATCCCAAACAAGCCAGCATCCAAAGCTGCGCGCATTTTAACACCAGCTTGCTCTGTCGTCTCACCAAATAATCGACGACGCTCTGAATGCCCCACGATCACAAGCTCACAACCGATATCTGCCAGCATTCCCGATGATACCTCACCGGTATATGCACCGATGTGGTACTGGCTAAGGTCTTGAGCACCACACTGTACATGGGTATTGTGAAGAATTTGTTTTGCCAGCATTAAATAAGGAAATGGCACACAAACCCCCACATTGGCTTGCAACTTAGCTTGTGCGATTTCACCTAATACTGATTTGACCTGACCAATACTACCGTGCAGCTTCCAGTTACCCACTACAAGTTGTTTTGCCATGCTGAGTTGACTCCCCATTGAGGCTGAAATGGTAACGCCCGTAGAGAATGCCCGTCAAACGCTAAAATCCCGTATCACGATCACACAATCTCGCGACCACACACTAAGAACATCGAATCACCACCGCGAAATCCTTAAATTTAATCAGTCAAATTCACGACCCACTGATTCAGTAGCCACATCGACCTTTTGTAATATTACGGAAACATTTAGCGTTTAGCATACGGCCTGTTCAATAAATCTTTACCCAGATAACCCAAGGGATTCAATTCATTATGACTTTAGTTCACAAAATGCTTGTTACTGCTGGCTTAGCTGCAGGTCTATTTACCAATGCAATCGCAGCTGACATCACTGGCGCAGGCGCTACATTCCCATATCCGTTGTATGCAAAATGGGCTGAGATGTACAAAGCGAAAACTGGCACAGGCATGAACTATCAATCAATCGGCTCTGGTGGTGGCATCAAACAGATTTCTACAAAAACAGTAGATTTTGGCGCTTCAGATATGCCACTTAAACCTGCTGATCTTGATAAAGATGGCTTGATGCAATTCCCTACAGTACTGGGTGGCGTAGTTCCGGTTGTTAATGTGCCAGGCATCAAACCAGGCCAACTTAAATTTAACCCTACAGTCCTGACTGATATTTACCTTGGTAAAATCAAAAAATGGAATGACCCTGCAATCGTTGCATTGAACCCAGGTGTAGCACTCCCTGATTTAAATATCACTGTAGTTCGTCGCTCTGACGGTTCAGGCACGACATTCCTCTTCACAAATTACCTGTCACAAGTTTCGCCAGAATGGAAAGAAAAAGTTGGTGCAAACACTTCAGTGCAGTGGCCAGCAGGTGTGGGTGGTAAAGGTAATGAAGGCGTAGCTAACTACGTTCAGCGCATTAAAGGCGCGATTGGTTATGTTGAGTTTGCTTATGCAAAACAAAACAAATTAGCCCATACACAACTAGCAAATAGCACAGGCGCATTTGTTCAGCCATCAGAAGAATCATTCATCGCTGCTGCGGCCAGTGCTGATTGGAAAAATGCGCCAGGTATGTTCTTAGTTTCAACCAATGCACCAGGCAAAGATGCATGGCCTATCGCCAGCCCTACTTTCATTCTGATGCACAAGAAACAAGACAAACCAACACAAGGTACTGAAGTGTTGAAGTTCTTTGACTGGGCCTATGGCGCTGATGCAGACAAAGTAGCGCTCGATCTTGATTACATCCCAATGCCAGATAACGTTGTTGCAATGATTAAAGCCAACTGGAAGTCACAAATGACCGATGGTAAAGCACCAATCTGGAAATAATTGACACACTAACATTGCGCAGAAGATACAATCCGCGCGCAGAAACAAGCACACAGGCAACTCTGTCTGTGTGCTTGTTAGTTTGTATTCAGTAGGACTGGAGATTTTCCGATGTCAAATTTGTCCCAACGGATGAAAATGCAAAGATTGCAAGATACGATCTTTGTGAATAGCACCCGTTTCTTTGCGTTCTTCGTACTCGCCCTATTAAGCGGTATCATTATTTCACTGCTGTATGGTGCAATACCCAGCATCAAAGCATTTGGCTTAGGTTTCATCACATCTACTGATTGGAATCCCGTCACTGAGCAATTCGGTGCTTGGCCCTCAATTCGAGGCACGCTTATTTCATCAGCGATTGCACTCGTTCTTGCCGTACCCATTAGCTTTGGTATTGCCATCTTTTTGACCGAGCTTTCTCCTGTATGGCTGCGCCGCCCTCTCGGGATTTGTATCGAATTACTGGCTGGTGTGCCTTCAATTATTTACGGTATGTGGGGTTTGTTTGTATTTGCCCCGCTCTTTGCCGACCATGTACAACCTTGGCTCACCGAAAGCACAGCTGGAATCCCTTACCTTGGTGCCTTATTTGACGGCCCACCGATGGGTATTGGTATGTTTACGGGTGGCTTAATCCTCGCAATTATGGTTATTCCATTCGTAACGTCTGTCATGCGAGATGTGTTTGAAGTCGTTCCACCGCTACTCAAAGAATCAGCCTATGGTCTAGGCGGCACAACTTGGGAAGTCGTTCGTCACATCGTTGTCCCATACACGAAGACAGGTATTATTGGCGGCATCATGCTTGGCCTTGGCCGTGCGCTTGGCGAAACGATGGCGATTACTTTTGTCATTGGTAACTCAATGAATGAAATGAATTCCTTGTTTGACCCTGCAACAACTATTTCAGCAACGCTAGCGAATGAATTTACTGAAGCGCATGGCGAACTTTATACCTCATCGCTCATTCAGCTTGGTCTCTTACTGTTCTTCATTACCTTTGTGGTACTGGTGCTTTCTAAACTGCTCCTCTTGCGCTTAAATCGCAATGAAGGCTCACACTCTTAAGGTGGCCGTCATGATGACAATGAATAAATCTCTCTATTTCCGCCGCCGCGTTATCAATAAAATCAGTTTGATCCTGTCCATGGCAGCGATGGCATTTGGCTTGTTCTGGCTTTTCTGGATCATGTACACGCTATTTTCTAATGGCATTGCAGGTCTCACATTACAGACTTTCACCGAAAGTACGCCAGCTCCGGGCAGTCAAGGCGGCTTATCGAATGCCATTTTAGGTAGTTTGCAAATGTCTATTGTGGGTGTATTAATCGGTACACCTATTGGCATTCTGGCTGGCACCTATCTTGCCGAATTTGGTAGCAAAGGCTGGCTCGCACCAACAACCCGCTTTATTAACGATATTTTATTATCTGCCCCTTCCATCGTGATCGGCTTGTTTGTGTTTGGTATTTATGTAGCACAAGTCGGGCATTTTTCTGGCTGGGCTGGCTCTTTCGCCTTAGCTATTTTGGTGATTCCAGTTGTTTTGCGGACCACCGAAAACATGCTGCTTTTAGTGCCTACAGCCATGCGTGAAGCCGCCTATGCACTAGGCGCACCAAAATGGAAGATGGTCACTCAAGTTACGCTAAAAGCTGCAAAATCAGGTGTCGCGACGGGTATTTTATTAGCTGTCGCACGGATTCTAGGGGAAACAGCACCACTTCTCTTCACCGCCCTGAATAACCAGTTCTATTCAAATATGAATCAACCGATGGCCAACTTACCAGTGGTGATCTTCCAATTTGCAATGAGCCCATACGAAGACTGGCATCAATTAGCATGGGCTGGAGCCCTAATGATTGGCTTGTTTGTACTGGGCATGAATATTATTGCCCGCGTGATGCTACGCCAGCCTACTCAACACTAATTATCGACTTTGCGACGGAAAATCATTATGAGCACTCAAATCAAAGCTGGCTTGGCCATCAAAAACCTGAATTTTTACTACGGTAATTTTCATGCGCTAAAAAACATTAACTTGGATATTTTAGCCGGTAAAGTAACGGCTTTTATTGGCCCATCGGGCTGCGGTAAATCAACGCTATTGCGTACATTTAACCGCATGTACGATCTGTACCCAAAGCTACGTGCCGAAGGCGAAATCATCCTAAACGGCCAAAACATTTTGGATGCGAATGTCGATTTAAACATGCTGCGCGCCAAAGTCGGCATGGTATTTCAAAAGCCAACACCATTCCCGATGTCGATTTATGACAACGTCGGCTTTGGCGTTAAATTGTATGAAACACTCAGCAAGTCCGAAATGGATGATCGCGTTGAATGGGCTTTGACGAAAGCGGCACTTTGGAATGAAGTAAAAGATAAGCTCAAACAATCAGGTTTAGGCTTGTCAGGCGGTCAGCAACAACGTCTATGTATTGCCCGCGCAGTTGCCGTTAAACCAGAAATTTTGCTGCTGGATGAACCAACGTCAGCACTTGATCCAATCTCAACGGCGCACGTTGAAGAATTGATTCATGAACTGAAAAAAGACTACACCATCGCGATCGTGACGCACAATATGCAACAAGCAGCGCGGATTTCGGATTACACCGCCTATATGTATTTGGGCGAAATGATCGAAATGGACGAAACCGACACGATCTTCACCGCACCTAAAGTGAAAGCGACTGAAGACTACATTACCGGCAAGTTTGGTTAATGACTTAGTATTCAACCCACAATAAAAAAGCCGCTTCTGCGGCTTTTTTATTATGTATATCGACATAAGCCTTGATAATTAAGGATCACAAAGAAATACCCCTAATTATCAACTCAAGTAGCTAAACTTATTCTTCCGCTTCCAACTGTACAACAGAAGCAATTTTTTCCGCCCATTCACGCGCTTCGACTGGATCAGTATGTTCAACCATGACCCGAACAACTGGCTCAGTACCTGAAGGACGCAGCAATACACGACCATCCTGCCCCATTGCAGCTTCAGCTTTTTTCACGATTTCAGCGATTTTGTCTGAAGCATGACAATCAAAACCTTTGGCAATACGAACATTTTTAAGTACTTGCTTAGACAAAGTTAAGTCCTTGCAAAAGCCTGCCAAAGTTTGACCGCTTTCTTGCAGCGCTTGCAGCACTTGTAGTGCCGAAATAATACCATCGCCCGTTGAGTGTTTATCCAAGCACAGCAAATGCCCTGAGCCCTCACCACCGACCAACCAGTTATGCGCGCGCAATTGCTCCATCACGTAGCGATCACCGACCTTGGCACGTACAAAACCAATGCCCTTGGCTTTCAGCGCATTTTCAACGCCCAAATTGGTCATCAAAGTACCGACCACGCCCTCACCCAGCGTGCCTTTTTGCTGACGGTGGCTAGCCAAGACATAGAGCAACTGATCGCCATCAACGATCGTACCATCACGGTCCACCATGATTAAACGATCGCCATCACCATCGAGTGCAATACCAAAATGCGCGCCTTCAGACAGCACTTTCAAACGCAAAGTTTCTGGATGCGTTGCACCAACTTCTTCGTTAATGTTAAAGCCGTTTGGATTCACGCCAATGCTAATAACTTCTGCGCCCAGCTCATGGAAGACATGCGGTGCAATGTGATACGTCGCGCCATGCGCGCAATCCACAACCAATTTCAAACCACGTAAATCGAGTTCATTTGGAAAAGACGATTTGCAAAATTCAATGTAGCGTCCTGCCGCATCGTCTATGCGCTTAGACTTGCCAATTTGTTTCGATTGCACGCAAGGTTGGATTTCTTCAATCGCCGCTTCAATGGCAATTTCAATGTCATCCGGCAATTTTTGGCCGCTAGCGCCGAAAAACTTGATCCCATTATCGTGATACGGATTGTGTGATGCTGAAATCACAACGCCCGCTGACAAACGCAGTGCACGCGTTAAGTAAGCAATACCGGGTGTTGGTAGTGGCCCAGTCAAATACACATCCACGCCAGCAGCGTTAAAACCCGCTTGCAGTGCCGCCTCCAGCATATAGCCCGAAACACGGGTGTCTTTACCAATCAACACCGCCGCATGCTCACCATTTTTACGCAGACTGCTTGCAGCCAAAACTTTACCTGCAGCAAAACCTAGCTTCATTGCAAAGTCGGGTGTAATCGGATATTCCCCGACCAAACCACGCACACCATCGGTACCAAAAAATTTACGCGCCATTATTGATTTCCTATCCTGTAATCGAGCTATTTTAATACTTTCCACAGCTTTAATGCATCCACCGTTTCCCTGACATCATGCACTCGCACAATGGAAGCACCTTTTTGTACCGCCAATACCGCAGCCACCACGCTAGGTAACATTCTTTCACGGACTTCATGCCCAGTGATTTCACCCAACATTTTCTTTCTCGAAACACCGACCAGCAAAGGCACATTGAGCTGCTGACGAATCAGCGCCAGAGATTGAAACAAGGCAATGTTGTGCTCTAGCGCTTTACCAAAGCCAAATCCTGGATCAACAACGATCCGTTCCGCTGCGACTCCCGCACGCAAAACAGTATCAATCCGATCGCTAAGATAAGCTGTTACTTCAGTCACAACATTTTGATAAGTCGGCGCAGTTTGCATGGTTTGCGGATCACCTTGCTTATGCATCAAGCAAATCCCAACTTGGCTATCGCGCAATACATCAATCGCACCATCACCTTCTAATGCAGAAATATCATTCACCAAATCAACACCTGCATCAATTGCCGCCCGCATCACTTCTGGCTTTCGCGTATCAATCGACAGCGGCACGTTTAAGCTAGCAAGCACTTGCAAAACCGGAATCACGCGGCGTATTTCTTCTTCAACCGGAACCAGCACAGCACCTGGCCGAGTTGACTCACCACCAATATCTAAAATGTCAGCACCATCTTTCAATAAGCGCTCCGCATGCGCGACAGCATGCACCAAAGTGTCGTGCTGACCACCGTCAGAGAATGAATCGGGCGTGACATTCACAATGCCCATCACCCAAGGTCGACCCAAATCTAAGTTAAAACGTCCACATGAGAATAATGCCATGTCTATCCTAGTCGAGAAAAAAGGCGGCCAAGGCCGCCTTTTTCAAATTACACCATAACTACTTTACGCTTCTGTTGCAGGCGTGGTTGACGCTTCAGCACCACCTTTTGGTGTCTCATCCACATCAGCAACCACAACACGTGGCAGAGGTAGGGTTTTAGGTGGGCGTGGTTCACGGCCTGCCATAATATCCAAGACTTGCTCGCGATCAATGGTTTCCCATTCCATCAAAGCCGTCGTCATTGCTTCAACTTTATCGCGATTTTCTTCCAAAATCTTTTGTGCAACAGCATATTGCTCATCGATAATGCGGCGAATTTCCGCATCAACTTGCATCATCGTCGCTTCCGACATATTTTTATGCGTCGTCACTGAGCGACCAAGAAAAACTTCACCCTCATTATCGCCATAGACCATAGGACCTAGTTTTTCAGTCATACCGTAGCGCGTCACCATATCGCGCGCCATACCCGTTGCACGCTCGAAATCGTTTGAAGCACCAGTCGAAATACGGTTAATAAACAAATCTTCCGCTACACGGCCACCAAACAAAATCGCCAAGCGATTCAGCATTTGATCTTTATACAGCGAGAAACTATCGCGCTCTGGCAATTGCCAAGTCAAACCTAGCGCACGGCCACGCGGCATAATCGTTACTTTATGTACTGGATCGGTACCTGGCAACATTTCAGCAACAACTGCATGACCTGATTCGTGGTACGCCGTTGCGCGGCGATCTTCTTCAGTCATCACCATGCTACGACGCTCTGGTCCCATGTAAATCTTGTCTTTAGCCGATTCGAAATCATCCATATCGACCAAGCGTTTATTACGACGTGCAGCAAACAATGCCGCTTCATTGACCAAGTTGGCCAAATCAGCACCCGACATACCGGGAGTACCACGCGCAATGATCGATGCATCCACATCGTTCGCAATCGGTACTTTGCGCATATGCACAGCCAAAATTTGTTCACGACCGCGAATATCAGGCAATGCCACGGTGACTTGACGATCGAAACGACCTGGGCGCAACAAAGCCGGATCAAGCACGTCAGGACGATTCGTTGCTGCAATAACAATAATGCCCGAATTACCTTCAAAACCATCCATCTCAACTAGCATTTGGTTCAATGTTTGTTCACGCTCATCATTACCGCCGCCCATACCCGCGCCGCGTTGACGACCTACGGCATCGATTTCATCGATAAAGATAATGCAGGGTGCATTTTTCTTGGCGTTCTCGAACATATCTCGAACCCGCGCCGCACCGACACCAACAAACATTTCAACGAAATCTGAACCTGAAATCGAGAAAAATGGCACTTTCGCTTCACCGGCGATGGCTTTGGCCAGCAATGTTTTACCCGTACCTGGCGAACCGACGAGCAAAATACCGCAAGGCATGCGGCCACCCAAACTTTGGTATTTGCTAGGGTCGCGAAGGTAGTCAACGATTTCAGAAACTTCAGCTTTAGCCTCATCACAACCAGCTACATCTGCAAAAGTGACCGAGTTATTGTTTTCATCCAGCATTTTAGCTTTTGATTTACCAAAACTAAACGCACCGCCTTTGCCGCCGCCTTGCATCTTGTTCATAAAGAAGATCCAAACACCGATGAGCAACAACATCGGAGCCCAGTTGACGAGCAAGCTCATCAACAAACCTTGCTCTTCTTCTGCCTTGGCAGCAAATTTCACATTATGCTTAATCAGCGTATCCACTAAGCGGAAGTCAAATGGCGCTAAAGTTGAATAGCTACTGCCATCCGCTTTCTTACCGCGAATCAATTGACCACGAAGCGGATTACCTTCGATTTCTGCGCTAGCAATTTTGCCCTGCTCTACATCCACCATAAATTGCGAATATGGTAATTGAGTGGCGCCATCTTGGTGCTTAGCAAACTGATTAAACACGGTCATTAGCACGAGGCCAACGATCAGCCAAATGGCGATATTCTTGCCGAGATTGTTCAAGGCTTAACTCCTGAGTTTCCAAAAACGAGGGAAATGTACGTATTAGGCAAAACTTCTCCAGCCGCGTTGCTTCGTCTCGCCGTACGATTTGTACTATCTTCGACTCTGCGCCTTACTGGAAAACTTTTGCTTTGCTACTTAATCATTTTACTCGCTTAGGATTTTTTTTGTTTACCCAATAAATACACTTCTGGGCTGCGGTCACGTGATGCCTTGGGCTTTCGAGTCACAACGGAAGTAAAAGTTTCCCGCATCGCGGTCATATATTCAGTAAATCCATAACCTTGGAACACTTTAACTAAAAAATGCCCGCCAGGTTTTAGTTGTTCACGTGCAAATTCTAAGCCTAGCTCGCATAAGTACATACTGCGAGCCTGATCGGTATCGGCATTACCCGTTATATTGGGGGCAATATCACAAAGCACAAGATCTACTTGGCGACCATTTAATAGCGTAGTGAATTCAGCCAGCACTTCATCGTCGCGAAAATCTCCCAGCAAAAACTCAACACCACGAATCGGCGTGATCTCTAGCAAATCCAAGCCAAAAACACGGCCACTTGGCCCTACTTTATTCGCAGCGACTTGGCACCAACTGCCTGGCGCCGCACCCAAGTCGGCCACCCACATGCCTTGCTTAAGCAATTTATCTTTTTCATCAATTTCAAGTAGCTTATATGCCGCACGTGCGCGATAGCCATCTTTCTTGGCCATCTGCACGTAGTGATCATTAACGTGCTCTTGTAGCCATACATTACTGGAATTAGAACGAGCCATCAGGTAAACTATCCGGTTATTTCAAGGTTTTTAGGGTTAATCTCATGTTACAACTCAGCGCAGATCAATGCCGCCACTTGCGTAGCTTAGCGCACCATCTTAATCCAGTCGTGATGATTGGCAATAATGGCCTAACCGAATCTGTGATGCGCGAAATTGCAATCAACTTAGATGCCCATGAATTAATTAAAATTCGTGTGTTAGGTGATGACCGCGAAGCACGGGTTCAATTTATGGAACAAATTTGCGCCGACTTAGGCGCTTGCCCAGTACAACACTTGGGTAAATTGCTCCTTATTTTCCGTCCAAGCAATACGGACAAACCTAAAATTTTGCTGCCAAAGCAAAAGAAAGCAGCAAAATAAAAGATGGGCGGCTTGGCCGCCCTTTTTATTACTATTTTTGAATCATAAATGCAGTGTTTTATATTTAGCGTTCGCTAGACCAGATGTATACCAAACCCAACACACTCTGCAGCAAATAAATCAAGCTCGAAATCGTATGCCATTGCGCCAAGCCACCACCAAACATGCCTTCTGCGGCATTGCTCACAGCGGGTTTTAGCTCAGCAATCAACGGAAAAATCGCAAACTGATTAATCAGCGTACATAAGAGCATTCCCAACACCAACCATAGGCGCAGGCCTTGAAATGCGCGCAGGCCATCAGTCCAAATCCACCAGATCGCCAAAAACACCCCAGCGACAATCCCGATCCAGCCGATCACATGAAACAGTTTACCCGCCACCATCCCGGCTACGGCTTTATCCAAGCTTGTAAACAGCGCTGGCGCGACCACCATTCCGATAATCCACATCCCACCAATCCATAGCGTGGTGAGCACATTCTTTAGACCATTACCCATGATGTATATGAATGGAGGCTTTATGCGTAAATTACTACACGCACATACCCCACTCTACTCCGCAGTAAATTAAAGGTATTGAACGGATAAAATCTCATACTCACGAATGCCGCCCGGCGCCATCACTTCAGCCACATCTTCGGCATATTTACCGATCAAAGCACGGGCAATCGGGCTTGAAACCGAAATCTTACCCGCTTTAATATCGGCCTCGTCTTCACCGACGATTTGATACGTCACTTCAGCTTCTGTTTCTAAATCTTGTAGCGAAATTGTTGCGCCAAATACCACACGGCCTTCAGCGGTTTCTTCTAAATCTTTTGGATTAATAATTTGTCCATTAGACAACTTACTTTCCAATTCAGCAATCCGACCTTCAACAAAGCCTTGCTTCTCTTTGGCCGCATCATATTCGGCATTTTCTGACAAATCGCCGTGCGAACGTGCTTCAGCAATCGCGGCAATGACCATTGGCCTCTCAACGCTTTTTAAATGCGCCAACTCAGTCTTGAGTCTTTCGGCACCAACCACGGTCAGCGGGACTTTAATCATGCTCTTTCTCCACTTAGCAGGAATCGTCCTGCCAATAAAAACAAGAGCCGCCACCCCAATCTGGGGCGGCGGCTTCACTTGAAGTGCAATACGTTATCAGTTATTCAGTTGCAAATGCAAGTCTTGCAGGCTGTAAACGTTCAACTCTTTCATATCACGAATCCCGACGCAAGCCGCTTTCGCACCCGCAATCGTTGTAAACACCGGCAATTTGGCTTTCAATGCTTCATGACGAATCGAGTAACTATCTTGAATCGCTTGACGACGCTCGTCCACGGTATTGAAAATCATACCGACTTCGCCATTCACAATCATATCAACGATGTGTGGGCGACCTTCCGTCACTTTATTCACCGCAGTCACCGCAACACCCGCCGCTTCAATCGCTGCCGCTGTGCCTTTGGTTGCTAGCACTTTAAAGCCCAACTGATTCATGATCGTCGCGCATTCGATAGCGGCTGGTTTATCACCTTCACGTACCGAAATAAACACACTACCACTGCTCGGCAATACCACACCGGCCGCCAATTGCGATTTCACAAAAGCTTCAGCAAAGGTCGTACCCACGCCCATCACTTCGCCGGTCGATTTCATTTCTGGGCCCAGAATTGAATCCACACCAGGAAATTTAGCAAATGGGAATACCGCTTCTTTCACCGAGTAATACGGTGGAATCACTTCCACAGTCACACCTTGCGACACCAAAGACTGGCCAACCATACAACGCGCAGCGACTTTCGCCAATGCAACGCTAGTCGCTTTCGATACATACGGCACAGTACGCGAAGCGCGAGGATTCACTTCCAACACAAAGACTTTAGCGTCATCGCCCTTGCCTTGAATCGCAAACTGCACATTCATCAAGCCAATCACGTTCAAACCTTTCGCCATCAATACGGTTTGGCGACGCAATTCATCTTGCAGCTCTTTGCTTAATGAATACGGTGGCAATGAACACGCAGAGTCACCCGAGTGAACACCCGCTTGCTCGATATGCTCCATAATGCCGCCGATGATCACATCAGTGCCGTCCGAAATCGCATCCACATCGACTTCAATCGCATCATTCAGAAAACGATCCAAGAGTACTGGCGAATCATTTGATACTTTGACCGCTTCGCGCATATAACGCTCAAGGTCTTTATCCGAATGAACGATTTCCATCGCGCGGCCGCCCAATACATACGATGGACGAACGACCAACGGATAACCCAAGCCGCGCGCCAAATGCAGCGCATCTTGTTCAGTACGCGCAGTGGCGTTTGGCGGTTGGCGTAGATTCAAGTCTTGCAATAATTTTTGGAAACGCTCGCGATCTTCAGCGGCGTCGATCATGTCTGGGCTAGTACCAACGATTGGTACACCGTTGGCTTCGAGCGCACGCGCCAATTTTAATGGTGTTTGACCACCGTACTGCACGATCACGCCGAATGGTTTTTCTACTGCAACGATTTCCAACACGTCTTCCAGCGTCAATGGCTCGAAATACAGGCGATCAGACGTATCGTAATCAGTTGAAACCGTTTCTGGATTGCAATTGACCATAATGGTTTCGTAACCATCTTCGCGCAAGGCCAAGGCGGCGTGAACGCAGCAATAGTCAAACTCAATCCCTTGACCAATTCGGTTCGGGCCACCGCCCAAGATCATCACTTTCTTTTTGTTCGTCGGCGCTGCTTCGCACTCTTCTTCGTAAGTCGAATACATATAAGCAGTATCGCTTGCAAACTCAGCGGCGCAGGTATCTACACGCTTATACACTGGACGAACACCAAATGCATGACGCGCTTTACGCACCGCATTTTGATCACAACCGAGCAAAGTACCCAAGCGACGATCCGAGAAACCTTTGCGTTTCAATTTGCGGAATTCAGCTTTCGTCAGGCTATCGACTGCACGACCACGCAATGCCGCTTCGTCATTCAAGATATCTTGAATTTGCACCAAGAACCATGGATCGATTTTCGAAATATTGTGAACTTCGTCCAGCGTCAAACCAACGCGGAACGCGTCAGCGACGTACCACAGGCGCTCTGGACCTGGTGTAGCGATTTCTGATTCAATCTTGGTGCGATCCGTCGTGATCTCATCAAAACCCGACATACCAGTCTCAAGACCACGCAAGGCTTTTTGCAATGATTCTTGTTGCGTGCGACCAATTGCCATCACTTCGCCGACCGATTTCATTTGTGTCGTCAGGCGGTCATTGGCTTGCGGGAATTTCTCGAACGCGAAACGAGGAATCTTGGTTACGACGTAATCGATTGAAGGCTCAAACGATGCTGGCGTTTTGCCGCCAGTAATTTCGTTTTTAAGTTCATCCAGCGTGTAACCCACCGCCAATTTTGCCGCCACTTTGGCAATCGGGAAGCCGGTTGCTTTTGACGCCAGTGCTGAAGAGCGTGATACGCGTGGATTCATTTCGATGACGATCAAACGGCCATCTTCTGGATTCACCGAGAACTGCACGTTCGAGCCACCGGTATCCACACCGATTTCACGCAGAACCGCAATCGATGCATTGCGCATGATTTGGTATTCTTTGTCCGTCAATGTTTGCGCCGGTGCAACGGTGATCGAATCGCCGGTATGCACGCCCATTGGGTCCAGATTTTCAATCGAGCAAATGATGATGCAGTTGTCGTTCTTATCGCGAACCACTTCCATCTCGTACTCTTTCCAACCAAGCAGCGATTCTTCAATCAGCAATTCTTTGGTTGGCGACAAATCAAGGCCGCGCGTACAGATTTCAATGAATTCTTGCATATTGTAGGCAATACCGCCGCCCGAGCCGCCCATCGTGAACGATGGACGAATAATCGTCGGGAAGCCCACTTGCGCTTGCACTGCCAATGATTCTTCTAAGCTGTGCGCAATGCCAGAACGCGCCGAACCTAGACCGATTTTATCCATCGCCACTTTGAATTTTTGGCGATCTTCGGCTTTGTCGATGGCTTCTGGCGTGGCGCCAATCAATTCAACCTTGTATTTATCCAATACGCCGTTGTGCCACAAATCCAGCGCACAATTCAGTGCAGTTTGGCCACCCATCGTCGGCAAGATCGCATCCGGGCGCTCTTTTGCAATGATTTTCTCAACCACTTGCCATGTAATTGGCTCGATATAAGTCACATCGGCCATATTTGGATCGGTCATGATGGTGGCAGGGTTACTGTTCACCAAAATAACTTTGTAACCCTCTTCGCGCAGCGCTTTACAAGCTTGCGCGCCAGAGTAGTCAAATTCACACGCTTGCCCGATGACAATCGGACCAGCGCCAATAATCAAAATGCTTTTTAAGTCTGTACGTTTTGGCATTGTTATGTGAGGCGCTACGAATACAAGGAGATTTTCACCTCAACCTGCAGCTCTAAGCGCCTAACTCCTTCATCTAAACATGGATAATCAGTTCGAACTCATGCGGCTTGTTTTAGCAAGCCGCCCATTCTCACACCTTACGTTCTGCCAATTGCGCAATGAACTTATCAAACAAGTACGCCACATCGTGCGGGCCTGGGCTCGCTTCTGGGTGGCCTTGGAATGAAAATGCCGGAGCATCAGTCAACTCAATCCCTTGCACTGTGCCGTCAAACAATGAACGATGTGTAACACGTACATTGGCTGGCAAGCTGGTTTCATCCACTTGGAAGCCATGATTTTGGCTGGTAATCATCACATGTTTGCTATCCAAATCTTGCACTGGATGGTTTGCGCCGTGATGGCCAAATTTCATTTTGCTGGTTTTGCCGCCCGCAGCCAAACCGAGCAATTGATGCCCCAAACAGATACCAAAAATCGGGAGTTTTTTCGCCAGCAATTCTTGAATCGCAGTGATTGCATAATCACATGGCTCAGGATCGCCAGGACCGTTCGACAAAAACACGCCATCTGGATTGAGTGCCAATACGTCAGCAGCCGAAGTTTGCGCAGGAACAACGGTCAATTTGCAACCACGCTCAGCGAGCATGCGCAAAATATTGTATTTCACGCCAAAATCGTAAGCCACAACATGGTATTGCGGATTGGATTGCACGGTATAGCCCACGCCCAATTTCCACTCTGCCGTTGTCCACTCAAACGGTTTCTCACAGCTCACAACTTTAGCCAAATCTTGACCGGCCATCGAACCGAAGGATTTTGCTTTGGCAACGGCCGCAACTTCATCGATATTTTCACCGCTGATAATGCAGCCAGGCTGAGCGCCTTTTTCGCGCAAAATACGCGTTAATTTACGGGTATCGATATCCGCAATAGCCACCACCTTGTTTTGCTTGAGATACTCCCCCAAGCTCATCGTGGCGCGGAAGTTAGAATGCAGCAAAGGCAAATCGCGAATGATCAGGCCTTCAGCAAAGACACCACGGCTTTCAGTGTCTTCAGCATTCACACCGTAATTACCGATATGCGGGTAAGTTAAAGTAACGATTTGTTTGGTATATGAAGGATCAGTCAAAATTTCTTGGTAACCGGTCATTGAGGTATTAAATACCACCTCGCCGATGGTTTCACCATCAGTACCAATTGAAATACCATGAAAAATTGTACCGTCGGCAAGCGCCAAAATGGCGGGGGTTGTGGCTGGCGTGGGAACTGTCGTGGACACGGGGCGGCTCCAGGGCATTGCGCCCAATAAGTCAAAATCTGTGGGGTAGGCGTACAAAAACGGAGTTAGCTTGGCCAACCCCGTTTTGATAGCTACAAAATTGGCCGAATTCTACCGTAAAAGCCCTTTCCCATCAATGCAAATCCGTATTGACTCAGACCGTTCCCAGTAACTTTTCAATAAACTGCCTTAAATCTGTAATTTTTCGATACGGCGCAAATCGCTGAATAACGTGCCCTTCTCGATTAATGACAAACTTCGTAAAATTCCATTTAATTCGCCGCGAACCCAAAAAACCACGTCGCTGCTGCTTTAGATATGTAAAAAGTGGCTCTGCTTGCTCACCATTGACATCAACTTTGGCAAACATTGGAAACTCGACGCCAAAATTAAGCTGGCAAAACTGCGCGATTTCAGCGGCGGAACCTGGCTCTTGCCCACCAAATTGATCACAAGGAAAGCCTAAAATCACCAAGCCCTGCTCACGATATTGCGAATAGAGCGTTTGCAAATCGGCATATTGCGCAGTAAAACCGCACTGGCTGGCGACATTGACAATCAACAGCACTTTGCCACGGTACGCCGCCAAACTTTGTGT
Source organism: Deefgea rivuli DSM 18356 (assembly GCF_000620145.1). GTDB lineage: Bacteria > Pseudomonadota > Gammaproteobacteria > Burkholderiales > Chitinibacteraceae > Deefgea > Deefgea rivuli. The sequence goes on from NZ_JHVM01000008.1 coordinate 40,446, forward strand.
TTCGCCTGCTAAGGTTTGAACCGAAAAATCGTAAATGTGACTCATTGCATTGCTCGTTAAGGTCTACTCTGTGTATTGTCGCAGAGACTTACAATGTTTAGGTAACTCAATGAATCCAGCCAGCGGCTACGCTCATGGTCCACGCGCCACCGCCCAAGTTGCCATTGCGGCAGTCAGCTCCGCTATGGCACGCGGCGGATTAAGCCAAGCTGGACGGATTTATTTATTTCTCTCCACGCATTTCCAGCACGATATCGATACGACACTACGAGCCGTCACGCAAGTGACCGGCAGCTTTGATGTTTTCGGTGCCAGTGCTGCTGGCGTATTTAGCGATCAAGACTGGTCACTCGACGCCCCCGCAGCTGCCGCCATCGTATTACCCGCCGAACTACACTCAACAACAGGTAATAGTTTCTTTGCTTTAGCCGCCCCCAATACCATCAACCAACATTGGCTCAACCGTGGCGGACAACGTTTTGGCGGCATCGCTGGCGACGCGACTGGCAATGGCGCGTATGCAATTTGGCAAAATGGCCGCCAACACAATGGCTTTGTCGAAACGCCGCTCGCACCGCGTGACATCGTGATTTCGCAAGGCTTCCAAGCGCTCAGCCCGCGCCACATCATCACCGCCAGCCACGGTTTAATGCTCGACACACTCGACAACTTAGCTGCCTTCCCCACTTTGCGCCCGTGGCTACGCCAATATGATCTGCATAATTTAATGGCCGGAATCGGTGATTCAGCACAAGAAACCCAATGGATTCCAGTCATTGGCATCGACGAGCACAAGCAATCGATTATGCTGGCGCAGGAGTTACCGCAAGGCGCGGCGTTGTGCTGGGGACATTTTGATAGCGCCGCCGCCAGTCAAGATTTAGGCCTGCAATTGATGAGCAGCCTAGCTGGACGCGCGCAGCCGCGCTGGGCGCTGGTATTTTCCGGCCATCGCCGCGCCATGGCGGGCAGCGGCATCAGCGAACCCGATTGGAATGTACTGCGCAGCGCGCTACCTGGCGTGCCGTTCGCCGGCTTTTATGGCAATGGCCAGATTGTGCCGCTCGCCAAAAGTAATCAAGTGGTCGACAATAGCGTCCTTGTTGCTTTATTCGACTGAAAACATCAAATTCATCAGTCCACGAAAAGCACGAAAGCCACGAAAAAAAACACTAAAACAACTATTGAGTTTTATAGCTCTTATCTACTCAGCGTTTCTGAGCCGAACCGTTTTTTATTCAGCGAACCGCATTCACTCTTGAATTAAGATTTTTTCGTGCTTTTCGTGTCTTTCGTGGACTAAATATTTTTAGCTTTATAAATACACCGCCAACCCATTAAGACTCATCACACATGCTATTTAATCCCAGCCGCGATGAAGCGCGGCGCTTTTTTATTCAGACTTGGCAAAAACATCAGCAAGGCCAGCCGCTCGCGGATTTGGAGGCTGTCTTGGTTGACGTGCTGATTGCGCACCCGGAATACCATCAATTCCTCAGCAATGATTACCTTGATCATGACTGGCCGCCTGAGCACGGTGATACCAATCCTTTCTTGCATCTGAGCCTGCATTTAGCACTAGCCGAGCAATTATCAATCGACCAACCCGCTGGCGTTCGTGCGCTGTATCAACAACTGCACGCTAAAGTCGGCGATCCGCATCGCGCCTTGCACGATATGCTCGATTGCTTGGCAGAAATGATCTGGCAAGCGCAGCGCAACCACACCCAACCCGACCCGGCGGTTTATCTCGATGGCATTCGCCAAAAGCTGGGAATTATCCAGCAGTAAGCACTGTAGTACGCCGCTCACGCATTCTGATGAAAACATCATAAGCATAGGTATTGCCATCTAGCCATTATCAAATAAGCGCTAGATATAAATACCCACAAGACATTGATTCAAACTGCAGCAACAAGGAAACGCAATGCTGGACACGCCACTGGTGGTACTCGACTTTGAAACCACTGGCCTATCGCCCGCACTGGGCGCACGCATTACCGAAGTCGCGGCGCTGCGCGTAGTGAACGGGCAAATTGTTGAGCGTTTTAGCTCGCTGGTGAATTGCGGCATACGTATTCCTTACGAGATTACGCAAATCACTGGCATCAGCCAAGCAATGGTCAATGCGGCGCCTCGCGCGGCAGACGTCGTTCCAGCCTTGCTGCGCTTTATTGGCAAAGACGCTTTGGCCGCACACAACGCTAGTTTTGATCAGAAATTTTTGCTCAATGAAAGCCAGCTACTCAAGCTCAAACCGCAGCATTCGCACCTCGTTTGCTCCTTACTGCTAGCGCGGCGTGTGCTGCCGCAAATGACGAGCTACAAACTGAGCGAACTTGCGCGCGGCCTGAATATTCGCTTTGCAGGCCAAGCTCACCGCGCCGAAGCAGATGCCGAAGTCACCGTTCACTTGATGAATCACCTTGCCAATGCGCTACGTCAGCACCATCGCTGCCAACATATTGATGCAGGCTTGCTGGTCAGCATTAATCAGCAAACGGCAGCCAAAGTGCCTGCCTTTCTAAAAGCCAAACAGAGCGTAGGTATACCAAGCTAGGCCATATTGAATAAAACGTTGATTAATATACCCATAGAACCAGCCAATCAGGCTGGTTTTTTTACATTTAAACAACGATAAGAACAACGCTTATTTGGTTACACAGCAAAGCAATTTATTTCACTACAGTGACGGCAGAAATTCAAACGGCGTAATTAATTCAGCACCACCCCAGCCCATCACAAAAAGGAAGCCGCCATGCGTGCAAAAATCCTGCTCATCGCTTGTGTCATCGTCACCCTCAGCGCTTGCGGCAAAAGAGAAGACCCCGCCACACTGGGCCAATCAGGCGATTACGCTGCCGAATCAGCCAAAGTCGAATCCGCCGCAGCGCCAAGCACTCCCTCGGTCAAGCAACAACTCAGCTCCAGCGCCAACACGTATAGCGATGGCGAGCGCCAATTTATTCGCAAAGCCGATGTGAAATTCCGCGTCAAAGATGTGTATCAATCGGCGTTGGCGATTGAAGATATCGTCGGCAATATCGGTGGTTTCGTGGAGAAAAATACGATTCAATCTAGTGTTGAGCGCGAGCAAACGGAACGGATTGGCGATGGCAAAGCGCTGAAACTGACGGCCTACACGCTCAATGGAGAACTCACCGTTCGCGTGCCGAGCGCCAAAACGCAGGAATTTTTACGCCTGATCGCGGGGCAAATCGTCTTTCTAGACCAGCGCAGTTTTACCGCACAAGACGCGCAATTTGAGCTACTGCGACAAAAACTAGGCATCAAACGCAATCAAGAAAGCCAGCAGCAACTCGGCCAGATTGTTCAAGAGCGCGGGAAAATAGACGACAAAGCGGATGTGATTGTGGCGCAGAACGACAGCAAAGGTGCGCGCGACGAGGCCATCGTGACTGAAAAAGAATTCGCCGACCAAGTCGCGTTCAGTGAAATCAAACTCGCGCTGTATCAACACACACAAGTCAGCCAAGCCGAAATGCCCGATGTCAGCGGCACGTTTGAGATGAGCAGCCCTGGATTTTTCTACCGCCTTGGCCAAGCTTTCAAATCGGGTTGGCACAGGGGTTTAGAAACATTGATTGATTTGACGAAAATTTGGCCTTTCTGGCTGGCTTTGATTGCAGGTATCGCCATCGTTCGAAAATGGCGTCAGCGCGGCAAATCGACAACACAAAGTGAATAAAACAAAAAGCCGAGCGACTCTGTGAGGCTCGGCTTTTTATACGATATCTAGAATAAGAACTGACTATTTAACACAGGTATCTTGCTGTAGCGATTACTAAACAATGACCACAGCAATATACCCATAAAAAATCTATTTAATCAGCCACAACAAACTTGCCACATTCAGCACTGCGCAGGCAATAAACACAAAGCGAAAGGTACTTTTCTGCGTTTTGTGGCGCAGGCGGCGCTGCGCGAGTAAAGCGCCTGGCCAGCCGCCCAATACAGCCAAAGCATGCAAAGCGACTTCAGGCACTCGCCAAGCATTCTTCTGTGCCTGTGTTTTATCAAATGCATACAGTACATAGCTCGCCACGCTCAACACCGCCATCCCGACAAAAATCGGCCAGCGCATTGGTGACGCTGCGGCTAAGAGCACTGCCAATGGCAATAAGCTGAGCGCGACATAATCAATCCAGTCGTAGCGCGGTTGAGCATTGGCTTGGCGATGCGCGGCGCGACGGGCGTTGGCTTTTTCCAGTTGCTCTGGATTACGCCCCGCCGTTTGCGCGCGCGCGCGACCTTGTTTGTCTTTGCCCAAAGTAAAATAAATCGTGTCACCAATTCGCGGTTGATGAATTCCGCCGCGTTTTAAGGTGCTGATATGCACAAAAATCCGCTCACCATTATCGATTTGAATAAAGCCAAAATCTTTTTTCCACTGTTTTAGTACACCTTGTTGCATCATTTCTCCGTGGCGCTGAACGCCTTATCTTTAAGTTTTATTTTTTTCTATGTTTGTTGGGCAAAAGTGTACTTGCATCGCGACGTCGCCTTGCCGTAAATCTTTTTCAGCATGGCTTAAGCGCTAAAACGTCGCAAAAACGCCTCACTTTCCGCGCGACAGCCACGGCGGTGTACGCCCTTGGTCGGCCCAATATTGCTCTAGGCGCTGCCAAATCACGTCTTTTTCAGCCTCGCTGAGCATGACCCAATGCGCCACTTCTAGCATCGTGCGCTGGCAGCCTTTACATACATCATCGCCCATCCCAGTAGAACACACGGCTACACAAGGCGTATCAGGGCGTTCGCTTGACTGCATCATTCTAATTCTCGGTTCAAAAACATTTTTAGATACTCATTCCAGCCAAAAAATGCAGTTCCAAAGCGTGAAACTGTCTTATTTGCTTCATTTTACTGTCGCACCTTTGTCATATTGCATCCGCATGATGACTCACAAGCCCCTCAGTGGAGTTGTGATTTATGGCGTCTGAACTGCGTTTTCGTAGCATCTGGATTTCTGACATTCATTTGGGCACCGCAGGATGCCAAGCCGATTATCTCTTAGATTTCTTAAAACACACCGAATCGGAGCAATTATATCTAGTTGGCGACATTATCGACGGCTGGGCGATGAAGCGAAGCTGGTATTGGCAACAAAGCCACAACGATGTAATCCAAAAAATCCTCCGCAAGGCGCGCAAAGGCACGCAAGTCACCTATATCCCTGGCAATCACGACGAAGGCGCACGGCAGTTTATTGGCCTCATGTTTGGCGACATTTGCATACAAGACGAAGTCATCCACACGATGGCCAATGGCAAGCGCTATCTCGTCATTCATGGCGACCAATTTGACGGCGTGATTCAATGCGCGCGCTGGCTGGCCGTCGTTGGCGATCAAGCTTACGAAATCACGCTCAAACTCAATCGCTGGTTTAACCGCGCCCGCGCTCGAATGGGTTTAGGTTATTGGTCTTTATCGCAATACCTCAAACACAAAGTCAAAAAAGCGGTCAGTTTTGTTTCTGACTTTGAAGAAGCCGTCGCATCGGAGGCCAAAAAACGCGATCTGGACGGCGTGATTTGCGGCCATATCCACAAAGCCGAAATGCGCATCATCGATGGCATTGAATATTGCAACGATGGTGACTGGGTGGAAAGCCTGACCGCCTTGGTCGAAACGCACAGCGGCGAACTCAAAATTATCACTTGGCAAAAAATGTACGACGCGCAAACCGCGGATATTGCGGCGCTACTCACCCCGATTACCACTCTGGAAGGATCTATCGCATGAAGATTTTAATCGTCACCGATGCATGGGAACCGCAAGTTAACGGCGTCGTTCGTACTTTGAAACAAACCACCGCTGAACTGAGAAAAATGGGCCACACGGTGGAATTGCTGACTCCGCTGGAATTTAAAACCATTCCTTGCCCCACCTATCCCGACATTCGCTTGTCGCTGTTCCCCGGCAGCAAAGTGACGCAACGTATTCGTGACTTTGCGCCTGATGCGATCCATATCGCCACAGAAGGCCCGCTGGGCTTGGCCGCGCGCTCGTACAGCTTAAAAAATAAACTCCCGTACACGACCGCGTACCACTCGCGCTTCCCTGAATATGTGCAATTGCGCTTTGCGATCCCATTGGCCGTGACTTACGCATGGTTGCGCCGCTTTCATAATTCGGCCCAAGCGGTGATGGCGCCGACCAAAGTGGTTGTTAAAGATTTGACCGATCGCGGCGTTAAAAATGTCGTGATTTGGTCGCGCGGTGTGGATTTGGATGTATTTAAACCAGGTCGCCGCGACAAACTCAATTCGCGTACGCCAATTTTTGTTTACGTGGGCCGTGTTGCCGTTGAGAAAAACGTCGAAGCCTTTTTGGAACTCGATTTACCAGGTAGCAAATGGGTGGTCGGCGATGGCCCTGCCGCCGCGGGATTGAAAGCCAAATATGGCGATCAAAAAAATATTCACTGGCTGGGTGTGCTGAACCAAACTGAATTGGCCGAAGTGTATAGCAGCGCGGACGTATTTGTGTTCCCGAGCAAAACCGATACATTTGGCTTGGTATTGCTCGAAGCAATGGCTTGCGGCTGCCCTGTAGCCGCATACCCAGTTACTGGGCCAATTGATGTGATAGGCACGGATGGCCCTGGCGCACTGAAAGAGGATTTACACGAAGCCTGCATCGCCGCGCTACGGATCGATAGAGATGAAGTACGCCGCTTTGCCGAGCGTTATTCATGGGGCGCAGCCAGCCGCCAATTTTTATCTCACTTGCACCCGTTCACGCCGAATGCACAAGCTGAATTGCGCTTGATTGAACAAGGCGCTGGCGGGGAATAAATCGTCCTAATTTAAACTCGTCACGATAAAACCCCAATGAGCTTGCGCCTGTGCGCAAGCTCATTACTTTTTTGCGGCAATCAATCAGCTCAGCCAAGCATTTAGGATTTCATCCTACCGGCGGCGCGCTGCATATCTAAAGGCAAGGCCGGAATCCAGCTCGCTGATCGAAGCAAAACTCTGAATACCGGCTTTCGCCGGTAGGACGATATTTCGACTTAAAACTTAAAAATTACCATACGGCTTCACGCTACCGTCTTTGCCAATCAACACCACCGCAATCGTCCCCGGCTTGTATGCACCCATTCCCGGTGAAGTCGCTGGCATACCTGGCACGGCGATGCCTTTGGCATTCGGTTTTTCTTTCAGCAATTTAGTAATCGCCACCGCCGGTACATGCCCTTCCACCGCATAGCCGCCAATCACAATCGTATGGCAGCTAGGCGCAGCATCGGTGCCATACTTTTGCTTGATGGCGCTCATATTATTGCTGGGCTGCTCCTTAATTTGAAAGCCTGCATCGCGCAGATATTTAGCGTGCTCGCCGCAGCAGCCGCAATTCGGATCTTTATACATCGTTCCCGCTGGCGCGGCCGCCAGCGCTAAAGTGGGCGCAAATAAAAGTGCAGTGATGAGTTGTTTTAATTTCATGATGATTCCTCGTTCATATCGTAAACCGAATGAATAATGTCGCTCGCCTTTGCATGAAGCACGGCGAATTTGATGACAATTCATTCTAATTAGTCAGCTAAGTTCAAAAGATAAATACATAGGTATTGCCACAAATCGCTTATTTAATAAGCTCTACAAGGCAATACTAGTCATTTAACTAAAATCGATTTGAATCCAGCAGTCGCTCAGAAAATAAGCAGCGATACAGCCATGCAGTACTTAAACTGCATACGCTGAAGCGTTATTCACTGGCTGCGCCGTAATTAGGCGAGAAATACCGGAGGCGGTAATAAGGGAGGAGAAGTGAGGCTTTGAAAAATCACCACAGGCGCGGCGATTTGAATCGCATCGGCTGCAAAAATCACCGATTGCAAAGGCATTAATGGCAGCGCAGAAACGCAAATGCTGCAATGATTTACATCCGTAGCGCACGCTTTGCAATCCTGCATTGATGCGTCGCTGGGCATCATCTGCGTCATCGACGGCTGGCAATGATTTGCGCTCGCAGGCTGCGCCACTGCCGCCGTCATATTCAATGACAGCGACAGCGCAAACAATACCAACAAAATCCAGCGCAAATTTAGCATGGTCCAATCTTACGCCGCTGCGCCTAAACAACCAAGCACCGCAGCTTACCGACGAGCCGCATCGGCCAAACGGCGTGCGGCGTCTTGCGCGCTCATATTGTTATTTTTCCAGAACGCATCCACCACATCGTAGAACGCCGATTTCACCTCATCTTGCAGCGCCATATTATGCGCCCACGATGGCACCAACACTTGCTTGCTCGCTGCATTAGCAAAATCGCGAGACGATTGTTTGGCGTAATCATCATAACGGTTCATATTCACATCGGTTCGAGCTGGAATATTGCCTTTATAAAGATTGAACGCTTCTTGGCCTTCTGAACTCATCAACAAACTCACAAAATCCCGCTGCGCTGCGTGTAGGCGCGGATCGCTTTGTTTGAACATCGTTAGTGTGTCGGCTGCAAAGCTGTATTCACCGTTTTGCGTTGGTGATGGCACGCACAGATAATCCACGCCCTGCTCTTTACCCGCTTGTGCAAATTCGCCTTTCGCCCAATCGCCCATCAATTGCATCGCGGCGCGGCCATTAATCACGTCGGCCGTTGCCAAATTCCATTCGCGGCCCGCTGCATCCGGAGTGCAATACGGTTTCATACGGCGCAAAGTTTCAAAGCAACGAATCATTACTGGGCCAGTCAAAGCGCTTTGGTCGAGCTGGCTAAACGCAGCGTTATAAAACGCCGCGCCGCCCAAACCACAGGTGATCGCTTCAAACATCGTCGCGATTTGCCACGATTGCTCGCCGACGGCCAACATCGGCATACCGACTTGTTTGAGTTTTTCAGCTACGGAAAAGAAATCATCCCATGATTTCGGCGCAGCAACACCGGCGCGCTTAAGCACGGCGGCGTTAATCCAGAACATATTCACCCGCGCTACACCGAGCGGCACGGCGACGTATTCGCCGTTGGCCTGCATCATTTTGTCGAGCACAGCAGGCAGCAAATTGCTCCAACCCTGTGCTTGAGCTACCTCATTGAGATTGGCGAGTACGCCGTCCTTTGCCCAGTTTTGGATTTTCACGCCGCCAATAGCCGCTGCGGTCGGTGGATTACCCGCCATGGCGCGAGCACGTAGCGCTGGCGCTGAATTATCGCCCTGCGCATCCGCCCAGTGATGGCCTTGTGCATTGAGCAAAGCTTTAATTTCCGAAACGGCGCGCGCTTCACTGGATGCTGCCCAACCGTGAACAACCTCAATATCAGCTAATTTGAAATTGCCAACGGCTTTCAGCAGGCGCTTGGCGCGTTCATCCAAATGTTTAAGGGTATTGGTGGCTTGTTGCAGCGCCGAATCGGTCGCTTGCGTCATCACGTCGAGCTGCTCGGCAGAACTCGCCAGCGTGTGCGTGGCGGATGATTGCTCTTGCGTTGATTCAGCAATTTGCCGCACTGCGACGACCACGCTGCCCATGTGTTCACGAATCCCCAACATATGGCCGCGCGCGTCTTCGGCCATCGTCACACTATGTGCCACGCGCTCGGCGGTAATCGACATATTGCCAACTGCATTTTGCGTTTCTCGGCCCACCGATTCGATTTTATGCGCGATTTCAACCGTCGCGTTACTGGTGCGTTCGGCCAATTTACGTACTTCATCGGCTACAACGGCAAAGCCGCGTCCCATATCACCAGCGCGAGCCGCTTCAATCGCCGCGTTGAGTGCCAGCAAATTTGTTTGCCCAGCGATGTCTTTAATCACGCCAATAATGCTACTAATTTCTTCAGAACGCGCACCCAGACCATCCATCGTCTGCGTCAATGCGGCAACCGCTTCGGACACTTTGCCGACTTCTTCAGAAACACGCAGCACCGAATCGGCGCTATCGCTCGATAAGCGCTGCGTTTCTTCAACGACATGATCCATATCACGCGCGCTGTCGGCGATGTGATTGATGCTGACCGTGATTTCTTCGACGGTCGCTGCGGAAGATGCCGCGTGATCCGATTGCGTGTGCGTGTCTTTCGCCATTTGCCGCGTAACCGAAGTCAATTCAGACAAACCCAGCGCCAGCCCTTCCATTTCGCGCTGCACATCGCGCAAAATGCTTTGCACTTTATCGGTCGATTCATTGTAAGCGCGTGAAATATCGGCAATGTCACCGTAGCCAACGACCGGCAAACGCGTCATCAAATCGCCGCGATCTGTCGCCTGCAATCGCATCAAATCGCGCATTTGCGCCAATGGCTTAAAGAGTTGATTAATCCCATAAATCAGCGCGCCCACTAGCGCAGCCAATCCAAGTAGCCCAATCAACAAAATTGTAAAAAATAAATCGTTCACCGCAGCAACAGAACTCGTACTCACAACGACCAGCAGCACAATCAGCACCAGCGAATAAATCGCCCCCGAAATTCCAACGACATGATTACGACTCAACATACACATTCACTCCCAAAAAGCCCGCTGCAGATCCATTGATATCGGCCAAAGTAATAAAATCAATAGGGGCAAGCCTGTAATTATTAGGGTTTGATAATACACATACCGACTAAGCGGCTCTATAACAGATTGATGACAAGTCGCTTTTTTCCTTACTACACCACAATCGCCCCATTGAATTGCACGCAGCGAGACCCATTTGATGGAGACGCTCATAGGAAAATCCATGCTGAACTACTTTCGCCGAAAACGCCGTGACCGTTGGTTAGCTCAGCATCCGATTGCTGATGAATTATGGCTGCCAGTGACCACAATGCCAGTACTAAAAAACCTAAGCGTTAGCGAATTAGCGCGTTTGCGCGAATTGGCCGCGTGGTTTTTGCATACCAAAGCAATCAGCCCGAAAGGCGAGTTGATTTTTTCTGACCCAATGCGCGTGATTTTGGCCGCGCAAGCGGTGCTGCCAATTTTAAATTTGGGCTTCGAAGCCTATGACGACTGGCAGGAAATTATTATTTATCCCAGCCAATTTTTAGCGCACAGCCGCCATATCGACCCGATTGGCGTGGTGCATGAAGGCGAGCAATTGCTGGCCGGCCAAGCGCGTGGCGATGGGCCGGTGCTGTTTTCATGGCATGACGTCATGGAAGGCCCGTGGCTCGACGGCTGGAATGTCGTCATCCACGAATTGGCACATAAACTCGATATGCGCAACGGCGGCCACGCCAATGGCTATCCCGCGCTGCATCACGGCATGAATCACGACGATTGGAAAAGCGCATTTTCCGACGCATTTGCGCATCTGGAATCCCTCGCGCATTCTGGCGAGCCCAGCGACATCGATCTGTACGCCGCCACCAATCCCGCCGAATGCTTTGCAGTCCTGAGCGAAGTGTTTTTTGAGCGTCCTTTACTGCTGCAAGAAACCTACCCCGCCGTGTACACGCAGCTCGCCCAGTTTTATAAGCAAGATCCGGTTGAACGACTGCACCCGCTGCGCTATCGTCCGGTGCCGCACTTTTATGAAGCATTTTTATGAGTATTTACTATTTAATGAGCACGAATGACGAGCAGTTACAATGATCGGTCTTCTAAGCCACAACGCCCCCGCCGCACTCCTTGAGCAAGCAGAATATCTAGGTATTGCCATCTGGAGCAGTCCAGCAGAAGGCGCTACGCATATACTCCAATGGAACGATGAACATTTAGAACTGCAGCCGATTGCTGAAAAAGCCGCTGTGTTTGTCGACTTTGTTAGTGGCGCAGCAGCACATCGGCGGCAATTTGGCGGTGGTCGCGGCCAACCCGTTGCCAAAGCAGTCGGTATCAAAGGCGAATATGTCCCGCGCATCTTGGACGCCACCGCTGGCCTCGGTGGCGATGCGTTTGTGCTGGCGAGTTTAGGCTGTACGATGACCTTGATTGAACGTACCCCCATCGCGTATTTACTGCTCAGCGATGGCCTACAACGCGCGCAGCACGATACCCATACCGCAGAAATTGTCGCCAGAATGACGCTGCATTTTGGCGACGGCCGCGAATGGCTGACGGAGCGCGCAGCCGGAAGCGGGCCTTTAGCTCAGCAAGAATTTGATGTGGTGTATCTCGACCCGATGTTCCCCGAGCCGGGCAAGCGCGCCAAATCGAAGAAAAGTATGGCAGCGTTTCAAACGCTAATCGGCGGCGACGAAGACGCCGACGCGCTCCTCGCCCCCGCACGACTCATCGCCAAAAAACGCATTATCGTCAAACGCCCCCGCCACGCCCCCCTGATGGCCAGGGCACGACCGGATTTTGTGTTTGATGGCGAAAGTACGCGATTTGATGGCTATTTGCCGATTGCGGGGAAAAACTAATCTGGAATGAGATCACTAAGCGAAATTCGAGTGCTAATTCATTAATTTACTGATTTGACAGATTCAGCGACGGATAAACAACCCTGTTGTAGTATTTGCTCATTACACACAAAATATTGACGCGTCGATGCCTTCATTTATTGCCTCAGATATAACGCAGTTATGCGACCACTGGTGCAACGCATCAACCTTAGCTGGGGGCGGCTTCACAATGGGGGGAAACACAGAAAAATTTAGGCTATTGAATAATGGCATTCAATTTCATGATTTAAATCATGAAGCTCTATGCGCCTCATTGGTCGGTCTTTCTAAGGTACTACTCCGCCCAGGGATGAATACAATCATTGATCAAGATCATTTTGGACTGTGGTCTTGGTGTGGCGAGTTATTGCTCAACCCACAAGCTAATTTATTCCCTGCAGAGCAATACGAAATTAAATCCCTCTATGACGCCGTAATTCATTGTGCACTGGCTGGTTGCCGAAAACCGGCGGGCTCAAAAGAAGAATGGCAGGAGCAAAATCGGATACAGGGACTACAAGCCCATCACGCCAAGCAGCTTCTTTAAGCATCAAATTTGGTCTTGGCATACATGGTATTTCCATTATTTGAAGCTGTTTTAAAACGCGCGTGCGCAAACTTTGTAACTTTTAATGGGCAAGTCATCACAGACTTCACCATTCAAACTAAGTTGGGAAAATCCAAAAAATACACTCCAAACGGGAGTAGAAATGCTCAGTGCAGCAGCCTTCGAGACCTACTTTTTTTACACTACACATTGGTTGCCAGTCCGACCTTGAAATCTCTGATTGACCGTTTTCGTGATCACATCATATTTCTAGCAGGGCCTGATGACCCATTCGATATTATCTACGACTGGAGAAATCAGTCATTACATGGTTCTACAAATTTCTCAACTATTGGCGGCACTATACTAAATTTCACATTACTAATTTCTTTGTTTGAACTAGAGGATAATTTCGAGCAACGAAGGTTACTATCACTTGAGCACTGTCGATGGGAACAAACGTCACAATACAAAAGTCCTTGGTCTTTCTACCCCCCGTATTAAACAGAAAAAGCTAGTAGGATGGGTTCAGCGAAGCGATTCTCATGAATTGAAACGTCGATGGAACCGCCAAAAACATGGCTCAACCCATCCTACGGCTGCGGCGTACAATCAACGGTATCTCTCTCCCCAAAACCACCGCGATGCTACTCAAAACCACGGCTTTATTTTTCATCACAGCACTCGCTGAAATCGTCGGCTGCTTTTTGCCTTATTTGTGGCTACGCAAAGGCGGCAGCGTTTGGCTGCTGCTCCCTGCTGTAGCGAGTTTGGTGCTGTTTGTGTGGCTACTCACTTTGCACCCCGCCGCCAGTGGCCGCGTGTATGCGGCGTATGGCGGCGTGTATGTCGCGACGGCCTTGCTGTGGTTACATTTTATCGATGGTGTGAAACTCTCCACCACCGATTGGCTGGGCGCAGGTATTGCACTGCTGGGGATGGCTATTATTGTTAGCGGCTGGTCATCGTCTGCGACTTAATCGCCAGACACGAATTCTGCTTTTCAAATCCTATAAATAATATTACACACAAACCCTGACTAGACGACCGGTCTAATAAGCATTAGAATCCATCCCATGAACTCAGATCACATCGACGTACGTCAGCATATTTTAGATACCGCCAAGCCGATTATTTTGGGCAAAGGCTTTTCTGCGGTCGGTTTAAATGAAATTTTGACCGCTGCCGATGTACCCAAAGGCTCGTTTTACCATTACTTCAAATCCAAAGAAGCGTTTGGTGAAGCCTTGCTGGAAAACTATTTTTCCAATTACTGCGGACGACTTGATTCACTATTTAGTACCCAAGACACAACAGCAGCTGAACGGATGCTGACGTATTGGAGTAGCTGGCTGGAAACGCAAAGCTGCGATGATCGCGATGGGCAATGCCTCACCGTTAAATTAGCTGCCGAAGTTTCGGATTTATCCGAAGCGATGCGCGCCACTCTGGTTCGTGGCACTCAGCAATTATTAGCACGTATCGCGCTGTGTTTAAGTGAGGGCGCTGCGGATGGCTCATTACCCCCCTTTGCCAATGCCGAACAGACTGCCTTGCATTTATATGAACTCTGGCTGGGCGCAACGCTGCTGACCAAAATTCGCCGTGACCGCAGCGCACTTGAATCGGCGATGCAAAGCACCCAATTAATCTTGAAAATCAATTAACAAAAAACATAGATCACGAAAAACACGAAAAAAAATACAAAATGCACGAAAATTACGTCGTATCACTTTAGTGTTTTTCGTGCAGCTCAAATATTTCGTGAACTAGCTTCTGTAAGAAATCACCCAGTATTTTTTAATCAATCAATCGCACCAGCGATTTTGCCTAGCAACTAGACGACTGGTCTAATAAAGGATTGCCCCAATGAATAACTTCGAATTTTTCAACCCCACCAAAATCGTTTTCGGCACTGAAACCATCGCCAAGCTTGATCAATTAGTGCCTGCCACTGCCCGCGTGATGGTTTTGCTTGGCGGCGAAAGCGCGCGTAAAAACGGCACATTGGCTGAAGTACGCGCCGCGCTGGGTTCACGTGAAGTGCATGAATTTAATGGCATTGAGCCCAATCCAACTTACGAAACACTGATGCAAGCAGTCGAAATCATCCGCACCGAAAAGCTTGATTTTCTACTGGCAGTCGGCGGTGGCTCGGTGATTGACGGCACGAAATTTGTCGCCGCTGCCGTGCCATTTGTAGGCGAGCCTTGGGATATTTTGACTAGCTTTGGTCAAAACATCAGCAGCGCGCTGCCATTTGGCACGGTGTTGACGCTGCCAGCGACTGGCTCAGAAATGAATCACGGCGCGGTGATTACACAAAAAGCCACGCAAACCAAATTGCCGTTTATGAATCCGCTGGTATTTCCGCAATTTTCGATTTTAGATCCAAGCAAAACCTTCACCCTACCAACGCGGCAAATCGCCAATGGCGTGGTGGATGCCTTTGTTCACACCGTTGAGCAATACCTTACCTACCCTGCGGGCGGCATGGTGCAAGATCGCTATGCCGAAGGCCTACTGAATATTTTGATTGAGATCGGCCCGAAAGTGCTGGCCAATCCGCAAGATTACGATCTGCGCGCCAATTTGATGTGGGCGGCGACGCAAGCATTGAACGGCTTGATCGGTGCTGGTGTGCCGCAAGATTGGTCGACACATATGATCGGTCACGAACTTACCGCGCTCTTTGATATCGACCACGCCCGCACGTTGGCCATTGTGTTGCCTGCTAATTTGGCACTGCGGTCAGAGAGCAAGCGTGAAAAATTGCTGCAATACGCCGAACGCGTTTGGCACATTACTGAGGGCACCGACGCTGAACGCATTGCAGCAGCCATCCACAAAACACGTGAATTCTTTGAAGCGATGGGAATTCAAACTCGCCTTGCCGATTACGGTCTGAGCCAAGATGCAGTGGATGCGGTAGTGAAGCAGCTAGCAGCGCACGGTATGACCGCACTGGGCGAACGCCAAGACGTAACGCTCGCAATGAGCCGCCAAATTTTAGAAAACTCACTTTAATTTCAAGGATTTTAAAATGACTACTAATCGCCAAATCGTACTGAACTCTCGCCCTGTCGGCGCGCCGACCTTGGATAATTTCCGCCTTGTGGAATCTGCCATTCCGGTTCCAGCCGCCGATGAAGTGTTACTTCGCACGATGTATCTGTCGCTAGATCCCTATATGCGAGGCCGGATGAGCGATACCCCTTCTTACGCTCCGCCAGTTGAACTCAATGCCGTGATGGTCGGCGGCACAGTGGCGCGCGTTGAAGCGTCTAATCATACCGACTTTAAAGTCGGCGATCTGGTGCTCAGTTTTAGCGGCTGGCAAGACTATGCCGTCGCCAATGGCGATTCCTTGAACAAATTATCACCCACACTCACGCAACCCTCGATTGCGCTGGGCGCACTCGGAATGCCAGGCTTTACTGCTTATATGGGGCTGCTCGACATTGGCCAGCCCAAAGCTGGTGAAACCGTGGTGGTCGCGGCAGCCAGTGGCGCAGTGGGCGCGATTGTTGGGCAGATCGCCAAATTGCAAGGCTGCCGCGTGATCGGCATTGCGGGCGGCGCGGATAAATGCGCCTATGTCACAGATGAATTGGGCTTTGATGCCTGCATCGATCGCAAAGACCCCGACTTTGCTGCGCAGCTTGCTGCAGCCTGCCCAGCGGGCATTGATGTGTACTTTGAAAACGTCGGCGGCGCGGTATTTGATGCGGTATTGCCGCTGCTGAATGTCGGTGCGCGGGTTCCTGTTTGTGGCTTGATCGCTAGCTATAACGACAGCCAATTGCCAGCAGGGCCAGATCGTTTGGGGCTATTGATGGGCACGCTACTGAAAAAACGCATCAAAATGCAGGGCTTTATTATTTTTGATGATTACGGCCACCGTTACGGCGAATTTTTCGCTGCGATGAACGAATGGCTGGCGGCAGGGAAAATCAAATTTAAAGAAGATCGGATCGACGGTTTAGAAAATGCGCCAGCCGCATTTATCGGCCTGCTCGAAGGCAAAAACTTCGGCAAACTCGTTGTTCATGTTGCTGATTAAGCATTAATCTCCCCATGTCGATATTTAAAATCCCTGCTCATCAATAAGCAGGGATTTTGTCTTTTTTTGTCCGATAAGTCGTCTACGTTCCGCCTCTACCCCCATTAAATAAAAGCATAAACTAGCTTTACTTTATCCAACAGGGGAAACAAAATGTCTCATCAAAAATCGGCACTGCTGCTTATTGACGTACAAGACTCATTTTTTCATCGGCCGTATTTTAGCGATGCTGACTTTCCCGCATTTCAAACTCAGCTCCTCAAATTAATTGATGCCTGCCAAACACAGGCAATCCCCGTGGTGACCGTGCTGCATGTAACGCCAGAAGGCCCATTTTCCAAAGCGTCCAATTGGGTAAAACCAATGGATTTCTTGCCACCATTAACTGGCCCCGTATTTGAAAAAACGGTACACAACGCGCTGATTGGTTCGGGTCTGCATGAATGGCTGCAACAACAAGGCATCACGCATTTGATTATCAGCGGCATTCGTACCGAGCAATGCTGCGAAACGACGACCCGCGTCGCTTCTGATTTAGGCTATGTCGTGGACTTTGTCACCGAGGCGACACTGACTTTTGCGATGCAACATCCCAACGGCAACATCTACAGCGCAGCCGAAATCAAAGAGCGCACCGAATTGGTACTGAATGAACGCTTTGCCAAAATTTGTAGCGTGGATGACATTGTGCGCAGTTTTGCTGTAAATGCTGTCGCCGTTTAACACTTAGGAATTGCTATGCCAATCCGTGACCTCGCTCTCGCCCTGATTGTCGTGTTGGCATGGGGATTTAATTTTGTCGTTATCAAGTGGGGATTAGTCGGCGTGCCGCCGCTGCTACTGGCGACCTTACGTTTTGCCGCGACGGTGTTTCCGGCGATCTTTTTCTTGCGCCGCCCGAATTTGCCGTGGAAATACCTACTTGGCTACGGCCTAACGTGGGGCGTATGCCATTTTGCGTTTTTGTTTTCGGCGATGGCCAACGGCATGCCCGCAGGCTTGGCATCGGTAGTATTGCAATCGCAAGCCTTTTTCACGCTCATTTTTGCCGCAGTTTGGCTTAAAGAGTCGTGGAAAAGCAGCCAACTCATCGGTCTATTTGTCGCCGGAATCGGGCTGTGGCTGATTGGTAGTAGTCATGGGCAGAGCATGACCTTATTGGGATTTATGATGACCTTATGCGGTGCGGCAGGCTGGGCGATGGGCAATATTGTGATGAAACAATGCGCCAAGCAAGGCTTTCAATTTAGCGTGCCTGCCTTCATGGTTTGGACATCGATTGCGCCTATGTTTGTATTTGCTCTACTTAGCCTCACCATCGAAGGCCCAGCACACATCAGCAGCGCATTAGCAAGCTTCACACTGCAATCGACGCTCGCCGTACTTTATTTGGCCTTTATCGCAACTTTGCTCGGCACCAGTTTATGGAATATTTTGCTCAAACGTCACCCCAGCAATCGCGTCGCACCGTTTAGCCTGCTTGTACCATGGGTAGGCTTATCAGCAGCGGCCATTCTGCTCGGTGAAAGCCTATTGGCACAACAATGGTGGGGCGCGGCCTTGCTAATGTCGGGTTTATTGCTCAATTTATTTGGCGGTAATCTAGTACAGCGCTGGGTCAATCGACGGCAAGTAGCTTGAGTAGGAACTACCGATGACCGAGTTATATTTTGTGCTAACGCCCAATTTTATGCTGCTTGATTTGGCTGGCCCTGCTGAGGCGTTTCAGATCGCAGCTAATCACGGCGCAGCGTATCGATTGCATATGGTAGCGCCCGTGGCTGAGCTGACTTGTTCGATTGGCCTCAAACAGCATCAGCTCTCACCCTTGCCCGAGCCGATCCCGCACAATGCAATCATCGTGCTGATTGGCGCGCAGAACTCAAAAGTGAATCTGCAATTACCCGAAGCGCAGCAAGTGGTGGCGTGGCTACGCGAGCATTTTGATACCGATCTACATCAACTCGCCTGCGTTTGCTCAGGCACAATGCTGGCAGCGTACGCAGGCCTGCTCGATGGACGGCAATGCACCACGCACCACGAAATTCTCGAACGCCTGAAAACCGCAGCGCCCAAAGCGCAAGTGCTGGACGATAGGATTTTCGTGCAAGACGGCATGATTGCCACCAGCGCTGGAATTTGTTCGGGGATTGATTTGGCACTGCATTTGATCGAGCAAGACGCAGGCTCTTTGATCGCGCAAGCGGTGGCGCGTGAAATGGTCGTTTGGCTGCGCCGCAGCGGGCAAGATACACAACTCTCGCCATGGCTGGCGCACCGCAATCACTTACACCCCATGGTGCACAAAGCGCAAGACCTGATCAGCCGTGCACCTGCCGAGCGCTGGACGCTGGATATCGTCGCCGCGCAAGTTCACACCAGCGGGCGCAATCTGGCGCGGCTATTTGCGCAGCATTGCGGCGTGTCGCTGCATCAATATCAGCTAGCTATCCGCATCGCCACCGCCAAAGCCCTGCTCGCCAATCCACAACTCTCCATTGAACACGTGGCCGAACAAGCCGGATTTGCATCAGCCAGAGATTTTCGGCGGGTGTGGCAGAAAGAAATGGGGTTATTGCCAAGCGAAAGTAGAAAATAAACTCGATGTATTAAAAGCCTAAGCCAATTAAATATTGGCCTAGAAGCAAATACATCCAATCAAGACAATCGAAAGCAGATTGATCACTTTTGCTTAGCTTTGCGTTTTAACTCTTCCAACTCCGCTTTTTCAATATGCCGCTGCGCAGCAGCTTCTCTCGCCGCAGTGGCATTGTCTTTTTTCCGTTTCATTAGCGCATCGCGGCGCTCGCGGTCGGTATTGGCGTCTTCAATATGCCCAGCGGCTTGATGCGCTTGCTTGATGAGTTTAGTTGCCTGCTTTTCCGAATTGATGCCCATGATATGCTCCAATCTGACCAGCTACACTATCGATGTATCTGCCTATAGCCATTTATCGTTAAGGGCTACAAGCCAATACCCTACTGCACCGTTTTGATCTCGGCGGGTAAAAACTCGCCCAAACCTGGTAACTCACCTTTACGATCAAACGACACACCACCAGGAACGAGTGGTAAAAATAGTTTGCCGCTGACGGCATAAGCCAGCGGTTTGTCTTTTTGCAGCGTTTTAAGCTGCTTCCAAATCGACGATAAATTCGCGGTGACATTAATCTTCACCACCGCATCGCCCAACTTCGGCAAAGTGACCGCTTCATTGGAAACGCCCGTTGCGAAAGGCTGGCCATTCACATCGAGTTTTAAGTTTAGGCCATTAATTGGCAAGCTAATGTCGTTGGGATTGCTCACGCGCAGCGATACGATAAACTTTTGCTCGATCAAACCCAGCTCAGCAATTTGCAAGCCAGCTAAATTCACCGTCGGCTTTTCAAAATGGCTAGGGATACCTGTACAAGCACTGAGCAGCGCCAGAACTGCAATTACGATAATTTTCTTCATTTAAACTTCCTTCACCACCGCTAACATCGGCGCAAACCGCGCCAAGATTTCACCTTCCATCGCCTGCGCGCCGCGTTGCTCAGGGTGAATCACCGCAAACGTCACGTCGGCTTCGGCGACCAATTTACCGTTGTCTTTGCGGATAATACGTTGGTTGATCTGCCCTTCGCGCGGCAAAATCGCCGCCAAACGCGTTTCGATCAGCAATTCATCGCCCATCGTCGCGGCGCGCAAATAACGAATATCGACGCGGCTGACCACCAGCGCGTATTGATTGGCCATAAACCACGGCAAATCGCCGGATTCTTCCATCAAGCCCCAGCGCGCTTCTTCTAAAAATTCTAAATAGCGGGCGTTATTCACATGACCGTACAAATCCAAGTGAAAACCATGCACTTTAATCGGCGTTAAATGCGCCATAAAACGACTCCTTATATTCACAGGCTGTAATGCCACTGAGCATTATTCGTTCTAATTTCATACAAACCTTGCAGCCTTGACCAAACAGCTTCGCACACACAAAGCCGAAGCTAATCCTGAAAGTAATAAAGCGCTCGCTATTTTGCACTTTTAAACAGCATAAAAAAGGCCAAGTAATCACAAAGCCCCATCTATTTTACCCACAGTGCTTTTGTTCGGCGCGGTTCTTGTGGATAATCGCGCAATCTATTTGTTACCAAGCCCTTAAGACGACATGGATTGGCGCCACTCCCGCCCTTTGCGAATTAGTTTCTTGCTCGTCCTTACGCTCACGGCCTTGCTCGGTATTTTGCCGTACTTTTTATCGTCGGACTTCGTTCGCGATCAATTGAAAATGGCAGTGCAAAGCGACACGCAGCGTAAACTCGATATTCGTGGCAGCGCCCATTTGGTGCTACTACCGCGCCCTGCTGTGCTCATTAAAAACGCGACGCTCACCGAACCGAATGAAAGCACCGTTTTTGCCCATGCCGATGCAATCAAAATTGTGCTGCGCCTGTGGCCGCTGCTGAGCGAGCGCAAAATCGTGGTGCACAGCATTGATATTGATAGACCCGAACTCACGATTATCCGCCATGAAGATGGCACGTATAATTTTGAAGATCTGCTGCAAAACAAGAGCCAACTCATTCAAATGGCGCTCGATAGACTGACTTTCTCGAATGCGCAATTTGCTTGGCAGGATGAATTTTTAAATCAAACCATTAATTTCCAGCAACTCAATCTGGATATGTCCAATTTAACCGACCCCAAAAAAGGCGAACTCGAGCTTGATGGGGAAATTTTTATTGGCAATAAAGGCGAAGCCGCAGTCTGGCGTGGGCAAATTCATGGCGCGGCAGCGATGCGTTATGTCGAGCAAGAACGCCGCCTGCATATTGCCGACATCAAAATGACCGTCGCACAAGAAGGCAGCAGCGATCCTGAACTCAAACTCAGCGATGCCGCGCTGCAAATCACGGGCAATTTGAATTATGGCTGGGATCCGCTGCGTCTCACAGGCGGCGATTTAAAACTGGCCGGTTCAGCGCAACGGGGCGAGCAGCAATGGCAAACCACACTCGATATTCCTGAAATTCGCCTTACCGATACCTCATTGACACTGCAACGCCTCAAGCTCGATCTGCAAATGCAAGAAAAAGACGCCAAATTTAGCGCGTCAACGACGATCCCTACACTCAGTGGCGCGCATCGGCATTTATTGCAAAGCAATGCCGCCAAAATCAACGTTAAATTCACCAGCCCCGAGCAGAATTTGGACGTGATGTTTAGCACACCACTGGCGATTGAACGCGGCACGATTGCTCGTTTGCCGAATTACCACTTAACTGGCACCTATACCAACCGCAGCTTGCCACGTGGCGCAGTGCGCTTGGATCTAAGTGGCAAAGGCGATTTAGATTTACATAATGAACTGATCAATTTAGACAGCAATGGCACGCTAGATTACGAAGCTTTGCGCGCCCAAATTGGCATGGAAAGCTTTTTTGATCCGCAGTTTCGCATCAATATTAATCTCGCTAAGCTCGACTTAACGCCGTATTTACCTGCCGTTGCCGCTGGTGCAAAAAAACTCGATCAAGAGCAAAGCTTTGATTTTTGGTGGCTCAATCGACTCAATGCGATTGGCTCGATCAAAATCGGCGAACTCGTTCTGCAAAATTTATACGTTGATGATTTAGATGTCACGCTGATTGCGCGCAAAAACCGCCTCGTACTCGACCCGCTCTCGGCCACTTTGTATGAAGGCCAGCTCTCCGGGCGCGTAGAAATCAACGCCAGCAAAGCCACGCCCTACTTCCGTATCGAGCAAACGCTCACCGACATGAATATCAATACGCTGCTCACCGACACCTTTGATACCAGCCGCTTTGAAGGCCGTAGTAATCTCACGCTCGATATCGCGGCCAGTGGTAATAAAGTTTCTGATTTACGTAATACCGCCAACGGTAAAATTAAAGCCAGCCTCAAACAAGGTGCAATTCGCGGCATTGATATTAGTGGTTTACTCAGCGCCGCCAGCCAGCAAATTAAATTAATGAACGGCCAAATCAATAAAGTCGATCACAGCAACGGCAAAACCAATTTCTCTGAACTTAACGCAACGTTGCTACTGAAAAACGGCATTGCAATCAATGACGACTTAAGCGTCAGCGCCGATGTACTTAAGCTCAGAGGAGGTGGCAAGCTCAATTTAAGTGCCGGAACGATTGATTACGCGATGCTCGCCAGCGCAAATCCAAAAGTGCCTGAATTAGCGGGTTTATTGGGTTTAACCTTGCCGATTACGTTCAGCGGCCCAATTAGCAATCCTATCTTTAAAGCCGATACCGCCAATCTAAAAGAACAAATCATTGCGCGCCAGCAGGCCGAAGCGGCCGCCAAAGCCGCTCATGCCCAAGCAATAGCAACAGAAGCGGCTGAACAAGCCGCCGCCAAAAAAGCCGCAGCTAAAAAATCAGCGGCACAGAAGAAAACCACTCCAGCTAAAACTCCCACAAAGAAAACTAAATAATGAGCCATTTTTCTACCCGCCTGACCACTTGGCAGCGGGAGCATGGCCGCCACCATTTACCATGGCAAGTTGCGGACGGCTACCGTGTTTGGCTGTCGGAAATTATGTTGCAGCAAACGCAAGTCACCACGGTACTGGATTATTACCCACGATTTTTAGAGCGCTTTCCAACGCTAGCCGACTTGGCCGCAGCGCCGCTCGATGATGTTTTGGCGCTGTGGAGTGGACTGGGTTATTACACTCGCGCGCGCAATCTACATGCCTGTGCGCAAGCCGTGGTGAGGGATTTCGGTGGGCAATTTCCACCCGATCCTGCCTTGATTACGACCTTACCCGGCATTGGCCGCAGTACCGCAGCAGCGATTGCAGCGTTTTCTTATGGCACGCGCGCGGCGATTTTAGATGGCAATGTCAAACGTGTACTAACGCGCTGGGCCGGCATCGAAGGGTTTCCGGGCGTTAAAGCGATTGAAAACCAACTCTGGACTTTGGCCGAAGCGCTCTTGCCTGAGCCAAACAGTGATAAAGACATCGCCACCACAGCGATCAAAGCACACACGCAAGGCTTAATGGATTTGGGCGCAACAATCTGCACGCCCAAAAACCCAACGTGCCTCACCTGCCCGTTAAGCAGCGATTGCCAAGCGCGGATGAGCGGCAGACAAGCTGAGCTGCCGACCAAGAAACCGAAAAAAACCATTCCAGAAAAATCGACAGTGATGGTGTTACTGCGCAATACACAGGGTGAAATTTTGTTAGAGCGCCGCCCACCGACGGGCATTTGGGGCGGGCTTTGGAGCTTGCCCGAAGTGAGTACCACGCTCAGTGCAGCTGAAATCATGGATCAGCGTTTTGGCCTTGCGATTGAACTTGAACCCGCACTGCCAGAATTCATCCACGTCTTCACGCATTACCGCCTAACGATCACGCCACAGCCAGCCTACTTAATCGGTAGCAGTGCATTACGCGAAGACCAAACGGCATGGTTTTCCACAAGCGCAGCGCTAGCAGCAGGCATTCCTACACCGCTACGCAAGATCATCCATTCTATTTAAAGAGCTTGGCACCGCTGTTTACCCAGCCCTAGCTGTGTACTTTATGCGACTTGCCATAGCGCTTTGGCACAAATACTAAGTGGCACAACAAAGCTCTAAGCGGTAAAACTCACTCAACTGCCACTTGCTTCAGCACCTAAATTAATAGCAATGGTATATTGACCAAGATCAATAAATACAATGCCTGTATTAACATACCCTTTGATTTAAATTAAAGACTCAATGTATTTTGATCCATATCACACTCTGCCAATAATCTAATTCCCCTAGGGGCTAATTCCTATATATCGCTTGGAGTATCTATACCTATACTCCAAGCCAACCCTTATATTGGAGTAGCTCTGCAATGAAAGCCCGATACCCACTTGCCCTTGCCGTTTCCTTACTTTGCGCAGCACAAGTTGGCGCAGAAGAACTCAGCGGTACTTTAAAAAAAATCAAAGAAACCCGCATGATTGTCCTTGGTCATCGTGATTCCTCAATTCCATTTTCCTATTTGGCCAACGACAGCAAACCGATTGGCTACTCGGCTGACTTAGCCAGCAAAATCGTTGACAGCATTAAGCAAGAGCTGAAAATGCCTAATTTGGAGGTGCGCTACAATTTAGTGACCTCGCAAACGCGAATCCCTCTCGTTCAAAATGGCACCGTCGATTTTGAATGCGGCTCGACGACCAATAATCTAGAGCGCCAAAAACAAGTTGCTTTCTCTCTTGGTATTTTCGAAATCGGTACGCGGCTTTTAGTCAAAAAAGGCGGCCCATATAAAGATTTCGCTGATTTAGCTGGCAAAAATGTCGTCACCACCGCCGGCACAACTTCGGAACGCATTTTGAAAAAAATGAACGAAGAGAAAAAAATGGGCATGAGTATCATTAGCGCCAAAGATCACGGCGAATCATTTTTGATGCTCGAATCTGGTCGCGCAGTTGCATTTATGATGGACGATGCGCTACTCGCCGGTGAAATGGCCAAAGCAAAAAAACCAAGTGATTGGGAAATTGTTGGCAAAGCACAATCGAATGAAATTTATGGTTGCATGATGCGCAAAGACGATCCTGCATTTAAAAAGGTTGTTGATAACGCGCTGGCCAGCACATTCAAATCCGGTGAAATTAATACCATTTATAAACGCTGGTTCTTAAGCCCAATTCCACCTAAAGGCTTAAATTTGAATTTCCCAATGTCGGATGAATTAAAAGAACTGATTGCCACGCCAACAGATAAATCTGCCGAACAAATGTAAGTCGTATACGCATAGCGCCAGATAGCAATTTAAATCGCAAGGTTTATTGAATGGAAATAAAGCAAATCTGGCGCTACGCTTTGGGAGGATGAACAATGAATTATCACTGGGATTGGGGCGTATTTTTTAAGCCCACCGGCATCGGTACTGAAATTTATTTAAATTGGTTTATCACCGGCTTAGGCTGGACGATTGCATTAGCACTATGTAGCTGGATAATCGCACTCAGCTTAGGCACGGTGATCGGCGTAGCGCGTACTTTACCTGGGTCATTTTTACCGCGCATCGCTGCCGCTTATGTGACACTATTTCGCAATGTGCCGCTCTTGGTGCAATTATTTATCTGGTACTTTATGGTGCCCGATTTTTTACCCGAAAATCTACAAATCTGGTTTAAACAAGACCTTAATCCTGCCACCAGTGCCTTTATTAGCACTATTATTTGCTTAGGGCTCTTTACCGCCGCTCGCGTTGCCGAACAAGTTCGCACCGGCATTCAAGCGCTATCCAAAGGCCAAAGCAATGCCGCTCTAGCGCTCGGCCTGCGCTTGCCGCAACTTTATAAAGACGTTTTATTACCGCAAGCATTTCGAATTATTATTCCACCAATGACTAGCGAATTTTTAAATGTATTTAAAAACTCATCAGTCGCCTCATTGATTGGTTTGATGGAATTACTGGCGCAAACTAAGCAAACAGCAGAATTCACTGCGAATTTATTTGAAGCGTTTACACTCGCTACTTTAATTTACTTCACGCTCAATATGAGCTTAATGCTATTGATGCGTTGGGTTGAAAAGCGCGTTCAAGTGCCAGGCTTAATCGCATTGGGAGGCAAATAAATGGACTTCTCAAATATTCTGCCAGCACTGCCTAGCATGATGGAAGGCTTATGGGTCACGATCAAACTCACCATT
The DNA here is from genome assembly GCF_000620145.1 of Deefgea rivuli DSM 18356. GTDB lineage: Bacteria > Pseudomonadota > Gammaproteobacteria > Burkholderiales > Chitinibacteraceae > Deefgea > Deefgea rivuli. The sequence continues at coordinate 67,066 of NZ_JHVM01000008.1, forward strand.
ATGGCCGTTATCGGTGGTGTTGCGATTGGTACTTTATTAGCTTTGGCTCGGCTTTCTAAAAGTAAAATCCTGTCTAATTTAGCAGGTTTTTATGTTAATTATTTCCGCTCGATTCCGCTACTTTTGGTCATCACTTGGTTTTATTTCATGGTGCCCTTTATTATTGGTTGGGTCACCGGAACGAATCGCCCAGTTGGTGCGCTAACATCCTGTTTAGTTGCATTTATGTTATTTGAAGCCGCGTATTTCTGCGAAATTGTTCGTGCGGGGATTCAATCCATCGGCAAAGGGCAGATTAATGCCGCTTATGCTTTGGGGATGAATTATCGCCAAGCAATGCAATTGATTGTATTGCCACAAGCCTTTCGTAAAATGATGCCTTTATTGCTACAGCAATCGATTATTTTATTTCAAGACACATCTTTAGTTTACGCCGTTGGCATTATGGATTTTTTAAATACCGCGCGCTCACGCGGCGATATTATTGGTCAGCCGCATGAATTTTTACTCTTTGCTGGATTGATTTATTTCTTAATTAGCGTAAGCGCATCTAGCTTGGTAACGCAGTTAAACAAGAGGTTTAGCGTATGATTTCAATTAAAAACGTCAGCAAATGGTATGGCGAATTTCAAGTTTTAACCGATTGCAGTGCTGATATTAAAAAAGGCGAAGTCGTCGTCGTTTGCGGGCCATCGGGTTCAGGCAAATCAACGCTGATTAAATGCGTGAATGCGCTGGAGCCTTTTCAAAAAGGCGAAATTATTTTTAATGGCACGTCTGTTGGCCTAGCTGGCACAGATTTGCCGCTGTTGCGATCCAAAATCGGCATGGTATTTCAAAATTTTGAATTGTTTCCGCATTTATCCATTAGCGAAAACCTGATGCTGGCGCAGCAACGCGTGCTGGGTCGTAGCGAGGATGAAGCGCGTAAAAAAGGCTTACTCCTGCTTGATCGAGTCGGCCTAAGTGCGCAGGCGGCCAAGTTCCCTGGGCAACTCTCTGGCGGTCAGCAGCAACGCGTGGCGATTGCGCGGGCGCTAGCGATGGATCCGATTGCAATGCTATTTGATGAGCCGACCAGCGCACTTGATCCAGAAATGGTCAATGAAGTGCTCGACGTGATGACCGAGCTAGCTAAGGAAGGCATGACGATGATGTGCGTGACGCACGAAATGGGCTTTGCGCGGCGCGTTGCCAATCGGGTGATTTTTATGGATTGCGGGAGGATTGAAGAAGATTGCAGCAAAGAAGACTTTTTTGGCACGCCACGTGGCGAGCGTGCGCAGCATTTCCTATCCAAAATTTTGCAGCACTAATTAGCGCTTCAGACTGACAATCCCACCAGTAAATATAAAGGTATATGTCTGTACGTTATAAATTTTAACGCTTACAGACATATACCTTTAGTACAGTAATGATCAATGAAATTGAGTTCTTCCACTCTAGCAAAGCAAATCATCTTTGCTGCCATACCCTAACGGCACTTTTTAGTTTTAACGTTTGGGCATTGCGTGCAATCACGAACCTCACCGATTTTTTCTAACGATTGGCTCAATGCACAGACAGAGCGGCGGCACGCGACAAAGCGAACATTTTCTTCATTCGCCAATTCGCGATATGCCTTCATCACGTTGTGACTCAAAAAATCCGTAAACAAAATCAATAAATCAGCACCATTCAAGCTCGGTGGTTTGCGTTGATGCGCCACATTGCGACCACTCACATGTTTTTGCACCGCAATGCCGTGCTCAGCCAATAGTTGCGGGATATTGCCCAAAGCATCAGCGCCAACCAAATATGCGTTCATGACATTCCATCCGTAAGCTCTCGTTAAGATGAGAATGATTATCATGCAAATGCGAATTATTATCAATACCATTTGATTAAATATTCATGACGACAAGCAATATATGGAAATCTGCTTCGCTCAGGGTTTTTACCTAGATTGTTCTGCATCAAACCGTCATGCAAAGACTTAGGGCTAAATACCAACATCATTCACCTCGCAGAGGTTCAGCCCCAGATGTTGATCGTGATCCCAAAAGAAAATCGTAGTGGCGAAACGCGGGTTGCTGCATCACCCGAAACGGTCAAAAAACTCATCAAACAGGGCAATCAAGTTCGCGTTCAATCTGGCGCAGGCCGATCTGCGAATTGGTGTGATACAGATTATTTAGATGCTGGCGCCAGCATCTCTACAGATACGGTCATGCTGTATAGCGATGCCGCGCTTATTCTTAAAGTTCAAGCGCCAGATACCCATGAAATAAAACAATATCCACGACATACTGCGCTGGTTTGTCAATTTGATATTTATCGTTACCCACACCTCGCTTTGCTGGCCGAAAAGCAAATCGATGCCTATGCGCTAGAACTGATCCCCCGCATCACGCGTGGGCAAAGCATGGATATTTTGTCCAGCCAAGCCAATATCGCTGGCTACCGCGCAGTGCTATTAGCAACGCATTATTTCCCACGCTTTATGCCGATGTTGATGACGGCTGCTGGTTCAGTCAAACCCGCGCGCGTATTGATTTTGGGCGCTGGCGTGGCGGGATTACAAGCGATTGCGACGGCGAAACGCCTTGGCGCGATGGTCGAAGTCTTTGACGTTCGCCCTGCGACGCGCGAACAAGTTGAATCGCTCGGTGCAAAATTTATCGAAGTTGAATTATCAAGTGAAGAAAAAGCGGCATTTGCCCACACTGGCGGCTATGCCACCGAAATGTCGGACGATTATAAAAAGCGCCAAAGCGCATTAATCGCGCAGCAAGCAGCGCTCGCCGACATCATCATCAGCACTGCATTGATTCCCGGCAAAGCGGCTCCCGTATTAATTACGTCAGAAACCGTTGCGGCCATGAAACCGGGCAGCGTCATCATTGATATGGCCGTCAGGATGGGCTTGAATGGGGGCGGTAATTGCCAGCTTTCCAAAGCCGATGAGGTCGTTATCAGCGCCAACGGCGTAACGATTGTCGGGCAGAGCAATTTACCCGCGCTACTCGCCACCGATGCGTCGAGCATGTTCGCCCGCAATGTGCTGACGTTTTTAGGATTGCTGATCGACAAAAACGCCCACTACGCCCCACAGCACGACGATGAAATTATTCAAGCCACCTTGGTGACGCATGCCGGCAGTATTTATTTTGGCAATGCCACTGCGCCCAATACCGCAGCTCCAAATATCGCAGTGGAAATTGCCGCTGCCGATCCGATCTGCGCGGCGATTACCGCTGTCGATTCGATCACAGCTTAAGGAAATCACGATGTCTACATTGGCTCTTGTCGCTTCTGCCACCACCCAAGCAAGCACCCTCGCCCATGCCGCCACGATGAGCGATCCTTTTATCGCTAGCTTAACGATTTTTGTGTTGGCGATTTTCGTCGGCTACCACGTCGTTTGGAATGTCACCCCCGCATTGCACACGCCCTTGATGGCGGTCACCAATGCCATTTCCGGCATTATTGTTGTCGGCGCCATGCTGCAAGTGGTGGACATTAACGCGCAACAAATCACACTGACCAGCGCGCTCGGCGCAGTGGCGGTATTTCTGGCCAGCATTAATATTTTCGGTGGATTTTTAGTCACGCAGCGCATGCTCGACATGTTCAAATCCAAACCTTCACGCAACAAGGCGGCGAAATAATGGCGAACTTAACAGCCCTCCTCTACCTCATTGCAGCAGTCCTGTTTATCTTGTCGCTGCGCGGGCTCTCGTCGCCACATACTGCTTTACGCGGTAATTTTTACGGCATGATCGGCATGAGCATCGCAGTCGCCACTACGTTCTTTGTTGCCAATAGCCCTGTCATCTGGCTGATTGTCGCCGCGATGGGGGCTGGTGCGCTGGTCGGCGCGTACAAAGCCCGCACCGTGGCGATGACGGCGATGCCTGAACTCGTCGCTGCGATGCATTCCTTGGTTGGTTTGTCAGCGGTTTTAATCGCCGTAGCAGCCGTGTTTCATACGGGGATGAGGCACACTGGCGCGCAGCAGATTGAGCTATTTTTAGGCGCGTTCATCGGCGCGATTACTTTTTCGGCCTCAGTGATTGCCTATGGCAAACTATCGGGCAAATTTGGCGCACGGGCGATCAACTTTAAAGGCCAGCATTTAATCAATTTATTACTGGCTTTAAGCATGCTGGGGCTTGGCATCGTTTTTTATATCACGGGAAGCCAAGCGGCATTCCTCGCGATGGTGGCGATTGCATTGGCACTGGGGGTGCTGTTGATTATCCCCATTGGCGGAGCGGATATGCCCGTCGTCGTGTCAATGTTGAATTCGTACTCAGGTTGGGCGGCGGCGGGGATTGGTTTTACGCTGGATAATCCAGTGCTAATTATCGCTGGCGCTTGTGTTGGCGCGTCGGGGGCGATTTTGTCCTACATCATGTGCAAAGCGATGAATCGCTCGATCGTATCGGTGCTGCTCGGCGGCTTCGGCGCTGAAGTGGCTGCCGCTGGCCCTGCGGGTAGCTCGCAAAAAAACTATCGCTCCGGTTCAGCCGATGACGCGGCATTCTTAATGGAAAACGCTGAACGCGTGATTATTATCCCCGGCTACGGCTTGGCCGTGTCGCGCGCACAACATGCGCTGCAAGAACTCACTGATTTACTCACCGAGCGCGGCGTCGATGTGCGTTATGCAATTCACCCCGTTGCAGGGCGTATGCCCGGCCATATGAATGTGCTATTGGCCGAGGCCGAAGTACCCTATGAGCGCGTTATCGAAATGGACGAAATTAATAGCGATTTTGCCAGCACAGATGTTGTGCTCGTGATCGGCGCGAATGATGTGGTCAATCCTGCGGCGAAAAACGATCCAAGCAGCAGCATTTACGGCATGCCGATTTTGGATGCCTACAAAGCGCGCACCGTGATGGTGGTGAAACGCTCGATGAGCGCGGGTTACGCTGGCCTAGATAACGAGCTGTTTTATATGGATAAAACGATGATGGTGTTTGGCGACGCGAAGAAAGTCGTCGAAGGCATGTTGCAAGCGGTGCATTAAAAGCCGCAGCGCCTCAGCCCCAAGGGAATAAATATGTACTGACGTGTAATGATCACAAGCTCGGCATAAAAATTGTCTAGCTAGAAACAATCATGCAACATCCGAGTCAGTTTTCACCACAATGAGACTTGTGATGCGTTGGCTTACAATTTTATTCTCTACCTATCTGATGTTAATACCTCATGTGCAGGCCGCCATTTACAAATGTACCAACGCGCAAGGCCAAGTTAGCTTTCAAGAGCAAGTTTGCCCACAAAACACGACCACGAAAGAAGTACAAAGCAAAGGCAGCCGTCAACTCTCCATAGAAGAAGATGCTTGGGTTAAAGAACGCAGCAATTTGGTAAACGGTATATGCAACAATATGTTAGAACAAAAATATGGTCAGCATGATTTACTCCGGCAAGCCTGCGCATGCACGACTAAGCGCTATTTTTCCAATCCAATTTCGACATTAAGAACATTAGAAGCGACTAAAAATGTTCAAGCCAACAAAGAGCTGATCCGCAAAGCTGCCGATACTTGCGGCAAAGAACTTTTAGGCTAACTAAGCAAACTTTAAACACCCTTGGCTAGTGATTAAAGAAGAAGGCAAACGCTCAGTTACAGACCCAACTGCACGGCTCGCCACAGCAGCTTTAAACATTAGGGCGCTCAGCTTGAGCGCCCTTTTATCATTTGATTCTGCAATTACTACAAGTCAAAAAATAAGGAACAAGGTAAGCTTACGTTTTAGCGTAGAAAACCCCACCATGATCACCACATCCAGCACCGACCAAACTGGCCGCACCACGCCAAAACCTTGTCCAAAATGCGGCGCGATTGCCGAAGAACACAAAGCAGGCTCGAATCGCTTTTGGGTGCAATGCAGTAAGCTCGGCAAAAATGGCAATTGCAGCGGCATCGGCCAGCAAGGCAGCAATAAAAAAGAAGCGATTGCAAATTGGAATTCACTGCGTTAAATACAAAGGTATTTAAGTCTAAGCCTTTTTAAATAAAGGCTATAGAGCAATACTCATCAATCATTTAGCATCGGCAATAGCGGTACATCGGTCACCCCCACATCGATACCGTATTGCTTGAGCAAAGTACCCACTTGGCCTCGGTGGTGTGTTTGGTGATTAAACATCTGCTGCACCTGCACCCAGCGCGGGATCGTTTGTGTGAATCCATAGATTTTACTCGTCCACGTCACTGGCTCGCTCAGCCAAGCCTCAGTGGCGCCATCCGCCCAAGCGATCAGCCGCGCATCCAGCGCAATCCGTGCTGCGTGCAGCTCAGCAAAATCAGCGTACACATCCTCCCCCGCTGGCGTTGTTACCAAAGTCTCACCAATAAAGCGCGAAAACCACATCAAATCGCCCCATAAAATATGATTCAGCGTGCTGTGGATAGATTTGAAATACGCGCCGCAATCGGCTTTACGCTGCTCGTCACTCAATTGCAGCGCTGCGGCGTAGATTTGCTCGTTTTGCCACTGATTGTAGGCCGCCATTAGCTGCGGTAGATTGCCTTGAAACATTAGCTTTCCTTCGTCTCGTCCAACACCAGTACCACCTTACCTAAATTGCGATTTGCAGCAAGGTATTGATGCGCGGATTCGGCTTCTTGGATGGGGAATGTTCGGTCTAAGGTAATTTTGAATTCACCACTCGCGATACGCGGCAGAATTTCGTTTCGCAATGCCTTAGTCAATTGCGCTTTTATCGCCAAGGACTGACTACGCAGCGCCGAGCCTTGAATACGCTGGCGTTTCACCAGCATCAGTCCCAAATTAAGTTGCGCTTCAATGCCGCGCAGCAGGCCAATCACAATAATCAGACCATCAGCATTCAAGCAGCGCTGATTGCCCGCCAAATAATCGCCACCGACGGTATCCAAAATCAAATCCACGCCACCAGCAGTTTTGATCTCGGTCGCAAAATCTTGCGCGCGATAATCGATGACCAAATCAGCGCCCAGCTCACGGCAAAAGGCTTGTTTTTCCGATGTGCTGGTCGTTACCGCGACCCATGCGCCAACCGATTTGGCCAATTGAATCGCCGCCGCGCCCACGCCACTGGCGCCAGCATGAATCAATACCCGCTGTCCTGCTTTGAGTTGGCCGATGTCGATCAAATTCAGCCATGCCGTCAGCCATACCTCAGGCAAACTCGCCGCTTCAGAACTCGATAATGTATTGGGCTGTAGGCAACATAATGATTGCTCTACAAGGCAATACTCTGCATACGCACCACCAGCGACCAAAGCCAGCACCGCATCACCGACTTGCCAATCGATAACATTCTCGCCCAGCGCCACAATGATGCCAGCGACTTCTAAACCCAGAATCTCCGACTCCCCCTTAGGCGGCGGATATTTTCCCTGCGCCTGCATTAAATCGGCTCGATTTACGCCAGCTGCGGCGACTTTGATCAAGAGCTGGCCTGCGGCGGGTTGTGGAATGGGGTGCTCGATGAGTGCGAGTTGATGATTAACCGAAGAAATAGCGAGCATGGTGGCCTTGATTTAAGCGGTGTAAAGACAATTTTTCTAGCTGCAACTAAAACGATGAAGCTAGACTAATATACAAATGAAACTTGGAATAGAACTAGGGTATTGCTACCCAAGCCTTTAAAATTATTGCCTATATTCGAATACATCAATAAAAATGGCGGATTAGCCAAAGGCATAAGCCGCCAATCATCGCATCGTTATAAGCCATATATGTAAGGCGGTTTGATACCAAGCTGCCTTACATAAACTAAAACCTTACGCCGCCTTAGCCTCAAGCGCAGGTCTAAATTTTCGCATCAACAGACCAGCGATCAGCGTACACGCGGCGACGATGACCATGATGGGCAAGGTATTACCCAGCACAAAATCCCACGTCATCGAGTAACGATACAGCGCAAAACCGCCAAGCCACAGCGCCAAATTAAGCCAGTTCACCATTTGGCTGGATGAATCTTGCTTCAGCAAGAAAAAGTCCACGCAGATAATCGCAATCATTGGCGCAAAGACCGAGCCGATTAAAAACAAAAAATCCATAAAATTATTTACCGGCGCAAAGATCGCCAAGGCAGTTCCAAGCGCAACGGCAACGAGGCCAGCGCTGCGCGGATTGAGCTTAGGGTAAATGCTAGAGGCTGAAATACCTGCTGAGGCCGCGTCCAAAAACGTCGTTGTAACGGTAGAAAAAACCACCACCAAAATCGCTGCAACGCCCAATCCTGCTGCCGCCATAATCGCCGCCACGTCACCAGAGCCAGCGTATAGCGTGGCACCTAGGCCTATCATAAACATCCAGCAACTACCGACAAAATAAGCCAGCGTCGCCCCCGTCGTTCCCCAACCCGCGCGTTTAGCTGAACGTGTGTAATCGCTCACCAACGGCAGCCACGACAGCGGCATTGCGACAGAAAGTTCAACGGCAGCGCCAAAGGTCAGCGTTTGCGCGGCACTGGCTGGCAGATTGACAGCCTCTGCCGAGAACACGATAAAGCTCAGTAAAATGGTCAATAAAAACAGCAAAATCGCCGTCACCGATTGCAGCTTGGACATGTTTTTCAGCTCAAGCACAATCCATAGCGCGATCAATCCGCCAATCACCAGCGACCACGCAGCAGTTCCCAATTGCGGCACCAAAAAGCGTGCCGCTGCCGCGCCCGAAGCGACCATAATCGCAGTCCAACCGACCAGTTGCACCACATTAGCGAGCGAAAAAATCATCGTTCCGCGCTGACCAAATGACTGTTTCACCGTCTCCATCGCTGGCTTGCCCGTTTTCGCGCCAATATATCCAGCCAACCAAAACAACACACCACCAATAATATGGCCGATCAGAATCACCAACGCGCCTTGTTGAAAGCCAAGCGGGGCAATAAAAGTACCTGTCAGAATTTCGGCCAGCGACACTGACGCGCCAAACCACAGTAGCGCCAGCGCGGAGGTTGAAAGGGTTGTTGATTGAGGTGTTGCTGAAGTGCTGTTCATACTGTTTCCTATAGCAAGGTATTGCTCTGTAGGTCTTTAAATTAAAGGGCTACAATAAAATACATCAAATGTAGGGTGTGAAAATCCCGCAGGGATTTGCGCACCGAAAGACGATCCAAATCAGCATCGATGTAGCCCAAAGATCAGCCTGTAATATTGCGGTTTAAGTATTGGAAAATCAAATGTGTTTAGAAAACATCAAGGCATTGCCATGCAATGCCTTAAATATAAATAGCTACAGAGGTATACATCCAACAAAAAAAATCAACCTCAAGTATAAATAAGCATTAACGTATTGCACCGCACAACTAAAACCAGTGTAATGCGCTTCGCTTATTAACACCCTACGTGATTAATTTTTATGAGTTACAGAGCTACATACGAATTAAATATCTAATTCTTTATTAAGTTTTTCATGTAATTCAATAATTTCTTTTTTTAATGAATTTACTAAAACCTTTGAAAGAACTGCACTCGATGTCGATTTATACTTTCCTTTGCTCCAGGCATCAGCCTCACGTTGCACGTTATAAAGCTGGGCTTCTTTTTTTTCAAGCATGAGTTGAATTTCTTCAGTAACTTTACTCATCAAACCTCCGAATAAGCTGACTCCGTTCTGCATCATTAACCAATTCGATTAATAATAAATTTGCTAAAAATTCATTATTTGATGACAGCGAAGCTGATTTTGAACCAAGCGTCACAGATCGAACCGTTAAAAAATCAGCAGAGACTGTAGCGCTAGCTACATAAGTTACGCCATTTCTTTCTGTGCTAGTTTCAAAGCTATACATAATTTTTCACAATCCAATAACAAATTATATCAATGTCAAAAAGTGCAATGCTCACAGTATTAGTACTCCACTATCGCAAGTAACTTTAAGTCTCCACCACCCCAGCCGTCTGTTGCGCCAAAGTTTGGTGCGCGAGTGCAAGGTATTCTTTCGATTGCATTTCAGTCAGGCGGCTGGCGGTGCGGAAGAATTCACTAGCTTGCAAACCAGAAACGTAGACTTCTTCAACCGGCACATCGGCGGCGATAATTAGCTTCACGCGGTTATCGTAAAACACGTCGACCAGCCACGTAAACCGGCGCGCTAGATTACTTTGCTCAGCGTTGAGCTTGGGCAAACCCGATAGAAATACCGTGTGATATTCCTGTGACAGCGCCAAATAATCGGCTTGGCCGCGACCATCGCCGCACAAGACTGAAAAATCAAACCAGATCGCCCCGCCCGCACAACGCCGTGCTTTGAGCTTGCGGCCTTCGATTGTAATTTGCGTCGACTCATCATGCGCCGTCGCCATTTTGGCAAATAGCTCGGCCAGTTCTTGTTCGTTCTCAGCATTATTCGGGAACAAGTAGGTACGCGCGGCGGTGAGTGTGCGCAGACGGAAATCTTGCCCGCCATCGACATTCAGCACGTCCAGCTTGGCTTTGAGCAATTCAATAGTCGGCAGAAAGTTGGCACGTTGCAGGCCATTCGGGTACAGGCCATCGGGCGGATAGTTGGATGTCGTCACCAGCACGACACCACGCGCAAAGAGCTGCTCCATCAAACGCCCCAAAATCATCGCATCGGCAATGTCGGACACATGAAATTCATCAAAACACAGCACGCGCACCGCTTTCGCCCATTGATCGGCGACTTTACCGAGCGGATCGTTTTGCCCTTGCTGCGCGCGCAGGTCTTTATGAATTTGCTGCATAAAGTGGTGAAAATGCAGGCGTTTTTTGCGTTTGAATGGCAGTCCCGCGTAAAACGCATCCATCAAAAAGCTTTTGCCACGCCCTACGCCACCCCAAAAATACAGGCCGCGTGGTAGATCTGGCATCGGCAGCAGGGATTTGCCAAATAGGCGATTGCGCTTTTGTTTGAACACCACCAATTGTTGCCACAAGTCTTCTAGCTTGGCGATCGCTGCGGCTTGGGATTCGTCGCGAATAAAACCATCTTGGCTCGCCAAGGATTGATACCAAGCTTGCGGACTAGTGCCTGCTTGCGGCGGGGCAATGACGTGTTGTGACATGGATTCTCTGCGGATGTTTTGAGCCATAGGATGGCGGCAATTATAAAGGCATTCAGTAGAAAAAAATGGCATAAAAAAACCCTGCGATCAACGCAGGGTTTGGCTTTAGCAGCGAAGCATCATGAATTACAGCGCTTCAGCGTGCTCAGCAAGGTAATCAGCCACGCCAGACGCATCGGCTTTCATGCCTTTTTTGCCTTTGTTCCAACCGGCTGGGCAAACTTCACCGTGCTCTTCAGTGAATTGCAAAGCATCAACGACGCGCAACATTTCGTCGATATCACGACCCAATGGCAAGTTATTGATGACTTGATGTTGTACCACGCCTTCTTTGTCGATCAAGAATGAGCCGCGCAATGCAACGCTGTCTTCCAATTGAACGTCATAAGCTTTAACGATTTCGTGTTTCAAGTCCGCAACAAGTGTGTAACCCACTTGGCCGATACCGCCTTTTTCCACTGGCGTATTGCGCCATGCAGCGTGCGTGAATTGGCTATCAATCGATACGCCGATCACTTCAACATTGCGGGCTTTGAATTCTTCCAGACGATTATCAAAAGCAATCAATTCTGATGGGCAAACAAAAGTGAAATCGAGTGGGTAAAAGAAAAGTACCGCGTATTTACCCGCAGTAGCGGCTTTCAAATTGTAGTTATCAACGATCTCGCCAGTGCCAAGAACGGCGGCTGCAGTAAAATCAGGGGCTTGTTTCGCAACGAGTACAGACATGTTTGCTCCAATAGTGTGGACTTAAAAGGTGAGGCTACCTTAAACATCGGGGCGAAGTGTGTCAAATCAAGAGAATTCATTCACCTCATAGTGAATGCCTATTTAACACGCTCAGCAAGTGACGCTTGCCATTTTTCTTACAGCTTGCCATGATAAGCAAATCTGACTACAAAGCGATGAAGGCTGGACATGCTTAAAATAAAACTCGCTGCCCTCGCAATCTCATTGGCGACGCTCAGCATGGCGGGGTTTGCCGAAGAGAAAACCATTACGATTCTGACGCAGCAAGATGTTTACAATGATTATCAAAAATTCATTGATGGCCGCGACCCGCTCACGCTAACGCAATACAGCGGGCCAGGTTCACGCCGTGATGTGGTCGAGCTGGTTCTGGTGCAGCAAGCCTTAAAAGCCGGTGGCAATAATTATCCAATCAAAATCGTAAAAGTAGATAACACCAGCGATTCCTACAGCCGCTTTATCAAAGAAATCACCTCAGGTTCAGCTACGGTCGGCGGCAATAGCGCTTGGCTGATTGACCTCAAGCAGATCAACGACAAAGTGTATATCAGCGAACCAACGATACGCCAAGGCGAGTTCGAAGCTGGTCTTTACACTACGGCGAGCAATGTCGATGCACGACTCTCCAAAACTTTGCCGCAAATTCAAAAGCTCACCGCCGTCGTAGCGGAAAGCTGGAAACCGGATGTGGCAACGCTAGAAAGTTTGAAATTTGCCAATATCCTCAAAACCCAGAGCTGGGATTCTATGGTGGGTATGCTGGCAAAAAAACGCGCCGATGTGCTGCTGGCGCCTTTTCAGCCGACGCCTGACTTATCGATGGATGTGAACGGGCACAAATTAGTACCCATTTTGAATGTCAAAGTCGGCCTACAAGGTAGCCGTCATTTCTTTGTGAGCAAAGCATCGCCAATTGGCAATGATGTGTCTAAATCATTAAATTCAGGTTTAGCCAAACTACGCGAACAAGGCTTAATTGAAAAAGCGTATCGGGACTCTGGTTTCTTCAATAATGCAACGCGAAACTGGAATCGATTGAATTAAATCGTTAGAGATCAATGCTTAGCAAAAAAATAGCCCGAATTATTCGGGCTATTTTTATGTTCTCTAACTCATTAAAGCAAAGGCGCTGGTTTGCCAAAATGATAACCTTGCGCGAAATCAACGCCGATTTCTTCCAGCACTTGCAAGATCGCTTCAGTTTCAACAAATTCAGCAATTGTTTTGCAGCCTAAACTGTGTGCGATTTCATTCACCGCAATCACCATTTGCCGACTGACTTTATCTTCTACAATATCGGTCACCAAACTGCCGTCAATTTTTAAATAATCAACCGGCAGCGTTTTTAGATAATTAAACGAAGAAAAGCCGCTACCAAAATCATCCAGCGAGAACATGCAGCCGCGCGCACGCAAGGTTTCGATAAACATCGATGATTCTTTTAGATTAGAAATCGCCGCCGTTTCAGTAATTTCAAAGCACACATTAATCGGCGAAACACCGGTTAAATCAAGCTGCTGCAAAATAAAGATCAGCGTTTTTTTATTCAGCGACTTGCCTGATAAATTAATAGCCAACTGTGGCAAGGCGCGGCCAGCCGCTTTGCATTGTGCCAAATACTGCAGGCTATGCTCAACCACCCAGCAATCAATCAAAGCCATCATGTCATAGCGCTCTGCTGCCGGAATAAACGCCCCAGGCGGAATAATTCGCCCTGTTGCATCGACTAAGCGCAATAAAATTTCATAGTGTGGCAGCTGATGCAGTTCACGGTCAAATGGCTCTATTTTTTGATAATACAATTGGAAGCGATTTTCTTCGATGGCTTCTTTGAGCGTCGCCAAGAGTTGCAATTCATTATGCCGATCTTGCACATCAGTATCGTCGCGGCTGTACCAGCTCAAGCGATTCCGACCTGCATCTTTGGCGGCAAAGCAGGCTATATCAGCTTGACTCATCGCCTCTTGCGCGCTGACGCAATGCGCGTCAATCGTGACCAAACCAATACTCACCGTCACACCGTGCGGACGGCCTTGCCACACAAAACGAAACTGCGCCAGCGCATGCAAAATTCGTTCCGCCAGCGTTTGTGCTTCATTGAGCTGCTCGCCCGAAATTAAAATGCCAAATTCATCGCCGCCCAAACGCCCAAGCAAACTATCGGCCGAACTCATTAGTCCTTGCAAAAGATTAGTCACCAAGCGCAGTAACTCATCCCCCGCCAAATGCCCGCAGGTGTCATTCACTAATTTAAATTGATCTAAATCGAGCAACATTAAAATATGCGGCTGATTCATTTCTGTCGCGGCTTTATGCGCCGCAATTAAAGCTCGCTCAAAACCACGCCGATTAGTAAGACCAGTTAAATAATCATGGTCGGCTTGATAAGCGAGTTTTTCAGTCAATGCTTGCGACTCGGTCACATCGTGCAGCACCAGCACCATCCCTTCAACTTGACCATCTTGATCGCCAATCGGTGCAATTGCATATTCAACGGTAAATTGCTCACCGCGCCGATTCACCATCGCGACGGTTTGCCGCGCAATAGCCTTATTACGCTCACGTGCGTGATGTAGCATCGACAAAAAGACATCCGCGCTCAGCTCACCACCCTGACAAATAATCTCGCTAATACACAAATCACGCGCTTCAAACTGAGTCCAACAGAGTAATTTTTCCGCAGCAGGATTGAGCAATTTCACTTTGAAATCAGGAGTCGTCGTAATAATGGCATCGGTGATCGAAATGAGCGTGATCTCGGCCAACTCTTTTTCAACATATAAAGCACGCTGCGCCTCTTCGCGCTCTTTGACACCGCGCTGCAAATTCACTCGCATTTGATTAAATGCATTCACCAAGGTTTGTAATTCATCCTCTTGCGTGGGCCGAAATAAGCGCAGCGGTGCAGCCAGCAAATTATAATTAAGTTGGCTGGTGTATTCGGCAATATGCCCCAAATGCCGAGCAATCAAGCGATGATACAAAATCAAAAAACACAGTGCAGCAGCAAACATGCCGAGGCCTTCGAGCAGCAGCAAGCGCAAGAATTGATCGAATAGCTGGTTTTTAAAATCACGCAATGAAACCGTTAGGCTCAGCTGGCCCAGATTGACATTTTTATTGGTCAGCGGATGCAAATAGACAATCGGAAAGACTTCGGTAAGGGTGTTGTGGTCTTTCTGAATATCGAAACCCGACGTATAAATTTGGCCATCGTTTTCAATGAGCTGAACAAAATCGACCACTCGAGTTTGCCGCAAGGAATGTAATTGCCCGTGAACCGCTTCGGTATTCACCAGCCATAAATTACTCGCCAACTGTGGAGCAGCACTTTTGCCCAAAGTCCGCAAATCAGCACGTGCCTTTTCTAACCCTCGATTATATTCAACCTGCAGCAAGACCAGAGTCAGGAACACAGTCACCACAAGGCCGACCGCACAAACGGCAGCGACCAAACGCCAAGCTAAACGATTGGCTGAATACAAGCGTTTCACACGTGTTTTAAAGGAAAGTATCACACTGAGAAGTTCCAAGGTACAAGCAGTTCAGCATAAACGCGGATCACCGAGGAAACAACTAAAATCAGTAAGGAAATCATGTAAAGAACGTTTTTTGAAGTGCCGTGCTGCGGCTAATGCAAAATACATCTACGTTCAGAAATGAAAAATGAATAAGGTGGGACTTTGAAAGGGGAAATGGTGCGCCCGGAGCGATTCGAACGCCCGACCCTCTGGTTCGTAGCCAGATACTCTATCCAACTGAGCTACGGGCGCACTGGCAGCAATCAAAGGCTGATTACTGCGAAGAGGGCGCATAGTACAGGCCTCGTTTGTACTCGTCAAGCGCATTCCGGCAAGGAATCAGCTTATAATCGAATGATTACCTCAGCCGAGTCGCATCATGCAATTTGAACACCTGATCCAAATTAATGACCATAAGCAAGCGCTATCGCCCTTTTTAACTCGCAATCAATTGTGGCAAGGCTTGGTTTATCGCGCCGAATCACCGATGGCGTTTATGGATCACGTCGATGCCGTCACCATTGTTGAGCGTGGCGAAGATTGGATGCAACGCCAAATGGTCATGGGCAAGCTCACCGTGCAAGACAAAATCAATTACACGCATGAAACGCAAGTGCATTACCACACCGCCGCCAGTAAGGATCATGGTGGTGGGCAAATGATTATGAAAATCGAAGAGCCTAGCCCTGAAGCGCTATTTGTCCGCTTTACCTATATTACGCCGCATCCAGATACTCCCGATCCAGAAACTGCGCACTATCTTGAGTTTCTTAAATCCGCTTGGCGCGAAATGGATATTGATACCATACGCAAAATTCGCGAACTCGCCGCACTCGGTCAATTAGGATAATCCGCCTATCGACCTTGGGGTGAAATGCTTAAACTAGGCGGCTCACCCCCTATGGCGTCTCTAATGCAAACCGGCATCATCTACACCCTGCTGGCCTTTTTGATCTGGGGTTTATTCCCGCTGTATTTCAAAGCGCTGCACGGCATTCCGGCCGAAGAAATCGTGCTACACCGATTTATTTGGTCTTTAGCATTTTTAGCCTGCGTCTTAATTTTTAAACGCCGCTGGGCATGGCTCAGACCCGCGCTTCAACAACCCAAGCTCATCGCGCTATTTGTGCTGAGTGCCGTTTTGCTTGCTGGCAACTGGTACACCTATATCTGGGCGGTGAATGCGGGGCGCGTGGTGGATGCCAGCTTGGGGTATTTTATTAACCCGCTGATTAATGTGCTACTCGGCGTGGTGTTTTTGCATGAACGCCTGAATAAAATCCAGTGGCTGTCGATTGCAATCGCCAGCACAGGCGTCGCTTGGCTGACATGGCAAGCGGGGCATTTACCGTGGATTGCGCTGATTTTAGCCGTTTCTTTTGGCTTGTACGGTCT
Organism: Deefgea rivuli DSM 18356; assembly: GCF_000620145.1. Lineage (GTDB taxonomy): Bacteria > Pseudomonadota > Gammaproteobacteria > Burkholderiales > Chitinibacteraceae > Deefgea > Deefgea rivuli. Next base: position 83,755 of record NZ_JHVM01000008.1, read on the forward strand.
GCTACGCAAAACCGCGCAATTGGGTGCTTTAGAAGGTTTATCCCTTGAAACGCTGGTTTTATTTCCGCTAGCGCTGGGGATGTTGTTCTGGCTGCTGCTCACCGGGCAAAGTGCCGCCGTTCATGCACCTTTGAGTACCCAAGTGCTGATTATGCTGGCAGGCCCAATTACGGCCATTCCTTTGCTGCTGTTTGCAGCAGGCGCACGGCGTATTCCACTGTCTTTAGTCGGTATTTTGCAATACACCGGCCCAACACTACAGCTGCTCATCGGCGTATTTGTGTTTCACGAAGCGTTTGGCGTCGAACGTTTGATCGGATTTAGCCTGATTTGGTTGGCGCTATTCATTTATGCGCTCAACAGTTGGCATGCTTATCATCAATCTCGGTCAGCTTAAGCATCAGAAACCGTCGCCGCTGCCGTTAAATTGAAAAATAAACCTCATTCAGCTATTTATTGATGCGCTGCAAATCCTTTATCATTGCGCCCCTGTATAAAACAGCTCTAATTACACTCATAGGAATCGCAAGATGACGGCCCCTACACTGATTGCCGAGAAAGACCTCACAGCCAACCCTGCCCCACTGGGCTTAATGGGCTTTGGTATGACCACGGTGCTGCTCAATTTGCATAACTTGGGTCTATTCGGCAATAGCGCGATGATTTTGGCGATGGGCATTTTTTATGGCGGCATCGCGCAAGTGATTGCCGGCATTCTGGAATGGAAAAAAGGCAATACCTTTGGCACCACCGCGTTCACCTCCTACGGCTTTTTCTGGCTATCTTTAGTCGGGCTGCTGGTATTGCCAAAATTGGGCTGGGCAGAAGCGGCAAGCAGCAGCGCAATGGGCGCTTACTTGTTGATGTGGGGGATTTTCACGGCCTTCTTATTTGTTGGCACGCTGAAAATGGACAAAGTCTCACAATTTGTTTTTGGCTCACTGACGCTACTGTTCGCGCTGCTCGCCTTAGGTGATTTCACTGAAATCGCCGTGATTAAACAAATTGCGGGTGTGGTTGGTATCGCTTGCGGTAGCGCTGCGATTTATGCCGCGATGGCACAAGTTTTGAATGAAGTGTATGGCAAAACAATTTTGAGTGTCGGCGGAAAAAGCCACTAAAACTGAGTAAATCCTGAACGACATCAATGGGTATATCAAGCCAGACTTTGATCAAAAAGAGCTAGCTTGATATACCCATATTCATATCTAAGCACTAATTTGAAAGCCTGAACGCGGCACATCATTATTTGAATACTGCTCAGCCAGTTTTTGTTGCTGTGGGCTGCGCTGCGCGATGTCTTGTTGCGCTTGCAGTTCCATCGCCTGCGCTGCTGCAGCGACCGAACGATCCTGACCACTGGGATCGGCTGGCGCTAAAGCTGCAGCCTGAATGATACGGGCTTTTCGCAAAGTTTCTTCCGGCGTTTTGCCCGGGCTCGTATCAATACTCACTTCGCCGCCGACCGCATAATTTTTGCCATCTGGGCCTTTTTGCATACTGTAACTCGCGCCACCTTTCGCCAAGCCACCTGATGCCGCCAAGTGTGCTTGCTCATGCTGGCGTACTTCGCGATCCCGCGCGGCCAATTGCCGTATCTGTGCGATCTGCTCATTGCTCAGTGGCTTGCCTGTTGCATCAACTTGCCCAGCACCGCTTGGATTTTCGGCTGGCACGGCCGAGCTTGTCGCAGCGCCTTTCGCCGCCAAGCCCGCATAAGTCGAAGAAACCGCGCCGACATCAGTCACAATGCGCTCCTTTAAGATGCAATTTAAGTATACGCCAAAGTTATTTCATTGCAAAAACAATGGCTTAAAGGCTAACTGCCGCGCTAACCGTCTGGATTGTAAGTTAGTTCATTGTTGATTCAGCAAACGCGTGCAACACTGCACACCTCAGATCAAATCGGTGTGAATTATGTCTCTCGCCAGCAAAGTTATTCTTCCCTTACTTTTAATCAGCAGCTCAATTTTCGCCGCCAGTCCATGGCATGAAGGCCGTTATTATGGCAAAGGCGAAGTCGTGCATTATCACGGCCGCACGTATAAAGCGCTGCAAGGCCATAATGCAGAGCGCGGTGCAAATTGGAATCCCGAGGCCGCAGCGTCCTTGTGGGCACCGTTTAAAATGAATCAACCAAGTTTCAGTTGGCAAGAAGGCAAACGCTATCGCCAAGGACAGATTGTTGAATATCGCGGCCGCAGCTACCGCGTTCGCCAAGCACATACCGCGGAACGCGGTGCCAACTGGAATCCAGAAGCCGCACCGTCCTTGTGGGAAGCACTAGACAATATCCAATTGCCACGCAATTAAGCCGCAGCAAAAAGGGAGCAAAAGCTCCCTTTTTTTAATGCAATTTGAGTGACGGCCGCGCGACACGTCGCAGCTTGTCGCCAATCCATAAAAGTCCAGTCAAAATCCAACCATGCACAGCGGCTTGGTGCATCCGGTACAAAGACGCATAAATCAATTTGGCACCGCGCCCTTCGACATAATAATTGCGCTGTGGCCCCACAATCGCCGCCAAGCTACCCACTGCAGTATGTTTACCCAGCGACACCATCATGCCTTGCGGTTTAAACACAAAGGCTTGCACGCTACTCCCCGATAATTGCCGCTGTAATGCATCGGCCAACCATTCCGCTTGCTGGTGCGCCACTTGCGCCGTAGCGGGCAGCAGCACGCCATCGTCATTCGGTGAACACGCTGCGCAATCGCCCAGCGCGTAGATATTTTTATCACTTAAAGTTTGCAGCGTACTGGTAACTTCGATTTGATTAAGGCGATTGGTTTGCAAACCCAGCGTCGTCAACCAATCGGCAGCTTTAACACCGGCAACCCAAACCCGAATATCACTTTCAATACAACGACCATCAGCCAACACAAAACCGTTGTCTTTCACTTCTGTGACGCGACTATTGGTCGCCACCAAAATCCCGCGCTTGGCAAGCGATTCGGTGGCGTACTCGGATAAGGATTCGGGCGCGCCCGCTAAAATACGTGGCATGCCTTCGATAATAGTGATTTCAAGTTGCGCGGGGCTAAGCTCAGCGCCGTAAATATGCATTTCTCGTATCGTGTGATCGATTTCTGCCGCCAGCTCAACGCCAGTCGGGCCGCCACCCACAATACCGATATTGAGTTTTCGTACCGCATTGCCAGAAATACCCACCGCAAATGATAGGGACAGGATTTTTTTACGCAATTGCTCGGCATCAACGGGGTTATTCAAAAACATGCAGTGCTCTTGCGCCCCCGCCGTGCCAAAATCATTGGCAATCGCGCCCAGCGCTAACACCAAAGTGTCGTAAGCCACTTCACGCGGTGCAACAATCTCTTTGCCTGATTCATCTTTCACGGCGGCAATCTGAATTACTTTTCGTTCCCTATCCACGCCCGCCATCCAGCCAAACTCAAACTGATAGCTATTGCGCCAAGCGTGACCAAAATAATTAACTTCGTCTTCACCGGTATTGAGCGCCCCCGTTGCCACTTCATGCAGCAAGGGTTTCCAAATATGCGTCGCCGAGCCGTCGACCAAAATGACTTTGGCACGCTTGGCTGCGCCCAGCGTTCGACCCAGTTTAGTTGCTAGCTCTAAACCGCCAGCACCACCACCCACGACCACAATTCGATGCATATTTTTACTCATCATGCGCTCTCCAAAGCGAATACGATTCGACTCATCGCATGCCTTTGAGTATACCTTGCAGACTGGATTTTTCGTAGTTTTAATACGTAATAAAAATCGTAAAATTAACAACCAGGTTACAAAAATATTCACTTGCCGTAGCAAAAAACTATCCGGGGATGTATAAGGCTGGAGCCTTTATTTTTAAATGAATAGCAGCGTATACATCGCTTAATGCGATGTTAAGACCCGCTCTAATAAAGACTTCACCATCGCTGGCTCGAATGGTTTATCGCAAATACCAGAAACACCCGCCTGCTCCACCGCCGCCAGACGACCATGATCGGTTTCGGATGACACCATCAAAATAGGGATATGGCTTTGCCAGCTTTGCGTACGCACATATTCGACCAATTCTTTGCCATCCATTTCCGGCATGTTGTAGTCAGTAATTAGCATATCAAAAGTGTTTTCTTCCAAGAGTGCTTTTGCCGCGTGGCCGTTTTCGGCTTCGGTGATATTGCGAATGCCCATGTTTTCCAGCACTTTACGCATATAGTTGCGCGCCGCACGCGAATCATCCACTAATAAAACTCGGATAAATTCCAGATCGACTTCATGCTGATCCAGTGAATGATCTACCGTCAGATAATCCAGTGTCATCATCAGTGCATTATTTAAATGCTCGCTGCTAAACGGTTTAGGCAAAATCGCACACGCGCCCAGTTGTCGCACAGGCTCTAGCACTTGTGGCCGAGTTTCGCTGGAAATCAGGATAAATGCGAGGTCTTGAGTTGTGCTGTCATTCCTCAACAGCGTGAGTAATTCAATACCGCTCATATCAGGCAAATACAGCGCACTGAGCACGAGATTCGGCGATTTTTCGCCGAGTGGAATCAGCAACTCCAGTGCGGTTTGTGCCGTCTCGACCCGGCGTACATCCGAGATTCCCAGCTCAGCCAAACGCGCTATCATCACTTTGCTTTGCACTAGGGAAGGCTCAATCAGCAAAGTACGTAAATCGCTTGGTTCATAGAACGAACTCATCTTGTGACATCCACGGAAAATATCTCTTCTTTATAGAGAATGATTCAGCGTGTAAGCAAGAAATAGTCCGCCCAACTCCAGCTAGATGAGATTCCGCAAGCGTAATTCGGCTTTGAGATAGGCATACAACACCGGTGCTAACGCCAAACCCGCCAAACCAAAAATCGCCTCCATCACTAACATGGCCAGCAATAATTCCCAGGCCTTGGCCTTGATTTGCGTACCGACAATTTGTGCATTCAGAAAATATTCTGCTTTATGAATCAGCACTAAAAACACCAAAGAACCCATCGCCACATGAAATGAATGCGACATACTCACCGTAATGACGATTGCATTGGATAGCAAATTGCCGATGACGGGCAGTAGCCCCAGCAAGAAAGTCAGTACCAGCATGGTTTTCAAAAATGGCAAATGTACGCCCATCAGCGGCAAAACAATCACCAAATATACCGCCGTAAAACTCGTATTGATGGCCGAAATTTTAATCTGTGCAAACACCACTTTGCGAAACGACTCAGTAAACAGATGCAGCCGCTCCAGCAAGGCTAGGCTCAATACACCGTGCACCCGTTCTTTGATGACTTCGTTAAAGGCCACAATGCCGCCAATGATCGCCCCCACCAGCAAATGAATCAGCAACACACCTACGTTTTTCCCTGCCAATTGCATATCAGTTGAATGCTCGCGCAGCAAGGCCACCAGCGCGTTTTGCATGCCGACTACGGTATGAGGCATACCCGCACTTAACCAGAGCGGCAACGCCGCTTTAGCTTCTTCAATAATCTGGGCCATCTTGCCAAGCAGCGCAATCAAGCCAGTATCGGATTTAAGCATCGCCGACAGGCTGAGCACACTCAGCAAAAGCAGCAAGGTGATCACCGAAACAATCAATACTAAGGCCAGCCATTTGCTCCAGATCGAAGATAAACGCCCTAAGCTGAGTTTGGCCAAAGCGTGAATCAATAAAAACACCATCATCCCAGCAAATAAAGCGGGAACCAGACGAAACTGCAGCGCGCACCAGATTGCGAGCCCAGCCAACAGCAACGAGGCCAGCTCAATACTGCGCGCCGAATAGCGCACAGCTAAAGAAGCCGCTGGGGACACGGTCAATTTTTGCTGCGGGGTACTTTTACTCATGGCGCCTCAATCAAATATATAAAGGTATATCAATACAGATCATAATTTATAAAGCTTTTAAGGCAATACCTATCAATACCGCCCATACTGAATGCAATCATTCAGCCATTAGCAAGTATTGCACTGTTAATTTGCACAAAAAATGTAATCGTTTATGCTGTCTAATGTAGCAGACTTGTTCTTTACTCATTCACATCAATCCAAAAGGAATCCCAAACAATGCCAAGCACTAAAGTCCTCGCCCTCTGCGGCAGCTTACGCGCCAAATCCAGCAATAAAGGCCTGCTGCGCTATGCCCAAGCCAATGCACCCGAAGGGATGAGTATTGAAATCGCTGATTTATCCGAAGTGCCTTTTTATAATTCGGATATCACCGAGCCACCTGCAGCAGTGAAAGTCTTACTGGCGCAATTTGCAGCGGCTGATGCGTTTATTTTTGGCGGCCCTGAGTACAATTATTCGATTTCTCCGGCGCTAAAAAATGCCATTGATTGGGCCTCTCGCACACCGAACAATGCATTGCTGGGCGGTAAAGCCGCTGCAATTATGGGCGCTGGCGGCGGCATGGGCACATCGCGCGCGCAATACCATTTGCGCCAAGTCTTCGTGTTCACTGACATTCATCCACTCAATAAACCAGAAGTTTTCGCCAATGCCTTCGCAGGGCAATTTGATGCCGATGGCAATCTCACCGATGAAAAAATTCAAGACGGCATCAAAGCGCAATTAGCCGCATTGGCAGTTTGGTCGGCTCAGTTACGTAAATAAGCTAACTACAGCGCACAAAAAAGCCGATCACACGATCGGCTTTTTTATGGGTATTTACTTCTAAGCTTTATGAAATAAATCCTAGAAAGCTATACCCACTTATTTATCAGTTAATGCATCCACGCCTGGCAAAGCTTTGCCCTCTAAAAACTCAAGCGAAGCACCGCCGCCGGTTGAAACGTGGCTTACTTTGTCTTCCAAGCCAGCTTTCTCAACTGCAGCCACCGAATCACCGCCACCGACAATCGTAATTGCACCATTGGCTGTAGCTTCAACCAGTGCGTGCGCAACGGCGAAAGTGCCTTCTGCAGATGCATCGATCTCGAACACACCCATCGGGCCGTTCCACAATACAGTTTTGGCTGACTTGATGATCGCAGCGTACGTTGCACGCGTTGCCGAGCCGATATCCACACCTTCTTGATCCGCTGGGATTGCGGTTGATTGAACTTCAACCAAGCCATCCAAAGTCCGCGCATCAAAGTTCAAGGCACGCGTCACCATCGTGTCGCTTGGCAAAACGAGCTTGTCGCCCGCTTGCGCCATCAATTCACGCGCCAAATCGACTTTGTCGTTTTCGCACAGAGATTTACCAATCTCAAAGCCTTGCGCTTTCAAGAAAGTAAACGCCATGCCACCACCGATGATGAGCTTGTCTACTTTAGGTAGCAAAGCTTGAATCACATCGATCTTGCCAGAAATTTTCGATCCACCAATAATCGCAACGAGTGGGCGCACTGGTTTATTCACGGCTTCACCGAGGAAATCGAGTTCTTTTTTCAGCAAGTAACCGGCGGCGCGTGGTAAATCAACGCCAACCATCGATGAATGCGCGCGGTGCGCAGTACCAAATGCGTCGTTTACAAACACATCGCCCAATTTGCTCAAGCTAGCGCGGAATGCGGCAACTGCGGCTGAATCAGCTTTAACACTATTACCGTCTGCGTCTTTCGCTTTGCCTTCTTCTTCGATGTGGAAACGTACGTTTTCGAGTAACACCACTTTACCTGCTGGTAAAGCCGCACAAGCCGCTTCAACTTCAGCGCCAACGCAGTCATTCAAAAATTCAACAGGGCTACCGAGCAATTCAGTCAGGCGCGCAGCAACAGGTGCCAAGCTGTATTTTTCAACTTTTTGACCATTCGGGCGACCCAAATGCGACATCAATACGACCGATGCGCCTTTGCCCAATGCATAACGAATCGTTGGCAAAGCGGCACGAATGCGTTTATCGCTTTCAACCACGCCATTTTTAACTGGCACGTTAAAATCAACGCGAATCAAAACACGTTTACCTGCAAGATCAAGGTCTTCAATAAACAGCTTAGCCATGTGCTTTCTCCGTAGGGGCGAATGAATTTTATTAAGGGATCGTGCAAAAGTTTTATGGCAAGGCGTGCAAGCCGCAGACAGTACATCAAGTACGACAAGGCGAGACAACGATGCAAGAAAACTTTTGCTTTACTACTTAAGGGCTGATTGTAACAAGAACCATCGCCTAAAACTTTGGCTATGCTCAGTTTTTCTTATTTCAAATGGGAAATACTACGTATTAATACTAGATTCATAGCCTGCACCGACCATTCAAACAAAATGTCAGCGATACAATAGGCGCAAAGCCTTATAATAGCCGCGCTTAAAAAGGAAACTATGCAATGTCGATGAAAAAATTTGAATTAGAAAAACGTAAAGCCGAAAAACTGCATAACGATTTGGGCGCAGCCAATGCGCCAGCTCGTTTTGGTCAAGCCGCTGGCAGCGTGCTCGATAAAAAGGAGCAGCGTAAACTCGATCAAGCCAAAGGTCTTGTTCCTTTCGCTTGCAAACTCAATCAAGATTTAGTGAAACAGCTTCACGATTGCTGCACTGAGCGCGATATTGCGCTGAACGATCTAATCGCTGAATTGCTACAAGCAGGTTTGAGCAAATAATGCAGCGCACCATCTTTGATACGCCGATCATCCGTCATGTGATGCCTGGCGTATCGAAAATGTTATTTAAGTTAATCGGCTGGAAAGTGGTGGGGGATTTTCCCCAGATCGACAAGTATGTATTAATTGCCGCGCCACATACCAGCAATTGGGATTTTCCAATTGGATTGGCGATTTGCTTTATCGGGCGAAAAAAAGTCTATTGGATGGGTAAACATAGTCTGTTTGTCGGGCCATTAGGCCCTTTGGCGCGCTGGCTGGGCGGCATTCCCGTTGATCGGCGCAAGTCCAACTCGCTGGTCGAGCAAATGGCCGAAGTTTATCAGCAGAGCGAGCAATTGATCGTCGCTATTCCGCCCGAAGGCACGCGCAAAAAAGTCGAGCACTGGAAAACTGGCTTTTACTATATTGCGCTGCAAGCTCAAGTACCGATTGTTTTTGGATATATTGATTTCAAAACCAAAACAGGCGGCTGCGGACCCGTATTTTATCCTAGCGGCGATATTGCGCAAGATATGCTCATCATCCGCAATTACTACCAAGGCATGCAGGGCAAAAATCCTGAAAACCAATAAAACTTAAATCGCAGCAAACTCGGAAAAAAGTTGCATAGTAAGGCGTAGAAGCCATCATCAAGTACGGCAATAAGAACACAACAAACTTTTGCTGATCTACAGACGTAAAAAAACCCAGCTAAGGCTGGGTTTTTGTCTACATCAACAGACCAAGTTTATATAATTAAACTGGTTGGATGTTAGAAGCTTGTTTGCCTTTAGGACCAGTAGTCACGTCAAACGAAACTTTTTGGCCTTCAGCTAAGGTTTTGAAACCTGCAGAATTGATTTGTGAGAAGTGAGCAAACAAATCTTCGCCGCCTTCATCTGGAGTGATGAAACCGAAACCTTTAGAATCGTTGAACCACTTAACTGTACCTTGAGCCATTTTGTATTTCCCTAAAAATAAAATAAATATAAAGCACGAAAATCAAGGGAAATGAAGCACTGCGGTACGGCAAGGCCACTACATCACACACATCCACTACTTGAAGATCCTGCGATACGTATATTCGCTGAGTGCGCTCTTGCTGGCAAGCATTATTTATCATTTTCCGACAAAAAGAAGCGAATCGGCAATTTTCACCCTTAATTTATCAGCTGACTAAGACAAATCAGGGCGTTCCGCCAGTAAAATAGCTAAGAATTGCTTTAGCTCCGCGACTTCTTGCTCTAGTGCTGTCACTCGCTCAGCTAATCCAGCAACGGGCACTGTGGCACGTTCAACTTGCACCTCCCCCGCTAGTAAATGCGCCCAACGTGCTTCGCGCGCACCTGCTTGCTTAGGCATTTGCACGACTAAAGCGCCAGCTTCACGTCCTGCCAATTCATCCAGAAAGCCTTCTACCGCCGAAATATCAGCAAAACGATGCAAGCGTTCGCAATTAAGACGCAACTCGCCCGCTGTTTGTGGGCCACGTAACATCAACACAGCCAGCAAAGCGACTGATTGACTAGGGATCTGCAAGGCACGACCCAGCAAATGCTCATAACGCGGTACGCGGCTGCCACTGACTTCGCTCACCATCGCCAAAGCGCGCAATTCATCAATAGCCACTGCCACATCACCCTCGGTCACTTCTAGCACTGGATCACGGCTGGATTTTTGATTGCATCCTGCCAATAGCGAATTGAGCGTCAAGGGGTACGAGTCCGGTACGGTTTGTTGTTTTTCTATCAACACACCCAAAACTCGCGTTTGCAACAAACTGAGTACTTCTCCTTCATCCATATCACACCTCTTAACTCAATCAGCAAAAATTTTATTACATCGCGGTCTCGCTTGCCGCACTCACTACGACATTGGCACGACATCATAAAACTTTTGCGTTTAACTTAAAAAAACACATTATCTTCGCTTCGGTCACGAACTATAAACAAAATATCTTTTTTATAAGGAACTGCATTATGTTTCGTTTAGCGTTGCAATCATCCATTGTCGCCTGCATTTTCAGCAGTGCTTATTGTAATGCCGCACTCAATCCACAACTTGGACTATGGGAAAGCACCAGCGAAATTCCGGCCGAGCAAAAAGCCATGTTTCAACAAATGAAACCTGAAGCGTTACAACAAATGCAAAAATCCGGGATGAAAATTGATCCCAAAGCGGGCACGATGAGCATGACGTTTTGCATCAACAAAGAACAACTCAACCAATGGCATCAAATGGGGCAAAAACCCCAGCAGCACTGTGACAAACCGCAAATTAGCGACAATGGCAACATCGTCACGATGGATATGGTTTGTAGCAAGCCGCATCCGAGTAAGATGCATAGCACCATACAGTTTAACGACGCACGAGATGCTTATCAGTATCAGCACCTCATCAAAACCGAAAATCACTCGATGACACTACGCGGCAGCGCAAAGCGGATTGGTGATTGCAAATAAGTTGGCGCTTCACTAGCCGTACCTAATCTAGGCCTACGGCTTCTACGCTCTGCCCTCAACGTTTGCCCGAGTAATTAAATAAAGGTCAGCTCAGCCTCATGGAAACTACTGGACTCGATAAGCCACAAGTCGTCGATTGGAATGCCTTTACCGATTTTCGGGATGCGCTGGTCGATACCGCGCCACAAATCGAAGCCCTACTCGCCGAACTAAAGCAAGCGCCGCAAGACCTCAGCCGCATTACGCGGCTATTTCGCTTATTCCACAATATCAAAGGCGATGCAGGGCTGTGCCGCCTCCCCTTTGTGATTCCATTGGTACATGGCGTCGAAACGCTGCTCGGGCGAATGCGCACGGGGGAACTGCCGTTCAGCGATCTATTGGCCGAAGTCATTTTGCTCACTTTGGATCGACTCGAACAAACCATTGAGTTGCTGAGTGACAATGAATCCGCTGAAGCGCTAGCCTTACCTGCGCTGGCATTAGGACTAGAGGGTATATCTCAGCAGCCTATAGAAAATATAGACTCCAGTGCAATACGTCTAATCGAAGCGGTTACCGGCTTTCGGCCTGGTCTCAGCGTTTTACCGCAACGCGATGCCAATAGCGCAGCACGCAATAATGCCGAACGGCACGAAGATCTGAATTTTTTCCATCAACTCGCGCTGCAATTGGAAACCCGCTCGCCGCTATTTCAAGGCCGCACCGCGCGTAATTTAGAATTAGCGCTAGAAACCAATAAAGCCGCCGGCAGCCGCGTTGACCCTATTCAGCTTGAAGCCGCCGTGTATTTGCACGACATCGGCATGATGTTTTTACCTGAATCTTCATGGTTACAAGTGGAAGTGCTGAACGACAGCGCGCGCGAAAAACTGAAGCAACACCCAATGTGGGGCGCAGGCCTGGCTGCACGCATGATCGGCTGGCAAGACGCCGCCAATATGGTGATGCAGCACCATGAAAAACCCAATGGCAGCGGCTACCCAAATCAACTCAAACACGCGGAGATTTGCGATGGCGCCAAAATTCTGGCCATTATTGATGCATTCGATGCGATTTTGCTGCGCCACAGTCATCGTGGGCAGCAACGCTCTATTTTGCGCGCCATTGCCGAAATCAATGCGTCGGATCGACAATTTGCCGCTGAATGGATTACAGCGTTTAATCGCGTCATTCGGGTAATGCTCGGCAATAAAGCAGACTAACTCAGCAACAGTACAAAATACACACCCAATGTATTGCTCTGTATTAACTTAAAAATAAAGCCCACAGAGCAATACCCTTAAAATCGCTCATTCCCTAACAAAAAGCGCCAATTGCCTTCGGGCAAACTGGACAATGCAATTCGACCAATTCGGATTCGTTTACACGAGCGCATCTGGATTTCAACCAATTCACACAGCGCTGGCAAAAACTCAGGCAAACCCGCGCGCATGACGATACGCAATTGCTGATCACTTTGACGCGTAATTTTGTAGGGTTTTAATAGCTGACCATCAAATTTAGTGCGGCTATTCATCAATTTCAGCGCATCGGCAGATAACTCGCCATCAAACCACAGCAAATATTCCTGCTCATTTTCCGTCGCCAAAGAACGGCCTAAACGTCCATCTTGCGTCAATACCAGCAAACCACTTGCTGTGGTATCTAAGCCGCACGGCACTTGAAAATGGGGTAGATGTTTTTTCAATAAAACAAAGCCGGTTTTATCTTGTGCATCGCGCTGCTCGCTGGTCAGTAAATCGACCCAAGCTTTACCTTCAGCTTCTGGCCATGCAGCATAACCCACAGGTTTATTAAGTAATAAAGTGACGCGGTCAGGTTGCTTATGCACCGACATTTTCATCGACGAAACTTGTACTTTTTGCTCCGCACTCACTCGGCTACCTAATTGATCAACCACATTACCGTCGACGGTAACGCGGCCCATTTCAATCAATTCATCCGCCTCACGGCGCGAACACAAGCCCAGCTCGACCATACGTTTGGAAAGGCGAATCAGTTCTTGAGTCATGGAAACTTCCTTCTTTAAAAAATAACTGTAGCCAGTGCTAATCATTCTTGCGTCGATACACTCAATTTAAAAGGACCGACGTTAAAAAACGATTTTGTACTGACTAAAAAAACAAAAAACCGGCCCGCAGGCCGGTTTGTGCAAGACAGGACGCGATATTAACGCGAACCAGTACCAATTTGCACGATACGCATGGTATTTGCACCTGAGCCAACGCCCGTTTTATGCACACCCAAAGTCACCACCAATTTGTCACCTGGAACCACTACGCCAGCGCGCAGCAATTCAAGTTGCGCGTAGGCCAACTGCTCTTCACGATCAGCGCCAATTTTGGCGTCAATCATCACAGGGCGAACGTGGCGGAACAAGGCCAATTTGCGGTAAGTATTCAATTCTTGCGTGAACACATAAATTGGCACGCCAGTATTGTAACGCGACAACCACAGTGCTGATGCGCCCGAATGCGAAATACACACAATCGCTTTGATTGGCAATTTGCTGGCGGCATAGAGTGCAGACATCGCAACAGCTTCGTCGATTTTCGAGAAGTCAGTCACTTTATCAAACTCAGCGTCCATTTTGGATTCACCAGAACGCTCAGCTTCAAAGCAAGTGCGCGCCATCGCTTGAACAGCTTCCAGTGGGTATTTACCCGCAGCCGATTCAGCCGACAACATCACCGCATCCGTGCCATCCAATACCGCGTTGGCGCAATCAGACACTTCAGCCCGCGTAGGCACTGGGCTTTCGATCATTGATTCCATCATTTGCGTCGCAGTGATGGTCAATTTGTGCATTTTGCGTGCCATTTTGATCATGCGCTTTTGCAAACCAGGTACGGTTGCATCGCCCACTTCAACCGCCAAATCGCCACGTGCAACCATAATGCCTTCAGAAGCAGCAAGGATTTCTTCCAGATTCGTGATCGCTTCAGTGCGCTCGATCTTGGCAATCAAACCACCATGGCCACCGGCAGCGCGAAGCAAAGTGCGCGCCATATACATATCAGCAGCCGATTTCGGGAATGACACCGCAACATAATCAGCTTGCAAAGCCGCTGCGGTTTTGATGTCTTCCATGTCTTTCGCAGTCAACGCGGGCGCAGTCAAGCCGCCGCCCTTGCGGTTAATGCCTTTGTTGTTCGACAAAATACCGCCAACCGTTACGGTTGTGAATACTTTAGCGCCAACGACTGAATCAACGATCAATTGAATTTTGCCATCATCAAGGAGCAATTCAACGCCCGCTTCCACATCATTTGGCAATTCTTTGTAATCCAGACCCACGGTGTCTTGGTTACCCAATTCGCATTCGGCATCCAGAATAAATTTCGCGCCTTTTTTTAGCTCGATTTTATTTTTTTCAAATTTACCAACACGGATTTTTGGGCCTTGCAAGTCAGCCAATACGGCAACTGATTTGCCTAATTTAGCCGCAATTGAGCGCACCAAAGCGGCGCGATCAGTATGGTCTTGCGCCGTGCCGTGCGAGAAATTCAAACGAACCGTATTCACGCCCGCAACAATGAGGCTTTCCAGCACCGCTGGATCATTCGACGCAGGGCCGAGGGTTGCTACAATTTTAGTACCGCATTGCATACTTTAAATCTCCAATGAATGGCAAAAAAAACTTAAGCCAACAATACGCGGGATCAACCCGCAGTAACATGATAAAAAACAGGAAAATAGCTTAAATAAGTCGTACAAAAATTTTATAACGAGGTCTAAAAACAGCAAGCTGTACTTAACCTACATAAATAAGGTTCAACAAGGATGCAAGAAAATGGGGGCTGCCCCATTGATATAATTCAGTCTCCAATTAGATTGTGGAAAACACACAGCAATCTAGGTGAAAAAATACACTACCTATGTATTAACACATAGGCATTACGTTTATATGTCTGCAATGATATACCCCTAGCGCATTTCAAACCACTCACAGCGAAGGAAAAAGTGATTCGGCTGAGTAACTATGCCTTGCTAGAGGCTTGCTTAAGCTACGAACAAATTAAATGGTATCAACGCGGATTGGCTATTTTTTGCCCGCAGCACTGCTGGCGCGTTTAGTCGTTGTTTTTTCTGCCGACTGATAGGCCAGGTAATAACGATTCACCGCCGAAACATAATCCACCATGCCTTTACTCACATGGCTCATCGCGGTTTTTTCGACATTACCGATCCAAACATTAGGATCTAAACCCTGCGCTTTGGTGCTGCGGCGAATTTGCTGCAAGCGCCCTTCACCAGCGTTATAGGCGGCAATCATAAAATACAACTGATTATCTTCAGAAATACCTTGCTGGCTATACATTTTGCGCAAGTAAGCGAGATACTTTGCCGCCGCCGTGATATTGCCTTCATTGCCATGCGGATCACTAACGCCCATTGCGCGTGCTGTGGATGGATTCACTTGCATCACGCCAGTCGGGCCGTTTTTACGTGTCACTGGATTAAATTTGCTTTCTTTTTGCCCGATTGCGGCCAGTAGCATCCAATCCAGATTATTCGCCGCCGCTATCGTTTGAAACATTGGCATAAAAAATCCCAATTTATCCAAAGGCGCAATCGCTTCCGAGCGGGCGGCTTTTGCATCAAGTGGCAAATAGCGCTGCGTGAGCTTAATTGATCGTTCGATAGGCATTTTTTTGCTAGCGATATAGCGATTTAAAGTGTCCAACAATGCATCATTAGATGGCCGAACAGCCCAAGTCAACGGGATTTTTTCGTTAATACACGAGCCAATTTTCAACGATTTAAAGCGCTCAGCCCATAAATTCAGCACCACTTTACTGGCCAAGGTATAGGCCACTTTCCCCGCATTGATTTCAGCCAAGTGCGATTCAACCGACATACCCAACGGCATTTCTTCAAGCCTGACATTTAACTCTGGCCGAGCGTCCAACAGACGTCGGCCTAAGCTTCCCGACCCCAAAATCACAGGCTGATCAGCCAGATCTTCAAAGCGGCTAATATGCCCGTCTTTCGGTCCAAGCAAACACCATTCATCCTGTGCATACGGCTCAGAAAAAGACACAATCGAGCGCGCGCCCTCAGTGACAGGAATCAAACCCGCAGCAATATCGCCTTTACCAGCAAGCAAAGCGGGAATTAATTCACCCGCATCCATCGGGATAAATTGCAAGCGAATCGGTGGCAATCCTTTGGCACGATTGCGATTGAGTTCTCCCTCAAAGCCACTGAGTAAAGCGTATTCCAAACCGTGTGGGCGACCATCTTTCAAAAAATAAGTCGACGCCCCCAAGCCCACCAAAACGCGAATTCGGCTCGGCGGGTTGTTGATGTCGTACTCCCCCGCTTCGGCCAAAGCACTACTGGCTTTCAAAGCGGGATGCGTGCTTTTTGCTTGCGCCGCATTGACTTTCGTCGGATGTGATGAGGTCTTTTGCGCGAGCGAAAACGAGGAAAAACACATAAAAACAAGGCACAGGGCGATACCCTTCATCCTGCGTCTCCAAAATTTGATTGGCATGATTCTAAGCGTTATCACACGAATGTCCCAACTCACCCGTATAATCCCCCACTTAAATCGCACAAAAAGAGTCTGTCATGCCCTTGTTACTGGTTGAAAACGCCCACCTTGCTTTTGGTCACTGGCCGCTACTCGACGGCGCAAGCCTCGTTTTAGAGCCTGGCGAACGGGTTGGTTTAATTGGCCGCAATGGTGCAGGCAAATCGTCTTTACTTAAAGCTATCGCCGGCGTACAAAAACTCGACGAAGGCACAATTCGTTTGGTTGACAATGCCAAAATGGCTTTTGTTCCCCAAGAGCCCATGCTCAACCCTGAGCACACGGTATTTGAAGCCGTTGCTGAAGGCTTAGGTAATATTCGCCAAATTCTGATCGACTATCACACCGCGCTCGATCACCTCGACGACACGCAAGAAAGTCTAGATCGCTTGACCGACATTCAGCACGAACTCGAAAGCCAAGACGGCTGGCGCTTGGACTCCTTGATTTCAACGACGATGTCACAACTGAATCTACCACCAGAAACGCTGATTTCAGCACTTTCAGGCGGCTGGAAAAAACGCGTTGCCATCGCACGCGCCTTGGTGACTGAGCCACAAGTGCTCTTGCTCGATGAGCCAACCAATCACTTGGACGTCAGCGCCATTGAATGGTTAGAAACCATGCTCAAAGGTTTTGGCGGCAGTGTGCTGTTTATTACCCATGATCGCCGTTTCTTGGATAACGTCAGCAATCGCGTGATTGAGCTTGATCGCGGGAATATCACCAGCTTCCCAGGTAATTTCGCCGCTTACGAAGCGAAAAAAGAAGAACTGGTCGCGCAAGAAGAAACCAATAACAAGAAATTTGAT
Organism: Deefgea rivuli DSM 18356; assembly: GCF_000620145.1. Lineage (GTDB taxonomy): Bacteria > Pseudomonadota > Gammaproteobacteria > Burkholderiales > Chitinibacteraceae > Deefgea > Deefgea rivuli. The sequence continues at coordinate 101,073 of NZ_JHVM01000008.1, forward strand.
AAAGACCTCGCAGCCGAAGAAGTTTGGATACGCCAAGGCGTGAAAGCGCGCCGCACTCGCAATGAAGGCCGTGTACGCCGTCTAGAACAATTGCGTCGTGAGCGCTCTGAACGCCGTGAGCGCTTAGGTAAAGTGGAATTCCAAGTTGAAGCGGGCGATCGTAGTGGCAAGATTGTGGCTGAGTTGGAAAACGTCAGCAAAGCGTACGGCGATAAAGTGCTCATTAAAGACTTTAGCACCCGCATTTTACGCGGCGACAAGATTGGTTTGATCGGCCCGAATGGCGCGGGTAAAACCACGCTATTGAAAATGATTTTGGGCGAGCTTGAGCCTGATTCTGGTTCAGTGAAAGCGGGCACTAAAATCCAAGTCGCTTATTTCGATCAATTCCGCGAACAACTCGATGAAGAAAAATCTGTTGCTGATTCAGTCAGCCAAGGTGATGATTTTGTCGAAATCGGCGGTCAGCGCAAACACATCATGGGCTATCTGGAACAATTCCTCTTCCCTGCCGAACGTGCGCGCAGCCCGGTAAAATCACTTTCCGGTGGCGAGCGCAATCGCTTACTGTTGGCGCGCTTATTTACTCGCCCAGCGAATGTCTTGGTGCTCGATGAGCCGACCAATGACTTGGATATCGATACTTTGGAATTGCTTGAGCAATTGCTGGATGAATATCCAGGCACCGTGTTCTTGGTGAGCCATGACCGTGCATTCTTGGACAACGTCGTAACGCAAACCATCGTGTTCGAACCGAATGGCCAAATTATCGAAAACGTCGGTGGTTATCAAGATTGGATCGATGCCAAAGAGCGCATGCTAGCGAGTCGCGGCGAGCCTAAAGCCGTGAACAGCAAAGACAGCAAGCCAGCAGAACGTGTTAAAGCAGCGCGCACTAAGCTCAACTTTAATGAAGCGCGTGAATTGGAAAACATCCCGAAAGAGCTGGCGCTTTTAGAGAAAGAACAGACAGAATTACAACAATCTCTACTTGATCCAGCCATATATCGCGATTCCGCTGCAAAAGCCAAAGCAATGCAGGCTAGAATCGACGAGATTGATGCGATCACCATTGCCAAAATGGAACGCTGGGAAGCTTTAGAGGCAAAATAAGAAGCATGCTGCATTTGTTCCGCCAAAAAAAATCATCTGAGCCCAACGCGCAAAAAACCCTCAAAGTTTTGCGCTTTGGGCTTTTTGCGCTCTATGGCGTAACCGTATTACTGGTTCTATTAACACTCACTTGGATCACGATTCGTGATTACCGGCAAACGCTGCGTGAAGCCGAAAACTACAATCTATCCTTGGCACGGGCGCTGGATGAAAATGCAACGCGTGCTTATGTCTCGGTTGAGCAGGCAATGCAAAATATTGCCGAAGATTTGGATCGGCAAGGCGGCGTAGAAAAAGCTGACGAATACGTCATGCATTTGCTACTAAAAGACAAAGTCCGCCTGACGCCACAAATTCGCGGCATTATTACAATTGGCCCAAATGGAATTTTGCATAGCCACGGGCTAGAGTTTCCAACAAGGAAAGTGAATCTATCGGATCGTGCCTACTTCGCCTATCACCGCGATTTTGATTCAATTCGCCCCTACATCAGCGAACCTTTACTTTCACGTACCGATGGCAAATGGTTACTACCTTTAACGCGCCGAGTTAACCTACCCAATGGTGAATTTGGAGGGGTTTTATTATCAGGAATGGAACCCGCCTACTTCCTAAAGTTTTATGATTCATTGCAATTACCCAAAGGCATGCGAATCGAATTACTTCGCAGCGATGGCGTCGTTTTAGTGAACTACCCATTTAACGAAAAATTACTGGGTAGCAATATTCGTAATGATGACCCTTTGTTTTTTGAAAAGCTGCGCTTAAAACGTAGCAGCACCTATATCAAGAATGGCGACAATGGCGAGCTAATTACGTTTATCGTCAATCAAGGCGATAATCCGCTCATCATCCGACTATCACACAAAGTCGATTTAATTTTAGCGCCATTTAAATCACAAACTTATATTCGGATTGCCACTGCGGCATTATTAATGCTGGTAATTTCGATTCTAACGTACATTTTAATGCGCCAAATTAAGCGCGCCGAAGAGATTGAAGCACGTTTACATCTAACTCAATTTACGGTTGATGAATCACCGGATATGACCTTATGGTGTAATGAAGAGGGTCAGATTTACTACACCAATAAAAGCTTGGCACAGCACTCAGCCTATATAGCCAGCGAACTAACGCAACTGCATTTCAATGATTTATTTACGGATGTATCCGACAAAGAATGGCAAAAGTTTCTGCGGCAACTGCATGAGAAAAAGCCAATTAATTTTGAAGGATTTTTAAAGAATGCACTCGGCAAAATAACGCCGATGGAAATTTCATTATCTTTGATTCAATTTCAAAATCAGTTTTATATTTGCTGCACCGCGCGTGATATTTCCGCTCGCCGTGAAGCGGAACAAGAGCTGCGCCGCCACCGCGACCATTTACAAGACATGGTCATGGAGCGCACGGCTGAAATTCGCACCGTACTCGACGCCAGTCCTTTAGCCATTATGCTCTCAATGCGCGGCGTGATTCGCTTGGCCAATCCAGCATTTGAATTGCTGTTTGCCTATGCTGCCAGCGATATTATTGGCCAGCCAACGCAGCATATTTTCTCGTCGACTGAGCGCTTTAGCGAAACCAGCCAACTTATCTGGAGCAAAATTGCCAGTGGCGGCGTTTACCGTGGCGAAACCGAATTATGTCGCCGTGACCACTCGCCGTTCTGGGCAATGATTTACGCCAAAGCCTTGGTACCAGGCGATATGTCCAAAGGGCTGATTGCGGTGATTGAAGACATCACCTCGCAAAGGATTGCAGGGCAGGCGCTGCGTCAATCCGAGCGTCTCAATCGCACGATTATTGATCAAACTGCCGATGCTTTCTTGCTGATTGATTCCGAACAGCGTATTTGTGACGTGAATCATTCCTTTACCCGTCTACTCGGTTTTGGCCGCGAAAATCTAATTGGTCGCCAGCCTGTCGAACTTTGGGGCGAACGCGCAAAAATATTCTTCCCCACCAATTTAATCGAACTGATTGGCAAACAACATGCGCCAATTGATTTGGAACTCAGCACGGCCACCGGCAAAACACATCCATTCCTGATTAATAGCGGTGTCGTTCTGGATGATCAGCAAGAAATTGAATATGCGTATGCCTTCTTTACCGATATTACGGTACTGAAAACCATTGAAACGCATTTGGTCGTTGCCAAAGAAGCAGCAGAAAGTGCCAATTTCGCCAAGTCCTCTTTCCTTGCCAATATGTCGCACGAATTACGTACGCCGATGCATGCGATTTTATCTTTCTCTGAAATGGGCCTAGGTAAAACTCAAAACATCAGTAAAACTCAGAATCAAAATGAAGTAGAAAATATTAATTTAAATCGCTATTTCGAGCGAATTAATGCATCCGGAAAACGACTCTTAGTATTGCTCAATGATTTGCTGGATATGTCGCGGCTCGAAGCCAATAAAATGAGTTACGACAAAGGCAATTACAGCCTGCAAATGATTGTTCGCATGGCCTGTGCCGAAATCAGCTCTTTAATGAGCAGCAAGCAATTGCAACTCACAGTACAAGAATGCGCCACTGAAACCACCGCGCATTTTGATAAAGCCCGACTGACACAAGTGCTAGTCAATTTACTGTCCAATGCCATCAAATTTAGTCCATCAGGAGGGGAAATTGATATTCAATTTATTGCCCACACGGAACTTGATTATGGTCAAGCAGCGATCGGCGTGAGCATTCGCGATCATGGCCCGGGTGTGCCAGACGACGAACTTGAATATATTTTTGATAAATTTATTCAAAGTAGCCGTATTCGCAGCGGTGGCGGAACAGGGCTTGGCCTGGCAATCAGTCGTCAAATTATTAGCGATCATCAAGGTCGTATTATCGCGAGCAACCATCCCGAGGGCGGCGCGATCTTTACCGTGCTATTGCCGAGCGGCATAAGCGGAATCAGCGCCAGCATTTAAGCCGCTGTGCAAGCACGGCTTAAAACATGGCAAGCCAGCAAGGATGTTTAAGGTTTTGCTTTGCGGCGCAATCGCGTACAATCGCGCGTTTTTCCCCGCCGAATCAATATCATGCCGGATATCATCAGTGAAGTGGCGCGCCGCCGTACTTTCGCCATTGTCTCCCACCCCGATGCGGGTAAGACCACGCTCACCGAAAAACTGCTGTATTTCTCGGGCACGATTCAAAATGCGGGAACAGTAAAAGGTAAAAAAGGCGGCAAATTTGCCACCTCCGACTGGATGGACATTGAAAAGCAACGTGGTATTTCGGTTGCGTCATCGGTCATGCAGTTCGATTACCGCGATCACGTGGTTAATCTGCTCGACACGCCAGGCCATCAGGATTTCTCGGAAGACACTTATCGCGTTTTAACCGCGGTCGACTCGGCCTTGATGGTGATTGATGCGGCGAAAGGTGTTGAAGCGCAAACGATTAAGCTATTGAACGTCTGCCGCATGCGCCACACGCCGATTATCACCTTCATGAATAAGTACGACCGCGAAGTACGTGATTCCTTAGAGCTGCTCGACGAAGTCGAAAGCGTGCTCGAAATCCGTTGCGCGCCGATTACATGGCCAGTTGGGATGGGTAAAACTTTCCGTGGGGTGTACCACATCCTGAAAGACGAGGTGATTATCTTCACGCCGGGCAAAGGCCCGCTCGATGAAGTTGAAGTCATCAAAGGCATCGACAATCCACGTTTGGACGAACTCTTCCCACTCGAAATCGACCAAACCCGCATGGAACTCGAACTGGTTCGCGGCGCTTCGCATCCTTTCGTCATCGAAGAATTCCTCGACGGTACATTAACGCCGGTGTTCTTTGGCTCAGCGATTAATAACTTTGGTATTCGCGAGATTCTGAATGCGCTGGTTGATTGGGCGCCGCAACCGTCGGACAGCACTGCGATTCAACGCGCTGTTTCACCAACGGAAGAAAAGTTCTCAGCTTTCGTGTTCAAAATTCAAGCCAATATGGATCCAAAACATCGTGACCGCATTGCGTTCTTGCGTGTTTGCTCCGGCGAATTTACTCGCGGCATGAAATTCAAGCATTTGCGCCTCAACCGTGAAATCGCCGCCAACTCGGTGGTGACATTTATGGCGCAAGGTCGTGAGCAAGTTGAAGAAGCCTACGCTGGCGACATTATTGGTTTACCGAATCACGGCAATATCCAGATTGGCGATAGTTTTTCCGAAGGCGAGTTGCTGTCGTTTACCGGCATTCCTTACTTTGCGCCAGAAATGTTCCGCATCGTACGCATCAAAAATCCACTCAAAGTGAAGCAGCTGCAAAAAGGCTTGCAACAGCTCGGTGAAGAAGGCGCAGTTCAGGTCTTCAAACCACTCAACGGTGGCGATTTGATTTTGGGCGCGGTTGGTGTCTTGCAGTTTGAAGTCGTTGCCTCGCGCTTGCTGAACGAATACGGTGTTGAAGCGATGTTTGAATCGACGACGATTTATACAGCGCGTTGGGTGTCTTGCGATGATGCGAAAAAACTCGCTGATTTTGAGCGTACCCTCACCAACAATTTGGGGCGCGATGCCGCGAACAGCTTGGCTTACTTGGCCACCAGCCGCGTGAACTTAGATTTGACGATGGAACGTTGGCCAGAATTGCGTTTCCACGCCACGCGCGAGCATGCAATCACCCTCTAAGGGTATATGAATGGATGCAGTATTAATAAATAGCTGCATCCATATACCCATCAATATCAATACTTTTATGCAAAAAAACACCCGCTGTATTGATCACCCAATTGCCCCCTCCCCGTAAACTCAAACGATTCAAATCGCAGAATCATCATGCATAGTCCGTTTTTTGCTTGGTTTTTTAGCTGAGCAGGTAAAATAATTACTATCGACCTTCATATTGATCCCCTTATGCGCCGCATCCTCGTTTGCTTGCTCTTTGTGTTTTGCAGTTCCGCATTTGCAGCACCGATGGATTTATTGCTCGGTAAGTCCAGCAATTCAACGGCCAGCGCGATTGAACCCATCGCAGCGAGCACAGAGCTGGCGCGCTTAACTCAGCGCCTTGAGTTAGCGCAAGCTCAACTAGCCAGCTTAGACGGTAATCCCAAAGCGCCAGATCGGGAAACGAATCGTTTCTGGTTAACGCTCGAAATCTACGCCTATCAGCAGCACATCGCTGCACTCACGGGCTTGGACGCGCTGCAAAATCAAGACCGCCGCAAGACGTCGACTGACATCGCCAGCGGCGTGACCAGTCGTGTTCAACTACAGCAAGAACGACAACTGATAGAGCAAGAAATTAATGTTCTAAGCAGCAGTTTGAAGGTGCAAGAAACCTATCTCAATACGATTCACGACGAATTAGAACAAGCGCAGGCCGAACTACGCTTAAACCAAGGTCAATTTGAAAAAACGGCGGCACTCAGCAGCCAGCGTAGCCAGATCGCTAGCAAAATCGCTTTTTCGCAAAGAAAAGTCGATACATGGCTGGCCACATTGGCCAGCATTGACGCACGCCAGCAATTTAGCCGTGCGCGTTTACAAGATCGCCGCGAACAGGTTTTGGCGCTCAATAACCTGATTGGCAACGACAACAGCCAATTGCAATCAGAAGTGCTCGACGCCAATCTGCAAGCGATACAAGAGCAGCAACAATCCTACAGCCAGCAGCAACACGATCAGCTCAATCGTGAACAAGCGCTACGCGCCACTTTAGCTGAACTCCAACAACAACGCGAAGCGCTGCGTGCCAAATTAGACGACCCCAAAGCCAAAAATACAGAACAACTTCAAGCAAAATTAGCTATTTTAGAGCCACAAGAATCAGCGGTATTGCAGCAACTTGAAACCCTTGCGATTCAATCTGGCATTCTGACTGACCTGATGATGGCCAATACGCTAGAAGGTAACTTCTGGAAAAGACGCCAAGCACTCGTAAAAAATGGCTCGCAAACTGAAGTTCAAGCTCTGAGCGAAACAGTGCAAACCTGGTTGGTCACGCTGCGCGATATGCTCAATACAGCGCAAAAATCCGCCAACATCGCCCAAGATCAGCTCGATCAGCTTAAAAACACACCCGATTCATCACCCGAAGTAATCCAAGCATGGCAAGACCGTGAACGTATTTATCGCGATGCGGCAACCGATTTGCGCCATTCGTATGAAAAATTTGATCGCTGGATCAATGACGCCTCGCCAAAAGACAAAACCCTCGCGATGCGAACCGATTATTGGCAAGAAAAAGTCCAAAGTAAACTCGTTTCGATTTGGAATTACGAGTTATTCAGCGTGAATGATTCGGTGCAAGTCGACGGGCAAAGTATTTCTCTCTCACGCGGTGTCACCGTGGGCAAGATGTGTATTGCCTTGCTACTGATTACCGTTGGTTTTGCCGTTTGTATTGTGTGCAGCAACTTGGTCGAGCGCTTGATTCTCAAATACACCAAATTGGCTCAAATTTCAGTGCGTATTGCCAAACGCTGGTTGTTATCGGTCGCGTTTATTGTGCTACTGATTAATTCGCTGCTGATTGTGCAAATTCCACTCGCTGCGTTTGCCTTCTTAGGCGGTGCGATTGCGATTGGTTTAGGTTTTGGTATGCAAACGCTACTGAAAAATCTGATTAGCGGTTTGATGATGTTGCTAGAGCGCCCTTTCCGCCCCGGCGATACGATTGAAGTGGATGGTATTCGAGGCACAATCGTCGACATGAATGTACGCGCAGCAGTGGTGCGCGACGTGAATGGCATCGATACACTCGTCCCCAACAGCACGTTTTTAGAGCAAAACGTCACCAATTGGAGCTACACCACCAGCATTATCCGCCAAGGTTTTCAAGTCGGCGTCGCCTACGGCAGTGATTTACGCTTGGTGGCTAAGCTATTGGAAGAAGAAGTGCTACGCCACGGCAACATCATCAAGGATAAAGAGCCGGAAATTTTGCTGGAAAACTTTGCCGCCGATGCACTCACTTTTGGCATTTATTACTGGATCGACATGGGCGCAGGCATTATTGGCCGCCAAGTCGCCAGCGATTTGCGCTTTATGATTGATGCCAGCTTTCGCAAACACGATATTTGCATTGCCTTCCCGCAGCGTGATGTTCATCTGGATTTAGCCGAACCGCTACGGATCCAGTTTGAAAAATCAGCGCCACCTGCTACTCGCAATAAAACGAATACCTCTAACTCAGACGAATAATATGCAAAATACTCAAACGATCCCGAATGTAGAATGGACGACCGAAGAAGCCGCAGTTTTCCAACGTTTAAGCCGGCATCGGCAAAGTACCAGCGTCGAGCTGATTAAACATTGCGGCGTCAAAAACCCACATGGCCTCATTGAAGCGATGAATCAAAAGCTCGCTGGTAGCGAATGGCAAATCTTTGCCAGCGTCACCCGCACCGCCAATCCGCAGGCAGCACCCGTTGGCTACTACCGTTTACTGCGTAAACCACTCACGGTTTTGGACAAAGTCTAAAACTGGCAACAGTCGCTCCGCGCTTCAGTAAACGCATCTTTGGATTATTAGCGGCTCTGGCAAAATTTTTACACTCGTACTTTATTTACCTAGGGTCTGTTGATGTTTGGTTTACGGTCGCGCTGGAGCGATTTTCGCGGCAGATCAAGGCATTTTGTGCGACGTATAGCCAGCTATACAAGCACGGAATAACGCAGAGATGCCGCGAAAAGCGCCCAGTCCTTCGGATTTGGCTGCTTTTGGCCTGACCCTGCGTTGAAAAACGCTTGCATAGAATGACTATGCCACGCGTCTTTCTCCTTGTTTCAGGCCAAAATCAGCACAAACGCGATTCGCAAACCAATCGTCAACAGATCCTAGCTGGTATTAATTTTGCTTGCTACCTTAAATGGAATCACCATTTTAACGGGAGTGCATCATGGATTTTTCTGCTAAATCAATTGCTGGGCAAATCGCCAGTATGAAAACGGATGCACTCAGTCACTTACTCAATCCTCAAGCGGGCAGCAGTTTTGATATTGCCCAGCTCGCCAGTGGCTACATCAATAGCCAGCAAGGTGCTCAAGCCAGTAGCGGTGTGAATAGCATCGCAGGGCTCTCGCCGATTGGTCGCAATACTGCCCTTTCCGATCCTGAATCGGCGTACAAAATGATGACGGAAATTAACCATCGCTCCGTCATATATCAAGCTCAATCCGCCGCCTTAAGCGATATGCAATCGGGCGTGAAGACACTGAGCCAATCGGCAGCACAATTGAGCAATATCAGCGCCGACAGCCCTTTTTCCAGCGTTAAATCACAATTGCAGAGCTTTGCCGATCAATACAATAGCTGGCGCAGAGAATTTGATGCCGATAGCCAAGATCCTGAATTGCTCGGCAATACCCAAGCCGCTCAAGCGGCGCGCCATGCATTGCAAAGTAGTATCAGCAGCCCATTTCATGGCGCAAACAACGGCCTGCAAGGGCTGTCCGCCCTTGGATTAGAAATTGATCCTGTTACTAAAATGGCAAAGCTCAATACTGAAACGCTAGAAAAAACTTGGAACAAGCAAGCTAGCGATGCGACCGCTGCCATTCACGATTTCAGCAGCAATTTTAGCGAAGCGGCAAATTTACTCGTTTCTAACGGCAATTTTTTCCAAAAGCAGCTGAGCAATTTAGATCGTGCTATCGATTACATCCACGACAACCAAACCGCGCTACAAAGTGAATTTGGTCTTGGTGATGCGCCAAAAATGTCAGCACGCGTTGCTCAAGCGCTGGCTGAATATCAAAAATCCATGCAGCTAAGCACCTAAACCAAGCGGGTATCTACTTGCAGACCAGCTATTAATTACTCTTCAAGCAGATACCTATACATAATTTTGAATCTAGGGTTATTCCCGACTCGGAATAGCTTGACGTATCCAAAACAAAACTGCGATTATTAAAAGATGAATTCGATCAAACATACCCTTTCAGTTTCGTATTTCTGGTGGCGCCTCTAGGCGGCACTGGGTTTGTTTGTCTCTACAAAACCTGCCGCCGGATACGGTGACAGGTTTTTTTGTTTTTACCCCTCTCACATCCGACGGCTCCCATATCAAGGAGCAGCACCATGTCCGCAGCAACGCCCTCTACAAACCCATCGCCCAGTATCGTCGTCACGGGTGATCGCACCGTCGGTCCTTTACACTTAGGCCACTATGCAGGCTCGCTACAAACGCGTCTCGCACTACAAGAAACCCACAACCCCTTTATTTTATTGGCCGATACGCAAGCGCTCTCAGATCATCAAGGCGACTACCGCAAAGTGCGTCAGGCCGTGATTGATGTGGCACTGGATTACTTAGCCGTCGGCATTGATCCGCAAAAATCGACGATCTTGATTCAATCGATGGTGCCCGAACTGGCCGAACTGTCGTTTTACTTGATGAATTTAGTCTCAGTTGCGCGCTTAGAACGCAATCCAACGCTGAAATCAGAATTGCGTGCCAAGGGTGCAAATAGTGAAATTAGCGCCGGATTTTTAAGCTACCCCGTGAGCCAAGCGGCAGATATCACGGCGCTGCGCGGTACGCTGATTCCGGTAGGTGAAGATCAATTGCCAATGATTGAGCAAACCAATGAAATTGTACGGCGCTTTAATCGCATGGTTGGCGAGCCGATTCTGAATGAATGCGAGGCACTACTTTCTAACACGACTCGTCTACCCGGCCTTGATGGCAAAGGCAAAATGAGCCGCGCACTCGGCAATCATCTTGCGTTATCAGCCAGCGCGGATGAGATCACCCAAGCGGTAAATAAAATGTACACCGATGCTCAGCACCTCACCATTACCAGCCCCGGCCAAATTGAAGGCAATGTCGTGTTTGCCTTTTTAGATGCATTCGATCCTGACACCCAACACGTCGCAGCGCTCAAAGCGCAATACGCGCACGGTGGTTTGGCCGATAGTGTCATCAAAGCGCGTCTGAACGACGTTTTGCAAGCGTTGATTACGCCGATTCGAGAACGCCGTGCTGAATACGCACAAGACACCGATGCCGTGCTGTCGATGCTGCTATGCGGTTCGGCCAAAGCGCGCCAAACTGCGGCACTCACTTTACACAAAGTCAAAACAGCAATGGGAATGTACTACTTCTAGGGTACTAATAGATTTCACTAAGCTGTCAAGATTTTAAAAACAATCTATAAAGAGCAAGTGCAGTGAGCGCGGCTTGCGCTTTCTTTTTATGGATGAGTTTATGCCCCTCAAACTTTTAATTGTCGATCACGATAGTGCATCCCGCGAGAAACTGCAGTCCTGCGTCGGTGGGATTTTTGAAACTCAACAAGCCGCCACCGGCATGGCCGCACTCGCTTTTTTAGAACAATTCAAACCTGATGTGCTTCTGATTGATGTCGATATTTCCGATATCAGCGGTTATGAAATTTGCCAAAGTTTTAAACAACACGCACCCGCTTGTCATACGCTATTCATCTCTAGCCAAGACAGCCGAGAAGCCTATCTTGCCGCCTACGAAGCCGGTGCCGACGATTTTATTAAAAAACCATTTCAAAGTGATGAGTTACACCAAAAACTCATCGTCTTTAAACGCAGCATCGAAACCAATCAGCAATTGCAATCTTCGATCCAAGATGCCACGCATACGGCGCTGCAAGCGATTTCCAATTCGGCAGAGTTGGGCACCGTCATTAATTTCTTCAAAAAAGCCAGCTTAGCCAACGACAAAACCGCACTACTGGATGCACTGGTGCAAACCACGGCGAAATTTAATCTGCAAGTGGCCGCCCAAATTCGCCACAACGGCCAAACGACGACGCTTAATAGCCAAGGCCGTAGCAGCCCGTTGGAAGAACATATGCTAGAAACATTGGCGCAAGATTCTCAGCGAATTTATGAAATGGGCAAACGTCTGATTATCAATTTCCCTCGGATTATTTTGCAAATCAAAGCCATGCCCACCGATCAAGCCGATTTGTGCGGTCGCTTACGCGATCACATCGCCATTTTGGTTGAAGCCGCAGAAAACCGTTTTGACAATATTTTGAACGAAGAACAAATTCGCGGTCAGCAAGCGCTTACCTTAAATGCAATTGGTCTGATTCAGGCTTCAATCCAAAAATTAGAAACTGAATATCGCGAGCAAGCAGGCGCTTCGGTGCGACTGTTTAGCGAACTACAAACCAAATTCGAGCAAAAAATGGTCTTCTTAGGCCTGACTGATTCACAAGAAAATCAACTGTCGAATATGATAGAGCAAAGCACCCTTGAAGCTACGCAAATTTACGATCAAGGCTTATCACTTGATGATGAATTTTCGCATGTGATTGCCACTTTGCTTTACCTCACCCAGCAATCGCCTAATGCCGCAGAAAAAACCACAACGCTTAGCTCTGATAGCGACGATATTCTTCTATTTTAAATTATGGGTATATAGCCAAAATCATTGTTATACATAGCCTATAAAGCAATACCATTAAAATAAACCCACCGACCACAGAGTCGAAATTTAAAACCGGAGAGGTTTAACTTTTAATCTGAAATACACCAAATGAAAAAATGCAGTCAAATTGACGTCATCTGGGGCAATCCCCAATACATTTTTCAGACGCTTTGATCCAGCATCATTACTAGCATCACATGCACTCAGGGGCAGCTCATGGACGAAGAACTACGTAAAAAAGCACTTGAATATCACCGTTTTCCCAAACCCGGCAAAATTCAGGTTGTTCCCACCAAAGGGCTCGCCAGTCAACGCGATCTGGCGCTCGCCTACTCGCCCGGCGTGGCCGCTGCGTGCGACGCCATCGTTGCCGATCCATCTGAAGCCCGCAATCTCACTGCGCGTGGCAATTTAGTCGCCGTCGTCACCAATGGCACGGCAGTGCTCGGCCTTGGCAATATTGGCCCATTAGCTGGCAAGCCCGTCATGGAAGGCAAAGGCGTTTTATTTAAAAAATTCGCTGGTATTGATGTGTTTGACATCGAAATCGACGAAAACGACCCCGATAAACTGATTGAAATTATCGCCTCGCTTGAACCCACTTTTGGCGGCATCAATTTAGAGGACATCAAAGCGCCGGAATGTTTTTACGTTGAGAAAAAACTCCGTGAGCGGATGAAAATCCCAGTGTTTCACGACGATCAGCACGGCACCGCAATCATCGTTGGCGCGGCAGTCAAAAATGCACTGGCTTTACTCAATAAAAACATCGCGGAAGTCAAACTCGTCGCCTCAGGTGCGGGCGCTGCCGCCATTGCATGCTTGGATTTACTCGTATCCTTAGGCGTGCAAAAACACAATATTTTTGTTTGCGACTCTAAAGGCGTGATTCATACCGAGCGCGGGCCGCTGGATGAAACCAAGCAGCGCTACGCCCGCGAAACCGCCATTCGTACACCTGCCGAAGCACTCGTCGGTGCGGATATTTTCTTAGGTCTTTCAGGCCCCGGTGCAATTGACGCTGAAATGCTCAAAACGATGGCCGCATCGCCGCTGATTTTGGCGCTAGCCAATCCCAATCCCGAAGTCACACCGCCCGAAGCCCGCGCCGCGCGTCCTGATGCGATTATCTGCACCGGCCGCTCGGACTACCCCAATCAAGTGAATAATGTGCTGTGCTTTCCCTTTATTTTCCGTGGCGCACTCGATGTGGGCGCAACGACGATCAACGAAGCGATGAAACACGCCGCCGTCAACGCAATTGCCGATTTAGCGCACGCCGAATTGTCCGATGTCGTTGCCAATGCCTATAGCGGGAAAAATCTGTCTTTTGGTGCGGAATATTTAATTCCAACGCCGTTTGATCCACGTTTGATCGTCAAAATTGCACCAGCAGTCGCCAAGGCAGCAATGGACAGCGGCGTTGCCACGCGGCCGATTGAAGACTGGGCGACGTATATCGAAGAGCTAACGCAGTTCGTGTATAAATCCAGTCTGTTTATGCGCCCAGTCTTTATGGCGGCGAAAAAAGCGCAAAAACGCGTCGTATTTTGTGAAGGTGAAGACGAGCGCGTGCTGCATGCGGTGCAAGAAATCCTCGATATGCAGCTATGTCAGCCAATTTTGATTGGCCGCCCAAATGTCATTCAAACGCGAATTGAAAAACTTGGCTTACGCATCCGACTTGGGATCGATTTTGAAGTCTGCAATCCTGAAAACGACCCGCGCTATCGCGAATATTGGCAGCTGTATTATTCAATCATGCAGCGCAAAGGCGTTTCCGAAGATTTGGCCAAAGCCGAAGTTCGCCGCAAAACCACGCTGATTGGCACGTTGATGGTCAAACGCGGCGAAGCCGACGCGATGATTTGTGGCACCTATGGGCTGTATCACAACCATTTATCCCACGTTAAAAACGTCCTCGGCCTTAAAACAGGCGTTACAACGACAGCGGCGATGAATATTTTGCTGCTCAATACGGGCAATATTTTCATTACCGACACCTATGTCAATGCCGACCCGAATGCTGAGCAGCTCGCCGAAATCACACTGATGGCCGCCGAAGCCGTGCGCAAATTTGGTATTGCACCCAAAGTCGCATTGCTGAGCCATTCGAGCTTTGGTACAAGTGACAGTCCTTCGGCGCGGAAGATGCAAGAAGCGCTGCGTCTGGTCACCGAGCAAGCGCCCGAGCTAGAAATTGACGGCGAAATGCACGGCGATGCGGCGCTTTCATCAGCGATCCGCGCACAAATCTTCCCAAACTCCAAACTTAAAGGTGAAGCCAATATTTTGGTGATGCCTAATTTAGATGCGGCCAATATTTCGTTTAACCTGCTCAAAGCCACTGCGGTTGATGGCGTGACCATTGGGCCGATCTTGATGGGGCTGGCTAAACCAGTGCATATTTTGACGCCAACCGCCTCGGTTCGCCGTATCATTAATATGGCCGCGCTAGCCGCAGTCGAAGCAGCACTTGCACAGGAGTCGAACGATGAGTGAATTTAATCCCAGCGATCCATTTGGCTTTTTTGCCAATATGATGAAACCCGGCGGAACCAATCCCTTTATGCCGCCTCTGACTGAAGAAGAAATCGACCGTAAAATTATCGAATGTAAAACCGTCGAGCAATGGCTGGCGATGCAAGTCGGCATGTTGCAAATGACAGTTAAAACTTTAGAAATGCAAAAAGCTGGCTTGGCGGCGTTTAAACAAAGTATCGACCCTAACAAGCCAGAACACAGTTAACGGAACAACATGAATCAACACGCAATCGCTTCAACCCTGAAGCACATCACACTGGCCAGCTTGCTGGCCGGTTTTTTTACGGCTTGCGGCACAGCACCTTCAAAACCAACACCCGTAAAACCAGTAACGCCAGCGCCAAGCGCCGAAACCAGCCCTGCCCCAGCCGCGCCAAAATATGTCGCCACGACTTGGCAGCAAATTCCTTTGTGGAGCCAAGATGAGCTGGTAAAAGGCTTTCAGACTTGGCGTAATGGCTGCACCAAATTACAAAAAAGTGCTGTCTGGGCAACGATCTGCCAAGATGCCGCCCAAGTTCAGCCCAATAGCGCCGCCATTCGTAGCTTTTTGCAAAGCCGCTTAACGCCGTATCAACTACAAAATCCAGATAGCTCAACGACCGGACTCATTACGGGGTATTACGAGCCAATCTATGCGGGTAGTACGGTACAGAGCAATACTGCCAAGCATCCAGTTTACGCGCCACCGAGCGATATGATCACCGTCGCGCTCGATGAAGTTTATCCCGAACTCAAAGGCAAGCGCCTGCGCGGCCGTCTCGTCGGCAATAAACTCGTTCCTTTCCCTGATCGCGCTGGCATCGTCAAAAACGGCATCAATGCGCCAGTGCTGGCGTGGTTGAACGATGCGATGGACGTGCAATTTTTACAAATCCAAGGCTCAGGCCGCGTCAAACTCGCCAATGGTACTGAAATCCGCTTAGGCTACGCCGACCAAAATGGCCGCCCCTACAAACCTGTCGGTCGCTGGCTTGTTGAGCAAGGCTTGATGCCCGCCGCCGATGTGTCGATGCAAAGCATTCGCGCATGGGCGCAAGCCAATCCAAGCCGCATCGACGAATTACTCAATAGCAATCCAAGCTATGTGTTTTTCCAAAAGCTGCCGCCAAGTAATTCTGGCCCAATCGGATCGCTCGGCGTCCCCCTCACCGCCGCCTACAGCATCGCGGTTGACCCCAGCACGATACCGCTCGGCAGCATGGCCTTTATCGCGACGACGCGCCCCGATAACGATGGGGGTATCCACCGCTTAGTCGCAGCACAAGACACGGGCGGCGCGATACGTGGCAGTGTACGTGCGGATTTCTTTTGGGGAACTGGCGATGCCGCAGGGGAATTGGCAGGGAAAATGAAGCAGACTGGAAGTCTGTGGTTGCTATGGCCTAAGGATCTTCCGCTGCCGAAGTAATGCGATAAACAACAAAAAGCCCACGTTCAAACGTGGGCTTTTGAAAAGGTAGAGAAAATATTACTTATTCCGATTCACAATTTTCAACACAATATAGCCAAATAAAGCCAAGCCTATAACACGGCCAATTGAACCTGCAGTATCTACAGCCGATGAACTTGCTGAGGCGGCCATGCTTAATGCAGAAATCGTAGAAAAACAGATTGCGAGCGCGATTTGTTGTAACTTGTTCATTATTTCACCTGAGTAGATTAAGTTACTTAAACTTACTCCAATCCATCAAACAGAAAAAGAACATCAGTTGATTAGGTATATCAATACAACATTTTTTCAGCAAGACCTGTAAAGATATACCCACCCCTCATCTAAAAATCACTTTACCCTTCACCAAGGTGTATTTCACTTTTCCCAGCATTTCATGCCCAATAAATGGCGTATTTTTGCCTTGGCTTTTTAGGCGTTCGGGGATGACTTGCCAATGCGCTTTGGCGTCAAACAACACCAAATCAGCGCGATTACCCACCGCCAAACCCGCGTCAAAACCGAGCATTTTCGCTGGCACTGAGGTGATTTTCGCCAGTGCTTGTGGCAATGAAACCGACTGGCTTGTTGCCCATTTGAGCGTCAAAGGCAGTAGCAATTCCAAACCGGTCGCGCCGCGTTCGGCTTCGGCAAATGGGAGTAATTTACCATCGTCATCCACGGGTGAATGATCCGAGCAAATCGCATCAATCGTGCCGTCGTTCAGCGCTTTCACAATCGCATCGCGATCGGCAACCGCGCGCAGTGGCGGATCGAAGCGGTATTGGCTATCAAAGAAACCAATATCAATATCGGCCAAATGAATGTGGTTGATGCTGACGTCGCAAGTGAGTGGCAAACCCTCAAGCTTAGCGGCGCGAACCAAATCCAGACCTGCTGCGCTCGACATGCGCGCTAAATGCACGCGGCAGCCAGTGGCGCGCATCAATTGAACGATTTGCGCGACGGCGATGGTTTCGGCAATCACCGGAATACCGGTCAAGCCAAGGCGCGACGCGTAAGCGCCATCGTGTGCCACGCCGTCATTTACCAGCGAAGCTTCCTCAGGACGCAAGCGCAGTTCGAAACCGAAATTGGCCGCATACAGCATGGCGCGGTACAGCACTTGCAAGTCAGCAATCGGCACATCGCCTTGCGAAAACGCAACGCAACCCGCTTCTTTGAGCATTGCCATTTCGGTGATTTCTTTGCCTTTTAAGCCGACTGTCAATGCGCCAATCGGGTACAAGCGCGCTAAATCGAGGTTTTTTGCGCGCTGGCGCAAATTGGTCACCAACCCGGATTCATCCAGCACCGGATCAGTATCTGGCGGGCAAACCACGCTCGTTACACCACCCGCTACGGCCGCTGCCATTTCCGATTTCAGCGTCGCTTTGTACTCAAAACCCGGCTCACGCAAACGCGCCGCTAAATCCACCAAGCCCGGCGCAACGATGAGCCCTGTCGCATCAATCGTTTCATCAACGACAAAACCCGCTGGCGCAGCGCCAACCGCAGCAATCTTGCCGCCCGCTAAATACAAATCAGCGACTTGCTCAGTGCCCGCAATCGGATCCACCAAGCAACCATTTTTGATAAGGATATTTTTCATTAGAGCAAACTCCGCTGATTGGCTGCAACGATGCTGAGCACCGCCATTCGCACCGCGATACCGAACGTGACTTGCGGCAAGATCACCGCTTGCGAGCCATCGGCCACCGCCGAATCAATCTCGACGCCGCGATTCATCGGGCCTGGATGCAGCACAATGGCATCGGGTTTCGCATAAGCCAATTTTTCAGGGGTAAGGCCGTAGACCTTAAAGAATTCCTGCGTTGACGGCAGATACGCCCCTGCCATGCGCTCATTTTGCAAGCGCAGCATCGCAACCACATCGACGTCTTTGAGACCGCTTTCCATATCGTGGTACACATGCACGCCGAGCTGCTCGATGCCGGTAGGCAGCAAGGTTTTCGGTGCAATGACGCGAATATCAGGACAACCCAAGGTCGATAGCGCATGAATTTGCGAGCGCGCAACGCGGCTATGCAAGACGTCACCAACAATCGCGACACGCAAATTAGCGAAATCGCCTTTGAAATGCCGAATCGTGAACATATCGAGCATCGCTTGCGTCGGATGCGCGTGGCGACCGTCACCGGCATTGACGACTGCAACGCCCGGCTTCACGTGCTTGGCGATCAAATGCGCCGCACCCGAATCCGAATGACGTACAACGAACAGATTCGCGCCCATTGCTTCGATATTGTGGATGGTATCGAGCAGCGTTTCGCCTTTGGCGGTACTCGACGCTTGAATATTCAGACTCGACACATCAGCCGACAGGCGTTTGGCGGCAATTTCAAACGTCGTGCGCGTACGCGTCGAGTTTTCAAAAAACAAGTTAAATACCGAAGTTCCGGCCAAATCGGCGAACTTCTGATTAACCAATTCACCTCCAGAAACAAACTCGGCGGCTTTATCCAAAATTTGCGTCAAAATCCGACGCGGCAGCCCTTCGGTGGTGAGCAAATGAATCAGCTCACCTTGGGCATTCAGTTGCGGGTTGTACATATCTTCCTCGCTGGTTCAATTCAAAAGCTTGGTCCACGAAAGGCACGAAAAAAAGAGCAAAAAACACGAATAAAACTCAACAATTCAAAACTTTCTCGCAAATATCTCAAGGGTTTTTACAAGGTACAAGCCACATTACCAAGTTCGACTTTTAAAGCTAAATACTGTCGATCTGTACCTGATATTTTCGTGTTTTTTGCCTTTTCTTCGTGTTTTTCGTGGACTATTGTTTTTTATTCCGCCGCAGGCGGTGTATCAAAGTAGGCTTGCAAAATCTGCATCGCGGCGACTTGGTCGAGTGCGGTTTTTTGTTTTCTGCCGCGCAGCCCCGTTTCATTGAGTGCCGAACTCGCTGCCGCGCTGCTAAGGCGTTCGTCGACCAAATGCACTGGCAAAGAAAATCGCCCATTCAGGCGATTTGCAAAGCGACGCGCCATCCGCGACATATCGTGCTCGGTGCCGTCTAGATAACACGGCAAACCCACCACCAGCAGCGCCGGTTGCCATTCTTTAATCAGCGCCTCAATCCGGCCAAATTTCTTTTCATTCTCTTCAAACGCAATCGTTTCAACGGGCGACGCAATCCCAACTTCAGTCGAACCTGTTGCGACACCAATTCGCACTTCACCAAAATCAAAAGCTAACACGGTGCTCATCAAATATTCTCTTAGAAAAATCCAGTCGGACGCACTGTGAGCTGGCGTTGAGCATAAGACTCAACAAATGGCCTTGATCCGCTTAGCGAGCCAATGCTGAACGCGGAGTAGCAGCGCAGAGCCCGCAATGGACTTATGTCCATGAGGAGCTCGAGCAGCGCACGACAAAGTGCAGCGTTGGCGCAGTAGCGGAGCAAGGCCATTTTTAGGCGTGGCCAACATCTTTAGATAACATCCCCACATCGATGCCTAACAAGGCCAGCGCGGCGGCGTAGCGCTCTTCGGATGGAATATCAAACAGCACACTCATGTCGTCGACTTTGACCGTCAGCCATGAATTCTCAAAAATCTCTTTTTCGAGTTGCCCCGCTTCCCAGCCCGCAAAACCGAGCGACACAAACATTTTCTCCGGCCCACTACCCTCGCCGACGGCCAGCAAAATGTCTTTGGACGTGGTCAAGCCGATTTCTGGCGACACAATCAACGACGATTGCCAATCGCCCAACGGCGTATGCAACACAAAACCTCTATCGGTCTGCACTGGGCCGCCAAAATGCACCGGCAATTCGGCAACGTCCGGGCGGTGCATTTCGATGTCGACTTGTTCAAACAAAGTCGTCAGCGTCATGCCGAGCGGACGATTCATAATCACCCCCATCGCGCCTTTTTCGTTATGTTCGCACACATAAGTGAGCGACTTAGCGAAAATCGGGTCTACCAAGTTCGGCATCGCGATCAAGAAGTGTCGAGAAAGATTCATTGCATTGGCGTTTTCCATCTGGCAATTATCGCACAATGCCAGAATTTTTCCTGCTGCGATCATGCCCAGCAGCGCTAAAGCGGCTGCAAATTCGCGCCGCGCAAGCCCAGTAATAAGGCTTTACCATTTTTATCGACGCGAAATTCGGCGTATTTCGCCACACTCCAGCGCGCAGCCTCGCCTTCTTTGAAAAACCACGCATCGCTTACCAGTACCCAGCGCCCATCTTGGGGGCTGAGTTGAATGCGAAATTCATCAGCGGCCAAGGGCAAGTCCTTATCCAAACGCAATACTGTCGCAATCCTTTTCTCATCACGTTTGGCAACGACATAGGGTCGTTCTTTCAGCAATAAACCATCCAAAGATTCAGTAATTTCATTCGGAATTTCATAATTTAGCCGCATAAAATCGCCCTGCATTAAGGAGCGTGGGTCAACGGGCATCAGCGCAACGTACACAGGCTCGCCCTTGGCAATCAGTTGCTCTTTTTGCCAAATTCCAATATTGAGCACCAAAAGCGTGCTAAGCAGCGCGGCGCTAATCCCGACGTTTAATTTCTGCGGCGTCCAACCTGCCCGACCTGCCGCCGCGACAGTGGCTTGCTGGCGTGGCGCAATCCACGCCAAGCCGCCCAATACCGCTCCCGCACTCATCAATAGCAACGCTTTGTACGCCAGCGATAAGTTTAATTGATAATAAAATGCGCCAATAATCCACGCTGCCGCCAAGCCGGCTGCACTAGCGATTCGCCAGCGCGTGGTTGCGGCAGCCACCGCCAGCACCAGCAATACCGCGCCCAGCGAAGGCATCAAAGCGGCTAAACCGACCAACACCAAGGCCACTCCGCAGCACCACGGCTGGCGCAAGGCCGCCCAGAAATAGGCCAAATAACCCGCCGCAGCAGCGGCAAATAGCACGGAAATAATGGACAAGAAAGACGGATTTTGCACCGCGTGCGCCACATCCAGCTCGCGAAATAATTCGCCAAAACTGGCTCCGACCAGAAACGTCATTCCCGACCACAGCGCCAAGCCAACAATCAGCACCAAAACCCAGCCGCTAGACGCCGCTTCAATCGCAGCAGCGATAGCGGCAGATCCATTGTGTAGCAGCACACGTTGTAAGCACAGCGCAAACAGCCAGAACAATAACAAACCATGCAAAGTCCACCAGAAACTCAGCGATTTCGTGCGATAAATGCTTTCCCAGTCGTGCAAAGCAATCCAGCATGCCATGCCCACAAACACCGCCGCCGTTGCACCTAATAAAACCCGCAACCACGACTTTTCAATCGCCCAAATAATGCTTATCACCAACAAAGCCATCGCCAGTGATGCTGCGGCGCTGGGCCAATGCTCAAAAAATCCAAACCCCAAAACACCGCAGCCCACCAATAAAGTAGGGATCGCCAGTTGCTCGACAAACAAAGCTAAATGACGCTTCCTTAGTAAGCACACCGCCGCCAGCACCAGCGGCGCGCCAACCACATACGGCCCAGCCACCTCGTGAGTCACAAAATCCCCCATCAGCAGCGCAGTCACAATAAGCAGCGGAATCGCCGCCAGCCAAGCCCCAATCGCAATCAAAACCACTACCGGCCATGGGCGGTTTTCGCCCTGTTCAAGCATCGCATCGGCAGGCAAAACGCCAGCCGCAATCGCTTGGCTCAATATGCTATGTAAACGATCAAGGCTCATGGTTGCGCCTCCTGTGGCACATACTGCCGTGACAAATACAAAATCCCCTTCACCGTAAGCGCCAATAATCCGGCCGCAATCAAACCCAGCAATAAAAGACGCGCCTCAGTCTCTGAATGCGAATGCTCAAGCAGAACCTTCCCAATGCCAAACACCAACAACACATTCAAAGCCAAGCTCACCATACTGAGGCCAAAAATATCAAACATTTGCGCAGACCCCATCGCACCCGCCGCCATCGCCAATAAAATCAGCGCCAGCCAATACAACACCAAGCCATCGTGATGATCTAATAGCGTCGTCAAGGCCGTGGTAAAAATCAAAATGCAGCTTAAAGTCACCGCAGTGCGAAAAGCCCAACGCCCTGCACCGGGCAATACAGTACGAACTGGATTGAGCAAAGCGGTGAGCGATAATAGACGCGCACCAGCCCAGCACATACACCTGAATATCCGCAGGCTGCACGCGCCATTGATGCCCGGTATGCGCCTGAATCCACAGCGCAATGCCGGTGCCCACAATCAAAGCCCACGGCGTCCAAAGCACATCGCTGCGCACGCCCACACACAGCAGCAAGCCCAAAGCACCCCAGATCGCAAACAAAGTCCAAGGGTCGGCACCGGTTTGGTACGTTTGCCCAAAATACGCAAACACACCGCCCATCGTCAGCAAAGCCAATAAAGCCAAAGGCACTCGCGCCGCTTTACTCAATAAAGCGCCAAGGCATAAACCTAGAAACAATGTTTGCAACAAAGCAAATTGAGCAAAACGCCCCAAAAGATCCCAATTCGCGGCCAGATAGCAGATCAACCCCAAACCGAACAAACTCGCCGCCAGCATCGCCAAACCGCGTGGCAATGCGCTGGCTAAATGCGACGGGGGCGATTCCAACTCAGCCCACTGCGCCAACTGAACGGTGTCTGCGCCACTCAAGCGATACTTGGCAGCCAACGCATAAATCGCTAAACGCATATTCATAATTTGATCCTGTGTTGGATTGATTTGGCGCTACTTAAATCGTAAGTCAGCTTCAATGCATGTTGTGCAATTTACGCTGATTGCCCCTGCTCGCGCTACAACGCGTCCAAGGTAGCGCGATTAAATGTGAGGAATGAAACACTGCCGCAGCATTTTTTAATCAACATGATGCAGCGGCGCAAAGCAAGCAAAGCGAGATGCCAACAGCTAGACGAATCGCGTTGCCAGGCCAAATTTTGTAGCAAAAACTTGGCTTGCGTGCTGATATAAAGCCACCATCGGCCGCTACGAGCGATGGTGCAGTGTTAAGATGGCGAATTCACTACGCCGCGCCAATCCACACGATTTAAAGCGCGGCCACCAATACCGCAGCAAGCAATGGGTATATCTACGCAGCCATTACTTAGAAAAGCCTAGATCGATATACCCACAATAAGGAACTCAATATGACCACCACCGCCCTCGTTTGGCTGCGCCGCGATTTGCGCCTGTTTGACCACCACGCTATGTATGAAGCCTTAAAAAATGCCGATCAAGTGGTGTTGGCGTTTGTGTTTGATACGACGATTTTAAAAGATTTACCCAAGCAAGACCGCCGCGTTGAGTTTATTTGGGAAGCACTGAAAGAAATCAAAACCGAATTGCGTCAATACAATACCGATTTGGTCGTGCGCCACGGTGATCCACTTACTGAAATCCCCGCGCTGGTTGAGCAATTTGGTATTACTGCGGTGTACTGCAATCGAGATTACGAGCCACAAGCGATTGCTCGTGATAAGTATGTCGCTGCAAGCCTTAAAGAAAAAGGCGTGTACTTCAATACCTACAAAGATCAAGTCATCTTTGAACAAGATGAAGTACTGACGCAAACCGGCGGCATGTATAGCGTGTTTTCGCCGTATAAACGCACTTGGCTGGCCAAACTTCGCGACAAAGATTTGGCGGCCTACCCGATCCATCATGTCATCAAAAACCTCAAACCACTGAAATCGCAATATTTTCCCAGCCTCAAAGAACTGGGTTTTGCCAAAACCAATCTGACGCAACTCAAAGCGCCATTGGGCATGAGTGGCGGCGAGAAACTGTTTGAAGACTTCAAACGCCGCATCAGCGATTACAAAGACGCGCGCGACTATCCGGCGATCAAAGGTGTTTCTTATCTATCGGCGCATATTCGCTTCGGTACGGTGTCGATCCGTGAATTGGCGCGTTTCGCGCACGAGCACGGCGGCATTGGTGCAGAAACGTGGTTGTCGGAACTGATTTGGCGCGAATTTTATGCACAAATTCTGTGGCATAGACCCGATGTGGTCGAGCATGCGTTCAAGCCTGAATTTGACACATTGCCGTTCCCAAATCACCCCGAGCTATTTGCCGCGTGGTGCGCGGGCGAAACCGGCTATCCAATTGTCGACGCAGCAATGCGCCAATTGACGCAAACCGGGTTTATGCACAACCGTTTGCGGATGATTACGGCGAGTTTCTTGGTTAAAGATTTGCTAGTTGATTGGCGCTGGGGCGAGAAATTTTTCGCCGAACACCTGCTCGATTACGACTTAGCCAGCAATAACGGCGGCTGGCAATGGGCGGCCTCGACGGGCTGCGACGCGCAACCGTATAACCGGATTTTTAATCCGGTATTGCAATCAGAAAAATTCGACGCACAAGGCAAATTTATCCGCCGCTACGTACCAGAACTCGCCGAATTGCCGGATGTGGCGATTCACGCGCCGTGGGAATTCTCGGCCAACGATAGACGCGGCTCGCTGTTTGTTAGCTTTTTAGAGCAAACCGACTACTTCCCACCGATCGTGAACCACGCCGAACAACGCGCCGCAACGTTGGCGATGTATAAAATGCACAAAGGCTACGGGCCAAGTGGTGATGATGAGCATGACGAATAAGCGTCATTTCACTCAGTAATGCCCATGGAAAAGCCCAATCCTTTAAAAGATTGGGCTTTTTTATTGAATTTTTTCAACTTTAAATCAACGCTTCTGCCGCTCCGCCATCCGCCGCAATTGCGCATCTTGCCAAGGCGCAAAAATCAGCAAGGCACTAATCGCCCCCAACAAAGCGAAAAACATATCCGATTGCGTATCCCACGGATCGCCTTGTGTACCCAGAAATTCATCCGCGCCTTGCCCCAACATCAATGCCGCCGCCCATTCGATCAGCTCATAACTCGCACTAATCGCCAGCACGATCGAGACAACAATGAAATTGAGCATTTTCTTGCCCTGAACAATCTGCTGCCGCAGCAAAATTTCGCGCGCGATCAGCGCTGGCACCAAGCCTTGGAAAAAATGGCCGATTTTGTCGTACGGGTTGCGCGATAGCTCAAACCATTCTTGCAAACTAAAACCCAGCGGTACGCGGGCGTAAGTGTATGTGCCGCCCAAAATCAGTACCAGCGCATGCAAGAAAATGCCGCAATACAGTAAATCAGTCAGTGGGAATTTTTTGTAAGTCCACAGCATCACTGGCAGCGCGATCACAATCGGAAACACTTCCAGCGCCCACGTCATGCGTTCATACGGCTGCCAAGCCGAAACCGCCAAGGCCATCAGCAATACGACCAGCAGTGCGATATGCAGTTGCTTGCTTTGAGCCTCCATTTTATTTCCCCTTTATATTGATGTAATCGATGTATTGTCTCGACCTTCTCACACAAACGCATTGAGCGTCTATTCTAAAAGCACCTTTCTCCAACTCAGGTGCGCCATGAATCCCAATGAAACTCTCCTTGCCCGCCAACAAGCAGCTACGCCGCGTGGCGTTGGCGTGATGGCGCCGTTTTTTGTCGATCATGCAAAAAATGCCGAGCTGTGGGATGTGACGGGGCGACGGTTTATTGATTTTGCTGGCGGCATTGCGGTTCTGAATACCGGTCATCGCCATCCCGACGTCATCGCGGCGGTGAGCGCGCAGCTCGAGCTGTTCACGCACAGCTGCTATCAAGTCGTGCCGTATGAATCGTATATTCGCCTCGCCGAACGACTCAATGCACTCACGCCCGGTGCGCACGCGAAGAAAACGGCGTTTTTTTCCACTGGCGCTGAGGCGGTTGAGAATGCGATCAAAATCGCGCGCGCTGCCACGGGGCGCAGCGGCGTGATTGCATTTAGCGGCGGATTTCATGGCCGCACGATGATGGGCATGGCGCTGACCGGCAAAATCGTGCCATATAAAGTTGGCTTTGGCCCCTTCCCCGCCGATGTGTTTCATGTACCGTTTCCCAATGCGCTGCATCATGTGTCGGTGGCCGATTCCTTAGCCGCCATCACCGCGCTATTCAAAGCCAGCATTGATCCCAAACGCGTTGCCGCGATTATTCTGGAACCAATTCAAGGCGAAGGCGGATTTTATATTGCGCCACCTGAGTTGATGCGCGCGCTGCGCCAGCTGTGCGACGAACACGGTATTTTACTGATTGCCGATGAAATCCAAACTGGCTTCGCGCGCACTGGGCGCTGGTTTGCAATGGATCATTACGATGTACTGCCCGACTTGATAACGCTGGCCAAATCGCTGGCTGGCGGTTTTCCACTATCGGCCGTCGTGGGTCGCAGTGAAATCATGGACGCACCCGCGCCGGGTGGGCTGGGCGGCACTTACGCCGGTAGCCCGATTGCGATTGCTGCCGCGCATGCGGTACTGGATGTGATTGAGCACGAGCAATTGAATCACCGAGCTAACACCCTAGGTATACGCCTGCAAGCTTTATTAAATAATCTACAGAAGGTAATACCCAATATAGCTGAAGTTCGTGGCCTAGGCGCGATGATTGCCGTTGAATTTATGCAAAACGCCACGCCCGATATCGACTTCACCAAGCGCGTGCAAGCGGAGGCTTTACGGCGCGGGCTGATTTTGCTCAGCTGCGGCGTGTACGCTAATGTGCTGCGTTTCTTGTTTCCACTGACCATTAGCGACGCGGTGTTTGATGAAGGCTTAGCGATTTTGGAAGCGGCGCTGTTTGCAGCTCATCTGGATTCGTAGATCGGCTTGCTTCATAGAGGCACAGCGTGCAAGCCATTGTCGGGATGAATCCCGACCTACAAATCCGCATGCATTCAATATGACTGACTACGAACGCCCACCTGCTCGCAAATGACGGTTTGATAGTGTGCTGATGATGTTCTGAAACAGAGGCATCATCAGCAGTATCTGCACACAATTTTCTCCCGTTCGTCCGCAGCTTTCAAACCAACAAGTAAAACGGCGGCGTTGTGGTTTAACCGTGCAACCCTGCCAAATCCGTGATTTTACTCAGCACAGCCGCCAAAAACACACCTCCAACGTTTAACTTGAATCTCCCCAGCACAAGCCAAAACGTTTCAAACGATTGTTTACTAAGGGTTTTTATATATATAAATCCTGTTGATTTATTAATTCAACACGCCTAATCTATATATAAATCAAGTTGACTTATTAATTAAAGCGCCTTGATTTCTTGGATTGCATTAACCAACAAAAACAGAAAACAGTCACCAGACCCATGTATTTTCACAGGAGAAAGACCATGCAATTGAATCGCGTTCACGCTGCTATCGCCACCGCAGCTTTATTGAGCACCCTGCCCGCTTTTGCTGCTGAGCCTGTTATCGGCTTGATTACTAAAACCGATACCAATCCGTTTTTCGTCAAAATGAAAGAAGGTGCGACGGCTCAAGCGCAAGCCAAAGGCGCGAAACTGCTGTCTGCAGCGGGCAAAACCGATGGCGATAATGCGGGGCAAGTGACTGCGATTGAAAACATGATTGCGGCTGGCGCAAAAACGATTTTGATTACGCCGAGTGATTCCAAAGCCATCGTGCCGTCAATCAAAAAAGCGCGCGCTCAAGGCGTGTTGGTGATTGCGCTCGATAGCCCGACCGAGCCTGCGGACGCGACCGATGCGCTGTTTGCGACAGATAATTTTAAAGCCGGCGTGTTGATTGGCGAATACGCCAAGGCAACGCTGAACGGCAAGCCCGTCAAAATAGCAATGTTGGATTTATTTCCCGGCCACCCTGTTGGCGCACAGCGACATAACGGCTTTTTGCAGGGTTTTGGCTTGAAGTCATTGGATGCAAAAAACAATCAGCTAGCCAAACCCGCCGAGGTCGTCTGCATGGCCGATAGTTTTGGCGATCAAGCCAAGGGCCAAACGGCGATGGAAAATTGCCTACAAAAAAATCCAGATATCAATTTGGTTTACACGATCAACGAGCCTGCCGCTGCAGGCGCCTTTAATGCGCTAAAAAAAGCCGGTAAAGAAAAAGACGTACTGATTGTTTCAGTCGATGGTGGTTGCCAAGGGGTGAAAGACGTCGCAGCGGGGAAAATTGCCGCGACCTCACAGCAATACCCACTCAAGATGGCATCGATGGGCGTTGATGCAGGGATTGAATACGCCAAAACCGGCAAAAAGCCATCCGGCTATACCGACACCGGCGTGGCCTTGATTGCCGCCAAACCAGTCACTGGTGTGGATAGCAAATCGGCCAAAGTGGGCATGGATTTATGCTGGGGCAATAAGTAAGTCACTCCACTGCCGGATCAATGCATGAGCCGCGATCCGGCCTTCATTCTATCTGCATCAGCAAGGAGCGCTTTATGCCCAGCTGGAAAGAACACCTACCCTCGCTCGGCAC
Organism: Deefgea rivuli DSM 18356; assembly: GCF_000620145.1. Classification (GTDB taxonomy): domain Bacteria; phylum Pseudomonadota; class Gammaproteobacteria; order Burkholderiales; family Chitinibacteraceae; genus Deefgea; species Deefgea rivuli. The sequence continues at coordinate 129,825 of NZ_JHVM01000008.1, forward strand.
GCTTGGGCCATTTATTGCGCTATTTTTAGCGTGCAGCTTTTTCTCATTTCAAAGTGAGCATTTCCTAAGCGGTGCTAATTTTTCACTGATTTTGCAGCAAGTCATGGTCGTTGGCCTGATCGCGATTGGTCAAACGCTGATTATCCTCACTGCGGGTATCGATCTATCTTGCGGCATGGTGATGGCGCTGGGCGGCGTGGTGATGACTAAAGTCGCCCACGACTACGGCCTGCCGCCGATTGTGGCGATCGGTATTGGCCTCGCCGTGACGTCATTATTTGGCCTCATCAACGGCTTATTGGTGACTCGCATCAAGTTGCCACCGTTTATTGTGACCTTGGGCACGATGAATATCGCTTTTGCGCTCACCCAGCTGTATTCGCAATCGCAAACCATTACCGATCTACCACCAGCAATGACTTTTTTGGGCACGACATTTAGCCTCGGGCAAACCCAAGTGGCTTATGGCACGGTGCTGATGCTGGCGATGTATGGCCTGTCTTGGCTCTGGTTGCGCGAAACGGCAAATGGTCGGCATATTTACGCCGTCGGCAATAGCCCAGAAGCCACTCGCCTGACGGGGATTCCCACGCATCGCGTTTTACTGATGGCCTATGTCTTGGCTGGATTGTGCTACGGCATTGCATCGCTGCTATCGGTTGCCCGTACTGGCGTAGGCGATCCCAACGCCGGTCAAACCGAAAATCTGGATGCGATTACCGCTGTCGTTTTGGGTGGCACCAGCCTGTTTGGTGGACGCGGTATTATTATTGGCTCTTTAGTCGGCGCGATGATTGTTGGGGTATTTCGCAATGGCCTAACGCTTATGGGCGTTTCATCGGTATACCAAATACTTATTACTGGCATTCTCGTTATTCTGGCTGTGGCCACCGATCAGCTTTCACGTAAAGGAGGCCGCTAATGAGCCACGTTACGGTTATGGAAAACAACGCAGCACCGCTCACCACGCCAGCCCGTGCGCTGGTGATGGAAGCACGCGGTTTAGTTAAACGCTACGGCCAAGTCACTGCGCTCGACGGCGCTGATTTTGAGCTGCGCGCAGGTGAAATCTTGGCAGTCATTGGCGACAATGGCGCGGGAAAATCGTCGCTGATCAAAGCATTATCAGGCGCGCTAGAACCTGATAGCGGTGAGATTTTACTCGATGGGCAAGCCGTTAGTTTCAAAAGCCCAATCGAAGCGCGCCGTGCTGGCATCGAAACCGTTTATCAAGAGCTGGCCGTCGCTCCGGCGATGACGATTGCAGAGAATTTATTTCTGGGCAGAGAAATTTACCGCCCTAATTTTCTAGGTAGCTGGTTTGGCGCACTGGATAAAAAGCGAATGCTCAAAGACAGTATCGCTTATATGCAAGAGCTGAAAATCGGTATTCGTTCGATGAGCCAAGCGGTTGAAACCCTATCGGGCGGGCAACGCCAAGGCGTCGCCGTAGCCCGCGCCGCCGCCTTTGCTCGGCATGTGGTGATTATGGATGAACCCACCGCAGCCTTGGGTGTGAAGGAAGGCAATATGGTGCTGGAGCTGATTCGCAATGTGCGTGATCGTGGCCTGCCTGTCGTGCTGATTAGCCACAATATGCCGCACGTTTTTGAAATCGCCGACCGCATTCACGTCGCCCGACTCGGCCGCCGCGCCGCGATTCTAAACCCCAAAGCGATTACGATGAGCGATGCGGTGGCGGTAATGACGGGCGCAATGCGACCGGAAGCCATTCCTACTGAATGGCTAAGTAACTAAATCTATTTAGAATCAAGGTCAAAACAAGGAATCCACGAAAGACACGAAAAGCACGAACAAGGGCAAAAAGTATGATGACTTTAGATTTCTTTTTCGTGTTTTTTCGTGAATTTCGTGGACAAACAGGTTTGCTTTAAATTTTGCCTAAGCCCATCACTCAATCAAGGAAATCACCATGCTCAAAGGGATAGATCCACTAATTACGCCCGATTTATTAAAGGTCTTGGCCGAAATGGGCCATGGGGATGAAATCGTCGTCGCCGATGCCAACTTTACGGCGGCCTCACTCGCAGCAGGTAAACCTTTGCTGCATCTAGCTGGCGCAGGTGTAGCGCGCGCCGTGCATGCCATCACGAGCCTATTTCCGCTTGAGCAAGAAGTGCCTGCCGTGGCGTATATGCAGGTCAGTCATCAAGAAGCAGGCTGGCGTAGCGCTTTGCAACAGCAAGTGCTGCAAGAGCTGATTGAGCCCGGTTTTGTGCTGGAATCGCAATGCGAAGCGGTGGAACGATTTGCTTTCTATGAGCGAGTCAAGCAGGCTTACGCGATTGTGCTCACTGGAGAGTTGCAACCCTATGGCAATTTCATACTCAAAAAAGGGGTAATTTGTGAGCCACTTGCAGGATAATTTGGCGGCCAAAGCCAGCAAACTCAAGCCGCGCGGCTCGTCGCAAGGCGGCTTGCGCCAATACAATGAGCGCGTCGTTTTGCAAACGATCAGGCTCAATGGCCCGCTGTCGGGCGCAGAAATTGCTCGGCTCACCCGCCTCACCGCGCAATCCATTTCATCGATCACCAAGCGTCTGCTCGACGATGAGTTACTGGCCAAAGAAACCCCACAGCGCGGCAAAGTCGGTCAACCTTCAGTGCCTTTAGCGCTCAATCCCGATGGCGCATTTGCGATTGGCGTCAAAGTGGGTCGCCGTAGCTTGGATGTTTTGCTGGTGGATTTCACCGGCACCGTGCGCGAGCGCTGGGATCTGGACTACCATTTTGCCCAACCCGAGCAAGTGTTGGCGCACATTGCTGAATGCCTAGTAAAAATTCGTGCGGCGCTGCCCGAGTCGCATTGGGAACGCATCCAAGGCATTGGCATCGCCGCGCCACTCAATATGGGCGGTTGGCAGCAATTATTGGGCTTAGAAAGCGAAGCCGCAGCACGCTGGGATGGTTTTGCGCTCGACGATGAAGTCGCCGCCCTTTCGGGCCTGCCAGTGCAATCGATCAAAGACACCTCCGCCGCCTGCGTCGCCGAATTGGTCGCGGGGCGTGGCCGTGATATTCGCAATTTTGTGTATGTTTTTGTCGATACCTTTATCGGCGGTGGCTTGGTTTTGGAAAGCCATCTGCACATCGGCCAACACGGCAATGCGGGCGCTCTGGGCTCTTTGCCACTGGGCATGGCCAGTAAAGGCCAAAATGGCACGCAATTACTCAATGTGGCATCGCTGTATAAATTAGAAAATCGCTTTATCAACGCAGGGCTTGATGGCCGCGCCACTTGTGACGAGCGCGCGATGCAGGCGGAATATCGCCCGCACACCGAAGCCTGGCTACAAGAAGCCGCCCCCGCCATCGCGCTGGGCTTACTTAATACCGCCTGCTTGCTCGATTTAGAAGGCGTGATTTTGGATGGCTGCTTTTGCCGTGAACTGCAAGCCGCACTGATTCAAGCCATCGTCAGCGCGATGCACGATTTTAATTGGGAAGGCGTCACCCCGCCGCAACTGCTAGCAGGCGCGATAGGCTCAGATGCCCGCGCCCTCGGCGGCGCCCTACTGCCCCTGTATGCCAACTTCGCGCCCGATCGCGATTTATTTCTCAAACTGGACCACGAGTAAGCATGATGCCCACTTCACACACTGCATTGCCTGAATTCATCGCCGCTGGTGAAGCACTAACCGACATGATTCGCGTCGACGGCGATCAATGGATCAGCAAAGTTGGCGGTTCCACTTGGAATGTCGCCCGTGTGATGGCGGGCTTTGGTATACGCAGTGCTTTTGCCGGCGCGGTGAGCACCGATTGTTTTGGCCAAGATTTAGTTGCCGCCAGCCAAGAGGCGGGTTTAGATTTACGCTTTATGCAGCAAGTGCAAAAGTCGCCCCTGTTGGCGATGGTGTACTCCGCGCATCCGCCACAATATTTCTTTGTCGGCGACGATGCCGCCGATCTGCATTTCAATCCAGCCCAATTACCAGAAGGCTGGCAGAGCGCGGTGAAATGGGTTCACTTTGGCGGCATTAGTTTGGCGCGGCAACCGCTGGCGGCGACCTTGATTGCGCTGGCAATTCAACTCAAAGCCCAAGGCGTCAAAATCAGTTACGACCCCAATTTTCGCGTGCTGATGGATGAACAATATGATGCAACGCTCAAAACCATGACCCAACTGGCCGACATCATCAAAATCTCGGATGAAGATCTGCAAGGGCTATTTCGCAGCGATGACATCGACGGCGCTTTGAATACGCTAATGAGCTGGAATCCACAAGCGCATTATTTATATACCCGTGGCGCGGCAGGAGCGAGTTTAATTGTTGCGACAGAACGCTGCGATCATCCAGCAATTGACGTCATCGTCGGCGATACGGTAGGTGCAGGCGACGCCTCAATGGGCGGCCTAATTTACAGCCTAATGCAACAGCCACAGCGCAGCACCGCAGAGCATTTACGCTTTGCCATCGCCAGCGGCGCAGCCGCCTGCCAACACAAAGGCGCAAATCCACCGAGCCTAGCCTCAGTGTTGGCGCTGTACCAGCAGGCATCAAAATAGGCTAAGCAGCCTCATTCCTGCACCGCGCCAACAGAGTCTACAATGGTCCTACCTATTTAGATCTCGGAAACGCCAATGAAACTCGCTGACCCTAGCCTGCTCAAAACCCAATGCTTGATTAACGGCATCTGGTGCGGCGAGCCGCAACTGATCGTCACCAATCCTGCGAATGGCAGTGAGATCGCCAAAGTGCCGCGCTTTGGCGCGACAGAAACCAGCGAAGCGATTGCAGCCGCCAACGCAGCACTGCCCACTTGGCGCGCTAAATCCGGCAAAGAGCGCAGCCATATTTTGCGGCGCTGGTTTGAATTGCTAATGCAAAACCAGGAAGACCTCGCGCAAATCATGACGGCTGAGCAAGGTAAACCACTGGCCGAAGCGCGCGGTGAGATTGCCTATGCCGCCAGTTTTATTGAGTGGTTTGCAGAAGAAGCCAAGCGCGTTTACAGCGAAGTGATGCCGCATCCGCAAGCGGGTTCGCGCATCCTCACGCTCAAACAGCCCGTCGGCGTGTGCGCGGCGATTACGCCGTGGAATTTCCCAGCGGCAATGATTACGCGCAAAGCCGGCCCCGCACTGGCGGCGGGTTGCACAATAATTATCAAGCCTGCATCACAAACACCATTAACGGCGCTGGCCTTGGTCGCTTTAGCCGAACGCGCAGGCGTTCCGGCTGGCGTCATCAATATTGTCACCGGCAGCGCGCGCGAAATTGGCGCGGCGCTGACCGCCAGCCCCGTTGTGCGCAAACTCTCGTTCACCGGATCCACCGAAACCGGCCGCGAATTGATGGCCGCGTGTGCGCCGACGATCAAAAAATTGTCGCTCGAACTGGGCGGCAACGCGCCATTTATCGTGTTTGACGACGCTGATTTGGACGCCGCAGTGCATGGCGCGATGCTGAGCAAATTTCGCAACGCGGGGCAAACCTGCGTCTGCGCCAATCGGATTTTGGTGCAAGCTGGCGTTTACGATGCCTTTGCCAGCAAACTGGCGGCGGCAATGACCAAGCTGCAAGTCGGCGACGGCACCGCTGACGGCGTGACGACTGGGCCACTAATCGACGAAAACGCCGTCGCCAAAGTGGAAGAACACATCAGCGATGCGCTCAGCAAAGGCGCTTCTGTTTTGGCAGGCGGCACGCGGCACGCACTCGGCGGCACATTTTTCACGCCGACTTTGCTCGGTAACGTCACACCCACAATGAAAATCGCGAAGGAAGAAACCTTCGGCCCCGTCGCCCCGCTATTCAAATTTGAAACTGAAGAACAAGCAATCCAAATGGCCAATGACACCGAGTTTGGCTTGGCGAGTTATTTCTATACGCAAAATCTCGCCCGTAGCTTTCGCGTCGCCGAAGCGCTCGAATGCGGCATGGTCGGCATCAATACGGGCATGATCTCCAACGAAGTCGGGCCATTTGGCGGCATCAAGCAATCTGGACTCGGGCGTGAAGGATCGAAATATGGGATTGAGGAATACTTGGAAGTGAAATATCTGTGTATTGCTGGATAAAAAAATCGGGATCACGAAAGGCACGAAAAATGCCGAAAAACACGAAAGCCAAATAGGGAAAATACATTAGGTATATGGTTGTAGGTATTATTTAATAATAACTACAACCATATACCGTAGATATTAATTACACTTTTCCATCATCTTCACCAAATTTACCGGCTTAATCTTCTCCCCCTGCCCCGCAGCACCAAAATCAATATAACGGGCGCGGCAGACGGCGGCCATTGCGGCGATTGCGGGTTTTAGATATTGCCGTGGATCGAAATCAGCGGGGTTTTCGATCAAATGCTGGCGAATTGCGCCGGTCATTGCGAGGCGCAAATCGGTGTCGATATTAATTTTCCGTACGCCCCAACGAATTGCGCGCTGAATTTCTTCGACCGGCACACCCCAAGTCGGTTTTAAATCGCCGCCAAAATCACGCACTTGTTGCAGCAAATCTTGCGGCACGCTGGAAGAGCCGTGCATCACCAAATGCGTATTAGGCACCGCATCGTGGATTTCTTTGATGCGATCAATATCGAGCACTGCACCGGTGGGTGGCGATGAGAATTTATACGCGCCGTGACTGGTGCCAATCGCAATCGCCAGCGCATCCACACCCGTCGCCGCGACAAAGGCTTTGGCTTGCCATGGGTCGGTGAGCATTTCGGCATGCGTGAGCATGCGGCTCGCGCCGACACCGTCTTCCTCTTCACCCATGCCAGTATCAAGCCGCCCGAGGCAACCAAGTTCACCTTCAACCGACACACCAAAGCTATGCGCCATTTTGACCACTTCGCGCGTCACTTCGACGTTGTAGTCGTAGCTCGACGGCGTTTTGCCATCCATCATCAGTGAGCCGTCCATCATCACACTGGAAAAACCGTGCGTAATTGCACTCAAACATATAGCTGGACTAGTGCCGTGATCTTGGTGCATCACAATCGGCAAATGCGGATAACTCGCGACTGCGCCTTGAATCATTTGCCGCAAAAAGAGTTCCCCAGCGTATTTTCGCGCTCCGGCGCTAGCTTGCAAGATAACGGGGCTTTTGGTGGCATCGGCCGCTTGCAAAATCGCTTGGACTTGCTCCAAATTATTCACATTAAAGGCAGGCACACCGTAACCGTGTTCGGCGGCGTGATCGAGGATTTGATTCAGCGAAACGAGTGGCATGGCTTTTCCTTGTTGCGTTGCACCAGCGAACTGTAGGTGGGAAAACTCAAGCTGCCAAATCGGGAAATTCAGCATTCGGGAAAGCACTAAAACCACTTGGGCCCAATTGAAAAGCGCCTACGCCAAAGCCACAGCAGCACGCAATGCCGCAGCGCAGCAAAGCCATCGTGAGTAGCTAGGTCAAGATTAATCAGTATGCTCATGGGTATATAAACAAAAGCTTTATTAAATAAAGCACAGATAGCAATACCCATAATAAAAAAACATCGAGCCATTGCACATCAAAGTGCCAAACCAAGCAGGCTGAGCAGCTCGTCATTCTAGCGCACCGACATTCGCGTGGCGCCAGGCTAAATCCAATCCTAAACTCGATGCAGACCAAAACATCGTTTTACGCCACATCAGTCATGTTAAAAAAATAAGCAAATGAACAACGCCGACAACGAAACCTCGCATTTTGGGTAAAAATAAATTTATCCTGATCGCCATGGTTTCATGCGTACTTAGATTGAGGAGGTTTTACTTGTATTGCGACGATACGCTTTAAAGCCGATCTAGGAATTGGTAGCATTTAGGACTAACTGACTCGCCGCCAATTAGTCTTAAGCGACTAAAAACAAAGCAGGATAAAATCAGGCCAATACAGGATTTATCGCCGTTCATTTCCAGTATCATCATGTCACGCTGCACAAACGCTAAATTAGCCAAAGCCGACAGCGGCAAAAATCATTATTGAAGGTCGACCATCCATGACGCAAGCTCCTGCGCTATTTCGTAACCGTAATTTTGGCCTTTTATGGCTGGCGTCAATTATTGGTAATTTTGCGCTCGCGATCGCGATGATGGCTGAGACTTGGTACGTCGTAAAAACTTTGGGCGCGAAAGAGCAGCTCGGTTTGGTGATGATTGCAGGCTCAGTACCCCGCATTGCGCTGATGGCCATTGGTGGCGTGCTGGCCGATAGGATGTCGCGCAGCCGGATTATTCTGATTTCGCTAGGTTTACGGGTGTTGCTGCTGTTTGCTTTGGTCGGCTTATTGCACATCAATCGCTTGGATATTTGGGCGCTGACGATATTTGCGTTTTTATACGGTTCGCTCGATGCATTTTTCTGGCCTGCGCGCGATACGCTGACGCCGGCCATCGTGCCGGAAAGCGATTTAATGCGCGCCAATTCAATTATGTTGACGAGTAATCAAGTCGGCATGGTATTTGGCCCCGTTTTAGGTGGCGCGATGTTGGCGCTGATGAGTTACGAAGCCATTTTTGGCCTCACCGGCAGCATGTTATTGATTGCGACTATCTGTATTGCGTTTATTAAAGAACCCGCCAATCAAGTGGTTCGAGTTGCTAAATCAATGCTGAACGAGCTAAAAGAAGGCGTGATTTACGCAGTGCAAACGCCGGTTTTGCGCGCGCTGATGCTGATTTACATTACCGCCAATCTCTTATTTATGGGCCCCTTGGCGCTGGGTATTCCAATTATTGTCGCTGATTATTTGCATGGCGAAGCCAGTACGCTGTCGTATTTGCAAAGTGCATTTGCCGCAGGCATGGTGCTGGGCGGGATTTTGTTGACGATCTATCCGCCAAGTAAAAAACGCCTCTTGATGATTACGGTGATTATTGCGCTAGAAGGGCTGTTGCTCTCGGCACTGCCTTTTACGCCGTGGATTTGGGCGGCTGTGGGGATACAGTTTTTAATCGGTATGGGTGTGGCGGGTAATAATGTACCGATGATGTCTTTGATTCAGCAATCGGCAGACCGCGATAAGCTCGGCCGCGTGATGAGCTTGAATAATATGGTGTCGATGGGCTTGTCACCGGTGTCGTATGCGCTAGTCACAGCGATGCTCGCTGCTCACATCAGCATCAGCTGGATTATGCCGATTTTCGGTGTCACGATGGCGTTGGTGATGTTGGGTTTGACGCTGCAACTCAAAGTCATTCGTACTCAAGATTAGGCCGATATATTTGCTGATTTGCCCTATAAAGAAAAATAAATTTTTTTATAGGGGTACGCAACATGGTCGAACTACCTATCGGTGGATCAGCAACGCATAACCCCGAATTAAATTGGTGCCAAGTCCGCGAAACGCTATTGATGCTAGGGATCGCAGTGGCGCAAGTTCGGCATGCGATGGATGAAGGAAGTACCTCATTTAGTACGCTATCGACCTCATTTGCCAGTACGTATATGCATATCGAAGAGCTAAAAACAACGCTTGCTCAATCTAACTTAGCAGTTCCCGCCGAATTGCAACTCGCAGAGCGCGTGACTGAAATCAGTGCGCAAAACAGCAAATCCATTGTTGCTTTTCAATTTTATGATCGACTCTCACAGCGCCTAGACCATGTTTGCGGCACAATTAGCCAATTGGCAAGCTTAGTCTCAGACCCCACTCAAATCGATCAACCTGATGCTTGGCTGGCATTACAACAGCGTATCCGCTCACAATTTTCAATGGAACAAGAAAAAGTATTATTCGATGCCATTTTAAGTGGCATGCCAATTAGCGAAGCACTCGTCATGGCAGGAAATATGAATGATGCATTGGCCGCTGATATTAAAAAACCTGACGATGGCGAGATTGAGTTTTTTTAAATTTAAAGCCCAAACCTCACGACCTAAAGCAGCATTGCCTTATCCTCTTTGACCCACCTCTAATAAAGCTGTGGCACAAAAAACCACAGTTCTCTCCCCAACTCGTGAAATCGAGTTCATCTTACAACAAAACAAACCCTTGATTTAATTGAATTAAATAAAAATCAAAACACCATTTATGTAGCTCAAGCCCTAGGGTATTCCCTAATCTGAGGCAAGCAGGCATAGTCGTTCCAGATTATTCATTTGGAATTAACGGCGCTGCGCGCTGGCAATTTCAAAAGAAAATTGAGACGAATTTCTAGCACATAAGAAATCGTCGTTCAATAGCAGCATGCAATTGCATTTTGTGAGGGTCAGTCGTAAAACCAAGGTTTTCTTGCATCGTTGTATCGCCTTACCGAGCTTGTTTGCACGGTCTGCGATGTCTACGTCTTGCCATAAAATTTTGCACAATGTCTGATCAGCCCAAAAAGCCTGCAAAACCATGCTGATAACGTAGTACCCATAAAAACCTCAAAAAAAGGATGGAGCAGATGCAATTTAGCAAAACAATTGTTGTGAGTGTCTTAGTCAGTGCGGGGCTATTTGCTAGCGCCGCACATGCACTTTCACCAACACCCAACCCAACGGCAACCGCACCGAGCTACCCAGCTTGGGACAGTGCCAGCACTTACACAGCAGGCCAACGGGTCACACAAAATGGCGCTACGTATGAAGCGCAGTGGTGGACCAAGGGCGACAACCCTGCGACAGCGGGAGAATGGGGCGCATGGAAAATTGTCACTATCGTGGCAACACCTGCCCCAACTGCAACCGCAACTGCAACACCACCCAGAGCAACACCACCAAGCCGTCCAGTAAGTTCAATTACCGATCCTTATCCTGGCACATGCACACCGCCGTATGGCCCTCCATCTTGGAAATTGAATCAGCAATACGTTGTAGGAAATGCCGTCACCCCCACTGAAGGTGGCCCGATGGTGGTATTCAAAGCCCTAGTTGCGCACCTGAGTAACGAGACCAATCAGCCACATTACGTCGCGGCGAATAACACCGTCACTTATGACCCCAATTTATGGCAAGCACTAAAGCTCAGTCCTGCGCCATGCCCAACGCCGTCAGCAACACCAACGGCAAGTCCAACACCATTAACCACCCCAACACCAAGCGCTACTCCAACTACAACACCAATCGTGATTGATACCATGGTGTGGAATAGCGCCACCGTTTACACCGCAGGCAAACGCGCCACTTACAATGGCCGCCTCTATGAAGCCAAGTGGTACACCGTGGGTGAAACCCCAAGCGCATCAGGTAGCTGGGGAGTTTGGAAAGATTTGGGTATCATCGCCTCACCATCACCAACCCCAGCCGTCACGTTCCCGCCGATTGTTGGCTGCGCCACATTGTGGGACTCCAGCAAAACCTATGCCGCAGGTAGCGTGGTCAGCATACAGCGCCCAGGCGCTAATTCATGCGGTGTCGTCAAATACAATTATGGCGCGCTACGAGATAGCTCAGCGCAAATCCCAGATGGTTCACCGACTGCATGGAAGCAATTAGACAATGGCTGCTGGCTCAGTGGTTGCAATCCACCGACACCGACACCGATCACGTCTGCCAGCCCAAGGCCAACACCAAGCATAGAATCCATGCAAGTCCCTACTTGGAAAGATGGTGTCGCTGCGGCCTACTCGATGATGCATGACGATTTGTGCGCCTGGGTGACCGATGGCCAAATCGACTTTGCTGCGCCAGCCTTAAAACAGCGTGGTTTAGTCGCTTCATTCGGCATGATTACCGGAAGTTGTGGCGATAAACACTGGAATGCCGCCAAGCAATTCATCGCCGATGGCAATGAGATCTTTAGCCATTCACGCAGCCATACCGATGCCAATAGCGTCACTTGGGATGCCGCAACGCAAATTAGTGGCTCAAGCGATGATATCGCGGCGCATTTAGATGGCTATCGCCCAAGTTTCTTTGCTTGGCCTTCTGATGTTGCAGCGGATGCACCGATGACGTACCTGCGCACGGCGAACGGCTTTATCGGTGGACGTGCCGCCAATCGTGTCAATGAAACGGGTATGGTGGTGTACGACGGCCATGGCTCGGGCGTGAATGCGACTACAGTTGCAGATCCATTCCAAATCAAAGACGATATGTTCACCTTGACCGCACAATGGTCGCCGTATGAAACGCAAGTGAAAGCCGGTGGCGATTTGCTGAACTTGCATGTGGATGCGGCGATTGCCAACGGAGGCTGGGCGAATCGCACCATGCACGGCGTAAATGATACCTCGTGGAACAGTGTGCCATTAGCGCAATACACCGCGCATTTGGATTATCTCAAAACCAAAGTCGACGCACGTTTACTCTGGGTAGCTACGCCTTCCAATGTCTTGAAATACAGCAAGGCGCGCGCGGCTTGCCGTCCAGATTTAAGCAGTGCAGTGATTACATTTGCCAGCAGCGATGCCGAGTGCGTTAAGTTTGCCACGCCACTGACGCTGAAGATTGCCGGCCGACATCTAGACGGCATCCAAGCCATCCAAGCCGGTAAGCAAGTCCCTCGCATGCTAAACAAAATGATTTATGTTGACGGTCAAGCAGTTCCTCAAGAGGAGAACTTCTTGATCACGGTTGATCCACTTGCTGGTCCAGTCACTTTTAATCATATTTAAATAGTCACAGCAGCTAAAACCGATCCCCCGCCCAGACTTCTGGATGGGGGATTTTTTCTACCCAAAACAACTACTTAGCATTGCCCAGACTGTGGTATGCTGCGCACCTTTCTTGTAATTGAACTACGCCATGACCCGTGAAATCCTCAACCGCACCGAACTCCATGATCCTGATACATGGGTGAAATTCACCAAAGGCAAATGCGACGATTGCTATTCAGGCTGCTGTACGATGCCGGTCGAAGTAAAAATCGGCGATTTAATCCGCATGGGCGTAGTGGATGAATTCGACAAAGATGAACCGGCGAAAAACATCGCCAAGCGTTTAATGAAAGCGAAGATTATTGAGCATTTCAATTTCAAACATGAAATTTACACGCTCTACCGCCGTGGTACTCGCGACTGTACTTTTCTGGATGAGAAAACCCGTCTGTGCACAATTTACGATAAGCGCCCAAATACCTGCCGTAATCACCCAGCAGTAGGGCCAAAGCCAGGTTTCTGCGCTTATATTCGCTTCTTTTGATTTAAAGGGTATCACCAGCTAGCCATTATTAAATAAAGCCTAGATGGCAATACCCATAGAATATTAATCTAGCTCACCCGCATCGCACTGGCATTGAGCCAATCAGGAAATAAACATGCAACAGCAAATTATTGAACTCTTTGAATTCATCGCCGATGGCGGCCTCGACCAAGATGATATTTTGGCAATGACTGCCGAAGTAATGGCCGCACAACAAGATCCAGACGCATATCGCGCGCGCCACGAGGCAGGATTCTATGCAGAAAGTGCCGCAATGCCACTCTGGGAAACCGTGATGCTGGAACAATTAGCCGATGGCTTACTGTTTAACGCGACTAGCGTGCCAGCGCTATACGCGCAAATTAGCGAAGCTTTTGGTGAAGATGAATTGGATCTTAAAGCGGAAGCACTCGATGGTTTGACTGATATTTCGGCGATTAAAGCAATCCAAGATGAATTGAACCCTAATTTCACTTTGGTGGATCTGAGCAGCAAGCCACAGCAAATCGTATTGATCCGCACGCATAATTTGGCTAACTTCCTCAAACTATGCAAAGCACTGAATATTCAAGCGGAATCGACGTTCGATAATTTATTCAATACTAAATAATCAGATCTATTTTTTAAAATTAATGCCATTCTGCGATAAATGCACAATGGCATTATTTATATGTAATGCCGTATTTTTTGAAAATCGTTTCTAAAGTGCCATTCTGCTTGATGATCTTCAATCCTTCATTAAATGACTCAATCCATTCCTTGTGATTTGGGTTCTTCACACCACTCACCACATACAGCGGATTAAGCGCCAAATTACCATTCACTAACTCCAGCTCGGCAAATAATTTCGGATTATTTTGTGTAATGGTGTAGTTTGTGACGGCTTCATCATCGAGCGTCAGATCAATTCTTTTAGCCTGTAGCTTCTTCAAGTTTGTTAATAAATCATTAGAATCTTCGCGTGTAAATAAATTCGATTGTTTAAACGCATCGCTATACGCATACCCTCGAGTTACACCAATCACTTTTCCTTTTAAGCTATCAATGCCCGTGTATTCAAAAGAATCGCCTTTCAGTTTAACAAACCGAATGGTATTACTCAGGTAAGAAGTGCTAAATAAGAACTGTTTTGAGCGCGCCTCGGTAAACCACATATTGGGCAAAATATCGTAAACGCCACTTTGCACGCCCGCTTCTGCCCTCGCCCACGGCACATATTCAACTTTAACCTCATGCCCCTGTGTTTTATACGCAGCGCGGATAACCTCAATGGATAAGCCACCAGTCGGATTATTTGGATCAACGAACGGCGGAAATGGATCAGACACCGCCACGATGGTTTTCGCCCCAGTCGACGCAGCCCAACACAGCAGCAAAAAATACCAGCACCAGCGTTTCATTAGCTACCTCAACAAAGCAAAGTACAACTATGGGTATAGTCGTCAGCAGCAATCAAACAAGTGAAATAAATTTGAACGACAGAAATTAAAAGCCTAGCGTCGTTTAGTAAGTCACTTTTCCCCGTAAAGCCTTCACCGTTCCTCGCAATTGCTTTCCTTCTAACCTGCGTTGCTTTGATCCAAAAGTCGGCTTTGTGGCGCGACGCGGTTTTACCACCACCGCAGCGGCATTAATTAAAGCCAATAAACGCGCCACCGCATCGAGCCGATTGGCTTCTTGGCTGCGCGAAGTTTGCGCTTTAATCACCACAACGCCATCTTTAGTAATTCGATGATCGTTCAGCGCCAGCAGGCGCTCTTTTAGCTCATCAGGCAAAGACGAATTGGCAATCGAAAAACGCAAATGGACGGCGCTAGAAACTTTATTAACGTTCTGTCCACCCGCCCCCTGCGCGCGAATGGCGGAAAATTCAATTTCCGCTTCGGGAATACTGCTTATTTTCATTACTAAAACCTAGTTCATTATTTTTCTGGATTAAATAAACCCAATTAGCTCAGCGCTTTATCTCACGTTAAAATTGCCTGCTCGCATCAAAACGAGCAGCAAGCTTTTAAAGATTATTCATTATCAACAAATCGAAATGGGACACTAAACACCACTTCGCTTTCAATCGCCGTATCACCTTGTTTTGCTGGGACAAAACGCCATTTTTCCAACACAGTTTGATAAGCCGCATTATCTAAACGCGTAAATCCACTCGATTTTTCAATTTTGACCGCTAAAGGCTCACCTTTAACGCCCACTTTCACCCATAAACCTACCGTACCTGATTCGCCCTTCACTTTCGATAAATAGGGCATTTCTGGCTTTGGATTTTGTAAATGCGCCGCACGATATTGTGCAGGCACAATTTTAGCCTGTGCTTCGACGGCATGTGCAGTATTGGCAGCCAACGCAGCTGATTTACTTTCTACATCTGCCACATTGGCAACGACCGTGCTCGTCGCTGAAGTTGTCTTTATCACTGGCGCTGGCGCAATCGCAGATGCGGGTTCGGCTTTTTTTAGCGCGGCATTTGATTTCATCGCCTGCGTCATTGCGACAGGCGCAGGTGCTGATTGCGACAGTTTACGCGGCGCTAAGGGCTGGGCTTCAGTTTTAACAAGCGCTTGCCGCACACGTTCAGTCGCCGCTGCGCCTTGCAACATCACGGCCAATGCACTGGGTGCAGTTACCTGCGCGCTCGCCCCCCATCCGCTCCACGCCCACAGCACGATCGCATGAAATAACATCGAATAGAGCAAGGCACTTCGCCAAGTCATTGCACCAGCCTTTGAATTTGGAGTCGAATAAATTCAATTCCTACATTGCCATTCATGATGATTTACCTAAACTGAGGTGGAGGCGCAAACGATTTTGTGACAAAGCGTGAAGCCAAAAGGACTAAAGGCCATACGACAAGGCAAAACTACGATGCAAGACCGGGTGGCCTTGGGCCAAAATTTTTGCTTTACTACTTAAAACCACGCCTCTATTGGAATCCCTTCATGCCTTTTACCATGCTTATTGTTGACGACAGCCGTGTTTCCCGAATGATGCTACGCGCCTACTTTGTCGAGCAACGCCCAACTTGGCATTATCTTGAAGCGGCCAACGGTCTTGAAGCCATTGATCTGGCGCAGCAACATGTCCTTCAGTTAGTGTCAATGGACTTAAATATGCCCGGCATGGATGGCCTTGAAGCTGGCGCACAAATCAAGGCGCAACAACCCAACTGCTGCATTGTGCTACTCACAGCCAATATTCAAAGCAGCACGCAAGAGCGCGCACTGGCGGCAGGTTTGCATTTTATTCCCAAACCCATCACCGCCGATACAGTATCAAAAATCCTCACTGTTGCCGGAGCCTAAATCATGCTGGAACTCGGTTCACTCCAGCGCGATGCGCTCTGCGAAATTTTCAATATCAGCGTCGGCCAAGCCGCTGCAACGATGAGTCAAATTATCAACGAAGAAATCATGCTTTCGGTGCCTGAAATTGCATTTTATAGCGTTGCCGAAGCCGGTGTTTATTTAGATCAAACCAGCCCGCGCATTTGCGGCGTGCGGCAAAGTTTTGAAGGTAATTTTCACGGTAATGCCTTACTGATTTTCCCCGAAGCACGCAGCCTTGATTTGGTGCGACTGATGATGGGCAATAATCTACCCATTGAGCAGCTCACCGAACTCGAACAAGACGCACTCTCCGAAATCGGCAATATTATTCTGAACTCTTGTCTCGGTTCATTAGCGGATATTTTCGATCAATCTTTTAATTGTGGCTTACCGTCATTACATATTGGCTCGGGGACTTCAGTCTTAAAAGAATGCGATGCTGATCATGTGGTCATGATTTTAAAAATCCAATTTTCACTCGCCGCCCGCGAACTACACGGCTATGTGGTGTTTATTATGAATGCCAATTCCTTGGATTTGCTCAATGAGGCGATCAATCGTTTCTTGGGCGAAATTCCAAACCAAGGTTAAGCCATCATGAACAAAGCCGCTAACGACGCGCCTTTATTACTCTTTAGTACCTTTGATGCCTTAGAGCTGGGTATTTTAATCCTCAATAGCAAAGGCGAAATTGCACTGTGGAATCGTTGGCTAGTTAAGGCTTCTGGGCAAAGATCTGACGATTTAATCGGCTTGCCGCTCGCTATTGCATTTCCCGAGCTAAAAAACAGCCGTGTCGAACAAGCGGTCAAACTTGCGATTGAAAAAGATCAATCGTCCTTTTTATCGCAATGCCTGAACCGTGCGCCATTTAATTTATTTCGTCCACAAAATGACGACGAAGCCCCCATGCGGATGCAGCAGCAAATTCAAATCACACCGCTACGCCAATTTAATAATGAACAATTTTGTCTTATTCAAATTCAGGACGTTACGGCATCGGTATTGCGCGAAAAAATCCTACAAGAACGCGCCGCTGAACTCCATCGTTTTGCCTATCAAGATGGCCTGACGGGCGTACCTAATCGTCGCTATTACGAAGAAAAGCTCGAAGAAGAATGGCGACGTGCGATCCGGCACAATCATCCGCTCAGCTTACTGATGATCGACATTGATTATTTTAAACGCTACAACGATGCCCTCGGCCACCAACAAGGCGACACCTGTTTGCAAGACATCGCCCGTGCTTTGCAAGCCACACTGCGCCGCCCGGACGATGTCATCGCACGTTATGGCGGCGAAGAATTTGTCGTGCTGCTGCCATTCACGCCACTCGCAGGCTGTATCACGATTGCCGAACAATTGCTGTACGCCGTTCGTGGCTTAAAGCGTGCACATCCCGATTCTCCACATCAAATTGTTACCGTCAGCATCGGCTGCGCCAGCATTAATCCTAGTCGGGACTCCGACTCCAGCATCTTGGTGCAAGAAGCTGATTTGGCGCTTTACTTTGCCAAACAACATGGCCGAAACCAGCTTCACGATAGCCATTAATCTAGGGCCTGTTGACGTTTGGTTTACGATTGCGCTGGAGCGGATTTCGCGGCGAATCAAGGCGTAATGAGCGATGCATAGCGGGCTATTCGAGCGAGTTACAACGCGGAGTTGCCGCGAAAAACGCCCAGCCCTTCGGGTTTGGCGGCTTTTGGCCTGATGCGGCGTTACAAAGCGCTAACTTAGAATGCTAAGTGGCGCGCTTCGTGCCTTGCCTCAGGCCAAAATCCGCACAAACGCAGCTCGCAAACCAAACGTCAACAGACCCTAGGCACGACGCCGCCGTAACAGCAGCAAGCCCATCACCGCCAACGCCACGTTCGCTGCAGCAAAGCTCGCCAAAATCACATCGCGCGCGTCTTTACCCAAGCCATCCAGCCAATGCCATTTGTGCAAATAAGCAAAGCTATAACCCTCAAGTCGATCGCGCTGCTCAACCAAGGTCGAAAATTGCCCTGTTGCCGGCTCGATATACCAAGTCGACTGTGCTGCATTGGCCAAACTCACTCGATAGACTGGTAAGCGTTTTTGGAAAAACCCATATTCGCCAGCAAATTTACTAATCAACTCGACCGACTGAATCGGTGCCTTCTCTAACTCCATCCCCACACCCATTGCCCGCACTAAATCGGCTGCATGTTGCTGTGCCGCGCCAGCAACAGGTTGACCGTGATGATTCAAATAAGTCGGCAAGGCATTAGGCGCAGCAGGTGCCGCCGTGTGGTGCGCATGTTCACCGCCCGCCACCGGTTTAGCAGCGCCTTGCACCAGCCATAATGCTTGCCCTGCCACATTCACCGCAGTTAGGCTCGTTACGCCCGCTGGGATTTGATGTAGTGCCGGTAAACTTGTTAACGCTTTGGGCGCTAGAACAGCAGGAGGTGTACGGCTGAACCATAGATGGATCAAGCCACTGCTGGCAATACAGAGGCCTGCAATACCAAACAGCAAGCCCATTTTTCGATGCACACGGCGCAATAACGGCTGATTGCTGCGCAAAGTTTTTGCACGCGAGCGGATCACATACATCGCCAATCCAGCGCCCATCGTCAGCAGCGTGAGTCCCAGCATCACACTCATGCCGATCAATTTAATGGGTTCACTCGCCCAAGCCCAGGTATGCAGCAGCACAAATACGCCCATCAGTGTGTGTTTGGTTTGGTCGCTCAGCGCCGCCAGCCGTGATCCTTCGGTATCGACAAAAGCGAGCATGCCATCATCGCGTGCAAACTCCACGCGCCACACCGGCAACAATTTATTGATCGCAGGATAATCGCGGCCAAACTCGGTGATTCGCGTCATGCTGCGAATTTCACTTTTCGCGTCACCAGTTAAAGCGCGCGCCAGTTTTTCAGCTTGCTGCGTTTCAGCAGTCGCGATTTCTGCGCCACTATCCGCAGCAAACCAGCGCGCCGCAGGCAATACGCCATTCACGCGCGCTTCCTGCACACGCCATGCCGCTTGCTGATTGAGCATTAATAGGCGCACCGACTGAACTGAATGCTCCGTATTGCTCCAACGACCTTGTGCCAAGGCGCTTAAAGGAGTCGGCATCAAATTACTCGGCAAAGCCGCCGCAGGCGGCAAAGGCTGCACTTTCGGTGACAGCGCCGACATAATCGGATGCATCACGCCGCTCAAGCCCCACACCACAACAGCGATCCCTGCCACCCAAGCCAGAGCGCGATGCCAACGCACAAACATCGCCAAACTATTTTTTGGTGCAGTCTGAATCACCACTTCTTCGCGCTTCATTGTGCAGACTCCGCTGATTTCGCCGCACCCACTGATTGAGCTACGCCAAAGGCCCAACTCATCCCCAGTAAAAACGTCCGTGGTGCACCAGGGCTGTAGGTGTCTTGTGCATCGGGGCTACGTGCGCCCTGCCCTTTGTAGCTGGACGCAGCAACTTCGGCGTAATGTTTATCCAGCACATTGCTCACGCTGGCCCATAAAGTTAGGTTTTTAAATTTATATTCACCACGCAAATTAAGCAGGGTATGTCCACCGTACTCAACCTGATTACTATCATCCATCCAATACTTACCCAAATATGCCGTTTCTACGCCTAAGCGTACTTCGCTGATTGGGCGATAGACGATTTCCATTTGCCCTTGCCAACGCGGCGCGGCGGGAATGTCGTAGCCAGCAAAATTCAAAGTCGGTGACGGTTTGTATTCACGGTAAATATGCCTTGCATATTGCCCTGCAAAATTCATGCTCCACGCCGTATTCGCCGTCCAATTTAAGCCCAGCTCAATCCCTTCATGCCGCGTTTGCCCTGCATTACGTGGCTCGGATTTGCCTGGAACGATGGTGTAATTGACCAATTCATCTTCACCATCAAGTCGATAGATTGATGCATCCAGTTTCAATCCGGCCATAAGCTGACTACGTAAACCAAGTTCAAACTGATCAAATTTAGCGGCTTTTAAATTGGGCGTAATCGCGCTGGAAAACAGTGAATTCACTTCGGGCGGCGTAAAGCCAACGCTGTAGCCGCTATAAAAGAATAAGTCCGGTGCGGCCTGCCAAGTCACGCCCGCTTTCGGTGACGCATTCGAAAATGACTGTTCTTGTGACTCACCACCGGTCGTCGCCGAGGCGACAAGATGATTGCTAAAGTCATAGACGACGCGGTCATAACGCAGCCCCGCATTGATGCCCCAAGCTTCGTTCAATTTATAACTAGCGTCGCCATACACCGCTTGATTGCTCAAATCCACGCTGTAATCACGGCGAATTGAACCCTTGGTGTACGACAGATATTTACCGCTGACCGGATCGCGCACAATCGCTAAATTTTGCTCGCGCGCATCTTGCGGGCTGGCTTCAGCCAAAGCGCCGACGGTCAATTTCAGCGCGTCCCATTGCTGGCGATGAAACGCCGTTGCGCCCAAGGACGTAAAGCTATTATCCGTCGTACGACCACTCGCAGTTTTTGGTCCGGTATTAAAAATCAAATAACTTGGCAGTTGATTCGTCGTGTTATCACGGTAATACAGCGTCGCGCTGGTTTTACCGCCTGCATTCAATTCACCTTCCAATCCCGTCGCCGCGCGCAAAGCTTCCACTTCGCGGTAGGTGAAGGTGTTGTAGGAAAAACCGGGGCGCGTATTAAAGTCGGTCGGATTTAAACTACCCGGCATATCGGTATCGAGCTGCGAATACGTCAGCGTCGATTTCCACAGCAGCGATTCATTAATCCAATGATCGCCGCGTAGGGTTAGGCCAGTTTTATCCATTTCATTATGATCTTGCCAACCATCGCGGCGCGCCGCTTGATAGCCTGCAATTCGAAAGCCAGTATCGCCCCACGAGTTACCACCAGTAAGGTCTACACGGCGATACCCTTGATCACTGATTTGGCCACCCAGCACCAAAGTCGGGCTAGTTGGTGGTGCTGCCGTAGTGAAATTGACTGCGCCGCCCACCGCATTACTGCCGTACAAGCTCGACGCTGGGCCTTTCACAACTTCAATCCCATCGGCACCCGACAGATTAATTTCATACAGCGCATTGTGATTAAAAATCCCCACCGGACGAATCGGCACGCCGTCTTCCAAATATTGATACACGGCGGCGTAGCTCATGGGTTGGCGGATCGACATACTGTGCTGCTCATTGCCCAAATCGGTCATATGCACGCCGGGAACGCGGTCGAGCACTTGGCCGATAAACGTCGGCTTAATGTCTTGTAAAACTTGTTGATTCACTTTACCGATTGAAATCGGCGCTTGGGCCAGCGGCGTAGCTTCACGCGTGGCACTGACCACGACGTCTTCCAATTGTGTGACTTCGGCGTGTACGGAGATAGAAAGTAGAGCGAGCACCAGCGGACGTAGCGCCAATTTTGGGCGAGTAAGCGTAGAAAACATGATGAAATCCTGAGCGCAAAGCGAGCTTTGCGATAGCAATAGGCTGGCATAGCGCGCAGCCGCGATAAAGCACTTTGAAGTTTTTAAAAAGTGATTTGAGCGATCAGGAATTCAGTGGAGGGCCACGAGGAGGCGGTGGAATGGCATAGGATTGAGATGAAAAACTAATCGACAGCGCAGGCAGATCAATACTTGAATACGAGGGGCTAGCCAGTAAAACGCTGGCCGTAGAAAGCGGCGCTATCGCATGCCAACTGGCTGCGGCACACACGGGGCAAAACATCATCTTGCCCGCTTGATCGTCCTGCTCGCTGGCAGGATTGGCCGACATCGATGGTGCTTTTTCTCCGGTAACACACCATGCAGGACTCACATCAGCTTGCGTTACCGCTGCATGCGCGAATGGCAGCAACATTTGGCAAATAATTGCCAAAAGCGCGCAGTACGCAGCAAACCGATGAATTAATCGACGAAGCACAGTGGCACCCAAGAATGTAAATTCGCGCCGAGTATAGCGTAAATATTCACATTGCCAATAACCATTTGTAAGCTAATTGCTTACTGCATTGCAGCATTTTTGCATGACAAATTCGTTTGGTTCAGCTTCGACTTTAACGTACAATCGCCGAAATTCTGTGGAAATCCGCCTAAGTCATGCACCATTTCTATCGACAATCTAAGCTAATCTGGTTCGCGCTATTTGCGCTGAGCCTGTTTTGGCTATTGCCGTTAATTCATGCTGCGCAATTGGCCAGTCAACAAAGCACCGATGTACAACCCGCATTCTGTAGCAGCGTAACAACACAATCGACACAAAGTTCCAACCCCATCCCTTCCCAACCCCAGCCTATTAGTAAATGTCCTATTTGCATCAGTAGTTCAGTAACTCATTGGGCGCTACCTCCAGCGCCTGCCGTTTTACCTTCATTTCATTCAAACACAAGTCTGCTCCGGCAAGTGCGAATTGAAGGTTTTTTTATACCGGCTCCTCCACATACCCTCCCCCAGAGTCAAGCGCCACCCTTTGCTTTGCTTTGATTACAAAGATATACCCTAGCTTTAGAACATCGTTCTTAAGTCTTTCTATTGCGCATTGTGAAATCATCTGTGCCACGTCAATGATTGTGTCCTAATAAAAAAACAATAAATCAGAGCACGAATCGCAATTTGATTTTTATCCTTTAAAGGAATTTCCATGCTTAAAAAATTAATCTGCACAGCCATGCTTTGCCTTTCCAGCATTGCCGCCTTCGCCCACGACTACACACTTGGCGATATCACGATTGACCATCCGTGGGCGCGAGCAACACCGCCAAAAGCAATGAATGCTGGCGTTTTTATGCTGCTAACCAGCCAAAGCGGTGATCAACTGATTGCAGTCAGCAGCGAAATCGCCAATAAAACCGAAGTGCATGAAATGAAAATGGTCGATGGCGTCATGAAGATGCGCCCACTGCCGGCAGGCTTGACGCTTACGCCACAACAAACCGTTAAACTCGTGCCGGGTAGCTTTCACATCATGCTGCTGGGTATTAAGCAAGCACTCAAAGAAAATGATGCATTTCCACTGACACTCACATTTGCTAAAGCGGGAAAAATCACCGTCAATGTCAAAGTGCAAGCCATGACTGATTTGACCGCCGACACGCCAAAACACGGCCACAATTAATTCACTCCAGTTGACTGAAAATCATGAAAAAATATTTCACCATTATTAGCCTGCTGCTACTCAGCTTAACGACGTCAGTATGGGCCGATGAACACAGCAATATTATCGCCAGTATGAAAGCCGTTTGGGACAAGCCAGATAATCCACTCATTGTTAAGCCCGTGATTATCGCGGATGACTTCGCGATTGCGGGTTGGTTGCAAGGAGAAAAAGGAGGTCGAGCCCTCCTCAAAAAAGGCCATCATGGCTGGCAAACCCTGCTTTGCGCCGGCCAGATCACCCCCAGTTTGCTAAAGCAAGCGGGCGTGCCTAAAACCAGTGCAGAACTATTAATTCTGAAGCAAACCAGCGCAGAAAAAGGGCTATCTCAAAGCGATCGATCTCAGCTATCCTCGTTTATTGGCGTGCTTAAAATGGATGCAGCACATGCATCAGGCCAACATCACCCGCACACTGCCTCCGCTGCATCAGCAGTACATCATTCGCATTAATTCTGCTTAAATACCGCAGCAATCAACTTGCTGCGGTACTATTTATACGGTAATAAATACCAATCTCAAGTCAGATGTAATTAAGCACTTCATGTGAATACTTGCAGCTGTCATACTGCACATACCCGCCAAATTATTTCAAGGAGCCCGCATGCATCATGACACGCCACTTTTAACGACCTTGGTGCTGGGGCTAGGTTTAGCCTATTTATTTGGCATGTTGGCGCACCGCTTTAAAATGCCGCCGCTGGTGGGCTACTTGGTCGCGGGGATTGTTGTTGGTCCATTTACGCCAGGGCTGATGGCCAATCAAGAACTCGCAACCGAATTAGCTGAAATTGGTGTGATTTTGCTGATGTTTGGTGTTGGCCTGCATTTTTCGATCAAAGACTTAATGAGTGTCAAAAAGATTGCGATTCCTGGCGCAGTTGTGCAAATCGCCATTGCCACGCTAATGGGAATGGGGCTTTCGCATTTAATGGGCTGGCCATGGGGACAAGGTTTCGTCTTTGGTTTAGCGCTCTCAGTCGCCAGTACGGTTGTATTACTCAAAGCCTTACAAAAACACGATGTCGAACACACAGAACAAGGCCGAATTGCGATTGGCTGGTTGATTGTTGAAGATTTAGCGATGGTGCTGGCATTGGTCTTACTGCCTGCGATGGCCGGCTTATTGGGCGGTATTGGCAGCAATAGCAGTGAAGGCATCGGTGAATTGGTCTTGCTCACGCTAGGTAAAGTGATCGGTTTCGTGGCTTTTATGCTGATCATTGGTCGCCGCGTAATTCCGTGGGCCTTAGAAAAAACCGTTTGGACTGGCAGCCGAGAACTATTCCGTTTGGGCGTATTAGCGATCGCCTTGGGCGTGGCTTATGGCGCATCAAAACTCTTTGGCGTTTCATTTGCACTCGGCGCATTTTTTGCCGGTATGGTGCTCGCCGAATCCGAATTTAGCCAACGTGCGGCCGAAGAATCATTACCACTGCGCGATGCGTTTTCCGTACTGTTTTTTGTCTCGGTCGGGATGTTGTTCGATCCAAGTATTATTATCCAACACCCTTTCGCGTTGGTTGGCACGGTGCTGGTGATTGTCATCGGTAAATCACTCGCTGCATGGGGCATTGTTCGCGCTTACGGCTACAACAGCTCCACCGCCAGTACGATTGCCGCCAGCTTGGCGCAGATTGGCGAATTCTCGTTTATTCTCGCCACGCTGGGAATGTCGCTTGGGCTACTCAATTCTGACGCGAATGCGCTAATTATTGCGGGTGCTTTAATTTCTATATTGCTCAATCCGCTGTTGTTTTCGATCTTACTTCGCAAGATACCGGATACTGGTACTGAGCCAAAGACCTCGTAAAATAAGGGCTACAACCCAATACCCAAGCAATAAAAAAAGCGCCCGAAGGCGCTTTTTTTATTGCGGGAGATAAAACTTACTTCACCAATGCTTTCGCACGAGCCACTACGTTTTCTACCGTGAAACCAAAATGCTTAAAGAGCAATGGCGCTGGTGCAGATTCACCAAAGGTATCGATACCAATCACGTCGCCTTCTAGGCCAACATATTTGCGCCAGAAATCGCTGGTTCCAGCTTCGACGGCCAAACGTGGCACGCCCGCTGGCAAGACTGATGCTTTATACGCGGCGTCTTGTTTGTCGAATACATTGGTAGATGGCATTGAAACCACGCGCACCGCAGTACCGGCTGCTGCCAGTTCTGCCGCTGCTTTCACAGCCAGATCAACTTCTGAGCCCGTTGCGATAATCACAACTTGCGGATTTGCTGCATCAACGAGCACATAAGCGCCTTTGGCGATGTCGGCGATTTGCTGCTCAGTACGCGTTTGGAATTGCAAGTTTTGGCGCGTGAATACCAATGAAGATGGTGTAGTGCGCTCACCAATCGCAGCAGCCCAAGCCACCACCGATTCAACGGTGTCGCACGGACGCCATGTGTTCATATTTGGCGTGCAGCGCAGAATTTGCATTTGTTCAACTGGTTGATGCGTTGGACCGTCTTCGCCCAGACCAATCGAATCGTGCGTGTAAACGAAAATATTATTGGTTTTCATCAACGCAGCCATGCGTAATGCATTGAGTGCGTATTCGCAGAACATCAGGAAGGTGCCGCCAAACGGACGGAAACCGCCGTGCAGAACGAGTCCATTCATGATCGCGCTCATACCAAACTCACGTACACCGTAGCTGATATGGTTGCCCGAAATTTGGCCATTTTCAACTTTCAAGCTCGTTGAGCCTTTCCAGTTGGTCAAATTAGAACCCGTCAAATCAGCTGAGCCGCCGAGCATTTCTGGTGCTGATGGGCACAGCGCCGACAAAGCATTTTGGCTGGCTTTACGCGTCGCGATGGTTTCAGCTTTGGTATTTGCATCAGCAACAGCGGCTGCAACTACTTCGTTCCAATTGGCAGGCAATTCGCCTTTCATACGGCGCGTAAATTCAGCCGCTTCCGCAGGGAATTGCGCCGCGTATTTCGCGAACAATCCATCCCACTCAGCTTCCCACGCTGCACCAGCTGCTTTTTTATCCCAACCTGCATACACCTCAGCAGGGATTTCAAATGGTGCGTGTGACCAACCAATCGCTTCGCGCGTCAAGGCGATTTCAGCATCGCCCAATGGCGCGCCGTGACAATCGTGACTGGCGGCTTTATTTGGCGAGCCTTTACCGATAATCGTTTTGCAGCAAATTAGCGTTGGTTTTTTAGTTTCAGCTTTGGCCGCATCAATCGCCGCTTCCAGCGCATCCACATCATGCCCATCGACATCGGCAATCACATGCCAGCCGTAAGATTCAAAGCGTTTTGGCGTGTCATCGGTAAACCAGCCTTCAACGTGGCCGTCGATGGAAATACCATTGTCGTCCCAGAAAGCGACCAATTTGCCCAAGCCCAAAGTACCAGCGTAAGAGCAAGCTTCATGCGAAATGCCTTCCATCAAGCAACCGTCACCCATAAACACGTAAGTGTAATGGTCAACGATATCTAAACCTGGCTTGTTAAATTGTGCGGCAAGCAGTTTTTCTGCGAGCGCAAAACCGACTGCATTGGTAATACCTTGGCCGAGCGGACCGGTCGTGGTTTCAACGCCTGGCGTGTAATGCAGCTCTGGATGGCCTGGCGTTTTAGAATGAAATTGACGGAAGCTTTTCAGATCATCCATCGATAAATCGTAACCTGTCAGATGCAGCAAAGCGTATTGCAGCATCGAGCCGTGGCCGTTGGACAAAATAAAGCGATCACGATTCGCCCAAGCGGTATTTTGTGGATTGAAGCGCATTTTGCTGCCCCACAAAGCCAAACCGATTTCGGCCATACCCATCGGCGCGCCCGGATGACCCGAATTGGCTTTTTGCACAGCATCCATTGCCAGTGCACGAATTGCATTTGCTAAATCAGTACGCGTTGCTGCCATCACAGTTTCCTCAGATTAAATTGAGCGCTTCATGCGCAAACTTGATTAAAACCACCATTCATAGAAAACAAAACGTTTGTCTCTTATGAGTTTGGCCGTCCCCACGCAAGCGGGTTTGGAATGCTTTGCAGCGAGAATATTTATTCGCTACCGTCAAAATACTTGCTGTCTCTGCACTAAAAAAATGACAGTACATAAAAAAACAGACACGCCAGCATTGTACTCATGCCAGCGCATCTATGATATTGCTTTGGCGCAAAGCTCAGTGCTTGAGCAAAAGTTTTCTAGCCTCGTGTTGTCGCAAGTCGTATTCAATGTACGGTCTGCGGCTGTGGCACTTTAGCAGCTCACTTTTGCTAAGCACATTACTCTAAAACATAACTACCTGGCGCGGCGCAAAGCTTAGGATGCGCGCGGCTAGAGAGTTTAGGTTTTACTTGCTCACCTGAATACGGTTTCAGCCATTCAATCCAGTTCGGCCACCATGAACCAGCAACTTTTTCTTGGCCTTGCAACCAATCTTCAGCACCCTGCGCAGCGGCGGGCTGGCCTTGCCAATAGCTGCGTTTGGATTTTGGCCCCGGCGGATTGATGATGCCAATAATGTGGCCTGAGGTCGATAAGGTGAATGTCACTGGTGCAGCGACCCGATCCACCAAGGTAAACGTCTGTTTCCACGGCGCGATATGGTCTTCTTCGGCGCTAACCATATAAATCGGCTGCGTGATTTTGCCCAAATCAATCGGCTGCCCGGCAATCGTCAGCGCATCGGGCTGAATCATTTTATTGTGCCAATACAATTCGCGCAGATACGTGTGGTGCATTTTTTTCGGCATCCGTGTCGTATCCATATTCCAATACAACACATCAAACGCCATCGGCGTTTCGCCCATTAAATAATTGCTCGCCCAGTAGTTCCAAACGAGGCTATTGCTACGCAGCATACGGAAACTCGCGGCCATATCTTTGCCATCGAGATAACCTTTGCGCTCCATAATGGTATCGATGTAATCAAGGCCATCTTCGTCGATAAAGACTTCAATATCGCCGGGACGTTCAAAATCGGTCAACGTGGTCAATAAGGTCGTTGATGCCACAGGCACTTGCTCTGGATTTTTCCGATTCGCCCAAGCGAGGTACAAACTCACCAAAGTACCGCCAATGCAATAACCCAATAAATTGACTTTATCGCTACCCGAAATTTCGCGTGCCACATCGATGATTTTGGCGATGCCATCAGTCAAATAGTCATCCATACCGACTTCGGCCATAGACGCATCTGGATTTTTCCAGCTTGTCACAAACACCGAAAATCCTTGATCGACTAGATATTTAATAATGCTTTTTTGTGGGTTTAAATCGAGGACGTAATATTTGTTAATCCACGGCGACACCAAAACCAGCGGAACCTTATGAACTGTTGGGGTATTGGCCTCGTAGTGAATCACTTCAAGGAGTTTACCCCGATACACCACCGCGCCTTCGGTCGTAGCGAGGTTTTCACCGACGGTAAATGCCGATAAATCAGTCATCGCAATATCGCCAGCGGCTTTATCACGTTTAAAGTTTTCCCAACCTTGCTGCAAGCTCTCGCCACGCGTCGCCAGCGCTTTGGCTAAGGCCGTTGGATTAGTCAGCAGAAAATTAGTTGGAGCCAATGCATTGAGGAATTGGCGTAGCCAAAAAGCAGATTTGCTGCGTTCTTGCTCGGTCAACCCCGGCGTGGCGTAGAGGGAGTTTTGTAGCCAGCGCGTATTGAGCAAATAATATTCTTTGATGCTGTCCCAGAAGGGCGAATCACACCAAATCGGATCAGTAAACCGCGGGTCTTCTGGATGGGGAGGAATACAGTCAGAATCGGGCTCACCCAAATAACGGCGCAGCGTAAAACCTTGCAAACGAACTAGATCATTCACATAGCGACTGAGCGCAGTGTGTAATTCTGTAGGATGCGTCAACCACGCTTGCTGCGCCTTCGATGTTGTTGCCAATAAGCCAAATGGATCAAGGGTTTGGCGTAACTGATGTTTCAGCTGCTGATTGCGCGCGGCTTGATCGATATAAAATTGCTCAAACACTGATGATTCAGACATAAAGCTTCCCCAATCGTGACGATCAACCTTCAATCTACGTTGCGGCGCAACAAAAAACAAGCGTAGTTTTCCCTATTAGGCGGCTTAATTTTTCGGCAATAAATCTATATTTTTCTAAAGACATTAAGAAACTAAATAAGCCATCAACGCGCGGCCACCAGTGAGCGAGCAAACTCTAAACGCTCCACCGTACCGACATCCAGCCATTCGCCACGATAACACTCACCACTCACCTGCCCTGCTGCCATTGCCTTTAGCAAACAGGGCAATAAAGGCATCGCCGCATCCGTTGGCACGCCAGCAAAAAACGCGGGTTGATACGCTGCAATGCCGCAAAAAGTGTAGGGCGTGTCGCTCTCGCCGCAAGGCTGAACCATGCCATCGCGCAAAGTCAGATCGCGGCCTGTTGGATAACCGGCTTTGGGCACCAAGACTAAATGCGCCAATGCGCCACTGACAGGCAATTGCTCAGCGGTTTTACTCAGCGACGTAAAATCAAAATCAGTGAACACATCACCATTCACCACCATAAATGGCGCATCGCCGAGTAAGGGCAAAGCGCGTGCAATCCCCGCAGCCGTTTCTAAAGCTTGGGTTTCAGCCGAATATTGAATCTGCACACCAAAAGCCGCGCCGTCACCCAGTTCAGCCTCAATTTGCGCACCCAACCAAGCATGATTAATCACAATATCGCGCACACCAGCGGCAGCAAGGCGGCGTAAATGCCAGCCTATCAGCGGCGTTCCGCCGACATCGAGTAGCGGCTTAGGCATCACATCAGTTAAAGGCCGCATCCGTTCGCCACGACCCGCAGCGAGTATCATTGCTTTAGTCATTGTTCTTGTCGCTCATCTTTTTCATATATTTTTTCTCTATTTCCCATACCATCGAAACAGTCAAACCAAATAGGATTAGCAAATAAAACAAGACCACTGTGTCAAAATTTTTAAACCATCGATTCTGAATATTTTTTCTGGCTTTTTCTTTAGAGTAAATAACTGTTCCTGTTTTAATGTCTTCAATTTGTACTAAAAACCGCATCCTTCGAGTTGAATCGAACATCTGACCAGTAACATCGACCCACTGAACCTCGACATAGCGACCCTCTAGCTGTGAGTAGCAACCACGACCTGAATACCCTCTACTTGGCCCGTATGAGGTCCAATATGCGATGCCATTAATTAGGCCTATTGAGTTTTTTCCATTTTTAGTACAACGCAAAATACCACGGTCAACATGAATCAATTCATCTGCAATGATTGGCTCTGGAAAGGGTTCATCAAAATAAAACCAAGCCACTCCCAACATAAAAATAATAATCCAGAAGCAACTGGCTTTGCGTAGGCCGAACATGCACAAACTCTATATGTAATTTTTTCAAAAAAGAATCAAAAACTAAATCCAGTTTCTACCGGCGTGCCGTGCAGATTAAGTAACAAACGCCCAAGCGGCGTCAGCTCGCTATAACGCAAACACACTTGGCGCACATATTGGAATACACGCGGAATGTCGGCTTGGTATTGCGATTTATTGTCGCGGTATTTCAAGCGCGCAAACAGACCAAGGATTTTCAGATGACGTTGTAAACCTGCCATTTCAAAGGCCAAATAAAAATCGCCAAAATCCTCATGCACCGGCAGACCTGCAGCGCGGGCTTGCTCCCAATAACGAATCGCCAAATCCAGCGCAAAGGTTTCGCCAAATTCGATATAAGCATCGCGTAATAAAGACACTAAATCGTAAGCAATCGGGCCTTTCACTGCGTCTTGAAAATCAATCAAACGCAGCGCGTCGTTTTGCACCAAGATATTGCGCGAATGGAAATCTCTATGCATAAACACCGTCGGCTGGCTCAGAATTCGCGTGGTAATCAGCGCGCACGAGCGCTCCCATGTGGCCAATTCTTTACCGCTTAAAGTCACGCCAAATTGCTGACCAAAATACCATTCGAGGCAAATATTGAGTTCACGCTGAATAAATTCGCCATCAAACCTGGGCAAACCATCGTCCGAGGTATTGGCTTGCAGATCAACAAGCATTTTGATTGCACGCAGATACCATGCTTTAGCGGTTTCTTCATTGAGTAAACTCGCCAAAGTCACATCACCTAAATCTTCAAGCACAACAAAACCCAGACTTAAATCTTGCTCGTACACCGCTGGCACTGCAATATCAGCGCCAGCCAATTGCTGCTGACGCGCCAAAAACGGCGCGGCATCGAATACCGCCGGATCAAACTCCATGATGATGACGCTGCGATCAGGATAAGTTGCACGCCAATATTGCCGCACACTCGCGTCCTCAGCCGCCAAAACTACAGATTGTGGCGCACTGCCGTGGACTTGCTGTAACCAATTGGAGAGCTGTTCGCTGCGATTCATTTGAAATTTCGGCCTTATTGACAACGTTTGATAAGAAAGTTCGGGGCGTTTACTGCTAGAATCCTCCAATTCTATCAAAGTAATGACAAAAGCCACATGCGGGTGCGCAATTCTCCTCCCTACCAAATTAATATCGTGGCCCTGTCCTTGGCCGTGCTGCCGATGTTCGCGTACGCAACCAGTTCAGAGCAGCCTGTCGAGCCGCCCATTTTCATCGAGGCCGATCAAGCCAGCGTGCAAGAAGGACAATATTCTGAAGCGCGCGGCAATGTGATTGTGAATCGCGATGGCGTCGTCGTGAATGCCGACTGGGTCAAATACGAGCTGGAAGCCGATCGTGTTCATGCCGGTGACGCCGTCAAAATGGTACAAAAAGGCGATACGCTCGAAGGCACGACGCTGAATATGACCATCAACACGCGCGTTGGCGAGATGGACAACCCGATTTATCACATGGCAGAAGGCTTGGTGCGCGGGGATGGCGTCAAAGTGCTATTTGCTGGGCAAGATAAATACCGGATTCAGCGCGGCCGAATGACCACTTGCCGTGATGGACAAGATGACTGGTATTTACATGCCGAAGAAATTGATCTGGATTACACCACCAACTACGGCCAAGCATGGCATGGTTGGGCCGAATTTAAAGGCGTACCGTTTTTCTACTACCCTTGGGTTGATTTTCCGCTCGATGGCGGCAGAAAATCAGGCTTTTTAATGCCCACTTTTGGCTATAGCAACACCAATGGCTTGCAATACAGCCAACCTTATTACTGGAATATTGCCCCGAATTACGATGCCACAATCACGCCAGGCTATTACGGTAAACGTGGTGTGATGCTGGGTGGCGAGTTTCGTTACCTGCAGCCGGAATACGCTGGGATTATTCGTGCGGCGGGGATTAAAGACAATGAAACCGATACCGACCGCTATGGTGTTTACTTTCAGCACAATCAAACGCTCACGGATCGCTTATCTCTCAATCTGAGTTATCAGAAAGTCTCTGACTCTGATTATTTTATTGATTTTTCTGACTCCCTGGCTGGCGCATCACAAGTCAATTTACCGCAAGAAGCGCTGCTTAATTATAACGGCGACTTCTGGTCGACTTATTTGCGCGTGCAGCGCTACCAAACACTGCAAACGCCAAGCAATCCGGTCGACATTCCCTACTGGCGGATGCCGCAGTGGTATTTCACCGCTGCGCCACAAGTGGGCTATGGCTTAGAAACCCGTATTAGCGGCGAAATAACTCGCTTTGTGAATGACACCAAGGTGCATGGCGACCGCGCTTGGATTAATCCAAGTGTGAGTTTACCGCTCGCCAATAGCTACGCTTTTATTACGCCACGTTTGAGCGTGCAGGCCAATACTTACCGCTCTGAATCGGCTTCTGGGCAAAATCTGGGGAGCGAGTCATTGGTCGTGCCGATAGCAAGCATCGATTCAGGACTGTTTTTTGAACGCGAAGGCGAATTATTTGGCTCTGGGATTGTACAAACACTAGAGCCGCGAGCTTACTACCTCTACGCACCCTACAAATCACAGGCCAATATTCCCAATTACGATTCGGCACTCGCCACCTTGTCTTGGTCGCAACTCTTTGCCGAGAATAAATTTACGGGCCGCGACCGCGTTAATGATGCGAACAATCTAACTTTAGCTGTGAGTTCGCGGATTTTTGACGATGCTAGCGGGATTGAACGTTTCTCACTGGGTGTCGGTCAGCAGTTTTATTTAAGCTCACCCAAAGTCACTTTATCGGGCCAAGACAATGCCTCTGAAGAAAAAGATTCCAATTTATTTCTAACCGTAGGCAGCCAGCTACCGTATAACGTTAACGTTAATTATTTGCTGCAACAAGACTTAAACAGTCAACGGACAATGAATGCCGAATTGGATTTGAACTGGACACCGAGTGAGTTTAAAACGCTGAACCTGCGCTATGCACGCAATCAAGATCTCGAACAAGTTTCAATGTCCGGACAATGGCCGATTAGCAATGGTTGGTATGCTGTTGGTCGCCAAAACTATTCACTTAAAGACAGTAAATCACTAGAGACGATTGCTGGGCTTGAATATAATGCCGGCTGTTGGGCGCTGCGCTTTGCCGCACAGCGCTATGTCACGACCAATGACAAGTACAAAACAAACTATTTTGCAGTCTTAGAATTAGGCGGTTTGGCAGGAATTGGGATGAACCCGATCAGCTTATTGAAGCAATCCATCCCAGGTTATGCTGACACTTACCGCACCCCAAAACTTCGTTAAAGGCACTACCGTATGAAGACTCAGACCTTGCTACGTACAGCAACGCTTACTTTAACGCTGTTCAGCAGCTCCTTGATGGCTGAAATCATTACCGCAGATCGCGTTATTGCGATTGTGAATCGTAATGCCATCACTCAAGTCGAGCTGAACCAGAAAATAAATACCGTTCGCGCAAATCTGACAAAACAAAATGTCAAAGCGCCGCCCGAGCAAGTTTTGCAAGAGCAGGTTTTAGAGCGCTTGATTCTGGATCAACTGCAACTGCAGTATGCCCAGCAATCAGGTATTCGCATTGACGACAATCAGCTAGAAGCGGCAATCAACCGAATTGCAGCGCAAAATGAAATGTCTTTACCGCAGTTTCGCAAAAAACTCGAAGAAACCGGCATTACGTGGCGTGCATTTCGCGATCAAATTCGCCAAGAAATGACCTTGTCGCGCCTAAAAGATCGGGAGATCGACAATAAAGTCGTTGTCACTGAATCTGAAATTGATGACTACCTCAAACTTGCCGCCAATAAAGCGCAAATGGAATACGATCTGGCGCAAATTTTTGTGCCACTACCGGAAAATGCGAGTCCAGATCAAATTCAAGAGCGCCGCTTGCGGATTCAATCTGCACGCCAAGAACTCGAAACGGGCGCCTCATTTGCCAGTGTCGCGGCCAGCTATTCAGGTGACAAAAACGCCAACTCGGGTGGCGCTTTAGGCTGGCGTCCGGCTGGCTCACTGCCACCGGCATTTACCGCCCTACTCGACAAATTGCAGCCCGGCGGGCTAACCGACATTGTGCGTAGCCCTGCTGGTTTCCACGTTTTCAAATTGATTGATAAACGCACCCAGCAAGAGCAAGTGGTGGTGCAGCAGACTCGCGCGCACCATATTTTAATTCGTAGCAACGAAATCACCTCGACTACCGATGCAAAACAAAAATTAGCGCAATTGCGCCTCCGAATTGTCAACGGTGAGAAATTTGAAGATCTAGCGAAAGCGTTTTCTGACGATGCCACCGCCCCCAAAGGTGGCGATTTAGGCTGGCTCAATCCAGGTGAAACCGTACCCGATTTTGAACGAGCGATGGATGCGCTAAAAATTGGTGAAGTGAGTGCGCCAGTGCAAAGCCCATTTGGTTTTCACATTATTCGCGTGGATGAGCGCCGCAAACAAGACGTCACGCTAGAGCGGGCTCGCTTCAAGTTACGTAGTGAATTAAAACAACGTAAAGCTGAAGAGCAATATGACGACTGGCTACGCCAATTGCGTGACCGCGCTCATATCGAAATTCGTTTGAAGGACGAGTAATGCAATCTGTATTGGCGATCACCACCGGAGAACCTGCAGGTATTGGCCCAGAGCTTTGTATCAAATTAGCTCACAGCAATATACCCAATCCATTAGTCTTATTGGCTGATCGCCAATTATTAATCGAGCGTGCGGCATGCGTTGGCATTGATTACGCCGAAGTTGCCGCTTGGCCCGATTATCACACAGGCAGTAATGCGCCCATTTCGATCTTGCACATTCCATTAGCTGCGCCCTGTATTGCTGGGCAACTCAATCCAGCTAACTCAGCGTATGTACTGGCTTTGCTTGATCGCGCGATTGATGGCTGTGTCGCTAAGGAATTTGCTGCCATTGTCACTGCACCGCTGCATAAAGGTGTCATTAATGATGCCAAGCTGGGCGGGTATTTCTCTGGGCATACCGAATACCTTGCTGAGCGAACCAATACCCAGCAGGTCGTCATGATGCTGGCGGGCGAGTATACCAACGAGAAAAAAATGATGCGCGTCGCGCTGGCGACAACCCATCTGCCACTCAAAGACGTTTCCAGCGCACTTACAGCAGAGTCACTCGAAAACACACTGCGCATTTTGCAGCAAGATTTACAGCAGCAATTTGGCTTGCCGCAACCGCGAATCTTGGTCGCAGGTCTGAATCCGCATGCAGGTGAAAGCGGTCATATGGGGCGCGAAGAAATTGACGTCATCATTCCAGTGCTCAACAAACTGCGCGCAGAAGGCATGACGCTAATTGGCCCCCTACCCGCTGATACCTTATTTAATCCACCGATTCTGGCGCAAGGCGATGCGGTTTTGGCGATGTATCACGACCAAGGCTTGCCAGTTTTGAAGTTTGCGACATTTGGCGCGGGCATTAACATCACACTCGGCCTGCCGATTATCCGCACTTCGGTCGATCATGGCACCGCACTCGATTTAGCCGGCACAGGCCGCGCTGAAGTCGGTAGCTTAATTTCTGCAACGCAACTCGCTGCAACACTCTGTGCATCACACTCATTAACGTCCTAGCGCTGGGCTTCTCTACTTGGTTTTTTGCAAAACGACCAACGGGAAAGCGACTCGCGAAGACTGTTTTACAATAGCGAGGAAACTCGCTTTTTTATTTTTGTCTGTTCCCGCTGGGAACAAGGATTCACATGGCACACATCCCACGCAAACGCTTTGGGCAAAACTTTTTGCAAGACCAAGGTGTCATCGCAGGCATTATCAATGCCGTTGACCCACAAGCGGGCGACGTTATTGTTGAAATTGGACCGGGCTTGGCCGCGCTCACTGCGCCGCTATTGGCCTGTGTACCGCAACTGAATGTCGTTGAAATCGACCGCGATATTGTCAGTCATTTATCCAATATTTATCCGCCAGAACGCCTTATCATTCACAACGCCGATGCGCTGAGTTTTGATTTTGGTGCGCTCGCGCGCGAAATTGCGCCGGGCAAACGTATCAAATTAGTCGGCAACCTGCCCTACAATATTTCGACACCGCTACTGTTTCATCTCGCAAGCTTTGCCGACATTATTTACGACATGCATTTTATGCTGCAAAAAGAAGTCGTCGAACGCATGGTGGCCGAGCCGAGCACCACCGATTACGGCCGTTTGTCCATCATGCTGCAATACCGTTATTTGATGGATCACATTATCGACGTTCCGCCAGAATCGTTCGACCCACCGCCTAAAGTCGATTCGGCCGTAGTGCGGATGGTGCCGTACGACACGCTGCCCTACCCCGCTAAAAACGAAGAGCATCTACGCAAACTGGTGCAGACCGCCTTCTCGCAACGCCGCAAAACGCTACGCAATAATTTGAAAGGCATTACCAACGATCAAGTGCTCGCCGATTTGGGCATTGATCCAAGCTGCCGCCCTGAGAATGTCAGCGTCGCTCAATATGTGGCGCTCAGCAATGCCTTAGCAAACTAAGTACCCGTGCAATAGTTTAGGCAAGGCGGGCAAGGCGCAGACAGTACCTTGAGTACGACAAGGCACGATGCAAGACAATTTTTGCCTCACTCGTGCCTCATCTGCTAAGGGATTTCCCCGCTAGGCTAAGACTTAATACCCTCACAAAATGACAGGCTCAAATAATGAATGCCAACGTGACCATGATTCGCTTTAATAATGTCAATAAATGGTATGGCCGTGACCACCATGTATTAAAAAACCTCAACCTTGAGGTGAAGCAAGGCGAAGTTGTGGTCGTTTGCGGCCCCTCCGGCTCGGGAAAGTCGACGCTGATTCGCACCATTAATCAGCTTGAGCCGATTAATGACGGTGAAAT
Source organism: Deefgea rivuli DSM 18356 (assembly GCF_000620145.1). Lineage (GTDB taxonomy): Bacteria > Pseudomonadota > Gammaproteobacteria > Burkholderiales > Chitinibacteraceae > Deefgea > Deefgea rivuli. The sequence continues at coordinate 167,540 of NZ_JHVM01000008.1, forward strand.
CTGGGTAGATGGGATTCAAGCTAATAGTACGAAAACCAATATCAATAAATTGCGTGAAGATGTGGGCTTTGTATTCCAGCATTTCAACCTCTACCCCCACCTCTCCGTGCTAGAAAACATCACGCTAGCGCCGATTACCGTAAAAAAAACCGCCCCCGCCGAAGCGAATCAACGAGCCTTAGAGCTGCTAGAACGCGTGGGTTTATTGAATAAAAAAGATACTTACCCAAGTAATCTTTCAGGTGGACAACAACAGCGCGTCGCGATTGCACGCGGTCTGGCGATGAATCCACGCGTGATGTTGTTTGATGAGCCAACCAGCGCGCTTGATCCTGAAATGATCGGTGAAGTGCTCAGCGTGATGAAGCAGCTCGCGGAATCGGGCATGACCATGATGGTCGTGACGCATGAAATGGGCTTTGCCCGTGAAGTGGCTGATCGCGTGATTTTTCTCGATCATGGTGAGATTGTCGAAGACACGATGCCAGAAAGCTTTTTCACTAATCCGCAAACCGATCGCGCCAAGCAGTTTTTACGCCAAATTCTGGCACCAATGCATCAATAAATGGCTTACTGCTTGCCCAATAAAAAAGCTTAGCATGCGCTAAGCTTTTTTATTAACTAATATCGATAGGTATTTTCTCATAACCATTGATTATTAATGCCTACACAGACATACCCTACATCTTTGCCAGTAAACCCAAGCGCATCCACAACTCGGCGACCCCCGCCGGAACCGGTTCACTAAAATAAAATCCCTGCATATAATTCACGCCCAAACCTTGCAAGAAGCGCGCCGTTTCTAGGTTTTCTACACCTTCAATCACCAGATCTAATTGCAGGCCTTGCGCCATTTGCGCAATAGCCTGCATCACACGGCGGCCCTCTTCGGTATGCAAACGCTGCGCGAATGACACGTCCACTTTGAGCATTTGTGCAGGCATTTCATGCAATTGCGAGAGTGACGAATAACCCGTACCAAAGTCATCAATCGCCAGCTCGAATCCTGCCAAACGCAACTGGCGTAAATGTCGCATTTGCCGCGAATAATCGGTCAGTGCGACGCTTTCGGTAATTTCTAAAATCACATCCGATGGCCGCAAACGGAACTGGCTTAAACGTTCGACCAATTGCGTTACAAAATTAGGCAAGAATAATTGGCTGCGCGAGATATTAATCATCATTTTCTGCGCCAAACCCACATCACGCCAATCACGCAGCTTCGCAAACGCAATCAGCATAATTTGCTCAGACAACTCTTGAATAAGGCCGACTTTTTCCGCCATTGGAATAAATAATTCAGGGCTAATCCAGCCACTTTTATCATCCAGCCAACGCGCCAACGCTTCGACCGCAATCACTTCTCCGGTACGGGAATTGACAATCGGCTGGTAAAACACTTGCAAACCACCGTGCTTAATTGCGCTGGAAAGCCGCGACTGTATCGCCACATGCTCACGACCCAAAGCTTTTAAATGCACAATATCGCTGTAGAAACAGGCGTTATTACGACCCGCGTGTTTGGCGTGGTACATCGTGTGATCGGCGGCCGACAATAGCTCTTCGCCGCTTTCTGCGTTATCCGGATAAATCGCAAAACCGACTGAAATCGTCGGCTGAGTCTCCATGCCATTAATACTAATCGTCTCCCGCGCTGCCGAGCGCAGTAACTCGGCAATTTGCTTGAGCTGATTGCTGTCTTTCAAATGGGGAATCAAAGCAATAAATTCATCGCCACCCCAACGCGCCAACACAGCATCTTCGGGCAAGACCGCTTTGAGACGTCGTGACAAACTGATTAATAATTCATCACCGGTTTTATGGCCAAACGCATCATTAATTTGTTTAAAGTGATCTAAATCGATAAATCCCAAGCCCACTTTACAGTTTTCCACCCGCGCCTCATCAATCGCGCGGTGCAGCTCATCATCGAGTAATAATCGATTCGGCAGACTAGTCAGCCCGTCATACAGCGCCAACTGAGTAATATGCTGCTCATTTAAGTGCGCCACTGTCACATCACGCAACACGCCGCGCAAACCCGCCACTTTGCCATCAGGGCCTTGGTGCGCGATTAAGCGTGCCTCTACCCAAATAAACTCACCATCGTCGCGCATGAGTCTAAAACGCACGCTCGCGGGTTCTGCCGATTTCACCATTTGCGCCAGCACGCTCCCCACCAGACTCGTGTCTTCTGGGTAAACCCAAGACAATAAAGAGCGGCCGATATCTTGGCTTAGATGGCGTGGATCAATGCCGCGCAGACGAGGCCAAACGGCGGTGGTTTCGGTTAAATGCCCTGCAGGCGATAAATCGATAATCGCTTCTTCCAACAAATTGAGCGTATCGAGCATGGTTTTTTTACGTGCGGCATCTTGCATCAACACGGTGACGTCTTGCATTAGCACCACAGCATGCTGCTTGGTACCGGCACTTACTGGCTGCAAGCGCACTAAAAAGCAGATATTGCCCTGCGCCAGCGTACAGTGAAACTGCATACTGGCGTGACCTGCTAGTAATTTTGGCAGTCGATGCACCAATTCACTGGCCAGCTCGAACGGCAGCGCAACGGTCAATGGACGACCCAACAAAGTCTCAACAGGCGGCAAGCTCGGGTGCCCCGACCAGACTTGGCAAATCACGCCATTGGGTTCCAGCTCAAACACCATATCTTGCGTACCGCCCACCAAAGCGCGGAGGCGCTGCTGATTGGCGAGTGACTCAGCTTCCACTTTGGCTTTCAGCAAAGCTTGCGCCACATGATTGGCCAGCATCGACAATAAACGCAGCTCGGTGCTCTCTCGTTGCTGACGCTCATCATCATTTAAAAAAATCAAAAACCCGAATAAATGCCCATTGTCTAAGAGCGGAATGCAGAGCAACTGGCGCACGCCGACTTGGGCCAATAGCATTTGCTCAGCCAAAGGAAGCTCCAGCAAAGACTTATTTAATATCATACCCACAGTAAGGGTATCGGCCAGTAGCGGATACTGATCATAGGCTAGCGAGACAAACGGTTGGGGGGTATTTATCGCCAGATGGCATTCCTGATCACGCCACGCCGCAACCATGCGCGCGACTTTACCATCAGCCTCATTCAAGTACAGCCCCGTCATACTGCTGTGCGATGCCTCACCCAAAGTACGCAACATTTCAATCAACGCGTCCGGATCATCCGCGTTAGCGAGCAAACTCACGACATTGTCAAAGGCATTAAAATAGGTGTGATAAACACCTAGCGCCTCGTGAGCGGCATAGTTCGCTGATATTGAAGAAAAATTCTCTGGCTGCACAAAAGCCCCAAGTAATATTCAAGTTAGCTTTTTGACTTCAAACGAAAAACGGGAACCGATTCGATTCCCGTTGTATTTACTTCGGTTCTTTTTCTGGCGGTGGTATCAGCACTTCGCTGTAACCACATTCCTTCTGTGGACACACTTTCTCTGTACCACGGCGTTTAGTGACTTTAATCGTCATAATCGGCCATTTGCATTGCGGGCACGCCTCCAACACTGGCGGATTCCACGTTGCATACTTGCAATCTGGATAGGTATTGCATGAATAGAACAATTTACCGTAACGGCTCTTACGCTCAATCAAACTACCTTTATGACACTCAGGGCATTCAATCCCAGTGTCTTTCGGTTTTTCCAGTGGTTCGATATGCTTACATTTTGGATACGCCGAGCAACCAATGAATTTACCGTAACGACCCAATTTGATATGCAGCGGTGATTCACATTTCGGGCAAGTTCGATCTGGCACCACTTCAGGCTCAAGTGGCACTGCATCCGGATCATCACCAATATTGCGGGTGTAATCACACTCTGGATACGAGGTGCAGCTAATAAAGCGACCACGACGCCCTAAGCGGATCGATAGTTTATGCTTACCGCATTTCGGGCAATCTTCATCCATCGCTTCATGCGTTGCTTCAGCACGCGATAAAGCTTGTTTTTCTTCGACCTGCTTATGAAATTTAACCCAGAACTCTTCCAGCACCGGAATCCATTCACGACTACCGTTGGAAATTTCATCGAGCTTGTCTTCCAATTTCGCCGTGAAATTGTAATCGACGTACTGCGTGAAATGCTCGGACAAAAACTTATTCACCACTTCACCGGTGTCGGTCGGCGTGAAGCGTTTTTTATCCAAAATCACGTATTCGCGATCTTTCAGCGTAAAAATAATCGACGCATAAGTTGAAGGACGGCCAATGCCGAATTCTTCCAGCGATTTGACTAAACTTGCTTCAGTAAAGCGCGGCGGTGGTTGCGTGAAATGCTGCTCGCCAGAGATTTTTTCGACTGGCAGCGCATCGCCTTCCGTCATCACCGGCAGACGGGCTTCATCTTCGTCATCATCCACATCGTCGGCATCTTCTTGATATACGGCGATAAAGCCAGGAAATACCAAGGTTTGCCCCGTCGCGCGGAATAGATTTTCGGGACCACCAACTGCGATATCAACTGCCACCGTATCAAATTTTGCCGACGTCATTTGACAGGCCAGCGTGCGCTTCCAAATCATTTGATACAGCTTGAATTGTTCTGGCGACAGGAAGGTTTTTACTGATTCTGGCGTGCGATGAATCGATGTAGGACGTACGGCCTCATGCGCTTCTTGCGCATTTTTGGCTTTATTTTTATAAGCAATAGGATCTTTGGGCAGATAATCTTTATCAAACTGCTCACTGATATAGCCGCGAATTTCAGCCAAAGCGTCATTTGATAATGCCACCGAGTCGGTACGCATATAGGTAATCAAACCGACTGTTTCACCGCCGAGATTAATCCCTTCATACAGTTGCTGCGCTGTACGCATGGCTCTATCGGTTGTAAATCCAAGTTTACGTACCGCTTCTTGTTGCAAAGTTGAAGTCGTAAATGGCGCAGCAGGGCTGCGCGATTTCTTTTTCTTTTCAACTGAATGAACAACGGCGTCTTTACCCGCCAAGCCATTCAAAATGGTAGTTTGCTCAGCTTCGTTCGGAATATCAAACTGATCGAGCTTCTTGCCTTGCCAAGTCGTGAGCTTGGCCGCCACTTTGCTGCGGCCTTTTTTGGTATCCAGATGAATCGACCAATATTCTTGCGGATTAAACGCGCGAATTTCAATTTCACGCTCGCAAATCAAGCGCAGCGCAGGGCTTTGCACCCGACCAGCGGATAGGCCTGTGCGCACCTTGCGCCACAATAGCGGAGATAGATTAAAACCGACCAAATAATCCAGCGCGCTACGTGCTTGCTGTGCATTGACCAAATTGAAATCAATATCACGTGGATTGGCGACGGCATGCAATACAGCGGTTTCAGTAATTTCATGAAACACGACTCGTTTAAAGGTTTTCTCAGGGCTAACTAACTTTTTAGCCTTGAGAATTTCCATGATGTGCCAAGAAATGGCTTCACCTTCGCGGTCCGGATCGGATGCGAGGTAGACGTGATCGGCAGCTTCAACCGCATCACAAATGGCATCGACGTGCTTTTTGTTTTTATCGATAACCTGGTACTTCATTTTGAAGTCTTTCTCAGGATCAACCGAACCCGACTTGCGAACTAATCCGCGCACGTGTCCGTAAGAGGCAAGGATTTGAAAATCCTTGCCTAAGTATTTTTGCAGAGTTTTCGCTTTCGAAGGCGACTCAACGATAAGTAGATTGGCCGGCATGGTTCCCCAAGGCAGCAGAGATTCGAAAACTGGAGTGTGTGGCGCAGCTCACCTTAGTGTAAGGCAAACCCTTCGCGACCAAACAACAACTCCTCGATAAGGAGATTGGTTAAAGCATCACGCTTTTGCCAAATCACCATTAAAACTATTAATTTAATCCGCTCCAGCACGACCTCACCATCCGGTTCACGCCAAAGTCGATCTAGCACCAACTCACGCTCACCTGCACTTAACACTCGCGTGGCATCCAAAGAGTGTAAGAAAGCAGCAGCCTCTTCACTGAGGCGCTCTAATTCAATCGGATGCAAAGAGCGAAAGCCCAACTCTTTAGAATCCAACATTTGATACGGCGTGATATCGATTTGCTTTAATTCAGATAACCAAGTCAAAGCGTCGTGAATATCTTCACCCTCAAAGCCCGCCAAAGATAGTTTTTTGGCCAGCAAAGACATATCTGGCAAGCCATCTGCGTTGTAAAACTGCTCAAAAAGGTAAGCAAGGACTTCTAACATAATCTAATTTAAACCCCACCGCCAATGCGTTGATAGCGTCCGCCAGGCAAAGAAGCCAGCTTCCCTTCTAATTCCAAACCCAACAGAATCTCGCACAGCGCCGCATTCGTCAAGCCAGTCTTTTCAATTAACGTTTCTAAATCGATCGGATCCCAGCCTAATACATCCCATATTGCTAAATCACTACCGCTCTGTTCGACCTGATTTTTGGCTACTGTTGGTACAGTAAATAAATCATTCCCAAAACATAATTCAGCCAAAATATCATCCGCCGACTCGACTAACTTGGCTCCATTTTTAATTAAAGCATGGCAGCCCTTCGCTAACGGAGAATGAATTGATCCAGGAATAGCGAACACTTCACGCCCAATATCGACTGCCTGACGGGCGGTGATTAAAGAGCCGCTCCCCAGAGCGGCCTCCACCACCAAACAACCCAAACCCAGTGCCGCAATAATCCGATTACGCTGCGGAAAATGCCCAGCTAGCGGCGGCGAACCCAGCGCAAACTCAGATAGAATCAAGCCTTCTTTAGCCAGTTGGTGCGCTAAGTCACGGTTGCTGGCAGGATAAATTCGATCCAAGCCAGTGCCAATGACAGCAATGCTCGATCCCTGCCCTACCAAACCACCACGATGCGCTGCGGCATCAATCCCGCTGGCCAAACCACTGACAATACACAAACCACCACCCGATAAATGCTGAGCAAACGCTTGTGCATTCGTAACGCCTTGCGGGGTGGAGTTACGACTTCCTACAATACTGAGTGCGGGCTTTTTCAATAAATTCAAGTCACCTTTCGCATACAGCAGCGTTGGCGGATCAGGTAAAGACAATAGTTGAGAAGGATATCGGACATCATTCAAAGTCAACAGGACGTGATTTTCATCTTCCAACCAATCCATTGTTGCTTTAAGTTCTGGGTAATCAAGGCGCTGAGCCGCATTAATAATTGCATCACCCAGCACGGGCGAGACCAATCCTTTCAACTCCGCGCGTGATGCAGCAAAAATAGCTGCGGGCTCACCCAGAGCCCGCAACAATAACAATTGGCTACGAACTCCCAAACCTGAAATTAGGGAGAAGCGTAGCCAAGTTTCTAATTCAGCATCAAACAATATTATTCTGCTTCTACCGCCGCCTCAGCCCGAACTTCATCACCAATATTCACTGGCAAGGTGCTATCAAGCACCAGCGCATAAGAGACTTTTGGGAAAACGCGGTAAACAAATAAATTCCCACTCCGAATTGGCGGTGTGAACCGAGTTGGCTCAGAACTAACTTCTTTTTTGATTTCACGCGGTGCTTTATAGCTAAATAAAACAGTCCCCACATCCACGCCGTGCAAGGCGCCACGATTCAGAACAACGGTCGTTAAGGAGCCTGCTTCAGTCACACCGCCATAAGTTGAAATCACTTTTCCGGAAATCGCCTGCGCTGGCAGGTGAGGGACATAATTAATAAATTGCTTTTCCGGCGCACGAATTAAACGATCACCGACAGTGATTTCTTGGCGGCTGCTCACAACCACTAAAGTTGAAACATCGCCTTCGCGTGTCACACGCACATCGCCCAAATAGTTCACTTCGATACCGATGACTTCTTTCGGATCATCCGGATTAATTAATTCTTTACCTTTACGAAACACCTGCCAAGTTTCCCCAGCAGCCGCATCCATAAAATCTACCGAATAAATTTGCTCACCCGGACCAAACAACAAGCGGTTATCTGGGCCCGCAGCAATGCGCGGCGCAGCCGTGAAGTCCTCAACGCTCATCACCAGTGGCTTCGATAAAAACGGCTCAATCGACGTGTATGGGATACTCGCAATAGCGCCACCCGAATTTGGGATTTCACGAATTCGTGGGCTCAGTTTGCCTGTGCCACTACGTCCGTCCACTTTCTGGTTTTTAAGTAGCTTTAAACGTGGCTGCCCGCTGGATGTATCCAGCACGATGACATCACCAGGGTAAATCCAGTGCGGATTTTTAATGTCTTCTTTATTGAGTTGCCAGATTTCCGGCCAGCGCCAAGGCTGGTTTAAGAATTTCCCAGAAATTCCCCATAAAGTATCACCCTTCACCACGACATAGCGGTCAGGGGCATTCTTAGCCAATTTAAGTTCATCAGCCAATAGTGGAGCAGAAAGAAAACCTGCCACGAGAAGTAGCGATACAATGGATTTACGCATCATGATTTGAGCCCAGTTCTTGCGGTTAATCGATCCACAAGCAAAAATTCAAAAGAAGTTGATTGATATGGCCTTGATATCACAACCAAATCAACCCATATCCAATATAATATATTCTATAGCTTATCTATTATTAATTCTGCATATAAACTTTTGGTCTAGCAAGCAAACATGGCAATCTTAAACATTCTGCACTATCCCGACGAGCGCTTACATACAATTGCGCAGCCTGTGACTGTTTTTGACACAGTCCTGCAACGTCAAATCGACGACATGGCAGAAACCATGTACGCCGCACCAGGTATAGGCTTGGCCGCGTCACAAGTCGACTTTCATCAGCGATTGGTCGTTATAGACATTTCTGAAGAGAAAAACGAACTACTGGTTCTGATCAATCCACAAATTATCAGTGCTGACGGTCATACCACATACGAAGAAGGCTGTTTGTCGGTGCCTGGTATTTATGAAGAGGTTGAGCGCGCCGAAACGCTCACGGTGCAAGCCTTGGATCGCCACGGAAAACCTTTCACCTTGCATGCAGAAGGTCTACTGGCCATTTGCATTCAACACGAAATCGATCATTTAGACGGTAAGATTTTTGTCGAAAAACTCTCTCGCCTCAAGCTCAGTCGTATTGTGCAAAAAATCAAAAAAAATCAAAAAAAAACCATGTGAGTTGCGATAGCAGTCGCTCAGTCTAACGTAACAAACTATCGCAAACACTGGGCAACTTATAGAAACAGGTTCTCAAACGGACTTTTAGCACCACGCAAATCCCTTGCTGACTTGTCCACACCTCACACTTTGATACCGCACATACGATGAAAATTATTTTCGCAGGAACTCCCGATTTTGCGGCTCAAGCACTCAGTGCGCTGATCGCTGCGGGGCATGAAATCGTCATGGTGCTCACTCAGCCTGATCGCCCGAGTGGCCGTGGCATGAAGCTCACGCCTTCTGCCGTGAAAAATGTCGCTCTAGAGCAGCAAATCCCAGTGTACCAGCCTGAAAAATTACGCAGCGCAGAGCAACAAGCACCTTTAATGGGTATAGACGCCGATGTCATGGTGGTTGCTGCTTACGGCCTGATACTACCGCAAATTATTTTAGATTTACCGCGCTTTGGTTGCCTGAATATTCATGCTTCATTGCTGCCGCGCTGGCGCGGTGCTGCACCGATTCAGCGCGCGATTTTGGCTGGTGATCAAGCCACCGGCATCACCATTATGCAAATGGATGTAGGGCTAGATACCGGTGATATGTTGTCGGTGCATGTGACGCCGATCATGCCAGATGACAATGCCGCCACCTTGCACGACAAACTGGCAGCACAAGGTGCAGAGGCGATTGTCGATGCGCTGGCTAATTTAAGCAGCCTAGAACGCCGCGTGCAGCCCGCAGAAGGCGTCACTTACGCTGAGAAATTAAGCAAAGAAGAAGCATTGATTGATTGGACGCAGACAGCCACGCAGTTGGATTTAAAAATCCGTGCCTTTAACCCCTTCCCTAGCGCACAAACCTCACTCGATGGCGTTATATTGAAATTATGGCGCGCCACGCCCATCGACGGAACAGGCGTGATCGGTTCGATTATCGCCATCGATAAAGAAGCCATCACCATCGCCTGTGGCAGCGGCGCTTTGCGCGTCACTGAATTACAAAAATCCGGCGGCAAGCGTTTGAGTGCTAATGCGTTTTTAGCCGGCTCTCCACTTGAAGTTGGCACGCAATTTGCAGTTAACGTTTAATTTCATCGCGCAGCCCCACGCAAGGAATCAGCCTCATGGATAACTGGTTTAAAACGACGCTACTGATGGCCGCCATTTTGGCGCTGTTTATGCTGATGGGTGGACTCATTGGTGGCCGTAGCGGCATGTTGATGGCACTGATTTTGGGTGGCGGAATGAATATTTTCGCTTACTGGAACTCGGACAAGATGGTGCTCAAAATGTATAACGCGCATCAAGTCGATGCGCGTACTGCACCCGAACTCTATGGCATGGTCGAAGAACTTGCGCGCAACGCCGGCTTGCCGATGCCTAAAGTTTTCGTTATTGATGAAGACCAACCCAATGCCTTTGCGACGGGGCGCAATCCAGAAAATGCCGCCGTTGCGGCCACTACGGGCATTATGCGCGTGCTGTCGTATCGTGAATTACGCGGCGTAATGGCGCATGAATTAGCCCATGTGCAACATAGGGACATTTTGATTTCAACGATTTCGGCAACGATGGCCGGTGCAATTTCGGCACTCGCCAACTTTGCGATGTTTTTCGGTGGCCGCGACAGCAACGGCAATAGCATCAATCCAATTGCCAGAATTGCTCTCGCGCTGCTCGCGCCACTTGCTGCTAGCGTGATCCAAATGGCGATTTCCCGCTCACGCGAATTTGAAGCCGATGCGGGCGGCGCACGGATTTCGGGAGATCCAGCAGCACTGGCCGATGCCTTATTAAAAATTGAAGCCTTTGCGCGTGGCATTCCACTCCATACCGCTGAAGCGCATCCAGCAACGGCGCAAATGATGATTATCAACCCCTTGCGTGGCGGCGGCCTGCAAGATTTATTTCGCACTCATCCACGCACCGAAGAGCGCGTTACGCGGCTCAGAAACATGAGCCACGGCAGAATTTAACCATTAAGGGTATTTAGTTGCATGCCTTAGCCACTAAAGCCCACAGATCAATACCCCCAAGCCCGACTTTTGGTCGGGCTAATAATTTGGACAATACATAATGTTTATCACTCAGAAATTAGCCAGCCAAACGGTCGCTCAAGTTTTAGCAGGAAAAAATCTCACCGAAGCGCTCAATGCCGTTTGGCGAAATAACCCCGACCTCGAATCAGGTCAACGCGGCGCAATTCAGGATATTAGCTATGGCACTTTACGCCAACTTGGTCTAGTAGAAGGCGTTTTAAAACAATTATTACGCAGCCCTTTGCACGAAGCTGAACTTAAATCGCTACTACTGATCAGCATCTACCAACTACAATTCTCACGCGCTGCACCCCACACCATCGTGGATCATGCGGTCAAAGTAGCGGCGCAAACCGGTAGTGGCTTTGGCAAAGGCCTGGTCAATGGCGTATTGCGTAGCTTTTTACGCGGAAAAGACGAACTTGTTCGCCGTGCTCAAGCCAACGAAGTGGGTCAATATTCGCACCCAGCTTGGTGGATTAAAACCATGAAAGCGGCTTACCCAGAGCAATGGCAAGACATCCTGAACGCCAATAATCAGCATCCGCCGATGACATTGCGCGTCAATCCACAGCACACCACCGTCAATGATTATTTGAATTTACTGAGCACTAGCAATATCGATGCCGTCGTATTGGATGACAGTGCGATCTGTCTCAAACGCCCAACAAGTGTGGATTCTTTACCACACTTTTTTGATGGTTGGGTTTCGGTACAAGATTGGGGCGCACAAGCGGCCGCAAAGTTACTCGACTTGCAAGATGGGCAATCCGTGCTGGACGCTTGCGCGGCGCCAGGCGGTAAGACTGGGCATATTTTAGAAACCGCTAAGGTCACTTTAACCGCGCTAGATAACGATGCAATGCGCCTTAAACGCGTTGAAGACAATCTAAAACGACTTAATAAATCAGCGACCTTACTGCTTGGTGACGCATCAGAACCTAATACTTGGTGGAATGGTCAGCAATTTGATCGCATTCTTGCTGACGTGCCTTGCTCAGCGACCGGTGTGACGCGCCGCCATCCTGACATCAAGTGGCTGCGCCGCAATGAAGACCTGGCTAATTTTGCTCGCCAGCAGGCAAAAATGCTCGATGCGCTCTGGCCGCTCGTAGCGCCAAACGGCAAACTCCTGTACGCTACGTGCTCTGTTTTTCCTATAGAAAATGCCGCTTCAGCCGAAGCTTTTGCACTACGCCATCCAGATGCAAAACGCTTGGATCTACCTGTTCAAGCGCTGCCTCATGGTCAATCTATAGATGGTCAGTTATTACCCACTGCGGAACATGATGGTTTTTATTACGCTCTATTCGTAAAGACCCCGCATGAAATCTAATATTCCATTGAATCAACCAGTTACTGCTACAGAAAGTGCTACACGGAGTGCTACAGAGGACAGCTCCGTGCAACTGGTTTTCAAACGCCCTACTTCAGCAAATTGGCAAACCCGCTACCTAATTCCCGAAGATGTGAAAGGGGCATTCCCAGATTCGCCCAACGGTCAAAAATGGAAATCAACAGAAACTGAAGACAAGGGTCAGGCAGAATTATTTGCCGTCCAGTTTCTAGCGGACTGCCTGCGTCAATCAGAGATGTACCGCCACTTCAAAATTTGGGCTGCTATTGAAGTCACCCGTCTACCTCAAACAGAAGCAATCCAATTCGCACTACGACTAAAAACAGGTTACGCATGGGAGCTTTACCAAGAGCAACGAGAAACCCAAGGTCAAATTATGCGAGTCGCTGCGGAGGCTTTGGGACTACCGATAGGGGAGAGTAATTCTTTCGTCGTTACAGCACCAGAAACAACCCATAGTGACGCTACACCTCTGCACACCAGCGGAACTACGCGAACTCAGCAAAGCTCAGCACCAGCGGTTAAAACGCAAAGCAAATCTACGGGCAGCAAGAAACTCACGCCTGATGGGTTCGAGAAGCTACTAACGCAATTACAAAGTGAACGCGCTCGTAATGGAAAGCCGCGTAAAGCGTCCTCACTGTCCTCTTGGGAAACCGTTGCGCGTGACTTTATGAAGTTTGTAGTTGATACGAATCAGACAGAAGTGCATGAAGCGCTGGGGCTGGATTACAGAGACTGGCTGCGTGAGAGGAACTTATCCGCCAACACTCAAACGACACGCCTAGGTGCTTTGTCTGGCTGGTTCGACACAGGTAAACAATTGCGTATTGTGACGCTAAATCCCTTTATTAAAGTAAAAGGACTGGGAGCACCTCAACAAGACCGCGAATGTTGGCAAGCCCCCGATATGCGTACTATTCTAACCAACCTTCCGAGCGCAGAGGAAAACCCTTTGCTGCATTGGGCTGTGCGTATTGGCGCGGTAACGGGCATGCGAGGTGGTGAAGTAACGCAGCTACGCCCTCAAGACGTCATGAAGTCTGACGGCTTTGTTTTCGTTTATGTCACACCTGAAGGCAGTAAAACCGAAGTACCCCGCTGGATACCCTTGCATACATCCGTTGCTGATGAGTTCTGGGGCTGGTTTCAGGAAGTAGGCTCAAAGCAACCAGAACGTATATTCAACGGCGTATCCTTAAAGGCTGGCTTATGGTCGCACAACTACAATAAAGCTTGGCGAAACCTGCGTAAAGCCTGTGGTTTGTATCGCAAAGGTATGGACTTCCATAGTCTTCGCCACTCGGTTGAAACATGGCAGCGTGGTATTGAAGGAATGCAAGATTCTTATTGCCGAGCAATGACTGGGCGCGCAGAAAAAGGCTCAAGCAATGGTTATGGAACGATTGCCGATGCATTGACATTTGCCCATATCATCACTAAGGCGCAGCTATGGTATGACATAAAGACCAAAACATTAGCAGCCCCCGTTGATTAACACCTAATTCATCCGCCTAATTTCATCGGACGCCACCCGCTTACCAATTTAGCCACAGCCAAACTTGGATTGCAGCCCACTTTGATTGAAGGGTTTAAACTATGCGACAGGCAGCAGTCGGCCAGAAGCGGAAACTCCGAGTATTGCCTCATTTGTTCAATGAAACAATTTAAGTGAGTGGAAATGAACTTCTCTGAATATTATCTTGCTTTTCAAAAGTACTTAGATGTGCCAGAAGGAAGTTACTTTCCCAAAGAAATTGCAGCCTGTTTAGCAGCAGGGTATGAACTAAATCTTACCTTTGAGCAAATGAAATTATTTTTAGCAAAGCGCACTGAAATAACAAGTGTAACCGTAGGTTTGATTTCTCGAACCACATCCCCAGAGGTAATTGAACAAATTCAACAAGCTAGGAATGCTGGCTTAGTGCATCCAAAAGAAATCTTAGCAACATTCCAGCCTAGTCAGGTTCGCAGTGAGTTGCATGAAAAAATATTCCGCTTAGACATCCTAAGTAAATAGAGCTGAGTAACTAGTAAACGTTAAGAATTAACATTTCCGCTTTGGGTCGGGTGCAGTAGCTCAAGTCGGCCAGAAACAGACTTGTGGTAGTGCCGTAAAGCATTCACTCGTGCATACAGCCATGAGAATATTGGTGGCGTCGGGTGTTATTCATTCACGCTCGACTCCGCCATTCTGGTGCACGCCGATTAACTCAAACATTAGGCCGCTATGCCTGAGCTATTGTGGAATCCCGTCGAATTTCTTGAAGCACTTAATGTCGTTCCAACTGAAGGCGAGTATGGAACTTATTATCTCTATCTTGTTGAACAAGCTGGGTTGCGACTCGAACTTTCTGTCTATCCTCTTGATAGTGATATTTCTGTCAAGATTTATGCGGGCCAGCAAGCAGAACCAATTATCAATCTTCAGTTGCTAGATTGCCCTGCAGCTAGAGTGGCGCAAGACAAGCGTGGACAGTACATAGAATTTGCTGCGGCAAATGCCTTTACCGGGCGCTATGATGAAACTTCTGCCGCTCCATATGGCTTTCGTCTCTGGCTAAATCCATATCTACAGATTGAACCTTACTCTTATCCAAGTTAGTCAGACAAAATGCGGTCTAATTATTTGGTCAACGTGACGACTCAAAGATACGCTTTGGGTGGCCTAAAACGAGAATAACTAAGCACGTTCGGCGTCTGCTTCTTGCACAATCCACTTTCCGCTATGGGTCGAGTGCAGTAGCTCTAGTCGGCCAATAGCCGTCATTTAAATCATAGGTAATACCGTGAATTTCCCACCAAAACACATCCTCATTGACGCACTTCTAACAGACAATTTTTATAATGTCGTCAGTCGTTTCCTTGATGGAAAATGGGGGGAACTACCTTCTGTTTGGAATTTATCATTTGATGAAGTAATTCAAGAAGGAATACGTCGGGGTGTTGATTGCTTCATTATTGCCCGCCCCATCCATGAAGGCTATTGGCTATCTAAAAACGAAGATAAATATGTAGTGCAATATTTTGAACGTGGCACAAACTTTGATATCTGTGAGTTCATTGATTTGAACTGTGCGTTTAAACACTACCTGCAATGCAAAATTAATTATTACCAATTGCAGTGTGCTTAATTCTCTCAAGTCCGCTTTGGGTCGGAGGCGGACTTTCCATCTCAACGTCACGCATGCGTAACTTAATTATTGATTACCTTTGCTGAGCCGTTTCAGACATCAGCAGATGAATCATCTAGCGCATAGTGCTTACCTGATACAGGATAACTCAATGAATAACGCCAGAAGCCTTGTAAATACTGACTTTGAAGCACACTGAGTCAACACCTGTAGACCATCAAAAAGAACACCCTAAGCAACCTTAGAACTCATCAAGCTCATTGACCACTTCTTCCATTTCCCCATCCTCAGCAAACCTGATTTGCTTGGGCGTAAAGTCTTGGAATGAGACCGTATTTTCACCTGCCAACCTAGCTAACTCGCGGCCGATGGCATGGTACACACTCTCAGCGCCAACATCAGGGTCGCTAATGAGTTGATGCACTTCATTGTTGGCACAAACACGCTGAGCCAGCTTTGTGAGTTCACTTTCAGATGAATCACGGAAAGGCATCTCGCGTTTTTCACCTAGGCGACTTTGAGCTTGCACGGCATTCCAACATTGCCAATACTCTGACTCACATCCTGCCGAATCAACAAGAGCCCACTGCTCCTTCGCCAGCTTTACCATTCTTCGCGCTGTCGGCTCGCTCCAGCCAGTAAATGCAAATTTCTCATACAGAACCTTGCCAGTTATCTTTAGGTCGGGCTCTCCGCTCCCCAGCCACTGCCAAATGACATGATTGACCTCACTACTGGACATACCGAGTTGCTGCGGTAAGTTGGCTCTGAGCTGTGCGGTAATAATTTCTTCAGCACTCGCCTCGGAGATAATCTCAGCGTCCACCATACGAATTTGCCGATTGCTTGGCCGAAACTCATTCGCCTTCTTAATACCCGCAAGACGGTAATAGCCATCAAGCAGAATATAGCTGCCATTGTCATCCAGATAAACAAGAAGTCGTCCAAGCTTGTCCTTCAGGCTTGGTTCCAAGTTCAGCCTGCGGGCGAGTTCTTTAGGAAAGCGTTCTTCATGCTTGACTCGCTTGGGCTTCAGATACCAAGTCCATGCATCTGGCTGGTGGACATTATGAATCATTGTGATGCTATCAATTTTGATGCGCTGGTAACTGGATTTCATTTTTCCTCGACAGGGAAGGGAAACTTTATCGTGCTCAAGTCAACGTGCCTGATAACTACGGTGTCGATTTCATGGCGCTTGGCGCGTTGCTCAGTGGTCTTATTGAGGCGCTTCTTCTTGTATAACTGAGGTTCAGGCAGTTCCTTGGAGTGCCCTGCCAGTATTCTCTCGGCCAATTCAATGGCTGCTTGCCGCAAGAGTTTAGCCTCGGTGGTTTTCAGTTTGAGGGCTGCTGAACGCAAAATGCCGCGCTCTTGACCATCCATGTAACACGACACACGTTCTGTACGCTGCTCCATAGGATGAAGCTTGGGGCGACCATGTGGCAGACTAAAAGGGTTTCCGAATGGATTGCTCATTATTTAGGCACTGTAATAGGTTTAAACGTACGAAGACAGAATCATGGATTTTGCTTCAATACTTGATGCCGCCCCTTTGCATTGCCTTTGCGAGCTTTCATCAGGAGTCGAGCAGAAACACTTAAATAGGATTTAGGCCACATTCAAACAAATTTGCTCATCTGGCAGCAAGGTAAATAGTTGGTTTAATAACCCCAAACAATATTCACCAAGCTCCCCCAATTTTACATCCTGCCCCTCGGATTTTTAAAAGCACTGAAAATACACCACAGCATCAATCAAGCATTTACTAAGTCACTACATGCTCTCTTCACGCTGCTGATACTGATACTGAAGTAATCCGCAGTGGCCTTGATGGTTGCCCCCTGCTCAGTTCGCCAAGCTTTTACTTCAGCGTCATCTATGGTCTTGGGTTTACCTTTATAGCGCCCCTCTTCCTTGGCAATGGCAATGCCACGACTCTGCATCTCACGACGATTCTTGTAGTCCGCTTCACCTTGAGCAGCCATGAAAGCCAGCACAGCGTCTCTTACTGCCTTCTGCATGGGGTCTGTGGTTCTACCGTCAAACTCCATTCCATTCATGGTGCAAATTACTTTAACGCCCTTCTCCATTAGGCCACGCATAGTTACATGCAGTTCATCGTAACGGCGGCTTATGCGGTCTAGCCAGCGTACATATAGCGTATCTCCTTCACGAACCACCTTTAGCAGCTCTTGCCAGCCCGTACGCTCCACTGGGGCTACGTGATAACCAGACACACCCTCATCAATAAAGGAACGCTCACAACCAAGCTCTGAGGCTTCGCGGCGTTGTTGTTCACTATTCTGTTCCGATGTAGAAACTCGACCATAGTAGAAGTCCATGATGACTACCCTTTCATAAGCTCAATTAAGTTATAGCTCAATAATGCCATGTAGCTCAAAATACATCAACCCTAATGAACCAATATTTACGAGTATTCAGAGCGACTTTGAACGGGCTCTTTACGGTATAGGCTAATGAATCATTCATTCACGCGACATAGTGACTTGAACAAAGGAAAACTAAACGGGAAAGGCTACGGCAGGATTGAAGATAGAGATTGCATAAGCCTTGAGAATGCAAGCTTTGTAGGCTGAAGCACACCATTTTCGTACATTTAAAAAAACTCAAAGGGGCATGGGGGGATACAGGAAGACCCTAATACATCAGATACCCTCACGAAATTTTGCGGCATAACCCTCGACCCTGTTACCATCTGCCAACAGCAGCGTATTCTCGCTCCAAATAATGCTACATAAAATAATATTCCGTGAAACTCTGCCCACAGATAACACATTGATTTAAAAGAATAATTAGAATTTATAGATGATGGTTTTTATTACGCACTTTTTTCAAAATCGTAATTGGCGGCAATTGATTGCTGCTGTGCTGCTGCTATGCGCGATGAGTGCGTATGCCGGCAGCATCAAAACCATCAAATCCGAAGTTGAATTTAACGGTAACCGCATTGAGCTGGCAGCACGTTACGCAGTGACCCTCTCGCCAGAAATTGAAACCGCGCTGAAAAATGGCTTATCACTGCCATTTACCTACGACTTCAAACTCACCCGACCGCATTTCTATGCTTGGTATCGTAGTGTCGCCGATAGCTTTAATCCAACGGCCAGCATTACCTACCGTCTGAGTTATCAGCCGCTCACGCGCCAATACCGCTTGAATACCGGAGGCTTAAGCCGCAGCTTTAATACCGCCGAAGAAGCGCTGCTTGCGCTTACTATTATTCGCAGTTGGGCAGTCTTAGAAAGTAGCAATATTACGCCTGAAGACTTTGCTGGCAAAATCCGCTTTCGCCTTGATCATTCACAGCTACCAAAATCGTATCAGCTCACAGCCTTGGGCGATGAAAGTTGGGTATTAGATTCTGGCTGGCAGGAATTACAGCGTAATGCACCGCAGCCCGTTGAGGCCGCGCAATGAAAAAGTTACTGATTTTTCTGGGTGTTTTAGGCACGATCCTACTGTTTTTGCTGGCCTCGGCGTCCGGCAATACCTCTGAATTATCACAATATTACAAACTAATCCTAACGCTGAATGGCGTTTTGTTGTTGGCTTTGGCGATTCTAGTTGGCTCCCGCCTAGCCCAGCTCTTAAAACGAGTTAAAAGCAAAGTATTTGGTTCGCGGCTCACGATGCGTATGGTGCTGATGTTTTCCTTAGTCGCCATTCTACCCGGCGCTTTGGTGTACACCTTATCGGTGCAATTTTTAAATCGCTCAATTGAAACTTGGTTTGATGTTCGCGTTGACAATGCACTCGATCGCGGCTTGAATTTGGGGCATAACGCGATTGATTATCAGCTTAATGATTTGCAACGCAAAGCCAGCGTCATCGCTTGGGATATTCACGATAACAGTATGAGCGCGCTGCTGGAGCGCCTGTCCAAATTACGTGATCAAACTGGCGTGCAAGAGATCACCTTATTCGATAATAACAGCCAAGTTCACGCCCATATCGGCAATGAATACGCGGGGCTTGTACCCAATCTGCCCGAGCGAAAAATCATTACCGAAGCCGAGCGCGGCTATTACAAAGGGATTGAAAACGACCCCGAGCATGGCTTAATCATGCGCGTTATTGTGCAATTGCCGGGTAGTGAATTTTCTAATCGCGTCAAATTACTGCAATTGCTACAACCTGTTCCCAAACAGCTCGCTCAAGACGCTGAACTGGTTGAACAAGTCCGCAGTGAATACAAACAACTCTCGCAATCTCGTGCTGGCTTAAAACTGATTTTTAGCCTGACGTTGACGATGGCATTGACGATGGCGCTACTGGGCGCTCTGGCCTTGGCGATTTACCTATCCGACAAACTTGCCGCACCGCTGTCGGTCTTAGCCGCCGGAACGCGCGCGGTGGCGCAAGGTGATTTTACGCAGCAACACCCCGTCATTAGCCGCGATGAACTCGGAATTTTGACTCATTCGTTTAATCGCATGACGCGCCAGCTCTCTGATGCGCGCGATACGCTAGAACAAAATCAAGCCGAGCAAGCCGAAGCCAAAGCCTATGTTGAAGCGATTTTAGGCTCGCTATCGGCGGGGGTGTTGTCGCTGGATGAAGACTGGCATTTACAATCGGCCAATCACAGCGCGCTACGGATTTTAGGCTTAGATCCAAATCGAATTGGCACGCTGCCCTTGTCACAATGGAATGAAGCCTACCCGAACCTCACCGCATTTTTTGCGCATACTATCCACGGTTTCTTATCAGATGACGAAGTCTGGCAAAGACAAATTGAGCTGGATGCTGAAAAACGCGTGCTCTTGGTGCGCGGTACACGCCTCACGCAAAAAATTGATGGTAGCGAAGACTTGCATGGCTATGTAATGGTATTTGATGACATTACCGAATTACTGTCCGCACAGCGCGATGCCGCTTGGGGTGAAGTGGCAAGGCGCTTAGCCCACGAAATCAAAAATCCACTGACGCCAATTCAGCTGTCTGCCGAACGGATGGAAATGAAACTGGTTGATAAACTTGACGCGACAGGCGCAGAGTTTTTAAAGCGCAATACGCAAACCATCGTCAAGCAAGTCGCGGCACTTAAACAAATGGTCGACGCTTTCCGCGATTATGCCCGCAAGCCTTCCGGCAAAAAGCGCCCGCTCGATTTAATCCAATTATTAAATGAAGTGCTGGTTCTGTATGAAGCGTCGCCGATTGCGCTCGACTTCAAAGTTCATGGTGCACTCATGGTCAATGGTGACCCAACCCATTTGCGGCAAGTGATTCATAACTTGCTACAAAATGCCCAAGATGCAATCACCGATGCTCCCGAGCAAAGGATTTGCCTTTTGGTAGAAAAAGACGAAAAATGGGCGCGTCTTTATATTGAAGACAGCGGCAAAGGCTTTCCCGCCGAACTATTGCCTCGTGTTTTTGAGCCTTATGTCACATCAAAGGCCAAAGGTACGGGTCTTGGTTTAGCGATCGTGAAAAAAATCATCGAAGAACATCACGGACGCGTTCAGGTGGGTAATGCCACCGGTGCTTACGTTAGGATCGAGCTGCCGCTCTGGGAGGAAACAACTAGTGGCTAATCAAGATATTTTAATCGTCGACGACGAAATCGGCATCCGCGAGCTTTTATCTGAAATCTTGCTGGATGAGGGGTATAGCGTTGCACTCGCTGAAAATGCAGAGGCTGCACGTCAATACCGTAACCAAGGCGAACCTCGCCTCGTGCTATTGGATATCTGGATGCCAGATACCGATGGGGTGACACTGCTCAAAGAATGGGCCCGCAACGGCCAACTCACTATGCCAGTCGTCATGATGTCGGGGCATGCCACCGTCGATACCGCAGTCGAAGCCACGCGCATCGGCGCGCTCGATTTCCTCGAAAAGCCAATTGGTCTGCAAAAATTGCTGTCCACGGTAAAACGGGCACTCTCTCAGCCTGCTAATCCGGTAAAGCCGACTCAGGGTTTGCAGAGCCTCGGCAATAGCGCAGCAATTACTTCGCTGCGTGAGGCGCTTGACCAGGTTGCAAGCCAAACCCTGCCTATCACTTTAACCGGCGAACCAGGATCCGGTTTTGAAACCTGCGCGCGGCATTTAACTCGCCCCAATACGCCGTTTATTTCGCCTAGCGCAAATGAAGAACTCGCGCTACCGCCGCAAGACATCCTCAATCGTGCGGCAGGTGGTACGATTTTTGTTCGGGATATTGCGTGGCTAGATCGTAAAGCCCAAACGGGCTTGCTTAATCTGCTGCCAAAGCTCGAAAAATACAAAATCCGTCTAGTGACAGCATCGAGTCGGCCACTGGATCAGTTGATTAATCAGTGCGAGCCAGAATTACTGCGCCAGCTGACCCAAATCATTATTGCGGTGCCGCCGCTGCGCGCGCATGCCGAAGACGTTGCGGCCTTGGCTGAAGTGCTTTTGGCACAAACAGTCAATAGCAATAAACTCGGCGCAAGACGCTTTTCAAAATCCGCCTTGCAGCTACTCAGCCAGCAAGATTGGCCGGGTAATATCGACCAACTGGCCAATGTCGTGAAAAGCTTGGCCTTGACGGGTCGTGATGGCGATATTGATATTTTGCCAGTGAGCCGCCTGCTCACGCAGCTGTCGCCCAATTCGCAAGAGGCCACTTTGGGCGTCACGCCGCAAGCGATGCCTTTGCCGCAAATCGATTTGGATTTGCCATTACGCGAAGCGCGAGATCAATTTGAGCGTTTTTATCTGGAGCGCCAAATTGAACTCTCCAACGGCAATATGAGCCGCGTTGCTGAGCGTATCGGTTTGGAACGTACGCATTTGTATCGCAAGCTTAAACAGCTCGGGATTCAAATGCCACGCAAACAGCGCGTTACTGAAGAGCAATAAGAAGTAATGCAACACTAAAAAAATCGGCCCAGTCATTCGGCCGATTTTTTACTTTAATCATTTCATATCGGTCACAGAGGTCTATCTTGCCCAATATTTTAATTTTAGGTGCGGGGCGAGTTGGCTCCTCGGTGGCTGAACAATTGGTTCATGAGCGCTACAACGTCACAGTCCTAGATAACGACCCCAGCTTGCTCAAACCGCTCGCTGATCGTTTAGATTTACGTACTTCGCTTGGCCTCGCCAACAATCCCAAAGCGCTGATCGCCGCAGGCATTCAAGACACAGATTTACTACTTGCCGTCACGCCTTATGATGAAGTGAATATGGTCGCGTGCAAAATTGCGCATGATTTATTCAATGTGCCCACTCGCCTGGCGCGGATTCGCGATCAGGATATTTTGGAATACGCCGGTCTATTCACTGAAGCTGGCTTTGCCATCAATCATGTGATTACACCCGCACAAATTGTCACCAATTACCTAGTAAGCCTGATTGAAACCCCAGAAGCCTTGCAAGTGCTTGAATTTGCCAGTGGTTTAGCCAAAATGATTGCCGTTCGTGTCGAGGCGGGCGCGCATATGGATGGCAAAGATCTAGCAACACTGGCTCAATATTTAGAGAAAATTGATTGCCGCGTTGTGTCGATTTACCGCAAAAATAAACGCGTTCGCCCCGATGGCAAAGTGGAATTACAAGTCGGGGACGAAATATTTTTCCTTGCCGCATCCGAACACGTCAACCGAGTCGTGAGTGAATTTTGCAGCAATGATAAACCCGTCAAACGAATCCAAATTTGTGGTGGCGGTAATGTAGGCTACCGCTTAGCCAAGCAAATTGAAACGCGTTACCAAGTGAAAGTCATTGAAAATAATCGCGACCGCGCACATTGGCTAGCTGAACAACTCAACGATAGCCTCGTGCTACACGGCGAAGCGACCGATGAAGATTTACTCGAAAACGAACAAATTGATCGCTGCGATTTATTTCTCGCGCTGACGTCCGACGATGAAGACAACATCATGTCGTCGCTTCTGGCCAAGCAAATGGGCGCGCGCCGCGTGGTATCGATTATCAATCGCTCACGTTATGTTGATTTATTACAAGGCGGCAAAATCGATGTTGCGCTTTCACCGGCTCAAGTCACGATTGGCGCCCTACTCGCTCACGTTCGCCAAGGCGATATCGTTGCAGTGCATAGCTTGCGCCGTGGCGAAGCCGAAGCCATCGAACTGATTGTTCATGGCACACAAGACACATCGAAGGTGATTGGCCGGAGAATCGAAGAGATTAAATTGCCGCAAGGTGCTGATCTCGCCGCGCTGGTACGCGGTAAAAAAGTCATCATGGCGCACCACGATACGGTGATTCAAAGCGACGATCATGTGATTTTATTTATCGATAACAAAAGCCATATTCGAGATGTCGAGAAATTATTTGCGGTTTCGGTGGGATTTTTCTAAATGCAAATCGCCCAAAAATTACTGCCAACGGTCAATGTCGTCGCGCGCGTGGCGATGCTGTTTTCACTCAGCATTATCGTGCCCATTATCGTTGCTTGGTGGAATAATGATGCCGGACTATGGCCGTTCATTGATGCGCTCATCGGCCTGCAAATATTTAGTGGGTTGCTATGGCTGCTGACTCGTAATTACCGCCGAGAGCTATTACCGCGCGATGGTTTTATCTTGGTCGTCGGCCTGTGGACGGCGCTCGCCGCCGTTGCCGCTGTACCGCTGATGCTGTTCGATCCGAATATGTCGTTCACCCATGCCTACTTTGAAACCATGTCAGCGCTCTCAACCACCGGTGCGACAGTGATGACGGGCTTAGATCACTTACCCGCATCGATTAACTTATGGCGACACTTACTCAATTGGCTAGGGGGTATGGGTATCATCGTCTTAGCAGTCGCTATCTTCCCGCTATTAGGGGTGGGGGGTATGCAACTCTTTAAAGCTGAAACCCCTGGCCCGATTAAAGACAGCAAACTCACGCCACGCATCCACGAAACAGCGCGCAATCTGTGGCTGATTTATGCGGGGCTCACTGTCATCTGCGCTTTGCTCTTGCGTTGGGTCGGTGGTATGTCTTGGCTGGATGCGGTTTGCCACGCCTTTGCCGCAATGTGTTTAGGTGGTTTTTCAACGCACGATGCCAGCGTTGGCTTTTTTAATTCCCCCCTCATTGAAATCATTTTGATGGTGTTTATGCTACTAGCTGCGACCAATTTCGCGACGCATTACTTTGCGCTATCGGGCAGGAAACTCTCAGTCTATTGGCACGATTCTGAATTTAAAGCGATGCTGCTATTGATCGCGACCAGCATTATCGGCCTAAGTTTTTTCCTGCTGTGGCAAAAAACCTATCCCGACTTTTTAACCTCATTGCGCCATGTGTCATTTAATCTGATTTCAATTGCCACCGATTGCGGCTTTGCCAGCGTTGATTTTGGCCAATGGCCGATTTTTGCACCCTTGGTAATGCTCTTACTCTCCTGCATTACCGCGTGTGCTGGATCGACGGGCGGCGGGATTAAAATGATACGTACGATTATTCAGACTCGCGAAGTTGGGCGGCAAATGTCGCTCTTGCTGCATCCACAAGGCATCCACCCTTTGCGCGTTAATGGCCAAATTATTCCCACGTCGATTCTGGCTTCGGTGATGGGCTTTATCTTTTTATACTTCAGCAGCATCGTCGTGCTCACGTTCACGCTTTTGCTATCAGGCATGGATTTCATTTCCAGCTTTAGCGCAATTATCGCGTGTATCAATAATGCAGGACCAGGTCTAGGGCAAGTCGGCCCCGCAAGTAATTATGGTGGTTTAACCGACTTTCAAATCTGGGTATGCAGCTTTACGATGTTGCTCGGGCGTTTGGAAATTTTCTCGGTGCTGATTTTATTCACCAGTGCATTTTGGCGCAGTTAACACTGAAAACTGCCAATTTCCCCAATTTGGGTAGCACGGGTTTTCCCTTAAACTGCCGTGATGGAAATCTTCATCACTGGCTTTTTACTTTCTCTGTCGCTGTGCCTTGATATTGGTATGGTCAATGTGGCAATGATTGATGTCGCAATGAAACACGGGCGCCGAGCAGGATTTTTTCTCGGTTTAGGTTCATGTTTTGGCGACTTATGCTATGCGATTTTGGCTTTGCTGGGCATGCGCTATTTATTGCAATTCCCTGCGGTGCAATGGCTCACTTGGCTAGGTGGCGGCAGCCTGCTGATTTGGCTGGCGTGGAAAATGGCGCGCGAAGCATTGCAAGACGCACAGCTCGAAGAATCTGAACATCCGCCCTTGCCGCCCAAGCATCACCTATTTGGCCGCGGTTTAGTGCTGGCGATGGCTTCACCAACGTCGATTTTATGGTTTGCCGCAGTCGGCGGCTCATTAATCGCGCAAGCCACCGATGGCTCATTACGCAGTAGCGGGATATTCCTCTCTGGATTTTTTATTGGCGGCATCGCTTGGACACTGGGCATCGTTTGCGCCAGCCATCAAGGCGGCAAAGCGATGGGCAATAAATTTAAACAAGGCTGCCATTTCATCTCGGCCTTGCTGTACCTCTATTTTGCAGGTTTGGTACTAACGAATGGTTACCAAGCTTTATGGTTAAAAACCGCAATGTAAAATCATAAGCATAAAAAAAGCCGCCCGATGAATGGGGCGGCTTTTTTATGCCAATACAATTACTCAGCGATTTCAGTCTTACCACGACCACTCTGTTTAGCGCGGTACAGCGCCTCATCAGCGCGCAGCAATAATGCGCGGCCATTTTCATCGTCTTTTAACTGCGCAATCCCCGCCGAAAAGCGCACCTCAATCCGTTGATTGTGATGAATATACGGCGTGCGACCTGCCACTAGCTTCAAACGATCAATCACATAGCTCGCGCCGCGTACATCGGTATCCACCAGCAACAGCAAAAACTCTTCGCCGCCGTAACGCACCAAAATATCTGATTCACGCAGCACCGCTTTGGTCAGATTCGTCACATGAATCAGCACTTGGTCGCCGACCAAATGCGTGAATTTGTCATTAATCTGTTTGAAGTCATCCAAATCAATAATCGCCGCCGTCAAACGCCCATCAATCCGCTGCGCGCGTTTCACTTCACGCAGTAATAAATGATCCAAACCTTGGCGATTGAGCGCGCCGGTCAGTGCATCTTGCTCTAACACTTTGCGGTTAAACGCGAGATCTTCTTCAATATGGCGGATTGAATCACGGATAGTTTGTAATTCACTATGCGACGTGGTTACCGTTGAATGCACATTATGCGTGGTGCTAATCACCACATTGAGCATATCTTCGAGCGAAGCATGCGTTTCTTCAGCACTAACAGTCTTTTCAGCGTGGGCTTGGCGAACTTGCTTTAAATCGCCGAGTTTTTGCTCAAAAATCACCGTAGAGTCGGCTAGGTTATCCAATAAACTTGACGTCAACTCAGCGGTATCGCTCACCGCATCATCAAGCTTATATAAAACTTGCCACGCCAATTGCATCTCGGTCGCGGTTTTCGTTTCAGGGGCTTTGATCGTCAAAATCGCATTATAAAACTGCGCGTAGTTTTCGGGCGTTGGCGGCAAGGCCCGTTCAGAAAGCCGCTTAAGTGCAATGCGGGCAATTTCCACCGGATTCACAGGGGTGGACATAGTCATGGAATTCAAGCCTAATTAGTGTAAGTGCTTCAGCAAAAGTTGTCTGTCATCTTTGTCTTACCCTGTCGTACTCAAGTACGGCCTGCGGTTTCGACGCCTTGCATAAAAATTTTGCGCTAGTGCTTAGTTTTACGGTTTGATCTGATTGTAAGGACATGTGGATAATCCGCCAAGTACCTTAGTCAAATAAGTATTCAATAACTCAATTTCATCCCTACTTTTATCAGCAATACGGTTATATCTACTATGCATATTCATATTTTGGGCATCTGCGGTACTTTTATGGGCGGCATTGCGGCGCTCGCCCGCGCCGCAGGCCACACCGTTACTGGCTGCGACGCTAATGTTTATCCGCCAATGTCCACGCAGCTTGAAGCGCTTGGCATTGAGTTGATTGAAGGCTTTGGCGCAGAACAGCTCAGCCTCAAACCTGATTTATTTGTCATCGGTAACGTCGTGAAGCGTGGTATGCCGCTGATGGAAGCGATTTTAAATGCTGGCCTGCCCTATACATCGGGGCCCCAATGGCTGGGCGAGCAAATTCTGCACGATAAATGGGTGTTGGCGATTGCTGGCACACACGGCAAAACCACCACCACTGGCATGCTGGCGTGGATTTTGGAATACGCCGGACTCGCGCCCGGATTTCTGGTTGGCGGCATCCCAGAAAATTTCGGCGTTTCCGCACGTTTGCCACAAACACCGCGCCAAGACGCCAATAGCACCTCGCCGTTTTTTGTTATTGAAGCGGATGAATACGACACAGCATTTTTTGATAAGCGCAGTAAATTCGTTCACTACCGCCCCCGCACAGCGGTATTGAATAACCTCGAATTTGATCACGCCGATATTTTTGCAGATTTAGGCGCGATTGAAACGCAATTTCATCACCTCGTTCGCACTGTACCGAGCCAAGGCCGCGTGATTTGCAATGGCCGCGAAGCCAGCTTGCAGCGTGTGCTGGAGCGCGGTTGCTGGAGCGAAGTGGAATACTTTGCTATCAGTCCTAGCAGCGCCTCGTTAGCAGCGGGCTGGCAAGTTGGCGAGGTATATGCCGATGGCTTTGACGTCATTTTTGAAGGCCAGCCACAAGGCCGTTTAACTTGGGCGCTGATGGGCGAACACAACGCGCACAACGCACTCGCGGCAATTGCCGCCGCACGCCATGTTGGCGTTACACCCGCAGTGGCAATTGAAGCGCTGGGACAATTTGCCAATGTGAAACGCCGTATGGAAGTGAAAGGCTGCGTCAACGGCATCACCGTGTTCGACGATTTCGCGCATCACCCAACGGCGATTTCCACCACGGTGGCAGGTTTGCGCAGCAAAGTCGGCAGTGCGCGTATCTTGGCCGTGTTAGAACCACGCTCGAATACGATGAAGCTCGGCACGATGAAAGCCGCGCTCGCTGGCAGTTTAGTCGATGCGGATTTGGTGTTTTGCTACGGCGCGAATTTAGGCTGGGATCCAGCGGAAGCACTCGCCGAATTAGGCGACAAAGCCAACTGCTTTAGCGACATTTCTGAATTAGTAACTGCAATCAAATCAACGGCACAAGCTGGCGATCAGATTTTGGTGATGAGTAATGGTGGATTTGGTGGGATTCACGATTTATTACTGAATGCTTTAGCTTAAAAGAAAAGGGCAATACCCTTGGGTATTGCCCTCTAGTCATTTATAGATAATATCTAGAGCTAAATACTCCAACTACCATTTCACTGGCTCGGCTTCTAAAAGCACGCCAAATTGTGCTAATACATCCGCCTGTACAGCACGCTCTAAAGCCAGCACATCCGCCGCCGTCGCCCCGCCGTGGTTCACCAAAACCAAAGCTTGTTTTTCGTACATACCAACCGGCCCCAAGCGCTTACCCTTCCAACCCGCTTGTTCAATCAGCCAGCCCGCCGCCAATTTGAACTGGCCATCCGGCAAAGCATAGGCCACGACGTTCGGATGCTTCGCCAGCACTTGCTGATGGATTGCTGCGCTAACGATCGGATTTTTAAAATAACTGCCAGCATTGCCAATCTGCGCCGGATCGGGCAATTTTCGCTGGCGTACATTAATGACCGCTTGCGACACTGCACTCGGTGTCGACCCCAAATTCAGTAGCGCAAGTTCTCGTTCAATATCGCCATAATTCGTCTGAGTTTGATGATTTTTAGCTAAGCGGAATATCACCTCAGTAATCACCCACTGCCCTGCTTCAGCCTGCTTAAACACGCTATCGCGATAGGCAAACTGGCAATCGGCCAAGGTAAACACGCGCTGCTCACCCGTCTTCAAATGCATCGCAGTGAGTTGCTCAAACACGTCTTTGATCTCAACACCATAAGCGCCGATATTTTGCACGGGCGCAGCGCCAACCGTCCCGGGAATCAAGGATAGATTTTCCAATCCGCCCCAACCTTGCGCTAAAGTCCATTGCACAAACGGATGCCACGGCTCGCCTGCTGCAGCCGCGACATACCACGCCGTATCATCTTCACGCGCGAGGCGTTTGCCCAATAAACCCACCTGAATCACATTATTGGCGATGTATTCAGACATCACTAAATTACTGCCACCACCGAGCACCAAGCTCGGCAAGTGATTGAGTTCCGGATCAGCGCACCATTGGGCTAACTGCGCTAATTGAGTGAAATGCAACACCCGTGCGGCGGCAGATTGCAGACCCAAGGTATTCATTGCAGTCAGATTGAATGGATTGATGGATGCAGACATAGAATTCACGACAGCGCACGTTCACGGTAAAAGCGCAATTATCCACCACTTTGCGGCAGCCAGAAAATAAAAAACCCTCCCACATAGTGGAAGGGTTCATGGTCTATCACTCTAGCGATGAATGATGCCGGGTTTGAGTACCGAGCAAAAGTCGAGCTACATTGGCTCGGCACATTTTATGGGGTAAAACTTAGGTATTACGTCTTCCTCTCGTACCCCAATCATAACAATCCGTCGGGGTTTTTATATTGCAACAACTCCACCGTCCTCTCGCACCCTTGTCATAACAATCTGCTCGGGTTGCGGTACAACTTGTCTTCCTCTCACGCCTCGATCATAACAATCCGTCTCGGCTTTTTGTTACACACTGTCTCCATCCTCTGTATTTTTGGCTTTACCCGCGCAATGCGACTGGTCTTGCCACAACACAGCAAAAGAAAGATTAATGAAAGAAACCTATTTTTTGCTCTGCTGTTACGACCCGAAATTATATTTTCGATCTCGTTGAGTTCTATTAGCAGCTAAAGCCATTTTCTTGTCAAGCGTGATTTAGCAGAAAAACAAAGTCAAACCGAGCTCAAAATGTAGTCGATAAAATCACTACATCTAACCGACTTAAAACCATAATCGCAACGCAACAAACAAACCAAAAAACACCATTTTATTAAGCATATTCAATATAAATTTAATTATGCACTGCAATATAAACAATTAATTATGTAGGATACACAAAATTATTGTCGTAGTAATTTGTGACCTACTACACAAATATTTGCAATAAAAGTGAAAAACCTTAGAGAGGAAAAAAGTATCTCGCAACAAATAATTACACGAAACAAATCAAAAAATAACAAACAAGAAATTTACACTTCAATGATTTTTATGGGAATTCAGTGCTCGTTTGTGCTCTACCGTGTCAGCAACTGGTATCAAGCACTCATGCAAACTGAATGAAATTTTTACTTAAGGGCGATTTCCCAAATTCCAGCGCGCGCAATACCACTTAGTTTGCTCTTCGGAAACGCGCACCAAAACACTGCCAAATTGAGAGAGATAACGGGGATAGGGGCCAGGCAGCTCGACAAAACTAAAACCCATACGGGTTTCAATATTTTTGCGAACCGTTGCTACAGGGGAATTAATCAGTACACCCACCATCAGTGCACCCGATTCAGGCGTATTCACAAACACTTCTTGCGCACGATTACCGGCCAGCTCGGCATTTTTGCCATTAAACCACTCGGCCTCGCCCCAGACACGAATCGGCGCTTCCAAGTGCAAGCGAAAATAACTACGCCACCAGATCGTCGACCATTCGCTGCGGCAAGCGAGTGCCGCTTCGACCTTGTCGCTAAAGTGGCTAGGCAAGGCATACGCTGGCGTTGCCAGCAAGCCTGCAAGCAAAATACCGCAGATAGGCTTAAATTGGCTTTTCAATACGGTATACATGTATTTAGCTGTAGACATCAGAATTCATTACCTAGGTAAAGATACCCCAATAGTATTCACATTCGCCACAATAGAAAAAAGGAGTTGGGTTAGGATTAATTGATCCTTTCCCTTCTCCTTTTTCACTTCGCGCTACGCAATAAGTATTAGTGCAAAAGTTTTATGGCAAGACAGGCAAGCCCAAGACAGTACATTCAGTACGACAAGGCGAGACAACGATGCAAGAAAATTTTTGCAGACTACTTAAATTAGCCGCTATTACGCAAGCCTGCTGATACACCATTAATCGTCAAATGCACTGCGTGACGCAATTCTTCTGAATCATCACCGCCACGAATGCGTTTGAGCAACTCAACTTGCAAGTGATTAAGTGGATCAAGGTAAGGTAGGCGGTTATCCAAGCTTCGAGCCAGAGTTGGATTATCGCCCAACAATTGCTCGTGACCAGTAATCGCCAAGACTGCATCGACTGAGCGCTGCCATTCGGCTTTAATTCGGCCAAAAATACGCGCGGCAACCGCTTGATCTTGCACCAATTCAGAATAACGCTCAGCGATTGCGATATCCGATTTTGCCAATACCATTTCCATATTCGAAATCGTCACTTGCAAGAAAGACCAATTTGCATACAGTTCACGCAAATTTGCAAGGCCATCATCGCCCGTTTCTGCTAGATATTCCGCAATCGCAGTACCAAAACCATACCAGCCCGGCAACATCAAACGGCATTGCGACCATGAGAATACCCAAGGAATCGCACGCAAATCGCCAATGCTAGTGGTGTTTTTACGTGCAGCTGGGCGCGAACCGATATTCAGATTCGGAATCTCAGTAATCGGCGTCGCTTCAAGGAAATAGGTAATGAAGTCCGGCGTTGCATACACCAAATCACGATAGAACTGGTAAGCGCGGCTTGATAGGCGTTCCATCAAAGCGCGGCGCGCAATCACGTCATCCGTTTCAACGATGGCGGGTTGGAAGCTTGCATCCAAGGTTGCAGCAACCAATATTTCCAAATTACGGCGACCGACTTCGCGATCGGCGTATTTAGCGGTAATCACTTCGCCTTGTTCGGTAATCCGAATTTGGCCGTTCACCGAGCCTGCTGGCTGCGCCAAGATCGCATCGTAAGCTGGACCACCACCACGACCGACCGTACCACCACGACCGTGGAATAAACGCAATTTAATACCGGCGGCAGTAAACACATCCACCAAGGCGAGTTCAGCTTTATACAGCTCCCAATTCGACGTGAGGTAACCTCCCTCTTTATTCGAATCAGAATAACCCAGCATCACTTCTTGCACATGGTTGCGGCAATTGAGCAATTGACGCCATTGTGTCAACGCAAACATCTCAGTCATGATTTTGCCACTATTGCGCAAATCTGGCGTCGTTTCGAACAATGGAATGATATTGACTTTGCTGCGCACTTGTGGTGCCAATGACACTAAACCAACATCATTGAGCAAGACCGCGACTTCCAACATATCCGACACGGATTCACAGTTAGAAATAATGTAATTTGGCAATACAGCCTCGCCATAACGCGCTTGCAATTCAGCGGCGGCATGCAAAATATCGAGTTCTTGCTGTACTTCTGGGCTGTACGTGACGTCATACGGGCAAATCAGCGGACGTGGGCTGGATAATTCGCGCAGCAGCACGGTACGACGCGATTGCTCATCCAGCTTGCTGTATTCCTCAAGACCGGCTTGCTGGAATAATTCGCAAATCATTTTTTCATGAATCGCTGAATTTTGACGCATATCGACTGGCGCTAAGAAAAAGCCAAATACCGATACGGCGCGTTGCAAACGACGCAAACGACCATTGGCCAATTTTGCAGCGCCATGTGCTTTTAATGAACGCGCAATCGTTGCCAAATCAGCCGACAATTCATCGGCATTTTTATACGCAGCAGCATGCGCCACATCATGCAATTCATGATGGAAAGTACCAATTTCTAAGGCAGTAGCAAAAATACGTGACGCAATGGCAGACACCGCCAAACGATACGGTTCGCCAATTTTGCGCGCTTTATCGTCAACAGCGGTTTCAGACAATTCAGACAAGGCTTGATCGACAGCGACTAAACGCGTCGACATTGACAATTCGCCCTCTAACTTCAAGCATTGCTGATAATAATGATCCAGTGCCACGCCAGCTTGACGTGAAACCGCATAGCGCATCACATCCGCTGTCACGTTTGGATTGCCATCGCGATCGCCACCAATCCAGCTACCCACTTGAATAAAATTCGGCAATTGAATGGCTTCACCGCTCATATCCGAGAATTTGTCTTCCAAATCTTGATACAAGCGTGGGATTTCATGCAGGAAGGTATTACGGAAGAACGTCGAACCATTTTCGATTTCGTCTTGTACCGTCAATTTAACAGTGCGCACTTCGCGGGTTTGCCACAACGTCAGCATCACGCGTTCCATCGCCTCTTGATTGGCGCGAACTTCTTCTGGCGTCATTTGGCTGCGATCACGTTCCGTCAACAAAGCGGCCAAAGCAGTGTGGCAATTAAGGATGGTTTTACGCTTCACTTCAGTCGGATGCGCGGTCATCACCGGCGCAATAAGTGTATCCGCCAATAACGCCAACATTTCAGAAGGCTTAACGTTACGCTCCACCAGATCATCAATCACTGCCGAAATACTACCGCGCTGCGCTTTCGAGCCCGCAATTTTGTGAGCACGACGACGGCGATTGTGATGCAAATCCTCTGCTATATTGGATAAATGTGAGAAATAGCTAAATGCACGCACCAAGGCCATTGTCGTTGGCATATCGAGTACTGATAAAGAACGCGCAAGCGCTTTACCTGCATCAGGCTCATGACCTTGTACATAACGGAACGCCAGCTGGCGAATCGCTTCAATTTGTTCAGCCGTTGCAGCACCAGCCTGCTCACGAATCGTGTCAGACAACAAGGCAGCAAGGAGATCAAGATCCCGCTTTAAGGGCTGGTCTTTCTCAGCAATAGGTAAGTTCACAGGCATGGCAGTCCAACAATAGAAGTTTAAGACAATATTTTTTTGCCATTTTACCAAACTATGCCGTTTTCTGCCCCATTATGTGGCAGCCACCTTTTCTTTCAGGGCAATTGCTAAATGCCTCAATTCACCTTTCATATGCTCAATGTATTTGCCGAGAAACCACTGTCTGGCGATCCATTAATTATATTTAGTAATGATGAATTTCCTAACCCTGAAACTTGCCAAGCCCTTGCCTACCAAATGGGTGGCAGCGAAGTCGCCTTCTTTAACCCAAAAACACGCGAGCTCTGCTGTTTTGGTCCGCAATACAGCCTGCCTTTTTCCGGCCGCGCTTTAATCGGTGCTGCGGCGCTCTTGCATCAAAACAATCCTGATTTTCATTCCGCGCAAATCAGCACTAGCATTGGCACTACACCAGTAGAGTATGCAAATGAAGGCTATAGCTTTATTAGCCCAGCGGGCAGTACCCGGCCTTGTGAACGTGGGCATCTTGAAGTCGCCCAAGCACTTGATATTGCCGTCCGCGATATTATCAACCCCATCTTATTTGTCGATAGTGGCCTTGAACAATTAATGATCCAAGTTCGTTCACGGCAAAGCGTTTTACAAGCCAAACCACACCCCACACTGTTGGCGTATTGCTTAGAAAGCCCGAAATCTTTAGTACAGGCCACCATTTGGAGCATGGAAGGCGAGCTAATCACGCTGCGCTGCTTTAGTGCCAATCCATTTCAAATTAGCGAAGATTTTGCCTCCGGCACTGCGGCGGCCAATATCGCCAGTTACTTATTAGCCACCGGTAGCAAAACTCCGCTGCAATTTAAGATTGAGCAAGGCCACACAATTCAGAAATTAATCAGCCGATTATCTATCCTCAACGTTAAGATTGATCTACAACTACAGGTGCATGTGAGCGGGAAAGTGAGTTATTTAGGCCAAGGCATAATTAAACTCTAATATTCAAGGCATAATACGCAGCATAAAAATCACTTGATATTTGATATCCGGAGTAAAAAATGACATTGAAATTTAAAGCATGGAGTCTATCCATCGCCGTCTTGATCTCCTTGATTGGCGTCATGCTTGTCGGTCTTAGCACCATGCGCGAAATGAGTGCGACCGACAATCAAGCACGTATTGAGCAGCTACTCCGCAGCAGCTACTTGACCATCACCCAGTTAGAAAACATGGCGGCAAGCGGCAAACTAACTGAAGCCCAAGCCAAAGAAATCGCAATTCAGATTCTGCGCGAGAATAAATACCACAAGTCTGAATATGTCTACGTCACCGATGAAAAACTCAATTTCATCGCGGCTCCAGGTGATCCGCAAATTCATGGCAAAGCATTTAATGAAGTGCTTAAAGATGCAAGCGGCAAAGGCGTCGGTGATATTGTCGCCGCCGCTTTACAAAAATCAGGCGGCGCACTCACGTCCTATCCATGGACGAATGAGCGTGACGGCAAAATTGTAGACTTACTCTCAGTCGCACAAAAAACTCCGCGTTGGGGTTGGGTCGTTGGTAATGGGGTTAGCTTTGCTGAAGCCGATGCCCGTTTTTGGAGTAATGCACGCTGGCAAGTGATTGTGTGCTTGATCGTCGCCGGTATCGTCGGCTTCTTTATGCTCACTACCGTGCGCCGAATCTTGAATGATCTGGGTGGGGAACCTTCTGAAGTGCTGAAGTTAGTGCAAAGCGTGGCCGATGGTAATTTACAAGGCAACACTGGTATTGGTAATGCATCGCCGCAGAGTATTTTTGGCTCGGTCATCCGAATGCGTGAATCACTGCGTACCGTGATGACGCAGCTTTCCCAAGCCGTAAATACCCTACATCACACCAGCGATGACATCGTCTCGCGCGCACAAGACAGTAATCGTTTAATCGAAGCACAAGGCAATGCAGCAAGCCGCATCGCCCATACCGCCGAAGTTTTTGCCGACCAAACCCGTGCCGCTGAACAACAAGCCAACACCGCACGCCAACAAAGTGAATCGGCGACTGAAATCTCTGCCAAAGGTTTGAATGTTTTGTCTTCTGCTGTGAAACGCTTTGCCGATATTGAGCAAGCCGTTGGTGATACACAAAGCAGCATTGATGATTTGGCGCAGCGCGTGACGAGCATTTCTGCGGTGATTGCCGTGATTCGCGATGTCGCCGACCAAACCAATTTACTGGCCCTCAATGCCGCGATTGAAGCGGCTCGAGCAGGCGATATGGGCCGTGGTTTTGCTGTTGTAGCCGATGAAGTACGTAAATTAGCCGAGCGCACCAGCTCAGCAACACAAGAAATTGGCCTGACCATTACCGCCGTACAAGGCAGCGGTCAAAATGCCAAAACACGTATGGATGAAATGGTCGTGCAACTGAAAGAAGGGATACGCCAAGCCAAAGAAGGTGGCGAAGCCGTCAAAGCCATCCGCCAAGAAACTGAAGCGACCGCTGCTGTCGTTGGCCAAATTGGCCACTCGCTTGCAGAACAAGTCACTTCCAGTATGGCGATTCGCAATGACGTCGATGAAGTTGCCCAATCGTCCAGCGGCACCATGTCGGCCGCACAAGGCACCGTGGGCGCAGCGCAATCGATTAAAGTTGTTTCTGGGCAACTGGCCTCTTTGGTACAAAAATTTAAACTCTAATTCAGCGATTTTCAAAACACACAAAGCCCAAGCCCGTCTTGGGCTTTGTTATTTTTACACCCTCGCAATGTGCGTCGGTTAACAGTCCGTTCAGCTTTAATAGAGGAAGATATCCATATATTCATCGGAGCAATAATTATGTCAAATACCAGCAATACTCCCCACCCCCTTATTTTAGCCGCAGCCGGCTCAGTGATTCTTGCCTCGGGCGTTGGTATTGCAAACTGGTTCGGCCTGATTGGGCAAGCCACCCCAATTGCTAGTGCGCCGATTGTGGTCATCAGTGCCACAGCAACACCTAGCCCAACTTTAACGCCATCACCAAGTCCGACCGCAACACCAACTGCCACGCCAACGATCAAACCAACATCGGCACCAACGCAAAAACCCAAACCTAAGCCGACACTACACGCCGTAGTGACCAGTAATCCAGTCAACCTCATTACTCCCATGCCAGTACCGATCAAACCAATTTGCCAAAACTGCGGGCGCATCGTGAACATTCAAGCAATTGAAG
Organism: Deefgea rivuli DSM 18356; assembly: GCF_000620145.1. Taxonomy (GTDB): domain Bacteria; phylum Pseudomonadota; class Gammaproteobacteria; order Burkholderiales; family Chitinibacteraceae; genus Deefgea; species Deefgea rivuli. The sequence continues at coordinate 204,966 of NZ_JHVM01000008.1, forward strand.
TTGCCGGTGAAGGTGGTCCTGGCGGTGTAATTCTGGGGGGTGCTGCAGGTGGCCTGCTTGGCAATCAAATTGGGAAAGGCAGAGGAAAAACTCTCGCGACAATTGCCGGTGTAGTCGGCGGTGCAGTGATAGGCACGCAAGTTGAAAAACAAATCAAAAAAGAAACGCATTACGATGTGACCACCCAATTTGATGATGGCAGCACACGAACGATTCAATACCCACAAGCGCCTGCATTGCAAATTGGCCAGCGCGTTAGGCTCGTTAACGGTACTTTAATGGCCGACAACTAAATCGCAGTCGATATAAAAAAGCCGCTGACACAATCAGCGGCTTTTTTATTACACCCTTACTTTACTCAATATCTACATCTTTAGGTGTTGAGGTCGCCGTAGGCGGTAATGATTTTGGATAAAAAATCCAGCTGCGCGCCAATTCATAAAAAATCGTCAATAGCACAGGGCCAATAAAGACGCCCAACATACCGAATGCCAATGCGCCGCCCAATACACCAAAGAAAATCAAAATAAACGGCAATGAACTGCCTTTGCCAATCAGTAATGGCTTAATCACATTGTCCGCCGAACCCACCACAAACAACATCCAACTCACCATGAAAATCGCCCAACCCACTTCACCTTGGTAATACAACCAAGCTGCCGCTGGTAAGCCAATTAGCGCGGGGCCAAATGGTAATAACGCTAAAATAAAACTCGCAAAACCTAAAGATGTTGCATTCGGCACGCCAGAAATCAAGAAAGCAAACCATGCTAATAAAGCCTGCACCACCGCAGTTCCCATAAAACCATACACCACGCCCTTGGTTGAACTGCATGAAATAGCCAACAATTCGGTGCTGCGTTCACCCGCAAGCCGCTCAACAAAACCGCGAATCCAAAGCAATAAATCTTCACCGCTCATATAAATAAAAAACGCAATAAACAAGCTCATCATCAACAGCATCATGCCGCTACCAATTTCTTTCACCAACACCAACAATAATTGTGAAGCGGGCGCCATATAAGTGCGGAACGAATTAATCGTATCCATATCTTTCGCACCGATTTTCATCCAGATCACATCCAAATGATTACCCAAGACTGGAATCGACACCAACCACTTGGGTAATGCCGGCCAGCCATTGCTGAATGCAGCATGCAGCTGAATACTCCACCCAGAAGCCACACTAGAGAAATCACTCGCTGCCAATACGACTGGCAGCAAAATAAAGCAACACAAGGCCGTCATCATGGTGAGTGCAGCTAAAGCACGACGGCCTTTTAGGATTTTCACCAAATACAAATACGGTTTCCAAGTGCTCACAACCAAAATTCCAGCCCAGAGCGATGCCGCCAAAAAAGGCCGAACAATCGCAAAAATAGTCAGCGACAAAAAACAAATCGTCGCCAGTGCAATCAACGGTTCAACAAAATCAGCAGTTTTATTTTTCATCTTGTAAAGCCTGGCAATTAAAGTTCGCCTAGGATAAGCGAAAATGCCTACCGCCTGTATTTCATCGGCACAAATTAAAATCGACCCAACAAAAGTGGGTCGATTTACAAACAATCTATTGATTATTCTGCTTTAAATCTCAGCGACTTTGATTCGCCGTCATCCGTGCTCGATACACCAGCAAGCCCATCACATTCGCAATATCACGCCGTGCTTGTAATGAATCAATACGGCCAAATCGATCACTCAATGCTTCATGCACTTCACATGCTAAATGAAATAATAGTGGTTTTTCGCTGAGCGGTGCACTCACCAGATAATGGTTAATTTCATTCACTACTTGGTCGGCCAGCTCCTCTGGATAAGTCGCCCGAGAGGTCAAAATACAATCCAGCAAACGAACACCAATCACGCCCATAGAAAGCAGCTGAATTGTCATCACATCCTCCCACATAAAGCAAAGCATAACTTCACTGTAGTGAGCAAAAACAGGCTTGGTGGCGCTATCCGTCAAACGGTAATGCGGGTATTCAAGTAGCGACAAGCGTCTTAAATTCTTCTACATTCTGATGATGCAATGCACCATTAGGTGCTGGTGAAAAAATTTTATGGCAAGACGTAAAAGCCGAAAGCAGTACATCCAGTACAGCTAGGTGAAACAACGGAGCAAGACTGGGTGGCCTTAGGCCAAAACTTTTGCTTAACTACTTAACTAGGAATAATTTATGTGCGGAATTGTTGGCGCAGTATCTGATCGAAATGTAGTTCCAATGTTATTAGCCGGTTTAGCGCGGCTTGAATATCGCGGTTATGATTCCAGCGGCATCGCGCTCAATGGCAACAATCAACTCGAGCGCATCCGAGTTGCTGGCCGCGTTGCCGATTTAACGGCACGCTGCACAAAAGCCAATGGCACAAGTGGCATCGCGCACACCCGTTGGGCTACGCATGGCATCCCATCCGAAGCCAATGCACACCCGCATTTGGGTGGCGACTCCATCATGGTCGTCCACAACGGGATCATCGAAAACCACGCCGAGCTCAAACTCGAACTCCAAGCCGCTGGCTATGTGTTTAGCTCAGAAACCGACACCGAAGCCATTGCCCATTTAATCCATTTTGAATTACAACGTCACGGCAATCTACAAGCCGCCGTGCAAGCCGCCATTCCGCGTTTACACGGCGCTTTTGCAATTGGCGTCGCCTGCATTCATGAACCCAACCTGCTGATCTGCGCACGACAAGGCAGCCCTTTAGTTTTAGGCTTAGGATTTGGCGAGCAATTTTTCGCCTCTGATATCGCGGCACTACTGCCACTCACGCAGCGTATGATTTACCTTGAAGAAGGCGATCTCGCCGTTATTCAGCGCGAAGCCATTCAGATCTTCGATATCAACGGCCAAAGCGTCAACCGCCCTGCCCGCACGCTAGATGTAGTGACAGATTCAGCCGATCTTGGCCCGTATCGCCACTATATGCAAAAAGAAATTTTTGCCCAGCCGACGGCACTCGCCGACACCCTTGCCCCTGCACTCAAGCAAGGTTTTTCAGCAGATTTATTTGGTAGCGCCGCAACTGAAATTTTTGGCCACACCACAGCCGTTCGCATTGTTGCGTGTGGTTCAAGCTATCACGCAGGGCTTGTTGCACGTTACTGGATTGAGGAATACACCGGCCTGCCCGTCAGCGTTGATATTGCCAGCGAATATCGTTACCGCAGCGGGCGCGAGCAAGACGGCACCCTGATTGTTGCCATCTCGCAATCCGGTGAAACCGCCGATCTACTCGCAGCACTGCGTTCGGCCAAAGAGCGCGGCCAAGTTCATGTTTTGGCGCTTTGCAATGTCGCCCATTCAACGCTCACTCGTGAAGCGGATCTTGTGGCGCTCACGCATGCGGGCATTGAAATTGGCGTTGCCTCCACCAAAGCCTTCACCACCCAGCTCGCCGCACTATTTACCCTTGCCGGCACGCTAGCTAGCTGCCGCCAAACTTTAGCGCCAGCGCAAATTTCTGAGCTCGCCAACTGGCTACCGCGCCTTCCCGCGATGTTCAGCGATATTTTCCCACTTGAAACCGAGCTTGAGGAATGGGCGCACGAACTGAGCCATTACAATCACGCACTGTTTTTAGGCCGCCACACACTATTCCCAATTGCACTGGAAGGCGCGCTGAAACTCAAAGAAATCGCTTATATCCATGCCGAAGGCTATGCAGCAGGCGAACTTAAGCACGGCCCACTCGCGCTCGTTGATGAAAATATGCCTATCATTGTCTGCGCCGCTAACGATGGCCTCTTTGATAAATTACTGTCTAATCTGCGCGAAGTCGAAGCACGCGGCGGCAAGATTTTCCTGATCGCTGAACCAGGTTGCGAAGCGGCATTTCCCTACTGCCATCGCACTATTACACTACCAAGCCAAACTGGCCCGCTCGCGCCGATTGTCTTCACGCTGCCGCTACAATTTCTGGCCTATCACACCGCCTGCCGCAAAGGCACCGACGTCGATAAACCCCGCAATTTAGCCAAAAGTGTCACAGTTGAGTAAATAGTGATGCAAATGGCCGCTTTGATCAGAATAAATAAAGTCAGTATCAAATAAATAAAGTCTGTTTAGATGAGTTGCACCAAAAATTCTTTCATCACGCATCACGTAAAATTTAGGAACAACTGAAGTACATACTTCGAATCTGAGTCAAAGTATCGATACACAGGCTTGAAAATATCGAAGGCCGCTACCTGATGGTTTGCGGCCTTTCATATTTTAAGCCTTGGTATCAGCACCTCGGCCAAAGCTGACGTTTGCGTTTAAATGCTTAGATTTCTCTCGAAGTTAATGATATTGGCATCTGGCTTGAGTGAATATAACTGCGCCAAACGTCCACCTGATGAAATTTTTTCATTACTGACTTCAAACATTTCAGACGCTTCAATTCGCCGCATTAGGCTTTTACGCTGGATCGGTTTTTCAATAATTGCTTCAATAACCGCCATCAATTGCCCGATCGTAAACTGCTGCGGCAGACAAAAAACGGGGAGCATTGAGTAAAGCGTTTTTTGTTGTAATCGTTGCCGTGCAAGCTCGATGATCTGCAGATGATCAAACGCAATCACCAACTCGGTCAGCTCACTCACAGGTATCCAGCACGCCATTTCTACGGTTTCAATATGAGAGGCTACGGCCTGATATGCGACGAGAGCGTAATAGGCTAGCGTGACACTAAACCCGCGCGGGTCTCGCTCTAGACCTGAAAAAACCTGCAATTGCGCCAAGTAGTTCGGCGCGAACCCTGTTTTGGCTGCCAATTTGCGACGGGCTGTCATGTCTGTGTTTTGATCAAGGTCGATATCAATAAAACCGCCAGGTAAGCCCCACGCTCTGCAATAAGGAGCCTCTGCGCGTTTCACCATGAGCACTTTAAGTACATTGTCTTGGACGGTAAACAACACACTATCAACGGTGAATAGGGGTTTTTTGATGAGATCTGGACTTGGCATTGCGCTCTCTACTTTATGTCTCTAGGACATTCTTTTTATAGCATAAAAATCACACAAAGATAAATGTGCGTATTTAAATTTGACATAGTGTCTCAGAGACACTATATTTGCGTTGTGGTTTGAAACAGAAGATACAAATCACACGCAGAAGCATAGTCAAGCTACTTGGAATCACTTACGCTCTGGTTACTTTCAAAAAGGTCGAGTTATGACAAGCTCCAGTACAGTAATTAGCCGCTATTCCTTACCAAAGGCACCGCAAGAAGATGGCGTGTTGAAGCTATTTCAATTTGGTAGTGGTGAAAATCATGTCCAGATTTCGGCCCCCAATAGCGCGCACGTTGAAATTTTGTTTCGCTATCAAGGTGATCAATCAATGATGCAGCTTTTGCTGCTAACTGATGCACTGCGTCGTCAAGGCGCAACAGAAATTGATTTATTGATTCCTTATTTTCCTGGTGCACGGCAAGACCGAGTCTGTAATCCTGGCGAAGCGCTCTCTGCCAAGGTTTATGCCGATTTAATCAATCAGCAGCAGTACCGCAAAGTTTGCCTGTTTGATCCACACAGCGATGTCATCGTGGCATTACTCAATCAGGTTAGGGTCGTTAAAAATCATCATTTTTTGCAGGACGTACTCAACGAGACTGGCCAAGAAGTCGTTTTAATTTCACCTGACGCTGGCTCAAATAAAAAGATTTTTGAGTTATCGAGCCAGCTTGGCGGACTCCCTGTCGTACGAGCGGACAAAGTTCGTGATGTTCGTAATGGCGCGATCATTGGTACTGAAGTGTTCTGTGATGATTTAAGCGGTAAAACAGCACTGATTGTCGATGATATTTGTGCTGGCGGCCGAACGTTTATTGAATTGGCCAAAAAACTCAAAGCCAAAGGCTGTGAAAAAATTATTCTCGCTGTTTCTCATTATGAGGGTAGCGCTGATGTGGCCAAGTTAGCTGACAGTGGCATTGATGCGGTTTACACAACCAGCAGTTTGCAAGACTGGCCAGCGACTGAATTTCTAAATGTAAAAAATATTTGGCGCTATATGCCAACACAAGGAGAGTCAAAATGAACTTGAATCCCGCTACTGCCATTGATGGCTATAAAGTCGATCACCGCCGTCAGTATCCAGATAACACTGAAGTGATCTTTAGTAATCTGACCGCACGTAACACCCGTCGTGACTATACCGATCAGATGGTGTTTTTTGGGCTGCAATACTTCGTCAAAAGCTTCTTGATTAAAAACTGGAATGAAGACTTTTTTCAGCAACCCAAAGACGAAGTGATTCGCCGGTTTTCACGTCGTATTAATAATTACCTTGGCCCAAATAACGTAGGCACCCAGCACATTGCTGATTTGCATGATCTGGGTTATTTACCGATCAAAATCATGGCATTGCCAGAAGGTTCGGTTTATCCATTGAAAGTACCTTGTCTAATTATCTTTAATACTGACGAGCGTTTTTTCTGGCTGACTAATTATTTAGAAACTATTCTTTCGACTAATGTTTGGGGTATGTGTACCAGTGCCACTACTGCCAATGAGTACAAGAAGATACTCACTCAATTCGCACTGGAAACGGATGGCAGTACCGATTTTGTGAATTGGCAAGGTCACGATTTTAGTTTCCGTGGCATGTATGGCGCTGAAGCGGCTGCAATGAGTGGCGCAGCACATTTATTGAGTTTTACCGGCACCGATACCATTCCAGCGATTGATTTTCTGGAAGACTATTACAACGCCAATAGCGATCTTGAACTGGTTGGCGGCAGCGTCGCTGCGACAGAACACTCGGTCATGTGCGCTGGCGGTATGGACAATGAGCTGGAAACCTTCCGCCGCTTAATCCAAGACATTTATCCAGCAGGCATCGTGAGTATCGTGTCGGATTCTTGGGATTTCTGGCAAGTGATGACCGACTTTACCGTTAAGCTCAAAGCGCAAATCTTAGCGCGTGACGGCAAAGTGGTGTTCCGTCCAGATACTGGCTGCCCAGTTAAAATGATTTGTGGTGATGCCGATGCACCAGAAGGTTCTCCAGAACATAAAGGCGCGATTGAATGCTTATGGGATGTATTTGGCGGCACCTTCAGTACCACTGGATATAAATTACTCGATTCGCATGTCGGGTTGATTTATGGTGATTCGATCACTATCGAGCGTGCTAGAGCGATTTGTGAAGGCTTAAAAGCTAAAGGCTTTGCCTCGACGAATGTGGTGTTCGGTATCGGTAGCTACACCTATCAGTTCGTAACACGGGATACCGATGGCTTTGCTGTCAAAGCCACATTTGCCAAAATTGCGGGTGAAGATCGTGAAATTTTCAAAGCCCCCAAAACAGGGGATGGCACGAAAAATTCAGCAAAAGGTTTGGTTGCTGTGTTCAAGGACGAAAATGGCGAGTTTTACTTAAAAGACCAAGCAAGTTGGGATGAGGTAAACAATTGTGAGTTTATCGAAGTGTTTCAAGATGGGAAATTGTTGAACGATGCTAGTCTTGTGGAAATCAGAGCTAGATTAGCTGCGACGCTCTAAGAACTAGACAACGCCAACTTGAAGTACTGAGTTGGCGTTTTTATTTGCTAGAAGATGTTCTATGTATACCACGGTAGCTTTGCTTTTATGAAAAATGAGTTTGCTTGCCGAAACTGATTTTCGCCCTGTTTAAAACTTGAATTTATTCAGTAAAATGGCGCGAGCATATAGTTCATTTAATTATTAACCCAAGAAGAAAATGAATGATTATTTACATCGATATGGATGATGTACTGTGTGATTTTTCTGGAGCGCATGCAAAGGCTCTGGCGGAAAATCCTGGCATCGCTTTTCCTCAGTCTCAATATGGGTTTTACCAGAGACTACCGCCATTAGAAGGTGCAATTGAGGCGGTAAAAGAACTCATTCATTCAGATGAATATATGCCATACATTTTAACTGCGCCTTCAACTAAAAATCCATTTTCATACACCGAAAAAAGAGTCTGGATAGAAGACCATTTTGGTTATGACTTTGTAGAGCGTTTAATTATTTGTTCTAACAAGGGGCTTCTTAAAGGTGGTATTTTAGTTGACGATAATCATTCAGGCCGTGGGCAAGAGAACTTCGAAGGAAAGTTAATCCATTTTGGAACCACTCAGTTCCCAAATTGGGGCGCCGTTAGACGAGAATTAAGTCTAAAAATTTGACTCTGCTTTTCTATATGACTATAGCGCTACGCATTTTTAACAAGTGACATTGACATACCATTCGAAGGTGCTGCTTTACTTGATGGGTAGCGCCTGCACAGCTTGATATGAAGTTTGGGTATGGAATTTATGCCATCAAGACTGAATCGCCCTGAGTTAACTCGACGCTTTATGTCTGCAAAGATCGATCTGTCGATACCCAAGGCTGTTCGGCTAAAGCGGCCGCTAAGAAGCTCACTTAAATTTTGCTTGTTAGGTATGCTGCAATCGCTTTGTTAAGACTACTTGGTTTTGCCATTTCACTAGTTAATCGCTGGCCTGACTCAATCTGCTTGGGCGTCATCTTTGAGGTGACTACATCCCGATGTTTAATCGCCTCAGCATTACCGTAGACCGCAACAAGATTAAACAGTGCGTAGGCCACTACCCAGTCCTGCGACACGCCTAGTGCATTTTCGTACATCGAGCCGAGCTTAATTTGCGCGTTAACATCACCTTGCTCAGCTGCTTTGGTATACCAGCTCACTGCCTGCGTATAGTCTTGTGGAACGCCATGCCCTTTTTCGTACATCGAACCGAGTCTAGTTTGTGCTTTAGCCTCTCCTTGCTCAGCTGCGCTCCGATACCAGTTTACGGCTTTGGCGTTGTCCTGCGCCATGCCGAGTCCAATTTCGTACGCTATACCTAACAAGCTTTGCCCGGCAGAATTGCCTTGTTCTGCAGACTTACGAAACCAGCTCACTGCTTGAACATCGTCCTTTGTCACACCCTTACCTTCGAAATACCTTATGCCAAGAATGGCTTGCGAATTGGCATCGCCTTGCTCGGCGGACTTGCGAAACCAGTCCACCGACTGCGCATGGTCTTGCGGCACGCCTTGGCCTTTTTCATACATTACGCCGAGATTGGATTGCGCATTGGCATAGCCTTGTTCAGCAGCTTTGCGATACCAGTTTACAGCTTGGACATAGTCTCGAATTACGCCTCGGCCGTTAGCATACATCAGGCCTAAATGATGCTGGGCGGCTGCATCGCCTTGCTCAGCGAGCGGTCGGAATTCTTGCAAGGCTAGTACGTAGTTTTTTGCCTTAAGTGCTGCGATGCCTTCTTCATAGCCTGCATGGGATATTGAAATGCAGCTTGCTAATAAAGTAGCGAAAATGATTCTTCTCATGTGGAGTTGCCGTTGTCTTTTGCGATGTTAGTGCATTGCAGAATTTGTGCGATTAAATGGTACGGAACCTACCGAAAAGACCGCTTCTGGCCGACTACCGCCTGTTATCAACCCAAAACAGTCACCCAGCCGTTTTCGTCATGAGCTGATAGTATGTGTAAGTGGTCGCTCAGCCATTCTTGTTAATCGTTATTACTATGGGCAAAGTAGAGATTTTAAGATTCATTTTTTGGGCGATTTTGTTTTAAACATAGGTGCTCTTATTTAGCTGCGCACCTCACTTTACTAGCTGCTTTTATTGGCTAAGAGCGCTTGCCCCAAGAACAAACCACATGCACATTACCGCAACAAAGTTTATTGTAAATATTGCGCCACGAAGCCGAATATTTGTAGTAAATATTTGAATAGCACAATGAAGTAAACGACCAAGAATAAAGAGCCAAGCGAACCATAAATGTATGTGCTGATAAAATTCAGGGCGAGAAATAACAATTATGCATGCGGCGTAAAATAGTACAGGCCATTCAAATTGATTGGAAAGGTTTGCACTTACCCTTGGTTCTAGCTTAGCAAAAGGATTGCTTCCATCGGGATTAGCTCCAATGCCCCATACTTTAGGTGCGCGCATTACCGTCAGGAAAACATAAAGTATTGCAACCAGCAATATGTGGGATAGCATAGGCAAAAACAATAAGTTATTCATAAAGAAATTCTACTTTTATGGTTCTGAGGTGTGTTGCTAAATATGGAAACCAAAGCGTGGGACAAAATTAACTAAAAATAACTCTTGATATTTCTGCTGTTGGCCGACTACCGTCAGCTGACAGGTCATTGTCGGCGCACAATGAAGCTGACGCAAAAGTAAGTTGCTTGATGTAGTGCTGGGCGCACACGAGTGGCGGTTTTGGCCGAACAGCTTTGGCAGGCAACAGAAATAAAAAAAGTCGCTACTCAATGGTTAGCGGCCTTTAGTTTTTCAGGCTGTGGCATCAACAGATCGGCCATAGCGGACATAACCCGTCGACGAAACTGGGGGCGATTCATACCGTATGAAAAAATAGATTGGCCGCTTTGGCCTAATAAGCGAGTATGTGCAAAAAATGCACATACTTACAAACTGCCCAAACGGGCTTCATGCTGTTCTTAGGCATTCTTGTTGTGAATTGCCCGGTTGGATGCGCTCCAACCGAATACCTTCGGGATCACACTCGGCGGTTAAGCAAAATCGAAGTCGTTCTAGTTGGATAATTGATCCAGCGGTTCGCTAGCATCGGATATTTGTAGCCAAGGTCCAAGAACTTCTGCAACACATTGCGGGCACAAATCGAGACTAATAATATTACCATCCCCAAAAACTGATGAATATCCGGCTTTATATGAAACAGATAATCGTTCCTGCCAATCAAGGTCATCTGGAGTTAATCGACGCTGACAACGATTACAAATACAGGCCGAAATAACCGAGATCGTTCTAGTCGTGTATTCAATCATGGTACTTTACCTTCAAATTAGTGTGCTCTTAGTACACAGAATAGGCCACTTTGCTCTCTTTGCTTTAGTACGCCAGCATCGGTAGAAATTGTATTCCTGTGCGCGCTACCAGAGTTTGATAACTGATTACTCCATTAAGTTTGGTATCGTTTTTGTTCTCGACCCAGTAGGCCCAGGATTTGCCTGCAGTTGGAGCGTAGACCAGCTTATATAGAGCCCCCAGAACACCGCTCATTTTCGTGTCTTGTTGATTTCTTACGCAAAAACTAGTTAGATAATGTATTCGTAGCTACACATGAGCGGCCACTATGGCCGAAGTTTTGATGGCTAAATGTGGAAAACGAAAGGCCGATAACCAACGTGTAGCGGCCTTATTCAATTCGGCCGCCTGCCAAAGCTGTTCGGCCAAAGCAGACAACGTAACGACTAAAAATGTCACATGACGAAGCGACAGCAGACGTAAAACTAGCAAGCGAACTTGATGTTTAAACTTATCGATCCACAACATTATGGCTGTGGAAGCCTTCTGATTGCGTATTCCCTAGCCATATCGGCAGTAAAACGCATTGAAGCGATTTGGCGGTCAAATGACTCTACAGCTTCTCGAGCAATTGTTGCTTCTTTGTTGAATTTCATCACTGCTGAATTCTTCGCATCAGCTCTAGCCTTAACAAGACTAGCATACAGCCTAAAGTGTTCAACAAAGGCAGCTCCAACGATAAAGCTTTTGGCATTTATCTTGTCAGTTATATTTCGAAGTTTTTCATCGATTTTCTGATTGGCCTCTTTAAACTCAGCATTTTCCTTGCTAGCATCTTGGCTTGTCATCTCAGCAAACTTCACCCGAGTAGCAAAAGCTTCAGATCGATCTAGCTCTGCTTCATATTGATACAAAGCAATCCAAATTTCTTGGCATGACTCAACAAAAGCCACAGTTCCCGCAACTCGTTGCGCTTCAATTAGTTTATATCTTTCTATCGATTGATTAGCCACATAGCCAGCCAGCACAAGAATAAGAGCAATCAGCAGCTTCTCGAAGAATATCTCAAACAGCTTATGGTTAATAATTTTTTCCATATAGACTCCACTGGAGCGCGTAGGATGGGTTGAGCCGTGAGTTATGGCGATGCCCATCATCTGGGATTAATGGGTATCATTTCACGCAACCCATTCTACACGCTGAAATTTGTTATTCATCGTTGGCTCCTGTTTTTTTATTGGACTTCCGCTTGTGGCCAACTACCATCTGCTGACAGGCATTGTCTACTCTGAATGAAACTGACGCAAAAGTAAGATTTCGGATGTGGGAGCAAAAGCACATGATCGGCCGCTTTGGCCGATGTATTGATGCCGAAGCTGGAAATATGAAAGGCCGAAAACCATGTGGTTGCGGCCATCTTTATTTTTGCCTCATGCCTGTGCTGTTCGGCCTTAACGAACAGTAAAAACTATTTATTCATGGCCAAAATCAGTGTGTCACTACACATTGAGCCCATGTTCGATGTTGGTCGGCAAAAGCAAAAGAAAGAGACTCGCGTTGTTCAGGCATTACTACCTGCATTTGTCCATAGACGGTGCGCCGCTTGCTCGCCAGACCAACCTACTGTGACAATAGACGGTGATTCCCCTTTTATTCGTTATGCGGCTAGGAGTAATTGAGTGCCCCTGACAACTCAGCAGATCGGCGATCTTCAAAAGTCCATTATTGGGTATGCATTTCCACCCGTCTATTTTGACTTCACAAACAACATGGAAATACATGCAGGCAGCATCGCTGAGGTTGAAGCGCGTATCCGGACGCTGCTTACCTCAAGCAATACACAAGAAATTGAGCACGGTCTTGCTAATGTTATTTACTGGGGGAATGCAAATGCAGGCTATCAAATGCATCGGGTTATGGAATTCAGGAAACATATTACCCAATCACAGCTGCAGGAATTTCAAGCCTTAGTTTCAGGCGGAAAAATTCCAACTCTTATAAATATTTTAAAACTTAAAATGCCCCAGTTCTCTGGGATATCATTCGTCTCTAAAATTATTGCTTTTCTGGATCCAGTCAATTACTGCGTCTTGGATTTGTTGCTTTCAAGGCTTAACGGTATCAATCATAGCAAGGCATTAAGTACACTAAAATTTACCACCCAAATTGGTGTAACAAGCAGTAATAGCCTAGTTTATTACTCTTGGTGTAAAGAGTGCATTGCAATAAGCCATCGCTACTATGGCGGAGCCTATCGAGCTATTGATATAGAACGTGGCTTCTTTAACCTTATTCAAGGCGGTAACTTGTCACTTGCTCAGAAAATATATTCAGCCGCATAACAGTCGTTCAATGCCGACACGCTCCACGTGCAGCCTAAACGCCCACGTTAGATGGCTAAACCTAGAATATGCCAATGACCACAGTCCAACGAAAGATCAAACCAGTGCAATGCGTCTTCTTAGCCATTTAGCCAACCACGTTTACTTATTTGTCCAGTGCTTTTAAGTGATAGCATCTGAACGATTTCGAGATGCAACATCTGCAAGTTAAATTTATGTCTGGAATAATTGAGTCAGAACAGAATTTTCTGCTAACCTAGCTCAGGCTAAATCAGGTTCGATTAATGACAAGAACAATTGCGGAAATATTATTTGGAAATGGCGAAATCAGTGATTCAGCATTATTCGAGTCGCTGTTCGCTCCAGCCACTTTATATAGTGTGTTTGAGGATAAGCATGCAACAAGTACGAGCAAAGGAATAGACCGTATTAATGGATTTCAATTTTTTTCTCGTGCAGAAGCTGAATTTGTTACCACATCAAAAAAATGCATCGCAGGCACGTATTATTTCGCGCCTTATTTGGAAGTATTGAAAGCAAAGGGACGCAATAAACTGCCTCGGCTTATTGGTATCCCGACCATTCGTGATCGTGTCATACTGGCTCAGCTTAATCGTTTTCTTGCGGCAGTATTTCCAGAATGTATTCCACGCAATATCGCCAGCACATATGTACGTTCGATTTCTGAAGATCTGCAAGGCAGAAACCCTGACGATACATGGGTTTGTTGTACCGACATCAAGACCTTTTACGATTCAATTGAACGTGACCGCTTAATAACGGTGCTTGAAAAAAAAATACACAGTAACGCAGCATTGCGCTTGATCCGGCACGCGCTACTGACTCCAACTGTACCAAAAAATACTAAGCGTAATCGCCATGCTGATTACAAAACAGCTACTGGTGTACCACAAGGATTGGCAATTTCTAATATCCTTGCTGCGATCTATATGCAGCCAATTGATGAAGCCATGAAGCAGCTAGATGTAAACTACTATCGATATGTAGATGATGTGATCATGTATGGCGATCACGATTCGGTTAAACGCGCAAAAGAATCACTGACAGGCAGGTTGAAACGACGTGGATTGTCGTTGCATGCCACCAATTCAGGGAAGACACAGGTTGCCCAGCTTTCGAGACCGTTCGGCTACCTTGGGTATTTTTTTGAAGGCACCGCAGTCACCGTCCGAGAAGCAACAATTGAGCGTTTTCTGCAATCAATCGCCGCTAAATTTAGCGATTTCACACACAACAAAAAACATCGGCTAGATAAACACAAATATCTGACTGAAGAGCGTCTAGCTGATATTTTTTTGCTTGAGCTAAACGAAAGAATTACTGGTGCAATATCAGGGCAAAAACGGTACGGCTGGATTGCCTACTTTAGCCAAATAACCGATCTGTCGTTACTACATAAAATTGACCATACAATCAGAGGTCTTTTTAGCCGTTTGCCTGAGTTTGATTTTCGACCGCCAGCAGATCTCAAAACATTACGCAGGTCCTACTGGGAAATGCGCCACAACTCGAATGGTGGCTATGTTAGAAATTATGATGCGATCACGACTCGGGAGGAAAAACTTGCTTTTTTAGAACAGCGTGGCCGTCTTGATCCAGATGAAACACTGACCGACGAACAGATTGATGACAAATATGCGCGCTATGTTCGATATATTTTATCAACAATGCATGCAGATGAAGGGGCGGTTTATGGTTGATTCAGGTACTATAATTCCTGCAGGCTGTATGGCTACGCGCAAGCGAAACCTCCCAAGTTGTTTGGGAGCGGAAGTGCTCCATGCCAGATTTCGATCTGGAACGGTACTTTGTACTGAACCTTCTAATGGCCCAAATGGCGCACGAGAAGAGGATCTGACTGATTTATAAGTTATGCGGCCTGCCCATCACCCCAAAGTCACAACTACATGAAAACATATCTGACTACGCTACGGACTAAAGCATGGAGAACGTCAGGCTCTCGATATAACGCGGCTCGTAGACTAAGGCGGCGTGAATTATTCTCGACAATTAGCTTGGCATTATTTTCATCGTTAAGTGTAGCCATCGCATTCGTTCAACTCGTCTACTTCAAAGACAAGCCAGAAATTAATAATTACCTGACTAGTTTATCTGCCAGCTTAGGCATTTTCCTATTGGCAATTAGTCTGATTGAACAGGGTGCCGCCAACGGAGCAAAGGCTGAGGTACTGCATCATAATGCAGAAGAGTTGAATGACTTTCAAGAGTCGGTTGCATTACTTCTTGCTAAAGTCGATGCGCATGAATCAATAACATGGAGTGACGTAGAAGCTTATCGCTTAAAATATCAAACGATCAAAACCAACTGCAAATTTAATCATGAGCCGATTGATAATCAATTATTCTTGGCTGAACAGCGCAAATCAGACGAGCTTTTGAAAAAAGATGGCTCAGTGAGGATGAACTTCTGGCAAGCAGTTCATATTAGGTGGGAGTGGCGCATCGCTAGTATTCGATATTTCGGTATTTTGTGGCTGATTATTGCACTAGCAATAATATTTACACCATTGTAATGGAGTAACACACTTACTGTTTTAACACAGTTTAATATCTACTAGACGCCTTTAGAGCGTTGATACTACTATTGGGTATCATGAGCACCGCCCTTATAAAACCCTCCTTACTGATATGGTCCCGTCAACGCGCCAACCTGACACAACAGCAGGTTGCGGATACGCTCGCGGTTAAACTAGCCAAGATCATTGCTTGGGAGGCAGGAGAAGAGCAGCCCACATTCAAGCAAGCTCAAAAATGGGCTAATGCCACACATGTGCCATTTGGGTATCTGTTTTTAAGCTCCCCACCACAAGATGAGATAGCAATTCCAGATTTACGGACTGTCGGTGGTGCTGTACTGGACAAGCCTAGCCCAGCCTTGCAAGAAATGGTTAAAGATGCGCTCAAAAAACAGGATTGGTTTAAAGAATACCTAATCGATCAAGGTGCAGAACCTTTGCCATTCATTGGTAAATTCAGCCACACAGCTCGTATGGCCGATGTTGTTGCAGATATGCGTATGGTGCTTGGTTTTGCAGATCCGCAGCAGCATCCTAACCATGACGATTACCTGCGAAAAATCATTGCAAATGCTGAAGTAGCCGGCATTTTGGTTATGCGCTCTGGCATCGTTGGCGCAAATACACATCGTAAACTCGATGTCGCTGAGTTTCGCGGATTTGCAATCAGCGACCCTATTGCACCCATCGTTTTTATTAATAGTGCCGATGCACCAAGCGCCAGACTATTTACTCTTATTCATGAATTGGCACACCTCTGGATTGGCAGCTCTGGAATTTCCAATTTCAGTAGGAATGTAGATCGTAAAGAAGAAGCTTTTTGCAATCAGGTCGCAGGTGAGTTTCTTGTCCCAGAAACTGAAATAAAGCATTTTTGGAATGATGAACTAGTTCTCTGGACCGATAACTTGGCAGGGCTCGCAAGCCGTTTCAAAGTTAGTAAATTAGTCGTTGCTAAACGCGCGGCTGACTTGGGATTTATTAGTGATAATGAGTATGCAACTTACTATAGGAACGAGCTTGAGTTGCATCGACAAAGCAAAAGTAAAGACAGCGGTGGAAGTGGTGATTTTTACGCTAATCTGGGTGCACGTAATGGCAAACGATTGAGCCAAGCTGTTGTGGCTGCCGCGTTAAGTGGTCAGATGTTATTACGTGACGCGGCGAGTCTTTTGGGTGTTCAACCTTCTAAAATAACAACATTCGCGGGTAAGCTCAACATATGAGATATTTGCTCGATTCAAATACTTTTATTCAGGCCAAAAATTTTTATTATAATCCTGCATTCTGTCCTGCTTATTGGGATTGGATTCAGCAAAAACACTCAGCTGCCGTCGTATCTAGCATCTGTTTTGTTGCTGAGGAGCTGGAGAAAGGTAACGATTTTCTTTCCACTTGGGTCAAAGAATACGATCAATTTTTCATTGACGTAGACGATCAAGAAACACAAGAGGCATACCAGCAAATTGTTAAATATGTCGCTGAACATCAAGATGGTATGAAGCCCAACGCGATGCCCGATTTCTTATCTGGGGCAGATCCTTGGCTTATAGCAAAAGCGATTGTGATCGGCTCGACCATCGTTACTCAAGAAAAGAAAGATCCACTCAATAAGAAGAAATTCCTCATTCCAAATATTGCTGCTGTATTTGGAATGAAATGCATCAACACCTTTGAATTGCTGAGTATGGAGTCTGCAGTTTTTAAAGCTCACTGAATGTACTAATTCAAGTTGCGTGCTGTTCTGCTGGTTAATGCCAATGGAGGCTATGGCTGAGCAGCGCCAGCAGGGTGCTAAAATATTGAAGACAACTATCGCGAACCAACGTTATGTTCTTCTAAGGCCGACATGATCCACGAGTCCAGTTATTGGAAAGATGATCTTCTCAAACTCGCGAGCAGACTTGAGCGTAGGCTTATCCAAACACGTTGGGGCGAAAAAAATCTTTACACCATTGAGAAAGAAATATTCCTCGGCTTCTACTCAATCAGAAAATTAATTGAATCAAAGAAAATTTCCGACAAAATATCCCACAAGAAATATTCAATCCATGAATTTGCTTATCGTGGAAATGCTGTCTCTCTCGCAACTTTTTTTAAAGAATCAGAGTACGATTTAAGCAAGTCAAAAGTCACTGAAATATCAATATCAGCACTTTGCAATCAATTTATTCACAGCCATCATTTTTTACCGTTTCTCCCAAATAATAAAAACCTTATAGGCTTTTTCTTTTGCTCAGACCACAAAAGGACTAAGGGGCTTTATCTGATAACTCTCTTTGACGTGGTTGATATTTACCGCACAGTGGGAAATAATTACCCGCACACCATGTGTATAAAGCAGTTACCGAATGGTAAACAGACTACGACCATTGAGTAGGCACATAATATTGCTCCTCATCTTTGTTTACTGTACCGTCCGCTTTTGCCGAACTGCCGCCGTTGTGTGAAGTTAACTGAGCGGCAGCTTTACTTCCCTTACCTGTTACTCACGCTGCCGCTGGCTCGGCATGTGCCACGTCGCTACAAGCAGGCTATCCCTAAATTTTACCCAGTCGTTTTCGGTGAAGGGGGGCGCCCTTGATAGTCGTGCTGGCGTTTAGATGTAAAGATTGAGGTTTGGTGGAGTGTCAAGATTCAAGTACAATCTTGACAGATTCTATCGCCAAGTCACGAGGGCAGATGTAGTGACTTGATTCATTTGGGAAAAGCGGAATCTTTACAAGTTTACTGCGCTTAATTTTTTTGGGGAGGAGTGATAATGGAACAACTCTGGCAAGCAACATTTCTCATTGCGGGGACATTTGTTGCGTTTGGCCTTCTTGGGGTAGTTGTGCATCTCTTTACCAGAAAGAAAGATGCAAAACATAACCATTTGCCGCACGCACACTGAATTTAAGCACTGAACCTAAACCTGTTTGCCTCTACGGATGTTCGCGCCGACGCGATTTTAACCCAGTTGCCGATATTTGCTTGACCTAGGCACATGCTTTGGAGTCCATTGAAATCTATCGAGATATTGGCTTTTGATGTGGGTCAGCTGAATATCGGCAGTTGGGTCAATAAAACATCGGCGACAACAGCTAGAGCTTTATTCTATTGAAAAAGTTGGTCGTTTGCTGCTGGGAGCGAGAATTCATGCAAAATTCAAGTCAAACTGCCTGTTATAGAAGCGAATCCATGTCAATTTGCTGAGTTCATGAGCAAATTTTAGGCATATTAATCATGGTGCAGGAGAAAAATTTAGATTTTCAACAGTATCGCTGAAGTCAAGACACATCATAGACGATGCGCAGTAGCAGCTTACACATTTGAAAACACCCACTTGGAGTGAGTGCTGGTTTAAAAAAATAATTTAGGCCGCTTTTGTCGGTAATTGCTAAATCGATTTAAACCGCCCCCAAATTGTTAATCCTTTAAGAGACGCTTTACACGCACCCATCTTAAATCAGCAGTTTCAGCTTCACGAACCAATTCCATTAACTCCTGAAGTGCTTTTTTGCAAAAATAGCGAGTAGATGGAATACCTACTTGGCGCATATGATTAATAACCGTTGCTATATTAAGGTCTAGCGATTTGGCCATTTTTGTAATATCCCCATGATTAGCAAGATATGCCACTTTCATTTCAGGTCGCATAGGCATAAGCAGTGTTTTTGGTATTTCAGATAAACCTCGGCTGTCCTTTTCAAGCGCAAGATCTTCTTTGGAAGGGGGTTTAGGTTTAACAAAAATATCAGCATCACGAACAATCTCAAAAATAACATGCCGTTCAGCTTCATTTAGCAATACTGCGGATGGAACACCAGCCTTCTTCATATGGCGTGTCACCGTCGACATATCCTTTTCCAAAAATTTAGTCATTGCGCTGAAGTTACCCTCGCACTGCAAGTATGCATTTTGCATATCCGATCGCATTATTACTTTCTTAGGGAAAGACAGTTTATGCAGATCAAGTGGTAATTCAAAAAACTTAGAAACAGCATAGTCCACATCATCGTGGCACAAAGCCAAAGTCAGGGCATGCGCCAACCCCGTGCAAACTTGACTTCCAACAACTCCATCCAAAGCAGAAAAAGGCACCCCTTTCAGCTTTTTGGCTAATTCAGGCCAATGTGTGGCTAGCCAAAGACTAGGTAACTCTTGTTGCACCCGATCACTAATTCTTGTTGCACTACCACGCAGCACAACCTTCAAACCCATTTGACGTAATGCGGTGCTATGAAAAGCAGACGCAACGTAGCGACACTGTCGTCGTTGATTGAGGAAACGGCTTGAAATTTTGATATATCGCGAAATAACAGGATGATACTGAAGTTCAGCAAGTTCTTTTGGAACTGTTTCAGCAATTGCACTCCATCGCTGAGGTGGCTCGTCAAATGCATGTTGTTTGTGAATATAGCTCAACGCTGCGCTGTGAATTGGACAGGCATCAACTCCCGGTAATTGATGAAATCTACGCCAATAGGAGAACCCTAGATCACGCTTATCACTATCCACGCACTCATCGCAAAAATATGCGGCATCACGCTCATGCTTTAAAGCCGCACGTTGGCGACTTTTTGCAACCGACTCAAATTTTCGCGGCTCTTCTCGCTCAAAAGTTGTGACCCAATAGAAAGGGAGCATCGTATGCTTCTGCAAATACTCCTCGGATTCCATTCCTAGATGCGTCGTAATTAAGCGATCAACTGATGGAGGTTCCCAATCTTTTGCTCCACTTCGAAAACATTGATCCAATTCACGAATAAGCTGCGACGAAGAATTATAGCCATTAACTCGGCCCAATCGACCGAAGTGCCCACCCACAAATTCATCGGGTAGTGGTTGTACAAAAAACATGAAATTTACCGATACTGAAAAATTTAGAACGAAAGGATTAAAGTGCGCGATTAACTGAAGTCAGGGCGAAATCGTGGACATCACGACGCTCCCAAACCGAGGCTATAGCAACCTACATTAATTGTTGATTGCCACGAACTTTGATAGATTCACGCGGCAGTGTGTGATTGATGCATTGATTGCGCGGGGTCATTCAATTTGAGAAATGCCAACTGCTTTGACCTTGGCTTCGATAACGACATCTTTTTCTATTGGATAGCAACAGATACAAATTATTATCTAGTCCCCATGAACTACAGAATTTATTGCTTTGCGAGTTAATGGCAGTTTATTAAGTTGACTTAGTTTTGGTCGTAACTCCGGTATCTGTTGGTAAATCAACTGAACTGTAATTCTGAACTCTGGCGCATCGCGTGTTGCCTCTTGGGCAACACGCAACACTGCTTGAGAAAATTCTATGTCCCTCGCATTCCAGTCGACACTTTTATGATTACTACGAGGCGGCTTAGGTAAATACTGGCATTTCTGTTTTAACCAGCTAGGGTCATTTCGATACAACCACATATAGGTCGCTGGAGCCAAAGTTCGTAAAGCCTTGCAGCTCAAAGTAGGACAATTCTCCATAAGTGCGCTCCAACATGCTCGATTGATATTCAGCGCTTTAGCATCACGTGCAGAATGCCACGCTTCTGATAATTTGGGCTCTGTTCGCATAACTGTAGTGATTGCCTGTACCGAGACCCCATAAATTTTAGCCAATTCATTTTTGTCCTCGCCCTTACGCAAATCTTCTATCAACTGAGTTCTTGCATATGGTTGCAGGCGCTTTGGTCGTCGTTTGGGTTTTAGCCCTGCCTTTGCAGCCCATACCATGGCAGTTGTCGTATCAATGCCAATCTGCCGAGCTGCGTTTCGATATGAACTACCATTTTTAAGTAATTCAATTAATTTTACAGGAAGTTCCTGGCTTAACATTTCACCGGGGGATAACTCTGAATCAGGGCTTAAAATAACTGTCGGATCAATCGAAACTGATCCAACCATTTTATAGATTTCTTGAAAAGCATCCCAAGTCTCGAACAAGGTAAAAATAATCAAAAGATGCCACAACGGATGACATCCGCTACGTGGTTGATACAGTAAACGATTCATTTGCCGTGCAGCTTCATCTTGCGAACTAGGGAACGCATTTAAAGCAGGAAAATATCGCAAGTGCACACTACGAGCAAAGATCAAATCAGCTATTTTAGATATGCGTAACCGTTGCGACTGGTAAAGCCCCATTTCTGCTAATTGATATCGGTAGCTCTCCCACATCACATTTGGATCGATAAAAAATGCCGATGGTAACGAAGCTACCTTACAACAAAGGCTACTAAATGCTAAAGAATGCTTCATTACTTCGTTCGACACTGCCGACGACAAGCCTTCTTCAAAAACTGAAGGCGGTACGAGAGTATTCAGTGTTGGCAGACTCCATTGAAATCGACCTACACCATTCGATTTCAATGTGGACTCATACAAAATTTGATTGTGTTTATTGCAAACACATACCCCAGGATACTGGTGAATGACATGCCAGTAAGCGACACCATACTGCTCAATATCAGCTCGAAAACATGCCAAGCAGGCTTTGAGTGGATGATGAGCACGAAAACGACTTGTGAGCAAACCAAGTCTATATTTCAGCGACCCTAAACCATCTATTTGTATGGTGTTAAGCACCAACGTTTGCAACTCGATACTTTTCCATGGCAAATAAAATGGCAGCAACGTATGTCCATAAATAATATCAATCGAAGAACCCAACCGACCATACGTTCTTTGAACAAACTCACCTAGTCGACATGGGAAATCATGTTGGCTACCACGTTGCAAATGGCCAAACAACTGTTGGCAGGTCAAGCTCGACACCAAATGACCAACGATCTGGTGATAACGGCTACACCAGCTAAATAGAGTCTCCTCTGGGAGCCAACACAGCGAAGTTTCAAATATTTTCGACTTGGCCATCTGTCCCTCTCAGTTAATCTCTAACACTCAGTATGAAGATTTCAGGGCGTCTTTTGATACTGATAGTATTCATATTTAATGTTTATATTCAACAACTTAAATTATAAACCTCTATTGAAATATCAGACAAAAAATGTCATAGTACAAATATTCTTACGAATTTGGATGTTTAAGCATGAGTCATTTGAAGTCAGCTGAAGAAGCCAGAAAAATGCTACAAGCCCATGGGCTTAGAATCAGTTCATGGGCAGATGCGAATGGATTCCAGCGTGCACATGTGTATGCATTACTTGAAGGACGTGCTCGTGGTACGTCAGGAGAAGCACATAAAATTGCTATTGCCCTTGGAATGAAGGCGGAGCCAATAGGCCCAAGTCCACTACCAACGACAGCAGAAGCAACTTCGACCTGATTTACGGAGATAAAGCACGAATTAAAACATTGGAAGTTGATATGCAAAAAATAAATGAAAAGGAATTATAAATGCCAACTTTTTAACATTTTTGTGACAGGTTAAAGCAAAAAAGCCGCGCACTCTGGCAGGAGTACACGGCTTTATTGAATATGCAGATCGCTTTGCTGGCCGATCAAATCTCATATTCATCTCCCGCAGCCTCTTTGTCAAGAGGCTGCGCGGAACTGCTTGAACCTGCAAAGTCCTTTCACCGCTACCAAGCAACAGTCTTGGCGGCGGCAAATTGAATTTTCGGAGAGTAGCGATGAATAAAACCCAAAATAAAGACCGTTTACTGATTAAACGTTACTTTGAACGTCAATCCCAGTCAAAATTTGGTAAAGACTATCAACCCGCCATCAAGGCTGTTCCATCCGAAGCACCTAGCATTTCACGTTGCTCCAGACTTTACTGGCCACGTTTTGAACGCGAGCTTCATTTGTTATCCGAAGTGGAGCGTTGTGCATGTTTATTAGCTTTATATAATCCTTGCCTGTTTGAGCTCAATGAGCAACGGGTTTTATGGACACAACCTAGACCCCATCCGCTTTCAGAGCATCCATTGATTCGTGAAACAACACTCCCCCCGTTGCCCGGTTTGTATCACATTGCCAAGCGTATTGGAGTCGAACGGACCTTGCGCACCGTTTGGTTAACAGATGACGCCGACTCTCCGCATGTAAAACTGCCATACGTGGGCGATCTGTTGCTATTTTTAACAGACGAGCAAGGTCCATTTCTCGTTAATTGGTCGGTCAAATCGACAGACAGTGGCTTCGAACAACAACTGGGACAACGCCCAAGCGCACGACGATCAGAAAGAAGTCAGGGGCGTGCAAAAATCAGGCATCAGTTAGAGGAGCTGAATTACTCTGAAGCCGGTATACAGACTATTCGTATCACAGGAACAAAACTCGACAAACAACTGTGCGCGAACTTAAGTCAACTCTATCCCTGGGTAATAAGAAAAATGACTTTGCATGCAGATTCGCGAGCCAAGATTATTGCTGAATATCAGCAAATTATTGGCACCCCTTCTTCACCGCTAGATATATTACCAACGTTACTGACACGCTATCACTGCACTCGCGAGGAAGCTCAGAACACACTATATCGAGGAATCTGGGAGCGAATACTTCCTGTCGACTTATTTAATCCGATATTGTTTGATCGTCCCTTGCGTTTCGCAAAATTAGACCCGCTTGTGCACTATGCAGACTGGTTCAGAAGGGGACAATAAAATGCAAATTGGAACACAACTTCGTGCACCTCATGGATTTTGTGGTTTTGCTAAAAACATTGATTATTTTTTCCTCAAAAATGACCACACTACCGGGCTGGTAACTTTAATTGAATTTGTCGAAAACAAAACTTTTTCGGCAGAAATATGCAGAATTACAAAAAAAGACTTTGAAAACGCTTTATTGCAGCAGCATTTCGTGATTTCAGCTTCACAAATGACAATGCCGCCTTGGCTAAATGAGTTGCAGGGTATTAATTTATCGACAGTCGAGCTGAGCCGGATCAATTCACGAGAATCGAATATAGAAAAGGCTGAGCACCGCTTGCTACAAATTCAGCCTCTTATTTTACGCATCGATGATTTATTAAGTAGTAATAACCCGATCGCAGAAATAGCACGATTTGCTCGGAGTTGCACACCAAAACAAAACCCGCGTCGTTTGCAAACTTGGTTATTTACATACCTCGTATTTGGTCGAAATCTATGGTCACTATATCCCGCCTATCATCGTATAGGCCTCTGGTCACGAGAAGATAACATTTCAAGTATTAAGCTGGGACGACCAGCACTTGCGACCGGTCCCCAGGCGGGATTTCGAGTTGATGCTGAGATGATACAACTCATTGAGCAATCGTATGTTAAGCATGCTGATCTTGGAATCACACAAAGGAAAATTTATGTAAAAGCAATGCGAACGGCCTTTGAATGTCGAGTTATTGATCAAAAAGGGCCCCTGAAACTATATCAGCCCGAAGGTCGACCTTACCCGTCAATTGGCCAGTATTGGTATTACGTTAAAAAAGCCTTTAAGCCCGAAGTACTCGGGGAAACCCGCTATGGCTCTCAAGGCCATCGTGGACATGTTCCAAGTCTTGGACGTTTCAGTGAAGGTGTCGCCAATCTGCTCGAGAAGGTCGAAGCTGATGGCTATTATCTCAAACAGCAATTACAAACATTCACTGGCGAAGCATTAGATGAGATGTTTTGTATCATTCGGATCACAGACGTTGCGTCTGGCGCAATTGTGGGAGTTGGTTTTGCTGTTGGTCGCGAAACTGAAAAAGCATATCGTTTGGCTTTATTCTGTATGTCACTCCCAAAACACCACTTCGCAAAATTATTTGGCATTGATCTAGGTGCTGAAGAGTGGCCTTGCATTGGCCTACCTGGTCGCCTAACTGTAGATCGAGGTCCAGGGGCTGTTATTAATTGCCCAGATGTGAAATGGCGAGAATATAGTACCGATTTAACTCCATCATATGCGCCACGCAGCAAGGCAGGCGTTGAATCCTCACATCCACGAACGCCGCAAATCGAAGGTGCTCCATCAACTGTAATAAGTGACTTCAATCCAGTTGCTGCAGCTAAAAGAGAAATATTAGCCGCTGTACGCGACAACAAGATATCAAATGCCAGCGACCGAATGACACCTGCAATGATCGCAGACAAGGTGATGCCAAACCCTGTGGGAATTTGGAATTGGTTGGATGCTCGCGGCCGGAATGATGCAGCAACGATAGCATTTGATGATGCCGTACGAGCTTTTTTGACTCCCGTCGAATTTAGTGTTCGCCCCAATGGGGTTTACTACTTAGAACGTCGTTTTGACTCATCCGAACTAAGAGAAACGGGGTTGCTAGATAAGGCCAACCGTAGTGGAAGGTTAAATATCAAGGGTTACATACTGGATCTGTGTGTTCGGCATGCATGGCTAGAAATCAATCACCGGATCATTGAGGTCGATGCCATTCTTCCTTTACGTTCAGCAGATGCAGAGCTGTATCTAACTGTCAGCGACTTACAAGACATAAAAAAATCAGCGGCAGTTACTCGAAGCGAACACACTCAACTGCAACCTGTAAATGAATTGCAATTTGAAGAAGCCGTATTTGAAGCGACTGGCAAGTTTCCTGACGACGGCAAGCGCATCAAAGGCAAAAGAATAAAAGCAAAACAGAATCGTAATAGTTCAAACGAATCAAAACGCGCAACGAGTGCTACGAAGGTGGTTATATGAATACCCCTTGGGCAGATCGGTTTGTTAATCTTAATCCATCAACGATTGCTCTCCGCTGCCGTGTAAGCCCGTCAGTTCTTTCGGATTTGGACAAATTGCCAGATCAAGCGGCAGCAATATGTTTAGAGCGGCAACTAGAACAGATTTTTATCGCGACGCCTCAGGTTCAGAGGATATTGCAAAAATTAGTCGAGACCGCACAAGGATATTCGCTGGATGCATATCCAAATTCCAAAGTTTTTCTTGAAAGACTATATAACGGGTGGGAGCGTTCGGCACTTCCTGCCATTTGTTTAACTGGACTTGCTGGGGTGGGTAAATCGGCATTACTACATGCGCTAAAACGCTGTTTTGAGTCGACTGTTCTCATCGACGCAGGCCATGGGCATCGCTTACCTTTACAAACATACTGGTATCAAGCCGTGCGTCAACACAAAAACGAAGCTGCATTGTTACGACAATTCCTTGTTGGAACCGACCTTCACTCTTCCAGTTTTCAGCCGAATGACTCAATCAATAAAGATAAAGACCAAATCAAGAATGTATCTAAAGCTGTAGAAATAGCCAAATCACGAGCATACAGAAATGGACTTGGGCTGATTGGCATCGATGAACTGCAATTCTTAAGCCAGAGTGCTATTGCCAACACTGCGGTCACCAAGGCATTGCTCGCGATGACCTACCTTGGCCCCCCGCTACTTTTTAGCTCAAACTATGACATGGTGCATAGACTCAAGAAGCGCGGACAGCAGGACAGAGATAGGCTACTGTGTTCCCCTATCGTAGTGCAGCATGAGAAGCTTATTTGCGAAGAGGACCATCAGGTCCTATTTACCTACTTGAGCGAGTGTGTTCGAGTTTCAGGTGGAATTCTTGCATTCAATGTATCTGAAACGGTTAAGCCGCTGCACGAAATGACATTCGGGCTTCGCCGAAAAATGTTAACGCTATTTAGGTTAGCCTATTTGCGCGCACGCTCTCAAAAGAGGTTTGACGTAAAATTTACAGACATCGAATGGGCTTACCACTCGATGGAGTATTCGACGCATCGCGATGATGTTGAAGAACTCCAAAAAATCACACTAGGGCTGCGCTCAAACCGAAATGACCTAAAATGCCCATTCGATCTGGAGGAAAGTGAAATTCGCCAAGAGAGGGCTGCATTACAAATTCGTCGGCAAGAAGCAATCTCTCAATCGGCAGTTCTTGAATCATTAACCCCATCTGAACGTGAGATTGTGGCTGCTAAAACGCGAAATGAACATCAACACCCTTCTACCATTCCTGCAACCAGCACAAAGCCAAAAATACACAGGACTGTTCGGGTTACAGAAGAGTCTCTTGCCGCTGGAGAAGAATGGCTATTTGAAAATAACTCTTCAAAATATAATGGATGATAATATTTAAATTAAAGCTTTAGGTTTTATGACTTCTTATCCTCTATTCGATCCCATCTAGAATTGCCGCCGTAATAGCCAATATCCGAATTACCCGTACCGCTTTGGCATACCTCTGAAATTCTTAAGACTTCGGAATCGACACACAGGGTAAAGCTGAAAAATTTGTTGTGACTACTTCCGCACAGCTATACATCATTGCCAGAAATATCGATTTTCAACTTAATCATGACTGTCTTCGCAAGACCTTTATTTTACAAGCATTTCGAATTTAATGGTGTGTATACTGTAAGCAATATACATAAGAAGTATTTCTAGCATGCACACTCCTTTTTCTCGCACATGTGAAATAAATAAAAGCAACCAAAAACAGATTGTCCCAATTGAGCAAATGCGTGACCAGCATGCTTATATCCTATTGGGCGATCCCGGCATGGGGAAAACTTCAGTATTTAAAAATGAGTACGCTACGCTAGGTGCGAGTGCCGAATTTTATTCGGTCAAAGATTTCCTAATACGATATAGCCGAGCAACAGCCGAACAAGTGAAAGAAAAAACCTTCTTTATCGACGGGCTAGATGAAGTACGTGCAGGTAAAGATAGCGCTGTAATAGAACGGCTACGAGAAACCTTATTCAATCTCGGCCAGCCCCGCTTTCGCCTGTCCTGTCGTGCTGCTGATTGGTTAGGCGGAACAGATTATGCTGATTTTTCTCAGCTACTACCTTCTGGCTCAGAGTTACTTATTGCTTACTTGCAACCGCTAAATACAGAGCAAATCCACCAGTATTTACAAGATTTGGGTATCGAGCCAGCGGCTTATATCCAGCAAGCAGAAAAGCATGGTCTAGATGACATGCTGAGCAATCCGCAAACATTGGGAATGTTAAGTAACGCGATTCATGCAGATGGGGTGTGGCCAGAGAGCCGAGGTGAAGTATTTGAACTCGCCTGCCGCAAACTTGCAACGGAGCATAATGAACGTCACCAGCAGTCGGATCATGTTTTTTCAATTGACCAGCTGCTAAGTGCTGCTGGTTATGGCTTAGCCATTATGCTGCTGGCAGATAAACGTATTATTTCGACTCGTGGTGCTGAGTCACATGAAGTAATTTCCTACCTTCATACGCAAGGAATCCAGCAACCAGATCTGCCCCTACCAGCAGCTTTAAAAACGCGTTTGTTTGTCGGAATTACGGATCAAAGTGATTATTTTGATTATCTTCACCGAAGTATTGCCGAATTTCTAGCTGCACGCTTTTTAGCTCATCAAATTGCTAAAGGATTGCCTTTAGGCCGAGTTTTAGCACTGATGTGCGGTAATGATGGAGGAGTTATTTCTGGCTTGCGTGGCTTATATGCTTGGTTAGCTGTATGCATTTCCCCTGACTTACGCAAAACAATCATTACACATGACCCACTGGCTGTCGTGCTGTATGGCGATGTGAAACGATTCTCGGTGCAGTCAAAATGTGATGTGATTGCAGCACTTCATGAACAGGCAAAGCAATATCCAAGTTTTCGCTGGCATGGCCATTCGTATGGACAACAAGAACCTTTTGCAGCCTTGGCGACCAATGATATGGTCGAGCATTTCCGAGCCTATCTCGACCCCCTACCTTCCGACCCAGATCGGCAAGCCCTTGCAAGCTGTTTACTCAACGCCATCGAATATGGCGACTCAATGCCAGCACTGCAAAGCTGTCTGTTAGCGATTGTGCGTAACGAGAAAAATTGGTCTGGAGTTAGGCGTTATGCGCTAGACGCATTGTTGGCTGTAGACAGCAATACCGACGTGGTTTTATGCCTGTTGGAGCAGATAAATAGTGACGAAGTGCAAACCGATGATGATGAACTGCTCGGTAATATCTTAACGGCACTTTATCCAGCAAGGATTGGCGCTGAGAAGATATTTCAATATTTAAAGACAGAAAAAGATACACGTACGATTGGTGTCTACCATACCTTCTGGCGCTATACCCTGCCAGACAATTCACGAATTGAAGATTTACCTTTCTTGTTGAATTATTTGTTTAGCTGCGATATTTCTTTAGACCCTAAGTTTGAAGAATTATTCGGTCATTCAAACATGATTGGCAAATTGTTGTTGAAAGCGTTGAATTTATTGGGAAATGATTTATCAACTGAACAGCTATATAACTGGCTTATCAGTGAAAAGCGTGTTTCCTACAATAAGGAGTCAAAAGAAGGAATTCAGGAATGGTTTGATGAAAGGCCTGACACCTTTAAAGCACTGATCCTACATAGTCTCCGAAACAGCAAAGCCAACAACCCATTCAAAAGTTTTTGGATATTAGGTCATGCAATTCAGATGCCATCCAGGCTTTATCAATGGATATTAGACTCTGTTGATAATCCAACTTGTGGAGATATTAAATTCTGTCTATTTCAGATTGCCAAAGCAAGATTAGAACACGCAAACTGCAATGAAAACTATGGTCTGAATGAGCTATTTACTTGTGCAGATCGTCACCCCGATTTATTACCATTACTTCAAAACTTGTACTGTGATTTGGACTGCGAGGAATGGCGCTGGCAACATGAGAATGGCGTAGATAGCGCAATAAGGCGAAAAGCAAAACAAGCAAAACTCGAAGGGTTTAGAAACATCGTAACTGAACAGAGTGACAATTTACTCGCAGGAACAGCACCATTTGGGCTGATTGCTGATTTGGGGCGTATTTACAGGCGTGCTTTGCAGCAGGGCTCGCAACACGCATCAGTGAGTCCGAGCGAAGTATTGGCCGAGCGCTTCGATGGCGATAAGGATCTTACCAGGACCGCAATTGCTGGTATCTGCACAGTTTTACTGCGAAACGACTTACCAACTGCGCAGCAAGTCTTTGAATCATCTTTGCAGGGGCATTATTCTCGTGCAATAGACCCTTGTTTCGCAGCAGCAAAGGAGCTCAGTATTCACAGAATAACTGATTTTCTAGCGCTACCCGATAGCGCGCTGGATTTGCTAATTGCCTTCCACCTTACTGGGCATTCATCTGGTGACGATGCGTGGTACCCCATGCTGGTGAAAGAAAAATCCGACAGGATTGTCAAAGGTTACCGCGATTATCTGCAACTTTACTTGCCTTCTGGTCGAGCAATTAACAACCTATATCCGCTTGCTCATGATGCAGCTTATGCAGACATTGCAAAACAGATTGTTCCTTTTGCTTTGAAGAATTTGCCATCTATACGTCAACCTGTGGCTTGGGGGACTTTATGCGGCTTGTGGCAAGCAGGAGTGATGCATTGTGACGCCGAACTATTGTCACAATGGCTGAATCAGCGTTTGGCTCAAAGCAATATTCAACGCATAGAGAAATCACGATTATTGGCTCTTACTCTCTATTGGGATGCAGAGTGCTATTTGAGTCAGATTGATGATTTTGCCAGCTCAAATAGCAGGAAACGTTTACTTGGACTCGCTATTTTTAGCGTATCGGATCGCCGAGAGACAGTCGCTTCGAAACCTAAATCTGTTGCTGTATTACTGAGCCTCATCACCATACTGGGTGCTGTTTTTAAAGAATACTGGAATTACAGCGGCTTTGTTCGTCCTGAACAAGAACTCAGTAGTGACATTCGAGGGTTTTTCAATCAATTGGCTAACAATCCTGAAGCAGAAGCTCGTGTTGCATTAGAGCAATTAGTGACCAATCCCGCGCTTGTTGCATGGAACGAAGAAATAAAATCAGCAATTTTCAACCAGAAAATCAATTCACGAAACAGAAATTTCTCATATCCTTCACCTGCTGCTGTGGTTGCGACTCTTGCCAATCTTAGGCCTGCGAACGCTGCCGATTTACAAGCCTTGGTGCTGGCACACCTGCTAGATTTGGCTGATAACGCGCGCAATAGCAGCGCAGATGCATTCAAGCAGTTCTGGAATGAAACCCCAGCTGGCAAAGCGGATATACCTAAAGCTGAAGAAAGTGGTCGTGACGTGCTGCTTCAGTGGATGAGGGATCGGCTGGCTCGTCTACAATTAGAGGTTTTAGAGGAAGGTCAGTATGCCGATGATAAGCGTGCAGACATTTCGGTGCATGATATTAATCTCAAGGCAAAATTGCCGATTGAAATCAAACGTAGTCAACATGTTGAGGTTTGGACTGCAGTCAGAAAGCAATTGGTGCCGCGCTACGCTCGTGACCCTTCAGCATATGGATTTGGTATTTATCTGGTGCTCTGGTTTGGCGCGGAATACATGGGGAAAATTCATCCAATAAGCCGTACCAGACCAGAAACAGCACAGCAGTTACAAGAAATGCTTGAGGCCGACCTCAACGATCAAGAGCGTAGCAAGGTCAAAATTTGCGTCTTTGATGTCTCAAAAAATGCAAACTGACCACTTGAATTCGCAACGGAAAGCCTAGGAATAATACTTGCATGGCGACATGAAGGTCACTTTAGAACCAACTTTATTTTACGCATGCAGCAAAGAGCTTTGCTTTTTCTCTTGCTGAACGGACTTAAACTATTTACGACAAATTGATTTTTATATATAAATTTCAACCAATTACATTAACCACTCCAAAACAGACTTTATTTCTTCGGATCAGCTTCCTGTTTTGGTAGCGGCCATTTTAATTGATGAGTTTGTGTCTCAGTAATTCGATTTTGCAAAGCGCTGTTGATCCACACAAACTAACTCGATTTAGTTCGTACCATTCTCTTTAGTCGCACTCTCATCTTTTATTCCGTCTTTAAAGCCTTTCACTGCAGAACCTAAATCTTTACCCACACTACCTAGCTTTTTAGTACCAAAAACTAAAATAATAATCGCCAGTACAACAAGCCAGTGCCAAACGCTAAATGAACCCATCCTGATTCTCCTTAGAAATGATCTTAAAATCATGGATCAAAATTAAATCAATCACAGACCGCAATAAAGAAAAATGCAGCGACTAACTTAAATCGCTGCATCACTTCTACGGCTTAAGACTGATTAGCTTAAGAGCCGATGCGACCACCATCATCTTTAGTGATCACAATCGTAGCCGAACGTGGGCGTTTGCCTACGCCATAACCCGCATTACTTGGCCATTGGCTCGTATATTTAGTTGGATCAGCCACATCCGTCATCTTCGTGCCTTCACCCGGATGTTGAATATTGATAAAGATTGCTTTGCCATCCGGTGTTTCGCAGAAACCCGTAATTTCGCAATCTTTCGGGCCCACCAAGAAACGTTTGAGTTTGTCTGCAGCAGGTTTAGCACCCACTTGAGTCACGACATTCAACTTAGTGGTATCTGCTTTGGTGTAGCTCAAGGTCTGCGCGGCACCATCGCCTACTTTGCCTGGAATGGCCGCCAACATCATGCAATTAGTCACATCGGTGTATGCGCCATCATCGGTTTGAATCCAGCAAATACCGGTGCTTGGGCTAAATACCAAACCATCCGGTGACGACATATCTTGATCATCAGTCAAATTCGACAAATTGATCATCGCCTTATCAGCATCGGCTTCTGCGCCAAACAAGTACACATCCCACACAAACGTACCAACTGTTGCGCCTTCTTTCATGCGCAAAATGTGGCCATTCGGATTGCCCTTGCCTTTATTACCGTCCACATCAGCATAAGCACGTGGATTTGCATTATCAGGCACCAGTTGCGAAGAACCCGTTGCATCCACATTACGGTTGCTGTTGTTGGTCAGTGTTTGGTAGTACTCGCCCGTCACTGGATTCACGCCGCCCCATTCTGGACGATCCATTTTCGTCGCGCCCACTGCATCACCGGCCAAGCGCGTGTTCACACAAATATCGGCCAAATCAGCAAATACATAGGTCGTGTAGGCTTTGACAGTGGCATTAGCCATCGACAATTCAATCCATTGCCCAGAGCCATCGGCACTGAATTTAGCGACGTATAAAGTACCTTCATCTAGGTATTTATCGCCAGTCGCCATACGATCGGCAGGGTTGGCATCAGCCGCACTCCAAAGTGCTTTGGACACAAACTTGTACATATATTCATTGCGCGAATCATCACCCAAGTACACCGTCAATGGTTTGCCAACAACAGGCAGACCAAATGCAGCGCTTTCATGCGCGAAACGGCCTAAAGCAGTGCGTTTTTTCAATGCTTTAGATTTATCGTAAGCGTCCATCTCAATGATATAGCCTTGGCCATTCATTTCATTGCGATAGTCATCTGAACCATCGACCGATGCGCCCAGTTTACTGATGTTCCAACGCACATATTTATCATCAGGACCGCCCGTTTCCCAACCATGGCGTGAAGACGAGCCCGCGTTGCGGCCGTAACGTTTCAAGGCCACCACACTCTTATCATTGTTGCGATTAGTGTCATCAGCTGCGACGCGATAGAAATAACCCGCCCAGTTTTCCTCCCCCGACAAGAAGGTGCCCCACGGCGTTT
The DNA here is from genome assembly GCF_000620145.1 of Deefgea rivuli DSM 18356. Taxonomy (GTDB): domain Bacteria; phylum Pseudomonadota; class Gammaproteobacteria; order Burkholderiales; family Chitinibacteraceae; genus Deefgea; species Deefgea rivuli. Next base: position 239,026 of record NZ_JHVM01000008.1, read on the forward strand.
TGCCCGTGCCGCAGTTATTGATCGTGCCGCGTGTTTTCACGCCAGTGGCCGAGTATTTGGTTTTCATTAAGGCATTGCCACGCGCAGGGCCAGCAATTTCAACTTCAGTCAGCGGTGTAACGCGACGGTTTAACGCCGAGCTTGCTACAGTCGCCCATTTTTTATTTGTCGCTTTAATTTCAATCACCGACAAACCGTGAACCGCAACTTCTTTATCTACTTCGGCCGCAGGGCGTGGCAGAGTGCTCGTGCCGCCGCTGGCGTGCAAGAAGAATGAAGACTTCACTTCATCCGTCGTTGCTTCGTGATTCATCGCCAACAAGCCACGTTCAGCACCCGATGCCGATGGTTTACCTGCAGCATCAAGGCCAAAATATTCCATACCGTCGTGATGATCGCCAGCACGATTTTCAAAATCACTGTCAGTACCATCATTTTTGTAGGCCGCTGTTGTAGCCGTCAAAGGATCGCCCAAGGCATAAATCACTTGGTAGCTATAGCCTGCTGGAATTACAACTTTATCTAATAAACTTTTGGCAACGGCGGTAAAACCGAGGCTAGCCATAATTGGATTCACGGTCGCAGTCGGTGTTGGTGACGCCGATGGCTTTGCAGTCGGTGATGGTGTACCTGATGGTGATGGTGTCGCTATTGGTGCCAAACTCTCGCCTGAAGAACAGCCAACCAAGCCCATTCCCATCCCACCCAACACGGCAGCACCCGACAAACTCATTCCCAAAAAGCCACGACGATTGAGGCGCTGCTCTAAAATCGCATCAAATGTTGGGTTGCTTGAGTTGTTAGAATTTTCATCATTGAAGTTATTTGACTTAGACATTTGAGCTCATCGCTGTTTACAAAAAAGCGCTACTGTAAATGCGAATCATGACAACAATATGCGATCTAAATGACGGATTCATGACGATTGAAAGAAACCCCTTAAATCATGCGATATTTCATCGCACCACCCTGCTTATTTGGCAGAAATCGATTCACCGCGCCCTGCGCTACTGAGCATCGGTGCTAAGCCATAGTTGCAAATACGCCTGATGTGGATCGTAGTTTTTGGCCTGCGTTTCTAAATTAAAGCGCCGATTCGGCCTAGGATCAGTGCCGTAGCCGGCCAAATACAACCAATTGCCTTGATTGCTATACACGTCGTAATCGATCAATTGCGACTCAAACCAAGCCGCTCCAGCTCGCCAGTCACATTGCAATTCGTGAATCAAAAAGCTGGCCACAATTTGCCGCATTCGATTCGACAAATAGCCCGTCGCAGCCAGCTCGCGCATACCCGCATCAATAAACGGCTGTCCAGTTTCGCCGCGACACCACTTTGCGAATAAATCAGGCTGATGAGCTGGCACGCCATACCCCGCCAGCCCTAGACTGCGGTAAAGCTGCGAGCCAAATCGCCAGTGCAAAAATCTAAAATAATCCCGCCACAGCAGCTCAAACCAAATCCAGTACGTGCTGTCATTCGCGCCAACAATCGCTTCATGCGCTTTTAATTGCTGATGAATCTGCCTCGCCGATAGCGCACCGCTGGCTAGCCAAGGCGAAAACTTCGTTGAATAATCACAGCCAATCAAGCCATTTCGAGTTTGCTTATAACAATCCGCCAAACCAGAGGCCAGATAGCGCTGAAGATGCTTAAATGCCGCAGTTTCGCCGCCCTGCCATGCTGGCAGATGATAAGGAAATGCACTGCGCGCATCGATGGGCGCAAGCCCTGCCCAAGCGTGCACATCAACGCTTTGCATTGCCAAGATGGCCTTGGGGAAATTGGGCAAGGCTTGAATTGCAGAAAGCGGTTCAGCGGGTGTGACGCCTGCGGATTCAACTTGCTGACGAAAAGCAGTAAACACTAGCGGCAGATTACTCAAGGGAAATGGCAAAGCCTGAGGATCAAGCAAACTCGATTGCCACGTCTCATTCACCACGATACGCTGCGCCCGTAGCGCCGTGCATTGAGCCGTTTCATACGGCGCAACAATGGTTTCGCAATAAACCGTCTCCGCACCGAGCTGCTGTGCAAGTGTTGGCAATATCTGCTCGGGCGCACCAGCCATAATCAATAAATGCTGCCCCAGTCGCTCACATTGCATTTCCAAATCATTAAGGGTATCGGCTAGAAAGCGCTTATGGTGCTGACCTTCACGAATAAACCCCCACTGTGTATATTCAGCTGGCGCAAGGCAATAAACTAAAGCCAGCTGCTCTGCTTGCGCGCAAGCTCGCTGTAGTGCGGGGTTATCGGCCAAACGAAGATCATTGCGAAACCAGTAAATCGCCTTGCGCTGTTTCATTTTTCGCCTTAATTCATTCGCCGCATTTCAAGGCGTAGCCAGTAGTGCATTAGCGGCAGCCAAGCCAGATAAATAAGCGCCTTCAACCCGACCGCCAGCCAACCAATCACCGGCCACGACCAGCCCATCTTGGGCGCTGGGCGTCAGCGTCTGTTCGGTATTGCCACGCGCATAGCGCCAGCGATGCGGCGTTGCATTTTGCCAAGTGACTGAGGTTTTTCCCCATTGCGACAGTAAGCGATTCAATTCTGCACCGAGCAAAGCCATCACCTGCTCAGGCGAATCTTCCAGATGCGCTTGCGACCATTCGGCACAGGCATGCAAGAGCCAATTTTGGCCGCCACGCGCTGCCTTACTGCTATCGTGCGCGATCCAGCTCAGCGGGCCTTCGTTAATAAAAACGCCAGCAAATGGCAGATCAAGCGCCTGCTCGCACGTCAGCATCAGCGCCCAGCAGGGCTGCATTGTGGTTTGTGCGGCCATTGCATGGCTAGAGTAAACCGGCGGAATCAGCGCCGCCGCCTGCGGTGCGGGTAAAGCGATCACGATTTGCGGGGCAAGCCAGCAAGCAGAATCGGCCCTCACTTGCCAAATGCCATTGACCCGCTCAATCGCAGTGACTTGAGTTGATAATTGAATTTCAAGCTGCTCGGCCATTTGGCGCAATGGCGCATTCATCGTTGGCGTTCCCACAAAGCGCTGCTGGGGCGAACTGGTTTTAAGTTGCAAGCCATTCCACACCGCAACTGGCGCCTGCCAACGCGCAATGACCTTTGCACGCAACCATTGCGCCACTTGCCGCCGAAACACCGCAGAACGTGCCGTGAAGTATTGCGCGCCATGATCCCATTGCGCCGCATCCGTACGCCGCGTCGCCATCCGCCCGCCGATACCGCGTGACTTTTCCAGCACCAGCACACGTCGGCCCGCCGCGCGAAGCTGTTGCGCGGCGCTTAATCCTGCCATGCCTGCACCCACTACAATCACATCCCAATTGGTATCCATTGCATGTTCTCTATAGTTGCTCAATTTGCTGCAAATAAATTTCGGCCTGTTTTAAAGTCGCCACTTGCTCGGCTTCGGACATTTTTCGCCATGTTTGGTAAGTCATCCCCAAGCGAGGATTATTTTGCAAACGCGCCTGATGGCGATGATGAAAATCCCAATACAAACTATTAAACGGGCAAGCGCCATCACCGTGGCGCAACTTCGGCTGGTAGTGGCAACCCTTACAGTAATCACTCATTTTATTGATATAGCTCGCAGAGCCCGCATACGGCTTGCTGCCCAGCAGGCCGCCGTCGGCGTATTGGCTCATGCCACGCGTATTGGGCATTTCGACCCATTCAAACGCATCGACATAAATCCCCAGATACCAAGCATCCACGTCATCGGGCGCAATGCCAGCCAACAACGCAAAATTGCCGGTCAGCATCAAGCGTTGAATATGATGGGCGTAGCCCAGTTCAAGCGATTGAGCTATGGCATATTTCAGGCAATTCATCCGCGTTTGCCCGTTCCAATACCAGCTTGGCAAGGCGCGCTGATGCTCAAGCACATTGAGCTGCCCATAGCTGGGCATCCGCGCCCAATACACGCCGCGCACAAATTCGCGCCAGCCCAAAATCTGCCGCACAAAGCCTTCCACCGTCGAAAGCTGAACTCGCCCAGCTTCAAATTCACCCAAAGCGGCTTGAATCACTTCCAGGGGATGCAGTAATTTCAAATTCAGTGCAAATGAAATCCCAGCATGAAACAAAGTCGGCGATGCCGTGCTCATCGCATCTTGATACGCGCCAAAATGCGGTAACGCCGTTGACGCAAACGCGGCCAGCGTTGCCTTGGCTTGGCTTGGCTGCGAGTGATCGGCCAAGCAAACGCATCGGCCTGTGTATTGCCGATGGTTTTGACGCCTGCACGGCTAATTTCATCCCAAATTTCGCTTAAATCGACGCTGTGATCCAGCCAAGCTGGCGCAGCGGGCTGACCATTCCAGCGTTTGCGATTGTCATGATCAAAATTCCATTGCCCGCCCAGCGGCTGCCCTTCGCCATCCAGTAAAATCTGATATTGCTTACGCAGCGCGCGGTAGAAAAACTCCATACGCGGAATTTTTTGGGCAAATTGCTGGCTAATCGCCGCCCGATCGACCAAAAAATGCTCGCTATCGACCACCTGAACCGGAACGCCTAATTCGCCCTCGCCCGCCAACAACAGACTCTCAAGCCGATATTCATCAGCCTGCTGGCGCTCCAGCTGCGTGATTTGTTCTGTTTTGATCAATGCACTTAAATTGGCAATAAAGTTTTGCTGATTATTCGCATCACCAATTTTTACGTAGTGCACGCGGCAGCCTGCTTGCTGTAAAGCATGAGCAAAACCGCGCATCGCGGCAAAAATCCCCAACACTTTTTGCGCGTGGTGCCACGCGTAATCGGTTTCGCTACGCAACTCCATCAGCACATACAGCACATCCGTGCGGCTGCGCTCGGCTTCCGAAAACCAGCTGTGCCGAATATTGAGCTGATCACCCAAAATGAGCCGTAGTGTGCTCATAGCACGCCCTTTCTATTGGCGCAGCGTGTGCTGCAATATTTTACGAATTCCCAGCTTTTTTCCCATTTCTTGCGCCACGCAAATGGCCGCAAACAAACAGGACAAATTTTCTGCGGTAAATTAAGTTTGTGATGTGCCATAAGCTTAGTCTTTGGGTATAGCCATGTAGGTCAATTAAATTAATAGCTTCATGCATATACATCAATTAATTAAACCATGTTTAGATTTGGTGTTGATGAAAAAACTGCTTCACTTAATATAAGCGCATCAATTTTCTGCTCACCATGGTCGCGCTAATGCCGCGCGGCACTGACTTTTCTTGAACGGCCAAGAAAAGTAAGCAAAAGAAGGCCGCCCTAGTATCTGCGTCCGACTTCGTCGGATTCCCTCGCTGCGGACAATCGGCAAGGCGTCGGGCTTTAACAAAACAGAGCCCTCCGAAAGCCCCTTGCCGCTTGTTCCTCGCTCGGCTTGATACAAGGGAACTCGCGCAGCTCAACGAGCGCGGCATAGCATCAAAACCAAATCTAAACATCGCCATTAATTATATTTTTGGTAGCGGATGCAAATGTGCATGTCCGCCATCCACGCCGATGATCTGCCCCGTAATCCAGCGAGCCGCATCACTGAGCAAGAATGCGATTAATACGGCGCTGTCTTGCCCCTCGCCTACCATGCCCATAGGGTTCATTTTGGCATTGCGCTCTAAGGCTTCTGGCGTACCCGTTAAGCGCATCGAGAGCGCAGAGCGCGTTAAGCCTGGCATCACGGCATTCACCCGAATGCCTTTATCGGCGTACGTGGCGGCGCTCGTTTGCGCCAGACTGGCAACCGCCGCTTTTGCGCTTGCTATCGCTTCATGATTTGGAAAGCCAGCACTGCCGACCAAGGAGCCAATCAAAACGGCTGCGGCTGGTGTTTTGGCTTTTAACTGCAAGCTAATAAACGCTTTTAGCGCATAAAAAGCAGAGAAGTAATTTTGAGCAAAGATCGTCTGGCAGTCACTTGCTGCGGTTAAATGCAAAGGCCGAATCAAGGTTGAGCCCACGCAATGCGCAAACCCAGTGGGGATAAAACTCAATTGCTGTGCGGTACTCAAAATTGCCTCTGCCGTGCCTTCAAGCGCTAAATCGCCAGGCACGACTAAAGTTTCGCCTTCGAGCGTGTCTGCCAAACTGAGCAAATGGCTTTCATTGCGTCCGCTCAGAATCAAACGACAACCCTGCCCAGATAGTTCATGCGCCAAAGCCGAGCCAATTGCACCGGCAGCGCCCGTAATCCAAATTGTTTTAGACATAAAAACTCACCAGTTAAAATCAAAAGATCGCGAGTAGAGCCACGCTTTAAAAGCAAACAAAAGCCACAGCAAGTGGCTTTTGTTTGTCTCTACGTCATGACTGTTTAATTGTCATTCAACACGCTAAGCGTAAAGTCTTTATTGGTATTACCTGTAGTATTCGGCAGTAAGCCACGCGCCACCACGGTATAAATTTTGCCCGCAGTGGTGCTGACAGAAGGCGATGTAAACGCTGGCGTTGAGCTAGCCGCTGCACCCGCTGCACGCAGCTTGAACACATAATTGCCTGCTGGTACTTTGAGGTAAGCACCCGCCGCTGGGAACGCCACATTGCTCATGACCAATGCTTCATTGGCATACACATCGACTGCCGGTGCATTCGGTGAAGCATGAATCACACGCACTTTGATTTGGCCGCTGGGTGGCAAGCTAGCATCGTCTTTAGCAACGAGGTATTGCAGTGCAGGGCTTCCTGCAAGCAGTCCCACAGCAAATACGGTGTAGTTATTGGCTTTATCCAGTGTTAAATCAGCCGTGAGTGCCTGAGTTGCAGTCCCCGCTGCATTGAGCGCTACAGTGTATTTTTTGGCGGCTACGGTCAGATAATTAGATGCCGTAAAAAACGGTACATTGCTCAAGATGGCGCTGCCATTGGCCAATACATCAACCGCAGGTGCATCTGGTGAAGCATGCACAACGCGCAACTTAGCGTTCACGTCCACCACTTCGGTGACATTCGCAGTGGCATCGCGGCTAATCAGTAACAGGCTGATCGGAGAGCTGCCATTGGCTTGCGGCACAGCGACTGCAAGCAAATCGGCACCGGCTGGCACTGCCAAAGTACCCGAGTCAAACACCACGGTTTTGCTGCCAGCGGCGGTGACGCGCACACGGTAATCGGCGGCAGGTACTTCAAGCCCATCCGAGAACGCCTTGAAGGCCACATTACTTAGTGTGGCGGTCGTCATTGCCAAATCAGCGCTTGGCGCGGTGACATACACATCCACTGCGGGCGCTGTTGCAGCAGCATGCACAACACGCAGGCGAGCATTACCGGCCGCAGGTTTCATTGCACTTTCGGTAATCACCAGCGCTTCAATTTTGGCGACTTCATTGATGGCAATCACCGTGGTGATGCTGTCTTTAGCGAGTTTCAGTGTGGCGCTAATCACGCCAGTATCACTGCCAGTTGGGGTAACTTTAATCGGCAAATCACCGGCATTCACCGTGAGCAAACCACTTGCTGCTTTATAAGGCACATTGCTCAGCGCTTTTGCACCGCCAGCATACACATCCACATTCGGCGCATCGGGCGAAGCATGAATCACTCGGACCTGCGCCTGATCAAGCACCGAATCGCCACCACCGCCACAGGCCACCAAACCGGCACTGGCGGCGAGCATTACCAACCATTTGCTTAATGTAATCATGATTATTCTCCAGTTTTCTAAGAAATACCGACGCTATAAAATCATGCGGATGCGTAAAAATACCGCCAAGTAAATATACTACCAATTGGTAGTAATAAAAACCAATAAGTTTAATTTGTTGCTGAACGGTATAAATCGACAACAAGAGCCACAACTTTAAGCAGTCAAAAATAGAAAAATCAGGAGTTTGCTGAGAAATGAGTCACTGCTTTTAGCACCGTATCTGAACAAGCGATAACGAATCTAAAAGTGGCAGTCAATCAGTGTGCAGGTACTTGAAACTGGCGGCGTAGCCAGCGAATTGGTGCGCCAATTAGAGGCAGTTTTTGCAGTAGTTCTTCGGTGGCATCCCAATAATCGCGATGCAAAGTGACCTCGCCTTGCGAGTTAAACACCAAATGCGAGCCGCCAACGATGCGGTAAGGCTTGCCTTTTAGTTCAAATTCAAACGTCCACGTCACAAAAGCCTGCTGGCCTTGCTCGATACGCTCTCCGATGACAAAGCGGGGATTTTGCGTGGTGGCAAACATGTGACGAAAAATTGCTTCAATCGCAGGCACACCTTGCACATCATTAAATGGGTCTTTAAAGCGCGCATCGGCCGCATAAAATTGCGCCGCTTGCGCCAGCGTTTGCGGGCTAATGTGGCTGTACCAATCGAGTAAGGCAGTCAGTTTGCTTGTCATTGATCTGCTCACGATAACTTCAAAAAATAATTAAAAAGCGCAAAGCGCAGACGATAAGGCAGTAATTGTAAAAGCTTTAGAAACTGCGTAAAACGGCGCGGAAAGTGAATTTCAAATTTTCCCGCACTGATGCCGCGCCAAATCGCCTCTGCCGCTTGCTCTGACGTTTGCAATGCCGGCATCGTGAATTCATTCTTGGCGGTTAGCTCGGTTTTCACAAAACCAGGATTAATCAAATACACGCTCAAGCCCTTGGGATGCAAATCGCTGTATAAAATTTCGGCCAAATTAATCAGCGCCGCCTTGCTTGGCCCATACACACTGGCATTGGGTAAACCCATATATCCAGCCACGCTGGCAACCAGTGCGATTCCGCCTCGGCCTTGCGCCAGCATCGCCGGCAAAATACTCGCTAGGCCTGAATACACCGCGCCTAAATTAATCGCCAAGGTTTGCGCCGCACCAGCGGGTGTCACTTCCCAACTGCGCTCAGGGCGATAATTGGCCGCACAAAACACCACCAAATCCACGCCGCCCATTGCAGCGCAAGCCGCCGCATAGGCGGCAGGCCAAGCCGTTGGCTCGCTGGCGTCAAAGGCAATCACATGCGCGCGTGGCTGATTGTGTGCGATTAATTCTAGCTGCGCTTGCCGCCTTGCCGATAAGGCAAGATGAGCGCCAGCACCCAGCGCCTGCTGCGCCAGCGCCGCACCAATCCCACTGGAAGCGCCAATCAGCCAGATGCGTTGATTGCCCCAGTTAGAAATCACGGGATTCATTGGCGCCCACATGATTAATCTCTTTTCTTAAAAAATAGCGTCACTTGGCCCAGCTCAACACCAAATTTTTGCATGCTGGCGCGGTTAAGCATCGATTTGTCGTCAATCAAAAACATCCAATCATCAAATTGAACTTCATAGGTTTTGCCATCCACCGGCAAAAACATCGTGTATTGCCAGTTCAGTGCATTGCCCGCAATCTTGCCGATGGCTTCACCTTTCACATCGTCCGCCGTACCACGCCAGCTGCCATCCGCTTGCGGAACCAGCGTCCAAACGCGCTGCTGCGTCGTGCCATCGTCGTACTTAAAGCGCTCATCCAGCACCAGCTTGCCCTGAGTTTGGGTGCCGGTAATTTCAACATGAAAGCGCTTCACCACATCGCCACCACGTTTTTGAAACATGCCCCACGCATCGGTCGTGCCAACAAAATAGTGCACCAAATCCAGCTTGGGCTCGGCGGCTTGATATTGCTTTACATCCGGTGCGGCGCAAGCGGTGAGCACACCGCACAGTGCAGCCAGTAGTGACTTTTTCATGATCGTGCTCCAGCGGGTTGTAATTGAATTCGGTGCAGTAAACACAGGGCCAGCAATTTAAATCCACATGGCACACCAGCGTAAATCCATGCCAAGGCAGGGCCAGCCTCTTGGCCGGGCTGATAATCAAAAAATGCCAGTAACGGCAAAGCCAATCCCGACAGCGCCAATGCTAATTTGCCGAGTAAAGTCCAAATGCCAAAATAAGCAGCGGGCGTCGCCTCATCCCGAATCATTTGCGCCAGAAGCACCGGCGGCAAAGCCAGATCAGCCCCCAGCGCCAAACCCGCCGCCAAGCAAACGATAAAATAAGCGGCAGAATCGCCAGCGCCCAACAAGCTTGCGCCACAAAAAGCCAGAATCGCCAGCAACATGCCCCAACGCCAAGCGCACAATGCACCGATTTTTTTTGCCAACATCACCCACAGCGGCAAACCAATCGCTGCGGCAATAAAATAGCTGGCTAAAAATGCACCGGCGTAGCTAGCCGCTTGCAAACGATCATTAATAAAAAATAAAGCCAAGGTCGATGGAATTGCGACTGAGATCGCATTCAAAAAATACGGTAGCAGCAACGAGTTAAAACCTTGATTGGCTTGCACGGTGCGCCACAGTTGCCGCCAGCTGGCTTGCTGGCTGACTTTTCGTTGCCAGCGCGGAGCAAAGCGAAGCAGAGCAATCAAGCTCAGCACCAGCAGCAGTGCAAAAATTAGGCTGTAATTGGCAAAGTGGCTGGGGATTTTTGCTGTGGGCTGGCTCAAAATCCAGCTTGGTATCACGCTGGCTAAAATCACCCCTAGCAAACCCGCGCCTTCGCGCCACGCCGCTGCGCCCAGTAGCGCATCATTGGCATTGCCTGGATCAGTCGCTAAACGTGCGCCCCAAGACAAATAAGCGATATTGAGCATACTGTGCGCGGTATAAGCCACAATCAACATCACACCGAGCCATAGAGCCAGATACCCCTGCGGCACGAAGGGCAGCCAAAGCCCAAAAAAAGCCAAGCCAAGCAAAATAGCACCGACAATCAGCCAAGCATTCAGGCCCGTATCGAGGCGATCAATATAGCGACCCAGCCAAGGATCTTGCACGGTATCAATCAGCCGCGCCAAAAACAGCACCCAACCCGTCGTCGCCAAGGCCAGCCCCAAATTGCTGCTGTAGTAAGCAGGAATCTGCACATACACCGGCAGCGCTGCCATCGCCAGTGGCAAACCAAGCAGACCGTAAGCCAACATTCGCCAGTGTGATTGGGCAGCCAAAATCATGGCGCCCGACCTAATAATTGCTCGCGCAAGCCGCGATCTTTGGTGCGCTCGTCAAACCAAATGGCAAAAAAAGCTTTGGCAAATTCGGGATCACGAATATCGGCCAATAGCTGTTTGCGATTATAAAAACGAGCGCCCTGCTCTGGCAAAAATACGCCAATGAGCTGATCGCCCTCTTTCACATCACTAAAAGCGCGGTTCATTTCGCCCTCCCAACGCTTGAGCTGCTCGGCGCTGTACTGTTTGCCAAATAAGCGTTTGATTTCATCCACACTAGTTTCAACAAACTGCTGACGGCTAATGCTGCGGTGATAAGTCAGCTCCAGCGCAAACGGCGTATTGGCATTAAAGGGCTGCTGTTCACTCCACAATTTAGCGGTGTAAATTCGCAAGCCAAACCAAGTGAGATCACCGCTGCCCAATACTTTGGCTTGCGGGACTTCATGATTCCATACCGCAGAATGTGCAGGTATTGCCATGCAAGCAATAGCTAATGATGCACAGATGGCAATACCCTTTATAGAGATCATCTTAATGGACCTTATGCAATAAAAATTGCACCACGTCGGTTTTGCCTTCATCAAAGCCCGCTTCACAGTAGGCAAAATACAAACGCCAGATTCGCATAAAGCGCTCATCAAAGCCTTGTGCGGCAATGGCCGCCGCCTCGTTGCTACATCCTGTTTCCCAGCGGCGCAAGGTTTCGGCGTAGTCCGTACCAAAATGATATTGATCGCTTGTTTTCAGCCCTGCCGCTTGCGCTTTGGCGGTGAATCGCTCTGGGCTAGGCAGCATGCCGCCGGGGAAAATATATTGCTGGATAAAATCGGTGCCACTGCGATAGCGCTCAAACGCCGCTTCCTCAATGGTGATACTTTGCACCAAGGCTTTACCGCCCGATTTCAGCCTAGCCGCTACGGTTTTAAAGTATTCTGGCCAAAAGGCTTCACCCACCGCTTCGAACATTTCAATCGACACAATCGCATCATATTGCCCGGTGAGATCGCGGTAGTCGCACAGCTCGAGCTGCACTAATCCATCCAAACCCTGCTGCGCGATTCGCTCATTCGCAATCGTCAGTTGCGCCGCTGAAATCGTCACGCCGTGCACTTCAATCCCTAAGCGCGCGGCATGCTCAGCGAAGCCGCCCCAACCGCAGCCGATTTCTAGCACTCGGCTGCCAGCGCGTAAACCCAGCACATCAACAATCCGTTGATATTTATTAATCTGCGCCTGCTGCAAGCTTTGCGCGTAGTCGCCATGAAAAATCGCACTCGAATACGTCCAGCTTGGATCAAGCCAAAGCTGATAAAACGCATTACCAATATCATAATGGGCGTGAATATTCTTCCGGCTGCCCTCCCGCGTATTGCGGCGAAACAGATGCTTGATCCGATACCACAGCGTGGCCAATTTGCCGCCAAACACCATTTTATCCAGCACACTTTGATTGCGTAGCGCCAGTCGCAGTAGCGCCGTTAAATCGGGACTATCGATCCAACCCGCCTCATAGCTTTCGGCAAAGCCAATATCGCCCGCACGCAAAATTCGCTGGCAAGCGCGCCAATCATGAATGTGCAGCGTGGCACTGGGCGCTTGATGCAAATCGCCAAACATCAAGTGCGTGCCTTCTGGCGTAATCAATTGCAAATGGCCGTGTTGCAATCGGGCTAATAAATTAAGAAATAATTTAGCGGCCGTTGGCGCGCTACGGCGAATGGCTTGCAGGGTATGGGCTTGGCTCATGATGATTTTTCCTCTGACACGGTCAAAGAAGTGACGGGGGGAGCGGGTTGACTAAAAAATGGTACGCGTTTAATCCACAATCTAAGGGCTTGCCAGTGAATGCGAACAAACACGCCGAGCGTGAGTAAAGGCTGAGCGATCAAGGCGCGGCGCAGCGTATTGCGGTTTAAAGCTTGAATCCGCCCGCCAACCGACGTTTTGAGCAGCAAGCCTTCAGGATCAAAATAATCAATCCCCACCCACGCCGTGCTGGCGGTTTCACGAAAATGAAATTGGTAATGGCCTTTCACTTCGCAAAATGGCGAAACATGCAGCATCTTTTTACACTCAAGCTGGGTATTGCTCTGTATGCCTTTTGAATCAGTGCTTGTGAGCAAATACTGGTGTGTTTCGCCAAAAGTATTATTCACTTCAGCCAACACCGCGCTCAACTGCCCATCTTGCATATAGCAATACCAAAAGCTCACCGGATTAAAGACCCAGCCCAACACACGCGGAAACGTTTGCAGCCAGATTTCGCCATCGGCAACAATCTGCTGCTCGGCCAGTAGCTCGCGCAGCCACAGCTCAAGATTGCGGCCATCTTTGGGGCCGTAATCGGCAGTCTGTATCGAGACCGGCCGCCAGCAATTGATGCCAAAACCGCGTACCTTGATGTCATCCAGCCGCGCCAGATTTAAACGCACGCAGAACACTGGATACACAAAGCGGTTGTGCGCAGGGCGAAGCCGCTCGTGCATCACTTGGCCAAAAATCAGTTGCGCAGGCGCATTCATTTCAAGACCGCCCAAGTCGGCTCCAAACCCAGCTCGCTCGCTACGCGCAGCGCGGATTTGAGGCCATCTTCATGGAAACCATATCCAGTCCACGCACCGGTAAACCACGTGCGATTTTGCCCCTGAATACTGGCAAGCTGCTGCTGTGCGGCGATGGCTGCATGGTCAAACACCGGATGCTCATACTCAAACTGAGCCAACACCAACTCTGGCGCGGGCGGCGTGAAGGGATTGAGCGTCACAATCACGGGCGCTTTAAACGGTAGGTTTTGTAATTGATTCAATAAGTAGCTAACGCAAACCGGCCGCTGCCCATCAACGCGCGCACCGCCTAGATAATTCCATGCCGACCAGACTTTGCGCCGCTGCGGCAATTGCGCTGGATCGGTGTGTAGCACGGCGGTATTGGCTTGGTAGCGCACGGCTGAAAGGATTTTTTGCTCAGTATCGCTCGCATCGCCAAGCAGTTTGATCGTTTGCGGCGCATGCGTTGCAAACACCACCGCATCAAACTCATCCACGCCAGCACCGCTATGTATGGTGACGCCAGATAATTGCCGCTCAACATTGAAAACGGGGCAATTGAGGCGAATCTCGCAACCCTCGCGGCTCACAATAGTCGCGGCAATTTTGCGCACATACTCACGCGCACCGCCTTGCACGGTTTGCCATTGCGGCCGATCATTTACTTGCAATAAAGCGTGATTTAAGCAAAAGCGTAAAAACGTACTGGCTGGAAATTGCAAAATATCATTGGGCGAACTAGACCAAATCGCCGCCGCCATTGGCAGCAAATACGCATCACGAAACATCGCGCCATAACCGCCCTTGGCAATCAATTGCCCTAGCGTGTCGCCATTGACCAGCGATAAAGTTAAATTCATCTCTGCTGCGGCATTAAAACGCAAAATATCACGCAACATGCCGATAAATCGAGGCGAAAGAATGCGTTGCCGCTGCGCGAAAACCGTATCTAAATTAGTCCCCGCCCACTCTAGCGCACCGTCATCCAGCGAAACCCCAAACGACATATCGGTGGCATAAGTCGTCACATTCAGCTCGGCAAACAGCGCGATCAAATTGGGATACGTCGCTTGGTTAAAAACCAAAAAGCCCGTATCCACCGCTTGCGTTTGACCTTCCAGCGTCACATCCACCGTATTGGTATGGCCGCCCAAATAGCTAGCGGCCTCAAACAACACCACATCGTGTGCACGGCTTAAAAAATAGGCACTGGCCAAGCCAGAAATGCCAGAGCCAATAATAGCGATGCGTTGCCGAGTGCTGGTCATGATTTTTACCATTTAGCGTAAGAGGTATGGGTGTTTTACTACTTCAGTGCTAAGATTACTACTAAGCAAATATAAAATCTACTAATTAGTATCGGATATTTACCAATGAGTATTTTTAGCCAGATCAGTTTCAAAGACCAAGCCTTCAAGCTACGTGAAAACGCCATTCTCGATGCCACCACAGCGGTGCTCAGTAGCAAAGGCTTTGACCTGATGACGATGGACGACATCGCCGGTGTGGTTGGCATTTCTAAGCCCAGCCTCTACAAGCACTTTAAATCCAAAGAAGATTTAGTCGGCGAAGCACTCATTCGACTGATTGATGGCGCGATTGAGTATATGGCGCAGCTGGATGACGCGCTCAGCCCCATTGGCAAGCTCAGCGCCTTGCTCGAATGGGCGCTGCGCGTACGTTTAGCCGGCGGAATGCCCTTTTTGCCCTCCACCAGCCCGCAAGTGCGCGAAATGCTGATGCGAAATATGCGTTATGTGCTCAAAGTGATGAAGCTCAATGGCCAGCTAGAAAAACTAGTCGCCGCAGCGCAAAAAACTGGCGATTTAAATCCAGACCTACCCAGCGATGTGATTTTGTTTAGCTACTATTCCCGCACCTGCGATCCCGCCGCCGAGTTTTTGCAAAAATTCAGCAAAATGAGCACCGAAGACATCGTGACGCATATGTTGAAAGTGGCGTTTAACGGGATAAAGTGATTTGCGGCATAGCTCACTCTGCTTCATATTGGGAAATTAGCGTAGCTTAATGAGATTTGCGATTATTTGATGTATTGGCTGCTAGGCATTGTAGGTAAATGGCTGCAATCAAATACATCAGTATCGTAGGGTGCACTGAGCGAAGCGAATTGCACCGTTTCGCTCTTTATTTGGTTTGGCTTTAAATTGAATCTGCTGTGATTTTTCTACGCGGGGTCGGCGCTAATGCCGCGCGGCACCTACTTTTCTTTGCTTCGCCAAAGAAAAGTAGGCAAAAGAAAGGCGACCCTAGTATCTGCGTCCGACTTCGTCGGATGCCCTCGCTGCGGACAATCGGGTCGGTTGCGCTCAAAACTCGGTCGGCCTCAAAAGCAAAGTCAT
>NZ_JHVM01000008.1:254805-360520 GCF_000620145.1 Deefgea rivuli DSM 18356
TTACCCTACCAACTAGCTAATCAGCCATCGGCTGCTCCAATCACGTGAGGCTCTTGCGAGTCCCCCACTTTCCCCCTCAGGGCGTATGCGGTATTAGCACTCCTTTCGAAGCGTTATCCCCCATGACTGGGTACATTCCGATGTATTACTCACCCGTTCGCCACTCGTCAGCGGAGCAAGCACCCTGTTACCGTTCGACTTGCATGTGTAAAGCATGCCGCCAGCGTTCAATCTGAGCCAGGATCAAACTCTTTCGTTTAATCTCTGTGCTAATTTGTACAACTTGGCTTACTTTTGAAATGGTTTTAAGGCCATTCCTACATCACTTCTAACCGATTAGATTTACATCTAACCGATCATTTTGAGAGTGTAAGCACTTGTTTGACTGGCAAACTAAGCACTCACACTCATCGGCTGTATTTTGTTAAAGATCAGTGGCTTAGACACCGAAACTAGCTGGAAAACTGCTTGTTTCGTTTGCTGTGTCAGCAGCAGAGAGGCCGAAATATACGGCACAGCCCCACACACGTCAACACCTACGTGCAAAGAAAATTCAAGTAGGTAGATAAGTCGTTGATTTACATAGAAACCAAATTGAAACAAAAATACAGCAAAGGCTAGAAACCAAAAAGGGCGCTAACGCGCCCTTTGTTAAAAACAATTCAAAACCATCGAAATTCAGATCAATCGCATCGATAAATCAATCGCGCGCGTTACTTAGAGTGAGTTTTTACACTGTAAATCGCCAAGCAATCCGTACATTGACTCTTGTTTCCCTTTATTTTGCCCTTATGTTGTAAGAACAAACAATCAATGGCCAAGTGCCACAGGAGTTCCAAATGGCCAAAGTCGTTATGTATAGCACGGGCTATTGCCCATATTGCGATCGTGCGGAGCGTTTGCTGCAACATAAAGGTGTTACTAATTTAGAAAAGATTCGCGTTGATCTTGATCCTAGCCAACGTGAAGTGATGGTGGCTCGTGGACAGCGCACCGTACCGCAGATCTATATAGATGATTTTCATGTTGGTGGTTTTGATGACTTGGCAGCACTAGACCGTGCTGGCAAACTCGATCCACTATTAAATTAAGCAAAACTTTTCTTGCATCGTTATCTTGCCTCGCCGTACTTCACGTACTGATCTTCGGCTTTGATGCCTTGCCATAAAATATTTTGCACGATTTAGGTTTAAACAAATAATGATTCGCAGGTGGCATCCAAGCTGCAAACTATGCGATGATTTCCGCCGAACCCAATAGAGTTCTATTTATATAACAACCGCTTTAAAAAGGGATGGACATGAGCGAAGAAACTCAAGCAGTACAAGAAGAATCACAACAACCGATTTTTGCCGTACAAAAACTCTATGTAACCGATATTTCGCTTGAGTCGCCAAGTGCGCCGAACGCGTTTATGGAACAAGAGCAACCAGAATTCAATATTCAATTCCGCAACCAAGCTCGCGGCTTTGATAATGGTTTCTTTGAAGCCAGCCTGACTGTGACTGCGACGGCTAAAGCTGAAGACCGCACCGTGTTCTTGGTTGAAGTAACGCAAGCCGGTTTGTTCCAAATCGAAAACGTGCCTGAAACTGAAATGGATCCATTGCTTGGCATTGGCTGCCCAAGCATTTTGTTCCCGTACTTGCGCGAAGCCGTTTCTGATTTGACGACCCGTGCTGGCTTCCCACCGCTATTGTTGCAGCCGATCAATTTTGAAGGCATCTATATGCAACAGCGCCAACAAGCTGCCGCACAAGAAGCCAATGAACAAACCACTCATTAATTTAATGGCGCGATCTGCGCTATTGAGCCGAGTGTTCGCTGTGAGCCTACTTGCCGTTATGGCAAGTGGCGCTCAGGCGATTGAATATCGCTCCACGGCCAGACATGGCGTTATTTTTTATGACGCTCCGGCAGAAACCTCTGCCAAACGTTTTATCCTCAGCGCCAACATTCCGCTCGAAGTGATGAGTGAACAAGGCGACTGGCTCCGGGTTCGCGACCGCGACGGAACGCTAAGCTGGATCAAAAAATCAGATGTGGCAACGCGCCGCTTTGTCCAAGTCAATCGCCTTAGCGATGTGCGGCAAGCCGCCAACCCCCAATCCCCTATTCTATTTAAAGCAGAACGTAATCTCCTGCTTGAACGCATCGATGCCAGCAACACTGGCTGGATCAAAGTGAAATACCGCGACGGCCAAACTGGCTACATTCGTATCGAAGATGTTTGGGGCGCTTAGAGCGTATTTTTAAAGTGCTGCGCATACCGTGATAACGGGTCGGGCGGTGCTCAGAATCCTCATGTACAAAGCGTACATTCCGGTTCCTGCGCTCCGGCCTCGCCGTTCTGACGGGCACTCGCTACTTTTAAAACACACTCTTAAGCTGCACCAACTCAGCATCAACAACACCATCACGAGGACTTTCCATTGAAACTTGCTGTTTTAGGTGCTGGCGCTTGGGGAACCGCGCTCGCCATTCGTTTTGCTGATCGCCAAACCGTCAGCCTATGGTCGCGTGAAGCGGAACAAGTCGCCCAAATGCAAGCCGCAGGCTGCAATGAACGTTACCTCGCCAATGCGCCCTTCCCAAGCAATCTCACTGTCACCGCCTCATTGGCAGACGCTGTTCTTGATGCAGGATTGATTTTGATTGTGACGCCAATGGCGGGATTACGCAGCACGCTCAAAGCCTTGCGTGAACTCGGCAGCACCGCGCCCGTATTGTGGGCATGTAAAGGCCTAGAAGCGGGAACAATGAAATTGCCGCATCAAGTGGCGCTTGAAGAAATGGATGATGCGATCCCGCGCGGCATGTTGTCTGGCCCAAGTTTTGCACAAGAAGTCGCCAAAGGCCTGCCGGCGGCAGTGACTATTGCATCAAGCGACGCCGCTTTTGCGCAGCATGTCGTGCAAGAACTCAATACCTCGGTACTGCGCCTCTATGCTAGCGACGATTTGATCGGCGTTGAAATCGGCGCGGCAGTGAAGAACGTCATGGCGATTGCCGCTGGTGTGGCTGACGGTTTAAACCTCGGCCTGAACGCGCGCGCCGCATTATTGACGCGTGGCCTCGCAGAAATGGCGCGCTTCTCGACGGCGCTCGGCGGCAAAGCTGAAACGATGATGGGTTTGGCAGGGATTGGTGACTTGATGCTGACCGCGACTGGCGATTTATCGCGCAACCGCCGTGTGGGTCTGTTGCTCGCACAGGGTTTGAACTTGGACGAAGTGTTAAAAAACCTCGGCCACGTCGCCGAAGGCGTACCGACTGCGCGTGAAGTCGTCAGCCAAGCCGCCGCACTGAATATTGAGATGCCCATCAGCCGAGCCGTTTGCCAAGTGCTGTTTGAAAATGTGCCCGTCAGCGAAATCATCACCGACCTGATGGGCCGCAGCCCAAAGATGGAAACGATGCAATAAGAGGTATTTAACTCTAGCTATTTACTGATAATGGCTACATTGATATACCAAAGGGAAAGCCACTCGATTGAGTGGCTTTTTTAATTCAGAGACCACGAAACCGCGGTCGGCATTTAATAGGAAATCGTAGATAACGAATGGCAAAAACATGCAGCGCGATAATTATGGCGTTGCAGTATCGATGCGGCCGTAGGGTGGGTTAGGCCGCCGCATGGCATCGAGAAACAGTATTGCGTTTCGGCCGCGTACCCACCGGAACGCGATTTTAGATAGGACAGCGTCACGGTGGGTTACGTCCGCTTTAGCAGCTGCGCCTCTGAAACACAGTGTGGCGGACTATAACCCACCCTACGATTGCACCAGATTCGGCTTTATTGCGGCTTACGAGTTGCAATAGGAGTATTTAACTATAGCCATTTATAAACAATGGCTAGATAGCAATACCCATAAAGAAGCCACTCGATTGAGTGGCTTCTTTTAATGAGAGAAATAAAGAATCCGATAAAGTAGCAGCAGGTAGCTCCGATACTTTAGTTTTTTAAGTACACTGCAATCGCTTTGTTTAAATTGTTTGGTTTTGCCATTTCACGGCTTAATATCTGACCCGCAGCAATTTGCTTTGGTGTCATTGAAGTCAACACTCGCTCCCTGCCCTCGCTCCCATTAGTCGTAGAGTCCATTGCTGCAAGGTTAAATAAAGCATAAGCGATTACTTTATTCTGTGGAACTCCACGACCACTTGCATACATAACCGCGAGATTGTTTATTGCTGAAGCCTCCCCTTGCTCAGCGGCCTTCCGATACCAACTCAGAGCATTTGCAAAATCTTGAGGTACGCCTTTCCCATTGTCGTACATCCATCCAATACCCACTTGCGATGCCGCATCGCCTTTCTGTGCTAGTGGCATAAGAGCTTCAAACGCCCGAGTGAAATCTTCTGCTTTTAGTGTCGAAAAAAGCTCATTTACGTCAGAACTCGCCCCCACTACCTTTGTCGATTTTTTAATGGGATTGTTTGCAAAAGATACATTTCCATTTTCATCGATATGTTTATCTATACCCGCATTTACTGTGGTAGATAACATAAAAGTGAAACCTATAACAACAAAACAAAAAATTTTCATTTGAAACAAATCCTTTAAAAAAATTACTTCACTAACGCATTATCCTCACTGAATAATCCCACCACCCAAGCAAACCTCATCCTTATACAGCACCATCGATTGTCCCGGTGTCATCGCCCATTGGGGTTCGTCGAACACCAGCTTCACACCGCCGTCGACATAGCTTAGCGTACACGCCGCGTCTTGTTGGCGGTAACGGGTTTTGGCGGTGTAACGCCCTTCCGCTGGCGTTTCGCCCAGAATCCACGAGCAATCTTGCGCGATCATCGTGTTATTCAGTAGCAGCGGGTGATCGTGGCCTTGCACCACCAGCAGCTCGTTGGTTTCTAGATTTTTGCCGGCAACAAACCACGGCTCGGTATTACCTTTGGTACCGCCGATGCCAAGTCCGCCGCGTTGACCGAGCGTGTGGTACATCAGGCCTTGATGCTCGCCCATCACTTTGCCTTCAGGCGTCACCATTTTGCCCGGTGTTTTCGGCAAGTAACGATTTAAAAACTCGCGGAATGGCCGCTCGCCGATAAAGCAAATTCCAGTGGAATCTTTTTTCTTGGCATTCGGCAGATTGATTTGCTCGGCAATCACGCGCACTTCAGTTTTTTGCAAATCACCCAACGGGAACACCGCATGCGAAATTTGCTCTTGGCTCAGGCGATACAAGAAATAGGTTTGATCTTTGCTTTGATCGGCTGCGCGCAGCATTTCGGTGCGGCCGTCGCTCCGCAGACGCGTTTTCGCGTAATGCCCTGTCGCCAATTTTGCACCGCCAAGCTTAATCGCGAATTCCAAAAACGATTTAAATTTGATTTCGCTATTACACAAAATATCGGGATTCGGCGTGCGGCCAGCCGAGTATTCGGCGAGGAAATGCGCGAATACGCGGTCTTTATATTCGGTCGCGAAATTGACCAGCTCGATGTCGATGTCCAACAAATCGGCCACCGCAATTGCGTCCATGCTGTCTTCTTTGATCGAGCAATATTCGTCGCTATTGTCGTCTTCCCAGTTTTGCATAAACACGCCGTGCACTTCATGCCCCGCCGCTTTGAGTAAATGCGCGGCTACTGACGAATCCACACCGCCCGACAATCCAATTACAATTTTCGTCATTTCGCTAATCCATCAAACTTTTGAATTTCATCGAACGTCTGTAGTACCGCCAGCGGGTAAGACTTACCCGCCAAATAATCATCCACACATGCCAAAATCAAGGGGCTGCGATGCTGCTCGCGCCGCGCCACCAGCTCATCGCGCGTCAACCACACCGCAGCTTCAATGCCTTCGTCAAGCAACCCCAGCACCAGCGATTCATCGTGCTCGCCTAATTCGCCCGTAAAGGCAAAACGCAGATAGGTTAAATCCGTGCCCGGCACCGTCCACTGATACAGGCCTTGAAACGCGGTTGGCGTAAAGTGATACGCGGTTTCTTCCCGCGTTTCGCGCGCGCAGGCGGCGGCAATCGACTCGCCAAATTCAACATGCCCAGCAGGTTGATTGAGTTTAATCTCGCCGTTGATGCGCTCTTCGACCATTAAAAAACGGCCGCCCTGCTCAATCACCGCGGCAACGGTAGCATTGGGTTTCCACATATCGATTTCTTGTGAATTTTTGAATACGGCGATTTTACCTGATCGCGGTAATGGGCGGGGTAAGCTTGCGACGGCAGGATTGCCGCCAGAGCGGCTTTTTATCGCAGCACTGAATGCCAATAGAAAACAATGAATTAGGGTATATCGATACAGGCATTAATAATTAATGGCTACATCAATATACCCATAGTTTTCAACAATAAGTACTGACTATCCTAGCAAAATGATTAAGCTAGGCATCACGTCCACTCGTGCAGCGCTTGCTTTAATAATTCAGGGCGAATCGGCTTGGCGAGGAAATCGTCCATGCCCGCATCTAGGCAACGCTGTCTATCTTCGGCCATTGCATTGGCGGTCAACGCGATAATCGGTACGCGCGTTGGCGCGGTTTGTTCAGTAACGCGAATTCGCCGCGTAGCTTCTAAACCATCCATTTCTGGCATTTGCATATCCATCAACACCACATCGACCGTTTGCTGCGCCAAAATCGCTAATGCAATGTGGCCATTTTCGGCGCAAATGACGCTATGGCCTTGGCTTTCTAGCAAGCGCGTCGCGACTAAACGATTGGTTGGATTGTCTTCAGCCAATAAGACCTGCAAAGGGCGCAATTGCAATGGCAGCACATAAGGCGCGGGCTCTAATGCTTCAGCCGAAAACGGCCACATCAACTCAAAGCGAAAGAGCGTTCCGCCTTGTGGATTGGCCGCCGCAATCAGCTCGCCGCCCATACCACGCACCAAACGACGCGCAATGGTTAAGCCCAAACCTGTACCGCCATGCGCCCGAGTTGACGAGCCGTCGGCCTGTACAAAAGCATCAAACACGGTCGCCAATTGCGCAGGCGGAATGCCAACGCCAGTGTCGATGACAGCAATATTGAGCTGGCAAAATTGTGCATATGACTGCGCTCGCACGCGCAGCGTGACTGAGCCTTGCTCGGTAAATTTAATCGCATTACCCAACAAATTAACGAGCACTTGGCGTAAACGCAATTCATCGCCGAGCAAACAAAGCGAATCGCTGCCCTGAAAATCGAGCAGCAACTGAATGCCTTGGCTTTTGGCGCTCAAACTAAACATCTGCAACACGCCATTGAGCAAAGTATTTATTTGCACGGGCTGCGCCTGCAACTCCAAACGATTGGCTTCAATTTTGGATAAATCCAGCACGTCATTGACCAGCGCCAGCAATAAATCAGCCGATTGATTAATCACATCGACTTTCTCTTTTTGCAGCGGCGACAGCGATGTTTGCGCTAGCAAATGCGCCATGCCGACAATGCCATTCATCGGAGTACGGATTTCATGGCTCACATTGGCGATAAATTCGGTTTTGGCGCGATTGGCTTGTTCGGCTTGATTGCGCGCGGCGACCAAATCTTCGGCCAAGCGCGTTTGTGTGAGTTCTAGCTCCAAACTTTCCAACATCGTATCGCGGTAGTTGTCGGCGCTTTTGAGCAGCGCAAAAAAGAAAAATACATACATAATCGCCAACGTCATATTCATCGACGTCGGATTCACAATACCATTGAGCCACATCGGTAGCGTCATACAAAAAGCATAAATTCGCATTGCCGAGCGCATCGGTGATAGCACCGGCATGGCGCCCACGGTCAGCCCTGAAAACACCAGAGCAGTCAAAATCGACAACAACATCGAACTCGACAGCATCAAATAAACGCCACCGATGCCCCACAATGTGCTCGAAATACTAACGCCGATGAGATGAATTTTGCGCCAATACTCATCACGATATCGCGCAGGATTGCGCTGATAGCGGCGAAAAACCGATA
This sequence comes from Deefgea rivuli DSM 18356, assembly GCF_000620145.1. Lineage (GTDB taxonomy): Bacteria > Pseudomonadota > Gammaproteobacteria > Burkholderiales > Chitinibacteraceae > Deefgea > Deefgea rivuli. Next base: position 262,739 of record NZ_JHVM01000008.1, read on the forward strand.
GGCGATACAGCGCAAAACCACAAACACAAAACCACCACAGCCCCAGCAACCAAATCGAATGCTCGTTGCGATGCAAAATCAAAAGCGTAGTCGCCGCGACAATACCAACATATTGCCCGCTGGCCGCCTTGCGATAACTCAGCGCCGTTGTGCGCTGTAAAATTGCGGCATCGTTTACCGTCATCCATTGCCATCCAAATTTTTAAGCTGCTTAGACGTTATAAAGGCGGCCAAACTACTGGCCGCCTGAACAAAGCTTATCATTACATCAAGAGACAGATATTACACTGCCATTTTACTTGTTGTAATTTTTAATGCGCTACATTACATCGCGTCTAAAACCTTAATCCCGAGCAAGTTCAAACCTGCCGCCAACACTTTGGCCGTCAAATCGCAGACTTTCAAACGCGACGCATTGGTCACGCCGTCTTGATTCACTGGGCAGTTTTCATAAAAGCGCGAGAACATCGTCGCCACGCTATATAAATACGCGCACAGCAAATGCGGCTGGCTGTCTTTGGCAACCGCATGAACCACATCGCTAAAGCGCGCTAACTCCAGCGCTAAGGCGTGCTCCGCGGGTTCGGTCAACACAATCGCTGCGTTTTGATCGTAATCCGTTACTTTGCGGAAAATACTCTTCACACGGGTGTAGGCATATTGCAGATACGGTGCGGTATTGCCCTCGAAACTCAACATCGAGTTCCAATTGAAGATGTAATCGGTGGTGCGGCTTTTGGATAGATCGGCGTATTTCAATGCGCCGATACCGACTGCATTGGCGATGTCACGGCGAGTGGCTTCGTCCAAGCTTGGGTTTTTCTCTGAAACTAAGGTAAAAGCACGTTCTTGCGCTTCGTCGAGCAAGTCGACTAATTTCACCACATCGCCTGAGCGGGTTTTAAACGGCTTGCCGTCTTCGCCCATCATTGTGCCGAAGGCGATATGTTCCAACGATACGGATTCGGGCGCGAATTTGGCCTTTTTGGCAATCGTGAACAATTGCTGGAAATGCAGTGCTTGCCGCGCATCGACCACATACAAGCAACGATCAATTTTCAGCTCTCGCACACGGTAGCGGATCGCGCCCAGATCGGTGGTGGCATACAAATAACCGCCGTCTTTTTTCTGAATAATGCTCGCTTGTGGCTCGCCGTCTTTGTTTTTGAATTCATCCAAAAACACCACTTGCGCGCCTTCGCTCTCCACCAGCAAACCTTGATCGCGCAATTCATCGACGATAATCGGCAAATCTGCATTGTAAAAACTCTCGCCGCGCACATCGCCATCATCAAGCAAGACGTTGAGTTTTTGGTAAACCGCATTGCAATGCGACAAGGAAACTTCAACAAAACGTTTCCACAGCGCATTCACTTCCGCGTCGCCGCCTTGTAGTTTTACGACGTAATCGCGTGCGGTATTGGCAAAGGAAGCATCTTCATCAAAACGCGCTTTGGCGCGGCGATAAAAGCCTTCCAAATCTTTTAGCGCAATATCAGCATTACCTTCTTGCTGCTGCTCGATCAAGAACGCCACCAACATGCCAAACTGCGTGCCCCAGTCGCCCACGTGATTTTGCCGCGTCACATTCATGCCAACGTAGGCCTGCACTCGCGCCAGCGCATCGCCAATAATCGTCGAGCGCAAATGGCCGACGTGCATTTCTTTGGCCAAATTCACTGATGAATATTCAACCATCACATGCTGCGCAAGAAGTTGCGCCACGCCGAGATGCTCATCTTTTAATGCCGTTTCAACGTAAGCCGCCAAGTAGGCGTTATCGAGTTTGATATTGATAAAGCCAGGGCCGGCGATTTCGAGCGCGCTAGCAATGCCAGTCAAATCCACCGCATCGATAATTTTTTGCGCCAATTCACGTGGATTGAGCTTGAGTGCTTTGGCTGCGCCCATCACGCCATTCATTTGATAATCGCCAAATTCTGGACGACTCGCCGCTTGCACCAAAGGCTGTGCATCTGGCGCACCGACTGCGGCCAAGGCGGCGGCAAAACGAGAATTCAATAAGGGAAGTAAAGACACAGACAGCTCCGAAAAGAACAAACGCCGAGATTCAGCGGCATAACAGCGCTAAAACGCGACGTTTAAATGATTGATTACCCGCAATTCTACGGGGGTGAGACAGGAGGGGCAAACCTTAAACCGTATTTAGGCTGCATCAAAAATAAAAATCGCCACTAAACATGATGTATATCGCTCTAAGCCTTATTAAATAATATCTACATAGCAATACCCATTACTTGAATAAGATCGCCATGTTTTAATTCTACTTATCAATTCGCTGGCCTCAAGCACTAATCAAAGTACGGTCTAAATTTGGCATCTCATCATAAAACAAAGCCGCTCTTCGGCTGCATCTGCCAATTGCTTTCGCAAAAAGCAAGGTGATACACTCAAAGTCCGCAATATAACTTTACACAGATCAACAGATGAAAAACCTCAAACTGTTTTTAGCCACGGCAGTGCTTTCCACCTGCGCGATTGCCGCCAATGAGCTTCCACTGCGCACAGACTTAAATGAAAAAGTGCTGATGATCCCTGTCGACAAAACGTTTTACGGCGGTGATATCAGCTTAGAAACCACTTTATTCAAACCCGATGGCGATGGGCCGTTTCCTTTAGTCATCATTAATGATGGTAAGTCGCTCGGTAATCCGTCGTTTCAAGATCGTTCCCGTTACTCGCTGATGGCGACAGAATTTCTCAAACGTGGTTATGCTGTGGCCCTGCCGATGCAGCGAGGATTTAGCAAATCAGGCGGCTCAAATTTTTACTTGGAAGGTTGCAATAGCCCTTATGGCGCTGCGCTCAAGCAGGCTGCTGACGTGCGTACAGTGATCGCCCATTTTGCGAAAACACCCGAAATTGATACCAAGAAAGTCATCGTTGCAGGTCAATCGTTTGGCGGCCTCGGCACTATGGCGCTAGCAAGCGACGCGCCGGATGGCGTGAAGCTACTCTTGAATTTTGCTGGCGGTTTGAAATATGAGGGTTGTCAGTGGGAAAGTACATTGAAGTATACATTTGAGAAATTAGGTGAAAATGCCAAAACACCTTCTCTATGGTTTTATGGTGAAAACGATAGCTTTTTCCCGCCTGAGTTATCCAAGCAACTGTACAGCAATTTTAATAAAACCAACGCCAGCGCAGAAATGATCTCCTTCGGCAAATTCAGAGGCGATGCGCATGGCATGTTTGGTACCCGCGAAGGTTTTGATAGCATTTGGTGGCCTGTTGTTGAAAAGAAATTAATTTCATTAAATATGCCGACGGCGATTATTCATCCGCAATATGATTCAAATAATAAAACAGAGAGCACCGGTTATGCACAAATAGATCAGCTTGAAAAGCTGCCCGAGTTTACAAGACCTAAATGTAAAGAAAAGTACGCCAGCTTTATTAAAGAAACAGCAGGGCAACGCGTTTTTGCAATTGCTGAAAATGGTGGCTGCGGATTTTCTTGGGGCGAGGATGATAAAGAAAACCAATTTATGGCGATGAATTACTGCGAACGAGTGTCCAAAGGCACACCATGCCAACTGTATTTAGTCGACGATAAAGTGGTTTGGCCGAACAGCTAATTGATTAATCAATCGCCTGAAATCAAAAATAGAGCAGCCGCAAGCTGCTCTATTTTTTTGCATTATTTCAAGAAACCAAAACCATCCCTATATAAGAGCATCCCGCGACTAAAAGTGAAAGAATAAGCGACCAATCTATTCTCTCAAGCAACCAGCTAAATCTTAAAGCGCGCGACCACTTGCTGCATGCTCTGCGCGGTTTGGCTCAGCGTGTCGGCGGCAACTGTGGTTTCATGGATAGCGCGGCTGGTTTGTTCGGCTTGCGCTGATATTTGCTCGATACGCACAGCGACATCAGTCGATGCTTCGGATTGCTCGCTGAGCGAGCTACTCAAATTACGCACAATCGCCGATACCTGTTGCGCCATTTGCCGCAAATTAGCAATCGCATCACCAGCCGATTGCGCCAACGTAACGCTGCTATCAACCAGCTGAACGCCGCGGCCTACGCCTTGCACAACGACCGCAGTAGAGCTTTGAATATCTTGCACTGTTCTGGAAATCTCGCGAGTTGATTCAGCGGTTCGCTCAGCCAATTTACGCACCTCATCGGCGACGACCGCAAAGCCTCGCCCCATATCGCCAGCGCGTGCAGCTTCAATCGCGGCATTGAGTGCCAGCAAATTCGTTTGATCGGCAATATCGCGAATAATCGCCACAATCTGTGAAATCTTGGCTGATTCATTCGCCAATTGACCGATTTGTTCTGCCGCTTCTTTAACGACCACGGCCACTTGCTCAATTTGCAATTGCAACGCTGACAGCGCTTCATTTCCTAATTGAGCCTGATGATCTGAATTGTGCGCCAAATTCGCCGCATCCCCCGTACTCACAGCAACATGGTTAATCGACACAACGAGTTCTTCGACATTAGCGGCAATGGCCGCCGCCGCGCTGCTTTGAATTTCGGATGCGTGATCAATTTGATGGACGGTGGCGTTCAATCGCGTGCTGGAGCCTTGGATGATTTCAGCGCTTTTTCTGGTTTCGCCCATTGAAATACGCAATGCGCTTTGCATATCACCGACCGAAGTTACCAACTGGCCAACTTCATCTCGGCTGGCTACTGGCAATTGCCCGCGTAAATCACCGTTTGCGATTAAATTGGCCGCGTTGATTAAGCCTTTAAGACGCAGCTCAATATGTCGTGCGATTAAATACGCCAAAAACAGGGCAAAAATCGAACCCAATATCAAAGCAAAAGTACCAATTTGGGTTGCCGAATTTACATTTTTCTCGGCTTTGGCCGCAGCGGCATCCGAGCCTTCGCGATTATATTTCACTAAAGCATCGGTTTGATCACGAAGTAAATTAGCCGCCTTAACCCATGTAGTTTTACGCAATTGCTGCGCTTCGTCTTCTTTACCCGCTTTTGCCAACTCAATGGCTTCAGATACGGCACTGCGATAAGCATTGGCAGCTTCGATAGAGCGCATATAAATGCCGCGTTCTTCATCACTTTGAATCAGTTTTTCATAGCTTTGAAATGCCGCGATAACTTCTTCATCGAGTTTTTTTAATGATGATTCCAGTTTGGTTTTTTCTTCCGCAGAGCCCGGTAATAAATACTCCAAACTGCGTACGCGATAGCGCAAACGTAACTGACTAATTTCACCCGCCGCTTGCACTGAAGGCAGCCAGTTTTTGGCAATCTGTAGTGTGTCTTTACCTACATTTTGAATTTGAAACACACAAAATAAAATGGCGATAATTAAGATGCCGCCCGTGAGCAGAAAATTAATAAATAACTTATATCGCAAGCTAATATCATCAAACCAGCGCATCGCGTTCCCCTGCATCATTCACATTAAGCCGACTTAATTTATAGCCTTTATTGCAAAATAAACTTAAACAAAAAAGCCCCGCTTCATCCAAAAATGAAGCGGGGCTTTTTGAAGAGTAAAGCAAAGTTATCGCATAGCTTGCAGCGCGGCGATGCGATCTTCCATCGCTGGGTGAGAGCTAAATAGCGATGACCAACCCGCTTTGGCCGAAATACCCGAGGCCGCCATATTGCTCGGCAATGAGTTCGGCTGCATGCCGCCCAAACGACGCAGTGCGTCTATCATCGGCGCCCTGTCGCCCATCAATTGCGCCGCACCCGCATCGGCACGGAATTCGCGTTGGCGTGAGAAATACATAACGATGACGCTAGCCAAAATCCCGAACACGATGTCACAGACGACCACGGTAATCCAATAGCCAATACCTGGGCCAGATGATTCTTCGTTGTCGCGGCGCAAAAATGAATCGACCAAATAACCGACGACGCGGGCGAGGAAAAATACAAAGGTATTCACAACGCCTTGAATCAAAGTCATCGTCACCATATCGCCATTTTTAACGTGGGCGATTTCATGTGCTAAAACCGCTTCGATTTCGCGGTGCGTCATGCTGTAGAGCAAGCCAGTCGACACCGCGACCAGCGAATTATTTTTACTTGGGCCGGTCGCAAATGCGTTCGGCTCGCCTTCGTAAATCGCCACTTCAGGCATCGCAATTTGCGCGCGTTGCGCTAAGCGCGCCACCGTATCAAATAGCCATTTTTCATCCGCATTGCGCGGCTGAGCAATCACTTGCGCGCCCGTGCTCCATTTGGCCATTTGTTTTGAGATGGCCAAAGAGATAAACGCACCACCAAAACCCAATACGCCAGCGAACATCAATAGCATCGGCAAATTCAGGCCGTTCGCGCTAATAAAGCGATTTAATCCAAATATATTAATAAAAATACCCAACACCACCATGATGGCAATATTGGTGCCGATTAATAGTATCGTTCGTTTCACAATTCCCTCCTTATTTAGACCCGCAAAAGTTTTCGTGATTGCATCGTCGTTTCCCAAAACGTACTTCACGCACAAACCGAGGTATCAACGCCTTGCCATCCAACTTTTGCACGAGTCTTTAATATTACTTAGTCGATTGACTGATCCGAATCGGAATAAGTTCCTTGGCTACCATTTTGCGTTTGAACGCGCGGCTCAAGGTATAAATGGCAATGAGTGCGAATAAAATCAAGATGCTGTTCATTATCGGTAGGCCTTTTATTATTTCTAATGTTTGTTTCAATCAACCCATTCACCCCGAATGGGCTGATTCAGTTTTAAATCGCCGCTGCGACAGCGGCTTCATCGGCCATATCGGCAGCGATCAGCATTTCATTGGCCAGCACTTTACGGCTGGCAATTTTGCGCACGACTTTTTGTCGTTTGGCATTCACGCGCTGAATAGTTTGTGCCGCGCGGTGAATTGCTCTATCCACGACTGATCGCAAATCACTGCCGCGCTCATGCACAATCACCGCCTCATGCCCAGGCACGATCAGCTTCACTTGGACCGATTTATCCGCGCCGCCTTTCGGGCCGTTTTCGTCGCTGAGGCGCACGGTAATCGCGCCGATTTTACTGAGGGTACGATCCAGCGCGAGGCGCAGACGATGCAGAATATAGCTGTGCATAGATGAATCGATAGCTAATCTGTGAGTCAAAATGAGTGGTCGCATTGTCAATCTCCAAAAAGGATAAATTAAACCAAGCCTCACTGGGTGCAATTTATAGATTGCGGCATTCCAGTGAACCTTCAAGTTAACGCAATAAAGCGCAGAAGGAAATCAGAGTATGACTGATACACCTTCAATTTTTATCGATAGATCGTGGCAGTATTCACAGCCTTTGATTTGGAACTAAATCGACTCCCGCCAGAGTACTGTTTTGCAGCAAGTACAAATAGTGTAACGTCTTGCATCAACCTGATCCACCCGCTGCTCGAGGTTGCCACATTGATAACAAGCAATCTTCTCTCCCCGTACCAACTCTGAAAATAACTCTCGATATTCAGCTTGGCTGATCCTTCGATGCCAGTGTTTCTGCAGCCACGGGTTATGAATCACAAAAGGAGCCATAACGCTCAACACAGCTGATGCTGTTAGTGTCCCGATAATTCGTAATGCGTTCATTGATCCATCTCCCGCCATAAGCGATTTTTACATTGCCGACAAATCGTTTGCCGCCGCCAATCGGTGTATTGCAACAAGCCCACATCCAATTGCAGCGTCGAACCGCAATGGCAACACGCGGTGTCATCACCTTGCACGCAGTACGGATGAGTTTGCCGATACTCTTTTAAAGTCGGCAACTGTTCCCACTCCTTTTGTGCCCAAGGATTGTAGGCAATGAAATACCAGATCAAGCACGCAGCCAGCACAAGGCCGATCACACTCAGCCAATGCGTCATATCCATCCCACTTCTCCTCTTTAGATTGCGGTGTAAATCGAATAGCAAAGCGTGAAATTATTCATACGCTTTAGCTTGGCTTACTTTAACTGCGCTTTACAGATTCAAACAGCAGGCTTACATTGACTCATCATCAGCTTTTTTCGATCTATAAACCATGAGCGACGCCGTACTGAATTACCGACATTTATATTATTTTTGGGTGGTCAGCCAAGAAGGTGGTATTAGCGCGGCAGCGCGCAAATTGCAGATGACACCGCAAACCATCAGCAGCCAGCTGTCTTTACTCGAAGCGCAAATCGGCAAAGCCTTGTTTACGCAAGTGGGGCGCAAGCTTGAACTCACTGACGCTGGCCGCAGCACACTACCGTTTGCCGATCAGATTTTTATGCTCGGCGAGCAATTACAACAAACGCTCGCCAGCGACAGCACACCGCGCCAGCGATTTCATGTTGGCGTTGCCGATGCGCTACCCAAGGCTGTCGCCCAGCAATTGCTCGCCAAGACGCACAGCGCCCATAACCGCTTATTATGTATCGAAGGCTCTCCCGACGAATTGATGGCCAAGCTGGCTATGCATCAACTTGATGTCGTACTGGCAGATCGCCCTGCCGCACACGGTGCACATTTACGGCTGGAAAGCCAAGCCTTAGCGCAATGTCCGGTGATGATTTTGGGTAATGCCGCGCAAGCAGCGGCACATTCTGCGCAATTTCCAGCCAGCCTGCATGGCGCGCCTATGCTCTTGCCTACGAGGGATACGGCGCTGCGAACGCAATTAGATTTATGGTTTTCAGATCGAAATATCGTACCCGATATTGTCGGTGAATTTGCGGATAGCGCTTTGATGCAAGCTTTTGGTATAGCAGGTATTGGCCTCTATCCATCACCAATCATACCTTTCAGTGCAATACCCACAAGTGAATTACAATCACTCGGCCATCTTGAAGGCTTATACGCCGATTATTACGCCATCTACGCACAGAAAAAAATTAACCATCCAACGCTCGATCAGTTACTGCAGCGCTAATCCTTAAGGCTGAAAATTCCAGAGTTAGAAACGACAGAACAAAAAATAGCCCGCTGTAAAAAGCGGGCTATTTTTCATTCAAGCTGATGGTGACTTATTTTCGCTTTTTTGCCGAACGCTGTGTTTTGCTGGCTTTATTCGCCTTGCTCGATGGTGAGTGCGCGGCAGAGCGCTGTGCGGACTTCTTCGTTGCCGAGCTCGACTTAGATTTAGATGTCTTTGATTGCTTCGCTGATTTCTTCGTCGCGGATTTGCCCGAGGCTTTAGTGTGCGATTTAGCCTTCGGCGGCGAAGCAAGCACTGGCGTACTAACTTTGGCAGGGCTGGCTTTACGCACAATCGGTGGCGCCGCCGCTGCATCATCAAAAGGCAAAGGCGCATCTTCCGCCAATACCAATCCTGAACACAACAAAGAACCAATCAATAACATTATTTTTCGCAGCACATTGCTTCCTCTATTTCAAAATGGCTGAGCCCAGACTCGGCCAAGCACACAGCGGCACATTATAAACGAGCTAGATCTAAATGACTTAGGACTTTCCCTTGCGCCAAAGCCTAAATATCGACAACAGAAAAGCATGACGTCAGCATTTTACGCTAGTTATTTACAGTGCAAATAAGACTATGAAATGATTGAAGATATTTGTTTTGTAGTGATTGACAGCGCAACTACAGATGGTAGGATTCACAGCATAACTTAAATACCAGTCAGGGCTTGATGCACTGATCAATCAAAAGTGTAAGTTATAGCAGTAATAGGATATTCCCAAAAAACAAGGCCGGACTTCAATCCAAACGGATCAGTACCGACCAACGAGGAGTGAGACAAATGAATAAAGCGATCAAACTTTCTGCACTGATTAGCGCTGTATTTCTAAGCGCAAGTGTGTGGGCTGCTGACTGGAGTGCCAGCTCGGTTTATACCGCCGGTGAAACCGTTACTTATCAAGGCAATACCTATACCGCCAAATGGTGGTCCAGTGGTGAAATCCCAGGCTCTAGCCAATGGGGCGCATGGAAACTAGTCAGCACAGGCGGTGCAACACCAGCGCCGACTGTTGCACCAACGGTCAAACCAACAACAGCACCAACGGCAGCGCCGACAAGCCAACCTACCGTAGCACCCACTGCAACACCTACGGTGAAGCCAACTACAGCACCGACTATTGCACCAACTGCCACGCCAACCGTAGCGCCAACTGCTGTACCTACCGTAGTGCCTACAGTGGCACCAACACCAACTGCAGCCCCCACTGCCACACCAGCACCAGGTAACGGTTTGCCTAAATGTGCAGCCGCATGGAGTGCCGCATCATCGTATGCCGGTGGCTCAGTTGTAAGCCACAACAATACCAGTTACACAGCAAAATGGTGGGTGAATGCGGGGGTAACACCAGGCACTGCAGCAGACTGGAACACAGGCAGCGCTTGCGATGCATCGGCATTACCGACCCCTGCACCAGGTGGTGGTACGACGACAGGCGGCTTGCCAACGAAAGCCCAAGCCGAAGCTTACGCAGCAACGCTGACCAACAGCGACATTTTCAACAAAGTAAAAGCTTCAGTTCGCACTTTGCCGAACTCCGTCGTTGAGGCCGTTGCACCGGGACTGATGAGCAATCCAAGCAATGTGAAACGCATCGAAGGCATCATGCCAAAAGCGAAATGGGATTTCTATTTCTCTAAAGCGCACCCAAGCTACACCTACACTCGCTTCTTGCAAGCATCCGCTAAATTCCCGGCATTCTGTGGTGACTACACCGATGGCCGCAATGCCGACGAAATCTGCCGTCGCTCATTGGCTGCTTCGTTTGCTCACTTTGCGCAAGAAACTGGCGGTCACAGCGTAACGCAGTACGGCAATCCAGAATGGTTGCAAGCACTGGTGCATGTCCGTGAAATGGGTTGTTCTGACGACGGCACCAATTGTGGTTACAACGGCGAGTGCGCTGATCCAGTATTCAACAAAGTCTGGACTTGCGGTACTGATGCCAAAGGCGGCTACATGAAATACTTTGGTCGCGGCGCGAAACAATTGTCGTACAACTATAACTACGGTCCATTTAGCCAAGCGATGTTTGACGGCGACCAATCGGTATTGTTGAAAGATCCAGATCGCGTAGCGGAAAGCTGGTTGAACTTGGCCTCTGCCGTGTTCTTCTTCGTTTACCCACAGCCACCAAAACCATCGATGTTGCACGTGATCGACGGCACTTGGGTTCCAAACGACTTTGATAAAGCGCGTCAATTGGGTAACGACTTCCCAACGTCGATTCAAATTATCAATGCCGAATGCCAAGACACACCGACTAAACCAGCTGCACAAAATCGTCTTGATTACTACACCGAGTTTGCCCGTGACTTGGGCTGGGATATCAAACGCGAATCAATGAAATGCGCAGGTATGGGTCGTTTTGACGGTGGTTCATCCGCAGCATTCAATATCTACTGGGAAAAAGATTGGAAAGTGGGCGGCGATAACAAGTGCCAACTCGTTAGCTACCAAACGCCGTACAACGCTTTGATCGATGGCCAATACGTGAAATGCGTAGATGCTAACTGGGGTATCACTCTGAAGTAATTACTAGCCATAGGCTACAGAGAAATACTGCCATAGCACACAAAAACGGGAGCCTAGTCTCCCGTTTTTTATTTAAGCCCAAATTATTTAATTATTAAACGAGATCGGCCACTGCGCTGCGCCAGAAGCACCCCCGCCAAAATCAAAGCACCGCCGAGGATATGATAAATTTCTATCGTTTCACCCAAGGCCAGCACCGCGATCAGCGCGGTAAATAGCGGCAATAAATTCATAAAAATTGCGGTTTTATCACTACCCATCGCTTGCACCCCACGCATCCAGCAATACGCCGCAACGACGGATGAAGCGATCCCTGCAAATAGCACTAGACCGAGCGCGGGCATCGGCAACGCCATACTTTGCGCGGTCATCGCCACTGGAATCAGCAGCAACACGCCGATCAGCACTTGCACGTATAAATTGAGCCACGCCGAAAAAGGCAAAGCCCAGCGCTTTAACAAAATCCCATACAGCGCATACGCCGCCGCGCCGATCAGCATCAGCACATCACCGAGATTCACACCGCCGTGCAGTAAATTGAGCGGCTGACCTTGGCCAAGCAAATACAACACACCCGCCAAAGACAGCGCCACGCCGATCAAAGCCAGCGCACGCGGTTTGTGCTGAAAAAATAGGCTATTGAGCAACAGCCCCAATAAAGGAATTAGCGCACAAATTACGCCCATATTGGTCGCCGACGTGCTGTGCGCGGCGTAATACGCCAAGCATTGATACAGCACCATACCCAACAGCGCGAGCACTGCAAATTTGGGTAAAAATGGTCGTATCGCCACGCGCTGCTGCCACAACAAGCGGCCACAAAATGGCGTCAGCACCAGCGCGGCAATCAGCCAGCGATAAAATGAAATTGCAGCCGGATCAATCACCGTCGCAGCCGCTTTTGATACCACGGTATTGGCCGCCCAAATCAATACCGCCAACAATGGAAACCACGCTTGCATCGTATTCTTCTCTGTTGATTTATAACACCCAGTTTAACGCCGTCTTATTTCATGCTTATAATGCAATCCAGACAAAACACTCTTTCATTTCAGACAACTTGTGCCAAATTTTTATGGCAAGGCGGGGAAGCCGCAGACAGTACATCTCGTACGACAAGGCGACACAACGATGCAAGAAAACTTTGGCTTTACTACGTCCTTAGCCCCGTATAGCGCGAGCGATATTAGTCTCGCCGCGCCCGAGCCTTTATATTTTCGCCGCGAGCGAGTCGACGCTCATACTGGCTATGCGCCGCATCGCCATCGTTGGGGGCAACTCAATCGGATTAGTCTGGGTCTGATCGAAATCACCGTTGGCGATGAAAAACTCATAGCGCCTGCTGATTACATTGTTTGGGTTCCTGCCGAATTGGTCCACGCGGCGTATATCAAGCAAGCGCTGGACTACACCTCAGCCTATGTGTCAGACGAATGGGCGCAGCACTTACCCAAGGCCACGACCTTAATCGCGCAAACGCCGTTGATTCGCGCGCTATTTGATGACTTTGCACAGCGGAAAATTAGCAGTACGGCCGATGCCAATGAACAGCCACAAGCCCAATTGCTGCTACAACGCCTGTGCCAGTCTGAGCAACGCCCCAACTATCTGCCAAGCAGTTCGCATCGGCAACTCACCATCATTTTGCAAACCTTGCACGATAATCCGGGCGACAGCACGCCGCTGGCGCAATGGGCAGCGCAAGTACACACCAGCGAACGAACGCTGGCGCGGCAGTTTCAAAAGGAATTGGGAATGAGCTTTGTGCAGTGGCGCAATCGGCTGCGTTTGCTGAGCGCGCTGGCGCAACTTAAAGATGGCGTTGCAATTCAAGATATCGCATGGCGACTCGGCTACGGCCATCCATCCGCATTTATTGCAATGTTTCGCCAGCACACGGGGCTGTCCCCCGAGCGCTATCGGCGACAAATGCAAGGAGGAACCAACTTTGCAGGATTACTGGCCTAATAACTTTTTCGCCACGGAAATCAGCGCCGCTGGCCGATTGCTATACGCCGCCAAGCGCCCTTTTGCATTCGGCAGTAGATTCAAGTCATAATGCAAACGCCCCGCCACCAGCCAGAGACGCTCAGCAGGCAGTTGTGCCAACAAGGTTTGCTGCGCAGTCGACAAACACGCGTTATAACTTTGCACAATCACTTGCGGATACGACTCAGCCGCCAGTAGCAGTGCGCTAATTTCAGCCTCCGTCGGCGACGGAGAAACGATCAGTTCATCGACTTGGCAGTTCGCCGCCAATAGCAAAGGCAACAAAGTGCCGCGCGCGGCGGTGCTTTTTCCTAGCGCTACTTCATCAATTTCGGTGCGCGTTTGCACTTCGACAGTCATCAATAAAATTGGCAAGCTTAAATCAACAGCTTGAAACTGTTCGCTCACCTGCAAAGCCTTCGCCTGTACTGAAGCCGCCAAGGCCAAGGCTTCCGGCGTTTGCAATTGCTGCGGCTCAAACGGAGCTGCCCAATCGCTCACCGCTGCGGATTGCTTTAAGCGCGCAATTCGCGCCAGGGATTGCTGGACTCGCTCACGACTCAGCACACCACTGGCGATGTGCTCTTGCAGCGCCAATACCGTCGCTTGCTGCAAAGCATGTGTATGCGACACCAAAATCAAATCTGCCCCCGCCTGCAAAGCCTGTACCGCGCCAGCCACCACGCCAACGCCTGAAGCAATCGCCGCCATCTCAAGACAATCAGTGAAAATCACCCTGTCAAAACCCAGCTCATCTCGCAACAAACCCGTCAGCACCGCGTGCGACAGTGTTGCGGGCGTATTGGGATCAGGCTCAAACTCTGGGAACACCACATGCGCCGTCATCATCGCATCGACGCCAGCGGCAATCGCCGCTTTAAACGGCGCCAGCTCAACCTCATCGAGGCGTGCTTTTGCATGTGGCACCACCGGCAGCGCGTAATGCGAATCCATCGCCGTATCGCCGTGCCCAGGAAAATGCTTGGCCGTCGCCGCCACACCCGCCGCCTGAATGCCACGGATCGCCGCCAAGCCGTATTCACTTACCGTAGCGGCATCTTCACCAAACGCGCGAATGCCAATCACCGGATTAGCCGGATTATTATTAATATCCAGCACCGGCGCGAAATTAATATTGATCCCCAGCTGACGTAACTCCGCCGCACCAATGCGATGCAAAGCCTCACAATCGGTCGCGCTACCGCTGTCCGTGGACTGATTGGCTGACGCTCGGGCATACGCCATCGCAGAAGGTAACGGCGTGACGCCCGCCTCAATCCGCATCACCATCCCCCCCTCTTGATCAATGGCAATCAACAGCGGAATGTCTGACACTTCGGCATTAATGGCTTGCAAACCACGGCACAGCGCCGCCACCTGCGCGGGTGATTCAATATTGCGGCGAAACAAAATCACGCCACCGATACGTTGCTCGCGAATTAAGCCGGCAATCTGCGCATTCGGCACAAAGCCATCAAAACCCACCATGACGAGCTGACCGACTTGCTGTTTTAAAGATTCAGAAAGATTTGGATTCATTGCGCAAGGCTTCCTTCAAACGGTGGAGTGAGTTGGCTTGGTCGGCAAATCGCCGCAGCCCTTAATTTACCAGACTTAAGCCTTTGCGTTCACAGCCCAACGCGCTTTAGAGAGGCGATACAGACAATGCTCGCGCAGTTCATGCCCGAGCAGCACTTTAGGATGCTGAAAATTTTCGGTCTCTTGAAGCATTCCCAAGCGGCGCATCACCGCTTGCGATGGCTGATTGTGAATACTGGTGAACGACACAATTTCCGCCAAATTAAGCTGAGTAAAACCACAGCGTAATGCACCTTGCGCAGCTTCGGTCGCGTAGCCTTTACCCCAAAATTCATGCGCCAAACGCCAGCCGATTTCGGTACACGGCGAAAATGGTAATTCGGGTGAAGGGATATTCAAACCGACAAACCCAATGAAACGTTGCGTAGCCTGCTCCTCAATCGCCCAAAACCCCCAGCCCTGCTCGGTAATAATGCTACGCATCGCTTCAAACGCCGCATCACTTTTATCGCGGCTTAAACACGCCGGAAAATATTGCATCACACGCGGATCGGCATTCATTTGCGCGAAAGCTTCCGCATCTTCATCGCGCCACTGGCGAGCGATTAATCTATCCGTTTTAAATTCGATGATGTCCGCCATATCAAAACTTCCTTGCAAAATTCCCAGCTCAATAACAAAAAAGCCAAGTTAACCTTGGCTTCTTTGTTTCACTCAGTGCAAAACTTAAGCGCGTAGACGGCGCAAGACTTCTTCACGACCAATCAGCGCCAATACCGCATCCACTGATGGGGTATTAGTAATGCCGCACACTTTCGCGCGAATCGGCATGCCGACTTGTGGCATTTTCACGCCTTGCTGTTTGACGAAATCTTTAATCAACGCGCCCAAGCTCGCTGCATCCCAAGACTCTAGCGCAGCGGCGGCTTCAGCGAACAGCTTCAAGCGCTCTTCGTCTTCTGGCGTGAGGTGCTTATCGGCGATTTCTTGTGTTGGCGTTAAAGCTTGGTAGAAATACTCGGCTTGATCGGCCATTTCGACCAAAGTTTGGCAACGATCTTTCAGCAAGACGCACACTTCGGCCAGCGCTGGACCTGCTTCGGTTTTCACGCCTTTGTCGGCCAAGAAGCCCGCAACGCGCTCAGCCAATTTAGCTGGCTCTGCGGCTTTGATATATTGCGCATTAGTCCACAGCAATTTGTCGCGGTCCATCCGGCTTGGGCTGCCGCTGACGTCTTTCAAATCGAACCATTCTACGAATTGAGTCATCGAAAAGATTTCGTCATCGCCATGGCCCCAACCGAGTCGCGCCAGATAATTGAGCAATGCTTCAGGCAGAATCCCTTGCTTATCGTAATCGACCACCGACACGGCGTCGCGACGCTTGGATAACTTAACGCCTTGATCGTTATGAATCATCGGCAAGTGCGCAAACACTGGCACAGCAACGCCCATCGCTTCGTAAATTACGATCTGGCGCGGCGTGTTGTTCACATGGTCATCACCGCGAATAACGTGGCTGATTTTCATATCGGCATCATCAACGACGACGCAGAAGTTATACGTTGGCGTGCCGTCGGGGCGCGCGATGATTAAATCATCCAGTTCGCTATGGCCAATTTCGATGCGGCCTTTGACTTGATCTTCCCACACCACCGAGCCGCCGATTGGCGTTTTAAAGCGCACCACAGGTGTTATGTCTGCTGGAATTGCGGGCAAAGTTTTGCCAGCTTCTGGACGCCAAGCGCGGTTATAACGTGGCTTTTCGCCTTTCGCCTCAGCTTCGGCGCGCTGTGCTTCGAGTTCTTCTTTGCTGCAATAGCAAAGGTAGGCGTGACCGCTGTCCAGCAATTGCTGGATCACCACTTTATATCTATCCATGCGTTGCATTTGGTAGAACGGACCTTCGTCGTAGCCGATATTAACCCAATGCATGCCGTCCATAATCGCTGCCACCGATTCAGGCGTCGAGCGCTCCAGATCGGTATCTTCAATCCGCAGCACAAACTGGCCGCCGTGTTTTTTGGCATACGCCCAAGAAAACAGCGCAGTGCGAACACCACCAATATGAAGTAAACCTGTTGGGGAAGGGGCAAAGCGAGTGCGTACGGTCATGGCAGCAAGTCCAGCAAAATGCAAAAGCGTTATTGTACTTTAAATGCAGGCTATTGCTGTAGATGCAGGACTTCACCGCAGCGATACACACGGCAATAAGCCCAGCACAGGAGTAAAACTTTACGGCGGCAATTCGTGGGTTATTTGAATTTAAAGCGATGTATTGAGCTGTATCCATTATTTTATAATGGATACAGCTCAATACCTAGATAATTATAAAGCAGCCAAGCGCCTCGGCTTGGCTATGCTCAGTTTGCTATTGATATCCAAGGTCAGATTGCCCGGATTGTAAACGACAACTTCGCTAGAAAACTCCGGCAAGGTGACTTTGCTCGGTTTTTCAAAACGCACCAAAATATCGTAATACGATTTCAATGTTTCTACGTACACCACCGGTGCGCCGCCTCGCGCGTAGCCGTATTTAAGCGTACTAAAATGCTCGGGCTTCCTCAGTAGCGGCAATACGCCTTTCAGGTCGGTCCAGCTATCTGGGTTGATGTTGAGGCGCAGCGCCAAAGTGCGGGCGTCTTCCACGTGGCCTAGGCCAATATTATAGGCCGCCAGTGCTTGCCAAGTTCGATCCGGCTCGGGAACGGTTGCAGGGATGTTTTTACGCATCATTTGAATATAACGCGCACCGCCCAGAATACTCTCACGCGGGTTTAAGCGATCAACGCGCAATAAAGACGCCGTATCGTTGGTCAGCATCATAATGCCGCGCACGCCGGTCGGCGAAATCGACTCATTATTCCAATGTGATTCTTGATAGGCTAAAGCGGCTAATAAGCGCCAATCAATGCCGGTTTCTTCTTCGGCTTTTAGAAAAGTAGCGCGAAATTGCGGTAAGGTGGATTTAATTCGCCCCAAATAAGTTAGCGCATCGACCGGATCAATCCGATTGACGTGGCCATAATAGCGATCTTGCAAACGGCTCAACGAGCCTTCCGCAATCACTTGGCGGAAATACGCCGAGATCATCGTACGCAATTGCGGATCTTCATCGCGCACCGCCCACGACAATTGCTGGCCGCTGTTAGTAGATGAGTTTGTAAACGATTTAGAAATCGCCACATTAGGATAATAATTTTGCGCTACATCCGCCGCATGAGAATCAACGACGGCATAGGCCAGCTTGCCGCTTGATACTTGCTCGATCAAATCTTCGTTATCGACTTGCGCTACGGTATTAAGCTGCAACAGCGGATATTGAGCTTTTTGCTGACTGAGCGAATCCACATATTGCGGCAAAGTGCTCAGTACCGCTTTGCCTTGCTGGATCTCACGCAGCGCATCGGCTTCGCTACGCGACGAAGCGTAAACCAAAACTGGCGTGATATTTTGATACGCAGGGCCAAATAATAAGCCTTCGCTCTCCATACCACGATGCACGCCGACGGCTAGATGTGCCTCGTGTTGCTTGAGGCGCTGCACCACTTCGCCATACGTGGCCGCCATAATAAAGCGCACTTTCAGGCCATTGATTTCAGCGAAACGCGTCACTAAATCATATTCAAGCCCAGCATAACGGCCCTCGGCGTCCACATATAAAGTGGTCGGGCCATTTTGCACCAGCACGGTTAATTCTTTGGATTCCGCCCATGGTAATACACGTTGTGCTTGCGACGAATGTTCGCCACAGCCCAAAAGTACGCACGCTGAAAGCGCAATCAAGAATCTCTTCATGCTGGTCCTGTTCCTTACTAAGATGCCCGCATTGTGCCTAAACCTAGGCAAAAAAACAAACAAAACAACAAACTAATTCTTGGCAAACAAGGACTTGCAGCGTAGAATCCGCGATCTTGTTGGAGAGGTGGCAGAGTGGTTGAATGTACCTGACTCGAAATCAGGCGTAGTAGCGATACTATCGGGGGTTCGAATCCCCCTCTCTCCTCCAGCGGAATAAAAAATAAAGCCCTGATTGATTCAGGGCTTTATTTTTATCTAAAAATGAAGTCAGGCGCTAGCGCATCAGCCGCGTCACAAATCAAATAAGGGTTTAATTTTGGCGGAGTCAGGGTGCAGCATCGCCAATTCGTATGCCGATTGCCCACGCAGATCCAGCGTGCGCGCATCCGCACCATGGCTGAGTAATAATTCAATAACACGGCGATGCCCAGCTTCGGCGGCGTAGTGCAAAGCGGTTTTTCCTTGTTGGTCTTGCTCATTAACGATCAAGCCTTGCTCAAGCAACAAAGCCACTGCGCCGACTCGCCCTTTAGCGGCGGCGGCCATCAATGGCGTAAACCCATGATGATCGCTAACATTTAAACGCACGCCAAAACGTAACAATAAATTCAAGCCATTGCTATGGTCACCTGCAGCAAACAAATGCGCGGCTTGCTGGCCTTCTGAATTAGCAGCATGAGCGCGAGCGCCGTTTTGTAACAGTAATTCAGCGGCATCGAAATGCCCGTAAAACACCGCCCACCAAAAAGCTGTTAAGCCATCGCCATCGGGCGAATCAACGTGTGCGCCGCCCTGCAATTGCTCACGCAATACCTCCAGCCTGCCGCGCTTGGCAGCCTCAAGATAAGCTGGAAGATCAAATTCGTTTAAATGAATCGCCGATTCAGTTCGCACCGCTTCTTCATAACCCCAAATCGCTGCCTCACTGCCTATCCCCATTACGCGGTCATGTTCACGCTGAATGGTAAATAGCTCATGTGCTACATCAGGCGGAAAGCCTTCCCGATCACCGCGCGTATCAAATAGAAGTTCGTTTAAAAAAACGACCAGTGTTTCTCGGCCCCACATCTGCGCCACGCGCTCGGCGATACGTGGGTAGTGTTCGATCAATAGTTGCGGCTTATTTTCAGGCCCTAAAACCTGAAGAAGCCGAGAAGCCAATGCTGCGTCCATGATTCACCTCCATGCTAATTTCATCCTTAATCTATAGACCGATTTTTGGCTAGCACGATGATTATTTGCAGTAAATCTGGCGCAATAATGAACTTAAGGCGTCGCTTTGGCCGCGCAGTATTTGGCGTAATCGGCCTGCAACACTTTTTGCTTTTCCAGCATCTTCCGAATGTCGTACGGTTGATTATTTCCAGTCAAGCGGCGCTGAATTAGACTTTGCTCTTTACTAATTTTGGCGCAGCGCTGTGCCTCTAATTCAGCCAGTTTTTCTGGGCTCGCTTTATAATATTCTTGCGCCTGCGCCGTGCTCGCAATCAAAACGATAGTAATCAATAAACTCAATTTCATTTAAATACACTCAATTGTTGCTGAACGATATGGATCAAATTGGCATCAATCGCCCAATGCTGCTGCTCAAACTGCCGCACCGGTACGCAGCCCGCCAAACTATTGCAGACAAAAACCTGCGTAGCAGAATATACGTCGCTCAAACTGACCTGACGCTCTTTAATGGGTATATCGTCAAGAACTACAATTTTTAATAGCATAGAACGATATACCCCTGCCACACCCGATTCGTCCAGTTGCGGCGTACACCAGGCCCCATCGATCAGCGCAAAAAGATTACTCATCACGCCTTCAATGACAAAACCATCACGATCGAGCATCACGCCATCAAAGATGCTTGGATCAGACCATTCACGCCGCGCGATAACGTTTTCCAAACGATTCAAATGTTTAATACCCGCCAACGCTGGTTGCCAGCTCGCACGCGTTCTGCACAGCCGCAGCACTGCGCCTTCGGTATAAAGCTCTGGAGAATACGCAGGCAAAGCGGCCAATTGCACGATGCGATTCGACTGCAAATCGGCGGCGGCCACATAGCCCCGCGCCGATTCGCCGCGCGTGATAATGATTTTAATGCTGTGGTTTTGTGGCATGAGCAGCGCAATATCGGCCAGCAGCAGCGCTTCGCTCGGCGCGACAATACCAATCCGAGCGCAATCGCTGACGAGTTTGGCATATTGCTGCGACCAAAACTCAATCCGGCCATCGACTACTTTCATCGTACGAAACACGCCATCGCCAAACTGGATCGCACGGTCATTCAAACTCAGGCTTTCAGCCAAAACCCCATTCACCAAGCGCATCAATTTGCTCCCTGCACATTGGCAGTAAAGTCAAAAACGGGGATCACGAAAAGCACGAAAAAAAGCCGAAAGACACGAAAAAAATCAAAGCTGCCAAGTTGCTGTTCGTGTCTTTTCGTGTGTTTCGTGGACCAATGAATTGTTATTTGAATCAACCCGCCACACCCAATGCGCGCAATAAACCACGCGCTTTGTGCCGTGTTTCTTGCAGCTCTTTTTCCGCATCCGAATCAGCGACAATGCCTGCGCCTGCGCGGAAATACAGTTGCTCGCCGCGCTGGACAAAGGTGCGAATCAAAATATTGCTATCCATGCTGCCGTCGCGGTTGATGTAGCCCAAGCTGCCGGTGTAGGCCAAGCGAGGGCGATCTTCTAGCTCGCGGATAATTTGCATACAGCGTACTTTCGGGCAACCGGTAATCGTGCCGCCCGGAAACAGCGCGCGCAGTACATCGGCAGTATTCAGACCCGCGCGCAGCTCGGCGCGGATATTCGATTCGATATGATGCACAAAAGAATACGTCGCCACCGCCATTAGCTCATCGACTTTCACCGTACCCGGCACCGCGATTCGCCCCAAATCATTACGCTCTAAATCGACCAGCATAATGTGTTCGGCGCGCTCTTTGGGTGTATCGAGCAGGCGTTGCTTCAATGCCGCGTCTTCAACGGGATCAAGCGATCGGGCAAACGTACCCGCAATCGGCCGCGTTTGCACAATGCCGTCTTTGACTTGCACCAAGCGCTCGGGCGATGAGCTGATAATCTGCCCCGCCGCGCCTAAATTCAAATATGCTGAAAACGGCGCTGGATTGGCAATTCGCAATGCCGCGTACACATCCGTCGCCGCGCCTTGCGAAAGCGAGACATCCCAGCCGCGCGATAAATTCACCTGAAACACATCGCCATCGACGATGTATTGCTTGGCGCGCGCCGCGCCGTCGAGAAACTGCTGCGGATCGTCTTCTGAGATCGCCGCAATCTGCAAAGGCTGCGCCTGCCATGCTTTGGCAGATGCAAGCAGTTCTTGTAACTGCGCCAACAATTCCGGCGTTTCAGCAACAAGCGTTGCAGCTTGTGTTTCACGTTGCAGCACAATCGCCGCCGGGCAGCGAATGAGTACGCCCACTGGGAAATCAGCATACTCACCCAGAGTACGTGAGATTACGCTAGGCTCAAAAAGCTCTAGAAGCTCATACCCCGCATAAAACACCCAGCCCCCCTGAAAGGGTAAATCGGACGCAATCGGCGCAGATTCTCCAATCATGGCCAAGTCGCGCAGCAAAGCCGCGCCTTCATGCGCCGCATACAGGCGGAACTCGCTCGGCAGGGCAAATAGGATATCCCAACCCTGCGTTTGCGAAGATTGCAGCAGAGCGGGAAAATGTTGGGGCGCATTTGCGGCCAGCGCTAGCAAATCCGGCGCTTGGGGCAAATCGCTCGTAAAATAGTTAAATTCAGGCATAGGCGCTATTGTAGCAAAGCCCGCCAACTCACCGCACATGAAGGCACACGATGAAACAACTTTTAATCAGCGCCCTCCTCGCCAGCTCCTCATTAATGGCGGCCGATTTACCGCCCGTGCAATCGGTCGCCAATGTTGATTTGGCGCGCTATGTCGGCCAATGGCATGAAATCGCCCGCTTCCCGATGTACTTTCAAAATCAATGCGTCGGCGACGTCACGGCCAATTACAGCCAGATGGACAATGGCAAAATCAAAGTCATCAACCGCTGCCGCACCAAAGACGGTGAATTTGATCAAGCCGAAGGCAGCGCCAGCGTCGTCGAAAACACCGGCAATGCGCAACTGAAAGTGAGCTTTTTCTGGCCGTTTCGCGCCGATTATTGGGTGATTGGCCTTGATCCCGATTATCGCTGGGCGGTGGTGGGCAATCCGAATCGCAAATACCTGTGGATTTTATCGCGCACTAAAACTATGACGTCTAGCGATTTAGCGGCGGCCAAAGCCAGTGCTGCAGCACAAGGCTTCCCTTTACAGCAATTAATCCAAAGCGAGACTGCAGCGGTTCAAGTCAATAGCTAGTTGCCGCAGTAAGCTTACCGCCTATCGGTCACAGACTCCGAATTGTCAGAATTGGGCTAATACTGATGTGAAATGCTGTTAGGAAATAGGCACATGACATTTCAATTTCGCTTCCAGCGCATGCTTTTGGCACTGTTGCTCGCAACTTGCTGCCTCTACACGCTTGCCGCCGAGCCTTGGCCACGCTCGATCGGCGTGAGTATTTCTAGTTTGGAAAATCCTTACTTTGTCGCGCTAGCGCAAGGTGTGCGCCAAAAAGCTAAACAACTCAACCCGAAAACCAAATTTATCATCACATCAGCAGGCTATAGCGCCGAAATGCAAATCGAGCAAATCAGCACGATGATCAAGCAAAAGGTGGATTTGATTCTCGTTAGCGCCTCTGACGAGAACGCGCTGGCCGACATTTTATTAGCGGCGCGCAAGCAAGGAATTATCGTGATTGGTGTCGATGTGCGTGCCCAAGGGGCGATGCAAACCGTGCTGACGCACAATGTACTCGCCGGCCAGCTGGTTTGCGAATATCTCGCGAACAGTCTCAGCGGCAAAGGCCGCGTCGCGATTCAAACTGGGCCACAAGTTTCCTCGGTCATTGATCGCGTCAACGGCTGTAAACAGGCGTGGAGTAAATATCCGAATCTACAATTAGTAAGCCAAACCGAAGATGGTGAAGGCTCAATTTGGGGCGGTTACACCGCGATGCAGCAGCTAATCAAGCAACACGGCCATGTTGATGCGATTTTTACCATTAACGATAGACAGGCGCTAGGCACATTACAGGCGTTGCAAAAAGCCAAACAAACGCAGACAAAAATTGGCTCAGTGGATGGCTCTCAAGCTGTCGTGAACGCGATTACTCAAGGTTCGGCGATTATCGCCACCGCCAGCCAATCACCCGGCACGATGGGCCAGCGAGCAATTGAGATGGCTGTCGCGCTACATCAAGGCGGCAAAGCCACGCCTGAACTGGAGTTGATGCAACCCACTTTAGTCACGCCAAACAATTCAGCGCAATTTAAAGCTTGGGATGCAAACAACCCAAGACAATAGGTATATGCACATGACCCTTTATCTAAAATGCCTGTAATTAAATACCCATCATAGAAATAAATAATCGATTGAAAACTTTGAGAGCGCTTGCTTGTGAATATTTGCTTTCACATGCCCACCCACGCCGACAAGAAGCAAGACGTTTTTTTAATCAGCTTATCGAGCCGACCATTGCCAAGGCGGCCTTTCTAAATCGTGCAGCCCCACAATTGCCGTTTCACCGAATTCTTTGTTCAAAATAATCGAGTTGCAGTCACTCTCACGCTCCAGCGCGGCGACCAGACGATTGGCGTGACTAACGACAATCACTTGGCTACGCTGCGCAGCGGCACAAATCAAGCGCGCTAAAGCCGGTAATAAATCAGGATGCAAGCTGGTTTCTGGCTCGTTAAGCACGAGTAATTCCGGCGGGCGCGGACTCAGCAGTGCGGCAACTAACAGCAAATAACGCAGTGTGCCGTCCGATAGCTCACTCGCCGCCAAAGGCCGCAACAGCCCATGCTGCCACATCAACACGCTAAATCGGCCTTGCTGCACCTCAATTTCAATCCGTGCGCCAGGAAAGGCATCGTCAATTGCCGCCGCCAGCGCCTCAGTCTCACCAATTTCAATAATCGTTTGCAAAGCCGCCGCTAAATTAGCGCCATCATTAGCCAGAATCGGCGTATACGTGCCGATTTGTGGCTGCCGCGCAGACGCGGCGGCATCGGTGCGCAGATGATCGTAAAAACGCCAGCGACGCATCGCTTCACGCAATTGCAGCACTTCGGGCGCGTTGATCGGATCGGCACATTGTGTAAATACGCTCTCGTACGTCGGCACATGCTGATTGACGACTTGCCATGCACGACCATCGCGCGTTCGCGCCACTGCGCCGCGCCGATCCAGCAATAGCGCTGCGTCGCGCTGAATTCGCCCGGCCCAGATTTGCTCGCGTTTGATTTCTGGATCACCCGCAAACATTGAGATCGATGGTGTCGGCAATCCCAAATCAATCACATACGAAAAATCATCGCCAGCAAAACCCAGTTTCAGCGCCACCGTGGCTTGCCGCACCGTGCCTTGAATCGGCACATCACCGCGCCGCATTGCTGCGCTGATATTTTCTGGGCCAGCCCACAGCGTTGAAGCAAAACCGCCTTCTTGCGCCAAATGCGCGATCAAGCGCCCTTCCGCCGCCTCGGCAGTTAAACGCAAGGCGCGGTACAGGCTCGATTTCCCGCTGCCATTCGTACCGCTGATGACGTTCAGTTGCGCCAACGGCACGATCAAATCGCGTAGTGAGCGGTAATTGGCAATGGCAAGGGTGTGTAGCATGGCGGGTTGGAGTCGATCAGAAGAGTCATCATCATAATGATTTGTTCACATGCTGTGCGTGTTTAAAGGCACAAAAAAAAGTCCATTCATGGCTACAAGACGTTGATTTTACGCACTCGACTACACCCAAATGGATGTTATCAAAATTAATTCTTACAGAAAACACAGCAAAAAAATCGGCAGACAAGCAACATCACCAAGCAAAATACTGACTTAAAATAAATAAAAACGTAAGCTTAGAGTTTGCATTGGACTTGATGATGGGTATCCAAGTCCCCCCCTCCCTATTCTAAGCAAATCATCCCTATCCAATGGGATCTAACCTCAATAGCGAAAACTGATGAAAATAAATAATTGGATTACTTGCAGCCTTGTTACGGCACTTTCAGCTTGTGGCGGTGGCGGCTCATCATTACCCGTAACGCCAACGCCCCCAGCAGAATTGGGAACCACATTTAAAACTAAATCTTCAAACGTCATTGTTGAAGTTTTTTTACCCGATGCAATACGTGATTGGGTGAAAGGTGCAGCCAGTCCAATCCGCAGCATTTCAGCTCAAGCGAATGATGATTTTGCTGATCTGGCAGCGTTTGGCAACGCCATCGGCGATGCTCGAATCGTCTCTATCACTGAATATGCACATGGTGATGCGAATGCTTTTGAATTGATGAATCGTCAGGTGCAATATTTGCATCAGAAGAAAGGCTTTGATGTTCTCATCATGGAAAGTGCGATGTTCGATGTAGAGGCGATCTGGCGTAGTGCGATGACGAAAAATGCATCGGTTGCCGACCTAGCAGCTGGCCGAGTTTTTTTTATGTATTCAAAAACCGATTCGGGCCGCAAGGTACTGCATTATATTGATCAGCAAAAAACCAGTGCTCGGCCATTGATTTTTACTGGGCTTGGTATTCCTGCGGGTGGCGATGCCTCCATCAAAGAAATCGCGCCAGCGCTGCAGCTCTTCCTGCAAAATCGTAAATCGACTATTCCACAACAGAGCAACTGGGCACAATTTGCCAATATCGCACAACAGGCTGCCGCCTTAACTTCAGCAGATATAGATAAATCCGTTTTTTACACTGTTGCAGACCAGATCAAAGCAGAAATTTGTAGCGACCCCACTATCGCCGCCACACCGCGCGAAACGGCAGGCTGGTGGTGCCTCCAAATCAAAGGACTGGTCGCTGCTGCTCAACGCCAAACCACGCTCGCCAAGACGGGTGAACTCCCACGATATGATCCGCGTGAAACACAAATGGCAAGCAATGCACTGTGGACGATTCAGCAGATGCATCCCAATAAAAAAATTATCATTTGGTCAAATGAAGTTCACGGACTCAATCTAAAGAAAGAAAAATGCTTTTTAGATAACGTAAGATGCGAACAACTAGTGAACCCAGAAATAGCGTACAGCATGGCCGCTCACCTACGCGATGCGCTTGGCAAACAACTCTACATTGCGAAAAATACAGCCCAAGCTGGGGAGTTAACTTCATTCGAAGGGCCTGGAACCTTTACCCTCAGCAATAGCTTAGATAATGTACTGCTGTCACTCAATTTATTAAACTCAAATCAAGTCTTTATCAATGCGCCATCTGACGGCAGCATGCGTACAAAACTTGAGAAAGTGAAGCTACCGCAAAATCCTTCTATCTTGGATAGATCTTTTGCCGTACTTGGACGGGAAATGGACGGCCTCTTCTATTACCCACTTGCAACGCCCGCCATCCGTAAAGATTATCCAACTAATCCACTACCTTAATTGATGCATCCCTAAGCAAATTGAGGATTTATTAACACCACAGTGGGTATATGAATTAGAACCTTTACAGGAAACGACTAGAGAGAAATACCCACAAAAAAGCCACCCGAAGGTGGCTTTTTTCAATTGTGAATCACACTTAAACTTTCTTAAACACCAGCGTACCGTTGGTGCCGCCAAAACCGAAAGAATTGGAGATCGCAACTTCAATCTTCATATCCCGTGCCGTATTAGCGCAATAATCCAAATCGCAACCCGCTTCAAAGTCTTGATCGTGCAGATTAATCGTCGGTGGCGACACTTGATTGTGCAGCGCCAAGATCGAGTAAATCGCTTCAACACCACCCGCACCGCCCAGTAAATGGCCAGTCATGGATTTAGTTGAATTAATCACCAGTTTTTTAGCATGATCGCCAAACGCGATTTTCAGCGCATTGGTTTCATTGGCATCACCCAATGGCGTCGATGTGCCGTGTGCATTCACATATTGCACTTGATCGACATTCACACCGGCATCACGGAGTGCATTTGCCACGCCGCGCGCAGGGCCTTCGGCGCTTGGTGCGGTAATGTGGTGTGCATCAGAACTCATCCCAAAACCAGCGAGTTCAGCGTAAATCGTTGCGCCGCGTTTTTTCGCGTGTTCGTACTCTTCGAGCACCAAGACACCCGCGCCCTCACCCATGACGAAACCATCACGGCCTTTATCCCACGGGCGTGAAGCGGTTTTTGGATCGTCGTTGCGCGTCGACAATGCTTTCATCGCGCCGAAACCACCAATCGCCATTTTGCAGATAGTGCCTTCAGCACCACCGGCAATCATCACATCAGCGTCGCCGTACTGAATAATCCGCGCGGCGTCACCAATACTATGCGCACCAGTGGTACACGCTGAAACGATCCCATAACTTGGGCCTTGATAGCCTTTCATAATGGAAACGTGACCAGCGATCATATTGATCAATGAGCCAGGAATAAAGAAGGGGCCGATTTTACGCGTGCCGCCTTCGATATACGCCGCATTGGTTTGCTCGATCAATTGCAAGCCACCAATACCCGAACCGATATTCACGCCAACGCGAGTTTTATCTAGGTCGGCCACATCATCCAATCCAGAATCCGTGATCGCTTGCATCGCAGCGGCGATACCGTAATGGATAAAGTCATCCATACGGCGCGCGTCTTTTGGATTCACGTATTGGGTAACGTCGAAATCTTTTACTTGGCCTGCTACATGGCAGCCCATATCACTCGGATCAAAGCGAGTGATTAAATCAATGCCGGATTGACCAGCAAGCAGGTTGGCCCAGCCAGTGGCAACATCATTGCCAACTGGGGAAACTTGGCCCAAGCCGGTGACAACTACTCTGCGTTTCGACACGGGGGAACTCCGCTAAAGGCTGGGTATTCCCAGCCGCATCAATAAAATACCGGGCAAGCCGGCCACGCCAATAAAATCGATTCAGCTCAAGGCACGACGCAAAAAGTGCAAGCCATGCCGTTGTCGATCAAATTTTATCGCGCTAAATATGAAAAAACCCCCGCGACGACACAGGTGTGCCGCAACGGAGGTCGGGTCGTACTGAATTACTTGCTCAGGTGAGCTGACACATAGTCAACAGCTTGCTGAACTGTAGTGATCTTTTCTGCATCTTCGTCAGGGATTTCGCACTCGAATTCTTCTTCAAGCGCCATAACGAGTTCAACGGTGTCGAGAGAGTCGGCGCCGAGGTCGTTTACGAATGATGAATCAATCTTAACGTCAGTTTCTGGCACGCCGAGTTGTTCAGCAACGATCTTCTTCACGCGTTGTTCTAGGTTTTCCATGGATGTATATTCCCAAGCCTTTATTAGCTTAATATTCGAAAAAAACGTTCGCATTCTACCAAAAAAATGGCAATGCAAACAGGTTTTGGGGTTTTCTTGTACAAAATGTACAAAAATGTACAAGAAAACCGCTGTAAAAAAGTCCACCAATCCAGCAATAATGCGGCCTAGCCGCGCAAGTAACCCTACAAAATTTTTCTCGCAAGACGCAGAGTCGAAGGCAGTACAAATCGTACGACAAGACGATGCAACGATGCGATAGCGCTTTTGCCTTACTATTTATTGCTCGATTAATTCATAAACATGCCACCATTTACATGAATCGTGTTGCCGGTGATGTATCCCGCCTTATCCGAGGCCAAAAAGCCCACCGCATCGGCGATGTCTTTTGGATCACCCAAACGACCCAAGGCAATATTAGCGACTAATTGCGCTTTTTGCTCGTCAGGTAGACCACGGGTCATATCGGTATCAATAAAGCCCGGAGCAACGGCATTCACCGTCACGCCACGGCTGCCGATTTCTTTGGCCAGCGATTTAGTAAAACCAAATAACGCAGCTTTCGCAGCCGAATAATTCGTTTGCCCTGCATTGCCGGTTGCGCCAACGACTGAAGCGATATTAATAATTCGTCCCCAGCGCGCTTTCATCATGCCGCGCATCACCGCTTTAGACAATTTGTAGACGGGTTTCAGATTGGTATCCATGATGGCATCCCAGTCTTCATCTTTCATGCGCATCAGCAAATTATCCCGTGTGATGCCAGCGTTATTCACCAGCACGGCAATCGGGCCAAATTCTTTTTCAATCTGCGCCACGATGGCTTCACAGGCACCGTCTTCAGTCACTTGCAAACGCAGACCAGAACCTGTTGCGCCCGCTGCTTGGAGGTAATCTGAAATCGCCGCTGCACCTGAATCACTGGTCGCCGTGCCAATCACTGTTGCGCCTTGCGCGGCTAATTCTAAAGCAATGGCTTGGCCAATTCCGCGTGAAGCGCCAGTCACCAGCGCTACTTTACCTTGCAAACTCATTCTCCACCCCTATATCTAGGTATATCTCACCAAGGTATAGCTGCTAATAGCTGGCAGCATATACCCAAAATAAAAAAGTTTTATTACAAGGCCGCTTTCAGTTGCTCAATACTAGCTGAATCGACCAAAGCCACACCCTGCACATCCGCAGAAATCCGTTTAGTCAGGCCTGCTAACACTTTACCCGGACCACATTCGGCCAACACGGTCACGCCATCAGCGGCCATTTTTTGCACGGTTTCTACCCAACGAACGGGCTGATACAGCTGGCGCACCAAGGCATCACGAATCTGCTCGGCATCGTTATACGCGCTCACATCCGCATTGTGCAAGACAGGCACAATCGGTGTATTAATTTGGATGCTCGCCAATTTTGCCGCGAGTTTTTCTGCAGCTGGCTTCATCAAATCGCAATGCGATGGCACCGATACCGGCAACAACATCGCCCGCTTCGCACCGCGCGCTTTACACGCTTCACAAGCGCGCTCCACCGCCGCTTTGCTACCGGCAATCACCACTTGGCCGGGCGAATTGAAATTCACCGCTTGTACCACTTCGCCTTGCGCCGCCTCTGCACACGCTTCGATGATGAGTTCGTCGCTCAAACCCAAGATCGCCGCCATTGCACCCGTACCAGCAGGAACAGCTTCTTGCATCGCTTCCGCGCGCAAACGCACTACAGACAAGGCATCACCAAAGCTTAGGGCTTCCGCCGCCACCAAGGCGGTGTACTCGCCCAAGCTGTGCCCGGCCATCACGGCTGGCATTGCGCCGCCTTGCGATTGCCAAGCACGCCAAGCGGCGACACCCGCAGTCAACATCAAAGGCTGCGTATTCACCGTGGCATTGATGGCTTCCAGCGGGCCTTCTGTGGCCATCGCCCACATATCGTCGCCCAATACACCCGAAGCTTCGTCAAATGTGGCCTTAACAACCGCTAAATCAGTCCAGCCATTCATCATGCCGATCGATTGCGAACCTTGACCTGGAAATACAAAAGCGAATGACATATTTTTTCCTTTCAGACAGTAAAACGGCGCTGTATCAGCGCCGTTCACAATTTACTTAAATCAATATTTAACGAGGACAGAACCCCAAGCGAAGCCACCACCAATACCTTCCATCAGCAAGGTTTGGCCGCGTTGGATTTTACCACTGCGGATTCCGGCGTCCAAGGCCAATGGAATCGATGCCGCCGACGTATTACCGTGCTCGGCCACTGTTACAATGACATTGTCCATGCTCATATGCAGATGCTTAGCCGTGGATTCAATAATCCGAATATTCGCTTGATGCGGCACCAGCCAATCCACGTCCGATTTTGCCAAGCCGGCTTTGGCTAAAGTGCTTTCAGCGACTTCGGCCAAGGCTTTGACGGCAAATTTAAACACCGCATTGCCTTCCATATACACAAACGGATTGCCAACTAGCTCGCCTTGCTTAGGACGCGCATCGGTTTTCAAAATACCATTGTAGCGGCCATCGGCGTGTAAATGTGTCGCCAAAATACCAGGCTCTTCTGACGCTTTCAGTACCACTGCGCCCGCGCCATCACCAAACAAAATGCAGGTGCCGCGATCAGTCCAATCGATCAAATTCGATAGCGTTTCTGCGCCAACCACCACCGCGCATTTCACCGCACCGCTTTTAATAAATTGATCGGCCGTCGTCAAGGCATACACAAAACCCGCACAGACGGCTTGCATATCAAAGGCTGGGAAGCCATGTACGCCGAGCTTGTTTTGCAAAATGCAGGCAGTCGATGGGAAAATATTATCCGGCGTGGTCGTCGCAACGATCAGCAAATCCACTTCGCTTTTATCCACGCCAGCCGCAGCCAAGGCACGCTCAACCGCGATCAAGGCTAGATCAGACGTTAATTGATCGGGAGCCGCTAAATGGCGTTGGCGAATGCCGGTGCGCGACACAATCCATTCATCGGTGGTGTCGACTTTTTCCGCCAATTCGGCGTTGGTCAGAATTTTTTCTGGTAGATATGAACCAGTACCTGCAATACGGGAATACATAAACGTCCCCTAATAATTTCAAACAAGGGCTAGGTATTAGCCTGTAGCTATTAATCAACAATGCCTACAGAGTAATACCCAATCAATCTACGGTCGATTCCACCGCAGCATTCAGGTGCAATAGTTCTTGCTGCACCTGCTCGGTAATACGTTGAATCATGCCGGAGCGTGCTTCCTCAACGGCTTGAGACAGCGCCCAGTAAAATGCGTTTTTGTTCGCGCCGCCATGACTTTTTACCACGATGCCGCGTAAACCCAAGAACGACGCGCCATTGAAACGGTCCGGATCAAGGCGTGATTTAAAACGTTTGAGCAGCGGCATCGCCAACACGGCAACAAATTTGCTAAATAAATTACGGGTAAACTCTTCTTTTAAGAAGGTCGAAATCATTTTGACCAAACCTTCCGAAGCCTTCAACGCCACATTGCCGGTAAAACCATCGCAAGCGACGACATCCACCGTGCCACGATAAATATCATTACCTTCGACATTGCCGTGGAAATTAAGACGCGTTTTACGGATCATTTCCGCCGCTTCTTTCACCACTTCATTGCCTTTGATGTCTTCCGAGCCGATATTAAGCAGACCCACCGTCGGCGCATCAACGTGTTTCAGCGCAGCAAACATCGCCGAGCCCATGATGGCAAATTGCGTTAATTGCAAAGGCGTTGAATCGACATTCGCGCCCAAATCGAGCATCGCCGTTTGGCCCTTCATCGTCGGCATCAATTTGGCAATCGCTGGTCTATCAATCCCGGGAATGGTTTTAAGCACAAAGCGCGCCGTCGCCATCAAGGCGCCAGTGTTACCTGCCGATACGCAAGCATTGGCTTCGCCGGATTTAACCAAGTTAATCGCCACGCGCATCGATGAATCTTTTTTGTTCTTCATCGCAGATTGCGGTGATTCATCCATAGTGACGACCTCAGTCGCCGGATGAACGCGCAAACGGGGGTGCGTCACGGCATGGTGTGCTTTCAGTTCGGCAGCAATGGCATCGACCAAGCCCACCAAAACGATGTTCACATCAGGGTTATCGCGCAAAAAACGCAATGCAGCGGGCACAGTAACATGGGTGCCATGATCGCCACCCATGGCATCGACTGCGACAGTGATATCCATTAGCACACCTTAAATATCAAAGACAGCGGGCAAGATAATTGCCAGCCATTCGATTCGACAGCCACAGTCATATTCATTCCAACACCTAAAATGACGAACGGCGCAAGGGAGTTATTCTCATAGAGACACTCACTTGCGCCGTAAAGCTAGCCAGCTTGGCTAAAGAATTAACCCGCTCTGCTAAATTCAGCAAGCTGCGATTATTCGCCCTTAGCTTTGATCACACGACGGCCATTGTAAAAGCCGTTTGGAGAAATGTGGTGCGGGCGATGAACTTCACCAGTCGCTGCATCAACAGACAATGCTGGTGCAACTAGGAAGTCATGTGCACGGTGCATGCCACGTTTCGAAGGTGATTTTTTGTTTTGTTGAACTGCCATGTTTAATACTCCTAAGTACTCAGTTGTTTATTCCGCTTTCCTGGTTTTCAACTGAGCCAGGGCTGCAAACGGATTAGGTTTATCGCTTGCCAATTTGGCCAGCGCGTCATCGCCACCACATACATCATGTGAAAGCGCTACGGGTAAAGTGAGTAAAATCTCATCTTCAACCAGTGCTTCAATATCCAGCTCCGGATCGATCAGAATGCCGTCGAGGTCTTCGTCGAGCGCTTCGGCTTCGTCGATTTGTTCTTCGGTCACAAACTGCGTCAATACCGTTTCACTGTGGAGCTGCCAAGGCGCGCCTAAAAGGCAACGCTGACAAATCAACTGCAAAGTGCCTTTCACTTCTAAATAAAGCCAAGGGCGCTGCAATTTATCTACACCACTTTCGATATGCCAGAATACTTCGCCTGACGCATCGGCCAACAGGTCACTCAAACGTGAGAGCTGCGTAAGTGGGATAGAACCTTTAAGTTCTCGACCTTCTTGCGCAAATTCCGCGCTATGAATCACCGTCATGTGGCTGCCGCGTAGAACCGGAAACCGCGCATGATATAATCGACCACTACCCGCTGTCAAAGTATTTTGCGCTTTTCAAACCATGGTAACCACGTATGCAAACCCCTTCACTCCAAACTAATGCACCGCAACTCGTTCTGGCGTCTACATCGCTGTATCGAAAAGAACTTTTGTCTCGACTCGGCATTCCGTTTATCACCGCCGCGCCCGACTTAGATGAATCGCCGCTGGCAGGCGAAACCGCCGCACAAACCAGCGAGCGCCTCGCGATTGCTAAGGCCAAAGTGCTGGCGACGCAGTTTTCCAACAGCCTGATTATTGGTTCAGACCAAGTTGCGCTACTCAATGGCGAGCAGCTCGGAAAACCGGGCAACCATGAACGCGCCGTTCGGCAGTTAACCGCGATGCGCGGACAAACGATCGCCTTTCATACTGCGCTGTGCCTTTACAATACGGCAACCGGCCACACGCAAAGCCACGTCGACATTACGGCAGTGAGAATGCGCGATTACAGCGATGCGCAAATTGAAACCTATCTACAGCGCGAACAACCCTACAACTGCGCTGGCAGTGCTAAGACCGAAGGCTTAGGCATTGTGATGATCGCGGCGATTGAGGGCACGGATCCAGCAGCGATTATTGGCTTGCCGCTGATTGAATTGATTACGATGCTGGATGCGGAAGGTTTTTCTATTTTATAAAGCATCACGAAACCAATAGATGGGTATTTGAATATAACCCTTATTTAATAATGGCTAGATTAATATACCCTTCTTGAATAAAATCAAGCTACGACGTCTTTTTACCGTACACACGTTTGGAACAAAACCATGTCTGGAACGCTCTATCTTATTCCCGCCCCTATGGGTGGCGACACGCTCAACGATATTTTACCGGCTGACGTGCTTGAAATCGCCAAACGCCTAACCTATTTCGTTGTCGAAAACGCAAAGACGACGCGCGCGCATCTGAAAATGTTCGGCACGCCGCATGAATTGCGCAGCCTGCAAATGGATGAATTGTCCGAGCACACCAAAGACCATGAAGTGTTTGCGCTGCTCAAGCCGCTGCTGGATGGCATTGATGTCGGTTTGATGTCCGAAGCGGGCTGCCCTGGCGTGGCTGATCCTGGCGCGCGCTTAGTGCAATTGGCGCATCAACGCGGCATCAAAGTTGTGCCGCTGGTGGGGCCGTCGTCCTTGCTGCTGGCGCTGATGGCATCAGGCGCGAACGGGCAAAAATTCCGTTTTAATGGCTATTTGCCGTCGGACGCAGCTGGCCGCGTCGTCGCGATTCGCCAACTGGAAGCCACTTCCGCCAAAGAAGCTCAAGCTGAGCTATTTATCGAAACGCCGTATCGCAATGGCGCACTATTTCAAGCACTGGTCGCGACGCTAAAACCGAACACACGCCTGACTGTGGCTTGCGATATCACGCTAGTTAGCCAAGAAATTCTGACTTTAGAAGCTGCCCAATGGAAGAAAAAACCGGAACCAAACATCCATAAACGGCCAACGGTTTTTATCATTCAGGCGTAATAGACTACGGCGGAAAATAGAGTCGTTCATTTCGGCTCTATTGACATCTTCGGCAATCAAATATCATAGGTATATCATTACAAGCATTGATAAATAATAGCAACAAGGAAATACCTATAACATCATGGCGCTGCAATCTGCTCTGGCGGCCCTGGACGGCCATAAAAATAGCCTTGAAACGCATCGCACCCCATTTGAGCCAATTTATCTCGCTGCGCAGCGGTTTCTACACCTTCGGCAATTACACGCAAATCCATGCTATGCCCCAGCGCAATAATCGTTTGCGCGATCATCGCATCATTCGGGTCTTGCAAAATATCCCGCACAAACGACATATCGATTTTTAACTGCTCCAGCGGCAGCCGCTTCAAATACAGTAATGAAGAATAACCAGTGCCAAAATCATCCAGCGCAAAACGCACCCCCACCGCTTTGAGCGCGTTCATTTTCTCGATCACATCTTCGGCATCTCTGAGCAAAGTGCTTTCGGTCAGCTCCAATTTTAGCCGTAAAGGCTTGGCTCCCGTGCTCGCCAATATGCCTTTAAGCATTACAACAAAGTCCGGCTGCGCGATCTGAAACGCACTGATATTCACCGCCAGCAACCAATTTTCGCTTTCTGCATGCTCGCTCCAGCGGCGTAACTGGCGGCAGGCTTGCTGCAGTACCCATTCCCCCAAGGGCACAATGATGCCGGTTTCTTCGGCCATTGGAATAAACACCGCTGGCGACACAATCCCCAGCCGTTCATGCCGCCAGCGCAGCAGTGCCTCAGCGCCAATGACGCGTCCGAAGAGATCGACCTGTACCTGATAATCCAGATAAAACTCCTCACGCGCCAACGCCTCGCGCAGGTTTTTCTCTAGCTCGGCCTGAATCGCCGCTGCAGCTTGCATTTCGGGGTCAAAAAAACAGGCGGTATTTCGCCCTGCCGCTTTGGCTTGATACATGGCCACATCGGCTTTTTTGAGCAGTTCATCGATGGCATCTTGCTCGCCCTGAAACACCACAATCCCAATACTGGGCGTACTGCGGTGCACAATTTCATTCAAAGTATAGGGCGCACCGAGACTGGCTAAAATTTTATTCGCGATAGCTTTCGTTTGATTGGCCGCTTCAGACTCATAGATGCTCAGCGTTTCCAGCAGCACCACAAATTCATCGCCGCCCAAACGCGCCACGCTATCGCTTTCACGCACGCAAGACAGCAAACGCGCCGATACTTGCTGCAATAAAATATCGCCAATATCGTGGCCATGCGAGTCATTGAGTTGCTTAAAATGATCCAAATCCAAAAACATCAGCGCACAAAAATAAGTACTGCGCGCCGATGCCACCATGGCTTTTTTAATTCTATCCATCAGCAGGCGACGATTAGGCAGGCCGGTGAGCGGATCATAAAAAGCCAAACGGTGAATCTCTTGTGTACGCTGATGATCCAAGGTTGCATCGCTCACCAAACCAATAAAAATGGCCTGTCCAGCGCGCATAATCTTAGAGACGGATAAACGCATAGGAAACAGGCTACCGTCTTTGCGCCGCCCTTCTACCTCGCGCGGAACTCCAATAATTCGCACCTCGCCCGAATCAAGATGATTGTGCAAATAGCCATCGTGATGGCTCGCATGCGGCTCGGGCATCAGCATAGCCACATTGTTGCCCAGCACCTCATCGACCGCATAGCCAAAGATTCGGCAGGCGGCGCGATTAAACGTCTCGATCAAGCCACGTGCATTGATGGTAATCACACCATCGCCCATATTGTCGAGAATGGTTTGCGTGTGCTGAGCAGATTCAAGCTGCGCCAAACGATCTTGAGCCAGCTGCTTTTCGCTTAAATCATGCTCAATCATCAGTCCCAGCAAATAAGCGCCGCGTTTAATCGCCTGTAATTCATTCGGCCGCGGCTCACACGGATAACGATGGTAATTGGCAAACGTCCCCAGCACCCGCCCTTTGGTAGACAAAATCGGGATCGACCAGCATGAAGCTAGGCCATGCTCCAAAGCCAAGCTGGCAAAATGAGTCCAAAACGGATGGCTGGCAATATCCACCACAATCGTGTCTTGCCCTGTACTGGCGGCATTCCCGCACGAGCCAACCCCCGCACCAATCGCAGTGCCGTCAATCTCCTGACAATAAGCACGCGGCAAACTTGGCGCAACGCAATGCACCAAATGCTGCCCTGCTTCATCCAGCAATAAAACCGAGGCGATCACCTCGGGAAAAGTCGCCTCGAAACCGATCACAAATTGCTGCAAAATCTGCGGAAGCGGCACATCCGCCACCTGCAGCTTTAGCATTTCAAGCTCATGATCAATCTGCTGCTGAAATTGTTTTTGCTCTGTAATATCCAGCGTCGAGCCGATAATAAATAACGGTCGCCCCTGTGCATCAAATACCGGATTTTTAATTACATAACCAATCCGATTCTGCTGAAATTTCGCGCTCCAGAATGTCTCCTCATACGCCGCAGTCTGCTGACTAGCAAAAATTTCCTGATCTCGCCGCAAAAACCGCGCCCATTGCTCTGGCGGAAAAAACGAATAGATTTTTTCACCCTCAATCGACGCAAACGACACGCCCAAAGCGTCTTGGCAGGCTTTGTTCATCAGCAAAGCACGGCCTTGCGGATCTTTCACAAAGCATTGAATCGGCAAGGTATCCAAAAAATCACGAAGGAAATTGAGATTTTCTGCTGCTAACTTTTGTAATGGCATCCAGAACGCTACCTGTTCAAGCACTACTCATTGACGGTACTTTCAGAACAAAAACATCATGTCTATCGGCTCGCTCAAACCCACCGCCTAATCCGTATTAGGCAATACTTATCATGGTTGACGAGATCGCCAAATGCAAAGCACGCAGCTCACTCATAAGGGCTTTTTAGCTAAGCACTGCCGTTGGTCGCCTCAAAGCAAAAACACGCCGTTTAAAGCATGCACTGTCAATATTTACCTATTGATTCAATTGTTTATGCCGATATAAAGATACACAGCCGTTTTTTTATTGCTTGCAAGGTGATTATTATGTCGCTCTCTATTAGCAGCACCATCAGCACCACGACCCCCTCAGTCAACAGCGTCAAAAAAACCGCCAGCGACGCCAGCGCAGTCAAACCCGACAACGCCACTTCGCAAGACAAGGTGACCATTAGCGAACAAGAAACCGAAGCGCTCACCTATAGCAAGCCACGGGCGCTACCAGAAAATCTATCGGCGATGCTGGCTGAATCAGATCGTAAAGTCGAAGAATTGATGAGTATGCTGCGGCCATTGCTAGAGCAACAAGGTCTGACGATGGCTAAAGTGGTTCGTGGCGAGCAAAAACTCACCGTCGATCAAGGCACGATTGATGCCGCTAAAGAAGCTATTTCTGAAGACGGCGAAATGGGCGTGAGAAAAGTATCCGAGCGTATTCTGAGCTTCGCCAAATTTGCCATGGGCAACGATCCTGCCCAACTGGGCAAAATCCGCGATGCAGTCGAATTAGGCTTCTCACAAGCCAAAGAAATACTCGGTGGCACGCTACCCGAAATCAGCCAAAAAACCTACGACACCATCATGGCTGAATTTGATCGCTGGGAAACAGAAGGCATTCCGACTGGCGATACAGTGAGCCTAAAAAAAGAATAGGGTATTTAGATGCAATCCTTAGCTAATAAGCGCCACATCGATATACCAACAAGTATTACTCCAGCACGCTTACCCCGCTGAGCGCAAGCTCATCGCTTGCATTCACCGCCTGTCTTAGTCACATAGCATTCCGCCCCACCTCGTCTTAACTGAACCATCGGACGCAAACGCGAGGTGAGGTGATGACTCTGACCATTCGCTTGGCACAGCTTTTTTTACTGCTGTTGCTGACTTGCATCGCACTGGCAGACGATGATTTCGCAACGGATGAAGATCCGGTCCGAATGAGCAGCAGCGTCGCCAAAAGCACCTTGGCGCAAACATTACCTAGCAACGCCAAACCCGCCGTCGAAATCGACTATTTAATCCGCCGCCAACAAGCCGCCTACGTGGCGGGTGACAGTCAGGCGCGCATTAGCGCGCTGCGCCGCTTAGTTGAACTCACCAGCAGCGACAGCCAACCTTCCCGCTATTTGGGCTACCTTGCCACCGAGGAATGGCGCAATGGCAATCAAAGCACCGCGCTTGAACTGGGTGAAAAATTACTCAAAGATCCCGGCTATTCGGCCAATGCACGCGCGGGCTATGCAGCGATTTTAGGCCAGCATTATTTATCGATGGGTAAAGATGCGAGCACGCTTTTGGCGCAAGCCGAACGTTTTAAACGCGAAGCCGCAGCGAGCGGAAAAACGAATGATGTCTTATTTATCTCGGCGCAAATCGCCAGCCTGCGCTCCGCTATTTTGCGCCGCGAAGGCAATCTAGCAGCCGCCAATACTGAAATCCACGCGGCGCTGAATTTTGTGAACCAAGAAATCCAACGTGCGCGCAACATCACTAATCCCACGGATCGCAATGTCATCGCAGATCGCGCGCAACGCACGCGGGACGGCATTTTGCACATCATGATTCGGCAGCAAATTGCAGAAGGAAAAAATATCGAAGCAGAAGCCACCGCACGTTTAGGCATGAAAAACATCCAAACAGAGCAACGCGGCGGCGCCAATCAAGGCGATTGGTTGGGTCGCTTAGCGCAAGCCAAACTGGCCCAACGCCGCTACACCGAAGCGGCTGATTTAGCGCAACAAGCAATTATCTTGCTGCAAAAAAATCCAGAAGGCCAAAGTTCCAACTGGCTACTTAATGCCCAAATGACTTTATTGCAGTCTTATTTTGGCTTGGCGCAATGGCAAAACGCCGATCAGCTCGCCAGCCAAATGCGCAGCGCCGCCAGCAATGATGAAGTCGCCCAAGCCCAGCTCGACAGCCCTATTTTGCGCGCCATTTTGGATTTGAATAACGATAGAGTCGATGCCGCGCTCAAAACCATCGATGCCTCAGTGCGCTACCGCGCGCGCAATTACGGCGAAAATCACATTGCAACGATCGAAGCCAAAGCCGTTCGCGCCATGGTGTATCAAGCCAAAAACGAGCAACGCAAAGCGCTCAATGATTATACCGATGTATTTAAAGCCATTTTCTCGCAAGAAACCTCGTTTGCCGATGCCGAGCCTGCCGGCCTACGCGGTAGCTATTTGCCACTGGCATTGCGCGCCTATTTGCAACTAGTGCAAAAGATCTATCAAGACAACGGCAATCGCCTGACTGACAGCGATTTAATGAACGACAGTTTTCGCGTTGCCGATCGCTTACGTGCCAGCATTGTGCAACGCGCGCTCATCGATAGCGCGGCCAACCTCGCCGCCAGCACACCCGAACTCGCCGCTTTAATCAGCAAGGAGCGGCAACAGCAAAGTGAGATGCGCGAAAAAATCCGCCAAATCACGCAATTGCTCGAAATCGACAAACAGCTCGATCAAGAACGGCGCGCCAAAGATCCCGCCAGCTACCCTGCCGCCGAAGAAAAAAAAGATAAAGAGCTCGCCAAACAACGCACCGAAGTCATCAATCTAAACCGCCAGCAAATCATCGACTTGACCAATCAACGTGGACAAACGCTCAAAGACATCGCGCAGCGTTTCCCTAATTACCAAGCGTTGATCAACCCCAAACCACCCACACTCAACCAAATCGGCAAGCTGCTCCAAACTGGCGAATCACTGATCAGCATTTACCCCAGCGCATCCGGCACTTTGATTTGGTCTATCTCCGCTGACGGCAGCAAAGCCTTTCACTTTTCTAGTCTGAATGACGCGCAAATTCACCGCTTAGTGAGCCAACTACGCAGCACGCTTGATATTGGCGACTTGCCCAATCCAGCCGAAGCGCATTTTGACTTTGCCGCTAGCTTTCAGCTCTACCGTGAACTCATTGCGCCGGTACTGAATCGTAAAGGCGACAGTGTCACTTTCGCCATCAGCGGTGATTTGGCGCAAATCCCATTGGCGACACTGACCACGCAAGCCAGCAGCGACCTCAAGACCGCGCCGTGGCTGATTAAAGACATCGCGATCAATCAAATTGCATCCGTCGCCGCTTTTCAAGCGCTACGCAGCACGCCACACAGCACGGCCAGCCAAGCGTTTATTGGCTT
This sequence comes from Deefgea rivuli DSM 18356, assembly GCF_000620145.1. Classification (GTDB taxonomy): domain Bacteria; phylum Pseudomonadota; class Gammaproteobacteria; order Burkholderiales; family Chitinibacteraceae; genus Deefgea; species Deefgea rivuli. The sequence continues at coordinate 304,596 of NZ_JHVM01000008.1, forward strand.
TGGCGATCCGCTGTTTAAATTGCCCAGTAGCGTGGCGAGCAAACCCGCGAATGCAAAAAAATCCACGCCCAAAACCACGGCACTTGCAACTACGCCCACGGCGTCCAGCAAGCCTAATCCCGCCGTGCGCGCACTACTGCGCGCCAACCTCAATGAGGCAGCATTTGATTACGGTAAAGTCCCCGCGCTACCTGAAACCCGAGATGAAATTTTGGAGCTGGCCAATCTACTCGGCGCAGACGTGAACCTTGATGTGTTCTTAGGCAGTGCCGCCAGCCGCAACAAGGTCATGACCAGCCCATTACTTAACTACCGTATTGCCGCCTTTGCCACACATGGACTAAAGCCTGGCGATATACCCCTATTATCTCGTCCAGCACTCGCGCTTGCGGCAAATAACAATCCACAAGACTCGCCCTTATTAACGCTCGACGATGTGCTCACGCTGAAACTCAATGCCGATTGGGTGATTTTATCGGCATGCAATACCGCATCGAATGATGGCCGCGCCGAAGAAGCGTTTTCTGGATTAACGCGGGGTTTTTACTTTGCTGGCGCACGCGCCGTGCTGGCAACCCAATGGGCGGTTGAAACGCAATCAGCCAAACTGCTGGTCACTGGCACGCTGCGCCACTACAGCAGCAATCCCAAACTGAGCCGAGCGGCGAGCTTGCGCTTAGGACAGCTGGATTTGATCGGCAACAGCCAATTTCAGCATCCCTTCTTTTGGGCTGCGTATGTGACATCCGGCGATCCGGGAAGATAATCCATGCCTGCCATCAGCCAGCGCCTTTGGATCATGTTCATTGCTGCTTTGGCGCTGCTGATTGCCGAATTGAGCCTGCGGACACAGCAACTTGCAACGCTCAATCACATTTATTCCGATAGTTGGCATCAATGGGCAGGCCAGCGTTACACACCGCAGCACGTGGTACTCATTACCGTGGATGATGCGTCTTTAGCCGCACAAGCCGATACGCCTTTGGTTTTTTGGAGCCCTTATTTCGCGCGTGCCGCCGCAGTACTGACGCAAGTGGGCGTGCGACGGATTGGCCTTGATTTTCTCCCTGCCATTACCCCTGAAACTTGGCTCAATCGCACAGGGCTGAGTCGCGAGGCATTGCCGCAGCCGCTGCAAAACTACGACTTGGCGTTTCGCCAAACGCTCAATCAAGGTCAGCTGATTCTCGTTGCTAGTTTTCAAGTTGATGCACAGGGCGGACAAGATCAACTACTACTGCCGCACCCCGATTATTTACTGTCCTTACCCAATTTAGACATCCCGCGCTACGTTGGTTTTGCCAATTTGCACCCCGACGCTGATGGCGGAGTGCGGCGATTTATCAGTAAACCAGCACTCAATTTAGCGCCCGAACTACGCAGCGGCGCGCCGCAATATGCGCTGGCCGCGCTGATGGCGGGCGCCCCCGATAAAGCGCGCAGCGGCCTTATCCATTTCGCCGGGCCGCCCGGTAGTTTTCCAAGTTTGCCGATTTCACGGCTGCTCGCCCCCAATGCCGCACAAGATCCTGCGGTGCGCGCCCTCGCAGGCAAAATCATCCTGATCGGCGCGCATTTCCAAGGCATGGGCGATACACACAGCACGCCTTACAGCCGCGCGATGTTGAGTTTGGCGGGGCAAAATATGAGCGGTGTAGAAATTCACGCCAATATTATCGAAACGCTGTTGGCCCGCAATCCGACCCAAAACCTCGCGACCTTGCCACGCCTAATTTTACTCACCGTTTTATTCATCAGCGCCACGCTGCTCTTTCAGCGCCTCGCCCTCAGCTGGGGCGTGCTGCTTGCCGTCGCGTTTTTGATTGGGCTATTGCTGATCGGCCAAGGATTGTTTTATTTTGGATTTTTACTGCCCGCCGCCGATGCACAGTTGGGTCTACTGATTTGCTGGGGCTTGAGCTACGGACGGCGCTTTACCCGCGAAACACGCGAGCGCCGCAAAATTCAGCAACTGTTTAGCCGCTACGTCTCCAGCGCAGTGCTGAACAAAATTATGGCGCAAGACAAGCTGCCAGATTTAGGCGGCGAAAGTTATCAGCTCACAGTACTGTTTGCCGATATTCGCGACTTCACCGCGATTAGCGAGCAACTCAGCGCGCACGAAGTCGTTGAATTTCTAAATGTGTATTTCGAGCAAATTTGCGCGCCGGTGTTTCTATACGGCGGTAGTATCGATAAATTTATTGGCGACGCCATCATGGTGCAATTTGGCGCGCCGCTCGCCACGCCCGATCATGCGCGCCGCGCGGTGCAAACTGCGCTGGCGATTCAAGCGGCTGCACAGCAGTTTGCGACATGGATGGAGACACGCTTTGCAGGGCGCAATTTACCGCCATTTCGCATCGGCATCGGCCTGCACACCGGCGTTGCCGTCGTCGGGCATATTGGCAGCCAGCGACGGATGGAATACACGGCAATTGGCGATACGATTAATCTGGCAGCTCGAATTGAAAGCGCGACCAAAGAGCTGGGCTGCACGCTGCTTGCCAGTAGCGAAACGCTGGCTGCTGCGGGTGGCGGCATTGTGACAGGCAGGCAAAGCCGGATTAACGTCAAAGGCCGACAGCAGAGCGTCGATGTCATCGAAATCCTCGACAGCCGTGTCGAGCAAGATGTACGACCCACCGTGGCATAAGATCACTGGAGAATCAAAATGCGTACGCTCATTTTCGCCATTCTACTCATCATCGCCCCACTCGCCTTCGCCACCGATATTGCACTCATCACGCAAGTGCAAGGCGATGTGCGCCTGATCAAAGCCCAAGGCGACGCGCAAAAAGCCCTTCCTTTACTCAAACTCTCGATTGATGATCGCTTGGTTTTAAATAAGGCAGCGCAAATTCAAATCGTTGTCTTTAGCCAAAATCAGCAAGAAACATGGCGCGGCGCAGGTGAAGTTCAAATCACAGAGCACGGCGGAGCGAGCAGTAATCTCAAACCCGAGCGATACGCCTTACCCGCCATCGTCAGCCGCCAGCTCGCCAAAATACCCGCCACAGGCGACACGACCCGCAGCGGCATGGTCGTCATCCGCGCCCTACCCAACCCAGAAAAACGACGCCAGTTAGAAACTGAATATCAGGCGCTCAACCCCAACGATCTCACCGCGCAGATTTACTACTTAACTGGGCTGATCGAACTCAATGACATGGAGCGCGCCGAAGAAGTCCTCAGCGCGCTGAAACAACAAAACCACAATCCCAATGCGCAAGCGATTGTGAAGCACTTTAGTCCTTTGATTACGCAACATTAAAGAACAAGCGTTTAGGTGAGAATAAAATCGGATGGGTAAACTGGGATAGCTGTTGTCAACCAGAAACGGATTATTTGCACATTGCACAAACCCACTGTAAGCACGTAAACAAAAATATCCCCACGCGACTTTTTACCTTAATGGCAACAACCAAGAATGACACAATAAATATGACCGACTCAGACATTCCACAGTACTTATACAAGTACAGAAGCGCAGATAGTTACTCACTCGACGCTTTGTTTAACTCGTATGCAGTATTTACTGGGCGAAAAAACTTTAACGACTTGTTTGATTCAAACATCATGTTGATCAAGCCAACACCCAAAGATATTAAACAACTTAGGGATAGTCACAGAGGTAAAGCCTTCGATCATTTTTCGCGTTTTCTCAAAGGCACAGTATTTTCCAAATTTGGTAAAGATCAAATTCACATAGCTAAAAAGCGCTTGGAAAGCTTAATAGACGAGTACTTATTTTACTGCGTTGCGGAGCACGACAACAACAATCTAATGTGGGCGCATTATGCAAATAGTCATAAAGGATTTTGCATTGAGTTTAACTCCAGAATGCTTGGCTCTCCATCCAAAGTTAAGTACCAAAAAACAATCCCAGAGTTTCGCCTAACTGACGCCTTTGATTTGACGTTTTCAGGCGAATGGAGATTAGAAACGGCATTCGATAACAGTGATCGCACCGGTCAGATAATTTGGGATGCACTCAGAACTAAGCTCGTTGAATGGGAGTATGAAAAAGAGTACCGAGTACAACCACCAGAGCGCGACATACAGCATCTACCACCGCCAAACGAAACAGTTCCTATCCTGCGGTATGATGAAACTTTCATCGCGTCGATTATTTTTGGCTGCCGTATGCCCGACGCAGACAGAGTTAAAATTGTTCAGGGAATGCGCTATCCCGTTAAGTACAAAAAAGCAGTTAAAGAAACCAGCACCATCGGTATATACGAACTAACCGATGAAGAACGTATTCGCTATGGAGTTTCAACCAACCTCGGTACGTTAGGCTAGGTAGGTTGGTGCTGAGGCACGAAGCCCAACGTTTACCGCGATTGTTGGGCTTCGCAAGCTCAGCACCAACCTACAAAAGCGCCTACTCTGGGTCGGAAACAAAAGTACACAGGTAAACGAATAAACGACGTGACCAAGCACAAGGAGTTGAGATGCAAAAACTGGTGGTACGAGGCTATGCCTTATCCATTGATGGCTTTAGCTCTGCGCTAGGGCAAAGCTTAGAGAATCCGTTCGGCAAAGACGGCCTTGCGCTGATGGACTGGGCATTTCAAACCCGCACGATCCGCACGATGTTTGGGCAGGAAGGCGGCAGCACCGGCATTGATGACGACTTCTTGGCCAAGGCCACCGACAATATTGGTGCCAATATTCTGGGGCGCAATATGTTTGGCCCCGTGCGCGGCGCTTGGAATGACGATGAATGGAAAGGTTGGTGGGGCTCCAATCCGCCTTACCATACGCCCGTTTTTGTCGTGACGCACCACGCGCGGGCGGCATTAGCCATGGAAGGCGGAACCACTTTTCACTTTGTCACTGACGGTATCGAGTCGGCCTTGCAGCAAGCATTTTCAGCGGCACAGGGCAAAGACGTGCGCTTGGGCGGCGGTGCGACGCTGATACGCCAATATCTCAAGGCTGGATTGATTGACGAACTGCATCTGGTGATAACCAACAAACTATTAGGCTCTGGTGAGCGATTGTTTGAAGGCGTCGACAACATCGCCGATGACTACGAATGCGTAGACACAGTCAGATCTGAAACCGTCACCCATGTGCATCTTGCCAAGAAGAATCGAAGCTAAACATCCATTTGATTGACCAACCGAGCAACTTACATGGGTATATCAAGCTACTCTTTTAATATAAAGACCCACAGCACAATACCTACAAAAAAGACCGCCGCAGCGGTCTTTTTTTGGCTTCTAAATTAAGCTGATGCCGTTTTTCTTCTGAAATGCCCCATAAACCACTGCACAAAGTCATCCACATAGGTAAACACCACTGGAATCACCAGCAAGCTGAGGAAGGTTGAGGTAATCAGGCCGCCGATAACAGCAATCGCCATTGGGGCGCGGAAGCTTGAATCAACGCCCCAGCCTGCAGCAATCGGCAACATGCCTGCGCCCATGGCGACGGTGGTCATCACAATCGGTCTGGCGCGTTTGCGGCCTGCATCCATTAGCGCATCAAATCGCTCCATCCCATCACGCCTTGCGACAATCGCGTATTCGACCAACAAGATCGAGTTTTTCGCCGCAATCCCCATCAGCATCACCAAACCAATCAAAGACGGCATCGAGAACGAGCTTTGCGCGATAAACAGCGCGAGGAAGGCACCGGGGAATGAGAGTAAGAGCGCAAACAAAATCGTCACTGGTTGCATAAATTGGCGGAACAGCAGCACCAGCACCATATAAATACACAGCACGCCGGTCAGCATCGCCAAACCAAAGCTGGCGAACAGTTTGCCCATTTCTTCTGCATCGCCAAATGCCGCGCGCGTCACGCCTGCCGGTAGATTTTTCAGGCTAGGCAAAAGATCGGCCTCGGCACTCACATCACCGAGCGGCCTGCCATTGAGTTCCACGTCGAACGTCACATTGCGCGCTCTATCGTAGCGACCAATCACGCTGGGGCCACTGGAGATTTCAATATCAGCCACCTGCCCCAGCATCACTTCGCCTTGGCTAGATGGCACGCGCAAACGTTTGATTTGCTCTAAATCCGTACGGAATGAATCGGGCAAACGCACCACAATCGGCACTTGGCGTTCGGGCAGATTCAATTTAGCGAGCGCGGTATCAAAATCGCCCACCGTGGCAACACGTATCGTGTCGGCAATCGCCAGTGCGGTCACGCCCATATCAGCAGCGCGGCCCATATCAGGGCGAATAATCAGCTCAGGTCGCACCAAGCTAGCGCTGGACGTTACCGCACCGATGCCTTGCAAAGTACGCAAATCTTGCTCAACCGCTTTGGCCGCAATCGCCAGCGCATCCGGATCATCCGATTTGATAATCATCTGCAATTTTTCGCCGCTTTGCCCCAAGCCCACCGTAATGCGCGCGCCTGGAATCGCTTGCAAGGCTTCACGCAGATTTTTCTCGATTGCAGTTTTCTTCAAACTACGTTCTTCACGCGGCGCGAGCGTCAGCGTTAGATTGGCTTTGTTCACGCCACTGCTGCCGCCCGCAAACGGATCTGCACCGGCTTTACCATCTCCCACTGCCGTGTACACACGCGTCACGGCAGGGTTTTTCATCAAGATCTGCCGCGCCTGCTCGGCTGCTGCAAAAGTTTCTTGCAGCGTTGCACCTGGCGGTAATTCGATTTTGACCAAGGTTTGCGATCTATCATCGGCCGGTACAAAGCCTTTGGGTAGCAAAGGCACCAACGCCAAAGAGCCGACGAAAAACAGCAAAGACAGTAACATCGTCGTTTTTCTATGCTTTAAGCACCATGCCGCGCAGCGCAAATAGGCCGCTTTGAGTTTGCCTTCTTTTTCTTCGCCCAAAATCGGTTTGAGCAAATACGCCGCCATCATTGGCGTGAGTAAACGCGCGACGACCAATGAGGCCATCACCGCCATCGCCGCAGTCCAACCAAATGGATGGAAAAATTTACCCGGAATCCCGCTCATAAACGCCGTCGGTAAAAACACCGCCACCAGCGCAAAGGTCGTCGCAATGACCGCGAGGCCAATCTCGTCAGCCGCTTCCATAGCCGCTTGATACGGCGTTTTTCCCATGCGTAAATGGCGCACGATATTCTCGATCTCAACAATCGCATCGTCGACCAAAATCCCGACCACCAAGGCCAGCGATAATAAAGTTACCGTGTTGAGCGTAAAGCCAAATAAATACATACCAATAAACGTTGGCAGAATCGACAAAGGCAAAGCCGCAGCCGACACCAAAGTCGCACGCCAATCACGCAAAAAGAACCACACCACAATCACCGCTAGCAGCGCGCCTTCGTACAGCAAGCCCATTGAGCCATCAAACTCGTCTTGCACTGGCGCGGCCATATCGTAGGCGGTGGTGATTTCCAGCGTTGGGTGCTCTAACTTAAATTTGGCCAAAGCTTTGGCGATTTCAGCCGCGACCTCAGTTTCACTCGCGCCGCGTGAACGGGTGATTTCAAAACCGACAACGGGTTTTCCATCCAGCTGCGCAATCGATCTGCGCTCTGCAACGGTGTCTTCAATGGTGGCGATTTGATCGAGGCGAACGCGGCGACCATCGGGCAACGCCAATTCGGTTTTGGCCAACTCTGCAGTCGATTGCACCGTCGCAATCGTGCGCAGCGCTTGCTCCGAACCGCCTAAATCAGTGCGGCCACCCGATGCGTCTTTTTGCGTACGCGCCAGTTGGCGAGAAATATCGCTGCTGCTCACACCCAGTGCGGCCATACGCTCTGGATCGAGCTCAATCCGCACTTGCCGTGTTACACCGCCCACACGCGCCACTTGGCCAACGCCCGGAATCGCCCGCACGATACGCGTGATTTTATTGTCGACCAGCCAAGACAACTGCTCTTCATCGAGCTGTTTGTCGGCTACCGTAAAGACCAAAAACGGCACGCCAGAAAACTCAACTTTACCGACAACTGGATCTTTTAAATCGGCCGGCAATTCGCTGCGCACATTCGACACCGCATTACGCACATCATCGACCGCTTCATTGATGGGTTTTTCTAGCTCGAACTCCACCGTCATGCCCACAACACCATCGCTGATATTGCTGTAGACGTGCTTAACGCCTTGCAGCGCCGAGACCGAATTTTCTAGTTTGCGTGCCACTTCGGTTTCTAATTGCGCTGGCGCTGCGCCCTCCAGAATGGCAGTCACCGTGACCATAGGCAATTCAACATCGGGGAAATCTTGCACTTTCATCTTGCTAAACGACATCAAGCCGCCCAGAGACAAAAGCACAAACAGCATAATGGCCGGAATCGGATTCTTAATCGACCAAGCAGAAACGTTCATTTTTAGTCCTTCACAACACATCAACAAGGTATATTGATGCATACCTTTAATTGAAAGAGCTACGTAGATATACCCGTAGTAAACTACACCATTCACACTCGTGACATGGTGGGTTACGGCCGCTTGAAGATTGGCCACACCCAAGCAGATGTGGCAGCCTAACCCACCCTACTTGACGACTACGCGCACCACATCACCATCGGCCAAGAATCCAGCGCCGCTGGCAACGACTTGCGCATCGGCGGCGACTCCTTCCACTTCCATCAAGCCATCGGCTTGACGACCCAATTTCACGCGGACTTGTTTCACTTTATTTCCCGCTTGCAGCACAAACACATTGGCAAAACCATCGCGCAGCAAGACGGCACTGCCCGGCAGCGCCAACGCTTTGCCTTGCCCGACCGAAATATTGCCTTTGGCAAACATGCCCGGTTTGGCTTCGCCTAACATTGAATCGTCTTTTTTGATGTCGACATACACCAGCACATTGCGGGTTTTCACATCCACCGTCGGCGCGACTTTGCGCACAGTGCCTTGCAGCACTTTGCCGGTTGGCACAGCCAGCGATACCGCTTGGCCGACTTTAATCCGCGCACTTTCAGCTGCAGTCACTTCGGCCTGCCATTCCAAACGCCCTTGGCGCACCAAGCGGAATAACTCCTGCCCCGGCTGGCTGACTGCGCCCAGTGTTGCATCACGCTTGGAAATCACACCGTCATCCGGTGCAACGATTTTGGTTTGCCCCAAACGCACTTGCGCGCTGCTCAATTGCGCTTTGGCCGATTGCACGCGCGCTTTGGCGGTGATTTCTTTGGTATAAGCTTCGGTCATTTGCTGCTCAGACATCGCACCTGTGTTACCCAGCTGGCGTACGCGATCGGCATTTTGCTTGGCTTCCGCCAGAGCAGCTTCGGTCTCGGCGACCGATGCTTTGGCTTGTGCGACTTCGGCTTGTACCGTTTCATCGTTATAACGCGCTAAAACTTGGCCTTTTTTAACCCAATCGCCCACTTGCGCGTTTAACTCAATCAAACGCAAGCCACCGATTTCGGTGCCGATCAAAGATTCTTGCCACGCCACCACATTGCCATTGGCTGCGACGGTTTGTGCCCACTCAATCGCCTTGGGTTTCACCAAACTCACCGTCAATACAGGTTTGGCGGCTTCAACTTTTTTATCTTTACTCTCGGCCTGCACCACCGCCGCAGTTGCTGCCAAACTGGCGACAAAAGCGATCAATAACGCTTTCACTAGCGTACTGCGTTGAAATGGGAGTTTATCCAGAAAACGATTCATTACCCTGCTCCAGTATGTGTTCATATCCATTATTTATTAAAGTCTAGCTAGGTATACCTAAGAAATAATTGCAAATTCAGATTGCGTATCAATCAAGTTGTATCTCTACATTCCCTCCCCCTTGACGGGGGAGGGTTAGGGTGGGGGTGATACTACGGAGTGCGTCTTAGACTCAACACCCCCATCCCAGCCTTCCCCCGTCAAGGGGGAAGGAGCTATTGCTGCGATAATTCAAGCAGCCCACTTTTAATTACGACCAACACATAATCCAAACAAACCCAAAATTTTCTATTTTTGTTCGCTCGCCGCTTGCGGCCATTCACCACCAACCGCTTTATAAAGCGAAATCCACAACGCCAATTGTTCGCGCTGCAAAGAAATTTGCTTGGTTTGCGCGGAGAGTAAAAAGCGTCGTGAGATTTCTAAATCAAACAGGCTGGCGCTACCCGCTTTCCACATCGCATTCGATGCATCTTGCTGCTTTTGATAGCCCGCGACCGAGCGCAAGGTTGCAGCAACGCGCTGATTGCTGCTATCGAGCTGAACCATGTTTTGCTCGACTTCACGCACAGCAAAGCGCACTTTTTGCTGATACATTGCCAGCGCTTGTTCATAGCGCGCTTGCGCGGCTTCTTGTTCCGATTGCAAACGTCCTGCATTAAAAATCGGCAATTTCAGCGTCGGGCCAAACGACCACGATGTACCGTTCAATTCCAAACTGCCCGTTTCCTGACGACCAATACTGATCGCGCCAAATAAGCTGAGCGATGGCAATTTCGCCACTTTGGCAATGCCGACATCGGCGGCGGCGATTTTGACTTTCTCGGCTTCAATCCGAACATCATGCCGCTGCGTAATCACGTCGGCTGGCAAAGCGGTGATCGCAAAACCCAAAGGCTGCGGCAATTGGCGCTCGCCTTGATTAATTTGTGCACGAACCTCAAGCTCGCTTAAGCCGGTTAAGGCCACCAGCGCCTTGATCGACATCGCAATGCCTTCATTCATCTCGATTAATTGCGCGGTAGCATCGGCGCTACTGGCATCCGACAGCGCCACATCCACTGGACTGGCCAAACCAACGCGCTCTTTATCGATGGTCAGTTGCAAGCTGCGATTGCGCGATTCCAAATCGGCAGCAACAATATCGGCCATCGCTTGATACGCGCGCAGCGCCACATAGGCATTGGCGGTTTCGGCGGCAATGCTCACTTGCGCATCATGCCACTCCACTTCCCGTGCGGCCATATCGGCCAAAATACTTTGCGTCGCAATACGAATGCCGCCCCATAAATCGATTTCCCAATTGGCATCCAGACCCACCGAACCGTCATTGCTCATCTTTCCCGATTCAAGCAAGCCGTTTTTACTGCGCGTACCCGCTGCCGTTGCGCCCACCGTCGGCCATAAATAAGATTTGGCCGAATAGGCTTTCGCACGCGCTTCACGAATCCGCGCTTGTGCGAACTCTAAAGTAGGATTGGCTTGCTGCGCGGCATTCAGCAGCGTGTCGAGTACGGGGTCATTCCATGATTGCCACCACTCTTTTTGCTCGGCCAAGCGTGCTGCACTAGGGCTAGACGCTTGCCAGTTTTTTTCTTGTGGCGCGAGTTGTGCTGGCTCTGGCTGCGGCAAGTTCACAGCACACGCACTGAGCGCAGCGGATACCGCAATCAGCATCAAATTTAAACGGTGGCGCATACGGATGCGTTTCCCTTGGTAAGATCAAATGGAAGGTGCGCGCCGCTTGGCGCGGCAGACTCAGAATACCGAGTATTTGTTTCAAGTCTTTAGCTACAAAAGCCTTATGAGCAGATACATCGAGTACCACACGGCAACGATGCAATAAAACGCCCACCAGAATATTTGTGTGAGTTTGAAATTGGATTATCGTCATTGATGATGCTAAACTGACCGAACGGTTCGGTCAATACACGTTTGAATATTTATTTTGGGTATCACGATGCATACAGCTAATAGCAAACTCAGCGAAGCAAAACGCGCACAAATCCTCAGCGGCGCACGCCTGATGTTTATGGAGCACGGTTTTGCCAGCACCAGCGTTGAAAAAATTGCCAAAGCCGCCGGCGTATCCAAGGGCACGATTTACAATTATTTCGACAGCAAGGAAATTTTGTTTGTCGCGCTAATCACTGGTGAATGTGGCGGCGAAGCCTGTTTGCCACAGGCAGAAGACTTGCTTGAAATGCCAATTAGCGAGGTTTTAACGCAATTTGGCAGCCAATGGCTATTGGGCTTATTAAAAGAAGATCAGCTACAGCTGTTTCGCATTGTTTTGGCCGAAGTCATGCAATTTCCGCAATTGGGACAAATGATCGAATCCACCGGTCCCGCCCCCATGATGACGGTGCTAGCAGATTACTTGGCACGACTGAATCAAACAGGGAAATTAAAAATTGCTCAGCCACAGCTGGCTGCTGAGCAATTTACGGCGCTATGCGATGCGGGAATTATGCGCCAAATGCAGCTCTCGGTGAAAAACCCCAGCCAAGCGCAAATTGAAACGCAGGTCGCCAGCGCGGTGCAGTTATTTTTGCGTGGCTACGCTGCAGAGTGAAGTAATACGCGAACAATGGATAAGGCGAATCAAATGGGGCTGTGGTTTTAGCACTACGCCGCCCGTTTCATTTGGCGGCAGTAAGGCGCGCAATTAATTCCGTTGGATCTTGATTCACAACCAAAACAGCGCGAACTTTATTAAACGCCGCCGCAGCTTCATCGGGATATTTCCCATACGACACCACGCTCGCATGCCGCCAACCCGCCGCAGTCAACACTTGCTTGGCAAATTTACTCCCATCCACACCGCCACCGCCCAACTGCAATAAAGCCTGCTCGACTAAGACATGCGGAAAAGGATTGCGAGATAGCGTATTGAAATGCGCTGGCATAACTTCATCAAATTGCATGATTTGGCTCACTCAAATGAATTAAGAATGCAACGCTCAATGCACCCTCTGCATCAGCCCATTTCACTCTCTTCTGTCCTTGGTTTAGCCCCCCACCCTGCAAATAGCAAGCCATGCCACAGAAAGCGTCCGGCGGGCTGTATAGGATATATACGCCTGTGGCAACGTCTATTCAGCATCACAAAACGCAGCACTATGATTTTACCGACATGCGCGCGCGCAAATCGCTAAAATAGCGGTTTTATAATTGCTTGAGTTCGCCCGCCCATGAAAATCGCCCTTGCTCAGATCAATCCGATTGTTGGTGACCTCGATGGCAACACCGAGCTTATTTTTGCTGCGGCGCGTGAAGCACAAGCAGCGGGCGCGGATATTATCCTGACCCCCGAACTCGCGCTCACCGGCTACCCACCGGAAGACTTGCTGCTGCGCCCCGCTTTCTTGCAGCAATGTCGCGAAAAAATTGGCCGTTTTATCGACGAGCTGGATGGCATTACCTTGGTGCTGGGTTATCCCTCAAACAGTGGCGATGAGATTTTCAATTCGGCCTGCGTGATCCGCGATGGCAATTTCTTGGGCCGTTACGACAAGCTATTGCTGCCGAACAACGCAGTTTTCGACGAAGTTCGCTACTTTACGCCTGGCATCGTGCCGCTGGTGTTCGAGCAAAATGGCGTGAATGTTGGCATCGCGATTTGTGAAGATTTATGGGATACCGAGCCTGCCGCTGCGGCACGCGATGAAGGCGCGGATATTTTATTAGTACTCAACGCCTCGCCGTATCACCAAGCCAAGCAAAGCACGCGCCGCGAAGTTGCGCGCCAGCGCGGTGAAGAAAATGGCATGCCGATTGTGTATTGCAATTTGATCGGCGGCCAAGATGAATTGATTTTCGATGGGCATTCGTTTGCGATCAACAAAGCAGGCGAATTGGCGCTGCAACTGCCAGCGTATCAATCGCTGATTGGCTACGTCGACTACATCGATGGCGACTTGCAAACTGGCAGCATCGCGGCAGACGAATCGATTGAAGCCAGCGTGTACGGCGCTTTGGTGCAAGGAGTAAAAGACTATATCGGCAAAAACCGTTTCCCTGGCGTGCTGCTTGGCCTTTCTGGCGGCATTGATTCGGCGCTGACGTTGGCGATTGCTGTGGATGCGCTCGGCGCAGAAAACGTCCACGCGGTGATGATGCCGTCGCGTTATACCGCCGATATTTCGGTGAATGATTCGCGTGAGATGATTGAAATTTTGGGCTGCCAATATTCTGAAATTGAAATCTGGCCGATGTACGAAGCGATGATGGCGGGCTTAGAAGGAGAATTCGCTGGCCGCGAAATGGATGCGACCGAAGAAAATCTGCAAAGCCGCATACGGGGTATGCTCTTGATGGCCTTATCCAATAAGGGCGGCAAGCTGGTACTCACTACGGGTAATAAATCAGAAATGACTACCGGCTATGCGACGCTGTATGGCGATATGGCAGGCGGCTTTGCTGTGCTGAAAGACATCGCCAAAACGCTGGTGTATCGCCTAAGCAATTGGCGAAATGAACAAGGCGTCGTCATTCCAGAGCGCATCATCACGCGCCCACCGTCAGCTGAATTACGCCCTGATCAAAAAGACCAAGACAGCCTGCCTGAGTATGAAGTGCTGGATGCGATTTTGGCCGCCTACGTGGAAGACAATCTGAGCATCGCCGACATCATCAAGCTCGGCTACCCCGAAGCGGATGTGAATAAAGTGGTGCGCTTACTGAAAATCAACGAATACAAACGCCGCCAAGCGCCGGTTGGGCCACGAATTACACAACGTTCCTTCGGCAAAGACTGGCGCATGCCGATTACGCAGCGCTTTACACGCTAGATGTGTGGTATGAAATAGTATATTGATGCAGCCTTTATCTATAAAAGGCTACAAGGTAATACCTTAAAAATACTGTCACCGCATGACCTGCTTAGAACAACACAAAAGCCCAAGCTCAGCGCTTGGGCTTTTTGCATCTGCACACGATGAATTCAAAGCAACTTCACTCACAATCCTGCTTCAAAAATTTGTAATATTTCTGCCTCAAAACTACCTGTGTAACAAAACATTCATCTTTCACTGTTACCTTACAAGCCCACGCCAGCCCTTCTGAGTTTGTATGAATTCCCTCTGCACGACCGATCCTTATTGCGCCGAACTCGGGCAGATTATTCAGCAACAACAACTCAGCGCGCTGTTTCAGCCGATTGCGGCGCTCAATCATGAGCAGGCTTATGGTTTTGAAGGCCTGATTCGTGGGCCTTCGGCGCATTTTTTGCATTCGCCGATTAATTTATTTCAAACCGCCGAGCGCTGTAATCAGTTGGTCGAACTCGATATTGCTTGCCGCAAAGTGATTATCAAAGCCTTTGTTGCGCTAAATTTACCGGGCAAATTGTTTCTGAATATTTGCCCCACCAGCTTGATGCAGCCCTCGTTTCGCCCCGGCGCAACGCTGGCATTTTTAAAAGAAGTGGGCTTAGATCCCCATCGCGTGGTCATTGAACTCACTGAAACGCAGGCTACGACCGATTACACGC
The DNA here is from genome assembly GCF_000620145.1 of Deefgea rivuli DSM 18356. Classification (GTDB taxonomy): domain Bacteria; phylum Pseudomonadota; class Gammaproteobacteria; order Burkholderiales; family Chitinibacteraceae; genus Deefgea; species Deefgea rivuli. The sequence continues at coordinate 319,682 of NZ_JHVM01000008.1, forward strand.
TGCTGGCCGAAGCGCTGAAACATTATCGTGAAATGGGCTTTAAAATTGCGCTGGATGATTTGGGTGAGGGATTTTCTAGCTTGCGGCTGTGGTCGGAGCTGAAACCTGATTTTGTTAAAATCGATAAATATTTTATCCAAGGCATAGGTTCAGATCCGCAAAAGCGCCAATTCGTGCGCTCGATTCAGCATATCGCGCTGAACACTGGCACTTGCGTGATTGCCGAAGGCATTGAATCCAGTGCCGAGCTGGAAGTGATTCAGCGCATCGGCATCAATTTGGCGCAAGGCTATTTAATTGGCCGCCCGCAAACTCAGCCGACCGCACAGCTGAATTTACCCGCGCTAAAAACTGAAAAACCACTCACCATCGGCAAGCTCAGCAAGCACGCAGGCGCACTCTTGCAAATCATTCCTTGCGCCAGCACGCAAGAAAGCAATGAGCAGATTTGGCGGCGTTTATCGGCGCAAACCGATTTGGCGGCGATTCCTGTCGTTGAAAACGATAAGCCAATTGGCCTGATTAAACGCAGTGATTTGCTGGAGCTGTTTTCGCGCCCGTTTAGCCGCGAGCTATTTGGCGCGCGCAGCTGCGCGACGCAAATGGACCGCAAACCTTTGATTGTCGAGCAAGCAACTAGCCTAACCGAATTGGCGCGGCTGATGACGTCCAGCGAGCGCGGTGATTTGAATGATGGTTTTATTTTGACCGAGCAAGGTCGCTATCTGGGCATGGGCACTGGGCGGGATTTGATTCGGGCGATGACCGAGCTACAAATCAGCGCTGCGCGCCATGCCAATCCGCTCACCGGCCTGCCCGGCAATGCGCCAATTCAAGAAACGATCAGCCAGTTTTTAAACGATCAGCTTAATTTCACCATCGTCTACGTCGATCTCGATCATTTCAAGCCGTACAACGATGTCTACGGCTATGCGCGTGGTGATGAGCTGCTGCAATTATGCGGGCAATTATTGCAACACAACGTCGATCCACAACTGGATTTTGTCGGCCATGTGGGCGGAGATGATTTTATTTTGTTGTTGCGATCACCCGATTGGCAAAGCCGCTGCGAAAAAATGCTCAGTGATTTTGAGCTGCATTTATCAGACTTTTTTAATCCCGAACATATAGCGGCGCAAGGCTACCAAGCGCAAAATCGCCAAGGCGATTTGCAACATCATCCGCTGGTGTCGCTGTCGCTCGGCGCGGCACAGATTGTCACGGAGTGGTACAGCAATCATCACGAAGTGGCTAATGTGGCCTGCGCGGCGAAACACATGGCCAAGCGCCAGCATGGTAATTCGCTATTTATCGAACAGCGCATGCCACAGAATGCGGCCAGCAGCCAGATTAGCAATCGGTATATCGATCAAGCGCTTGCTTAATAAGCATTGCAAGGCAATACCCAAGTACTATTTAGCATAAGGATTTGCAGGGTTTACTCCGGATCAAGCTCCGATAAATCCCAGCCTAATGCCAAATCTTGATTGGCCAAAGCCAGCAAGGGCTGCAAATTGCGCAACAAAGCCATTAAGTGCGGACGCAGTTCTTCGTCCATGCCTTTATGCAGCATCACCAAAGCTTCGGCGATCAATGGCGTTGGTGAAATAGCCGCGTTCACCTCAGGCATAAAGACCTGATTTTCCATAGGCGCGGCATACAGGCGATCTTGCGCGATCATCATCATGCGTTCAGTCGACTGCGCATCGTCATGCCAAGAATTCGCGACGGCAATACTGGCGGTCACGCGCAATTGCTGGCCACGGAAATTAATTCGCGCATTAGCGACGCTATTGCGTAAACGCTCGGCAACGATGCGCGCCTCGGTGAGCGGCGTGGACGGCGAAACAATCGCAAACATTGGCCCAGCCAAATGCGCGAGTGTGTCTTCTTTGCGCAATTTGCCTTCAAGCAATTTGGCGAGCAGGCCGAGCATTTGCCCGTACATTTTTTCGCCTAATTTATCGCTCAAAACTTGGAAATGATTCACCTCCAATAGCATCAAGCTCACTTCGCTATTGTGGCGTAGCGCAAACGCCAGCGCTTGATCGAGCTGTAAATCCAATAAATACGAGCTACCCACGCCGGTGAGTTCATCAGTCGTCGTTTGTGCTTGCACCGCGCGCGATTGCGCCAATTCGCGCCGCGTCGTGGCGAGTTCTAAATTTGCTTTAACGCGCGCTAGCATTTCAGTGCGATCGGTCGACTTGGTAATAAAATCATTCGCACCGCATTCAACGCAGCGTAGTTTCGTCGCTTCGTCTTCTTCGCCAGAAATAATAATAATCGGCAGATGATGTAGCCGTTCATCGCCCGAGCTACGTATGCGCGCCAACAAGCCCAAACCATCCAGCTCGGGCATGGTCAGATCTGAAATCATTAAATTGATCGTCGGATCAGCCAATAGGCGTTTCCAGCCCGCTTCACCATCGGCTTCTTCGAGAATGTCGAAATGCTCGGATAAATGTTTTTTCACCGTCGCGCGGACAATCCGCGAATCATCGACAACTAATAATTTAGGGCGGGTGCTTAATTCGCTACTCTCGTTCATAATGAATTCCACGACTTTCAGGCAGATTATTAGCCTAGCATACGAACACAGCGACGGGAGAGAGAAATCCTGCTCGCACTTGATCGAAGTCTAGTCCGGTGAATACTTTATACCCGACTGGTACGACTTTAGGATGACATGATGTCCACGACCTATCGTTTGCAACTCGGCGTTTCGCCGATTTCCCCGACTGAGGCCGAGCGAGCGCTACTCGCAATCAAACGCGCATGGTGCATGCCGTCATGGGTGCGCAAGCAAACACTCGGCGATCAAGTCTTGCTGCTCGAAGTGCGTCACGAAGCTGAACTCAAAGTAGGCGAAAGTGCCGATTGGTTTGTCGAGCGAATCGGCGCGGCGATTTGGCAGGAAACCGGCCGCTTTGTACGTATCTCCGTCGACATCGCACCACACGAAGCGCCGGATGGGCGAATTTACATTCTGGACGAGCCAGCCTACTGGCGCATTATGCAAAGCTTCCGACTTTCTTCACCACGCTAAAAACCTAATCACAGCAATCTTCACCTTGTTTAGAACGAGCAGATACAAAAAAACCCGCAGATGCGGGTTATTTTGCTTTAGAACCTGTTACTTACAAAGCTTAGGCAGCAGCCATTGCTTTGATCGCAGCAGACAAACGGCTCTTATGACGAGCTGCTTTGTTCTTGTGGTAGATCTTTTTGTCAGCCAAGCTGTCGATCGTACTAACCGAAGTTTGGTAAACAGCTGCAGCAGCCGCTTTGTCGCCAGCCGCGATCGCTTTCAATACTTTTTTAACAGCAGTACGGAATTCTGAACGTTGCGCGCCATTGTGTAGACGTGCAGCTTCAGCTTGACGAGCGCGTTTGCGTGCTTGTGCGGTATTTGCCATGGTAATTCTCCTAAAGGTATAAACGGGTCTACTGCTTCGCCGGAGACACGGACTTTCGGCAGCACACACACCCTAGAAAGTCGGCAATTTTATGCCTTCTTCACGCCAAGTGCAAGTAGGCGTTATGATGCGTCCCATCAGGGATGGGAAATTGACAATGAATTTATTAAGATCGCTGGCTGCAGTAAGCTCAATGACGATGGTTTCGCGGGTGCTCGGCTATGCGCGCGATGCAATTATGGCCAATGTTTTTGGCGCTGGCGCAGCAATGGATGCTTGGGTTGTCGCCTTTCGCTTACCTAATTTATTGCGACGTATCTTTGCAGAGGGTGCATTCTCTCAAGCCTTCGTGCCTATACTGGCAGATAATAAAAACAATAAAGGCGATGATGCCGCACGGGAGTTTCTCGCCTACGTTGCCGGTTTACTGACGCTGATTTTAGCTGCGCTCACGTTGATCGGAATGTTGACCGCACCGTGGATTATTTCTGTCGCCGCCAGTGGTTTTAATAAAGATCAAGGCCAAATGGCCTTAACCACCGATCTATTACGCATCACTTTTCCTTATATATTGCTCATTTCCCTGTCTTCATTAGCAGGCGCAGTGCTCAATACTTGGAATAAATATTCAGTTCCAGCCTTCACGCCCACGCTCCTCAATATTTCATTTATCGTCTTTTCGCTATTTCTAACGCCCTATTTTGATCCGCCGATTATGGCGATGGCTTGGGCGCTACTCGTTGGTGGCGTGGCGCAGCTCGCTTACCAACTGCCTCACTTAAAGAAAATCGGCATGCTGGTGCGGCCTAAAATCAATCTAAAAGACCCCGAAGTATGGCGCGTACTTACCTTGATGGGGCCCGCCATTCTGGGCGTCTCTGTGAGCCAAATTTCACAACTGCTCAATCAGAACTGGGCATCGGTTTTATCTGCCGGCTCAATGTCGTGGATTTATTACGCCGATAGATTGATGGAGCTGCCTACCGGATTATTGGGCGTTGCCTTAGGGACGATTTTATTGCCGTCGCTATCGAAAACACTAGCCAATAACGATCAAGAAGAATACTCACGCTTACTCGATTGGGGCTTAAGACTGGCGCTCATTTTGGCGCTACCTTCTGCTGTAGCACTCGCCGTGATTGCCGAGCCTTTGACTTTCACATTATTTCAAAGTGGTAAATTCTCTATTCACTCAGCAGAAATGACGCAGTTAGCATTGGTGGCTTATGCGGTCGGTATTCCTGGGCTTATTTTGATCAAGCCGCTCGCGCCTGCGTTTTATGCGCGGCAAAACATCAAAACGCCAGTCAAAATCGCTATTTTTTCACTACTGGTTACGCAAGGCTTGAATTTGGTTTTCGTTCCTCACCTCAAGCATGTTGGCTTGCCCTTATCAATCAGCATTGCCGCCCTCGCCAATGCATTTTTACTTTACTACCAACTGCGCAAACAAAATCTATTTTCACCACAAACTGGCTGGCTTACTTTTATCTGGAAATTAGTTCTCGCAGTTAGCATTATGGCTGTGGCGCTACTTAGCATGATGCAAGTGATGCCTGCTTGGGCGCAGATGAATAAACTCTGGCAAACATTCAATCTCAGTATTTTGGTCGCTGGCGGCGTGTTCGCTTACTTTGCCGCATTAGGTGTACTTGGATTTAGAATCAAGCAATTCTCGCGGCGTAGCGTGTAGCACATCATTCAGCTGAGACTGCTGTGCTGAAAGTCACAATCTAAAAAGTGAAATACGAATGAGCAAAACTTATAATTTTTGAACGACAAGAGCGTCTTACATTTAAACCGCCTAAACATTTCAGTCGGCTATACTTTATCCGACAACAAATCCAAGGCGAGAAGAAGTGCACGATTCTGCTCAGCATAAAGTTCCGTTCTACATTCATATCGCCTATCTATTTATCGCGCTACTCATCGGCTTTGCGCTAATTAGTGGCTGGAATCAGTATCAAGCCACCAGCGTTATCCTCAAGCAATCCGCTGATCGGCAATTTCGCCTCACCGCCAAGTCGGCACTAGAAGAAGTCGAAGCTATTTATCAAAGTGGGGCACGAAATACTGAACTTATGGCGCAGCAGCGCTTAATGAATGCCAAAACGCTGGATGAGCGACTAGATAGCCTAGGATTTCTAACCGCCTCTTTAAAACACAGCCCGGCAGTCGTTGCCCAATACATCGGCTATGAAACGGGCGATTTTTTTATGGTACGCATCCATCGCGGCCAAGCCATCATTCAAAAACGTTTTAACCCCCCCGCTGACACACTCTGGATCGTGCAAAGTGTCACCCGTGCCAACGGTCAGCCACGTGGTGAGTATCTGTTTTATAACGCTCAGCTCAAGCTACTAGAGCGGCGGCTTGACCCCGCTTACCAATTTGATCCGCGAACGCGAGATTGGTATCAAGCCAAAGCCATGCCAGGGCAGTTACTAGTCAGCCAGCCTTATTTTTTTGCATCCAGCGGCGTAGCTGGGATTACTTTTGCGAAACAAACCAGTAATCAGCTCGGTGTAGTGGGTAGCGACATCCAATTAGAACGCATCAATGAGTTTTTACTGCGACATAAAATCACGCCAGATACACGCCTCGCTTTACTTGACCAAGATGAGCGAGTCATCGCCAGCCATAACGGCACGCCGAATCTCGTTACTGAAGCCGATGGCAAGCCTTATCTACCCAAATTATCTTCATATGATGCATCGGTCCTGAAAGTTTTTCTGGGGATGCAACAAGGTAAAGCAGAAAATGCCAGCACCTTTGCTGCCGAACGTGGCGAAGAATGGGAAGGCTTGGCTAGGCGAATAGAGCTGCCCGAGATGGGCTCAATGCAACTGGTGATGGCAGTACCGCACAGAGAACTACTGGCCGCCGCCATCGCCGAACGCAATCGCAGTCTATTCGTTTCGGCCTTACTGATTGCGCTCGGCATCCTCGTCGCAATCTGGCTGGCATATAAAGCGTCCAAACCGATCAATGCATTAACTAAAGAAATCCAAAAAATTGAGCAATTTCAATTTGGAGATCCCGTTCACGTTAAGACCAATATTTCGGAAATTGCGCGCCTCGCCAGCAGCTTGGGCGGCATGAAAACGACGATTCACCGCTTTATGGAACTCTCGCAAGCGCTGGCCGCCGAATCCAATTTTGGCCGCTTAGTGGCGCGAATTTTGGATGAGTTAGGCAGCGTGAGCCTTGCTGAAGGTGGTGTTATTTACATTACCCACGCCGATGGGCGTCACTTAGAATCGGCGCAATATTTTTGGCAAAGCAAAGCACTCCCTGCAGCAAGCAATATCACAGTCGATTTAGACAGTGAACACATTGTTGCCCAAGCGCTACGCAGCAATACCGTCCTGCGCACGATCTCACCTGAAGCGCTCCACCAATCCTTCCCTTTGCTGCCAGCCACAGAGAAAAACTTTACTCAACTCACGTTGCCGCTACGTAACCGCGACGGCACGCTGGTTGGCGCTTTAGCGCTGGTCATTGATGAATCATGTAAGCCCAGCGCAGATTTGCTCGCCTTTGTACAAACGATTGCCGCCACAGCAGCGGTCGCTCTTGATACGCAGCGCCTAGTCAATGAGCAAAAAGTACTGCTTGAGGCGTTTATCCAATTACTGGCTGGCGCAATTGACGCCAAAAGCCCTTATACCGGTGGCCATTGCCAGCGAGTTCCTGAACTCACCAAAATGCTAGCTCACGCAGCGCAAGCGCAAACGACAGGGCCATTTGCCGATTTCAATCTGAATGAAGCGCAATGGGAAGAATTGCACATCGCCGCGTGGTTGCACGATTGCGGCAAGGTCACAACGCCAGAGTATGTAGTCGATAAAGCCACTAAACTCGAAACGCTGTACGACCGCATCCATGAAGTACGCATGCGCTTTGAAGTGTTAAAACGCGATGCTGAAATTAGCTGCTGGCAAGCGATTGCTCAAGGTGGCGATCATGCAGCATGCCAAGCGCAACTGGCGCAGGAACTGGCAACGCTAGATGAGGAGTACGCTTTTATTGCTACTTGCAATGAAGGTGGTGAATTTATGGCTCCCGAAAAAATCGACCGCCTCAAGCAAATCGCCGGCCGCACTTGGCTGCGTACGCTATCGGACCGAATCGGTATTGCGCATGAAGAAAAAGAGCGCAAAGCGCGCGAACCTGAAACGCCACTACCCGTTGTTGAAGCCTTATTGGCCGATAAGGCTGAGCATATTTTGATTCGTAGCGAGCGCGATAAACTTGCGGAAGACAATCCATGGGGATTTAAGGTTAAAGTCCCCGAGTGTATGTATAACCGTGGAGAGCTTTATAACCTTGGCGTAGCGAAAGGTACCCTATCGACAGAAGAACGTTACAAGATTAACGAGCATATTATCCAGACCATTATCATGCTGGAAAAACTCCCCCTCCCACGCCACTTACGCCGCGTACCGGAAATTGCCGGTGGCCATCATGAAAAAATGGATGGCAGCGGTTATCCAAAACGCCTCAAACGCGATGAAATGAGCTGGCCAGCGCGCATGATGGCGATTGCCGATATTTTCGAAGCGCTCACCGCCGTTGATAGACCCTACAAAAAAGGTAAAACGCTCTCAGAATCGATCAAAATCATGGGGTTTATGGTGAACGATCAGCATATTGACCCCGAAATATTCTCGCTCTTTTTAAGCGAGGGGTTGTATCTGCAATATGCGCAGCGCCATATGAAACCCGAGCAAATCGACGAAGTTGACATTTCGCCTTATGTAAAAACGCTATAAATCCTCAAGCCAGCACCAGCTGGCTTTTTTTATCTTCGACCAATAAAAACCAATCTAGGCCAGCAAGATCAGTCCACAAATCCCCCTCAACGGCGCGTATGCGTGCAGCGTTGCGTTCAATAATCGTGCTAAAATCACGGCAAATTGATAGCAATTTAAGGCAAAAAGGCCTTTTTTCTTTATCTAAATGGAGCACTGCATGTCGTCTTCGATTTTTGCCGCCGTAGAAATGGCCCCCCGCGACCCAATCTTGGGTCTGAACGAATCTTTCAACGCCGATACCCGTGACTTTAAAGTCAACCTAGGGGTCGGCGTTTATTTTAATGACGAAGGCAAAATTCCTTTATTGGCGGCAGTGAAATCGGCAGAGCAAGTACGCTTGGCCGCACAGCCTCCGCGCGGCTACCAAGCCATCGAAGGCAACCCAGCTTACAACGCGGGCGTGCAAAATCTATTGTTCGGTACTGAAAGCGAATTGACTGCGGCTGGCCGCGTTGTGACCGCACAAGCATTGGGCGGCACTGGCGCGCTGCGTATTGGTGGTGATTTCTTGTACCGCTTGAATCCAAACGCAACCGTTTACATCAGCAATCCAAGCTGGGAAAACCACCGCGCTATTTTTGAAGCCGCCGGCTTTACCGTGGCGGATTATGCCTACTACGATGCAGCAACACGCGGCGTTGATTTCGCAGCAATGAAAACGAACTTGCTCAGCCTTCAACCTGGCTCGGTCATCATCTTGCACGCTTGCTGCCATAACCCAACGGGCGCTGATTTGTCGGATGCACAATGGGGCGAAGTGGTTGAAGTTTGCCGCGAACGCGGTTTGGTTCCGTTCCTCGACATGGCTTACCAAGGTTTTGCTGAAGGCATCGATGCAGACTCAGTAGCTGTCAAAGCATTTGCAGCTTCTGGCTTGCAATTCTTGATCTCTAGCTCGTTCTCAAAAAGCTTCTCTTTGTATGGCGAACGCGTTGGCGCATTGTCGATCATCACTTCGAGCAAAGAAGAGTCTGGCCGTGTATTAAGCCAACTGAAACGCGTAATCCGTACCAATTACTCTAACCCACCAATCCACGGTGGCGCAGTCGTTGCTGCTGTATTGGCGAGTCCAGAATTGCGTGCAATGTGGGAAGAAGAACTCGGCGTGATGCGTGTTCGTATCCGCGCAATGCGTTCAGGCTTGGTTGAAAAGCTCGCTGCACGCGGCGTGGCGCAAGACTTCAGCTTTGTGACTCAGCAACGCGGTATGTTTTCGTACACGGGTTTGACTGCGGCGCAAGTTGAAAAACTACAAACTGAATACGGCATCTACGCCGTTTCAACAGGCCGCATCTGCTTGGCCGCACTGAACAACAAAAACATCGACTATGTAGCCGATGCGATTGCTAAAGTGCTTTAAGCAATAAAGTATCTACATCAACTCGTCATTCCGGCGTAGGCCGGAATCCAGCTGCAATGGTTATTTTACCGTCGCGCTAGATACCGGCCTACGCCGGTATGACGAAGCTGTGAGGCATTTCAAACTGATGTAGATGCTCATGATAGATAAATACAAAAAAGCCACGAGATCACTCGTGGCTTTTTATTTTCAATCATCAATCAAATCACGTCGCGAAAAAATCTTTCACTTTATCCATAAACGATTTGGCACGTGGATTGTGTTTATCCGAATCGCCTTGGCTGATTTCTTCAAACTCTTTGAGCAACTCTTTCTGCCGTGACGTCAGCTTCACAGGTGTTTCAACCACGACATGGCACATCAAGTCGCCGGTAATCGCGCTGCGTACGCCTTTGATACCTTTGCTGCGCAAGCGGAACACTTGGCCAGTTTGCGTTTCAGGTGGAATCGTAATCCGCGCCTTGCCCGACAGCGTTGGGATTTCAATCTCACCACCCAATGCCGCGCAACTAAAGCTGATCGGCATTTCGCAATGCAAATCGTTGCCTTCGCGATTAAACACTGCGTGCTCTTTCACGTGAATCACAACATACAAATCACCCGGAGGGCCGCCGTTCACGCCAGACTCACCTTCACCGCTTAAGCGGATACGGTCGCCTTCATCAACGCCAACAGGGATCTTAACTGCCAAGGTTTTATGCGTTGCAACGCGTCCTGTACCTTTACACGGACGGCATGGGTCAGGAATGTATTTACCCGAACCATGGCACGTTGGGCAGGTTTGCTGCACGCTGAAAAAGCCTTGCGACACGCGAACTTGACCGTGGCCGCCACAAGTGTGGCAAGTTTTCGCTTCAGTACCTGGTTTCGCGCCAGAGCCGTGGCAAACATCGCACTCATCATGCGATGGAATCTTGATTTGCTTTTCAACGCCGCGAGCGGCTTCTTCTAGCGAGATTTCCATGTTGTAACGCAAATCTGCGCCACGATAGACATTGCTACGTCCACCGCCGCCACGACCCGCGCCACCACCGAAAATATCACCAAAAATATCAGCGAAATCGCCGAAACCACCACCGCCGCCACCGCCCATACCCGCTTGCTGATCCACGCCAGCATGGCCGTATTGATCGTAGGCTGCGCGTTTTTGTGCGTCAGATAAAATCTCGTAGGCTTCTTTGCCTTCTTTAAATTTATCTTCTGCTTCTTTGCTATCCGGATTGCGGTCCGGATGGTATTTCATCGCCAGTTTGCGATACGCTTTTTTAATTTCTTCATCTGAAGCATCACGATTGATGCCTAAAATGTCGTAAAAATCTTTTTTCGCCATGGTACTTTTCCTCGATACAAAAAGGCACAGCCGCCTGCAATGCAAGCGCTGTGCCTATCTGCTTATGCCAAATTACTTGCCGTCTTTTACTTCGGTAAATTCAGCATCTACCACGTTGCCGTCGTCTTTTGCATCACTAGCAGGTGCATCAGTTTCTGGTGCGGCTTGCTCAGCGTACATTTTCTCAGCAACTTTGTGGCTCGCTTGCATCAGCGCTTCGGTTTTGGCTTCGATCACTTCTTTGTCGTCGCCTTTCACCACTTCTTCCAGCTCTTTCACCGCAGCTTCGATGGCTGTTTTTTCATCCGCAGTCACTTTGTCGCCAGCATCGGCCAACATTTTAGTCACTTGATGAATCATGCCTTCGCCTGCGTTGCGCGCTTGGACTAATTCAAGCAATTTCTTGTCTTCTTCAGCATTCAACTCAGCGTCTTTGACCATCGCTTCGATTTCTGCTTCTGACAAACCTGAAGAAGCTTGAATCGTGATTTTGGCTTCTTTGCCCGAAGCTTTATCTTTCGCGCCAACGTGCAAGATACCGTTTGCATCGATGTCAAAAGTCACTTCAATTTGTGGCACACCGCGTGCTGCTGGTGGAATATCACCCAAATTGAACTGACCCAACGATTTATTCGCCGACGCTTTTTCACGTTCACCTTGCAACACGTGAATCGTTACTGCGTTTTGGTTGTCTTCCGCTGTCGAGAAGGTTTGCGATGCCTTAGTTGGAATCGTCGTGTTCTTTTTGATCAGCTTCGTCAACACGCCGCCCAAGGTTTCGATACCGAGTGACAATGGCGTAACGTCAAGCAACAAGATGTCCTTGCGATCGCCACCCAATACCGCGCCTTGCAATGCAGCACCAACGGCAACGGCTTCGTCTGGATTCACGTCACGACGTGGCTCTTTGCCGAAGAACTCTTTTACCGCTTCCATTACTTTTGGCATACGCGTTTGACCGCCGACCAAAATCACATCATCGATATCCGATGCTTTCAAACCAGCGTCTTTCAACGCGATCTTGCATGGCTCAATCGAGCGAGCGATCAAATCATCAACGAGCGATTCAAATTTCGCACGAGTGATTTTCAATACCAAATGCTTAGGACCCGTTGCATCCATTGTCACGTATGGCAAGTTAATTTCAGTTTGCGCGCCGCTCGACAATTCGATTTTGGCTTTTTCTGCCGCTTCTTTCAGGCGTTGCAATGCCATTACGTCTTGTTTCAGGTCAATGCCTTGTTCTTTCTTGAACTCAGCAATGATGTAATCCATCAGACGTTGGTCAAAGTCTTCACCGCCCAAGAACGTATCGCCATTGGTCGCCAATACTTCAAATGCCGTTGAACCATCCACATCAGCGATGTCGATAATCGAAATATCAAACGTACCGCCCCCCAAGTCGTAAACCGCAACTTTGCGATCGCCTTGGCCCACTTTATCCATACCAAACGCCATTGCCGCAGCAGTTGGCTCATTGATAATGCGTTTTACATCCAGACCAGCGATACGGCCTGCGTCTTTAGTGGCTTGACGTTGGCTATCGTTAAAGTAAGCAGGAACCGTAATCACGGCTTCAGTTACTTCTTCACCGAGGTAGTCTTCGGCGGTTTTTTTCATTTTGCGCAAAATTTCAGCAGAAATTTGCGGTGGTGCCATTTTTTTGTCGCGAACTGAAACCCAAGCATCGCCATTATCTGCAGCAACAATCGTGAATGGCATTGAATCGATATCTTTTTTCACTTCTTTATCGACAAACTTGCGGCCGATCAAACGCTTTACCGCGTACAAAGTATTTTTTGGATTCGTTACTGCTTGGCGTTTAGCAGGAGCACCTACCAAAATTTCGCCGTCTTCTTGATACGCAATGATCGATGGCGTAGTACGTGCGCCTTCGGCGTTTTCAATCACTTTTGGTTGACCGTTTTCGATCACTGCAACACATGAGTTAGTTGTACCTAAGTCGATACCAATAATTTTAGCCATTTTTCTCTTCCTTCTTTTAACGTTGCTGCTCACGCTAAGCGGAGCACTTTGATTAAATAACCTTAATAATCAAGTGGGGATTGCCCGTAACATTTCAAGCCCACATCCCCACTTATGCGATGTAATTATTTGTGCAAAAATTTTATGGCAAGGCGTCGAAGTCGTAGACAGTACATTCAGTACGGCAAGACGAGACAACGATGCCAGAAAACTTTTGCTTAAAACTAAATTATTTCGCAGCGGCCACAATCACCATCGCAGGGCGAATCACCCGACCTGATAACTCATAACCTTTTTGCATCACTTGGATGACGGTATTCGGCTCTTCGTCAGATGGCGCCATTGAGATCGCTTGGTGCTTATTTGGATCTAATTTTTCGCCGATTGGATTAATTTCCAATAAATCGAACTTCTCAAATGCCGTCGTCAAGCTTTTTGCAGTCAAATCAACACCAGTTTTCAGACCTTCAAAATTACCCGATTGATCCAGCAAAGCCATATCAATCGCATCTTTAACTGCAATAATTTCACGAGCAAACTTCTCAACAGCAAATTTGCGGGTTCTTTCGTTTTCTTCAAGTGCTCGGCGACGTGCATTTTCAGCTTCAGCGCGGATATATAAGATATCTTGGCGCGCCTTATCCAAATCGGCCAAAGCGGCGGCCAATTGTGTATCCAGCGCATTTGCTGCGTCTGCATCAGTGTTTACTTCAGTTTGTGGCTCAAGGGCCACTTCTTGCTCTTGCGTATTATCTTGGCTCATTTTTTGTCACTCCATATATTGCGTTCCCGTATGAAATGGGGATAGCCACACTCATTTCAAGGGCAAAACCATGCCAATGACGAATCAAAGCGATTCATACGGAAATTGAAAACCCAATAAAAGCATGTAGTCAGGATGGTTTTGGTAAAACTAAATACACCTACGCCAAATGCCCACCACCACTCCATCTGCTCTCCATTTCCAGTACAGACAAGCCCCAATATGTAGTATAAAAATTTCGACTACACTATGCTGCATCGCAATATATTTATTGCGATGCAAAAAATACCTGCTTCAATGAAAACGATCAGGGTCGCACCCTTACCAACACGGAGATCAGTATGAGCACGCAAGCACAACGCATCGCAGCAATCGAAACCGACTGGCAGACTAACCCGCGTTGGCAAGGCGTGACCCGCCCCTACACCGCAGCCGATGTCGACCGACTACGTGGCACTTTGCTGCAGGAATACACGCTCGCCACACACGGCGCAAAAAAACTCTGGAAGCTAATGCACGAAACCCCATACGTGCATGCATTGGGCGCGCTGACCGGCAATCAAGCGATGCAACAAGTTAAGGCAGGCTTAAAAGCGATTTATTTATCAGGCTGGCAAGTTGCGGCCGATGCCAATCAGGCCGGTGAAATGTACCCCGACCAATCTTTATATCCAGCCAATTCAGTACCGCAAGTGGTGCGTCGCATCAATAATACGCTAGCGCGCGCCGACCAAATTAATCATTCTGAGGGTGACGACAGCATCGATTTTTACGCCCCGATTGTGGCCGATGCTGAAGCGGGTTTTGGCGGTGTACTGAACGCATTTGAACTAATGAAAGCAATGATAGAAGCCGGCGCTGCTGGCGTGCATTTTGAAGACCAGCTCGCCTCAGTGAAAAAATGCGGCCATATGGGCGGCAAAGTGCTGGTGCCAACGCGCGAAGCGATTGAAAAACTCGTTGCCGCACGTTTAGCGGCCGACGTCATGGGCGTACCAACGATTATCGTGGCACGTACCGATGCCGAAGCGGCTGACTTACTGACCAGCGATGTAGACGACAACGACAAACCTTTCTGCACGGGCGAGCGCACGATGGAAGGCTTTTATAAAACGTATCCGGGGCTCGATCAAGCCATCTCTCGTGGCCTGGCCTATGCCCCTTATGCCGACCTAGTTTGGTGCGAAACCGGCAAACCGGACTTGGAATACGCACGCAAATTTGCCGAGGCGATTCATGCCAAATTCCCGGGCAAAATGCTGGCGTATAACTGCTCGCCGTCATTTAACTGGAAGAAAAATTTGGATGACGCAACGATTGCCAAGTTCCAAAAAGAACTCGGTGCGATGGGTTATAAATTCCAATTTATTACGCTCGCGGGTTTTCATGCGCTCAATTACGGCATGTTCAACCTTGCGCACGGTTACGCTCGCAATGGCATGAGCGCGTTTGTTGAATTGCAAGAAGCCGAATTTGCCGCCGCAGATCGCGGGTTTACCGCAGTGAAACATCAGCGCGAAGTGGGCACGGGTTATTTTGACCAAGTGACGCAAGTGATCCAGCAAGGCAAATCCTCAACAACTGCGCTGACAGGCTCAACTGAAGCTGAGCAGTTTCATTAAGGTATAAGGCTGTAGCCATTAATAAATAATGGCTACAGCCTTATACATATGAGCCAGGATTAGAGAAATGATTAAGGCGCAAGCGATATGCTGCGCCCTCATTGTCTCAAAGGGAGAAACACCATGAATATGCGAATCAAAGGTCAAAGCAGCGCAGCAGTGAGCAGCATACTCACGCCGGCTGCGCTCGATTTTTTGGTGAAGCTGCATCGCCAATTTGAACCGCGCCGCCGCGAACTGATCGCAGCGCGCACGGAGCGCCAAGCGCAACTCGATGCGGGCGTAAAACCTGATTTCCTGCTTGAGACTGCACATATCCGTGCTGGCGACTGGCAAATCAGCCGGCTCCCCGCCGATTTGCTCGACCGCCGTGTTGAAATTACCGGCCCAGTAGAGAGAAAAATGATGATTAATGCGCTCAATTCGGGCGCGAAATCGTTTATGGCCGATTTCGAGGATTCCAATACCCCCACTTGGGATAATCAAATTGAAGGCCAAATCAACGTTCGCGATGCATATCGACGCGAAATTGGCTTCACCAGCCCTGAAGGCAAGGTTTATGCGCTCAATGTACAGACTGCGACGCTACTCACTCGCCCGCGCGGCTGGCATTTGCTAGAAAAACATCTGGAAGTCGACGGTGATGTCATGTCAGGCTCGCTCTTCGATTTTGGTTTGGTGGTGTTTCACAATCTGCAATATCAACTGAGCCAAGGCAGCGCTTGTTATTTTTATCTGCCAAAAATGGAATCGCATTTAGAAGCTCGGCTTTGGAATGACGTTTTCACATGGGCCGAACAAGAGCTCCAAGCGCCGCATGGCTGCATCAAAAGCACGGTGCTGATTGAAACCATTCTCGCTGCGTTTGAAATGGACGAAATTCTGTACGAATTGCGCGAGCATTCAGCAGGACTGAACGCAGGGCGTTGGGATTACATTTTTAGCTGTATCAAAAAATTTCGCATGGATAAGGATTTTTGCTTGGCCGATCGTAGCCAAATCACCATGGCCGTGCCTTTTATGCGCGCCTACTCTTTACTGCTACTCAAAACCTGCCACCAGCGCGGCGCGCCTGCGATGGGTGGTATGTCGGCGTATATACCGGTGAAATCTGACCCTGTCGCCAATGAACGTGCGATGACGCAAGTGCGTGCTGATAAAGAACGCGATGCGGGCGATGGTTATGATGGCGGTTGGGTGGCGCATCCAGGCCTAGTGCCTGTCGCACAAGCAGCGTGGGATGCGGTGCTGGGCGATACACCGAATCAAATTGGCAAGCAGCGCCCCGATGTAATGAGCGCGGCGAGTGATTTGCTCAACTTCCAGCCCGAAAGCCCGATTACCGAAGCCGGTTTGCGCGGCAATATTTCAGTCGGCGTGCAATATTTAGCTTCATGGTTAGCCGGAATGGGCTGCGTGCCAATCCATAATTTGATGGAAGATGCGGCGACAGCTGAAATTAGCCGCTCACAAATCTGGCAATGGCTGAGATCAAGCAAAGGCGTTTTGATCGACGGGCGAAAAGTAACGCCCGAGCTATTTCATCAATGGCTACCCGAAGAAGTCGCCAAGATTGAGGCGCAAGGTCGTTACAGCGCGACGCTCACTGAAGCTGCCAAATTGTTCGATCAAATCACCACGGCAGACGAGTTCGTCGAATTTTTAACGCTACCGGGCTATGCACGAATTGCCTGAATGAAATCCGCTCGCTGTAACATTCAAAGCAATGCCTCGGGAAACCGAGGCATTTTTGTTGTATTCACATTGATTCACTAGCCTATCTTACCCTTGCCCCATAAAATCTTACTTCGGTCTCAAGAGAATCCAATCCAGATGAAGCTCATAACCTCCCTGCTCAGCCCTTTTGGTCGCAAAGTTCGCGTTGTTTTAGCGGAAAAGAAAATCGACTTTGAATTGATCGAAGCCAAGCCGGGTGAAAACGACGACTTGATTCAAACCTATAATCCGCTGGGTAAAGTACCCGTGCTGGTTTTGGATGATGGCCGCGTGATTTATGACTCTAGCGTCATTGCCGAGCATTTGGATTATCTATCTCCCGTTTGCAAGCTCTTTCCTAGCGATCAACGCCCGATGATTAGCGCCAAGCGCACCGAAGCGCTCGCGGATGGGATTTGTGATGCGGCAGTTGCTATCGTCATGGAAAAGCGCCGCCCTGCTAAACAACAAAGCAGCGAAGCCATTGCGCGCCAGCAAGGCAAAATTAATCGTGGCTTGGCCGCGTTAGAAACTCAGCTCGAAGAAAAACGCTGGTTTGCTGGCGATGCGTATAGCATTGCCGATGTGAGCGTGATTTGTATGCTCGATTACCTTGATTTACGTCAGCCCGAAACCCAATGGGCGCAGCATTTTCCGGTGCTACAGCAATATCATCAACGCGTTTCCGAGCGCCCCGCCATTCACGAAACCCGACCACAATAAAAAAAGCCCCGAATTCAAAATCGGGGCTTTTTTGTCACAATCAGATGTTAAATCCGCATTTCTGTCACTGGATCAAACAGCACCACTTTTTTGGTATCCAGCACCAGCTTGATGCTCTGTCCTGTTGGTGGCACAACGCGCGGATGCACGCGGGCGATGACTTCAACGCCGTTAATTTCGGTGTACACCATCGTATCTGGCCCCGTTGGCTCGGTGATTTTCACTTTGCATTCCAGCGCAGTCGATGCCGCTTCTGCGACATCCAATTGCTCAGGGCGAATACCCAAAGTAATTTTATCGCCCAAGCGTTGTTTTAATTCGGGTCTCGGCGTGAGCGCGACGAAATAAGGATTGCCCATGCCTTGCAAAGACACGCCAATCTCGCCATCGTGCTCGATTAAATGGCAGGGAATAAAATTCATCGATGGCGAGCCAATAAAACTCGCGACAAATAAATTGGCTGGGTTTTCGTAAATGTCTTGTGGACGGCCAAATTGCTGAATCACGCCATCTTTCATCACCGCAATTTTGTCACCGAGCGTCATCGCTTCGATTTGATCGTGCGTCACGTACACAATCGTTGTTTTTAGCCGTTGATGCAGTTGCTTGATTTCCACGCGCATTTCAACGCGTAATTTCGCATCCAAATTCGACAGCGGCTCGTCAAACAAAAATAGCTTTGGATTCCGCGCCAATGCGCGCCCCATCGCCACGCGTTGGCGCTGGCCACCCGAAAGCGCCGCTGGTTTACGATCTAGCAAATGATCCATTTGCAGCATCTTGGCGACACGAGCGATGATTTCGTTTTGCTCCACTTTGGGCACGCCACGCGTTTCCAAGCCAAACGCGATGTTTTGCCGCACCGTCATCGTTGGGTATAGCGCATAGCTTTGAAACACCATCGCGATGTCTCTATCTTTAGGCGCTACGCCATTCACGACGCGATCAGCGATGCACACATCGCCCGTAGTTGGGCTTTCTAGCCCCGCGATAATATTCATCAAGGTCGATTTGCCGCAGCCCGAAGGCCCCACCAAAATCAGGAATTCGCCTGATTCAATTTCAATATTGATGCCTTTCAAAATCTGCGTATCACCGAAAGTCTTCGTGACATTTTTAATGGCCAAAGCGCCCATTTTGCTCTCCAATATTTAACTATTTTTCTACTGACGTTGGATATGATTCAGCCAGATTTGATAGAACATTTTAAAAGTAGCGAGCACCTGTCAAAGCGGGATGCTCGGAGCAGAAACCGAAACGTACTTAAGTACATGAGGATTTCGAGCACCGTACAGCCCGCTATCACAAGATGCGCAGCACTTTTAAATTAGCCTTTGACGGCACCTGCCGCTAAACCACGTACGAAATACTTCCCGCAGAACACATACACAATAATCGTTGGCAAGGCGGCGATCAGCGCGGCGGCCATATCGACGTTGTATTCTTTTACCGTCGTCGATGTGTTGGCCATATTGTTCAGCCCCACCGTAATCGGCTGGCTATCACCAGCGGAGAACACCACGCCGAACAAGAAATCATTCCAAATATTGGTAAATTGCCAAATCAAAGTCACCATAATGATCGGTGTGCTCATCGGAAGAATAATTCGCCAGAAAATCCGCCAAAACCCAGCCCCATCAAGGCGTGCCGCTTTAATCAGCTCATCAGGAATACCGACGTAGTAATTGCGGAAAAACAGCGTCGTTGATGCCAAACCGCACACCACATGCACGAACACTAAACCTGTCGTCGTATTAGCGATGCCGAGCCAGCCCAAGGTTTGTGCCATCGGTAGCAGCAACACTTGGAAAGGCATAAACACGCCAAACAAAATCATCGCAAACACGACGTTCGAGCCAGGGAAGCGCCATTTGGACAAGATATAGCCATTAATTGAGCCCAGCACGGTTGAGATCAGCACAGCTGGAATCACCATCTTCACCGAGTTCATAAAATAGCCCGACAAGCCATTGCACGACACGCCAGTGCACGCACTACTCCACGCCTTATCCCATGCTGAAAAACCAATGCTTTGCGGCAAAGAGAGTAAATTACCGGCACGAATTTCCTCCATGTCTTTGACAGAGGTCGTGAGCATCACGTACAGCGGAATCAAGTAATACAGCGCCGCAAACACCAGCGCCGCATAAATCATCGCGCGCCAAAAACGATCTTGGGTCATGCCAATCTCCCACTACAATTTTTGAAAGCTCGCATTAACAGTGGCGAGCGCCCGTAAATACGGGACGGCTGCAAGACAACACTTTTAAAGTTAACCATTGTTGCCATCTTTCCTTAGCTCGGAGTACAAATACGGCACCACAACAGCAGCCACGGCCATCAGCATCATCATTGCGCTTGCTGCGCCAACGCCCATTTGTCCGCGTGTAAACGCCATCGAATACATAAACGTCGCAGGTACGTCGGATGAGTAACCCGGGCCACCGCCAGTCAAAGCCATAATCAAATCGAAACTCTTAATCGCGATGTGCGACAGCACCATCAGGGTAGAAAACACCACCGGGCGCAGTGCCGGTAAAATAATTTTCCAATAAATCCGTGGCAAAGTAGCGCCATCAATTTGCGCTGCTTTAATAATTGAATCATCCACACCGCGCAGCCCAGCTAAAAACAGCGCCATGACAAAACCCGAGGATTGCCATAATCCGGCCAGCACGACGGTGTAAATCGACATATCCGAATTCACCAGCCAATCAAACGTAAAATTGGTAAATCCCCAATCGTGCATCAGCTTTTCAATGCCCAAACCCGGATTCAAAATCCACTTCCACGCGGTGCCCGTTACGATAAAAGACAGTGCCATCGGGTACAGATAAATCGTGCGGATTGCGCCTTCTAAGCGGATCTTTTGATCCAGCAATACCGCCAACACCACACCAATCCCCATTGCGCCACCAATAAACAGCACAGCAAAGACCACTAAATTTCGTACTGCAACCCACCAGCGCTCATTTTCAAACAGCGTGGCGTACTGAGCTAAACCCGCCCATTCCGTATTCGGCAACATCCGTGACGTGGTAAATGACAAATAGCCATTCCACGCAATAAATCCATACAAGAAAACCAAGGTCAGCAAAAACGACGGGGCTAAAACGAGGCGCGGCAGCCAGCGCTCCGCAAACCCATACTGGGCTGCACGGACAGGCGTAGTCATAATTATTCTCCGCTACAAACAAATATTAGATGCAGGTATATGGCTGTAGAACTTAATCATTAAAAGCGACAGCCATATACCCACAGGGGATTTACATCATTTGATACCAACTTTTCTAGCCTAGAAAAGACGCTCCAGCAGGCTAGTCAGTCACATCGTTTTCGCAGCTTTGGCTAATTTAGCTGCGGCGTCTTTCGCGCTCATTTTGTCGTCATTCCAGAACTGCGTAACCACATCGTAGAACGCGCCTTGCGTTGCCGATTTCATCGCCATACCGTGCGACCACGATGGGAGCAAAGTGCCTTTGGCCGATGCCGCTTTAAAATCAGTCGCTGATTTCTTGCCGCACTCGTCAAATTTCGCCATATCCACGCCCAAACGCGCTGGGATTGAGCCTTTGTTCAAGTTAAACAACTCTTGGAATTCTGGACTCATCAAGGTTGCAGCCAAGGCTTGCTGACCTTTTTCAACGTCTTTGTTTTTCAGCTTAAACATCGCAAAGCTATCGATATTGAAGGTGTAAGCGTTTTCAGTGCCTGGCGCAGCCACACAAAGGAAGTCTTTACCCGGTACTTTGCCAGCGGCCATAAATTCGCCTTTGGCCCAATCACCCATAAATTGCATACCGGCTTTGCCATTAATCACCATGCTGGTCGCCAAATTCCATTCACGGCCAGCGCTGTTTTTATCAGTAAAGGGTTTGATTTTTTTGTAGGTTTCCAAGGCTTTAATCATCGTTGGGCCGCTTAAAGTACCTGGATCAAGCTGCACAAACGCTTTCTTGTAAAAGTCAGCGCCACCGACACCCAGCGCAACGGACTCAAACACCGTGCCGTCTTGCCAAGGTTGACCACCGTAGGCCACGGCTTGAATACCGGCTTTTTGCAGCGCAGTCGCCGTCACAAAGAACTCATCCCACGTCGTTGGCACTTTGGTATTGGCTTTTTTGAGTAGCTCAGGATTGACCCACATCCAGTTCACGCGGTGCACATTTACTGGTGCAGCGACGTATTGGCCTTTGTATTTCATCACGTTCGAAACGACAGGCGGCAGCAATTTATCCCAGCCGCCTTTTTTGGCGACTTCATCAATCGATGCCAATACGCCTTCACTGCCCCATTCTTGAATTGATGGGCCTTTGATTTGAGCTGCTGCTGGCGGATTACCCGACACGACGCGAGTTTTCAGCGCAGTCATTGCATTTTCACCGCCGCCACCGGCCACGGCAAAGTCTTTCCACGTAAAGCCTTGGGCTTCCATTTTTCTTTTCAATTCAGCAACGGATTTAGCTTCTCCGCCCGAAGTCCAAAAATGCAAAACTTCCACTTCCGTAGCTTGAGCTGCCAACGCTAAACCCATACCAGCCACCAACAGACCCAATTTTGTAAGGCGCATTATCGTGTTCTCCAGATTTTATGATTTTACCGAGAGCAGCCTTGCCTTCGGTTGTAGTCAGAATACGCAGACTACACGATGAGGAAAATCAGGTAATCACCGAACAGGTATTTAACCTAGGGTAAATACCTTACGTAATCGCCGGGCAATGAAAAGGGTATCTGCCGCAAAAGACGATTAAATCGAACTTTGCGACAGATACCCTTTGCTATTTTTTTGCTAGCAATACAGCCAGCAGCAGTTTATTTGCCATTGGCAATCCGCGTTTGGATGTTTTTCGCGCGGTCTTCCGATGCCGGATGCGAGCTGGTCATACTATGTTCACCGCCGCCCAAAGCCGCCAGTTTTTGGAATGCCGTAATCAAGCCTTCGCGTTTGAGTTTTTTCTGCGTTAGCAAATCAAACGAGAAATTATCCGCATCCAATTCCTGCGATTGTGAAAATTGCGCATTAATCAGCGTTTCAGTAAATCCGCCCAATTCAGAGTCGGTCAAACTAGCAACGGTTTTGTTCCCATAGCTGCTCGCGGCATTTTTTGCAGCCGCAACCGCATACGCGGTTTGCATGCCTTTTTTGCTATGACCCAAAGCCACGTGCCCCATTTCATGTCCAAGCACGCCAATGACTTCATCATCGGTCATCAAATCCATCAGGCCGGCATACACTCGCACGCAGCCATTGGCCATCGCCCATGCGTTCACGTCTTTGGTTAAATACACTTTGTAATTCACTGGCTGGCCGTTGATTTCATTGCCGAGCTTTTTAGAAATCACGTCCAAGCGTTTACTGTATTTGTCTTTTGGCGGCGCAATGGTCGATTGAGCATCGCTTTTTACACACGCTTGCTCAGCCAAGGCTTTAACATCCGCATCGGTTAAGGTCGCCGCTTGCAAAGCATCCGTCCCCACTTTCAACGCTTTATTAAAATCAAAGGCCATTGCCGTTGGCATCAGCGACACAGCAAACAAACTCGTCACAACCATAGAACGCAACTTCATTGAATCACCCTCAAGCTAGAAACTAAAAAGGATGAATCCTAACAGAATTCACGTCAGCTCCAAGTCAAAATAAGTAGTGCGCAATACAGTAAATTAATAATAAATACGTGTATTTACCGCTGGCCATTATTAAATAAGAACTACAAAGCAATACCTAGGGTCTGTTGACGTTTGGTTTACGATCGCGCTGGAGCGGCTTTTGGCCTGATGCTGCGTTACAAAGCGCTAACTTAGAATGACTAAGTGTCGCGCTTCGTGTCTTGCCTCAGGCCAAAATCCGCACAAACGCGACTCGCAAACCAAACGTCAACAGACCCTAGCTAAACCACTCATTCACCGGCACTTCTTTGAGCATCGCCGCTAATTCCATTGCTGAATGCACGCGCATTTTGGTGAAAATTCGGGCGCGGTGGACTTCGACGGTTTTGGTGCTGATATCAAGTCGATCGGCGATTTGTTTATTCAGTTTGCCCAGCAAAATTTCCTGCAATACTTCGCGCTCACGTGGCGTTAAATCTGCTAATAATTCAACCACTTTTTGCTGATGCTTAGCGCTGCCACGGCGCTGTAAATCCTCTGCCAAACAGGCTTGCACTCGCGCCAAGAGTTGATCTTGATCGCAAGGCTTCTCCATAAAATCGCTCGCGCCATCTTTCAGCGCATTCACCGCCATCGGTACATCGCCGTGACCCGTCAAAAAAATCACGGGCGGCAAATAGCTGCCTTCGCGCAACTCGGCAAATAGCTCCAAACCGCTCATGCCATCCATACGCACATCGACGATCAAACAGGCGAAACGGCTGGCATCACCTTCATCCAAAAACGCTTCAGCGGAGGCGTAAGTCACCACCGGGCAATCGTGAGTTTCGAGCAAAAGACCGAGCGAATCGCGTACGGCTTCATCATCATCAATCACGGCCACGGTGCGAATCGGCGCGGTGGGAATGGCTACTTTCATGGGGTGTCCTCATTGGTATTAAGGGGCAGGCGAAAACGCATTTGCGTTCCACCACCCGGATTAGGTTCGGCCCAAAGATGGCCTCGATGCTGCTCGATCACCGAGCGGCAAATATTCAAGCCCATGCCCATGCCTTCTGACTTGGTGGTATAAAACGGCTGAAACAATTGCGCCGGATCAGCCAAACCGCTGCCGTGATCAGCCACCGTCACTTGCAGCATCTCATCCAGCAACGCAGCACGAATCACGATTTTGCGCTGCGCGATGGGCGTTTCACTCATGGCTTCAAGACCGTTTTTAATTAAATTCAGTAACACTTGCTCTAGCATCACAGCATCACCGACAAAGCTCGGTAAATCACTCGGCAAATCCAGCACCATGCTGACTTTTAATTTATGCGCCATTGGTCCCAAAAGCTGCAAGGGAACGCTAATGAGTTCGCTCAGTTCGCACACTTCACGCGTTGGCGCGCGTTTCACCACAAACTGCCGAATCCCACGAATAATCTGCCCTGCTCGGCGTGCTTGCTGCGTCATTTTGACCAGTGTTTCCTGCACCTTTCCTATCGGCGGATTCGGCTTATAAAGCATCGTTTCGCAAGCGCTGCTATAACTGGCAATCGCAGCCAGAGGTTGATTAAGTTCATGCGCCAAGCTCGATGCCAGCTCGCCCATATTCACCAAACGTGCCGTGTGTTGTACCAAATCATTGCGCGTGCGCTCTAAATCTTGCGCCTGTTGTCTGGCGGTAATATCAGTGCAAATTTCCAGCACCGCGCTGCGATTACTCACCCAATCGACTATCCTTTGCTCGATTTGATAAGTACGCCCCGTGATGGCATCCACCGCTTCAAAAATGCCATCTTGAAGCGGCAAGTAGTCAGTCAAAAGCTCGCCTGTCTCGTTATAGCTACTTCCCGTAATAAGGGCACTGTCTGTAGACGCTACGCCCTGAAAAGCTTGGCTGTCTTTATTAATGCCCACGCGCCACTGCAATAGGCAATAGGCTTCTGCCTGCTGCGGGATACTGAATGTATTGCTGTGATGGCGATTGCGATACAGCATCACGCCGGTTTCCAAATCACTCACTGACACCGCCACTTCCAAGCCAGCCAACACGGTCCGCAATTGCTGGCGCGAGCTGGCCAACGCTTCGCGCTCTTGTTTTAGCTCGGTGATGTCATACATCGACGCCATCCAGCCACGATGCAGGCCGTGGCTATCGACTAGCTTAGAAGAATACAGCCGCACATCAAATCGTTCGCCATCATTACGCATAAAGCGCAGCTCAAAACCATTGGCGGGGCAGTCGCCCAGCAAAATAGATTGATAGGCTTTGGCGCATTGCTCTAAGCATTCAGGCGGCCAAAACGGCATCGGTGGCTTGGCGCCGACTAATTCTGATTCAGGCCAACCCACCATATCGGCAAACGCACGATTCACGTAACTGAGCTTGCCATCGGTATCCATCGCCCGCAGGCCGGTAACCAGCGAATTTTCCATCGCCGAGCGAAACAAAATCTCATCGCGCAAAGCGGACTCTGCCAATTGCCGCTCCTGCATCCGTAGGCGCAGCATTTTCAGCGCCCACACCAGCAATAAAAGCAGCGTAGAAATCAAGCCAACCAGCCAGAAGTTAGCTTGCTTACCTACGGGATCGGCGGGCTTGGCCAAAAGCCGTAAACCTTGCTGTGAAGCCCCGCCAAATGGCACTTCGCGAATATCTTCACCCATTAAGCGCGCGTGATAACGATTAGGCGCGATCACTTGATTATTACTATCGACTAATTGCAATTGATAGCGCTGCACCATCCACCACGGCACGCGCTGCAAGAGCAGAATCGACAAGTCATACACCGCCAGCACCGCGCCTTGATATTCTGTTTGATGGAAAAACGGCACCACATGCACCATTTGCGGTGAATTGCGCCAAATCACATTCGTCACCATGGGATAACCCAAGGTTGCCGCGCCATCAATCACTTCGGTCAGCAGCGAATCATCAAGGGAAACCAAACTCTCAGGGCGACGCGCAAAGTTAGGAAAACCATCACCGCGCTCGCCTCTGGCATTCACCCATTCAATCGAAATAATTTCTGGATTGGACTTCATCAGCGCTTCGGCGCGCGCGCGAAAATCGGCTTGACCAAAACTATCGGCAGCCAAACCATAAGCGAGGTTTTCCAGTACGTTTTGATTGCTTTGCAAACGGCCACGGATTTCTTGCTCTTGCCAGAGCAAATCTTGCGCCATCGTCGCTTCGCGCTGAAACACATCGCGTTGATAGTCTTGCCACGCATAAACCAAAACGGCCGTTAACAAAGATGCAATCGCCAAATAAGCCAAAGCCCAAGGCCATTGCCGTTGGAATTTCCGCTGCACGCTTTGCGGCCATTTCGGCCAAAATCGCCAATTTTTCATAGGTGAGAGGATACGATAAGTGGATTGCACACCCCATACAGTAATACCCATGCAATAGAAAAACAAAAACCCCACTGAAATCAGTGGGGTTTGGGCTAATTTACATCGTTTTGGGGCTAGTTTCGGTGTGGAACTGCCGCCAAGCTGGCGACCAGCAAATCCCAAAATTGCGCCACCGATGCAATTTCAACGCGCTCATCCGGCGAATGTGCGCCGCGTATCGTTGGGCCAAACGACACCATTTCCATTTGCGGGTAGGCTTTACCCAACAAGCCACATTCCAATCCAGCATGAATGACTTTCACCAAAGGCGCAGCACCGTGCAATGTTTGATACGTGTTTTGCACTAGCTGCAAAGCGCGCGATTGCAAGTTCGGTGCCCAGCCCGGATACGCGCCGCCGCTTTCGGCGATAAATCCCGCCAAACGCGCCACGGCACGGATACTTTGCGTTAATTCGGCCACGCCCGAGTCCGTCAACGAGCGCACCATCAGCATCGTTTCAAAATGCTGACCATCAAATTTCACCACGCCCAAATTATTTGAACTTTCTACGACCCCCGCCACCTCATTGCTCCAGCGGCGAATCCCATGCGGCAATCCGAGCAATAAATTCACGACGCGGGCGCTATCGTTGGCATTCAGAACGCGCTCGGCGCACTGCTCGGTGATCGTTAATTGAATGTTCGACTCAACAGCGCGCAAGGCATATTGCCATTCGGCCAAACATTGCTCAGCCACCGCCGCAAAACGCAGTGCATCACAGGCTGGAATCGCCACCCGCGCAAAGGCTTCACGCGGCAAAGCATTGCGCAATGAACCACCGCGCACACTGACGACGCGCAGATCAAACTGGGGTATCGCTTGGAACAGCAATCGAGCCAATAGCTTGATGGCATTACCCCGTTCCAAATGAATATCAACGCCCGAATGGCCGCCTTTTAATCCGGTAATTGCAATCTCACGCACCACCCACGCGGCAGGCACAGGCTCGGGATGCAGCGTTTGGCTCACCGTCACATCCACGCCGCCCGCACAGCCCACGTACAGTTCGCCCCAATCTTCGGTATCTAAATTGAGTAGCAGCTGGCCTTGCAACCAATCGGGCTGCAAGCCTTTCGCGCCTGTCATGCCCGACTCTTCATCAATCGTCAGCAACACTTCCAGCGGACCGTGGACTAAATCCGTGCTTTCCAGCACCGCCAACGCCGCCGCAACGCCAATACCATTATCCGCGCCCAAAGTCGTACCTTCAGCATGCATCCAGCCATCAATGATTTGGGTTTTGATCGGGTCGACTAAGAAATCATGCTGCGTGGCTTCGTTTTTCAACGCCACCATATCCAAATGGCCCTGCAATACCACACCCAGTCTGTCTTCCATTCCCGGTGTAGCCGGTTTGCGTATCAATAAATTGCCGACGGCATCCAGTTCATTGACCAAGCCTAATTGATCGGCCCAAACCTGAATATGCGCGCGCAGCGCCGCCTCGTGATGCGACGGACGTGGAAAGCCACACAGCACGGAAAAATGCTGCCACAACAAACTCGGTTCAATGTAGCGATCACTTCGACAATTCATAAACAGCCTCAAACACAATCTATTAATTTAGGATGCTAAATCTACGGGATTTTGGCAAAACAGCGGCGGCATTTTAGCCGCTTGGGTAATTTTCACTGCAAGGGTTTTCCCGTATATGCGCCACAAAAATCGCATTGAGCCATGATGTATATCATCACAAGCTTTTATTTCAGGTTGATTGCAGCCCATACCCATTAAGGGCAATCGCACAGTCCGTACATCAGTTCGCCCAACGGTTTGCTGCAATGCAACACTTTACGCCGCGATAAAGCGCTTTAATCTGCCGGACTTTGGTTTAACGCAAACTGCAGCTACCTCTTTTGACTTAGTCTTAACTCAAGCCAATCAGTAAGCACTCTGCACAAGGAAACGCCGTTATGACGAAAAATCATCCTCAATTACT
Source organism: Deefgea rivuli DSM 18356 (assembly GCF_000620145.1). Lineage (GTDB taxonomy): Bacteria > Pseudomonadota > Gammaproteobacteria > Burkholderiales > Chitinibacteraceae > Deefgea > Deefgea rivuli. The sequence goes on from NZ_JHVM01000008.1 coordinate 348,347, forward strand.
TGTTGATCCGTATTACGACGGCGTGCCTGAATACATGACCGAAGTTTACGATTGGGCGTATGTCGACCCGAAATGGGTCAAAGTGCTAGACCGAAACATCGTCGTGCGCGTACTGCTATTTTTGAACGATCAACGCTTGATGCGCTTATATTTGGATGAAATCCAGCCCGGAATGCGCGTGTGGCAATTGGCGCATGTCTATGGCGATCTGGTCAAACGCGCCGCCCAACGCGTCGGCGCTACGGGTGCGTTCCATCTCACTGACGTTACGCCGATTCAAATCGAACACGGCAGCAAAAAACTGGCTGGTATGGATTGGGCGAAAGTCATCCGCTCAGATGCGGCAAGCTTCGCTGGCATTGGCGGCGATTATGATTTGATTTGTAGTTTTTTCTTGCTGCACGAAGTGCCCGATGACAAAAAACGCGAAATCGTCGATCACATGTTGGCGAAAATCCCAGTCGGTGGCAAAGCAGTCTTTGTCGATTACCATAATCCAAAAAAATGGCAGCCGATTCGCTACATTCTGAAACTGGTCAATCACTACCTAGAACCGTTTGCCAATGCGCTGTGGGAAAACGAAATCCAGCATTACGCGAGTGATGCCAGTAAATTTACTTGGAAGAAACGGACGATTTTTGGCGGGGTTTATCAGTGTGTGGTGGTGGAGCACGCTAAGTAAATACAGAATTACGTAGGATGGGTTGAGCCAGTTTTTTGGCGATACCCATGCGGGATGGAGACTACCCTGATGTATTGCCAGCTAAAGCTTGTAGGTAAAGAGGTGTAATCAAATACATCTACATCGTGTGGCATCAAAAGCTGCGCGAACGGCACCGTTTCGCTCAAACTTTGGTCATTTTCGCGTTCGACAAAATTCCGATTGCGTAGGTCAAATGCGCCAAAAACGTTATCCAACTTGCTGAAGCGAGCAATTGATACTGAGAGATGTTTCTACGCTGAGTCGCGCTAATGCCGCGCGGCACTGACTTTTCTTGAACGGCCAAGAAAAGTAAGCAAAAGAAGGCCGCCCTAGTATCTGCGTCCGACTTCGTCGGATGCCCTCGCTGCGGACAATCGGGTCGGTTGCGCTCAAAACTCGGTCGGCCTCAAAAGCAAAGTCATCGGCCTCCCTCAAACATTGATCGCAAAAACCCCGCCCCGCTTGTTCCTCGTTCGGCTTGACACAAGGGATCTCGCGCATATCAACGAGGTTTGAATTTAAGTCGACGTATTACCTGCTAGGCTTTGTAATTAAAGGGCTAGAATCAAATACGCCGTATCATAGGGGGGGTGAAAATCCCGTAGCGATTTGTGCGCAAATGAAACCTTGCACACCCTACGCGACTGTGAGATTGAAATAAAAAAAATCGATCATAGCGTCCGCGTCTGCCCGCCATCCACATCCCAAATCGCGCCATGGCAATACGCCGCTGCAGGCGAGGCCAAAAATGCGGCTACATTGGCGATTTCTTCAGGCAGACCAAAGCGCGCAGTGCCTTGCTGTTTGGCCATTTTCTGTGCCGCAGCGTCAAAATCAATGCACTCAGCGTGGGCTAAAGTGGCGATACGTTTTTGCAAACGTGCGGTCTGAATTGATCCAGGATTAATCGCATTGACTCGAATCCCATCACTCACGCCGCGATCTGCCAGCGATTTTGTTAAATTCAATAAGGCTGCATTCACCGCCCCGCCTATCGTAAATTCCGCACTCCCCGTGCGCCCGCCCAAGCCTGCAATATTAATAATGACGCCACGGCGGGCTTGCAAATACGGCCACGCGGCGCGGCTACAGCGCATCGCAGCATAAAATTTCAGATCAAAACCGTCTTGCCAATCTGCATCGCTCAACGCCAAAAAATCGCCACGCTGCGTCGCACCTGCGTTATTAACTAATATATCCAGTTGTCCAAATTGCGCGAGCACTGCGTCGATTAACTGAGCTGGCGCATTCACATCGCGCAAATCCATCGCCAGCACCAGCGTTTCGCCAACACATTCTGCTGCAACAGCCGCGAGCTTTTCTGCGGATCTCGCGACCAAGACGACGCGCGCGCCTTCGGCCGATAAACGCAAAGCAATCGCACGCCCAATCCCTTGGCTAGCGCCAGTGACTATTGCGACTTTTTGCTGCAAATCTAAATCCATATGAAATGTCTCCTCACGAAAATATAGCGGTGTAGCTGAGTAGGGTGCGCAAGATTTTTTTGCGCACCCGGACTACGCGATAATCAAAAATCTGGGTAAGTTGAATCGCTTTCTTGGTGCGCAAATCCCTGCGAGATTTTCACCCCCTACGGTATGGATGTATTTACTAGTAGCCCTTTATTTACAATGCCTAGCTGGCAATACATCGACTTAGTATCAAACCTCGTTAAGCTGCACGAGATCCCTTGTGTCAAGCCGAGCGAGGAACAATTGGGGCGGGGTTTTTGCGATCAATGTTTGAGGGAGGCCGATGCTTTTGTTTTTGAGGCCGAGCGAGTTTTGAGCGCAACCGACCCGATTGTCCGCAGCGAGGGTATCCGACGAAGTCGGACGCAGATACTAGGGCGGCCTTCTTTTGCTTACTTTTCTTGGCCGTTCAAGAAAAGTCAGTGCCGCGCGGCATAAGCGCCGATCCCGATTTAAAAAATCACAGCCGTAGCAGATTTAGAAAATACCAAATCGGATAACGCCTTCGGCTCATCCGAGCTACTCGATCAGCAAATCTATGCGGCCATGTAAGGCGGGTTAGTTTTATCACAACCCGCGCAAATCGCACGTAATGTAAAAAAATGGCGGGTTACGCCTAAAGACTAACCCGCCGTACCCTATATATGTATCTGATTGCAAGTACCCATCAATGATCGCCCGCACTGCCTTCTTCTCGCGCTGCTGGCATCACTTTCACCAGCACAATCCGAGGGCCGTTCATTTTTTTGACGACGATGGTGAAGCCATCAAATTCGATACGTTCGCCCTCGACGGGTAGATTGCCGAGTTTCCATTGAATCAAGCCACCGACGGTTTCGGCTTCGGGATGGTCGATATCGCGGCCCAACATTCGGCCAAGCGAATACAAAGATAAACTGCCTTTGCCAAGCAAAGCGCCGTCGTCTTGCGCTAGCCAATCATTCCGCGATTGGCGGAATTCATCGCGAATTTCGCCGACCAAGGCAGCCATCAAATTATCCAGCGTCACAAAGCCCATCGGCTGCGCTTCGTCGGCGTAGGCGACAATCGCAAAATGCGGGGCGCCTTCGCGGAAACGGCGGAATAAATCCAGCACCGGCGTATCGGGCGTTACATGCTCAACCGGGCGAATGTAATCGCTCAAATCCGACACATCGGCGTGGCGCAGCTCGGCCAGAAATAGGTTTTTCAAATGAATAATGCCGAGCACTTCGCCGTCTTCATTCAAAAACGGATAGCGGCTAAAACGCTGCGTGGAAATCGTTTGCAGATTTTGCTCCAACGGCAAATCGCTGCGCAGCACAGCGGCTTCGTGAAACGGCCGCATCAGATCGGCGACTTTGAGTTTGCCAAAATCGAGCGATTGCGCGACGACATTCCATTCATGACGACTTTTGTCATCGCCATCGTGATTGCCGCGCAAAATCAGTTTGAGTTCATCGGCTGAATAATGACTTTCATGGCCCGAATTACCGTCTAAATTCAGCATTTTTAACAGCGAATTAGCGCTGCGATTAAGCAGCCAAATCGCGGGATACATCAGCCAATAAAAGAAATACAGCGGCACGGAAGTCCACAGAGCGACGACTTCAGGACGGCGAATCGCCAGAGATTTTGGCGCAAGCTCACCGACGACGATGTGCAAAAAGGAGATCAGCGTAAAGGCAAAAATGAACGATACGCTGTGAATCAGTGCGGCAGATTCAACGCCCAGCAACATAAAGACCGGTTCTAAGAGCTTGGAAAATGCGGGTTCACCGATCCAACCCAAACCAAGCGAGGCCAGCGTAATCCCCAGCTGGCAGGCAGAAAGATAAGCATCCAACTGGCTGTGAACTTTCGCCAGAATTCGCCCACGCCAACCATAGATTTTCGCCAAGCCCTTGGCGCGGGTGGCGCGTAATTTAACCAAGCCGAATTCGGCAGCAACAAAAAAACCGTTCAGCAGCACCAAAAACAGAGCTACCAAGGTCAATAAAAAATTTTCCATAATGCGGGCGAGTGCCCGTCCAGAACGATAACGTGATCATTTTAAGCGCTGATCGCCGCTGTAGGGTAATTATTAAGCCGGAGTGACAAAATTCCCGCAGCATGAACAAAAAATGGGAATCCAAGCGCCTCGGCTCGCCAGCATAGAATAAAGCTACCGTACGCTTCTGCCCCGCTCACTAGCAAGTCCAGCTAAAATAGCCGATTGCTTCGTTTTGAAATCCATTCTACTTATGATAAAACCCAATAAACCTAAGGTGTATTTAGCTAGAGCCACTACCAATAAAGCGCCAGCGAGCAATACCCATGTGGCCAGTTTGGCGCGGGCTTTGTCTAAACTGGGGTTTTGCTCGCGTAGTGAAGGCGAAGCGCTGGTGGCGCGCGGCGAAGTCAGTGTGAATGGCAAAGTCTGCGTCGACATCAATCGCCGCGTTGATATGCAACGCGATCAACTGACCGTCAACGGCCAAACCGTCAGCGCCGAGCAGATGGTCTATCTAATGCTGAACAAACCGCGCGGCCTAATTACCAGCGCGCAGGATGAGAAAAACCGCGATACGGTGTTTAGCTGCTTTGATAATGCCAAGCTGCCGCACATCGGCCCCGTTGGGCGGCTGGATAAAGCCAGCGAAGGCTTGCTGCTGTTTACCAACGACACGAAATGGGCAGCGCGCCTCACTGATCCGGCCAGCCATCTGGACAAAATCTACCACGTGCAAATCGACAGCCTTGCTACGCCTGAACTAATCGCCGCGATGCAAATGGGTGTGATACTAGATGACGGTACGCCACTCAAAGCCAAGCGCGTGACGCTGTTACGCAGTGGCGAAAAAAACGCGTGGCTCGAAGTCGTCCTCGACGAAGGAAAAAACCGCCACATCCGCCGCTTGCTTGAAGCGAATCAAATCAATACGCTACGCCTGATGCGCGTCGCGATTGGTGGTTTGGAATTAGGGGAATTGGCGAAGGGCGAATGGCGGGAATTAAGTGCGGCGGAAGTGGCGAGTTTAAAAAGCTAATGAATCACGAAAGGTAGAAAAATACTCACAAGGCCTAGGATGAATTGTGATTAAAAATACAGCAACGCCTTCAGGTAAATTGGCTGCGATATTTAACAAACGCCCGCTTAGCATCACCATTAAAGCCGCAGCGGGTGAAAAACTGATGTGCCTGCGTGCGCTGTATCGAGCTCGATAACATTATCTTGCTGCAACCTGCTGTGCTACATAACGTTTCTATACTACGCATCAATAATGCACCAATGCCCTGACTCTGATAATTCTGAGCAACGATGACATTCTCAATTACGGCAAAGGGCTGCTTGCCATACATCACATCGTCACAAGAACAAAGCAATGCTGTTCCTATTATCTGCCCGTCTAGCTCACAGACAAGCACATAGGTATGCAGACTGCATGCCAGCTTCGCCAGCCGTTCTGGTAAAACTCGAACCTGCACATCTCCAGTTAATTGGAGGTATAAACGAGAAATGAAAGTTGCGTCATCAGGGCCAGCTCTTCGAATAGCAGGTGTAATGTTGTTCTTCAATAGTATTGAAGTGCAATCCATGTGTTCTAGCATGATTTGATATTTGTTTAGCCATATAGCCCGGGTTGGATTTATCAACCCTAGCGGATTGTAATACTCGAATAAATTGGCTGCTTACGCCGTTGGCTAAGCCACCCAATCTTTGATTTTTAAATCACACGATCAGCCGGATGATTCACGCCGTCGTAGGTTTTAATATTCGGAATTAAATAAGGATTCACACCTTCAAGGCAACCGACGTTATAGCCGTACAGATGCGGATTAGAGCGGCGTTGATGGTAGGTGTAAATACCGCAGATTGCGCAGAAATAATGTTTGGCGGTATTCGTATTGAATTGATATAGCGTCAGGCTTTCTTTACCTTTAATGATTTTAATTCCCGACAACAATACCGAGGCGACAATCGCGCCTTTGCGGCGACAAATCGAACAATCACAATGCCGAGGGTCAACAATCCCATCTGGCAAATCAATTTCCAGCTCCACTGCGCCACAATGGCAAGTCGCTTTATGCTGCAATTGAATTTCGGTATTGCCCACTTGCTTAATCATGCCGATGTCCTTTTCGCCAATCACCATTAATTTTCTGTATTACAGCCAACCGACGCGCCATTGCGTTTCATCGGCCAGCGCGCTCCAATGCAGAGTGAAATGCCGTTTACTGAGCACAGCTTCTAGCGTGACCTGCGCTACTTTTTGCGCGTCAAGCGGATCGAGTTCGATTTTAACAACGAGGAAGTGTTTTTCGCGCTGCTGCGGCACAACGGCGGTCCATTTGGTGTTCAGTAGCTTTTTCGGATGCCAGCTTCGCGTTGGATGCGTCATCAGTATTCTCCGTCTTCTCTCAATTTACGATGAGCTGCGTCAGTGAGCTGATAAGCTTTTTAGCGCTTATATTGCCCCGGCGCATAGGCGCGGGAAATTTCAGGGGATCGCAGCGCCACATGCTTGGTGCTACGGCCACTGGTACGCGCGCGCCAGAGCCGAAAGCTGCCTGCTTTGAGTTCACTGCGCATCAAACGAATCAGCTGATGCTGATTCAAACCGTAGAGTTGTTCAATCACCTCAAAAGACGTACGGTCTTCCCACGCCATTTCAATGATACGAGATAAATCAGCGGGGCTAAATTGGATTGGCATGGTGAGTATTCCAAGTAAAAATTTGAGGATCTAAATAGCACCGTAGCTCAGGCTGCGCCATATTCTAGAAGCAACTCGCCCAAGGCTGATTGACCGTTTTCTATAGGTATATGAATAAAGCCTATATCTAAAAATGCCTACATATAGATACCCATTACAATAAAAACACGTTATTTAGTAATGAGGACAAAAAGCAAGGAGTCTAGGGCAAGCGCTGATCTTCACACGCTTAGCCCATACAATATCTTGGGGCTTTTTTCCTAGCTTTCGTGATCCCATTAACTGCTAAAAGTCGGCCTATCAATGCCGTATTCCACCAGCGTTTCCAGCGAGATTAAATCCAGAATATTTTCATGCGTGGCGGCGAGGACGATTTGCGGGGCGGCGCCCGCTTGGAGCGCTTCTAGCCAGCGGGTGGCGCACAGGCACCATTGATCACCGGCTTTCAAGCCAGCAAAGCCGTACTCTGGGCGTGGCGTCGACAGATCGTTACCACGTTGCTGCGAAAAGCTTAAAAACTTGGTGCTGAGCACTACGCAAACAATGTGCTCGCCGATGTCGGTTTCATCGGTGCGACAGCAGCCATCACGGAAAAATCCAGTGAGCGGATCAAAACTGCAAGGTTTGAGTTCTTGGCCTAATACATTGATATCCATGGGTATTGCCTTCTAACTATTCAGTGATAATACTTAGACCGTCATACCCTACTTCAATACCGACAGGTAAACTTGCCGTTAAAGCGTGATATTCCAACTCATGCGTCATGTGGATCAACACCGTGCGCTTCGCACCAATCTGGGCTGCGACTTGCAAAGATTGTTCGACCGATAAATGCGTCGGGTGCGGCTTGGTACGCAGGCAGTCCAAAAACAGCACCTCTAAATCTTGCAACAGCGCCCTGCTCTCAGCGGGGATTTCCGATACATCGGTCAGATACGCCGTATTGCCGATCCGCCAGCCCAAAATCGGCCATTTGCCGTGAATCAGCGGAATCGGTCGAATCGTCACATCGCCAACTTGAAACGGCTCGGCTTCGACTTCATGAATCGTCAGTACTGGCTTATCCCAGAATTCATTCGGCTTCATTAAGGTATACGGAAAGCGCTCACGAATATGACTGAGCATCAGGCGATTGCCATACACCGGCAGCGCCGCTTTTTGCAGCCAGCAAAAAGCACGCAAATCGTCGATGCCATTCAGATGATCGGCGTGCGGATGCGTATACAGCACCGCATCGACATGCAGGATGTGCTCGCGCAACGCTTGGCCGCGCAAGTCGGGGCCGGTGTCGATCAGAAAGGTTTTACCACCAGCTCGCATCACTGCGGATGCGCGCGTGCGGCTGTTCTTCGGATCAGTCGACACGCACGTCGGGCAGTTGCAACCGAGTGCCGGCGAGCCGCCACTCGAACCGACGCCGAGCAAAATCGTTTCAACGCGAATGGCGGGCGCAGTCACTGATGGAATACTCAACGGTGAAACAGGCGCAGACATTAGCTGGCGCTCGCGCGGTGAAAGAGTTTAAAGAAATTCGCTGTCGTTGCGGCTGCGACGTCTTCAAGCGGGATGTTTTTTAGCTCAGCAATATGCTCAGCCACATGCCGTACCCACGCAGGTTGATTTTGTTTGCCACGATGCGGCATCGGCGCGAGGTAAGGCGAATCGGTTTCGATCAATAGACGATCCAGCGGCATTTTATAAGCGACATCCTTTAATTCAGTCGCTTTTTTAAACGTCACAATCCCTGACAAGGAAATATAAAAACCCAGTTCCATCGCTTGCTGCGCGACTTCCCAGCTTTCAGTAAAGCAATGCATCACGCCACCGACGTCTTGCGCGTTTTCTTCGCGCATGATGCGTATCGTGTCTTCACTAGAGGCGCGAGTATGAATAATCAGCGGCAAGCCCGTTTCGCGTGCAGCACGAATATGCGTACGAAAGCGCTCGCGCTGCCATTCCAAATCGCCAGTCAGGCGGAAATAATCCAGACCCGTTTCACCAATTGCGACCACTTTGGGCGATTTGGCCAATTCGACCAGCTGCGCCACGGTCGGCTCAGGCGTGTCTTCGTAATCGGGATGCACGCCGACCGAGGCGAAAATATTAGCATTTTGCTGCGCCAACGCCAGTACGCTCGGCAGCTCAGGCAAATTCACCGCCACGCACAGCGCATGCGTGACTTGATTGGCCTGCATATTGGCGAGAAGCTCTGGCAATTGAGCGGCAAGGTCGGGGAAATTAATATGGCAATGCGAATCAACAAACTTCATCATTTTTCTTCATTCAATAAAAAAGCCGCACCTCAAAGGTACGGCTTGAATCATAACGTAAACAGCGTTAATTAAGTATTCATGCAAAAGTTTTATGGCGAGACAAGGCAGCAAAAAACTTGTGCGAATTAACTTACATCGTATGTGTTGTGCGGCCCGATTGCAGATAACCGCCAAGCAAATTCTCAATTTTCACCCGCGCCAAATTACCTGCTTCATTACTTGAGAACTGCACGCCGATGCCTTGCTGGTGATTATTATGCGCACCGGGTGGTGTCACCCAAACCACATTGCCCGATACGGCAATTCGCGCCGGATCGTCGAGCAAAGCCAGTAACATAAACACTTCATCGCCCAAACTGTACATTTTATTGGTTGGAATAAAAATTCCGCCGCCTTTGATAAACGGCATATAAGACGCATACAGCGCGGCTTTTTCTTTAATATTTAGCGACAACACGCCAGGACGAGAGGCGGCTGCACGGACTGGATCTTCGCTCATACTTTTCCTTGACGACCTTTACCACGCAATCCATCCACATAAGCAAACAGCAGACTTTCAAACACGAGGCGCTGATTGAGTGGGTGACGCGATAATTTTTGAGCTTCAGTGAGTTGATTCACATACGGCATTAATAAATGCGCACGCGACGCGAGGCGCGCTAATGCGTCTTGCCAGTCTGGATAATAGCGAATTTTTTCCGCCAAGCCCAAGCTAATCAGATCATACGCCCACTTTTGTAGCCAGCTAATCACTAATCCAGTGTCAAGCTTGGCTTTATCCAAATCAGCGCTGAGTTTCAGCACATCCAAAGTCGCGGGTTGCGCGATTTGTTCAAGGAAGGACTGCCGCACAGGCAACCATTCAGCGGCCGCATCATCCATCGCCGCCAATGGCGCGCCGCCCGTATGCGCCAAATGCAGCGCCGGATTCACGACGCCTTGCGTATTCAGCCATGCCATTGCTTGCTGCGGATCAGGCAGTGCCAAAGGAAAAACTCGGCAGCGGCTACGAATTGTCGGCAATAAACGCCGCCAATGATCGGCGACCAAAATAAACACGGCACCAGAGGGCGGTTCTTCCAGCGTTTTCAAAAAAGCATTCGCTGCTGCGACATTCATCGCATCGGCAGGCACCACCAAAGTCACGCGAACACCGCGCCGATGCGCGGATAAATTAACAAAATCAGCCAGCGCCCGCACGTCTTCAACGCGAATAATTTCAGACTTTTTCTTCGTCTTTTTACTATCCGATTCATCGGCTTTATCGTCTTCGGCGTCTTCAGGCTGCAACACGCGAAAATCGGGGTGATTCCCCGCCAAAAACCAGCGACAACCATCGCAGACGCCACAAGGCTGCGTGGTTTTTTGCGGATCTTCACAAAGTAAAAATTGCGCAAGATATTCAGCAAATACACGCTTGCCGATGCCCGGCTCACCCGTGAGCAATAAAGCATGCGGCCAGCGTTCCCGCTCGCGTAGCAAGGCTTGCCACGACGCTTGCAGCCACGGATACAGGGCGGGTTCTTTATTCATAATCAGTAAACATTTCCGCAAGCTCAGCTTGGATGTCGGCCAAACTGCGATTGGCATTCACCACGCGAATTCGCGCCGAATTGTGCACCGCACGCTCTAAATATGCAGCCCGAACTCGCGCATGAAAATCGTGTTGCTCACGCTCAAAACGATCTAGCACTCGGCTATCCGCCATTCGAGCTTGGCTCACTTCCAATGGCACATCAAATATCAGCGTCAAATCAGGCTCAATCAAGCCATCACCTCGCGATTGCACCCAATGCTCTAAAGCGGCAAATTTAGCCGTATCCAAACCACGCCCACCGCACTGATACGCATAAGTGGCATCAGAAAAACGATCGCATAATACCCACTCACCGCGCGCCAATGCCGGCTCGATCACCGCGCTTAAATGCTGCGCACGCGATGCAAACATCAATAACGCTTCAGTCTCCAGCGTCATTGCATCATTCAGTAATAAAGCACGTAGCTTTTCGCCCAACTCAGTACCGCCCGGCTCACGCGTTTGCACCAGTGCAATGCCTTTGCTCTGCAAAAAACCGTTGAGCCAAGCTAAATGCGTGCTTTTACCCGCACCATCAATGCCTTCTACCGAAATAAACCGACCACGCGAGGGACTTGTCATGAATAAAAACCGAAACCAAATAAAATAAGTGCCTGAATTGTCGCACAAGCAGAGGGATGAAGTGAACCAATTCAGGATATATAGGGTATATCGATGTAGGTCTTTTGATTGAATGCCTAGCGAGCAATACCCATTACTTCGCTTAATATCTCGCGGACAGCAAAAAGCCCGACTCTTTCGAATCGGGCTTTTTACTTAAAGGGGAGTCTGGCAATGACCTACTTTCACACGGGCAATCCGCACTATCATCGGCGCTGAGGTGTTTCACTGTCCTGTTCGGGATGGGAAGGAGTGGGACCACCTCGCTATGGTCGCCAGACAAAAACTTGTCTGATGTAGTTCGTTTTTCAACTCGCTACACGAGAGTTATCGCATTCAGCTTTTGCTCGTAAAGTTTAACTTTCACTCCGCAACCGCCTACAGCGCTAACTCGAATTCAATAGAAGAAGTAATTATACTACAAACCAATCAACATCATTTTAGTATTTATCTTTCGTATCATGCACTTACGTACACTCTACGTTTTTTGGGTTGACTATATCTTCGTCGCTCACGCGTCTCAGGTTATAGGATCAAGCCTCACGAGCAATTAGTATTGGTTAGCTTAACGCATTACTGCGCTTCCACACCCAACCTATCAACGTCCTGGTCTCGAACGACTCTTTAGAGGATTTAAAACCCTAGGGAAATCTCATCTTGAGGCAAGTTTCGCGCTTAGATGCTTTCAGCGCTTATCTCTTCCCGACTTAGCTACCCGGCAATGCCACTGGCGTGACAACCGGTACACCAGAGGTCAGTCCACTCCGGTCCTCTCGTACTAGGAGCAGCCCCCCTCAAATTTCCAACGCCCACTGCAGATAGGGACCAAACTGTCTCACGACGTTTTGAACCCA
>NZ_JHVM01000009.1 GCF_000620145.1 Deefgea rivuli DSM 18356
AATAAATAGCAATCGAGTTTGGATTTAGCCACATCAATACCGAGGTAAAACATGATGAGAATCTCCTTTAAAATGCCCAATTCGCCCATTTGCCTTGTACATGCAGGGTCAAAGCCCTTGGCTACCGTTCAGTGTCTTGACTGGCGAAAGGAGTAAGGTGAAGGGTTCAATCTACCTTGCAAGGTCTGTGCCTTAAAGTGCCGCTCAAGCTCACTTCACCTCATGTGATACTAGCTAAGCATCACATTGAACAAGATACAAGGTGCCGCGCGGCATTAGCGCCGACCCCGCATTGAAAAATCTCAAAGTTTTAAATCCTAAAATCACCAAGTCGGATAACGTTTTTGGCGGGTTTGGTTTGCGCTGTTCATTTACATTTTGAGCAAAACGGTGCAATTCGCGCAGATTTTGACACCCTACGTATGATGTATTTGCTTGCGGGCTTTTATTTGCAATGCCTAGCTGGCAATACATCAACTTTATTTCAAACCTTGTTGAGCTGCGCGAGATCCCTTGTGTCAAGCCGAGCGAGGAACAAGCGGGGCGGGGTTTTTGCGATCAATGTTTGAGAGAGGCCGACGCTTTTGCACTTGAGGCCGAACGAGTTTTGAGCGCAACCGACCCGATTGTCCGCAGCGAGGGAATCCGACGAAGTCGGACGCAGATACTAGGGGCGCCTTTCTTTTGCCTACTTTTCTTTGGCGAAGCAAAGAAAAGTAGGTGCCGCGCGGCATTAGCGCCGACCCCATGTTGAAAAATCTCAAAGTTTTAAATCCTAAAATCATCAAGTCGGATAACGTTTTTGGCGGGTTTGGTTTGCGCTGTTCATTTACATTTTGAGCAAAACGCTGTAATTCGCGCAGCTTTTGATACCCGATGATGTAGATGTATTTGATTGCAGCTCTTTATCTAAAATGCCTAGCTGGCAATACATCGACCTTATTCTTGAATACGCCGCTTTATTGCTAACGCTGTGCTGGAATAAACCCATAGCCCAATCGCCCACGATTGGATAAAATCGCGCGCTTAAAAGTCATTGAATCATCGAGAAATTTATGCGCGCACTACGTTGGGTCATCGGTCGGGGTATCTTAGGTTTAAACGCGGTATTCGCGCCGAAAAAAGCACAACACTCGACTGAGCGCCAAGCTTGGTTGGATCAACAAACCCTATCTTTGGCGCTTTACGAATACGAGGCTTGCCCGTTTTGCGTCAAGGTTCGCCGTACGATGCGACGACAAGGCCTGAATATTAAAACCATCAATGCCAAACAAGCTGAGCATAAGACAGCCTTAGCCGAGCAGGGCGGCAAAGTCCAAGTGCCTTGCTTGCGGATCGAAGAAAACCAGCAAGTGCAGTGGTTGTACGAATCGAAAAGTATCATTCAATACTTGGAGCAACGTTTTGCCGCTCCAGTAAATGCATAAGGCGCAAAGGTATTCATCAGGTCAGAAAGTATGCGCGGCCTAATATTGGAATCCGCCTTATAGGGTGTATTTGCTGGTAGGCCTTTACCTAAAAAGCCTAGAAGGCAATACATCGAATTTATTTCAAGTTGAGTGATGCGAACCGCCTTGCATCCAACCCAGCGAATTCAAGTGAGGCGCAAGACTAGGGCGAAGCTGATGCTTTAGTTTTATTTCGCCGCGTTTGTCTTTGCCAACGATGCCAAACAAAAACCACATCATCATGGGCGGGGATGAGCGCCAAAGTGACTAAAGCCAAAGCCAGCGGCACTGTGGCGATATAGCCCAGATGTTTAAAACCTAAAGCCCCTATCACGCCGCCAGTAAAAAAACTGAGGGCTAAGCCACTGAGTAATTTGAGGCGTGCGCGATTGGCGATGACTTTGGGCTGCGCAGGGGAATGGCTGGCATTGATGTAGGCGAGTTTGCCCAGCTCAATGCCGATGTCGGTGATAATGCCGGTGATGTGGGTGGTGCGGATTTCGGCTTTGGAGAGTTTGGTGATTACCGCGTTTTGCAAACCCATAATGAAACACAGCAGCATCACGGTGACAGGAATAAATAAACCATCAATTTGCGCCAAGCTGGCGCCCAAAAAGCCAAAGCACAATAAGAGCAGCGCTTCGAGTAATAAAGGCAGCGCAAATTCGCTATATAGATGCCGCCGCCGCGCATAGTTGACCAAAACTGCAGAGCCAGCGGCTCCAGCCAGAAATGACAGCAGGGCACCTAAGCCACCGAGTACAAGATCATAAGCGCCAAAGACCCAATGGTCGGCCATCGCCGAAACGATGCCGGTCATGTGTGAGGTGTATTGCTGTACGGCCAAAAAGCCGCCCGCGTTGATGGTGCCAGCCACAAAGGCGAGGGTAAACCCGAGGTGGTAATTGCTGTTCGCGGAGCGTTTGCGACCCACTAAGTTTCTGGCATATTTGAATGGCATGCGGCCTCGCGGTTTGCCGCAAGCTTAAAGATGAATCCGGCCCTTATTGCGCCACGCCATTCGCTCGCGGCGAGTGTATGGCATGGCGCTGGCTTCAATTTACAATACAACTTTATGGGCGGTATTGATTTTTAGCATTGATGATTGAATTAAACATCTGCATCTTTGATTGCGATTCGCGTATCGCGTTAAACCTTATGGCTGTTTAAAGTAAAACGAATGAACCGTTTTTTGTCCTGATGCAATTTTAAATTTAAATCGCTGGGTTTGATTTTCATCACTTACATTGGCAATGTAAGTGCCATTCGGAAGATTGACATATAAAAATGGCCCCGGCACTAGCGTATCAAGCACCGTTTTATTTTCTGTATTAACGATGTTCACTTTAATATCGGCAAGATAAGCACCAGAGCCTTGTTCGGCAAAAGTAAATTGAGTATTAAATTGTGGTTTGAGCTGTGCAAATTGCTGGCTCTGCTCTTCACTGACGCCACCCGCGATATAAGTCACACCGGATGGGGCGGTTTGTTTCGCGACTAAATGATTGTCTGCGGCAAATGAAGCGCTAGAAATTAAAATTAATAGCGCAATTTTACTGAGAGTGAGTTTTTTATTCATTTTGAATTCCTTGTGGGCGAGTAGAAGTTAATTCATAAAAGATGTGGCTTATTTTAATTGAGTTGCTTTATTTGCTCTGTCTGTTATCGCACAGAAAAAAATTTAGAAAACACTCAATTTCAGAAAAATTGTGAATTTTATGCCATTAAGGTCATTCGCTTGTGCCGTGTGTAAGCGCTGATTGCCCTCAAAAGCTAGACCTCATACAGACAAAACGCCATCTAATACCGACCACCGGATACGGCTGGCACTTAAGAAATTGATGGCTATGCTAAAGCCAAATCCTGCCCCAAACCCAAGGAGAATTCTGATGTGTAATCCCAAATTGATGCTGATTTTAGCTAGCCTTTTCATTGTTAGCACCGCTCAAGCTAGCGATCTAAAAACAGAAAGCGCGCAAATTAATGCCAATTACAAAAGCGATTTGAAAGTCTGTATGGAGTTTGAGAAGAGCGAGCAGGCCGATTGCAAAAAAGATGCTGCCACGCAGCGCCAAGCTGGTTTTCAGGCGTTATGGAATAAGCGCCAAGGCAATGAAGCGCTGCCCGTGTATCAAGGCGATTTGGCCAGCCAGAAAAAACAAATCGAAGCGGATTACCAGCTAATGTTATCGATGTGTAAAGAGCTGGATAAAGCGACTCAGCCTACGTGCAAAACCGAAGCCACTAATCGGAAAAAAGCCTCGCTCAAAACCGCGATGAATGCGCCTGCAAGCAGCGATAAAAAAGCGATTTGTGCAACGTGCGGCGTGGTGACTCAGGTGCTCGAAGTTGAGAAGCCCGGCGAGGGAACTTGGATGGGGAAAATTGGCGGTGCGGCAGTGGGCGTGGGTTTGGGGAGCTTGATCGGCAAGGGCAAAGGTAAGACTGCCGCGATGGTGGTGGGCGGATTGGGTGGCGCGTATGCGGGCAATAAAGTGGAGGGCGCAATGAATGATAAAAAATATTATGAAGTCAGCGTGAAGCTCGACGATGGCAGTACGCAAACGGTGACGTTTGATAATCCCAATCATGGCTACAAACAAGGTGATAAGGTGAAATTAGAGAATAAACAGCTCGTAAAACGCTAGGTTTTGTTAGGCATTTTGAAATAAAGCCCTTCCTTGTCATCAGAAAGGGCTTTTCGTTTTAAAACACTAAACCCAATAATTTTCGGACTAATTCTTCGAGTGGCATCATCGTTAGCGCCAGTGGAATAAGTGGTGCAACGGTGGCGATGGCGAGAAAAAGAATGGCGTCTTTTTTGATCGGCACGGTATTCATCGCTTGCACGACATCAAAACTCGCGCCCAAATCGACCAGTGACGACATATCGGGATTGCCCAAGGGTGATTCTTTGGGTTTGCCAGAGCGAAACCATTTTTGATCAAACTCTCGATTGTGCTGCATTACCAGCAAGCCATATTCGCGCAGTGCATCGCGTTTGGCTTGCGCCAATTGCGGGCGAAAGACCAGTAGCGGCGCCAAAATAAGCAATTGCACCCAGATGATCATCAGCACAATTTCAATTTTGAAATCGGTGAGCACCGCGCCTTGATAGAAAATACGATTGGCTAGCATCGCCGCCAGCATGGTGCCGTGCGCGAAGGCGAGCGGGGCGAAAGCATGAAAAGTGCCGCTTAAAAAAGCCAAGCCGCCTAAGCGATCACTGTGGCTGGGCAGCAATTGCAGTTTGATGCGGGAAACCTGCCATAAAAATCGCGCCCAAATCCAGAGCCGGTAATACCAGCGCGCGACGAGAAATTGAAAAATCGGCAGACTGACGCCAGCATACCAATAGCCCGCCAGCGTGAGGCTCAAACCCTCAGCGCCTTGGTGGGCGTACCATGTATTGGTATCGAGCACCATGACGTTGCGCCACAGAAAAATCCCCGCGCTGTAAACGAGCGCAATCAAAATCAGCTCGGCTTTGATGGAATTTCTAAGCTCAAACGCAGAATGCAGCGCAGTTTCAAATTGTTGCATGGCCTCATTAGGAATCAGTTGGCGCTGTAAAAACTGCTGCACGACTTTACGCATGCGCCGATGCACCAATAATTCGGCAGCAATCATGATGGGAATGGCGAGCAAAAAGCGCACATGGACTTCTAAATCATATAAAAACGGAATGGTTGCGCCTTGATACCAACTGCCGCTGAGCAGCGTAATTAGGCAGAGCGGCAGCCAAGCGAGCAGTGAAATCACGATGATGCGTCGCCACAACAGACCTTCAGCATCGTCAGTCAGATGGGCGCGGCGTAAGAGCTGAAAAAGCGGGCCGCCCAGCACCAATGAAAAATTGCTTTGTTCTGCTAACAGCTGTTCGCTGAAATACGCGGAAGATGTGGCTTTGGCCATGATTTTGCCCCAAGGGTTGCTGTTTTTACCTTAGCAGAGCAGAACTGGAGCGATAGCCGCTTAAGCCATAATCCTGACCCATTGCACGATCATCACGGCGCTGTGTTCCAGCGCCAGCCAACACCAGCGTTGCAGCGCCATTTGCGCTGGTTGTATCCACGCGTGGCCGGGGCGCTGTAGCGCGACCCACAGAAAATAGCCCACACCAATCCAGCAGCCGCGATAAATCAGTTGCTCGACCCAACCATCGGCCTTAAATAAATTCAGCGAAAATTTTTGTCGAATCGGCCACAGCAGCGGCACACCCGATGGCGTCAGTAGATCGCCAATAATGTGTGAAAAATAGCCAATGACTAAGGGCAAAATCGGGATGTTTTGCTGTTCGCGGTGCGTGAGCAGCAGCCAAATAATCACCGCGACCATTAACAGCGAATGCGTAAAGCCGCGATGACCAAACACCTTGGCAATCGGAATCGAAATATAGGGCACGATGCGGCCAAAGGTCGATTTGGGGTGATCCAAATCGGGCAAGAGGCCAGCTGCGCCAGCGAGGGCGACTTCATGCACTTGCGGCATACGCTGCAAAATGCCAACACTGCATGCCACCATCATTAAGGCGGCAAAAGCAATGTGGGTGCGGGCCATCATGGGAGTACCTGCTCACAATGAATGGGTGCCATACGTGTGGTATACGCATAGAACCCTTGAAAACTAAGGGGGCTGTGAAGATACCAGAAAATTACATCGTCGGTGTAAGTATGTGAGTGTGATTTTGGCGACAAGTTCGGCTTGAGCGCAGAAAATCGCTAAAAAATGCCTTTTCCTCAGCAAAATAGCCGTGCGTAGCGGGGGCGACGTGCGTGAATTCTCGCTTTATCGCGCACTGTATTCGGCGTCACGACACACATTTTGTGTCTATTCTTCCGAATTTTGATCGAGGTTTTTGCTGCTTTAAGTGTGTTGAAGGCTGTATTTCTTACGTTAAAATTAAGAATAAAGTTTGGTTGAATGCCGCTCAATACCTTAAATCGACGCTTTAATCTGGCTATGAGCGCTTTATCGCAAGTGCCAACAGCGCAAAAAGCAATCGCCTACAGTAGCGAGATCAAATTGATTCGTGACTTATTCACTGACTAAGGAATTTTTACCATGAAGCATAAATTGTTTACTCCGCTGTTATTGATTGTTTTGGGCCTGATGTTTTTGGCGCATAACCTTGGCTTTTGGCCGAACTTGGGTGAGTTGTGGGCGACGTGGTGGCCGTTGATTTTGATTGCTGTCGGGCTTAATCATTTTTCTCGTCCACGGCTTTGCGCGAGTGGTCGAGATAAAAATGAGCAATCCAATGATTAAGTTGGGCGCAATCCTATTAATATCAGCATGGCGGCCGCCAACAGCGGCAGATGTTCCCACGGTACACAGTATTTTCTAGTGATTAAATTTCTTCCGTGATTGGTAAAGAGTAAATCCAAGTCTTCAAGCATAAAGAGTACAGAGTTCTACTCTCTATGGTTCAAGGTTTAGGTTTTAAACGGCAAGCTGAAATACTTTTTGTGAGAATTTTTATGGCAACCTTGATTCGCCAACATGCTGGATTTTTTTGCAACTGGCGTACTGATTTACCGTTATTACTTGGTGTGAATGCGGTGATTGCGCTGCTGTTGACCTTGATCGACGAGCGCACGACGCTGATTGATAATCTGATTATTTCCAATTGCATCGGCTTTTGCATTTGGGGCAGTAATACGCTGCTGTCTTGGTGGCTGGGTGATAAATTGTCTTGGCCGTGGCGGATGGCGATCGCTGCTCCGCCGAGTTTATTGGCTGGGTTTAAACTAGGCTCACTGTTTGGTGCGTCGGATGTATTGGCTATTTTGCTGCATACGCCTGAGCAAGCTTGGCGCTGGGTGGCGATTGCCGTGTTGGTTTCAAGTTGCGCCAGTGCCTTTTTTATTGTGCTGTTTCATGCGCAAAAATATCGTGCCGAGCTAGAAGCCGAGCGCCGCGTGCTGGCTGAAGTGCAGCAAGCCGAAACCGCAGCGCAATTGGCAATGCTGCAAGCGCAGATCGAGCCGCATTTTTTGTTTAATACCTTAGCGAATTTGCAAAGCCTGATTGGCAGCGATCCAGCAATGGCGCAAACCATGCTCAATCATTTGAATGATTACCTGCACGCCAGCCTAAAACGTACTCGCCAAACGACAACAACTTTGGCTGAAGAAATTGATTTGGTGAGTGCTTTGTTGGCGATTCAGTCTGTTCGTTTGGGCGATCGACTGCAATATTCCTTGAACGTACCAGAAGCTTTACGTCTTGCCACGTTGCCGCCGCTGCTGCTGCAACCACTGGTTGAAAATGCGCTTGAGCACGGTATCGAGCCGGCGATTATCGGTGGCCGAATCGATATCGACGTGGAGCAAGACGGCGAGCAATTGCGGATTTGCGTGAGCGACACGGGTTTGGGTTTGGACGTAAGCAGTGTTACTGAGTCGGGCATCGGCTTAGCCAATGTCCGCGCCCGTTTAGATAAACTCTACGGCAGCCAAGCCCAGCTGGTGTTGCGCCCCAATACACCCAGCGGCGTCATTGCTGAGCTGATTTTCCCGTTGGAAATGAAATAACTAACATTACAAAGTCAAAAGCAGGGAACACGAAAGGCACGAAAAGAAGAGCGAAAAACACATGAATAAGGCCGTGATTTCCTAGGGTGGCTTAGGCCCTTATTGAATGTCTTTTTGGCGATGCGGCAACATGGCCGTAGCCCATCATTGTTTTGTTCGTGTTTTTTTTGTTCTTCTTTTCGTGCCTTTCGTGTTCCAATTTTTTTTGCTGTTAATTTTTAGGGAATCTCAAATGCCGACTGCCGTCATTGCTGATGATGAACCGCTACTCATTGCGGCGTTTACTGAGCGCATCCGCACGCTGTGGCCGGATTTAGAAATTGTCGGCATTGCAAAAAATGGCATTGAAGCGCTGGCGCAGATTAGCCAATTGCAGCCGGACTTTGCATTTTTGGATATTCGAATGCCAGGTTTGACGGGTTTGCAGGTGGCGGAAAATATTCGTGATACACGGGTGATTTTTGTGACTGCGTTTGATGAATATGCGGTGGCGGCATTTGAAACTTGTGCGGTCGATTACTTGCTGAAACCCGTTAGCGATGTGCGTTTGGCGCAGTGTATGGCACGTTTGCAGCGCGATATTCGCCTCCCTGATTTGAAGGGAAATTTGGCGCGGCTGAGTCGAGAGCTAGCAGCGCCGCCGCTGGCGTATTTGCAATGGTTGACCGTCAGTTTGGCCGATACGACGCGGCTGATTGCCATTGATGAGGTACGTTATTTTCAAGCGACCGAGAAATACACTGAAGTCGTCACCGCGAATGGGCGATTTTTGATTCGTACTTCTTTAAAAGAATTGCTGCCGCAGCTTAATCCGCAACGATTCTCACAAATACATCGTAGCTATATTGTTTGCCTGCCTGCGATTGCCAAAATCGAAAAGGACATTTTGGGGCGGCACACGATTTATCTGAAAGACAGCGACACCACATTGCCGCTGAGCCGCAGCCATGCGGCGCAGTTTAAGCAGATGTAATCAGGTGATTAATGTTCAACAATATGTTGAATCGTTTGTCTAAGCACGGTGAGCACTTCATCGCGCTCTAGGCGCTGGCTCACCAAGCTGCGCAGACCAAATCCCTGAAACAGCGCAATGATGGCTTCGGCGCGCGCATTCATCATGGCGACGGGCAGTGGCTTGAGAGAGCCACGCGCTTTGAGCATGAGCTGATAGCTCAGCACGCAAAGCTCACGATCTGATTCTTGCAAAATTGCTGCGATATTTGGATTGCGTGTCGCTTCGGTGAGAATTTCCAATTGTAGCGAGATATTTTTCGCATCCATACTTTCATCCAAACCGCTGGCCGCATGATCGAGCATCGCTTGGATCGTGTTGTCGGCATCAATCAGCGATTGCAAAATAAGGCGGTTTTTGTCTTGTTCGAAAGTGACAAACGCGCCAATGATTGCTTCTTTGTTTTCAAAGTAATGATAAATATGCCCGACACTCATGCCTGCTGCGCGGGCGATATTGGCCATGCTGGCGCCATGAAAACCGGATTGGCGAAAGCACTGTGCCGCCGCGCATAAAACTTGATTGCGGCGCACTTCGGTTTTACAGGGCGGGTTAGCTTGAGTGTTGTTTGTCATGGCTTTGTACACAGAATTGATGAAGATGCAATTGCGATATTTTCCGCATTGTACCCGCTTGTTTCATTGTCACAAAGTATTATAGAATGAACGTTCATTCTAATTTAATGGGCGGCTGTTCGCGTCGCTCAAGATGGGCTCAGGGTTAATAGACCCTAACTAGTGAGAAAAAATATGAAAACCAAGCTTAGAGCTTTACCGCAAGCGCTGACTTTAGTGGCGCTCGGTGTGATATTGGCAGGGTGCAGTGGCGGCGACAAATCCGGAGCGGGCGGGCAGGGCGGCGCGCCAGAAGTGAGTATCGTGACGATTCAGCCGACGGCGCAACAAATCGAACGCGAATTACCCGGTCGTACCAGCCCTTACCGTGTGGCAGAAATTCGCCCGCAAGTGGGCGGCATCGTGCAAAAGCGCTTGTTTACCGAAGGTGGCAATGTCAAAGCTGGTGAATTGCTCTATCAAATCAATCCCGAGGTGTATCAAGCGGCGTTTGATAGCGCAAAAGCAACTTTGGATCGGGCTGAAGCCAGTTTGGTAACCCTGAAACTTAAAGCAGAACGCTATAAAGACCTCGTTGCGATCAATGGTGTGAGCAAGCAAGAATTTGACGATGCCCAAGCGGCGAAGCAGCAGGCGCAAGCCGATGTCGCCGCCGCGCGAGCGGCTGTGGATGGCGCGAAAATCAATTTAACGTATAGCCGAGTTACCTCACCGATTAGTGGCGTGATTGGCAAATCATCGGTGACCGAGGGGGCTCTATTGAGCGTGGGTCAGGTCGCGCCTTTGGCGACAGTGCAGCAACTCGATCCGATGTATGTCGATATTAGCCAGTCGAGTGCCGAGTTATTGCGTTTGAAGCGCGAATTCGGGCATTTGGTCGGCAAATCGGGGATCCCGGTGAGTATTATTTTGGAAGATGGTAGCTTGCACAAAGAAGCAGGCAAATTGGAATTCACTGATGTGACAGTGGATGCGGGGACGGGGTCGGTGAGCTTGCGCGTGTTGGTGCCGAATCCTCAGCATGATTTATTACCGGGCATGTTTGTTCGCGCGCGTTTGCAGCAGGCCGAAGTGAAAGATGCGCTTTTGGTGCCGCAGCAAGCGTTGAGCCGCACGCCGACGGGTGAAGCTCGAGTGATGTTGGTGGGGGCTGGCGATAAAGTAGAGGCGCGCACCGTGACGGCCAATCGCACGATAGGCAATAGCTGGTTGGTCAGCCAAGGTTTGAAAGCCGGTGATCGCGTTATTGTTGAAGGTTTGCAAAAAATTCAACCCGGTATTGCCGTGAAGACTATAGCAGCCAAGCTTGATAAAGCAATACCCAATGGTGCCAGTGCAGTCGCTTCAGCGCCAGCTGTAGCACATTAAGGAGTTTTTTCATGGCACGTTTTTTTATTGATCGCCCCATTTTTGCATGGGTGATTGCGCTGATTATTATGCTGGCTGGATTGTTGTCGATCCGTAGTCTGCCCGTTGAGCAATATCCTGCGGTGGCGCCACCAGCAGTAACGATTTCTGCGATGTTCCCAGGTGCTTCGGCGCAAACAGTGGAAGATTCGGTCACGCAAGTGATTGAGCAGAAAATGCAGGGGATTGACCGCCTCCGCTATATCAAATCAAGTAGCGATCAAAACGGCAGTGTGAATATCACGCTGAGTTTTGAAGCCGGTACCGATCCTGATATTGCCCAAGTTCAGGTGCAAAACAAATTGCAATTGGCGATGCCAAGATTGCCGCAAGAAGTGCAATCGCAAGGAATTAGCGTTTCAAAATCATCATCCAGCTTTTTGATGGTACTGGGTTTTGTGTCGAGCGATGGCAGTTTAAGCCGCACTGACTTGGCCGATTATGTGGCGGCCAACTTGCAAGATCAGTTGAGCCGTGTGAATGGTGTTGGTGATGTGCAATTGTTTGGTGCGCAATATGCAATGCGAATCTGGCTGGATCCGATCAAACTGAGCCAGTATCAGCTCACGACGATGGATGTGGTTAGCGCGGTTAAAGCGCAAAACGCGCAGATTTCTGGCGGCCAGTTAGGCGGTGCGCCTTCGGTTGTCGGGCAGCGCTTGAATGCCGCGATTATCGCGCAAACGCGTTTGCAATCGCCGGAAGAGTTTGGCCGCATCTTGCTCAGAAGTAATGCCAATGGCGGACAGGTTCGCCTATCGGACGTGGCGTTTATTGAGCTGGGTGCCGAAGATTATTCGATCGATAGCCGCTTTAACGGTAAACCGGCCACTGGTCTGGCGGTGAAGCTGGCAACGGGGGCGAATGCGCTGGCGACTGCCAATGCAGTGCGTGCCAAAGTTGCGGAAATGCAGCCCTATTTCCCTACGTCAATGCAAGTGGTTTTCCCGTATGACACGACGCCATTCGTGAAGATTTCGATCGAAGAAGTAGTGAAAACACTGCTAGAAGCGATGGTGTTGGTGTTTTTGGTGATGTATTTATTCCTGCAAAATTTCCGTGCGACCTTGATTCCAACGATTGCAGTGCCGGTGGTTTTGCTCGGTACGTTTGGTGTGATGGCGGCGCTGGGCTTTTCGATCAATACGCTAACGATGTTCGGGATGGTGTTGGCGATTGGTTTGCTGGTGGATGATGCGATTGTCGTCGTCGAAAACGTTGAGCGCGTGATGAGCGAAGAGGGCTTGTCGCCCAAAGAAGCCACGCGCAAATCGATGGATCAGATTACTGGCGCGCTGGTCGGCATTGCGCTGGTGCTGTCGGCGGTGTTCGTGCCGATGGCGTTCTTTGGTGGCTCGACCGGCGTGATTTATCGCCAGTTTTCGGTGACTGTCGTCGCGGCGATGTTGCTGTCGGTGCTGGTGGCGATGACATTGTCGCCAGCGCTGTGCGCGACGCTGCTCAAGCCAATTGAAAAAGGTCACACTTACGGCGAAACCGGTTTCTTTGGTTGGTTTAACCGCATGTTTGATCGCAACAATCTGCGTTATCAGAATGTGGTGCGGCGCTGGTTGAAGCACACGGGTCGCTATATGGTCATTTATTTGGTGATTGTGGCGGTGATGGGCGTGCTCTTTGTGCGGATGCCCACATCGTTTCTACCCGAAGAAGATCAAGGGATTTTGTTCTCGATGGTGACGTTGCCACCAGGCAGTACACAAGAGCAAACCGTGGCAGTGCTGAAAAAAGTAGAAGATCACTTTTTGAAAGATGAAGCCAATAATGTCGCATCAATCTTTACGGTTGCTGGCTTTAGCTTTGGTGGTAGTGGGCAAAATGCCGGTTTAGGCTTTGTGCAGCTTAAAGATTGGTCTGAGCGGCGCGGCGCGGAGCAGGGTGTTGGCGCAATTGCGGGCCGTGCGATGGGCGCGTTTAGCCAGATCAAAGAAGCGATGGTGTTTGCATTTGCACCGCCAGCGATTGTTGAGTTGGGTAATGCCAGCGGTTTTGAATTGCAATTGCAAGATCGCGGCGGTGTGGGTCATGCCAAATTGATGGAAGCGCGCAATATGCTGCTGGGCATGGCCGCGAAAGATCCAAATGTCGTCGCGGTGCGCCCGAATGGGCAGGATGATTCACCGCAATTGCGTTTGAATATCGATCAAAGCAAAGCCACGGCACAGGGTTTGAGTATTTCTGATATCAATCAAACCTTGTCGACCGCTTGGGGCTCGGCGTATGTGAATGACTTTATTGATCGCGGCCGCGTGAAAAAAGTGTATTTGCAAGCCGATGCACCGTTCCGTATGCAGCCAGAAAACTTAAATGACTGGCAGGTTCGTAATGCCAATGGCCAGATGGTGCCGTTCTCGGCGTTTGCTTCGACGAGCTGGGAATACGGCCCGCCATTGCTGAACCGCTATAACAGCGTGCCAACGATCAATATCCAAGGCGCTGCGGCTCTGGGCAAAAGCTCAGGGGATGCAATGCTGGCGATGGAAGCGATGATTGCTAAATTGCCGCCGGGAATTGGTTACGAGTGGACGGGCTTGTCACTAGAAGAGCGTGAATCGGGCGATCAAGCTCCCGCTTTGTATGCGCTGTCTTTGTTGATTGTTTTCTTATGTTTGGCGGCCTTGTATGAAAGCTGGTCAATTCCGTTTGCGGTGATGTTGGTCGTACCTTTGGGCGTGATTGGTGCTTTATTGGCGGCAACGGGGCGCGGTTTATCGAATGACGTGTATTTCCAAGTGGGCTTGCTGACAACGATTGGATTGGCGACGAAGAACGCGATTTTGATTGTTGAATTTGCTAAAGATCTGCATGAACAAGGGCAAGATCTAATCAGCGCCACGCTGGATGCGATTCGGATGCGTTTGCGGCCGATTTTGATGACTTCATTGGCGTTTGCTTTCGGTGTATTGCCACTGGTGATCAGTAATGGCGCGGGTTCAGGCAGTCAAAATGCGATTGGTACTGGCGTATTGGGCGGCATGATTAGCGCCACGGTACTGGGGATTTTCTTTGTGCCGGTGTTCTTTGTTTGGGTACGCAGTCGCTTTAGCGGCCGCAAAATTCAAGCTAAGTCCAGCGAGCAGGAGTAAGACATGCAGCTAAAAATGAAATATGGCGTAATGGCCACGGTAATGCTCACGCTGTTGGGAGGTTGCGCCAATTTGGCACCGGATTACCAGCAGCCGATGGCGCCTGTTCCGGCTGGTTTTGTAAATGCCGATGGGTATATTAATAAAGGCTCTGATAAAGAAGCTCTTCATGCCAATACCCATGATGTTAATCAATGGAAGCAGGTGTTTGTTGATCCGCAATTGCAAGCAGCGATTGTGCAGTCACTAGAAAATAATCGTGACTGGCGAATTGCGATGCTCAATGTGAGTAAAGCTCGGGCGCAATATCAGTTGAGCGATGCTGAGCGTTGGCCTAGCGTGGATGCCAAAGGTAGCGGCACGAATCAACGGATTCCAACGACATCTTCAGGCGCAGCGGATTCCTATATCGCTCGCTCTTACGGTGCGAATGTGGGTATTACGAGTTTTGAGCTGGACTTTTTTGGTCGAGTGAAAAATCTAAATGAAGCCGCTTTAAGCCAATATATGGCAACGACAGAAGCGCAGCGCAGCGCGCGTTTGAGCTTGATTGCGAATGTGGCGAATGGCTGGTATAGCTTGGCTGCCGAGCAAGAACGCTTGAAGGTCGCCGAAGCCACTTTAGAGAGTCGGCAAGCATCTTTCACGCTGATTGAGCGGCGCTTTGCGGTGGGCGTCATCGGCGAGCTAGATTTGCGCGAAGCCCAAACGCTGAAGGAAAGTGCTGCGGTGGATGTGGCACGTTTTAAAAGCCAAATGCAGCAAGCGCGTAATGCCTTGCAACTCTTAGTTGGCGCGCCGGTTGAGGTCGCCAGTTTGCCTGCGGGTTGGCAAGAGCAGTCTGTACCTGGCGTGCCGAGCATTCCTGCTAATTTGGCATCCAGTGTATTGTTGCAACGCCCTGATGTATTGCAAGCCGAGCAACAATTGCGCGCGGCTAATGCCAATATCGGCGCAGCGCGTGCCGCGTTTTTCCCTAGCATTACGTTGACAGCGAATGCAGGAACGGCGAGTGCTGAGTTGGGTAATTTGTTTAAGGCGGGCAGTGGTGCGTGGCTATTTATGCCGCAAATCAATTTGCCGATTTTTGACGGTGGCCGCAATCAAGCGAATTTGGACGTAGCCAAAGTCGAGCGTGATTTGGCGCTGGCGAATTATGAAAAAGCGATTCAAAGTGGTTTTCGTGAAGTGGCGGATGGTTTAGTACAAATCGACGGCGACAGCGCACAATTGCAAGCGCAAGCGCGGGTACTGAAATCCAGTCAGCAAGCGCTAACTATCGCTGAGGCGCGTTTCCAAAAAGGCGTATCGGGCTTTCTGGAAGTGCTGATCGCCAAACGCAGCTACTATGCCGCGCAATTGGTGATGATTAATTTGCAGCAACAACAGGCGGCCAATCAGATTGGTTTGTATAAGGCGCTGGCGCTGTATTGATCGTGTTGAAGTTGTAGCGAAAAATAAAAACCCCGCATTCTGCGGGGTTTTTATTTGCTTTATATGAATCTCAATATTGATGGGTATTGCGATGTAGCAATTATTCAATAAAGGCTACAAGCAAATACCCTACTTATAAGAAGCGCGATAGCAAACGATCTGCGCGGATTCGGGAAAGTCGAGTCAGAAGTTTTTTTACTTTCTCGGGATAGGCGATCAGTGTTTCCAGCTCACGATAGTGTGTGATGCGCTGCGTATGTTGCCGAATCTGGTTTTGCTCGATTTTCGCGCTGGCAGCGAGTTCGTGCTGTGGATCGTGAATGAGTAGCGCATTTTCTAAATCGAGGCTAAACGCGCGCGGGTTCAGATTGTTGCCGGTGAGCAATTGATAATCGTCGTCGATCCAAATGCCTTTTAAGTGGTAGCTATTGCCCACATCATTCCACAGCAAAATATTTAGCTGCCCGCTTTGGATGGCGCTTTGCTGGGCTTTGGCAAAACGGCGCAAGTTCATTTCATACAAATACGGCAGCGCGCCAATGGTTTTGAATGGCTCGCTCGGCGGAATGTAAAAATCGTTGGCGGTTTTGTCGCCGATGATAATGTCGACGGTGATGCCTTTTTTAAGCTGCTGTTTAATCGCTTTGGTGACGCTGCGCGGCAAATTAAAGTAGGGCGTGCAAATAGTGATGTGCTGCTCGGCAGCGCTGATGAGTTTGACGATCAGCCGATTGAGCGGGTTGCGTTGCCCCACGCCGACCAGCGGCGTAATGGCCAATTGCTGCTGTTGCTGGCTACTACCGCTGAGGTTGTAGCGCGCGGCTTTTAAATGCTGGCGAAAGTGGCGGATGGTACTGCGAATATCTTTGGTGCTCGGAATCGGGGCGCGATCAAGTCGGTGAACCGCAGTTTGGCTCAGTAGCGCGTCTTGAATAAATTGCACCATCGCATTGGCCAGCAAAGAATTGCGTAGCAAATGGTAGCGGTCGGCACGGTAGCGATCACCAACGTGCAGGTACACATTATTCAAACTCGCACCGCTATAAATCACCGTGTCGTCGATGATAAAACCTTTTAAATGCAGCACGCCGAGCAGTTCACGCGTTTGCACCGGTATGCCATAAATCGGTACTTCGATATTGTGCTGTTGGGCTTCTTGTTGATACCAGCCCGCATTGCCCGACTGCGCCGCAGCGCCAATCAAGCCACGCTGCGCACGATGCCAATCAACCAGCACTGCGATATCGAGCTTGGGCTGACGCGCTTTGGCGGCATACAGCGCGGCCAGAATCTCGGCACCGGCTTCGTCCTGTTGCAAATACAAGGCGGCAATATAAATGCGCTGTTCCGCTTGGGCGATTTGTTCGAGTAGGCGAGTGCGAAATTGTGCCGTCGATGACAAAATTTCAACATCGACAGCGGCTTGTGGAAAGCTGGGCAGGGCACGTAAAAATGAGCGGGGAGATTCAAATAGCATGCGGACCTACGAGAGGATCGATATCGGTGACATATTGGGGCGGTGGGCTTAATTTCAAGCGCAGCCCCACCTGCAAGGGGGCGTTAAAAAAAGCAGGCTTTTGATGATCTTTAAGTCTTTTTGCTGAGTCGATCCCTCGCTGATTCTGCTAAAGCCTTAACGGCATAGACCAACCCACCCATAGGACTTGATAGATTGTATTCCTGAAGCGGATAAGTCATGCCGCTATTGAAAAGCCTTACTGCTTCTTGCTCGGTTTCGGCATAGATCACATCGCCGATGACTTCAAAACCACGACTGAGGAGTTGTTCTTTTTGCACTAAAAAAGAGTCTTCTGCCATCGCTAGCCAGCGATAATTGTCACCTTTTGCTTGTTCCAGTTTGAAAAATTGATATTTAGGCATCTTTGGACTTCCTTAGCTTAAGGTTTCTACAAGCTTTCAATTTTACTGGGTTTTCAAGAGAAGACCATTCGATAATATTTGCAGCATCTTTCGAAAAAACCTGATGCTCTGTCTGAATCTGTATCTGCTTTGGCATGAATAAAATCACAGATTTGCTTTGCCGTAGATTAAATCGGCAATTCATGTTGCTGCTGCACGCCTTGGCTCACATTCACCGTGATGCTGCCATCGGCAAATTGCACTGCCAAAGCTTCACCGGCGCGGACTGTTGTGGCGTGGCGCACCAAGCTGCCGTCGGTTCGGCTGAGCAAAGCGTAGCCGCGCGCTAAGACCGCTTGTGGATTCCAAGGTTCGAGTTTGAGCGTGGCTTGCGCAATTTGCTGTTGTTTGATTTCGATCTGTCGCTGCATCGCACGTTGCAAGCGCTGGCTGAGTTGCTCTAGTTGCGAGCGGCTGCGTTGCAAGTTTGGCCGTTGATGCGCCAAGCTCATTCGCAGGCGCAGTAGTTTTTGGCTGCGTTGCTGCATTTGTTGTTGCAGGCTGTGCTGCAAGCGCTGGCGCAAATATTGCAGCTGTTCACTTTGCCGTGCCAATTTTTGTCCCGGATGCTGCAAGCGGCGACCCAGTTGATCCAGCTGCAGCATCTTATTGTGCAAATCCCGTTCGAAAGCACGCACCAAGCGTTGTTGCTGATGATGCAAAAGATTGAGTAATTCTTGCCGATTCGGGCTCACCAATTCTGCAGCGGCGGTCGGCGTTGGCGCGCGCAGATCGGCGGCAAAGTCCGAAATCGTAAAATCAGTTTCATGGCCTACGCCGCTGACCACGGGCATATTGCAAGCGGCAATCGCGCGGGCGACGATTTCTTCGTTAAACGACCACAAGTCTTCCAAACTGCCGCCACCACGACACACAATCAGTACATCGACTTCATCACGCTCGCTGGCGGTGCGGATGGCTTTGGCGATTTGCGGTGCGGCATCCAAGCCCTGCACGGGGGTTGGGTACAAAATAATCGGCGTATTGGGCGTGCGGCGTGCCAGCGTGGCCAGTACATCACGCAGGGCGGCGGCGGCGGGGGAGGTGACGATGCCAATCGCTTTGGGATATTTGGGTAGCGGGCGCTTATTGTCTTGATCGAACAGCCCCTCGAGAGCGAGCTGTTTTTTCAGCGCTTCAAAGCGCTCAAACAGCGCGCCAAGCCCTGCAGGGCGCATGGCTTCGACGGTGAGCTGAAAGTCGCCACGCGCTTCATATAAAGTCACGACGACACGCGCCTCGACTTGCAGCCCTTCGCGCGGCTGAAAATCGAGTAGCCCCGCACGATTGCGAAACATCACACAGCGCACTTGCGCGCCAGCGTCTTTCAAGCTGAAGTAGCAATGCCCCGAATCGTAACGCTTGAAATTGGAAATTTCACCGGCCACCCACAGTTGCGGTAAACCCGTTTCTAGCAGTGTACGTACTCTTTTATTCAGTTGTGTGACAGAAACTACATTGCTTTGGGCTATTGACAAATCAGTATTCACGCGATTCTAACCTTGAATAATCCACAAAATCCTTGTTCTAAGCCACTTGGCATTAAGATTGAAAGTTGTAGTTAATGAATTGTGTTTAAGTTGTTGATTTTATTGAACTAATATGTTTTGTATAAAAAACGTGCAGCGCGTGTAAAAGTGGCAAAAATGGCGGTTTTAGTGCGCTTTTTGAAACTTCCCCACAAAGTTATCCACAGTAATAGTGGGTAAATATAAAAATCTGAATAATATCTGCGACTTAGCGGATCATTAGCGGCAGATTTTGTGCGATCTGTTGATCAGCAAACTTTTTCTTGCATCCTTGTATCACCTTGCTGCACTTAAAGTACTGACAGCGACTTCTGCGCCTTGCCACAAAACTTTTAGCTGTGTACTTAGCACTTCCCCTGCAACGGGATTCGGGCTAAAGTTACGCGGTTTTTAGCTGTCGCCCATCTTTACCACAAGGTTTTTACTATGCTCGCTATTATCGAGGCCGCAGGCTGGCCAATCTGGCTCATTATCGCCGCTTCTATTGCGACTGTGACCATTATTATTGAACGTTTACTCACGCTGCGTAAATCGCTGGTGTTGCCGCACGGTACGCTGGTGAAAGTGGTGCAAGAGTACCGTAGCCAAGGTGTTACGGCAGAATCACTGACTAAATTATCTGCTTCTAGCCCGCTGGGTCGCGTATTGGCCGCAGGCTTGAAGAACGTGAAAAGCTCACGTGAAATCATGAAAGAATCGATTGAAGAAACCGGCAGCGCCGTTGCGCATGAACTCAATCGCTATTTATCGACGCTCGGTACATTGGCGGCTGTGACGCCATTGCTGGGTTTGTTTGGTACCGTAATCGGTATGATTGAGATTTTCGGCTCGCAAGCGCCAAGCGGCGGCGGCAATCCAGCTGCGCTAGCACACGGTATTTCGATTGCGCTATACAACACCGCCTTCGGTATTATGGTTGCAGTGCCTGCGTTGATGTTTTACCGCTACTTTGCCAGCAAGGTCGATGACTTTATCGTTGAGATGGAACAGCAAGCGATCAAACTGGTAGAAATCGTCCACGGCGAACGCCACTAATCCAAACGGGCTGCGAAGCCCAAATACTGCGTTAAAAAGCGGCTCAAAATCCTCATTTACAGATGTAAACTCTGGTTTTTCGCCGCTTTTTGCCTTGTCTTTGGACTTCTCGCTCCGTTTTGAGCTTTGCTAAGGTAATAAAAACTATGAAATTCAATAAAGGCCGTCGTGGCCGCCTTGATCCGGAAATTAACTTTATTCCGCTGATCGACGTGTTATTGGTGATTTTGATTTTCTTGATGGCAACTACGACGTATTCGAAGTTTGCCGAGCTGAAAATCAATCTGCCGACAGCCGATGCCGAAAAACAAGTTGAGCAGCCACAAGCGATTCAAGTCGGTGTATCCGGTAGTGGTCAATTTATGATCAACGGCGAACCAGCACAATTCTCCAGCCCCGACGACTTCGCCGTCCAACTCCGCCGCGCCGCAGGCAGCAACGCCGACCCAATGATCGTCATCAACGCCGACGCCCAAACCAGCCACCAAAACGTCGTGAACGTCATGGAAGCGGCAAGGGTAGCGGGGTATGGCAAGCTGACGTTTGCGACTCAGACGACTGGGCAAAAGTAATTAGATGGGTTTGAAAAAAAACGGCGCTGAGGCGCCGTTTTTATTGCCAAATGTCGCGTTGTAGCAGTGATTTTTATTTAATTGTAAATAGTGATAGGATGAATTTTATGAATGCTAGAATTAAAAGAATATCTATTTTATCGACTAGTTTAGTTTCTTTTTTATGTGGTTTATTTATTTTTGTTCCATTATTGGCTGTTATGGCGATTTTAAATTCATTCAACTCTGGCTATGAAATGGAACATCCATTTTTCTTTGTTTTTATGCTGTTTATATGCTCTTTAACATTTGCACTTTGCTGCACCTTGGGAGTAGTTGCATATAACTTAATAAGCAGATTGGGGATACGATTTAATTTAATGATTGAAGTTGATGAGATTGAGGAAACATAAGATTTAATCTCATGGGAACTGTTTAGCTCGTAGGATGGGTGGAGCCGTTTTTTTTTTGGCGATACTCATCAATAGGCGTATGAATTTGATGGGTATCGCTTCGCTCCACCCATCCTACAGTGTGAATGTATATGATTGCAGGCTTTTATTTTCAATGTTTCGCTGGCAATACATCTAATTTATTACTTAATCGTCGGTCTGGTGTTTGAGATCCCTTGTATCAAGCCGAGCGAGGAACAAGCGGCAAGGGGGTTTCGGCGGTTTCTGTTTTGTTAAAACCCGCCGCCTTGCCGATTGTCCGCAGCGAGGGAATCCGACGAAGTCGGACGCAGATACTAGGGCGGCCTTCTTTTGCTTACTTTTCTTGGCCGTTCAAGAAAAGTCAGTGCCGCGCGGCATGAGCGCGACCATGTTAATTAGAAAGCTAGAGCTTTAAGGTAAACATTGCATTCGCTGGCAAGCCAGCTCCCACGATGATCCATCTATGAATATTGAATCTTTCCTTAACCGCATTTGGTACAACCGCCTTTCAATTTGGGCGATCTTGCTGTGGCCGCTCTCAATGCTATTTGCGCTGCTAGCAAGCCTCAACAAATTGCTCTACCGCTGCAAAATCAAATCGACCATCAGACTCCCTGTTCCAGTGATTGTCGTCGGCAACATCACTGTTGGTGGCACAGGTAAAACACCATTAACGGTTTATTTGGCACAAGAGTTAACGAAGCTCGGCTGGAATGTCGGCATCATTTCGAGAGGGTATGCACGTGCAGGCATTGATGCGAATGCGCCACTGGCAGTTACCCCGCAAAGCGATCCTGCTGAGGTTGGTGATGAGCCTTTGCTATTAGCACGCGCAACAGGCGTACCCGTGTTTGTCGCCAGACAACGGGCAATGGCGGGACTGGCTTTATTGGCCGCGCATCCGACTGTAAATGTGCTGTTGTGTGACGATGGTTTGCAACATCATGCACTGGCACGGGATATTGAGCTGTGTGTGATTGACGGCGCGCGCGGCTTGGGGAATGGTTTGCGCCTGCCTGCGGGGCCGCTGCGCGAAGCGCCGCGCCGTTTGCGTAGTGTTTCGGCGCTGGTCGTCAATGGCGGCAATGCGGCTTTAACTCTGCCGCATTCAACGCCACAATTTACGATGCGCTTGCAAGCGCAGACCTGCTACCAATTAACGTACTCTGAAGTGCGGCGCACAGCGAGCGATTTTGCCGATGACACGCTGACCGCAATGCCCGGTATCGGCAATCCTGCGCGTTTTTTTGCGACTTTACGGGATTTAAATTACCGCTTTGCTGAGCAGGCGATGCCCGATCATCATGCGTTTTCAGTGCAGGATTTGCCCCAGAATGGGGCGGTTATCGTGACTGAAAAAGACGCCGTAAAACTCGCAGCCTTAAATTTGGGCGCAGACGGTGATAGAATCTGGGTTTTGCCAGTGGCCGCACAGATTGAACCGAATCTGGCCGACTGGCTCGACGCACAATTAAGGAATCTCTAAATGGACGCCAAGCTACTGGAAATTCTGGTCAGCCCTGTTTCAAAAGGCCCGTTGACGTACGATAAGGCGAAACAGGAGTTGATCTCTAAAGCGGATCGTTTGGCTTTTCCGATTAAGGACGGTATTCCGGTGATGCTAGTGAGCGAAGCGCGCGAGCTTGGCCCGGACGAGGTTTAAATATGTCATTCGTCGCCATCATTCCCGCCCGCATGCAGTCCACACGTTTACCGAATAAACCGCTGGCCGATATTGCTGGCAAGCCGATGGTGGTGCGGGTGCTTGAGCAAGCGCTGCAATCGGATGCCGAAATGGTGGTCGTGGCCTGCGATGATATGGCGATTCAAGATGCGGTCACCGTTGCGGGTTACGTCTGCATGTTGACGCGCTCTGACCATCCATCGGGTACGGATCGACTGGCTGAAATGGTCGATAGGCTGGAGTTGCCAGACGACGCGATTGTGGTGAATGTGCAAGGCGACGAGCCGCTGATTGATCCTGAGCTGATTAACGCCGTTGCGGCGCATTTGGCGTCAGACGCCAGCCTCTCGATGGCGACGGCGAGCCACACCATTGATAACGCCGATGATTTTTTCAATCCAAACGTGGTGAAAGTCGTCTGCAATGCGGCCAGCCAAGCGCTGTATTTCAGCCGCGCGCCGATCCCGTGGGATAGAGATAGTTTCGCCGATGACAATAGTGATGAAGACTGGGTATTGCCAGCTGAGCTAGATGCACAAAGGCATATCGGCATATACGCCTATAGGGCCGGTTTTTTGCGCACGTATCAATCGCTAGCGCCATCGGCCTTGGAAAATATCGAAAAGCTCGAACAACTGCGCGTGCTGTGGCACGGCTACAAAATCGGCGTTTACCGCACCGCACAAGCCCCCGCAGCGGGCGTGGATACGCAAGAAGACCTAGACCGCGTGCGTAGCGTGTTTGCAGCGAAGCTTTAAAAAATAATAAAAATAGGATCACGAAAGGCACGAACACAATTCAAAAAACACGAAAGTAAGATCAATATTTTTGGATTTTAAATGAATTTAAAAGTTGTTTTCGTGTGTTTCGTTCTTTGTTCGTGTTGTTCGTGATCCCCTTAGTCTTTGAATTTCGTTGTTAATAATATTCACTCAAACCACAGGAAAACTGAGAATGCGATTGATTCTTTTGGGCGCGCCCGGCGCTGGTAAAGGCACACAAGCTAACTTCATCCGCGAGCAATTTGGGATTCCACAAATCTCGACGGGCGATATGCTGCGCGCAGCCGTGAAAGCGGGAACGCCTTTGGGTCTGGAAGCCAAAGCAATTATGGATGCCGGTGGTTTGGTGCGCGATGACATCATTATTGGTTTGGTGAAAGAGCGGATTACTGAAGCCGATTGCAAAAATGGCTTTTTGTTCGACGGTTTTCCACGCACGATTCCACAAGCTGAAGCGATGATCGCTGCCGGTGTTGAGATCGATTACGTCGTCGAAATCGATGTGCCTGATGCCAATATTGTTGATCGCATGGCTGGCCGCCGCGTGCACGTGGCTTCTGGCCGCACTTACCACATCAAATACAATCCACCGAAAGTGGAAGGTATTGATGATGAAACGGGCGAGCCTTTAGTGCAGCGCGATGACGACAAAGAAGAAGTCGTACTCAAACGTTTGGGCGTGTACCACGAACAAACTGAAATCTTGGTGAGCTTCTACGGCAAAATGGCCGCTTCTGGCGATGCCAAAGCGCCAAAATACATTAAAATCGACGGCACACAAGCAGTTGATGCGGTGCGTGAGCAAACATTGAAAGCGCTTGGTGCTTAATTTGTATTAGGTGTTTCAATGAAAAAAGCCACTTTGAGAAAAGTGGCTTTTTTTTTACGTCTATTTGGGCTGTTTCGTGACCTTTGGGCGATTTTAGCGGCTGTTTCTATTGGCGAGCGCGCAATTCACAATTAAATTTTAATTACTCACGAATCATGAACTGGAAGCTGTGGGAGCGGGCTCGCCCGCGACGCGGTGCATTCGCAGGTAAGCTATTTCTATGAGGCGATCCCCGTTCAGGAAAATCCCTATCGCGTAATTTGTTGCAGCGCGCAAAATGAGGCCTCACTTTGATCCATCCCTTTCAGGGAATTTTTGTCTGCCGGAGTTCATCATGCCCATGAATGCCCTATATGCTCAGTCTGGTGGTGTAACGCCAGTGATAAATGCCTCGGCTGCCGGTGTGATTTCCGCCGCAAGGCAGCATCCTAGCCATATTGGGCGTATTTTTGCTGCCAAAAATGGCATTTTAGGCGTGCTGCACGAAGAACTGATTGATACCGCGTGTTTGACTACGGCAGATTTAGCGCAACTCAAAGCCACCCCTGGCGGCGCATTTGGTTCGTGTCGACACAAAATTAAAACTGAAGCCGAATTGGCGCGACTGTTGGCAGTGCTTAAAGCGTGGGATATTGGCTATTTCTTTTATAACGGCGGCGGAGATTCAGCTGATACCTGCTTAAAAGTGGCCGAATTAGCGCAAGCTGCCGGATATCCCTTGCTGGCGATTCATGTACCCAAAACCATCGATAACGATCTACCGCATACCGATAATTCGCCAGGCTTTGGTTCTGTAGCTAAATACGTCGCCACATCAGTGCGTGAAGCGGGTTTAGACGTGGCGTCGATGGCCGCCAGCTCGACTAAGGTATTTATTTTAGAAGTAATGGGGCGGCATACAGGCTGGATTGCAGCGGCGAGTGGTTTGGCGGCGCGAACTGAAGGCGAGCCGCCGCATCTCATTTTATTGCCTGAAGTGGCGGTGAATGAAGAGCGGCTGTTGGCTGCGGTGGAAAATACCGTAGCGAGGTATGGCTATTGCGTCATTGTTGCCGCTGAAGGCGCGAAAGATACCCAAGGCAATTTTTTGGCTGAAGCCGGTGGGACGGACGCATTTGGTCATGTGCAATTGGGTGGTACAGCGCCATATTTGGCCGCACTGATTAAAGCGCGCTGTGGTTTTAAGTGTCATTGGTCGGTTGCCGATTATCTGCAACGCGCCGCGCGGCATATCGCCTCAGCCACTGATTTGGCGCAAGCGATTGCCGTTGGCGAAGCTGCGGTGAAATTGGCCGTTGCAGGGCAGGGCGGCATGATGACGACGATCGAGCGATTGAGCGATGCGCCGTACACTTGGGATATCGGCGCAGTGCCGCTGGGCGTCGTCGCCAATTGCGAAAAACCGCTACCCCCTGAATTTATCACCGCCGATGGTTTTGGTATCACCGCTGAAGCAAGGCGCTATTTCGCACCACTGATCGCCGGGGAAGCGCCGCCACCGTATGTGGATGGCCTGCCCGATTATGGCTCGTGGGTCTGGTCAATTGAGCCGCCGTGCTTGCCGGGATTTAAGCCGTAGCTTGTAGTTAAAGTACTTATTTATAAAATAAAATTAAGGCGAAAAAAATGGCACTTTAAAGTGCCATTTTTTTATTCAAACTATCTTTTTTCAGATCAATTATTTTGCTTTGCGACGACGTGCAGCCAATAAGCCGAGCAAGCCCATACCCATCAAAGCATAAGTTTCTGGTTCTGGAACGGGAGCTACAGATGTCGTAAATGTTACAGATTGCCCAGCAGTAAATGGTAGGCCATTCCAGTTAACGTAAAGATTGTTCGCGTCATGGGAAAGGTTGGCGTTTGATAAACCAGCTACGCCTGTATTTGTAAGAATAGAGAACGAGGTGAAATCGCTTAATTGATTATTTACATCTGAAATGCGGAAGCCGTTAAAAGCGGTCTGAGTCCAGGTTGAACCATAGGTGAAAGTTGTTGTTATGTTACTACCAGCAAGGTCAATCTTAAAGTACGGTGTAAAATTGGCTTGAGTGCCTTCTGTTACCGAAATAGGACTGCTGTAGTTAGAGTTGACATTAGGAAATAAATATTGGAATTCAACGGTTTTCCCATCAAATACGGCAGCATTGGCAAGCATTGAGGCTGATGCAAAAGCAATTGCAAGTAAAGTGTGTTTCATTTGTAAACCCTGTTTAAGTTATGCGTTGAGAGTAGGTATTATCAGGGGAAATCCCTACTTGCACAATTTATTTTGGGTGTTGAATTATTTTTTAGGTGTTGGTGTGATGTTTGATCGCGATTGATATCTTGCTTCGACCTAGAGTCTGTTGACGTTTGGTTCATGATCGCGCTGGAGCGCTTTGGGTTTGGCGGCTCTTGGCCTGATGCTGCGTTACAAAGGACTAACTTAGAATGACTACGTGGCGCGCTTCGTGCCTTGCCTCAGGCCAAAATCCGCGCAAACGCGGCTGGCAAACCAAGCGTCAACAGACTCTAAGTTAATTCTCACTGCATACAGCATTGATTGTCACTTAGCTTAATGTTGTAACCAGGAATTTACGCCTATTTTTATTTTTTCTGGCAAATTTTCTTGTAGGCAATCTACCTCAAGCAAATCATCCATCCCACGCAACCAAGTCAATTGTCGCTTGGCGAGTTGCCGTGTTGCGGCGAGGCCTTTTTCTGTACAGGTTTTTAGATCAACCTGTCCATCCAAATATTCCCATGCTTGGCGGTAGCCGACGCAGCGCATTGATGGTAAATCCAAACTTAGCGGATATTTAGCTCTCAGCATGCGGACTTCATCAAATAAACCACCTGCCAGCATTTGCTCGAAGCGTAACGCGATGCGTTGATGCAGCACGGCTCTGTCGCTAGGAACTAATGCAATTTTTAACAGCTTATAGGGGAGTATTTCTCTAGCTGGCTCTGCTAATAAGGTCGACATGGCAATACCCGACAGTGTGCAAACTTCTAGTGCACGCTCGATTCGCTGCGTGTCATTTGGGTCTAGCCGTGCTGCGGTGATCGGATCGAGTGCCGCGAGGCGTTGATGCATTGCTAGCCAACCCAATTCAGCGGCATCGCGATGAATTTGCTCGCGTAGCTCGGCGTTGGCCGTTGGTAGATCGTGTATGCCTTGTTGCAAGGTATTGAAATACAGCATCGTGCCGCCGACCAGCACCGGCACTTTGCCACGCGCGGTGATGTCCGCCATCAACGCCAAGGCATCAAGGCGAAATTGCGCGGCAGAATAGACTTCGGTTGGGTCAATAATGTCGATCAAATGATGCGGTGCGCGCGCGAGTTCCGCTTTGGTCGGCTTAGCGCTGCCGATGTCCATATCTTTGAACACCAAGGCTGAATCGACTGAAATCAATTCAACCGGCATGCCCGATTCCAGCAAATGCATCGCCGCCGCTGTTTTGCCGCTGGCGGTCGGGCCCATGATGAAGATGGCGGGAGGGAGGTTTGATTTCGTCATTTTATTGCCCCCGCATAAACATTTTATCGAGATCATTCATCGTCAGGCGGAACCAAGTTGGGCGGCCGTGATTGCATTGGCCGCTTCGTTCAGTCACTTCCATTTCGCGCAGTAGTGCGTTCATTTCGGGAATGGTCAATGCGCGGTTGGCGCGCACTGAGCCGTGGCAGGCCATTGTGGCGAGTAGCTCGTTGCGGCGGCCAGACAACACTTGCGAGACGCCGACTTGGCGAATATCTCTGAGCATCGCTTGCGCCAATTCAACGGGGTTGCTGCCTTGCAACAGCATCGGCACAGCGCGTACCGAGAGCTGCGTTGGCGAGGTTACTGAAATCTCGAGACCTAAATCGGCGAGTTGTTCACCAAAGTCTTCGACGGTGGCGACATCGAATTTATCGGCGCTAAACACGTGCGGAATCAAGAGCGGTTGCATCGGCATTTCAGCCAGATCTAGCGCTGTTTTAAGCTTTTCGTAGACCACGCGTTCGTGCGCCGCATGCATATCGACGACGATCAGGCCTTCAGGAGCTTGGCTTAAGATGTAAACACCGTGCAATTGCCCGAGCGCGAAGCCGAGTGGTGGAATGCCATTTTCGTCGCTTGCGGGCAATGTGGTTTTAGTCGTGGCCACATTGCTCGCCAGCCACGGTGCGTGGGCTGGGTCGCGTTGGGATTGGCTAGGAGTAGCAGTAAAAGCGCCTGCGCCGCCGATGGGGGCGGGGCTGGTCTCGTTGACGACGCGGTTGCTTGGCGTGCCAAATGAGTAACGCATTTCACTGGCCGTCGCGTGCTCTGCCGTGCTGTCTGAGGCGTGATGTGCGCCTGCTTCGCGGTACATATCAAGTGTACTTGCTTCGCGGCGTAGGTCGCCGAACATGGTTTCAAAAACTTTCATTCCTTCGCCAGCGGCAGGCGCGAGCGGGATGTGTTGTTGCCGCGCAGCCATTTGGGCGTAGTCTTGTGGTTTGAGATTTGATGCAGGAGGTATTAACTTGGCGGCTATGATTTCACCTGTTTCCGTGTCAATACTATCTGTATTTTCTGGCAGGGCACCAGCTTTAGTTTTTGCTAGGGCTTTCGATAAGCTGGTAATCAAAAAGCGATAAATTGCTTGGCTTTCGCGGAAACGCACTTCGATTTTGGTCGGGTGCACATTGACGTCAACGCCTTCGGGATCCATTTCCAAAAATAGGCAAAACGACGCATGCAGATTATGGTGCAACACATCGCGATACGCTTCGCGCAGCGCGTGCATGACGACTTTATCGCGTACGAAACGGCCATTCACAAAGAAATATTGCGCTTCGCGGCTGGTTTTTCCCAAGGTCGGCGAGCCGGTAATGCCATGCAATCTTAGCGTACCAAAACCTTCATCGACCGCAATGCCCGAGCGTACAAAATCGTCGCCAATAATCGCGCCCGCGCGCTGCGCCATATCGCCGGCGAGCCAGCGCTGCTGCGCCTTGCCGTTGTGGATCACCGTAAACTGAACTTGCGGATTAGCCAGCGCGAGCCGTTCGATCATTGCGGCGCAGTGCGCGTATTCGGTGCTATCGGACTTCAGAAATTTTTTGCGCGCGGGAACCTGATGATAGAGATCATGCACTTCAATTGTCGTTCCGGCGGCGAGCGCGGCCGGTTCTGGATCGAGCATCTTGCCGTGATCGGCCTCAACGCGCCATGCGTGCGGCGACAATTGGCCGTTGTCTGCAAAGCGGCTCGTTAAACTGAGCCGCGACACCGACGCAATCGACGCTAAACCTTCACCGCGAAAACCGAGCGTTGCCACTTGCGCTAGATCGTCCATGCTGGCGATTTTGCTGGTCGCGTGGCGATGCAGCGCCAGTTCTAAATCGTCTTTGGCAATGCCGCAGCCGTCGTCAATCACTTTGATGAGCTTGGTGCCGCCCGCTTGCAATTCAATTTGCAGCTGCGTACTGCCTGCATCGATGCTGTTTTCGAGCAGCTCTTTGAGCGCAGACGCAGGGCGTTCAACCACTTCGCCAGCGGCGATTTGATTGACCAAATGATCGGAAAGTCTTTGAATACGTGGCATAAGGGCTGAGCTAGGTACGATTACAATGAGGCAGAAGTATAACAGCGCTTAGCTTGAATCGTGATTGAATTGGGGCTGGTAGATTGGGACGCGTGCTAAGTAAAATCAAAAGCTAGAATGGTCCACGAAACGCACGAAAGTTAAATTTTAGTTTGATTTTTTTTTGCCTGTTTTGACTTTTATTCGTGATTTTCGTGTCTTTTGTGGATAAGGTGTTTGACCTAGGTTTAGCTTTGCGCGATGCGTGTTTTGGCCAGTGGTGGATTTTTGGCGAAATAGCGCTTGATGCCTTTGTGCAAAGCTTGCGCCATTTTTTGTTGGTACTCTTCCGAAATCAGTTTTTGTTCTTCTGCGGGATTAGAAATAAACGCGGTTTCGACCAGAATCGACGGAATATCCGGCGCTTTGAGCACCGCGAAGCTGGCTTGCTCGACATTCGGTTTATGCAGGCGATTGATACTGCCCAATTCGCCGAGCATCGCTTTGCCCAGTTTCATGCTGTCGTTTATCGTCGCCGTAGTAGTTAAATCCATTAGCGTTTTGGCCAGATAGGGATCTTCGCCTTTGATTTTGATGCCGCCAATTAAATCGGCATTATTTTGCGTTTGCGCCAACCAACGCGCTTGTGCGCTGGTCGCGCCGCCCTCAGACAGCGCAAACACCGACGAGCCATTTGCATCGGCGCGTACAAAGGCATCGGCATGAATCGATACAAATAAATCGGCATTCACCGCACGAGCTTTTTTGACGCGTACACCCAGCGGTACAAAATAATCGCCATCGCGGGTGAGCACCACGCGCACGTTCGTCTCGTTATCAAGTAGTGCTTTGAGCTTTTTGGCGATTGCAAGCACAACAGTTTTTTCATATGTTCCAGAGGGGCCCACTGCGCCCGGATCTTCGCCGCCATGACCCGGGTCGAGCACAACGGTAATCAAACGGTCGACTTTCAGTTTGCTGCGATCGACTGTCGCTTCGGCTGATTTTGGCTCAGAGGCTTTGTTTTCTTTGCTATCAGGTGTTTTGGCTTCGGCGGTTTTACTTTCGGATGCTTTATTTTCAGGCGTTTTGGCGATATTGCTGCTGACGGTGGGTTTGGCAGCGTCGTTCAGTAGCGCCAATAGTGGATCGTTTTGCACCGTAGGGTACAAATCAATGACCAAGCGATGCTTGTATTCGCCAAACGGCGTTAGCGTAAAAACTTGTGGACTAACTTGGGTTTTTAGATCCAGCACCAAGCGCACGGTGCCTGGCTTATTGCGCCCAGCACGCAGCAATTTGATATAAGGATCATCATCGCCGACTTTGCTGGCCAAACTTTGCAGTTCGCTATTAAGATCAATGCCGTTTAAATCGACGACTAAACGTTCAGGATCTTTGACTAAAAATTGATTAAAAGTCAGCGGTTCAGATGATTCAATCGTCACGCGGGTATAGGCCGCAGCAGGCCAGACGCGCACGGCGACAATGCTGGCCGCCGCAGCCAAGCTAACGGGGCTAACCGATAAAATCAGCGTGGCAGCCGCAGCGCGCAGCACGTCGCGGCGCTTCAGTGGAAACGTCGGGTTTATTTCGCTGCTAAGGTCAAAGCGTTCTGGCATGTTTGGCCTAACTCACTGGTGGCGCATAGTAAAAGTTGTCGGCCTTCGCCTTCCGGCCGCAATTGGATAATCCAGTCGGGCGCGGGAAGTTGGCCGCTGGCTTGATCGGCCCATTCGATCAGGCAGATCGATTCGGCATTAAAATACTCTCTGAATCCGGCATCTTCCCATTCGCTGGGGTCATTAAATCGATATAAATCAAAGTGATAAAAGTATAAGTTAGAATCCGGTTTAAGTCCAAGCAAAGAGTAAGGCTCAACCAAGGTATAAGTTGGGCTTTTAACGCGGCCTTCAAAACCAAATCCACGCAAAATGCCGCGCGTCAACGTGGTTTTTCCTGCGCCTAAATTACCCTCTAAAAACACCACCATGCCGGGGGCGAGCACTTGCGCCAGTTGGCGGCCGAAGGCCAGTGTGGCGTCTTCGTCACTTAAAAACGCACTGAACGCGGTATCATCTGCGATATGACTGAATTTATACATCCATCACCCGGTAGTTTGAATTATGCGGATTTAGCGCAATCGATTAAAGATTGGGCGCTGGAACTCGGCTTTGCGCGTGCCGCGATTGCCAATATTGATTTAAGCCACGCGGAAGCGGGTTTAGAGCAATGGTTGGCGGCTGGATTTCACGGCGAAATGGATTATATGGCAAGGCACGGTTTAAAACGCGCCCGACCGGCAGAATTAGTCCCTGGCACGGTGGCCGCGATTACTGTGTTCATGCCGTATCTGACTGGCGGCGTTGATCCATCTACCGTTCTGGCCGATACCAGCAAGGCGTATA
The DNA here is from genome assembly GCF_000620145.1 of Deefgea rivuli DSM 18356. Lineage (GTDB taxonomy): Bacteria > Pseudomonadota > Gammaproteobacteria > Burkholderiales > Chitinibacteraceae > Deefgea > Deefgea rivuli. The sequence continues at coordinate 32,226 of NZ_JHVM01000009.1, forward strand.
TTTCACGTTATGCGCTGGGGCGTGATTATCACAAAGTTTTGCGTTCGCGTCTGCAACAGCTTGCCGATAAAATTACCGCTGCAGTGGGGCCGTATGGGCATCGGGTTTTTGTCGATTCAGCGCCGATTCTCGAAGTCGAGCTGGCTAAGCAGGGCGGTAATGGTTGGCGCGGTAAACATAGCCTGCTGATTAACCGCGAATATGGCTCGTTTTTCTTTCTGGGCGAGCTCTTGGTGGATATCCCTTTGCCGGTCGATCCGCCGATGGAAAAAGAGCATTGCGGCAAATGCACCGCCTGTATCGATATTTGCCCGACGCAGGCGATTGTGGCGCCGTACACCGTTGATGCGCGGCGCTGTGTTTCGTATTTGACGATAGAGCTGAAAGGCGCGATTCCTGTTGAATTTCGCAGCATGATCGGCAATCGCGTGTACGGTTGTGATGATTGCCAACTGGTTTGCCCGTGGAATCGTTTTGCCGCCCCTAGCCCTGAAACTGATTTTGCGATTCGACATGGTTTGGACGACGTGAGTTTAGTTGAGCTATTTGCTTGGACTGAAGTTCAGTTCACACAAAAAATGGCCGGCAGCCCGATTTACCGGATTGGCTATGCCGCATGGCTGCGCAATTTGGCGGTGGGTTTGGGGAATGCCACGACTTCAGATGAAGTGATCGCTGCATTAATGGCACGGCGTGAGATTGAAGATGACATGGTGCGTGAGCATATTCTCTGGGCTTTAGTGCAACATGGGGTATATTGATGTATGCCTTGTTTATTAAGATCTACAAATGAATACTAAGGTAGTGTATTGCCAAGCAGTTTATCAATGATCGGTAGCGTGACCTTGATGTCGAATGGCTTGGTGATGTAGGCATCAAATCCAAGTGTGAGTGCGCTTTGAATGTCTTCTTCAAGGGCGTCACCCGATAGTGCAATGACCGGAATCGCACGTGTGCGGTCGCTGAGTTTGAGTTGCTCTAAAATAGCGACGCCGCTGGCATCGGGCAGATGTTGATCCAGTAAAATTAAATCGGGTTGCGGTATTTGCCGTGCGAGTGCCAAACCGTCGGCACCATTGCCCGCAATCGTGACGGTGTAATTGGGGCGCTGCTTGCTAAAAATCGTCGTGACTAATTTTTGCGAGAGCAGATCGTCCTCGATATATAAAATATGCCGCTTCCCTTCGCCGCATTGAATCGCAGTGCTGTGTGGACTTGCTTGCGTAATGCCTTGCGCACAAGGTAGATCAATCCAAAAGCGGCTACCCACATTGAGCGTGCTGCTAAATCCGACTTCGCCGTGCATCAATCCGGCGAGTTTTTGCGTGAAAGCCAAGCCAATTCCAGTCCCTTCGATATTGTCGGTTTGATTGCCTACACGGCTAAACGGCTGAAATAATTTACTTTGATCGTCTGTGCTAATCCCGCGCCCAGTGTCGCTCACCATGAGCCGCCAAGTATCCGCTTTAGCATGGGTAACGGTCATTTCCACTGTGCCTTGCTGGCGATTGTATTTGATTGCATTGCTGACAAAATTAAGCAGAATCTGTTTAATCCGCCGAGCATCGCCTTGTACAATAAATCGTGCGGCAGGCATCTGGGTTTGCAAGAGTGTGACGTTTTTGTCTATCGCCAGTGTTTGCGTCAATTCAAGGCAGTCTTGAATAATGAGCGCCAAATCAACGGGTTCATCGCGCAGCACCAATTTCCCTGCTTCAATACTGGCTAAATCCAGCACTTCATTGATTAAATCCAGCAAGTGTCGACCCGCTTTGCCGATGTAGTTGCCCAATTCACGCTGATTATTTTCTGAGTCTGCACTGATAATTTGTGCGAAGCCCAAAATCGCATTCAATGGTGTGCGTAACTCATGGCTCATGTGCGACAGGAAGTCTGATTTGGCTTTGCTGGCGGCTTGCGCGGCATTGTGTGCGACGCGTAGTGCGTTTTCGCTGTGTTTGATGATGCTGATATCATGCATGCCCAAAATTCGTCCGATAGGTGTTTCGCCCAGTCGTTGTGGTCGGCTGCTGATATCGAAAAAACGGCCATCGCGTAGCGCGCAGCTGTGCTGCGATTCCAGATAAGGATCGTTGTATAGCTCATCCAGCCAATCTCGAAATTGCGCGGGGTCGAATAACTGGCTCTCGATGTGTTGAAACAGCGATTCAGCGGCAAGCCCTGTTTCAATCGGCCATTGCCAGATTTGTGGGACTTGATGGTTAAAGTTGCGAATCTGAGCGTTTAAATCGGTCACCAAAATCCCATCGGCAGTGGATTCCAGTGTGGCAGCCAGTAGCGAAGCACTCAGGGCGGTTTCTGCTTCGAGTCGTTTTGCATGGCTAATGTCATTGACCGAAATCACGCACAAGAGTTGGCCAGCCCATTCGATGCTGCGGATGGTTTTACGCACCTGCAGAAAATGGCCATTTTCATGGCGATATTCGCCTTCTACATTGCTGACGGTATGGCTACCGCCTTCGCGGAGTTCTTCCCAGAAAAACAAATCCTGTAAACCGACTTCGATATCGGTAATGGCGCGCCCTTGCAAATTGTCTGGCGAGTAGCCGAGCAATTCTTCGCAGGCGGTATTGGCTGCAATAATAATGCCATCGTGCGGCGTAACAGCTAGCACGGCGGTAGCGCAGGCATCCAGTAAGAGGGCAGGGAGCGTCATACTGGTTCACTCGGGCTAAAGAAATACGTCATGCGTTTTTTTGGCGCTAAATAAAGCGCCACATCTCGTGGCAATTGAGCAATTTTGAGCGATTTACTGATGTTTAATCCTTTTTCAAACTCAAGATCGAGTACCACGGCTTCGCTTTTTCCGTTGTCATTGTCATACACCAGTACTTGCGGTTTGAGTGGTCGCGATGCATTGACCGACACCACCAAGCCATAGCATTCGTTCGATAGCATCACCAAGGTGCCGGGCGGATAAACGCCGAGACATTTGATAAAGTGATTGAGCGGTACGGGATCAAATTTAGCTTTTTGATGGGCAAACATCAGCGCCAAACCTTCGTGTGGCGTGAGCGATTGGGCGGGATTGGTTTTATTGCAGTAGTTGTCGTAGGTATTGACCAGCGACACAATGCGCGCCAGTGGATCGATTTTATCGATTGACAGCCGATGCGGATAACCGCTGCCGTCGCATAGTTCGTGATGCTGTGCGATCACTTTCAATACCGTCACATCTAGCCCTGCGCGATGCCCAGCTTCAACACCCCATTGGCAATGCTGCTCGATAATCGCTTGCTCGGCGCGGTTGAGTCCGTCGGTTTTGAGTAAAATCCGATCGGGTACTTCGCTTTTGCCAATGTCATGAAATAATGTGGCTAAGCCGAGTGTATGTATTTGCTCACGCGAGAGTTTCATTTCGCGGGCTAGCATCAGCGCCAGCACCGATACATTCAGTGAATGGAAGTAATTATCATCACCGGCAACTTTGCCGTTCATTAAATGGATGGCAATGTCGCTGTCTGACAATAAAGAATCGAGCATTTTCCCGACCAGTTGATCTGCCGCCGCAACGGTTTCTTTGGGCTGAGTATGAATTTGCGAGCTAATGTTGCGAACGACTTTGGCGGCATAACCAAATTCTTTTTCACACGCCGCCAGTTGCGTTTGACGGCGCTCATGCTGCTCTAACCGTTGGCGTTTGGCAGCCAGTAGTGCCAACAAGGCCGGATCGGCGACGATTTCTGGCTCGGCTACGGTGATGTCTGCGATTGTGGCGATAGGTACGGCAAGGGGTTGTGCATCGCTTTTAGTGGGGGAATAACGAATTTGACTGAGGCCCAGCTTTTTTAGCGTATCGATTTGATCGATGGATTTGATTTTAAAGCTGCCAAACGTGAACGGATGCTCCATCCAATGTAAATCCAGATGAATAAACAAGCCGATTTGCAATTGATCGGGATGAATGAAATGAGCCGTTTCGTCGAGGGTCATAAGTTTTAAGTCGTGAATTAATCTTATGATTATGGCTAATTTATTGAAAAAATCTGCAGACAGAGTGCATTCATTGGAATAAATACAACTTACCCCTAGTGCGGGGCGGCGCTGGTTCTGTAAGGTGTGCGCGCCAGCAAGCGTGCCTGCTGGTGCGATGCACAAAACCACCGAAATTTAGTCGCTCATTACACGGTGATTTTGTGCTGACTAATGGCGGGCAGGGTAATGCCGCGCTGGCAATCAGTTACAATTTGTCAGGTCGAGCAAGCCGTGTTCGCTTTACGCGAACAGCATGGTTGAGAAAAATCCAAAGGATAGTATGTTCATTGATTTAAATGCAGATTTGGGTGAAGGGGGCGATTTTGATTCGCAGTTAATGCCCTTAATTACATCCGCTAATATTGCTTGCGGTGGGCATGCGGGAAATGTGGACTCAATGCGTGCTGCAGTGCATTTAGCGCATCAGCATGGCGTGCGAATTGGCGCTCATCCTAGCTACCCGGATCGAGCGCATTTTGGACGCCGCTCGATGGTGATTGAACCTTCGAAACTGGTATTTAGCCTGACCGCGCAACTGTGGGCTTTAAAAGCGGTGTGTATTGAAGATGGCATTTCAGTCGCCTATGTGAAGCCGCAGGGCGCTTTGTATCACGATGCGATGGTTAATCCGGTGTTGGCGGATCAGATTGCACAGCTGATTTATGAAATTGACCCTGATTTGGCGGTGATGGCTTTGGCAGGAAGTTGCCTGATTGAAGCCGCTCAAGCGCGTGGCCTCGCAACGATTAGTGAAGGCTTTGCCGACCGCGCTTATTTGCCCGATGGTACGCTGATGCCGCTCGCTGAGCCGAAGGCCGTATTGAGTGACTTGGCCGAAATTCAAATTCAAGCCTTAAGCTTAGTCGGTCAAGTGCAGTCACTTTGCATACACGGAGATCAGCGCAATGGATTGCAGCAAACATTTGCGATTCGTCAGTATTTACAGGAAAACGGCGTGAATTTTGCTGTAAACCCGAGTTAAGCGCTAGTCAAATGCGGGTTTGATGCGTTAAGGTAAATGCATAATTACATTTCAATAGCCTATCCCTATGTCAGTTAAGCAAGCCCATCCCAGCGGCCTTTACCTTCTCTTTGCGACTGAAATGTGGGAGCGATTTTCCTACTATGGCAATCGGGCCTTATTGGCCTTATTTATGATTTCGGCGCTGTCATTTGATAAACAATTCACCTCCGCTTTATATGGAAAATACACTGGGCTGGTGTATTTAACGCCACTGATTGGCGGCTATATTGCGGATCGCTACTGGGGCAATTGCCGCTCTATTTTAGTGGGTGGTGCGCTCATGGCGGCGGGGCAATTTACGCTGTTTGCCGCAGGATCGTACTACACCCATTTACCGCTTGCTTTGCCGCTGCTTTATTCCGGGCTGGCGCTGATTTGTTTGGGAAATGGTTTCTTTAAACCGAATATTTCGACGATGGTGGGGCAGTTATATACACCGAACGATCATCGTAAAGATTCCGCATATACGATTTTCTATATGGGGATTAATTTAGGCTCGTTTGCCGCGCCGCTGATTTGCGGTAGCTTGGGCGATACGGGAAATCCGGCGGATTTTCGCTGGGGCTTTTTGGCCGCAGGGGTCGGAATGCTGATGTCTTTGCTGGTGTTTCAGATTTTCAAAGCCAAGCATTTAATTTCACCTACTGGCGCGCCGCTGGGTTTGCCACCTAAGCGCCTCACTGCCGCCGAAAAAAACCAAGTCGATGTGTCTTTGTCCACGATTGATATTCAGCGCATGGCCGTGATTGGCGTGTTGTCATTTTTCGTGATTTTCTTTTGGTCGGCTTTTGAGCAAGCCGGCGTGTCGTTGACCTTCTTTGCTCGCGAATCGACAGAACGCGTGATTTTCGGTTTTGAAGTGCCAGCATCATGGTTTCAATCGCTCAATCCCGTGTTTGTGCTGATTTTTGCGCCGATTATGGCGCGCCTGTGGATGAGCTTGTCTGCGAGCGGCAAAGAGCCTTCGTCACCCACCAAAATGGCGTGGGGTCTGATTTTCTTAGGGTTGGGTTATATGGTCATTGCTTTTGGCGTGAAAGGCATTGATGACGGGATGAAAGTTTCGATGCTGTGGCTGGTGACCATGTATTGGCTGCATACGATGGGTGAGCTGTGTTTGTCGCCGATTGGTCTTTCCTTAGTCAATAAACTCGCGCCAGCGCGCTTTGCTTCTTTGCTGATGGCGGTGTGGTTCTTGGCTAACGCCGCCGCGAACTGGTTTGCGGGCGTATTGGCTGGTTTTTATCCCGAAGTCGGCCGACCTTTCCCTACATTCCTTGGCTTCACGATTAGCAATTTGCATGAATTCTTTATGCTGTTTGTCGCGATGTCATTATTGGCGGGTGGATTGCTATTACTCGCCAGCAAGCCATTACAGAAAATGATGCATGGTGTTAGGTAATGATTGCTAGCCATTGTTAATCAATGGCTGCAGGTCAATACAGTCATATTAAGTTTGATGGCGTAGTTAGTTCAGAATGTATTTGTGGGAGCAGGCTTGCCCATGAAAGCAAACCATCACATGGTGCACTAGTTCTAGCCGCGCCCTTCAACGTGCCGATTCGCTGGCTCTAATCCGTCGGGATTGCGCAGTGCGCGCTCGATTCGGCGAGCGAGCGCGGGCATATCGACGCTATGCGTAGCGGCGATCTGCTGGGCGCGTTGCATAATCGGGCGGATCGGTGGTGGGAAGTTGCGACTATTAATATGAAAGCAAACCATCACATGGTGCACTAGTTCTAGCCGCGCCCTTCAACGTGCCGATTCGCTGGCTCTAATCCGTCGGGATTGCGCAGTGCGCGCTCGATTCGGCGAGCGAGCGCGGGCATATCGACGCTATGCGTAGCGGCGATCTGCTGGGCGCGTTGCATAATCGGGCGGATCGGTGGTGGGAAGTTGCGACTATTAATCGCCAGCACCAAACGATTCGCACAACCATCGGCGCCAATCGCCAGTGCCGAGCCATCAAATACAGTGCGGATGCGCTGATAATAACTATCAAAGCGTGCGTCACTACCCCATAGATTAACGACCAGCACGCCGTTGGGCGCGAGCGCGGCGCGGCAATCGTCGAAAAATTGTGCGGTGGCTAAACTTTCCGGCATGCCGTCTTTGCCATACGCGTCGACCAGTAAAGCATCCATTGGCTGTCGATGTTGTTTTAGCCAGACTGCGCCGTCGATGCATTCAATTTTCAGGCGAGCATCATTTTCTGGTATCGCAAAACGATCGCGCAGCGCAATGACACCTGGATTGATTTCGGCGACTTTGATGTGGCTTTGTGGCAAATAGTGATGGCAATATTTTGCCAGTGAGCCACCGCCCAAACCTATCATGCCGATATGCTGGGTATTGGCTTGTAGCAAATGAAAGGCAAGCATTGAGCGTGTATACCCAAGCACAAGATCTTGCGGTGCACTGCGTTTCATCCGGCTTTGTACGGTCGTTAGATCAAACATCAGCGAAACCTCTTCGCCTTCTTCATAAACAAAAGGCTTGCCGCTCAAGGTTTCAGCGAATAAATCAGCAAAAGAGGGGGAATCAGTAGAAGTCACGCAAAGTCGCACGGCAGGATTGAGCAAGGGCGACATCATCGCATGTTAAGAAAATAAAGTAAGTAAGGGTTGCTGCAAAACTGTTCTGGCATCGTCGCTGCGCTGTATGGCGAAGTGCTTTGCTGTGATCTAAGGCAGAAAAGTTTGCTCAAGCTCACCTAAACTGAATTTATCCATTTCACATTAGGCAGAACGAACTGTGATTGCCCTTTTAGCCGCGAAAAAGGCGGGTTTACTCGCTAAAGAGCATTGGCTGCCCAATATAGTTTCAGGCCTAATTGTCGGTGTCGTTGCTTTGCCTTTGGGGATGGCGTTTGCGATTGCATCGGGCGTAAAGCCCGAGCAGGGCATTTATACCGCAATTATTGCAGGCATTTTGGTGTCGATTTTTGGTGGTAGCCGCTTGCAGATTGCGGGGCCAACCGGCGCGTTTATTGTCATTTTGTCGGGCATTACCGCGCAATACGGCGTGGCTGGTTTGCAAATTGCGACGATGATGGCGGGTGTGATTCTGTTGCTGCTTGGTTTAGCCAAGTTGGGCGGCGTCATCAAATTTATCCCTGCGCCGGTCATTGTGGGTTTTACCGCAGGGATAGGCGTGATTATCTGGATTGGGCAGTGGGGCGCATTTTTGGGGCTGCCGAAAGTGACAGGCGAGCATTTTCATGAAAAATTCTGGCACACGCTGCAAGTGCTGCCTGAACTTCATCTCGCGACAACAGGTATTGCTGCATTGAGTTTATTACTCTTGCTGGCGACGCCGAAAATCCATCATCTTAAAAAAATCCCTGGTCCTTTATTGGCGATGGTCGTCGCGACGAGCTTGCAAGCGTTGTTTCATTTTGACGGTGTAGCGACGATAGGTTCGGCTTTTGGCGGTATTCCGCAAGGTCTGCCTGAGTTTGCCGTGCCGCAGTTTAGCGCCAGCCAGCTCATTAGCTTAATCGGCCCCGCATTTACGATTGCGATGTTAGGGGCGATTGAATCGCTGTTGTCTGCGGTCGTCGCCGATGGCATGGCCGGCACGCGGCACGATTCCAATCAAGAGTTGGTCGGGCAGGGTATTGCGAACATCATTACGCCGCTGTTCGGCGGTTTTGCTGCCACGGGCGCGATTGCGCGCACCGCGACCAATATTCGCAACGGTGGCACCAGCCCGCTGGCAGGGATTTTTCATGCGATCACTTTACTGCTAATTATTTTGTTTTTAGCGCCGTTAGCCGCGTCGATTCCACTGGCGGCACTGGCTGCGATTTTGTTTATGGTGGCGTGGAATATGAGCGAGGTGAAGCATTTTCTACGCATGCTGACGCACGCGCCGCGTGCCGATGTGGCGATTTTGCTGATTACCTTTGTACTCACGGTGTTTGCTGATTTAGTGGTGGCGGTAAATATCGGCGTGATTTTGGCGACGCTGCATTTCTTGCGCCGAATGTCGATGTCAGTTGAAGTTCTGGCGCAAGATGAGCGGCAAATCGGCGTTGAATTGATTCAACAAGGATTGATGAAATTACCCGAAGGCGTGTTGGTATATGCGATTGAAGGACCATTTTTCTTTGGTGCGGTGGAGAATTTCGAACGCGCGCTGGCGCAAACACATACCGATCCTAAAATCGTGCTGATCCGTTTGTTGCGCGTGCCTTTTGTTGATATGACGGGCTTGCAGGCATTGGATGAGGCCATTAGTGAGTTACAAAGGCGCGGCGTCAAAGTGCTGCTGTGTGAGGCCAATCCTCTGGTGATGGGCAAACTACAGCGCGCTGGCGTGCTGAGTACTTTGGGTGCTGAGAATTATTGCGTGGATTTGGCGAGTGCCGTAGTTCGTTCGGATGTGATGAGTGAGGGTGTTTAATTGTGAGCCATGCTAAATAAGGGCTATATTTAAATACCTGCTCCTACATTGAGTATGCTGATCGCTAAATGAAAACAGGATCGCAGTAGGTTCAAATATTCATTTTTTAATTGATTTAAATTTCAGGCTTTGTGTTGGCGTTACAGTTTGTTTCTTCATTTTTGATGGTTCATTGATGGTGATTGGGATGGATGATTCGAGCTTCTCTGTTATTGCTTAAGTTTCGGCAAATTTTCGCCGCGACGTCATTTAACTCAGAGTAGAATTCCGTCCTTCTGGCACGACTTCACTCAGGCACGTATGAATTCCCTTCCTTCGCATCCCATTGGCGTTTTTGATTCTGGTGTTGGCGGTCTGACCGTCGTGCGGGCGCTGATGGATAGATTGCCGTTTGAAAATATCATCTATTTTGGCGACACCGCACGCGTGCCTTATGGTGTGAAGTCGGTGGCGACGATTGAGCATTACACCCAGCAAATTGCCGATTTTTTGCAGCAACAAGAAGTCAAAATGCTGATTATTGCCTGCAATACGATGGCGGCGGTGGCGGCGGATAAAGTACGCGCTAGTGCCAAAGTTCCGGTGCTTGATGTCATTGAAGCGGGCGCGAAAAATGCTGTTGCACATACTAAAACGGGCGGTATTGGCGTCATCGGTACGCCAACGACGATTAATTCCAACGCTTACGCGCGCGCGATTCATCAGCTCAATCCGGCGTTCCGTGTGTATTCACAGGCTTGCCCATTGTTTGTGCCGCTGGTCGAAGAAGGTTGGCTCGATCATGCGGTGACGCGTTTAACTGCGCAGGAATATCTCAAACCCGTTTTCGTCGAATCCATCGACACGCTGGTGCTGGGCTGCACGCATTACCCGCTGATTAAGCCGTTATTAATGGATATTTGTGGCGATCGGATGCAGTTGGTCGATTCGGCGCTCTCAATTGCCGACCAAACGGCGGAGATTTTGCAATCACGTGGTTTGGCTAATCCCGCGCATACGATTCCAGAATATCGCTTTGTCGTGACTGATTTGCCAGTGAAATTCCAAACGATAGGCGAGCGATTTTTGGGGCGCAGCTTGGGCAAGATCGAATTGGCGCAGCTTTAAGTCGTATTTACTTATAAAAAAACCAGAGCATCAGCTCTGGTTTTTTTACGCCTGAACATTGAAATTCATCGACTAGCTGATTTTTACATCCACAATTCCCGCTTGCACGGTTAGCTTAGTGTCTTTACCGATAATGCTGCTCGGTAATTGACCTTGGTTGAGCGGATTGATTTTGCGGAAAGTGCATTGCAAATCAGTTGGTGTGAGCGTGACGACCGCATAGCCTTGCGCATCAGTATCGGCGTATTTGATCCACGGATTATTGACGGGCGCGGCGCCAGTGCTTGGATTAGCAAACGGATTTAAAAATGGCGTCACTTGGTTGGCCGGAATTTGCGCCGCGCTGATTCCTCCGCCCAATTGCGCGGCGATTTTTTGCGCGATAAAACCATACAGCGTTTGCGCCGCGACTGATTTTTTCGTCGCCGCTAGCGTGGTAATCAAGGTCGCAATCGTTTTGCCCAATTCGCCGCCGAGTAAATCATTAAACGTATTGATCTCGGTGTTGCTTAATCCTGTAGTCGCTTTAAACGCCGCCGCCGGAACCCAATTTGCTTGAATTGCCGCAGCAACAGCAGCTTGCACTTGGGCGCTATTGCTTGGGTCGGGCACATTGGCTTGCATTGCGATGCCGACGCTGAGCATCTGAATCGCGATTTGTTCAGCACTGGCTTCGTTACTAAAAACCAAAGCTTGCGCGCTAGCGAGCGATGGATCGCGCACCGCTTCCGCAAAGTAGTGATAGAAAGAATCGCTACTGATGCCCGCAGTCACCAAATCAATCAAAGCAGGTGTATTTGGTGGCGTGGCGTTGTAATCGGCATGAGCGACGCCCGCATAAAAACTATGGATATCGCCAGTAATCGCGACGACATTATTGATTTTGTTTTGGCGGATGAAATTGAGCAAATCGCTGCGCTCGGCGTTGTAGCCATCCCATTGATCGGCATTCAGCACAAAGTCTTGCTGTAACGCTGTTGGTACACCAGCGAGCTTTCTGGCATCCAAGCGCATTTTCAGTAAAGACACTTCATTGCCCCAGACTTTCCACTGCGCTGGCGAAGTTTGTAGCGTTTTTTTCCACCATTCACGCTGGGTCTTGCCCAAAATGGAGACCAGTGCTAGCTCATCACCTTGTGCTTTGCCAATCGCCATTTTTTGCGCTTCAGCGGCAGCCAGAATATTGCTCGGCGCTAGATAACGGCTACCGTTGGCGCTGCCGACGGCGGCTTCGGGCAAGATATGATCGGCGCGGTAAAGGCGTTGATCGGTCATGACCAAGTGCATTAATTTGCCAAACTGGAAATCTCGGTAAAGCTGAACGGTTTGAAAACCTGTTGCTTTATTATCAAAGCGAATATCAGCGGGCATAAATTCATACCACGCTTGATTGGCGGAGCGGCGGCGGGCAGTTTCGTGTTTATTGTCGCCGCCTTTGCTTGGATCGTAGCTGCCATTATCGTAGGTCGTGGCATCGCCCCAGCAATCATCCGAAAACTCGTGATCGTCCCAAACGGCAATCATTGCAAAGCGTGCGTGGACTTGTTGTAGGCGTGGGTCGCTGCGGTATTGCTTATATAGCGAGCGGTAATCGGCCAAAGAATTGGCGTAGCGTGCGCCGGATTTACCATTTTTAAATGGCCCGTCGGGTAGTTTGAGCGCGGTGTGGCTGGCTTCGACTTGGCCGGTTTGAAACCCTTCGCCGATAGTTTCGTAAATATAATCGCCTAAATGCACGATAAAATCGAGGTCTTCTTTGACCAATTGGCTAAAGCCGCCCCAGTGATTGATGCTCCAATCTTGGCAGGATAAAAATGCAAATTTGAGTTGCGACACATCCGCAGTCGCAGCTGGCGCAGTTTTAAAGCGACCAATCATTGAGCGGCTGCCATTCACAATAAACTGATACCCATAGTAGGTATTGCTCTGCAAGCCAGTTAATTTGTGGCGTACGCTGTGATCCCACTCACTGCTGGCTGCAAGTGTGACATTCGCCACGGGCTTACCAGTCAATGTTGCTGTACCTCCCGTTAAATTGCCTGGATCACCTTCAAATACCATGAGCTGAATTTGACTATTCATCGCCGCTGCTTGGCTCAGGATGGGGTCGGCATCGCTAGGCAAGACGCGAGTCCATAACACAATGCTGTCTGCACGCGGATCGCCTGAGGCAATGCCTTGTGGGAACTGATATTTGAGTGGTGATGGGCTTGGTGATGTACTTGGGCTTGGGCTGCTGCTGGGTATACCGACTGGACTTTCCGAGCTACCGCCACAAGCAGTAATGAGCAGTGGGCTGGCTGCGCTGACGGTCATAAAACCGGCAAGGCGAATAAATTGGCGGCGATCCATAAAGCTCTCCTTGAAAGCGCGCCATCATGCTTGAACTTTGTTACAGGAATTTAAACGAGCGTTTTATTTCTAAAGGGTTAGTTTTTTGACTGTTTCTTTTATGCTGTATTAATAAAGTCTAATATTGTTTTTATATTCGACTAGATTTAATCACATGTATTATTTACCGCTGATGTTTTTGGGGTGTGAAGTGAATCAGTTAAAGAGTGAAGTTTTAAGTGATGCAAGTGATGAAATCATATCGCCTTTGCTCGGCACTGCGTTGGCATCAGCGACTTTGCTGCTTGCCGCCTGTGGGGGCGGAGGTGGTGGTGGAGCTGGTGCTGGTGCTGGTGGAGCTACGAATTCGAGTGGTGGTGTGCCAAACGTAGTTGGAGGGACTGATCCTACTGTTGTTGGAGGGGGCGGTACTAATTCTACTGCGACGACTCCGCCATCATCATTACCTTTCGCACCGATTAAGCCCAGTAGTGAAGCTGAAGCTGCACGATTTTTAGCGCAGGCGGGGTTTGGTGGTGATGCAAAAGCTCGGCAAAGCTTAATGCAAAATGGTTTTGAGTCTTGGCTGAAGGCGCAGTTTGCAATGCCGCAAGGTGTGGCGCGTTGGGATGAAATCTCAGCGTTGAAAATTGCTGACCCAGCTGCTTATTCGGTCACTAACCAGCAAATCGACAATATGCTGTGGAAGCGGATTGTTAGCTATCCCGATGTGTTGCGTCAAAGAATGACGTTGGCACTCTCTGAATTGTTTGTTGTGAATTCAGGGGGCGTCGATGTGCCCGCCAAAGCGCATGCAATGTGCGCGTATATGGATCTATTGGAAAAAAATGCTTTTGGTAATTTTCGGCAATTACTTGAGGCGGTGACTTTGCATCCCGCGATGGGGCGGATGCTGGGTACGCTAGGTAATCGCAAAGAAGACGCTAAAACTGGGCGGCGGCCCGATGAAAATTATGCCCGTGAAGTGATGCAATTATTTACGATAGGCTTGTATGAATTGAACCCAGATGGTTCAAATCGACTAGTTAATGGCAAAGAAGCTGAGACATATAACCAAGATATGGTCAGTAATCTGGCGCGCGTCTTTACGGGCTGGAGCACGACCTTGGATTGGGTTTCGGGCAATCCTGATGCTAATTTGATGCGCCAGCCTATGGTGCTGAATGCGACGAGTCATTCCTTGCTTGAGAAAAAATTTCTTGGCGTCACGATTCCTGCAGGAACCAATGGTACAGAGTCATTAAAAACGGCACTCGATACCTTGTTTAACCATCCCAATGTTGGGCCATTTATTGGTAAACAACTGATTCAACGCTTTGTGACAAGCAACCCAAGCCCTGCTTATATTTCGCGTATTGCTGCGGTATTTGCCAATAATGGACAAGGGCAACGTGGTGACTTGAAGGCCGTTTTGCAGGCGATTTTGCTCGATACAGAAGCGCGTCAATCTTCAAGTAGTGCGTTTGCAGGTAAATGGATCGAACCTATGATTCGCGTAGGTATCGTGATTCGTTCATTGGGATTTACCAGCCCTGACGGACAATGGCGTCTAACTCAGGCCAATGTCTTTGGTCAACAACCACTCAATGCGCCGAGTGTATTTAATTTTTTCCGTCCTGCTTATGTACCGCCCAATTCATCTTTAGTCGGCCAAAGTAAATCAGCGCCAGAGTTGCAGATTGTTTCTGAGCAAAGCGTGTTAATTCAAGCCAATAGCTATGCATCACTACTGGATGATCCGCAGTCATTTACCCGGCGCAATTATTACGATGCCGCAAAAAAGTATATCCAAGATGATAAAGCCACAGGCTTGAGTTTGGATTTGGCCGTAGAAATTGCTTTGGCAAGCCAAGCGGATGCCTTAGTTGCACACTTGAATTTATTACTTGGTGCAGGCCAGCTCTCTAGCACAACTCAGCAATTTATTATTATCAGCGTGAGCAAAATGCCTGCGACGGATACTGATCCCGCTAAATTAAAAACAAAACTAATAAATCGAGTTAAAGCAGCGATTTTGATGGTGCTGGTTGCACCAGATTCTCAATTGCTGAAATAAGGGATATAAAAATGGATCACGACCTTTCTCGCCGCGAGTTTTTGCGCCGTGCTAGCGCGCTAGGTATTGCAGGTGTTGCGATGCCGATGGCGCTTAATTTATCTATTTTGGGCGAGGCGGTAGCAGCGGCATCTCCTACGGATTATAAGGCCTTGGTTTGTGTGTTTTTGGCAGGTGGAAATGATTGCCACAACACGCTAATTCCTTACGACCTTGCGAGTTATGCTTCGTATGCGACTGTTCGGCAAACATTGGCTGTGCCGCGTACAAATTTGGTAGCAACGGCATTGGGTGTTGCTGATAGCACTGGCAAGCAAATGGCGCTGGCTCCTGAGTGGGCTGGGCTGAAAGGTTTGTACGATCAAGGCGTGTTGGGGGTTATTAGCAATATTGGCCCGTTACTTGTGCCAACCACGAAGGATCAATACAAAAATAACAAAGTACCATTGCCGCCTAAATTGCTGTCGCACAACGATCAAACCAGTGTGTGGTTGTCAGGCGCAGCAGAAGGGGCTGGACAAGGTTGGGGCGGGCGGATTGGCGATTTGTATATGGGTAACAATACGACTTCATCCTTAAGTTGCGTGATGGTTGGCGGGTCGCGGGTCTTTTTAAGTGGTAATCAAGCTGCCGCGTTTAGTATGGGCACTGGTGCTTCGACTCAGCTATTGGGTGGTAGCAGTAATCGTTGGGGCAACTCAACGCTACGCAATGATCTGATGACCTTAATGACACAAGGTCAGAGCAATGAATTGGCTAAAGCGTATTGCGATATTAGCAAGCGCGGTATTGCTACCACAGATACGCTGGCCACTGCCTACGTTGGCTTGCCTGATCCTACGGGTTTTCCTGTGAATAATAATTTGGGCGATCAACTTAAATCCATCGCAAAAATGATTTCAGCGCGCACAGCTTTGGGTAATAAACGCCAAGTATTTATGGTGCAGATTGGTGGCTTTGATTTGCACGACGATTTGATGAGTAAACATCCCGCTTTGTTGACATCGATTAATGACGCTTTACTCGCTTTTCAAGCTTCTTTGGTCACGATGGGCGTACAAAATCAAGTGACGACTTTTACCGCCTCAGAGTTTGGGAGAACCTTATCGTCTAACGGCGATGGTTCAGACCATGGTTGGGGCTCGCACCATATTGTGATGGGAGGGGCGGTCAAAGGCGGGCAAATCTGGGGCAGAAAACTGGATGCGGTGATAGATGGCCCAGATGATATTGGGCAAGGCCGGATGATTCCTGATTTTGCGACCGATCAATTGGCATGGAATCTCGCGAAGTGGTTTGGCGCGGCAGATTCAGATCGTGATTTGATCCTCCCATCGATGAAAAATTTTGATGCGAATGCGCTCAAGATTTTTGCTTGATGATGAGCGTGCTTTTTAAAAGTTGAACAAGCTATTCAAACCGGTGGGCGGTTTGAATGATGCATGTGATGGCGGTCTCCCGATGTTACGTGATATTGATGACTTGCCATAAACGCTCACCATAATTATCTGTATGCGGGTGAGACAGCAGTAGATAAACTGCCGCTGCGCTGGCAAGGCTGCTGATGGGCGCGCCAAACAAAAAAAAGCGTGAGCCCATTCTGAGTTTGATGCTGCGTAATATCATCCAGATTGCCGTAATACACAGTGCAATGGATATTACGAGTAGAGTCGGAAAATGAAAGGCGTTGGTTTCACCAAGGCCATAGGCTGCGCCGGCCAAAATGCCGGGTAAGAAATACATCGGTGACCAGAGTGCACATGCCAGTATGCACGCCGGCATGAAGCGTTTCGGGCTCATTGAGAGCATACCTGCCACCATCGGCAATACAGGGCGCGTTGGTCCTAAGAAACGCCCGACGAAAATTCCTGTTGGGCCGTGATTGCGCAGCACGTTTCGTGCTTGCAGCAAAAGGTGGCGATGGCGACGAACGAGTTTTAGCCGATGTAGTTGGCGACGGTAGCGGTGACCTAGCCAATATGAAAATACATCTCCAAGTAGCGCGGCCACAAATCCAATACTGCACGCCAGCCAGAAGTCCATTTTTCCTGCGCCGATCAAGCTGCCCATCGTAATCATCAGTACCGTGCCGGGTACAATTAGGCCGACGAGGGCGGTTGATTCAGCCAGTACAAGCAAGAAAAGCACCAGTAAGGCGACTTCGGTTGAGTGGGTGAGTGCAGTGTATAGCAGGTCTTCCATGAGGCCAGTCCGGTGTCATAACACTGGCTTAGTGATGGCCTCGTCGATATAGTTCCCAGCCAGCAGAAATGGCCGAGATTTAAAACCAAGCGCCAAAGTTGAATTTATAGCTTTGTACATTTTCGCCTTTGGTGAAACTAAAGCCCGCGCGTAAGTCGGATTCTTTGCTGTGTGCTGGACGCCGTGTTCCCAGTGTGAAACCCACTTCATCTTGGTAATTGCTAAATAAGTCTGTGCCGGTAAAGCGTGTATCGACCAGAAAAACTTCCCAAGATAAAGGGTCGCCAGTGAGCTGCCACTGGCTATCGAGCGAATACAGTAGTCCATTTCTAAACACGGTATTGGCAATGTCTGGATTGATCGACGTATTGTCGATTTTGACGCGCAGTGCCGAGTAATAACCGATCATATTGCCCAAAGTTAAACCCCAAGTTTCACCGCTCCAAACATAACTAGATGCAATCGCGCCCGAAGCCATCATCGAGCCGCCAGCAAGATCGGAAGATCCCGTTGCGCGTCCTGAGCCGGTAAAGCTGACAACCCAATTTTTTAAAATAGGGCGGCGATAGAAAACGCTAAAGCTACCATCATAGGTCTTTGCGCCTTCGGTATCGGTGTAGCCCAGTGGCATATTGATAATGAGTTCGTGATTCGCTTCTTCAAATTGATGTGAGTAGCTTAATGGCAGTGTAAATGCATCGCTTTCCATTTCTTTGGCGTTGCCAGTGGCTTCTGAAACCATGCGAGCATAGTTGATACCAATCCCAAAGCGATTTGAGGATGTACCCTCTGCTGGCTGCTCAGTTTGGCGGCCAAAACTTGAATTAGAACCGTACCACATCATTTGTGCATCGCTTTGCACTGAGCGACTCATCAGGCTATTTGGATTACCAGCGATGGGATCGACAGGTGATACTTTGACGAGTTTTTTACTGAGTTGATTGAGTAAATCAGCGTTGTTTTTCAAGAAGTCTTTTAAGAGCGCTTGGCTTTCATCTCGCGTAGCACCTTGAAAACTTTGATTAATGCCCAGTTCTGGAACATTAAACGTCAGCTGCGTGCCGCCATTGACGGGAAATGCAATATTCATCGGTAAGCCGCGAAAATTCAGCGTGCTATTAACGATCTCAGTGCCGCTGTAGCCATTAAAAATGCTATTGAGCTTGGCTTGCTCAAAAATATCGATGCCTTCTTCTGCGGTGGTAAAGCTGGTTTGTTCGGTTTGACCGTTCATTGTCGCGGTAAGATCGAACACGCCAGCGTAGCTGTAAGTGCTAAATGCCAATGCGATTAGTGGAAGGAATAATTTGAGGTTAGGCATTTTGCGCTCCGCAGCAGTGATACATCTGTTTTTAGATGTTGCGATGCGGAAAGCAAGTGAAAAGACTATTTTGAATTCGGGTGTTGCAAAGATGTTTTTTTAATCTGAACCAAAGGGTAAATCACGAGATAAAGACAGTAACTGGCTTTCAATTAGCTCATCCAGCAAGAACGTAAAATCGGCAGCTGCATTGGAAGTCGGCGCAAAATCAAAAATATTGCTGCCGCAACCCACCGCTGCCGCTAAAGCCTCTTGCTCACGAATTCGGGTTTTAAGCACTTCGCCAGGAAAGTAGCGCATTAATTGGCCAGCAACCGTTTCGGCTGTGATTTGATTCGGAATGTAGCGATTCACCAAATAGCGGCGAGGTTTGCGTGCTTGGAATTTTTCGAGGCCAAATAGAGTTTGCGATAATTGCATTGCGCCATTGAGCGCCAAATATTCGGCAGCGACCGGAACTAAAATAATATCAGCAGCAAACAGCGCCGAAAATGCGACAACACCCAGCATCGGCGTGCAATCAATAATAATCGGCAAGCCGCTGCCTGCAAGCATTTCGGCATTCAGGCCGAGTTTTAAGCGCCAAATATTATCGCGATGCCGCGTGACTTGTGCATCGACTTTGCCCAGCTCTAAATGCGAAGGCACAAAATGAATACCGCTATCGAGTGGCACAATCAAATCTGAGAGTGGGCTTAGGCCTTGATAGAAGCGGTAAACGCTTTTGCTGCCGGTGGTTTTGATGCCATACATTGAGGTCAAATGCGCTTGCGGATCAAGATCAATCAGGAGTGGCTCAACGCCATTTTTGGCGATCGCCGCCGCTAAGTTGGCTGCCACCGTGGTTTTACCCACGCCACCTTTCATATTAAACACGGCGATGACGGTCATTGATCTCTTCCCATGGTGTTGAATAAGCAATCGTGCAAAGGTTTTGAGCAAGCTATCTTGCAATGCCCATCCTTGTAAGTAGAGCGTGCAAGGCGGCGATTCAAGACAAATTTGCTGAAGCACTTACCGACGAGCTGACATTGTGCAGATGGCTGGCTGTCATCAATACGGTCTTTTGATGAATTGTATTCTACCTGAAGCCACTTTAAGCGCTGCGATAGTTTATGTGCGGTGTGCATGGCCACTCTGCACTTGCTTTACAATGGTGTTCTCGAATGTTTGCTGGTGTAAGTAAAGCTTATGAAATCGATTTTCCAACGTCTTGCTATTGAACTTGCTTGTCGTGAACCACAAGTCGTCGCCGCAGTCGCTTTGCTGGATGAAGGCGCGACCGTACCGTTTATTTCGCGCTATCGCAAAGAAGCCACGGGCGGCTTGGACGACACGCAAATGCGCTTGCTGGAAGAACGTTTGCGTTATTTGCGCGAGTTGGAAGATCGCCGTTCTGCCATTATTGATACGATTCGCGAGCAAGGCAAACTCACTTCAGAACTTGAAGGGGTATTGCTCGCTGCGGATAATAAACAAAGGCTTGAGGACTTATACCTGCCCTATAAGCAAAAACGCCGCACCAAAGCACACATCGCGCGTGAAGCGGGTTTAGCGCCGTTGGCGGATTTGCTACTCAACGATCCACAACAAAATCCAGAGCAAGCCGCCGCTGAATTTATTAATGTCGAGCAAGGCGTGGCGGATGTGAAAGCGGCGCTGGATGGCGCGCGAGCGATTTTGCTCGAAACATGGAGCGAAGATGCGGCCTTGATCGGCGCTTTACGTGCGCATTTACAGCGCGAAGGCCAACTGAAAACGACGGTGATTGCGGGGCAAGAAGCTGCTGGCGCGAAATTTAGCGATTATTTTGATTTTGCCGAGAGCCTGACTGCGATGCCATCGCATCGCGTATTGGCGGTGCTGCGTGGTCGTAATGAAGGATTTTTGGCGCTTAATTTATGGTTGCCAGAAGAAATCGAAGCCAATGGCCGGATGAGTACGCCGAATCGCTGCGAGCTGATGATCGCCAAACACGTGGGTATCAATCAGCAAAATCGGCCAGCCGATAAATGGTTGAGCGACACGGTGCGCTTGGCGTGGCGCGCCAAAATTGCGCTTTCTCTGGAAAGTGAATTGCTGACCGCCGCGCGTGAACGCGCTGATTTGGAAGCGATTCGCGTGTTTGCGCTGAACTTAAAAGATTTATTGCTCGCTGCGCCGGCTGGGCCGCGTGCGACTTTGGGCTTAGATCCCGGCCTACGCACGGGCGTCAAAGTCGCGGTGGTGGATGCGACAGGCAAGTTTGTCGCGCATGACACGATTTACCCGCACGAGCCGCGCCGCGATTGGGATCAGTCTTTGGCGGTACTGGCGCGTCTGTGTAAAACGCATAACGTCGAGTTGATCGCCATTGGTAATGGCACGGCGAGCCGTGAAACCGATAAATTGGCCGCTGAGTTGATCGAGCAGTTGGTTAAAGCTGGCGCAAAAAAACCAGCCAAAATCGTCGTGTCCGAAGCGGGCGCTTCGGTGTATTCGGCGTCTGAATTGGCGGCGAAAGAGTTTCCGGATTTGGATGTGTCGATTCGCGGCGCGGTGTCGATTGCACGGCGCTTGCAAGATCCGCTGGCTGAATTGGTTAAGATTGACCCGAAAGCGATTGGTGTTGGTCAATATCAGCACGATGTGAATCAAAGCGAATTAGCGCGGATGCTCGATGCGGTGGTTGAGGATTGCGTGAATGCGGTTGGCGTGGATGTGAATATCGCCTCTGCGGCATTGCTAGCGAGGGTATCGGGTTTAAGCTCAACGATGGCAATGAATCTAGTCACATACCGTGATGAGCATGGTGCATTTAAAAATCGTAAAGCTTTACTGAAAGTACCGCGTTTGGGTGATAAAGCGTTTGAACTGTCGGCTGGATTTTTGCGCATTAGCGGTGGTGATAATCCACTCGATGCGTCCGCGGTGCATCCAGAAGCTTACCCATTGGTCGAGAAAATCATTAGCCAAGTAAAGCAAAATATCCGCAGCATCATTGGTGATAAAGCGGTATTGCAGCAGATTAATCCGGCGGCGCTGGTGGATGAGCGCTTTGGTTTGCCAACCGTGAAAGACGTTTTGGCCGAATTAGAAAAACCCGGGCGGGATCCACGGCCTGAATTTAAAACGGCGACCTTTGCCGATGGTGTTGAAGACATCAAGGATTTACGCGTGGATATGGTGCTGGAAGGCGTGGTCAGCAATGTGACTAACTTTGGCGCGTTTGTCGATGTTGGCGTACATCAAGATGGTTTGGTGCATATTTCTTGCTTAGCGGAAAAATTCGTCAAAGACCCCCGCGAAGTGGTTAAAGCTGGAGATGTGGTGAAAGTCAAAGTCACCGAAATCGACGTGCCGCGCAAACGGATTGCGCTGACAATGCGTTTGAATGAAGTGACGCGGGAAAAGGCCAGCAGTGTGAGTGCGCAGCCGATGACGAGCAAGGAGAGAAAAATAGTCGCAACGCCAGCGCCGCAGATGGGCGCAATGGCCGATCAATTAGCGGCATTGAAATTAAAGCGTTAATCAAAAAAGCCAATCTGAGGATTGGCTTTTTTGTGCTGCAAATTAATTTAATTATTTATTATGTTTAAATGAAAAACCAGTATTGAGAATATGTTTTTGATGTAGTCCGCACAATGCTGCTACCAACCCTAGCCCTGATTTCTCAGTATTTTTTTGATTGGTGGCGCTGTTCGCTGGTTTGGCGATTGAATGAGTTTGTGCGTTAGTTGCGTAGCTTGGCATGGTCAGCAAATCTATTGAATTGTTTCCTTTTTTATCGGTTAATGACTTAAATTCTTTAATGTGAAATGCATAAATGCTTGAAATTCATGCTTTAATCATGATCTAGCTGCGCGCTTCAATCGTGGCTGCAGCTTGGATTTACCGCGATTGACCTTATTGAATCGCAGGTGCATTGGCAAGCCCCACCATACTGGGATGGTCGGTAATGATCCCGTCGATACCAAATTCGCGACACCATTGGTGCTCGTTTTCATTGGCGGCACCGTACACATAATGGGCAAATCCCAGATGGCTGGCTTCGAGTAAAAAATCAGGGTCAAGAATGTCGTAATTCCAGACCAGTGTACGCAAACGTGGATTATGAATTGCACCTTCTATTAGGGTATTAACCGATAGGGGTCGATGGGAAAGGAGTAGGGCGCAATACACATCCAGGGTATTTGCTGCCTCATGGATTAAATGATGGCAGAATGAAGACAGTAAAATCGGCGTTTTGTGCTGAACATTCCGAATCGTATTAATTGCGCTACTCATGCATGCGGGAGTTTTTAGCTCAATATTCCAAAATGCATTGGGAAATGCATCCAAAGCTTCATTTAAGGTGGGTACGATAAAGCCCGCTTGATGCGATAATTCAGTCCGAGTTAAGCCAGCAACCGCTTGCCCCTGTGGGCTGAGCCGGTCGTGATACAAAATCGCTTCGCTATCGGCTGAAAGCCGGACATCTGTTTCAAGTCCATCAAATCCCACCGCTAGAGCGGCGGCAAAAGCAGCCAGCGTGTTTTCTGATTGATGGCTGGATAAACCACGGTGTGAGAGCAAGCGCATATAACTCAACCTTAAAAATTAAACAAATTTAATTGTAGGATGAAAACAATGATCAAACCCAAACGAATCAGTGTACTCAAGCAAGTCTTGCTGGCTTTGCCATTGTTCGTTTTATCCGTGCAGGCTTTGGCCGAGCGACCGCGAATTGGTTTGGTACTGGGCGGTGGTGGTGCGCGCGGCTTTGCCCATGTGGGCGTACTAAAAATTATGGAAGAAAATCACATTCCAGTTGATTGCGTGATCGGCACCAGTATTGGTTCATTGGTGGGCGCGGCCTATGCGACAGGGCGAACGCCGAGCGAGATGGAGGAGCGGATTCAGCAGGCCAATTGGAGCGAATTACTGAGTATTTCTTTGCCGCGCCAAGTTAGTACATTTCGTCAAAAGCAAGACGACCCTTATTCTTTGTTGGTCGAATTAGGTTTAA
The DNA here is from genome assembly GCF_000620145.1 of Deefgea rivuli DSM 18356. Taxonomy (GTDB): domain Bacteria; phylum Pseudomonadota; class Gammaproteobacteria; order Burkholderiales; family Chitinibacteraceae; genus Deefgea; species Deefgea rivuli. The sequence goes on from NZ_JHVM01000009.1 coordinate 55,678, forward strand.
GCGATAGCGGCAATATTAAATTGCCGACCGCCGCAATTAGCACACAGAAAATTGGCTTTTTTCTACGTGAGCTGACGTTTGCCGGAACGGTGAACAATTTTGACGAGCTGGGTATTCCCTATCGTGCGATTGCGACTGATTTTGAAACGGGCGAAATGGTGGTGCAAAAAGACGGTGATTTGGTGACCGCCATGCGCGCCAGTATGTCGGTACCTGGTGTATTTCCGGTGGTGTACTCGCAAGGCCGCACTTTAGTGGATGGCGGGCTGGTGCGCAATTTGCCGGTGGATGTGGCGAGAGAAACCTGCGCGGACGTCGTGATTGCCGTGGATGTGGGTTCTGCGCCTTTAAGAGCTTATGAAATTAATAATATTTTTTCAGTCGCGGATCAATATACTCGCTTGATGATGGTTCAGAACGTTAGACCACAATTGGAAAGTCTGGGGTCACAAGATTTGCTGATTAGTCCTGAATTTGGCGAGCTGTCATCCGGTGATTTTGGTAAAGGCGAAGTATTGATTGAAGTGGGACGCAAAGCCGCTTTGAGCGTTTTGCCGCAATTACAAAAATTTGCCGTTTCGCCAGAACAATACGATCAATGGCAGCAGCGCCGTGCCGATATGCGCTTAAAACCGAAATTGGTCAAAGAAGTGACCGTTGAAGCCGGTAAAGTCGTTAATCCCGAAGTGTTGAGAAAAGTATTGGATATTGATCTGAATGAACCACTGCATTCAACGGAATTTCACGATAATTTAATGCAGGTCTATGCACGCGGTGATCATAGCCAGATTAATTACGATTTAGGTCAGGGTAAAGATGGCGATACGGTCGCGATTTTGCCGATAGAGAAAAGTTGGGGACCTAATTATTTGCGCTTTGGCTTGAGTTTTGCGACTGATTTTACTAATTCACAGCCGTGGAATATTAGCGCGCAATATCGCCGAACTTGGTTGAATGATTTGGGTGCAGAATGGAAAACAATGTTGCAAGTGGGAAGTTCCACTTTGGTGCAAACCGAGTTTTATCAACCGATAAAACTGGATGAGTCACTGTTTATTTCTACCTATTATAAATACTTTAGAGGACCTTTATCAATTTGGCTCGATGACGAAGATATTGCGCAATATAACTACAATAAATCATCGATTGGTTTTGATTTTGGTTCTATTTTATCTAATCACAGCGAACTGCGTGTTGGCCCTGTCTATAATAATTACAGCGGTAATCGAACCATCGGCCAGATTCAGTTGCCAGATTCGTCAAACCATGATTATGGCGTTCGGTTTAATGTTTTCTATGATGATTTAGATAATTATTTCTTTCCGAAGAACGGTCAATTCTTTAATGCTTATGGCTATTACTCCGTCGGTGTTGGCAAGCAGCATGATGATTACGGAATTTATGGTTTTGTGTATCGAACCGCGATTCCTGTCGGCTCGGATGCCTTGCAATTTAAATTAAAAGGGCAGAATGTTTACAATTCAGCACCTTTGTTTGCTGATGTAAAATGGCTGGGTGGATTCCTGAATTTATCGAGTTATAACTATCAACAATTAGTTGGTGATAAGTTTGTTTATGGCTCGGCTCAGTATCTGCATTCAATTGGGTTTTTATCGGGTAGTTATCTAGGGACGGCAGTGGAAGTGGGCCGTGTGTTTGATAATTTTAATCCGGATGTCGATGAAAAGTGGCATTACTCAGGCTCAGTCTATTTAGCGTATGACAGTTATCTCGGGCCCTTGTATTTAGGGGCCGCGTATGGCGGCAACCGTCAAGCTCGTTTTTATATGATGCTGGGTAAGCAATTCTAAGCGGAGTCTGATATTCATGCTCACAACTTGCTGGCGCAAGCTGCGCAGCAACAGCTGGCAGGCGAGTATCCGAGCGGATTTGCTGGCTGCGCTGTCGGTGGCCGTGCTGTCTGTGCCTGCGGTGATTGCATACGCTGAGCTCATTGGTTTACCTGCTCATGCCGGATTGCTGGCGGCCATTGCAGGGATGCTGGCTTATGGCCTGATGGGGGCATCCAAGCAAGTGATTGTTGGGCCTGACGCTGCGATTGCGCTCTTGATTGCGGGTGGTATTGCGCCACTTTCAGGGGGTAATGTCTTAGAGGCTTTGGCTCTTGCTGCTTTGCTGGCAATACTGGTTGGTTTTGTGATGATGGCCGCAGCCTGGGCACGGCTGGGCGTACTGGCTGAATTTCTATCCAAACCCGTATTGATTGGTTTTTTGCAGGGTGCGTCGGTCATTTTGATTGGCACGCAAATCGGCAAATTATTTGGAATCTCACTGAGCGAGCCAAGCTTTTTACCGCGAATGGCGCAATTATTGTCTCAGCTTAGTCATACACATTGGCTCACTTTGGCGCTGGGGCTGATTTTTTTAGTTTTGTATGCCTTATTAAATCGTTTGCGGCCCCGATGGCCAGTGACGGTGATTTTGTTTGCTGCGGTGATTCTGGCTGACGTTCTCTTCGATTTTCAACGGTTTGGTATCAGCATGGTGGGGGCGCCTAGCTCTGAGGCTTTGGTGCCGCACTGGCCTGCATTTAGCTTTACTGCTTTAGCGGCTTTATTGCCGACGGCAGTGGGGATTACGATGTTGGCCATGCCGGAAGGGATTTTATTGGCACGCGCTTTTGCACAGCGGCATGGCGATCAAGTCGATGCCAATCGGGAAATTATGGCGCTGGGTGTGGCCAATATTGCGGCAGGATTTGCGGGTGGTTTTGCGATTGGGGCGAGCCAGTCCAGAACGACGATCAATGATGCTTCCGGCGCACAAAGCGCCGCTGCGGGGCTGTTTGCTGGCATTATTTTATTATTTTTTCTGTTTGTATTATCTGATTTGCTTGATCATTTGCCGGTGGTGATTGTGGCGGCTTTATTGATCCGAGCCGGATCACAATTGATCGATTTGCCGGCATTTAGGGAATTGTGGCGGCTGGATGCTCTAGCGGCTGGTTTGGCGATTGCGACGGCGTGTGGTGTGGTGGTGGTCGGCGTTTTACCCGGAATTTTATTGGGCATTTTATTGTCGCTATTACATTTAATTCGGATGTTTTCCAATCCGGCGGATGCAATTTTACGGCAAACAAAAGATGGGTATCATGATGTAGGTACTGATCAAAAAGGGCTGGATGACTATACCCATGATGGTGTGTTGGTTTATCGGTTTTATGCGCCATTAATTTTTGTGAATGCGAGTTTTTTTGTTATGCGAATTAGGGGTTTACTGCAGGATTGCCCTAATTTGAAATGCATTATTATTGATGCACAGGCGATCGTGAAGCTTGACGTGAGTGCTGCAGAGCAATTGCAAGCATTGATTGGCGAGTTGGAGTTGCAAAATATCAGGATGAAATGGGCGCGTTGTAATCGCCCATTACGTGATGATTTGACGCGTTTTGGTATTACTGCTGTTTTAGGGGACGGTGCAATTTATGCGCATTTAGATGATGCGGTCGCGGCGTTTCATTGGCAGAGTGTGGCTCATTTGGCCACCGAGATCCCCCCTTACACCTTGAAAAAAAACGTTTGAGCCTCACTTCATCATGACTTTGTCTTAATACAAAGCTGAATCTGAAAATCGAAAAAATTATGAAATTTATTGATCGTTTGCTCGGCCGTGCAACTGCCGCGTCTAGCCAAGGAAATCCCGCCATGAATGATCCCCAGCTCGACACCCAACTCGAACTACTCCGCCAAACCCTTGCCACATTGATCGACCCAGATACGGGCAAAGACTATATCGCCGCCAAGTGCGTGAAAAACCTGCAATGGCAGGACGGCGCGGTGAGTTTAGATTTAGTGTTGGGCTATCCGGCGCAAAGCCAGTTTGCGGCGCGTCAAGCGCAAGTGGCGAGCGCTTTATCAAAACTGGAAGGCGTGAATTCAGTCGTAGTGAATGTGAGCAGTCAAATCACCGCACATGCCGTCGCGCGTGGTTTGCCACTGCAAAGTGGTATTAAAAATATTATCGCAGTGGCATCGGGCAAGGGCGGCGTCGGCAAATCGACGACATCGGTCAATTTGGCGCTGGCCTTGGCCGCAGAAGGCGCGCGCGTGGGTTTGCTGGATGCCGATATTTACGGACCGAGTTTGCCAACGATGATGGGCGTGGCTGATCAGCACCCTGAAACGACTGAGAATAAATTCATCAAACCGATTGAGCATTACGGCGTGCAAGTGATGTCGATTGGTTTTTTGATCGACCCCGAACAGCCTATGGTGTGGCGTGGTCCGATGGTGACGCAAGCGTTGACGCAATTGTTGAATGATACGCAGTGGGATAATTTGGATTATCTGGTCATTGATTTGCCGCCAGGCACGGGTGATATTCAGCTGACTTTGTCGCAAAAAGTACCGGTAACGGGCGCAGTGATTGTGACGACACCGCAAGATATTGCGCTGCTCGATGCGCGTAAAGGCTTAAAAATGTTTGAAAAAGTCGGCGTGCCGATTTTTGGTATTGTCGAAAATATGAGTATGCATGTGTGTAGCAATTGCGGGCATATGGAGCCAATTTTTGGTGAAGGCGGTGGCGATAAAATGAGCCAAGAGTATGGCACTGAATTACTCGGTAAATTGCCGTTGGATTTATCGATTCGTCTGAATGCCGATGCCGGTAAGCCAACGGTGGCTGCCGATAGTGATGGCGAAATTGCGGCGCTGTATAAAGCGATTGCACGCAAAGTGGCCGTCAAAATTGCTGCGAAATCACAAGACTTTTCGAGCAAATTCCCGAAGATTGTGATTCAAAATACCTAATTTGAAGTGCCAATTAAAGCCAAAAACCCAAGCTTGCTTGGGTTTTTTATTGTCTAGGCTTTGTTGGCTTGCGGTTTTGCGTATAAATTTTTTTCTTTAACTGACGTCAGTTTTGCGGTTTGACGTGGTTTTCGTGGGCGAAATGCGCTGCATGGCTTTGCATGTCATCGTGCTAGTGTCAGACTACGCCGACTGATTTTCAGAGAGGCTTATATGTTAAAAATAATGCTGCGTTTACTGATGCGGATTTTATTTCGCGTCGAAGTACAAGGCGATCAAAGTGTGTTTGGCCCGCCAAAAACCTTGATTGTCGCCAATCATGAGTCATTTATTGATGGCTTATTGCTCGGTTTATTTTTGCCCGTGCGCGCAACGTTTGTGGTGCATACCCAAGTACTGCGTAGCCGTTGGGTGCGTTTGGCTTTATCGCAAGTACCGTATTTGGCGGTCGATGCGTCCTGCCCTTTGGGCATGAAAGTGGTGATTCGCTTGCTGGAAGCGGGGGAGAACGTCGTTATTTTCCCCGAAGGGCGCTTAACTGATACCGGTTCTTTGATGAAGGTTTACGAAGGCGCGGCATTTGTCGCAGCCAAAACTGGCGCACGGATTATTCCGGTGCGGATTCAAGGCGCATCACGCAGCTATTTTGGTCGTTTGGCTGGCTTATTCCCGCGGCAGGTTTTCCCTAAAATTCAACTTTTCGTTCGCCCCGTCACTGAAATCGCGATGCCCGAAGGCGGCAGCGCCAAAGATAGGCATCGCCGCGCAGCGGAGTCTATGCGCGGTATTTTGCTGGATATGTTGATTCATACTCGGCCACAAAGCACGCTGTGGCAGGCATTTAATGATGCCAGATCGAGTTTCGGCCGCAATTTTCGCTTGGCCGAAGACATTAATTTGGAAGAAGACACCTACGGCACGTTGACGCGCAAAACTGCGGCGTTAGCGCGATTGACTGATCGCCATACGCAGCGCGGTGCGAATATCGGTGTATTGATGCCTAATGCGGTGGCGACGGTGGCTTTGATTCTGGCTTTGTCTGCGCGGCAACGTGTGCCTGCACTGCTCAACTTTACGGCGGGACATGATGGTATTTTATCAGCGTGCGTCGCGGCGAAAGTCGGCACAATCATCACTTCGCGTGCATTTATTGAAAAGGGTCAGCTGGAAGGTTTATTGCAAAACTTGCCCGAGATTCAAATCGTGTATTTAGAAGATTTAAAACATGAATTGAGTTTGATGGATAAATTGGCGGTGCTGTTTTTTAGTATCTTCCCACGTGCTTTGGGCTTGCCGCAATCGCCTTGGGATCCTGCCGTCGTGTTGTTTACGTCAGGCTCCGAAGGTAAACCTAAAGGTGTGGTGCATAGCCACGATAGTTTGCTCGCCAATATCGCGCAAATTAAAGCCGTCGGTGATTTTACGCCGCACGATAAATTCATGGTCGCCCTGCCTTTATTCCATTCGTTTGGCTTGACTGCAGGCGCGCTATTTCCACTGATGACGGGTTGCAAAGTGTTTTTCTACCCGACGCCGCTGCATTATCGTTTGATCCCAGAGCTGATTTACGATCGCAATTGCACGGTGTTATTCGGCACCAGCACCTTTTTGGATAATTACGGCAAGTACGCGCATCCTTATGATTTTGGCCGCTTGCGCTATGTGGTGGCGGGCGCGGAAAAGTTGTCTGAAGAAGTGCGAAAAACGTGGATTGATCGCTTTGGCGTGCGGATTTTAGAAGGCTATGGCGTGACCGAATGCGCGCCGGTCGTTGCGGTGAATGTGCCAATGGCATATCAATCGGGCACCGTCGGCAAGCTGGTTCCGGCGATGCAATACCGTTTGATTCCAGTGCCGGGCATTTCGCAGGGCGGCATTTTAGAGCTTCGTGGCCCGAATGTGATGCTGGGTTATTTGCGCTATGAAAATCCAGGTGTGTTGGAAGCGCCAAGCGCTGAGAGTGGCTTAGGTTGGTATTCGACTGGCGACGTGGTTGATGTTGATGCGGATGGTTTTTTGCGGATTATTGGTCGCGTGAAGCGTTTTGCCAAAATTGCGGGTGAAATGGTCTCGCTGGAAGTCGTTGAGAAAATTGCCGCCACCAGTAGTCCTGAACACAGCCATGCGGCAAGTAGTCGGCCTGATGTGAGTAAGGGCGAGGCGATCGTGTTATTTACCACCGATCCCGCGCTTAAACGCGATGCCTTATCGGAGGCGGCGCGCAGCTTGGGACAAATTGAGCTGGCTGTTGCGCGAGATATTCGTTATCTTGACGCGATTCCTTTGCTCGGTACGGGCAAAACTGATTATGTGACTTTGAAAAATATGGCTTCGCAAGCTGTCCAAACGGGTCAGGCGTCGCAAGCTGAGCCGATTGAGGTTGAAACTCAGTCTGACTCGCCTTAGTCGAGTAGCTCGTTTTTCCTGTAATGCAGTGCTTTATACTCTGATGGGGTAATTGAATGTAGTCATTCATGAATGATGCCTATGTTCATATACCCCATTGTTAATTGATTTTATTTTAAATAGAAATTGCGGTGCGTTTAACTCATATCAAACTGGCGGGCTTTAAGTCTTTTGTTGACCCGACAACGATTCCCGTTCCTGGGCAATTGGTCGCTGTGTGCGGCCCGAACGGTTGCGGCAAATCGAATGTGATTGATGCCGTGCGCTGGGTGCTGGGTGAATCGTCGGCTAAACAGTTGCGCGGCGAATCGATGCAGGATGTGATTTTTAACGGCTCGACGACGCGCAAAGCCGTGAGTCGCACTGCGGTGGAGTTGGTATTCGATAATCACGCTGGTTTGGCAGCGGGGGCGTGGAGCGCTTATGCCGAAATCAGCATCAAGCGCGTGCTGACTCGGCAAGGCGATTCGTCCTACTTCATCAATAATCAAGCGGTGCGCCGCCGCGATATCACTGATTTATTCCTTGGTACTGGCGTCGGTAAATCGGGCTACGCGATTATCGAACAAGGCATGATTAGCAGGATTATCGAGGCCAAACCGGAAGAGCTGCGGCATTTTTTGGAAGAAGCCGCTGGCGTTTCTAAATACAAAGAGCGCCGCCGTGAAACTGAACATCGCATTGCTGATACACGCGATAATTTATTGCGCGTTGCCGATATTCAGCTGGAATTGCAAAGGCAAATCGATAAGCTCAGCAGCCAAGCGGGCGTCGCGCAGCAATATCAATCGCTACAAAATCAAATTACTGAAAAACAGCAATTATTGGCCTTGCAACGCAAAATAGATGCGGGCGCAGAAGCGGAACAAGCCAGCCTAGCACTGATGCAAGCGCAAACGAATTTAGATGCAGCTTTAGCTTGCGTGCGAGAGACAGAAGCGCAATTAGAAATTTTGCGAGAAACGCATTTTATCGCCAGCGATGCGCTGCATGCGGCGCAAGGCGAGTTGTATACCGCCAATGCCGAAGTGGCGCGCATGGAGCAAACGCTGCTGCATATAAAGCAAAGCCGCGAGCGGATCAGCGCGCAAATCAGCCAGTGTGAGCAAGACGGCAATAAATTAAATGTGACGCAAGCCCAAATTGCCGCTGATTTAGCCGCCAGTCTTGAGCAGCAAGATGAACTCAATTTTGCCGTCGAAGAGGCTGCGCTTAAAGTCGAAGAAGCCAGTTTGGCGCTGCCCGATCATGAGCAAGCGCTGCATCAGGCCGATGCCGCTTGGCAGGCGCTGCGCGAGCAATTGAGTGAACTTGCAAATGCGCAAAAATTACTTGAGCAACAGGCGCAATTTGCAACGCGCAATTTACAAACTTTAGCGCAGCGGCGAAATCAACTCGATGCCGAGTTGCAGCGTCTCGCCCCGCCGCAAACCGATTCGGATTTACCCGAACAAATTTCAGACGCGCAATATGAAATCGCCGAGCTTGAATTGCAGCTCGAAGAGCACACGGCACTCCAGCAAACATGTGATTTAGCCCTGCAGCAAATTCGGCGGGTGGCGCAGGATGCGCAGACTGAGCTGCTGCAAAGCGCGGCGCGTGAAACCGCCTTGCTCGAAGTGCTTGTTCCGGCTTCGACAGCCTCAGAGCTTGACGCTTGGTTGGCTGAGCAAGACTTGCAGCATGCGGCGAAAATCATCGATGGATTGCGCGTTGAACCGGGCTGGGAATTGGCGCTCGAAGCGGTGCTCGGTTCGCGCGTGCACGGGATTATGGCTGCGCCGCCGCTGTGCGCACCACCAGCGAGCTTGTTTATGACGATGCCGGATGCGGAGGGAATGACACAATCTGCGGCCCTAATTGCGGCGGATTCGGCCAGTTTATTCAGCAAAATCAGCAATAGTACGCCTGCGCTATTGCTGGGTTTGCAAGATGTTTTGACGACAGTGCGTTGCGTAGAGAATGTTGAACAACTCTTGCAGCAGCAAAAAACCCTGATCGATGGGTATTGCTTGGTAAGCAAAGAAGGCCATATCGCAACACGATATACCCTGTGGTTTTTTGCGGCAGATCGCGGAGATGGCGAGCAAAGAGTCGCTGGGCAATTGGCGCGCCAAGCTGAATTACGCGCAGTGCAAAGCCAGCTGAGTGAATTAAGGCCACGCCATGCGTTGATCGCTAGCGAGGTACAGGCGCAAGAGGGCGCGCAAATTGAGTTACAGCAAGCGCAGCGCACGTTAGAAGATCAATTGCAGCAACGTAAACACGCCTTGCAACAGATCGAACATCAATGGCTGCGTCAGCAAGATAGTGCACAGCAATCGGCGCTTCGCCGCGCAGAAGTTGCCGCCGAATTGCAGCTCAATGAGCAGCAGCAAATGGAAGAATCACAGCTGCATGAAGAATTAGCCCAGCAAATGACGGAGTTGCAACAGCGCATGGCGCATTTGCAGGCCGACGAATTGCAAACGCGCAGCGCGCGCGATGGCCTGCATCAATCGCAAAATCAGCACAGCGTGCAAGTACGCGAGATTGAACGTGCGGCGCAGGCGGCTGCATTTGCGCTGCAAAGTGCTGAGCAAAAAATCCGTACTTTGCAACAGAGAGCTTTAGAAAACCAAGCGCTACTGAGCCAGCAAGCTGAGCGTTTAGCCGCGTTGTTGCAAGAACGCGACTTGATGGCCGAGCCTGATTTTGACGATCAATTTCAAGCTGCGATTGGCGTTCGCGCTGAAAAAGAGCGGCTATTGGCCGCCGCACGCGATGCACTCAATCAATTTGCGCAGACTTTACGTGAGCAAGAGGCCAACAAACAACAGGCGGAGCAAGGTTTGGAAGCGCAGCGCGAAGTCGTCAATCAAATGCGTTTACTGGAACAAGAAGCGCGGCTGAATTTTGAGCGCTTTAGCGCTGAGTTGACTGAATTAGCGATCAACGAAGCTGAATTATTACCGCAGCTGGGGCGCAGCGTGAAAGCGCTGGCCGCAGAAATGGCGCGTTTGAGCCAGCAGCTTGCGAGTTTAGGGCCAGTGAATTTGGCCGCGATGCAAGAATTAGCGGTAAGCCAAGAACGGGATGCGTATTTAAAAGCGCAAGCCAGCGATTTAGAGCAAGCAATGGCGACTTTATCGTCGGCGATTGCACGCATTGATAAAGAAACTCGCAATCTGTTGCAGACCACTTATGATGCCGTGAATGCTAATTTGCAAGAGCTGTTTCCGGCGCTATTTGGCGGTGGACATGCCGAATTGATTTTGACGGGTGATGAGATTTTGGATGCGGGAATGAGCATTATGGCGCAGCCACCGGGCAAGAAAAATGCAACCATTCACCTCTTGTCAGGTGGCGAGAAAGCACTGACAGCATTAAGTCTGGTATTCTCTCTATTTAAGCTCAATCCTGCGCCTTTTTGCCTATTGGATGAAGTGGACGCGCCGCTGGATGACGCCAATACGCTGCGTTTTTGCGAATTAGTGAAGAAAATGGCGCAGCACACGCAATTTTTGTACATTAGTCACAATAAATTGACGATGGAAATGGCGCAGCAATTGGTCGGCGTAACAATGCAAGAGCAAGGTGTGTCGCGGATTGTGGCGGTTGATATTGAAGCCGCGCTGAAAATGCGCGAGCCAGAACTAATTTAGGTGCTTCGCTGGTTGTTTAGCGGGGCGCAAGATGTAATTAACGCGTAAATGATTACGCTCACGTTGAGATATAGATAAAACAATGACTGAGTTGCAGATTTATTCCTTAGTCGGTGCCGGTGGTTTTGTCGCCGCAGTGTATGGATTCAATTGGTGGCAAGAATACCGCTATCGAAAACAGGCGAATAAGGCCTTTGCCCGCAATCAGCCCGACGCGCTACTTAATACGCCTAAAAACATGGTTCGCAAAGGCGACGGCCAACGCTTAGAGCCGATTTTAGAGCCAAGTGCGCCCGTTGAATTCGCACCGCAATACGATGAAAGCCGTTTGGATCAGGCTGAGTACGATGTGCCCGAACTCAGCGATGCGCACTTGCAAGCTGCGCAGCACAATTCGTACGGCGATGATATGCCGGATGATATTCCGGATATGCCACCAGCGTATCGCTCGACGTATGTGCCCAAAATCATTGAAGAAAGCGAGCCGCAGCTCAATACTGCGCCAGAGTATATTGCGCCAGCTGCAGCTCAGTCTGCTGGGGTGGGTCATTCTGCTCCGCATGCTGACGAAGTTGATGAAGTGGTGTTAGCGGGTAGCTTGCTCGATCCTGCGCTGGACTTTATTGCCGAAATTCATGCGCCCGAACCGATTTCAGCCTCTGAAGTACCGCCATTTCCTGCAAATAAACGCGTGCAAGTGCTGGGCTTAAATCAAAATAAGCAATGGGAAATTTTAAACAGCACGACGCGTGGCCGTTTTAAAGAATTGCGTGTTGGCCTGCAAATGGCCGATCGCCAAGGCGCGCTGAGCCAAGAATCGCTGAATGCGTTTTGTATGGGTGTGCAGCAATTTGGCGATGATTTTGATGCTTCGGTGACCTTCCCGCAAAAGTCTGCGAAATTAAGCTTGGCGCGCGAACTCGATGAATTCTGTGCTTCGGTCGATGTGTTGATTGGCTTGAATATTCCAGCTGGCGCACGGCCTTTGCCGATGGAAAAAGTACGTATTTTGGCTGAGCAAGCGGGCTTGGTGCGTAATCATGGCGACGGTACTTTCCAATATCGCAGCGATTCGGGCAAAACTTTGTTTGTGCTGGCGAATCAAGATCAATCGCCGTTGATGTCGACATCACAAGGTTTGGTTTTGTTGTTTGACGTGCCGCGTGTGGCTGGCGGTTTGGCGGTGTTTGATTACTTGGCCGATTTCGCGCAAAGCTTGGCGACAGCGCTGCATTGCGAATTGGTTGATGACAACAGCAAGCCGCTCAATGCTGCGAGTTTGGCGAATATCCGCAAGCAATTGGCGGGTCTGTACGCCGATATGGATGATAGAGGCATCGCGCCAGGATCGGTCGCCGCGCTGCGCTTATTTGCATAATAAAAAGATTTGATCACGAAAAACACGAAAAAAATTCAAAAAGTGTGTGGTTTGATTGATGACTTAAAAAGATAGGCTGATCTATTCCGGTCGTCATTCCCACCATCCCTCTGTGTACCCTAAGGGGACGGCGGGAATTCAGTGGTTCTGGATTCCCGAAAGAATAGTTAGGGATGATGAATAAATAATAAATCAGTATTCCCTTAATAATGCTTTGTTCGCCTTTTTTTGCCTGTGTTCGTGCCTTTCGTGATCCTTGTTTTTGAATTTAGCTATTAACGCCGCTCCAATGAAGCGGCGTTTTTCATTGAATAATCTCATTGGGATTGAAAATGTCAGATTTTGTTCAACGCGCCCTTGAGTTGCGCATCACGTTAAACCATTACGCGCATGAATATTATGTGCTCGATGCACCTAGCGTTCCCGATGCGGAATACGACCGCTTATTTCAAGAGTTGCAGGCGCTTGAGCTGGCGCATCCTGAGCTACGCACTGCTGATTCACCTACTTTGCGCGTCGGCGGTCAACCGCTACCGCAGTTTGAACCCGTCATGCATGTGATTCCCATGTTGTCGATTCGCACTGAAACCGATGTGAGCGAGCAAGGCGCTTTGGCGTTTGACGCGAGCGTTCGGAAGGAATTGGAATTGAGTAGTAGCGATCCGGCGATTGAATACGCGGCCGAGCTAAAATTTGATGGTTTGGCGATTAGCCTGCGCTATGAAGACGGTGTGCTGGTGCAGGCCGCGACGCGCGGCGACGGCGCAACCGGCGAAGATGTAACGCAAAACATTCGCACGATTAAGCAAATTCCGCTACGTTTACGCGAGACTTCTCGTGAGCGTGGTGTGTCGGCGATCCCCAAAGTCCTCGAAGTGCGCGGCGAAGTGTATATGCGGCGCGATGATTTTGAAAAACTCAATGCGCGCCAGCGTGAGTTGGGTGAAAAGACTTTTGTGAATCCAAGGAATACCGCTGCGGGCGCGGTGCGGCAGCTCGATCCTAAAGTTGTGGCCGAACGACCACTTTCTTTTTATGGGTATGGCCTTGGTGCGATTGAAGGCTGGGATCTACAGCCTGATACCCATAGTGGCATCTTGGATGCTTTGGCTGAATTTGGTTTTCCGGTTTGCGATATTCGTGAAGTGGTGAGCGGCGGCGCAGGTTTGGTGGCTTACCACGCGCGCGTCGCGGCGCTGCGTGATGATTTGCCGTTTGATATCGACGGCGTGGTGTACAAGGTGAATTCAATCGCCTTGCAGCGCGAGCTTGGCTTTCGCACGCGCGAGCCGCGCTGGGCCGTGGCCCATAAATATCCAGCGCAAGAAGCGCTGACGGTTGTCGAGGCAATCGACATTCAAGTCGGCCGAACAGGCGCATTAACCCCCGTCGCGCGCCTTGCTCCAGTGTTTGTCGGCGGTGTAACCGTCACCAATGCGACTTTACACAATCAAGATGAAATTGAGCGCAAAGACATCCGCCTTGGCGATACGGTGATCGTTCGCCGCGCTGGCGATGTGATTCCTGAAGTCGTGTCGGTGGTGCTAGAAAAACGCCCGATGGTAGAGGTATCTGGCGCTGATCTTTTTAATGCAAAGCTCACTGAGCAATACCCACCTTATCGCTTGCCAGAGCAATGCCCAGTTTGCGGCTCGCACGCGGTACGTGAAGTCGGTGAAGCGGTGACGCGTTGCACCGGCGGACTGATTTGCGCGGCGCAGCGCAAAGAGGCGGTGCGGCATTTTTCCTCGCGCCGCATGATGGATATTGACGGCTTGGGCGAGCGCTACATCGATAATTTGGTTGATCTCGGTTATGTGAATAGTCTGGCCGATCTGTATCGTTTGACGCTGGACGATTTTCTGGAAATGAAGCGCCGCGCTGATGAGCGTGATGGCGTCACGCCAGAGAGCGTCAAAGCCGGGCAGGTGACGACCAAATGGGCGGAAAACCTGCTGGCTGGCATTGCCGCGAGCAAGCAACCGCCGCTGGCGCGATTCTTGTTCGCGCTCGGCATTCGTCATGTCGGTGAATCAACGGCAAAAACCTTGGCCGATTGGCTGGGGAGTTTGAAGCGAATTCGCTACGCGCCCGCGCCACTGCTGCGTTTATTACCCGATATTGGCAGCACGGTGGCAACGTCATTGGCCGAGTTTCTGGCTGAGCCGCACAATCAGCAAGTGATCGACGACTTTCTAGCCTTGGGCGTTGCGCCGCAAGGCGAACATGCACCCAATCCGGCCTTGCGTGAAAAACTCACGCTGGCGGCTTTGTTGGCGGCGCTAGAAATCCCCAAACTCAGCGCCATCCGTTGCAATGCCTTGGCGACGTCAATCAGCAATTTGGCTGAATTAAAGTCATTTGGTTTGGGCCGTTTGCAAGACGCAGGCCTGCCGCTCGATGTGGCGCAAGCGTTGTTCAATTGGCTGGCGACGCCTGCGGCCGAAACGCTGGCGCAGCTCGATACGCTGCGCGCCGATTTACTGGCGGCATTGCCAGAAGCCGATGCGGCGCAGCAAGGCGTGTTGAGCGGCAAAACGCTGGTGTTGACCGGCACGCTGCCCACGCTAAGCCGTGATGACGCCAAAGCGATGATAGAAGCCGCTGGCGGTAAAGTGTCGGGCAGCGTGTCGAAGAAAACCGATTACGTCGTTGCGGGCGAAGCGGCGGGCTCGAAGTTGCAAAAAGCCGAAGAGCTGGGTGTGGCCGTGTTGAGTGAAGAGGATTTGATTCAGCTACTGGCTTGAGGGGTATAGGCTTGTGGGCGTTTATTAATGGGCTCTATATTAACATACCAAATTGTCATTTTTGATTGGAGGCGTTGTGGGAGCGGGCTTGCCCGCGAAAGCAGTGCCAATACGGCGCGGAATGGTAGTGCCAAAGAGTGCCCTCGCGGGCAAGCCCGCTTCCACGAGAATGTAGTTTCAAGTTCGCTGAGATGGCTCACTCACCAGGAGTCAAATTCATTGCTTATTGAAGTTCTATGTGCTTTTGTTCGTGTTTTTCGTGATCTGCTTTTATGATTGTCTTTGTTTAAATATTTAAACAATGTTGCGGACAAATTAATCGTTGACTTTGCTGTTTAAATGATTAAACATAACGCCATGCGTAAGTCTGAAGCCCTACAAATTTTTGGTTCACAAACCCGTCTTGCTGACGCGCTCGGCCTTGGCCGCTCGGCGGTGTCGCAATGGCCGGATGAGCTGAATTTAAAACAATCCGATCAAGTTCTGGGCGCAGCACTGCGCCTTGGGCTGCTCACACCCAGTCAAACTCAATCAGGAAATCCCATGCAAAAAATTCGCAAAGCCGTTTTCCCCGTCGCTGGTATGGGGACGCGTTTCTTGCCTGCCACCAAGGCCAGCCCAAAAGAAATGATGTCGATTGTCGACAAGCCGCTGATTCAATATGCAGTGGAAGAGGCGCTAGCGGCTGGGATTACCGAGATGATTTTTATCACCGGCCGACATAAACGCAGTATCGAAGACCATTTTGATAAAGCGGGCGAGCTGGAAGCGGACTTGGAAGCCAAGCAAAAAACCAAATTATTGGAAATTTTGCGCGGGATTATTCCAAAATCGGTAACGTGCATTTATATCCGTCAGCCGGAAGCCTTGGGTTTGGGTCATGCGGTGTTGTGCGCCAAGCCTGTGGTGGGTGATGAGCCGTTTGCGGTGATTTTGGCGGATGACTTGATCGACGGTAACGGCGTTTCTGAAATGAAACGCATGGTCGACGTGTTTGACGATACGCATTGCTCGGTGCTTGGCGTGGAAGAAGTGGCACAGGAAGAAACCGGCAGCTACGGCATCGTTGAAGTCAGCGAAAACTCAGGCCGTTTGCGCATTGGTAATATTGTTGAAAAACCAAAACCAGAAGAAGCACCGTCGAATTTGGCGGTCGTTGGTCGTTACATCTTAACGCCGCGCATCTTCCATCATTTGCAGCATGTGCAACCGGGCAAGGGCGGCGAAATCCAGCTTACTGACGGGATTTTCGCGTTGATGCAAGAGCAACACATCCTCGCGCACAAACTACAAGGCACGCGTTACGATTGCGGTAGCAAGATTGGCTTCCTGAAAGCGACCGTTGAGTTGGGCATGAAACACCACGAAGTGGGCGCTGAATTCTCGGCTTACTTGAAAGAGTTTTGCGCTACAAAATGAATGACTGATGGACGAAAGCGTTGGATTTAGTAACAAAGGGTATTACCTTGCTGGTAATGCCCTTTTTTTATCCTTAGTATGGTACTGAATAAGTATGCAAATTCAATAGGCAAAAGGTAATGGCGATGAAGGCAGTAATTCTGGCTGGCGGTTTAGGTACCCGAATATTGGAAGAAAGTCATTTGAAACCGAAACCAATGATACAAATTGGTGGTCATCCTATGCTGTGGCACATTATGAAGATCTATTCAGCGCATGGGATAAATGAATTTATTATTTGTTTGGGTTACAAAGGTTATTTGATTAAGGAATATTTTAGTAATTATTTCCTACATATGTCAGATGTTACTATTGATATTGCGAATAACACCATTGAAGTACACGAAAGAAAAAGTGAGCCATGGAAGGTAACTTTAGTGGAAACGGGAGAGCATTCGATGACGGGGGGGCGCTTGAAGCGCGTTGCCCGCTATTTAAATGATGACGAACCATTTTGCTTTACCTATGGTGATGGCGTTGCTGATATTGATATTAGTGCCGAAATTGCTTTTCATCAGCATCACGGCAAGTTAGCTACCGTGGCCGCAGTGCAGCCGCCGGGACGTTATGGCGCTTTATTACGTGGTGAGACTGGCTCTGTTTCCGGCTTTGTAGAAAAACCACAAGGTGATGGCGGCAGTATTAATGGCGGTTTTTTTGTATTGGATAAACGCTGCTTGGATTTTATTGCCGATGACAGCAGCAGCTGGGAAATGGAGCCAATGCAACAACTCGCGCAAAAAGGGCAATTGATGGCGTTTGATCATCTCGGTTTCTGGCAGCCAATGGATACGCTACGCGAAAAAAATCTACTGGAATCGCTGTGGGATTCAAACCAAGCACCGTGGAAGGTGTGGTGATGGCATTGGAAGTCCAAGCTGCGCCGAGTTTAAATGAGTTTGCTGGAAAATCGGTTTTCCTGACTGGACATACCGGCTTTAAAGGTGGCTGGCTGGCTGCTTTGTTGCGGTATCTTGGTGCTAGCGTTCATGGTTATGCTTTAGCGTCAGATACCTATAAAAATCTATTTGAAGTTGCTAAGGTTCAATCCTTACTGGCCTCGCATACGGTTGCCGATTTAGCGGATCCCGTTGCGATGCTTGCTGCGATGCAAGCCGCTCAACCTGAAATCGTATTTCATCTCGCCGCTCAATCCCTAGTGCGACGCAGCTATGTTGAGCCTGCACTGACTTGGCGAACTAATGTGCAGGGTACGGTTAATTTATTGGAGTGCGTTCGGCAATGCCCATCGGTGCGCGCCGTGGTGATTATCACCACCGATAAATGCTACGCAAATCAGGAATGGTGCTGGGGTTATCGCGAAAATGACCGGCTTGGCGGACATGATCCCTATTCAGCCAGCAAAGCTGCTTGCGAGCTGGTCGTGGATAGTTACCGCAATTCGTTTTTTAAAGAGTCCGGCGTGCTGATTGCCAGTGCCCGAGCTGGTAATGTGATCGGCGGTGGCGATTGGGCTGCTGACCGGCTTATTCCTGATGCCGTGCGAGCGGTTGCTGCAGGGCGAGCACTTCAGATCCGTAACCCCACAGCTAGCCGTCCTTGGCAGCATGTACTCGCTCCTTTGCATGGCTATTTATTACTGGGGCAGGCTTTATTGCGCGGTCAGGTTAGCGCTGCAGGTGCTTTCAATTTTGGCCCGCCGCAGCAAGATAATTTAAGTGTTGGTGATGTGTTGCAACGTTTGCAAAGTTATTGGCCGCAGTTGGAGCTGGCGTTGTCAACACCTAGTGATCAACCCCATGAAGCCCAATTACTCTATTTGGATTCCAGCAAAGCACAGCATGAACTGGGTTGGCAGTCGCGGTGGAGTCTGGCGCAGAGCTTGGAGAATACTGCTGGGTGGTATCAGGCTGAGAGTCTTGATGGTGAAGGTATTCAGGGCTATACATTAGCCCAAATAGAGGAGTATCTCTCTTAATGAGTCATTGCCGATCTTGTGGTGCAACGCTAGGGCACTCCTTGGCTGATCTTGGCCTCTCGCCGATTTCCAATGCCTTTCTTCGTGAAGCCGATTTGCTGCGTGGTGAAATGTATTATCCGCTGCATGTGCAGGTATGTACGCAGTGCTGGTTGGCACAGCTAAATGATGTGTTGGATGCCAATACTCATTTTCATGACGATTATGTCTATTTTTCATCTTACTCATCATCGTGGCTGGCACATGCCCGTCAATACGTCGAGAGTATGATTGAACGATTTGAATTTGGCTCACGTAGTCAAGTCGTTGAAATTGCGAGTAATGATGGTTATTTACTGCAGTATTTTCAGCAGGCTGGTATTCCTTGTCTTGGTATCGAGCCGACTGCGAATACAGCAAGGGTAGCGATTAATCGGGGCATTGCCACCCATCAAGCCTTTTTTAATCTTGAAACGGCAACTGAATTAAGTGCTAAAGGCATTAAGGCAGATTTGCTGCTCGGAAATAATGTATTGGCGCATGTCCCTGACTTGAATGGTTTTGTGGCTGCCATGCCATTGTTGCTGGCTAGTGAGGGGGTGATTACGCTGGAGTTTCCGCACTTACAGCAATTGATCGCCAATAAGCAGTTTGATACGATTTATCACGAGCATTATTCCTATTTATCATTAACAGCTTTGATCCCCGTTTTCGAACGGGCAGGGCTGCGGGTGTTTGATGTGCAGCAATTGCCAACTCATGGCGGTAGCTTGCGGATTTTTGCCTGCCATCAAAAAGCGACGCATCTATTAAATAGAGCTGTGAATGAGGTTTTGTGTGCTGAGCATCAAGCAGGATTATTGGAGCTTCAAACATATACTGATTTTTCTGTACAGATGCAGCAAATCAAATATCAATTGATTACCTTTTTGATTGACGCTCGTCAGCAAGGTCAGCGGGTCGCCGCATATGGCGCGGCAGCTAAGGGCAATACTTTACTTAATTATTGCGGTATCAAGCCCGATTTACTAGCGTTTGTAGTAGATCGAAACCCCTCAAAACAAGGCCGTTTTTTGCCTGGTAGCCGTATTCCCGTTTATGCGCCTGATGCCATTTTCGAGCAAAAACCCGATTATTTATTGATTCTACCTTGGAATATTCAGGATGAGATTATGACGGAAATGAGCGCAATTCGTGAATGGGGTGGTCAATTTGTGTGTGCCATTCCAGAGGTGAAAATTCTGTCATGATTTTTCATCCTTTGCCGCTGTCGGGGGCTTTTTTAATAGAGCCAGAACCCATTCGCGATCAACGCGGTTTTTTTGCCCGCACTGTTTGCCGTGAGGAGTTTGCGTTGCACGGACTCAACGCTGAATTTGTACAGCAAAGCCTTTCTTGGAATGAGTATCGAGGTACTTTACGCGGGATGCATTATCAAAAAGCTCCGCATGAAGAAGAAAAATTGGTGACAGTGATTCGCGGTGCAATTTACGATGTAATACTTGATTTGCGTGCAGATTCATCGACTTTTGGCTGTTGGTATGGTGTGGAATTAAATGAGGAAAATAATAAACTGCTTTATATTCCTAAGGGCTTTGCACACGGTTTTCAAACCTTGTGCGACAACACGAAGATTAGTTACCAAATGACGGAAAGATATCAGGCCGATTACGCCTGTGGGGTTTCATGTTTTGATCCTGAACTTGCGATTGCTTGGCCCATTCTAGATTTATTCGTAATGTCGAATTCGGATGAAAAGCTACCTCCTATTTCTAATATAAAGAAGGTTGAGTGATGGCTGGTATTGTTTTACTCACAGGCGCTACTGGATTTGTTGGTAAGCAAATATATAAATCCCTAGTACAGGATGGCATCAGGGTGAGGTTGGTTTTGCGGGGCGCTATATCAGATGAGTTTTTGGCAGAGCCATGTGTAGAATCGTGCATTATTACCAATGATATGTTTGCTGAGAGTCTTGAGTGGTGGGAGAGCGCATGTCATGGGGTTGAAGCAATTATTCATGCTGCTTGGTATGTGGAGCCGGAAAAATATTTGGATTCTCCAAAAAACATTGATTGCCTGATTGGAACCTTGAATTTAGCAAGGGCTGCGGTGATGACGTCGGTTAAAAAATTTATTGGTATTGGCACATGTTTTGAGTATGACTTGAACCATAATTATTTATCTATAGATACGCCTGTGGCTCCTCGTTCGCTTTATGCTGGCACAAAAGTGGCTGCATTTTATGCCTTGAGGGAGTTGTTTAAAAATGCAAAAATTGATTTTGCATGGGCAAGACTTTTTTATCTATACGGCGAGGGTGAAAAAGAAAATAGATTTGTACCGTATTTGCATGATCGCCTTTCTGCAGGATTGCCGGTTGAGATGACTTCCGGCGTTCAAATTAGAGATTATTTGGATGTTAAAACGGCTAGCCGAATGATTGCAGATATTGCATGTAATAATAAAATTGGGCCGATGAATATTTGCTCGGGAGTGCCTGTTTCTATTAAAGATATGGCATGCAAGATTGCAGAAGAGTATGGTCGAAAAGATTTGCTGATGTTTGGTGCTAAATCACTTTCAAGCTCGGAGCCACTTTGTGTCGTTGGGGTTGTGTAATAGGAGTGCTAAATTGAAACAAGAGAGTGGTTTCAGGGTTTTATATACACAAAATGATTTTCCGGTTTTGCAAAATAAACTGTATTTTTCTCGTGCTGATGCAATAGCGTGTCCAAGGGGTGATATTCAACTGGTTGAAGATTTAAAAACTGGGCTTATTTACAATAAAAAATTTAATGATGAACTTGTGATTTATGATCAGAGTTACCAAAATGAACAAGGCCATAGCTTAGTATTTAAAGCTCATCTTGAGCAAGTGCTTGGATTGATCAGTCAATATATGAGTGGCAAGCGTTTGGTCGAAGTTGGTTGTGGTAAAGGGATGTTCGTCGAATTATTACAATTCAATGGCTTTGATGTTTGTGGTTTAGATCCCGCTTATGAAGGGTCGAATTCAAAAATTGATCGCGAATACTTCACGTCCGAGTTGGGGCGCCAATTTGATGGTGTGATTTTGAGGCATGTACTCGAGCATGTGGAAAATCCTTTTGAATTCTTGAATAAACTAAACCGTGCTAATCGGTCATCGGGTTTAATTTATATTGAAGTTCCAAGCTTTGAGTGGATCTGTGAAAAGCGAGCTTGGTTTGACATATTTTATGAACATGTTAATTATTTCAGACTGACTGATTTTTATAGAATGTTTGAGAGAGTAGTTGCTGCTGGGTATTTGTTTGGCGGGCAATATATGTATGTTATTGCCAATTTAAACTCCTTGCGCGAACCGATTTTTGATTCGGAAGATTCGATTGATTTTCCTGTGAATTTTGATACGTCGCTGAGAAGTGAGGCTGTAGCCTCGTCTAGTGTTGTCTGGGGTGCTAGCTCAAAAGGCGTGATATTTTCTTTGTTGAGAGAGAGGATTGGATTTCCTGTTGGAATAATAATTGATATTAATCCGGAGAAACAAGGTAAATTTATTCCAGTTACAGGTTTATGTGTGAAGTCTCCTGTGGATGCGTTGGGGAATATGAAGAATGGTGAATCTATATGTGTAATGAATTGTAATTATTTCGACGAGATAAAAAGAATGTCGGGTGCTAAGTATAACTATATTAGGATTGAAAATGACTGAATTTGAAAAAGAAGTTGAAATTCGCCTTGCGAAGCAAGCTCAGAATGAGCCAATTAAAGACTTAGCTTCTTCATTTATGTCTGCTTCGTTGGCGCAGAAATATTCCTATAACTTTTTTTGGCAAGGTAGGCCGATTATTCAATATCCACAAGATATTTTTGCAATGCAAGAGTTAATATGGAGTGTTAAGCCAGATTTGATTGTTGAAACTGGAATCGCACATGGTGGCTCGATTATTTTTAGTGCATCAATGCTTGCTTTGTTGGATATGTATGAAGCTATAGAGGGCGGGTATGATTTGAATGTTTCAAAGCCAAAGAGAAAAGTGCTGGCTGTTGATATAGATATTAAGGAACACAATAGAAAAGCAATTTCAGAGCACCCGCTTGCTAACCGAATCACAATGATTCAAGGTTCTAGTGTGGATCCCGAGGTGGTTAAAGCAGCCCGTGAGCTTTCGCAAGGGAAAAAGGTTTTGGTTGTTTTAGATTCCAATCATACATTTGAACATGTCTATCAGGAGTTGCAGGCTTATGCACCCTTGGTTTCGATAGGCAGTTATTGTATTGTCATGGATACAATCGTTAATGATGTGAGTGATGCGATGTATCTAGATCGCCCGTGGAGTCAGAATAACAACCCTAAACAAGCCGCGCATAAATGGCTGAGCGAAAATTCAAATTTTGTAGTGGATAAAGATATTGAGAGTAAAATTTTGCTGACTGTTGCGCCGGATGGTTATTTGAAAAGAATCAAATGATTTTGAGTGCCGTATTAGCAGTCTATTTTTTTAATGTTCTGCTAGTACGGCGCCAATCACGAATTTAAATAATGATTTCCCCTGCATTTATTCTTTTTTCTAGCATCTGCAAAATTTGTTGTGCAGCCTGCTGTTCGTCCTTTGCAATCAGCATTTCGGCGAGCCGCAAATAATAATGCCCGCGTTTTGGTGCCGCATCCACGGCACAGCTCATGTAGCTGATTGCCATCTCATAACCATTGGAAAAATCGGCCTCGGCCAGCGCTGCCAGTGCATCTGCCTGTTGCGGGATAGACTCTAGTGCCATGGCGCCCATTCGATAGACCGCATCCCAGGCTTTATTTTCGACTGCGGATTGCAATTTTTGTAAATGTTCAGTTAACGGAATGTGGTTGCCGGGGCTAATAAACACTCGCTCGCCTGCCAGCTCGAATTCGGGGGGGGGCGGAGTAACTGCCCCTTGTTTTTCACACCAGTTAATCCAGGCCTGGCGAATGGCATTGTCAAAATAAATGCTAAAGAGGCGCTCGTCCATGATGGGGCTTTTTTCTATATGCTCTCGTAACGACATCCGTCTTTGATTGAGTGCGCCGATATCGCTCGCTAGTAGCACCGCTTTTCTCACGTAATCATCGCCATCGTTGGCTATCCAGTCGCTAAGACCTGCCGCGGTCAGCCAACTGGTTGACATTCGACTGCGAAATTTTTCGCCAACCATGGAAATCATTGGCACTCCCATCCAAAGCGTGTCGCAGGTTGTCGTTCCGCCAGTTAGTGGGAAAGGGTCGAGTGCAATGTCGATTTCGTGGTAAATCAAATATTGCTTACCGTAATCTCGCTCTAGTAGATGTAATTGCTCGGGGCGGATTCCCGCTGCTGTGCACTTGTCAATAAAGGCGGCTTTGACTTCCTTATGTGCTATTCCTGCCGCCTCGATCAATAGCCTTGAATTGGGGACTGCATTCAGGATTTGCCCCCATAATCTGAGTGGGCCGAGCCCCATTTTTGCAAAGTTATTGCATGAGCCAAAAGTAATAAAGCCATTGTTCAGTGCTGGCGTGGGTTGAACTTGATATTCGGGCCAGTAACGCTGAATTGGGCGGCGCAAGCAGGGGCGATACACGCAAAATGGCGCGGGTAAAAAGTATAATGTTTCGCTGTAATCACCATCTTGGGCATTGGCGTCGGTGATTTCGTCGGTGAGGCGTATATCAATATTACTCAGCCCCGTGGTGCCGGGGTAACCCAGCCAAGTCACTTGAACTGGCGCTGGTTTTTTACCCATCACTTCCAAGCCATTACCTGCGGTATGCCCAGCGAAATCAATGAGAATATCGATTTGATCTCTGCGGATATTTTGTTCTAATTGGTCGATGCTGAGTGCCGCAACGGTGCCGTAATGATCGAAATAGCGGATGAGTCGCAGGGTGGTCGCATCACCTTCTGCCAAGGTGTGGTAGGCGTAGATCTCATACTGGCTTCTATCTAGCCTAGCTAGTACTGGCTCCAGAAAATAGCTGACAGCATGGCTGCTGATATCGGCGCCAATAAAGGCTATTTTCAATCTGCGCCATGGATCGATTGTATTCGTGTGGGGCTTGATTTTTTCAGTCGGTAGGTCAAAGGAGCTGGAGTAGCGTTTGCTGGTAGTGGTGATTTCATCGACGCTGCATTGCTCGTCATACAGCATGGCCAGCAGTAGATTATTGTGAACGAGCGCGGCGTTTGGGTGTTGTTCTGCCAGTTTTTGGTATTGCACCACCGCTTCGTGTGGTCTGCCCGTATCCAGGTAGTAGGTAGCAAGATTAAGCTGGGCTGAGAGATTGTTAGGCTCGACTTGCAGTGCTTTCTCAATTGCATAATGTACTTCGTCAAAGCGCAGCAGGGATCGGGCGCAATTGCTGAGTGAAATCCAGACATTACTATTGGTGAATTCTAATTCACTGGCGCGTTTGGCGTAATCATAAGCTTGCTGTGGATGGCTTAGTTTTGCATGCACGACGCTGAGATTGTGCAGTAAGTTGGCGTTGTCAGGATGGGTGTTTAAGCTGGTCTGAAAAAGCTCGATTGCTTCGCGAAAGTGCCCCTGATCGTCGAGGATAGATCCTAGGTTGATGCAGGCGTATTCGTCATCGGGCTGGGTGAGCAGGATTTTCTGGCATAGCATCATCATCGGGCCATTATCACCCGCGATTTTGCGTTGTTGTGCATATTGTTGGAGCTGGTTTAAATCGGGTGGGGCTGGAGGGTCTTTGTGTTTGCGCTTCATTGCGGCATACCTTGTAAGTGATGGATGTGTGAAATCATGCCTGAATTAGCTTTAACTAAAAAGCGGATCAAGGCTGCCGCGACATAAAATTTAAAAATCATGCAACAATTTCTAAAGTTCTGACTTATCGCGCCGAAAATGATTTTGTAGGCGGCGCTTTTGGTGCGATCGCTGAAGTAAAACTCAATCTTTCAGGAGAAGCATCATGGCTCAAGTCATTAACACCAACGTCCCTTCGCTTAATTCACAAAATAATCTTAATAAATCTCAAGGTATGCTCAGCACCTCGCTACAGCGCTTATCATCAGGTTTGCGCATCAATAGCGCAAAAGACGATGCAGCAGGTTTGTCGATTTCGGATCGGATGACTAGCCAAATTCGTGGTCTGGATCAAGCCAAGCGCAATGCCAACGATGGTATTTCTTTGTCGCAAACTGCCGAGGGCGCATTATCTACCAGTGGCGATTTATTGCAACGGATGCGTGAGTTAGCTGTTCAGTCATCGAATGCATCTAATACCGCCAGTGATCGTCAGGCCTTGCAAGCTGAGGTGACTCAATTGGGTTCGGAACTGGATCGTATTTCAACTACGACTCAGTTTAACGGCCAGAACTTGCTCGATGGTACTTTTGGTACTGCGAATTTTCAGGTGGGTGCCAATGCCGGGCAAACGATTCAGGCGTCAATGAGTAATTTCCGTACCAATGGCTATGGTAATAACCAAATAGCAGGTGCTACTGCGGCAAGCACTGCAGGGGCATCCGTAGCATCTGGCGCATCGACTGCGGCTGCAGCGTGGGGTGATAATGGCGTGGCTGCTAGTACTGCGACGATTTCGGGTACTGTCGGTACTGCGTCGTTTGCAGGTACTGCTAATATGACTGCGCAAGCTTTTGCTCTGGCGGTGAATAATGTCGAGGCGTCGACGGGTGTCAAAGCAGAAGCTGAAACCGAGGCGACAGTCGGCTTTGGAGCCGCAGGATCGTATTCGTTGGATATCATGTCCGACAATGGGTCAACCGCTGCAAGTTCGGCAGTCAGCATTACCTTTACGGTAGGGGCGGGTATAACAGGCTCGGCCGCTTTGGCGGATGCAATGAATAAAGTGAACGACCAAACCGCCAAAACTGGGGTGACTGCGACGATTAATAAGAGCGGTCTTCTTCAATTAACCAATACCAATGGTAATGACATTGTGCTCGCCAATAAGACAGGAGTAACCAATGCTGGCGATGCTACCGTGACTAAACTGGATTCTACAGGGGCTGCCGCGACGTCGGGCATTGTTGGTTCATCAGGTGGTACTGCTTCTGCTACCGTTGTGAGTGGTTATGTGACATTTGATTCGGCTAGCTCGTTCACTGCGACTGGGAGTGTTGCGAATTCGAATCTTGGAGCTGCTGCAACTTCGATTTCCAGTTTGAAGAGTGTTTCCAATATCGATATTTCCAGCTTTGCTGGTGCGCAAGATGCACTGAAAACGATAGACTCGGCATTGTCAAAAGTGAGTGGCGAGCGAGCTAAATTGGGTGCTTTGCAATCACGCTTTGAAAACACGACTTCCAATTTGTCAACCAGCTCGGAAAACTTATCAGCATCACGCAGCCGTATTCGTGATACTGACTATGCAAGTGAAACAGCAAACTTGGCTAAAGCACAAGTATTGCAACAAGCGGGTACTGCGATGTTGGCTCAGGCTAATGCCTTGCCAAATCAGGTGTTGAGCTTACTTCGAGGCTAATGATCGCTCATTGAGGTAAACTAATCATGCCCCAGTGCGAATCGTACTGGGGCATCTGTGCAAATAGAGAGGTGTATGATGCAAATATCATCTGTGAATGCAACTCCTGCCGCTTTGCCGCAGCAAAACGAAGTACCAAAGCCAGTGGTTCATAATAAGGTGGATCAGGTAGCGGCACCCGTTGAGACGACTCATTCGTCTGCAGTGCAGGCGATTGATCCGAAAGAGCAGGCGCGTGATGTCGAAGAAGCTGTAAAAAAAATCAATGAGACTGTCAAGTCGCTAAATCGGAATGTTGGGCTGGAATTTAGTACCGATGAGGATACTAAGATTAATTTGGTACGCCTGATTGATACAGAGTCGAAAGAAATACTACGACAGATTCCTAGTGTAGAAGTACTGAATATCGCCAAGGCGCTGGATAAATTACAGGGCCTGCTGGTACGTGACAAAGCCTGATTAGGCGTTCTGAGATAAGGAAAATATCATGGCTACGATCGATGTGAATAGCATTGTCACTCAATTAATGACGATTGAGAGGCAGCCGTTGCAAAAATACGATGTGAAAAACATTGGTATTCAACATCGCATCAGCGCCTTCGGTACGATTAAAAGCGCATTGGCTACTTTTCAGGGGACGGCACAAAAGTTGGCTAATGCAGACAACTTCAACACAGTGACCGCCACCTCTTCATCTAATGAATTTGTTGGTATTTCGGCGAGTAAAACAGCAAGCAATAGTAATTTTTCGGTTGAGGTTTCGCAGTTAGCTCAAAATCAAAAATTGGCGTCTAGTGCATTTGCAGCTCCAACTACCGTTGTAGGGACTGGCACGATCAATCTGACTTTTGGTAAATACACGACGACTGGTACTGTGCCTAGCACTGTGACGAGCTTTACGGCCAACCCGGATAAAACCGCGAAAAGTATCACGATTGATGCGAGCAATAATACGCTGACGGGGGTGCGGGATGCGATTAACAAAGCCAGCGCAGGCGTAACGGCGAGTATTGTGAATGATGGTACTGGCTACAAGCTAGCGATTGTATCCAATGATACGGGCGAATCGAATGCTTTGAAAATTACCACTACGGATACGGGTGATAGCAACAATACCGATGCCGCCGGTTTGTCGATGTTGGCCTTTGATGCATCGACTGGTGGAACCATGAATTTGGCGCAAACTCAGGTTGCGCAGAACGCCAATTTCAAAATTGATGGTATTGCCATTAGTAAATCGAGCAATTCAGTCAGTGATGCGATTGATGGCGTTACATTGACGCTCAATAAAGTAACGACCAGTGCCGTGAGCATGAGTGTTGGCAAAAGCACTGGTGCAATCACAAAAAATGTGCAAGATTTTGTTAAAGCGTATAACGACCTAGCTAAAACTTTAGATGATTTAGGTTCTTTTGATCCTGTGACTAAGCAAGGTGGTATGTTGAGCGGCGATGGGACTGTGCGTGAAATGCAAAATACACTACGCAAAGCCATGACACAAACGATTTCAGGAACAGGTGGGGATTTCAAGTCATTGACTCAGGTCGGAGTGAGTTTTGATAAAAATGGCCAAATGACTTTAGACTCTAGCAAGTTGAGTGCGGCGTTGAGTAAAGACTCGCAAGGTGTCATTAGCCTATTTTCTAGTAATTCCCGCGCTAGCGATTCATTGATTAAAATCGATAGCGTGGATAAAAAAACGCAAACCATTAATGGGCTTGCTATTTCTGTAATCAGTAATGCCAGCCAAGCGACTTATACGAGTGAGGCCCTTTCCTTTGCAGGCGCTGGAGGCACTTTTAATGTTAGTGGTAGCAATAATACTTTTGGCATTGATATCAATGGAACGAGTGCGTCAATTACACTCACCGCGGGTGACTACACGCCTGCTCAGCTGGCCGCTGAATTACAAACTCGGATTAATTCCGACTCGGCGTTGCAAACTGCGGGTGCTAAAGTTGGAGTGACCATTGGTGCTGATAATAAAATTTTGATGACGAATGCTAAATATGGCTCAGCAGCCACGCTGAGTGTGACGGGTAGCTTATTGGGCTCGGCGACATCGATTTCGGTGGCAGGGACTGATGTAGTAGTTAAAGCGGGTGCAACTACAGCGACTGGTGTTGGTCAGCAGGTGACTCTGGATAATGGCTTGAAATTTTCAGTATTGGGCGGCGCAGCGAGTTCGCCCGATGGTGCTGATCGTGGAACCATTAATTATTCTCGTGGTATGGGCTATCAACTTGATACTTTATTGAGTGATATGCTCTCAAGCAAAGGTCAAGTAGCGAGTCGAGTTGATGGTTTGAATCAACAGGCAAAAAACATCGCCAGTCAAGTAACGAGATTGAATAGCCGTTTAGTTGACATTGAAAAACGTTATCGGACGCAGTATACCGCTTTGGATGTGTCTGTATCGCAAATGCAAAATACCAGTACTTGGTTAAGTACTCAGCTGGCTAATTTACCGAAGATGTCATAATGATCACTAATAAAAAAGCACTTAATGCCTACGGTAGTGCTAGCCTTGATCATCAAGTGGAGACTGCATCACCGCATCGTTTGGTGGTGATGCTCTTTGATGGCGCCATTAAATCTATCAATATGGCTAAATTTTATTTGGAGCAAGGTAACGTTCCAGCAAAAGGCTTGGCTTTGACTCAGGCGATTTCTATTATTGAAGAAGGTTTACGTCTTTCTTTGGATAAATCCAAAGGTGGCGAGTTGGCTGAGAATTTAGATGCACTTTATGAGTATAGCGCCCATCAATTGTTGATGGCGAATTTAAGAAATGACAAAGACTTGCTTGATGAAATCTTGCAATTGCTAAATGATCTTAAGTCGTCGTGGTCTAGTATTGATCCGAGTATACCAGTTGCGAATGCTTCGCCAGCTGAGGTTCTTGACGCTTCAAAAGATATTCGGAGTTTTGGTCGTGCCTAGCATGAAATCGGCTAATTTGAATATTCATGATTTAGGTTTAACAATTGAAGCGTTGCTGGCTTTGGCTAAGGCTGAGCAATGGGACGACTTGTTATTAGCTTGGCCTGGCTATGAATTGCTCACTTTAAATCTAACGAATATTTGTTGGGCATCTATCCCTGAAGACGAGGTAGCCCTGCTGGAAACGCAATTGCGACAGATTGAAACTAATCATTCGCAACTACTTGAATTAACTTCAGCTTGGCGCGATGAACTACAAGATATTTTGCAAAATACTGTGCAATCTCGCAAACTGAACGACCATTATCGCTAATATAAAAACAGGATTTTTCAGGGGGTATGGTGAGTAATTCAGGAATATATATTACTTGGCCGCAATTACTCTACGTGGGTATTCTTGTGTTGTCGTTTTATGTGGTCGAGTTGTTTTTTTTCTGGCTACGTCATGGTCGTAAAAGTAAATCATCCGATGGTCTTGCATTACTTCAGGCACAGATTGATGAATTACGCCAAGAATTATCGCTATCTAAAGTACGAATGGCTGCGTTAGCGGCGCAACTGCTACCATCTAACTTTGATGAAAATGCGATTCCACCATCATTAATCACTACTCTCCCTGTTGAAATCAATGCGTCATCTGCAGAGTCTCCCTACGCCCAAGCCATCCGTTTAGCGCAACAAGGCGCAGATGCAACAGAAGTTGCAGCTGTCTGCGGTATCTCTCGTGGTGAAGCGGATTTGATTGTGGCGATTTACCGTAGCGCAGCGCGGAGCTGATATGTTACCTGGTAATACTGCGACGACCTTGCTTTCGCAGTATTTGCGTGGGCAACAAGGGGTTCTGGAAGCCGTTAAGCTTTCTCCTGATGATATTCGCCTGACTGTCGGTGAGAAAGTTCAAGCGACCGTCACCAATCAATTACCTAATGGCCGATTTGCCGTACTAATTAAAGATCAATTGCTCGACCTAAACCTGCCGCGCAATACCCAGCCTGGCGAAAAGCTAGATCTTACCGTGGTCGCTAAGTCGCCGACTTTAACCTTTAGTCTCGCTACGCAAGAAGTAAAACTCCCTTTGCCGCAAGCTCCTAATGTAGAGCTGAGTAAGGGCGCTGCGCTGCTTAATGAAGTGCTCTCCAAATCCTCTGATGGTAAGGCTGCGGTATTGCAGCAAGCGCAACCTTTGTTTTCAGCGAAGCCCGATACGACCCAGTTGGCCGGACAATTGGCTGGGCGTTTGGCTGAGAGTGGTTTGTTTTATGAATCACACCAAGCTGAATGGGTGACGGGGCAGCGACCATTGCAAACCTTGCTGCGCGAGCCGCAGGCGAGCTTGAACGCCTCCTCTTTCAATGAGGGAAAAACAGCAGCTGCAATGTCTAATGCGGCGAAAGAATCCACTGATAATACTGTAAACACATCTAATAAAACTCAAGACCTTGCTCTGCAAGCGGCACTCAAAAAATCGGATGACCTACCACCAGAGCAGGCAATGCGGCAATTGGTGCGCCAGCAAGTCGATTTATTAGAGCAGCGACCATTAGTTTGGCAAGGCAATGCTTGGCCAGGTCAGCCGTTGAAATGGGAATTAGAACTGCAAAATGAGCAAGAGCATCAGGCTGACTTAGCGGTAGAGCAGCGGCAGTGGCAAACTAAACTGGATCTGACTTTGCCTAAATTAGGCGAAGTGGGGGTCGTTGCAACGATGGTGCAAGGGCAGTTTTCTTTGCGATTTAATGCGGTTGATGAAAAAACCGCCGCACTGATTAAAACGCATCAAGCTGATTTAATGCAGCGTTTTGAAGCGGCAGGGCTGACTTTGGTGAAATCACAGGTTGACCATGAAGGCGCGTAATAGCACGCCACGCGCCGTCGCTTTGGCGTATCGGGAAGGTAGTGCAGCACCGCGTGTGGTCGCCAAAGGGCAAGGCTTGCTGGCCGAGCGCATTATTGAAAAAGCTAAAGAAGCGGGCGTTTTTGTGCATGATTCGCCCGAAATGGTCGCTTTGCTGATGCAAGTCGATTTAGATAGCCATATTCCTCCCCAACTGTATCGTGCTGTGGCAGAATTATTAGCGTTTATTTATATGCTAGAGCGAGGTGAAGATGTGTTTGCGCCCGACTTCAGCAATTTACCACTTCCGGACGCGCCCACTGCGTCACTTCCTCAAGACCAATCAACGGATTCCAAGTGATTAATACTTCTGTTTCTTTGCGCCGCAGCCAGCTTGCGGTGGCTTCGCTTTTTCTCGTTTTAGGCTTCAACTTTGGTACATGGGCATCACGGATTCCCGCGCTCAAAATGCAATTGGGACTGAGTTCGGCAGAAGTGGGCATCTTATTGCTGGCCAGTGGCTTGGGCGCGGTGTTTTCCTTCCCTGTCACGGCAACCTTATTGCATAAATTAGGTTCACGCAAAATGTGTATTTTGGCGGGTTTAACTCTGCCGTGCGTGCTGATTGCATTGGCTTTAGCGCCGACGTTTCCGATTGCAATTGCGGTGATGGCGATTGAGGGCGTCACAGTGGCCTGCTTGAACGTCGCGATGAATTCGCAAGGGGTTGAGGTTGAATTGGCTGGTAAGCAAGCAATTATGTCGCGTTTGCATGCGGTGTTTAGTTTGGGGGGCTTATTGGCTGCGCTATTTGCATCGGCGCTGACTATCTACACCGATTCGGTGCTTGTCCATTTTGTAGCGGGTGCTGCTGTGCTGTGGTTGGGCGTGATTTATGCTATTCCGGGCTTGCTGCATGAGCAAATCAAAGACAGTGGCAGTAGTGGCGGTAAGCGTTTTGTGATTCCAACAGGCGTTGCGCTGTGGCTGGGTGTGATTGCGCTGTGTGGCACGATTGTTGAAGGCTCGATGTCCGATTGGTCGGCGCTGTATTTAAAAGACGTGGTCGGTGCATCAGCGCAGCTTGCGCCGCTGGGAATCGCTTGTGTCTCTGGCACGATGCTGATTGCGCGCTGGTTTGGCGATGGCTGGCGGATGCGCTTTGGTGCGGAGCGTATGCTCACGGTGGGCGGTTTATTGGCGGGCGGCGGCTTATTGTTGGCCTTGCTGCTCGGCGGTCTGATTCCTGCCTTATTGGGTTTTGCTTTGGTGGGTTTGGGCGTCGCAGCGGTTTCGCCTTGCGTGTATGCGGCAGCGGCCAAGCATGGTTCAGTCGCTTTGGCGGCAGTGACCACGATGGGTTCGATTGGTGCGCTGATGGGGCCACCCGTGATTGGCTTTATCGCGCACGCTAGCAATCTGGCATGGGGTATGGCGGTGATTGCCTTGGCGGCGGCTTTGATCTCCGTGTGTACCAAAAAAGTGAATTGGAACTAATAGGGTATTGCCATCTGGGCTTTTAGTAATAATGGCTGGATGGCAATACCTGTTAATGTATTTTTCGGTTACGTACTTTTCTTAGATTGGGTGAATAACCCCAATCGTCTTTTACTGCGATATAGGCTAAGGTAATTCAAACGATCGTTTGGAGTGACCCATGTCGCAGTATCCGCAGCTATTTACCCCTTTGGATTTAGGTTTTACCACGCTCAAAAATCGCGCCTTGATGGGCTCGATGCATACGGGCTTGGAAGAGCACGCCGATGCGCCCGAGCGGCTCGCCACATTTTACGCCGAGCGTGCCGCAGGCGGTGTTGGCCTGATTGTCACTGGCGGCATTGCGCCGAATTTGGCAGGCTGTACTTTTGCGGGTGCAGCGCTGTTTAATGACGCCTCGCAAATCGCGCGGCATACGCCGGTGACGCAAGCGGTACACGCCGCTGGCGGTAAAATCGCGCTACAAATTTTGCATACGGGGCGCTACGCCTATCACGCCGATTCGGTCGCGCCATCGCCGATTACGGCGCCAATTTCTCCGTTCACGCCGCGTGAACTCACCTCTGCTGAAATTGAGCAAACGATTACTGATTTCGCGCACACTGCCAGCCTTGCGCAGCGTGCTGGCTATGATGGCGTGGAAATCATGGGCTCGGAAGGTTATTTAATTAATCAATTTTTGGTTGAGCGCACCAATCAGCGGCAGGATTATTGGGGCGGCAGTGTTGCCAATCGCCAGCGTTTTGCACTGGAAATCGCCAAAGCGGTCCGTGCTGCACTCGGCCCCAATTCCATTATTATTTTCCGTATTTCGCTGTTGGATTTGGTTGAGCAGGGCGGCACATTGGCGGAGGCGATTGAGCTGGCGCAGGCGCTGGAATTAGCTGGTGTGACGCTACTCAATACTGGTATTGGCTGGCATGAAGCGCGTATTCCAACGATTGCTGCGACGGTGCCACGCGGTGCGTACAGCTGGGTAACGCGTGCGCTCAAGCCCCATGTTGGTGTGCCGCTGATCGCTGTGAATCGAATTAGTACTCCAGAAATCGCCGAAGAAATTCTCGCACGCGGCGATGCCGATATGGTGTCCTTAGCGCGGCCTTTATTGGCAGATCCAGAGTATCTTCTTAAAGCCCAATCAGGCAGAGCCCTAGAGATCAATACATGTATAGCTTGTAATCAAGCTTGCCTCGATCATGTGTTTGAAGGTAAGCCCGCAACGTGTTTAGTCAATCCGCGCGCCTGCCGAGAAACTGAGCTGAATATTGCTGCAACGAGCAAGCCTAAAACAGTGGCTGTCGTTGGCGCGGGGCCAGCAGGGCTGTCTGCTGCGCTCACTGCGGCGCAAGCGGGGCATGTGGTGACCTTGTTTGAAGCCGATGCTCAAATCGGCGGGCAGTTTGGTTTGGCACAGCAAATTCCGGCCAAAATTGAGTTTGCTGAAACATTGCGCTATTTTTCAGTGATGTTGGCGAAATTCAAGGTCAACATTCAGCTTAATCAGCGTGTGTCAGCCGCGAGCTTGGCGGGGAAGTTTGATGAGGTGATTGTGGCAACGGGGGTCGTGCCGCGCTTGGCAAAAATTACGGGAATTGCGCATCCTTCAGTTGTTGCTTATCCCGACATCATTTCAGGTAAGGTCAAACCCAAGCATAAAATCGCGATTATTGGCGCAGGGGGTATTGGCGTGGATGTCGCTGATTACTTAGTCAATGGCTTGCATACGGGCAGAGAGTATTTGGCTGAATGGGGGGTTGATACTTCTCTGCAAAGTCATGGTGGTTTATGTGCGCCAGAGCTTCATGCGCCGGAGCGTGAGGTTTGGTTGTTGAAACGCAGCAAAGGTAAACCCGGCGCAGGGCCAGGACGCACGACGGGCTGGATACACCGAATCGGCTTGCAGCGTAGCGGCGTGCATCTATGGGGTTCAGTTGAATATCTGAAAATTGATGATGACGGTTTGCATTTGCGACATGAAGGCATGGAGAAATGCTTGCCCGTTGAGCAGATTATTCTTTGTGCAGGTCAAGAGTCAGTGAATTCACTGTACGCTGAATTATTGGCATTGAAGCAATCCGTGCATTTAATTGGCGGTGCGCTGGAGGCGGGGGAGTTGGATGCGAAACGTGCGATTGAGCAGGGGTTTGTGACGGCGCTGAGCTTATAAAAGGCGGTTA
Organism: Deefgea rivuli DSM 18356; assembly: GCF_000620145.1. Classification (GTDB taxonomy): domain Bacteria; phylum Pseudomonadota; class Gammaproteobacteria; order Burkholderiales; family Chitinibacteraceae; genus Deefgea; species Deefgea rivuli. The sequence goes on from NZ_JHVM01000009.1 coordinate 90,919, forward strand.
AAAACCGCCCTGAATTAATTGATTGACGGGTATATAATGCTAGGCATTGTTTAATAATGCCTAGCATTATATACCCATACTTTATTCTGTTTTGGCTATTTAGCGGTCTCACCGCCTAAGGCCTCAATCAATGCTGGAATAAATCCGCGCAATTCACCGATCAGTAGCGCCATTTGTGATTCAAATAGCGCGTCTTGCGTTTCGGCGTCCATATCTTTGACTTCGTCTTTGAGTACATCCAGCATTGCCAAGGATTTAATTTCTAGCGCTTCGGTCAGCGTAAACGTCAGGCGTTCGCCAAATGCCAAGGCCAAGCGAGTCGCAATTTTGCCAACGTCTAAATGCTGTCGCACTTCATCGCTGTCCATGACTTGGCGCTTAAAGCGCGCGATTGAGCCTTCGTCACCCGGTACTTTAAGCTCGGCATCTTGGCCTATCGTGAACGCATCAGGTGCTTCGGTGGTCAGCCAATCTGTCATTGCCATTGCAGGGCTGGTTTCGGTGTCGATGAGTTTGCTTGGCAAGCTACCCAGCGTTTCGCGCAAAGTGGAGAGTAGGTATTCAGCTTTAGCCGCTGAGGCTGCATCAACAATAATCAAGCCATTGGCCAAATCGATCAAAGCGCGATGGCTGCGGCAGCGGGTAAAGGCACGCGGTAGCAGTTCATCGACGATGCGATCTTTCAGTTCACGCTGCTCTTTTCGGCCTACCTTGCGATTTTCTTCCGCCTCAATGTGCTGCACTCGGTCATCGAGAACATCTTTGACTACCGCAGCGGGTAGCACTTTTTCTTCAGTTTTTAGACAAACTAACACGGCATCTTGACGCGCTAATGCAAAATCTTCAGGCGCGTGGCGAGCAGGCGGCACCCAGCCGCAGCTTTCCATATCCATGCTGCCGCACGGCACAAACGGGCGTTTAGCGAGTTCAGTGGCGATGTGCTCGCTCGAGAGTTTATGGTCGGGCGAAAGGCGATAAATTTGTAGATTACGAAACCAAAGCATGCGGCATTCCTTTTTGTGGGTGGATGATTGTAGCGCCGACTGGGAACGATGCAAAATGAATGTCGAAATTACCGTTGTTTACAGCATGGCTGATATTGAGAATGATTGTTATTGTGTGCTACAGTCTGCACATCATGACTTGAATTTGGACGATCTAAATGAAACGCATCACACTATCGCTGTTGGCTCTTTCGATGATGGCGGGTTTTGCTCAAGCTGAAACAGTGACCGTATACAGCGCGCGCAATGAGCAATTGATTAAGCCTTTATTTGATGCTTACACCAAAGAAACCGGTGTTGAGATCAAAGTTTTGACGGATAAAGAAGGCCCGTTAATGGCGCGTTTGCAAGCGGAAGGTACCAATACCCCCGCTGATATGCTGATCACCGTGGATGCGGGCAATCTTTGGCAAGCTTCGAATTTGGGTCTGCTTAAGTCTGTGAAATCAGAAACGCTGAACAAAAACATTCCAGCGCATTTACGTGATGATAAAGGCCAATGGTATGGCCTATCAGTGCGTGCACGCACGATGTTTTTCAATCCAGATTTAGTTAAAGCCGAAGACTTGTCAACCTATGAAGACTTGGCCGATCCAAAATGGAAAGGTAAATTGTGTTTGCGTACCAGTAAAAAAGTTTACAACCAATCTTTAGTTGCAATGATGATTGCGCAACATGGCGAAGCCAAAACTGAGAAAGTCGTTCGTGGTTGGGTGGCGAATTTGGCAACGGATGTATTTGCTGATGACACGAAATTACTTGAAGCAATTGCAGCAGGTCAGTGCGCTGTTGGTATTGCCAATACGTATTATTTTGGCCGTTTAGTCGATAAAAATCCTAAATTTAACGCTAAAATCTTCTGGGCAAATCAAAAAGCCGAAGGCGTTCATGTGAATGTATCGGGTGCAGGCGTGACGCGTTATGCCAAAAATGAAGCGGGCGCAGTGAAATTGATGGAATGGTTGTCTTCAAATAAAGCGCAAAATATTTACGCCGATAAAGATATGGAATTCCCTGTGAATCCAACCGTTAAACCCGATCAGTTGGTGGCTTCTTGGGGCGCTTTCAAGCCTAACGTTATCAATATGAGCAAGGCGGGTGAGTTGCAATCGCAAGCGGTTAAATTGATGGATAGAGCAGGTTATAAGTAATTGTTGAGTGTAAGTTGCGTGGCTTAATCCGTCCGCTCCGTTACAATTGATGGGCAGCCCGTTCTGGGACTGCCCATTTTATATTTCTGGATGTCTATGCGTTTGTTCTCTCCACGCGGCGCGTTTCTTCTCTTGCCGATTGCTTTGCTCACGGTCATTCCTTTGTTGGTGGTCATGGCGTCTTTTTTGCAGCCCGAGCCTGAAATCTGGTCGCATCTATTCGAATTCGTGTTGCCTGATGTTTTAAAAAATACTTTTGTTTTGATTTTAGGCGTTTCAGTGGGGGTATTGCTGCTGGGCGTACCGCTGGCATGGCTTACCGCCGTATGCCAATTCCCTGGTCGGCGTTTTTTTGCGTGGGCGCTCATGCTGCCTTTGGCGATGCCCGCTTATGTATTGGCCTTTGTGATGGTGGGTTTTTTAGACTTTACGGGTCCAGTGCAAACCTTGATCCGCGAGTTAACCGGCTCATCGGCGTGGTTTCCGCGCATTCGCAGCACCGGCGGCGTGATTATGGTGATGTCACTAGCGTTTTACCCTTATGTATATTTATTGGCGCGCAATGCGTTTTTAACTCAGGGCAAGCGGGCGCTAGAAGCGGCGCAAATGCTGGGTATGTCGCGCCCATGTGCGTTTTGGAAAGTGGCGCTGCCGATGGCGCGGCCTTGGTTGATTGGCGGCATGACTTTGGCGCTGATGGAAACCTTGGCCGATTTTGGTACGGTGTCGATTTTTAATTTCGATACATTTACGACGGCAATTTATAAGTCGTGGTTTGCGCTATTTAATTTAACTGCTGCCTCGCAGTTGGCCTCGCTACTGGTGTTATTGGTGCTGGTGATTTTGGGTTTGGAGCGTTGGGCGCGTGGGGCGCGGCGTTATCATGGCCGAATAGTGGCGGCGGAGCGCATTGTGCTCACTCGTTGTCAGGGTTTTTGGGCGAGTGCGGCGTGTACGCTTGTGTTGCTGACGGCGTTTATTATTCCTTTGCTACAATTGATCACGTGGAGCGCGCAAATTTGGCGTGAGGATTTCGATGCGCGCTATCCGGGTTTTATTTTGCGCTCGATTGGGATTTCTTTATTGGCTGCTGCAATCGTGACGGTGTTGGCCTTGCTCTTGGTCTATATCCAGCGCCGTTATGCGGCTAAGTCAACATCCTTGTTGGTGCGCTTAGCGACGGTAGGTTATGCCGTGCCAGGCACGGTACTGGCGGTGGGCGTGTTTATCCCCATTGCGTGGTTGGATAACCAATTACTACCGATTGCGCATGCCTTGGGGTTTGATACGTTTCAAATTTTGAAAGGCTCAGTCGCCGTGATGTTATTGGCTTTGGCTGCGCGGTTTATGGCGGTGGGCTTTCAGCCGATTGATGGTGCGATGCAAAGAATTAGTCATAATCAAGAAGATGCGGCGCGTACTTTGGGTGTGAGTGAGCGTGGCTTATTGTGGCGCTTGCATATCCCTTTGCTGCGCGGTGGTGTGTTCACGGCGATGCTGATGGTGTTTGTTGATGTGATGAAGGAAATGCCGATCACCTTGATGACGCGTCCGTTTGGTTGGGACACCTTGGCAGTACGAGTGTTTGAAATGACATCAGAAGGCATGTGGCAAAACGCCGCATTGCCGAGTTTATTGATTGTGATGGCTGGCTTATTGCCAGTGATTTTATTAGTTAGAAAATCTGAGGGTGAGTAATGGCTTTACTAAAAGTTGATGGGTTAGCGGTTTCATTTGCTGGGCGTAAGGTCGTTGAGAACTTGTCATTTGAATTGGCCGAGGGTGACATCGGCTGTTTATTGGGTGCTTCGGGCTGCGGTAAAACGACGGTGTTGCGTGCAATTGCGGGGTTTGAGCCTTTATCGGGTGGTCACATTTATTTGGCGGGACGAAAAGTGGGCTCGGCAGCGCAGCAAACGCCGGTGCAAGAACGTGGCATTGGCATGGTGTTTCAAGATTACGCACTATTCCCACACTTAACTGTGGCGGCGAATATCGCGTTTGGTCTTAGCAATAAAGATCCGAAAAAAGTACGCGAATTACTTGATTTAGTGGGCTTAAACCATGTTGAAGCGCGCTATCCGCATGAATTGTCTGGCGGGCAGCAGCAGCGCGTCGCCTTGGCACGCGCCTTAGCACCTAAACCACGGCTATTGCTATTGGATGAGCCATTCTCGAATTTGGATGTCGAGCTACGCGAACGCTTGGGTCAAGAAGTACGAGCGATTTTGAAAGCCAGTGGCACAACGGCGATTTTGGTCACGCATGATCAGCGCGAAGCATTTGCAGTGGCGGATCGGGTCGGCGTGATGACGGAGGGCAGTTTGCGCCAGTGGGCCGCGCCGTATGATTTGTATCATGAGCCAGTCGATCGCTTTGTCGCCAATTTTATTGGCGAGGGCGTATTACTTCCTGCGACATTAACGGGGCCGCAGTGCATTGAATTTGAATTGGGCGAGGTTTGCCGCACCGTGCCGATTGATTGTTGTGTCGGTTGCGATATGGAAGTGCTAATTCGCCCCGATGATATTGTGCATGTCGACAATAGCCCGTTGAAAGCCGAAGTCATTTCAAAAGTGTTTCGCGGTGCGCATTTTCTGTACACCTTGGCGCTCCCTTCGGGAAACCGCGTATTGTCTTTAGTGCCCAGTCATCATAATCATGCTATCGGTGAAGCAATTGGTATTGAAGTCGAATGTGAGCATGTGATTGCATTTAAAACACCTTAAGTGGTAAAGCAAAAGTTTTGGCCTAAGGCCACCCAGTCTTGCATCGTTGTCTCGCCTTGTCGTACTCGATGTACTGCCTGCGGCTTCGACGCCTCGCCATAAAACTTTTTCACTTGTACTTAAGCGATTTAGTTTTGCTTGAGTGTCGTTTTGTTTCAGTGACTTACAGATTAGCGACTAAACTATAAAAATGAGATTGATATTGGGGGTTATATGCTGCGCTTTAGTCATATGAGTTTACGTACTAAGATTTTGCTGTTTACGACGACCGCTATTGCTGTTGGTTTCGCAATTATGATTAGCATTATTGCTAACCATGCTTATGAATCCGCTAAAGCACAAGGTTTGCTGCGTTTAAAAGAGCAGTCTTTGGCCTATGCCACGCAAGTTGAGGGGCAATTTTCTGCCGCCTATCAATTACCGATTAATTTGACGCAGGCCGTGCAAGGCTTACAGGGCGCAGCGCTACCCGAGCGAAAAGCGCTTGATGCGCTTATTGTGCGGATGCTTGAAGCGCAGCCGCTGGCGTCGGGTTTGTGGATGATTTGGGAGCCCAATGCGCTAGATGGCAAGGATGATATGTATAGGCAGGACTGGCCGAAACATGATCCTTCAGGTAGATATACCCCCTATATTGTTCGCAGCGAAGGCAAGATTGTTCAAGATACCATGTTGGGGGCTGACCAGAAAAAAGCAGCCGAACCTTTCCGTGACAAGCCCACTGAATACAAAGTGCCCTATGAAGCCAGTGGCTGGGGCGATTTTTACGCTGTACCCAAGCAGCGCCAACAAGATACTGTTACTGAGCCTTTTCCGTATGATGTGGGTGGTGTAAAAACTTTGATGTCGACTTTGGCTGTGGCGATTAAAGATCCTTCGGGTAAATTTTTGGGCGTTGCAGGGCTGGATTTTCCTTTGGCCTCTTTGCAAGCCAGTATCGGTAAAGAAAAACCTTATGGTGTTGGCACGGTGACTTTGATTTCAAATGCCGGCATGTATGTGGTGACGCCCGATAGCGCCAAAGCGGGCAAGAATGTGAGCGATGCTGATTATCCGGCCGGCTTTATGAGCGATTTGAAAGCGGGTAAAGCTAGCCATTTCGAGCGCGATGGCACTTTGTTTGAATACCAGCCGATTAAAATGGGTAATAGTAATCAGCCATGGTCGATTGGCGTTGCGGTACCTGAATCAGTCATCGTTGCCGAGGCCGTTGCGGCACGAAATTGGGCGATTGTTGTTGGCTTAATTGCGCTGGTCGCGATTGTAGCTGTGCTGAGTGTGTTGCTGAATATTCTGATTGCGCCCTTGCAACGCTTGGCTGTGGCGATGGAAGAAGTCTCAACCGGTGAGGGCGATTTGACTCGCCAATTGCCGATTCATGGTCAAGATGAAATTGGCCGTACTGCGCAGGCGTTTAATCAGTTTGTTGTGACCTTGCGGAAAATGTTTATCGAGGTTAGATCGCAAAGTGACGCGGTGAGTCAAGCTAGCCAGCAACTCGCGGGGCCGGCACATACAGTGCGTTCATCTTCAATGCATCAGGCCGAAGCGGCAACTTCAACAGCTGCCAGTGTTGAAGAAGTTACCGTTAGTATTCAGCATATCGCCGATTCGGCGCGCGATTTTGAGCACACAGCGCGTGAAACAGGGCAAGAAACCAGTGCCAGTCAGATTAAAGTGGATGAAGTCGCCAAAGAAATCGCGCAAATCCACGAAACCATGGCGCATTTGGTGTCTTCAATGCAGAGCCTGAATACGCAATCCTTGCAGGTGAATCAAATCGTACAAACGATTAAAGACATTGCCGATCAAACTAATCTCTTGGCACTGAATGCCGCGATTGAGGCGGCGCGTGCGGGCGATATGGGCCGTGGTTTTGCGGTCGTGGCCGATGAAGTGCGTAAACTCGCAGGTCGTTCGGGTGAAGCGACGATTGAGATTTCATCGATTGTGAATGCCATCCAGCAAGAAATCCACAAAGCAGGTGATCATATGCAAGTGACGCAGCGTCAAGTGGGCGCAAGCGTGGAATTGTCGCAACAGGCTGCCGTATCGATGAATACGGTGCGCCAAGGCACCGAGCTGCTGTTGGTGAGTATTGGCGATATTGCCAATGCAACGCGCGAACAAGCCGCTGCGAGCACTGATATTGCACAAAATATCGAAACCATCAGTACGATGTCACAGCGCAATAGTGATGCGATGTCAGGTGTTGGCGCTTCGGTCGAAGATCTGGAAAAAATGGCCGGACGCTTAAAAGCGATTGTCGGTGGTTTTAAATTGTAATTGTTGGTGTATTGAGCTGTAGCCTTTTTTAATTATAGCTTGCAGCTCAATACCCATTAGATACAGAAGTCGTCTTTTTCCGGATTTAAAGCCTGTACTGCGGCGTGAGTGGAAATAAATACGGGCCCAAGTTCACTCAATAGCGTGCTATGCGCTAGCGTTGCATACACTGGGCCTTTTACTTCAGCCAAATGCAAGGTCACTCCCTGATTTTCCAGTCCTTGGCGAAATTCACGCAAAGCCGCAATCGCGCTTGCATCAATTGAATTGACCGCCGATAGCACCAAAATGAGATGTGCCGCTTGCGTGTGGCTTTTTAGGTGCTGCTGGCATTGCTCGATCACCTGCGCGCAATTGCCGAAATACAAGCTCTCATCAATCCGAATCGCAAGTAAGTGCGCGGGCATTTCGACTTTAAAATGCAGCGCATTTCGAAAGTGCTCGCTACCGGGAACGCGCCCAATGACGGCAAGATGTGGTCTGCTACTGCGTAAAATAAACAGTAATAGCGATACGCCGATACCAACCGCAATACCATTGATTGGGCCTATCAGTAGTACCGCAAAAAAAGTCAGTAGCCACGCCGCACCATCGCGCTGATCAATGCGCCAAGCAATCTGCAAGGCTTGCAGATTGATCATTCGGATTGTTGCCAAAATAATCGTTGCGGCCAGCAGTGGTAGTGGTAATCCACTAATTGCATCACTAAAGAACAGTACCCCGAGCAGCATCCAGCCTGCGGTCATTACGCCGGCTAGTGGTGTGCGCGCGCCACTATTTGCGTTGACGGCTGTGCGGGAAAATCCACCGCTAACCGGCATGCCACCAAACACGGCAGCTGCCATATTGCTGCCGCCTAAGGCGATTAGCTCTTGATCGGTGACGACTTTTTCATTGCGCTCGGCGGCAATCGTCTGTGCAATCGTGATGCTTTGTAAAAATCCAGCTAAACCGATCAGTAGTGCGGGGAGCCAAAGTTGTGCAAGCACATGAGTATCTAGCTGAGGCTGAATTGCCGTCATGCTGGCACTGGGTAGTGCACCAATTAGTCGAATGCTATTTGGATCAAGCAGTTTCTGGGCGATTAATCCGCCTACGATCAGAATGCCCAGCGGTAAAATCCGGCTAATGAGTTGCGCGGTTTTAAAAGAGACGCGCAGGCGCTGTAGTGCGGCAATGCAGGGTGTGCTGCTGAGCCAGAGTAAAGCCAATCCGGCTAAGCCAAATAAGCTGGGCGTGAGCGAGAGTTGCGTGAGTGCGTGCGGTGCTGCGAGTAGCCAATTCATTACATTGTCGCCACGCCATGCCGTGCCGAGCAATGCGCCGCTTTGTCCCAGCGCAATCAGTAATGCTGTTCCGGCACTAAACCCTTGAATGACTGGAATTGATAGTACACGAGTAAGTTTGCCAAGTTTGAGCGCACCAAATCCAAGCATCAATACGCCTGATATGAGCGTAAGCCCGCTTGCTAGCGCGATGTATTCGGTACTATTGCTGGCGGCGAAGGGCGCTAATGCGGTGGCGGTCATTGCCGATGTGATCGCCATTGGGCCAACCGACTGCGCCATGCTGCTGCCCAGTAAGGCATACACCAGAACGGGGGCAATGCTGGCGTAAATGCCGTTGATGGCTGGCAGCCCAGCCAACTGTGCATAGGCTAATCCTTGTGGGATTAGCAGCAGCGCCACGATGATGCTGGCGCCCAAGTCACCTAGCGCATATTCGCGGCGATAGTGGGGGAGCCAGTTCAGGATGGGGAGTTTCATTGGCGTTGTAGGCGTTCAAAAATAAACATTCCAGCCAACATGGCGGCGACAAAAATAGCTGCGCCCATCGATCCAGTGCCGAGTGCGACCAAGGCTGGGCCCGGGCAAATACCTGCAATCCCCCAGCCTATCCCAAATGCCATACTGCCAAGGATTAAGCGGCGATCAATGACATTACTTGTTGGCAATTTCATCGCCTCCTGAGTCAAGACGGTGGTGCTGCGTTTTTTTGCTGCGGTGAAAAAAATGAGCGCTACGCCAATCCCGCCGCCCATCACAAACGCTAGGCTAGGATCCCACAGTCCTGCAAGGTCTAAAAAACCCTGTACTTTGCTGGGGCTTGCCATACCTGCGAGTAATAAACCGAGTCCAAATAATAGCCCCGTAAGAAGACCAATTAGATTCATTTGCATGGCAAGACCTTAAAGAATATGTTTAATGACAAAAACGGTTGCAAAACCTGCACCCATAAAGCTCACAACGGCCACCAAAGAGCGCGCCGAATAACGCGATAGGCCACAAATGCCATGCCCGCTGGTGCAGCCGTTGGCGTAGCGCGTGCCGATGCCGACTAAGAGCCCTGCGACGATCAGCCAAGGTGTCGTTGTCACCATTTCCAAATCGGGTAGTGGCGCAAATAGTCGCCATAGCCACGGTGAAGCCAGTAATCCGATCACAAATAACACGCGCCATGTTTTGTCTTTTGCGCCATTAATAAGCCCACCGACAATACCGGCGATGCCTGCAATTTTGCCCGCCAATAAAATCAGCAATCCCGCAGCAAGCCCGATGATCGCGCCGCCAGCCAAAGCGGCCAGTGGCGTAAAGTGTGCATAATCAATTTGCATCTTGGGTCTCCGGCTGTGTGGGTTTTAGGTCGATGGGGCAATACAGTGCATATAAGAGATTGAGTAGCTGCTGAACCTCGTCACTGGCCAGAGAGTAATAAATTCGCTTGCCGTCGCGGCGAGTGTTGACAAGGCCCGCATTACGCAAGACACCCAGCTGTTGAGATAATGTGGGTTGGCGAATGTCGAGTAGTTCTTCGAAATCGGAAACGCATTTTTCGCCGTCGACCATTTGGCACAGCAGCAAGAGGCGGTCTTCATTGCCCATAATTTTTAGCGTTTGCGTGGCGTTGACTGCCGCAGCACGCATTGCATTGATGGCTTCTGGATTCATTGTTTGACCCTGAGATAAAACTATTTGACTTTATATTATATAAATTTATAATGTATGTAAATAATTATTTACGAGGTCACACCATGAGTCAGTCGCAAGCGCATGTTTTAGCATTTTTTGATGCGGCTACTTTTACCGTGAGTTATCTGGTGTATGACAAAGTGGCAGGGCGAGCTGCGATTATCGATCCAGTACTTGATTATGATGCGAAATCGGGAAGAACAAGCACCGCTGGCGCGCAAAAGATTGTGAATGCAGTGCACCAGCTCAATTTGACAGTGGACTGGATATTAGAAACGCATGCCCATGCCGATCATGTATCGGCTGCTGCGTGGTTGCAGGGGGTTGTGGGTGGTCAAATTGCGATTGGTAAAGGCATTGATCAAGTACAAAAAATATTTAAGCCGATATTTGATCTGGAGGCTGAGTTTTTCACTGATGGTCGGCAATTTGACTATTTATTCGCGCCGAATGAAGAATGGGGTATTGGCTCGCTTAGCGCAAAAGCATTGTCTGTTCCGGGGCATACCCCTGCGGATATGGCTTACTTAATTGGCGATGCTTTGTTTGTTGGCGATACGGTGTTTATGCCCGATGTGGGGACTGCGCGCTGCGATTTTCCGGGCGGCGACGCCGGTGCATTGTATGATTCGGTGCAAAGGCTGTATCAATTGCCTGATGACACGCGCGTGTTCGTTTGCCATGACTATTTGCCGCCGCATCGGCACGAATATCAATGGGAAACGACGCTGGCAGCGCAAAAAAATAGCAATGTGCATTTGCGCGCAGATACACGGCGCGATGATTTTATTGCATTACGTCAAGCAAGGGATGCAAGCTTGGCGATGCCGCAGCTGATTTTGCCATCGATTCAAATTAATATTCGCGCAGGACATTTCCCGCCAGCTGATGCGAATGGAAAACGGTTTTTAAAAATACCTTTAAATGTGCTTTAAGGAAAAATAATGAGTTTATTGATTGAATGCCCACATTGCCATGCGACAAATCGCCTTGAGGCCTCGCGTTTGGCCGAGTTGCCTAATTGTGGTGGCTGTCATCAGCCAATTTTAGCTGGTGCACCGATTTCTGTGACCAGTGAAAACTTACCGGCGATTTTAAAGCATAGCAAATTGCCGGTCGTGATTGATTTTTGGGCGCCATGGTGTGGTCCGTGCCAAACCTTCGGGCCGACGTTTGCGGCAACCGCGCAAGCTATGGCGGGAAAAGTGCTGTTTGTGAAAGTAGATACTGAAGCGCAAGCCGCGCTTGGGCAGCAGTATAAGGTGCGGAGTATTCCAACTTTGGCGGTGTTTGAAGGTGGGGTAGAGCTGGAACGCGTGTCGGGCGCTTTATCGGCGGGGCAGTTCAAGGCTTGGTTGATGCAGTTTTTGTGATTGTATTAAGTATGAAAAACGCCTCGATTGAGGCGTTTTTGTTTGGGTGCTAGTAAATTAACCTGCGCGCAATTTGGCCATTGGATTGCTCTCTATCCATTTGCGAACGCGCTGTACATCGCCAATCCGAGTGTATTTGCCATTCGAATCCATCAGAACCATCACAACTGGCGTATTGTTGATGGTCGCTTGCATTACGATGCAGCGACCTGCTTCATTGATAAAGCCTGTTTTTGACACACCAATATCCCAATCAGCATCTTTAACCAATGGGTTGGTATTGCGGAATGTCAGCATATTGCCGCGCATATTCGACGAAAAGGTATATTCGCTCGACGTGCTAAATTGATGAATTTCTGGGTAGCGTTGTGCTGCTTTTACCATGAGCGCTAATTCGCGCGGGCTAGATACATTGTGCGGCGTGAGGCCGGTTGAATCATAAAAACGTGAGTTACGCATACCGAGTTGCAATGCTTTTTCATTCATTTTGCGGATGAATGCTTCGCGCCCGCCGGGGTAGTGATGGCTCAGTGCTGATGCGGCACGATTTTCTGATGACATTAATGCAAGTAGCAGCATTTCACCGCGCGTTAAAGTCGTGCCGACACTAAGGCGAGAGCTGGTGTTTTTTAGAGAATCGACATCGGCATCACTAATGCTAATCAATTCATTGAGTGGTAAATGTGCATCAAGCACTACCATTGCGGTCATTAATTTAGTGATCGACGCAATGGGGATAATGTTATCAGCATTTTTTTCAAATAAAACTTCACCCGATTGCTCATTTAAAATCAAAATACCAGCGGACTGTAGGCCTGGATTATTGGGATCAATTCTTGCAGCAATGGTGCGAGTGACTTGAACTTCTTTACGTGCATCGGCAATTGCCGCATTAGAAATACTGGATTTTCGTGTGGTGTAAGTAATTTTTGTTTTGGGTGTTGTTTTTTTGCTTAAGGTAGTGGCGGTTTTTGATTTTGCAGCGGTATTTGTTTTATTTTGACTGGCTTTTTTCTTGCTCGCCGTTGCTTGCTTGCTGTTTGTCGATTTACTTTCCTTGCTATTTGCAGCAGCAAATAAAAGCGGCGCGTAGGCGATTACACTGGCACTGATGAGCATGCACAATGAATTGATCAGTTTTGACATTAATATTCCCCAGCGGGTTCGGGCTGTGTATTAGTAATCGGTAATTTATTTTACTGAATGAAATGAAAAATGTCATGTTAAATCAAGCATTAGTAACGTTTTTTCAATCCTTCGCTTTAGATTTTGTCAGGCTTGCAATCTATGTTAGATTAAGTTAATGTTGCGTTGCAGCAAATTGATGCGCAAAATTCAAAAAAATACTAAATCGGAGCAGTCAAACTGTGCTAAATAATCCCGCCATGGAAAATTTTTTCCAGCAAATTACTGAAGCGCATCGCCAGTGGACGCAAAACTGGGTGAATGCACATCCTCAAGCTGAACCGACACAACACACCAATGTGATGCACGATTTAGTTCAAAAAATGAGTCCTGCGCACAATCCGTGGATGGGTAGCCATTCACAGTTTTATCAGCAGCAACTTGATTTATGGCTGGGTTTAATTGGTGCCAAGCCTGCAGTTAAAGTGGCTGAAACCGATAAAAGTGATCGTCGCTTTAATGCGCCAGAATGGGAAGCGCCTTTATTTGATTACATTCGCCAGAATTATTTGGTGACGTCCAAATGGCTGATCCAAATGGTGGAATCGGCCAATACCGATGAAGCCAGCAAAGAAAAAGCGGCGTTTTTCACCAAACAATATCTTGATGCAATGAGCCCGACCAATTTTGCATTTACCAATCCTGAGGTGATGAAGCTCGCTTTGGAAACCAAAGGTGAAAGTTTGCAAGAAGGCATGAAAAAACTCATGGCCGACATGCAAAAGGGCAGCATCACGATGACCGATGAGAGCCAATTTGCAATTGGTACCAATCTCGCGATGACGCCGGGTGAAGTGATTTTTGAAAATGAACTCTTTCAATTAATCCAATACACGCCAGCTACCCCCCAAGTGTATAGCCGCCCACTGCTTGTGGTTCCGCCGTGTGTGAACAAATACTACATCATGGATTTGCAACCAGCCAATTCGATGATGGCTTATATCGTGAGCCAAGGTTACACGACGTTTTTGGTGTCGTGGAAATCCATCGAGGCGCATCAAGGCGCGTTGAAATGGGATGATTACGTTGAAAGTGGCGTGATCAAAGCGGCTGAAGTCGTGCGCGAAATTAGCAAGGCCGAAAAAATCAATGTGCTGTCGTTCTGCATTGGTGGCGAATTGGTTACTACCGCGATGCCCGTAATGCAAGCGCGTGGCTTGGATTGGTTTGAGTCGATTACCCTTATGACAGTGATGCTTGACCATACTGATCCGGGTGAAATCAAACATTTCATCGATTGGAATTTGATTCGCAAACGTGAATCGCAAGTTGAAGGCGTGATTGACGGTAAAGAGTTGGCAAAAACGTTTTCAGCATTGCGCTCGAATGATTTGATTTGGAATTATGTGGTGAATAATTACCTCAAAGGTAAAAACCCACCGCCATTTGATTTACTCTATTGGAATAGCGATTCAGCGAATCTATCATTGCCGATGCATACCTTCTTTTTACGTAATATGTATTTAGAAAATAACCTCACTAAACCAAACTCATTCAGTCTTTGCGGAACGCCCATTGATTTAACGACGATTAAAGTGCCAACGTATATTTTTGCCGCACGTGAAGATCATATCGTGCCTTGGCAATCGGCGTACTTGAGCACGAAAATCTTACAAGGCTCGATTCGCTTTGTACTCGGTGCTTCAGGCCATATTGCGGGTGCGATTAATCCTGTTTCGACCAATAAGCGTAACTATTGGGTGAATGAAAATACGGCGCAAGAATCGACGGCTTGGTTTGATGGCGCAGAATCTCGTCCAGGCAGCTGGTGGCAAGATTGGTCTGCTTGGTTGGCACCGCAATCGGGTGAGCAAGTAGCGGCACCGAAAAAATTAGGTAGTACGAAATTCAAGATGATTGAAGCCGCACCGGGTCGTTACGTGAAGGCGCGTGTTGTATAAAGTTATTTTTTAATGAAGCAAGGCGATTCGCCTTGCTTTTTTTTATGTTTATAGCTTACAAAGTTTCTTGTTTATTTGTTTAATAACTGGGGTATTGTATGACTGATGTTGTCATTGTTGCGGCATGCCGCACTGCATTAGGTAATTTTTCAGGTTCTTTGGCGAAGGTGTCTGCGCCTGAGCTGGGCGCGACGGTGATTCGTGCTTTGCTGGCTAAAACAGGCCTTGCCGCCGATCAAGTTTCTGAAGTCATTTTAGGCAATGTATTGACCGCGGGTTTGGGTCAAAACCCTGCGCGCCAAGCCGTGCGCCGTGCTGGTTTGCCAGATGCAGTGCCAGGCCTGACCATTAATCAAGTGTGTGGTTCGGGCTTGAAAGCTGTGGCACTCGGCATGCAAGCCATTTTGGCTGGCGATAGCGATATTGTGATCGCGGGTGGCCAAGAAAATATGAGCGCTACGCCGCATTTGCTCAATGGTAGCCGCGATGGTTTCCGCATGGGCAATGCCGCATTGATCGATAGCATGGTGTATGACGGTTTGACTGATGCTTACAATAATTACCATATGGGTGTAACGGCTGAAAATATTGCTAAAAAATACGCAATTA
Source organism: Deefgea rivuli DSM 18356 (assembly GCF_000620145.1). GTDB lineage: Bacteria > Pseudomonadota > Gammaproteobacteria > Burkholderiales > Chitinibacteraceae > Deefgea > Deefgea rivuli. The sequence goes on from NZ_JHVM01000009.1 coordinate 106,126, forward strand.
GCCGCGAAGAGCAAGACGCATTGGCATTGACTTCGCAACAACGTGCCGCTGCAGCTCAAGCTGCAGGTCGTTTTGCTGATGAAATCGTGCCGGTGAGCATTCCGCAGCGTAAGGGCGATCCTGTTATTTTTGATCAAGATGAATTTATCAAACCATCGACTACAGCTGATTCGTTGGCTAAATTGCGCGCCGCATTTGATAAAGAAGGCACTGTGACCGCGGGTAATGCATCGGGTATTAACGATGGTGCAGCGGCGGTGATGTTGATGAGCCGTGAACGTGCTGACGCGCTGGGTTTGAAGCCACTCGCAACGATTCGCGCTTCTGCAAGTACCGGTGTTGACCCAACGATTATGGGTATGGGCCCGGTATTGGCGAGCCAAACTGCGTTGAAACGTGCGGGTTGGGATTTGGATTCTGTGGATTTGATCGAAGGCAATGAAGCCTTTGCCGCGCAAGCTTTGGGTGTGGCGCGTGAAATGAAGTGGGATATGGCTAAAGTGAACGTCAATGGTGGCGCGATTGCTTTGGGTCATCCCGTTGGCGCTTCAGGCTGCCGTATTTTGGTGACTTTGCTGCACGAAATGGTTCGCCGCGATGCAAAACGTGGCTTGGCGACTTTGTGTATCGGTGGCGGTATGGGCGTAGCATTGTGCGTTGAGCGTTAAACTTGCTGCGCGTCCCGTGATTGCGGCTCGGGTGGTACTCGAAATCCTCATGTACTTTATGTATATTCCGGTTTCTGTGTTCCAGCCTCGCCACTCTGACGGGCGCTCGCTACGTTTAATATCACGTAAAATAAAAACCCGCTTTAAAGCGGGTTTTTTCATGGGTATATGGATGTAGACATTGTTGAATAATGGCTACATGGAAATACCTACTTTTTTAATGAATCACGAATTTCACGTAATAGCACAATATCTTCAGGCGTTACTGCGGCGACTTCGGGCTCTGCCGCTGCTGCGGAGCGATTCATTTTATTCATGGCTTTAACGACTAAAAAAATCGCAAAGGCGACGATGATAAAGCTGATTAAAGAATTAAAAAACATACCAAAATTCATAGTTACCGCGCCAGCGTCTTGGGCGATCTTGAGTGTGTTGTAAGGGCCTGCGGTTTTGCCATCGGCTAAAGTCACAAACATATTCGTAAAGTCGACTTTGCCAATCAAAAAGCCCAGCGGCGGCATAATGACGTCTTTGACCAGTGAATCGACAATTTTGCCAAAGGCCGCACCGATCACCACACCGACGGCCAAATCAACCACATTGCCACGCATGGCAAATTCACGAAATTCTTTAAACATAAATTGTCCTTATTTAAATCGATTTAATTAGTCTTTAACTGTGGTGATATAACAAGTAATTTCTTCGCGATCATGAAATAGTTGCTTAGCACTAATTTTATAGGAGATATCCGCTTTTCTAAGTCGTTTATCGATCAAATCAAAGCATTTTTCCACTTCCATGTGGCGCTTTTTCATTGGTAATTTCAGATTAAAAATCGCCCGACGTGCATTGCCTGAGGCCAACCATTTGGCGACTAATTCAGCAATTCGAATTGGCTGTTCGACCATATCGCACACCAGCCAATCGACTGGATTTTTCGGGCGATATTTAAAGCCGTCATCACGCACGTGTTTGACTTGATGATGGCCATCCATACTGCCTTTCATCGGACCATTATCAATCGCAAATACTTTTAGTCCGCGTGAAACCAATTGGTAAGTCCAACCGCCTGGCGCTGCGCCCAAATCAACGGCCGTCATGCCTTCGCGGAATTTTTTTTCTGGCTCATCCACCAGCACTAAAATCGCTTCGAGCATTTTGAGTGTAGAGCGGCTTGGCGCATCGCAAGGCATGCGTAGGCGTGGAATGCCATTAAGCCAGTCGGTGGCGCGCACAGGCCGCGTGGCAATCATCACTTCGCCTTGGATAGGGAAAAATAAATGTAGACGCTGGCGCGATTGCTCAGGTTGTAGCCAATTATTTTGCACTAGCGCTTTGGCGACGTAATCGCCAAATTTACGAGTAAACCCAGATAGGGATTTACCTTCGTTCGAGTCTGGATGCTCAAGCCAAACGTCGCTATACAGGCCATTGATAACTTTAAGTGCATCCACAATCGGCGTCAGGCGATCTTTCGTTCCCAAAGTCACTCGACTATGAACTTGCACGGTTTGCCGCGAGAAAATAAATTGTTTAGCGAGGAGTTCACGCAATTGCGCGCCATGGTTTTCATTGGGTGTGAATAGAACCCAGCCATCACCGCGTTCAAATTTGCCGGGGCCTTGAATATGGTCGGCAATTTCTTCGGCACATTCAGGCTCAAAACCGGGGCGGCAGTAGGCAAGTAGAGCGTAGGGTTTTCCAGCGAGAAGTGCGGTCATGGCGTGAAGCTCGATACTAAAAAGACGCAAGGATACCCAAGAAATGCAATTTCACCAATGCCGCCGAGGTTTTACCGCCGCTTTAAGTGCTGGTTTGATTGCGATGGGCCGGTGCAACAGAGGGGAAAGTCATAATAAATGATGTGCCTATGCCAAGTGTCGATTTCACATGGATATGCCCGCCTAAGGTTTGCGTGACGAGGTTAAACACAATGTTGAGTCCTAAACCACTGCCGCCATTGGCGCGTTTGGTAGTGTAAAACGGATCGAAGATTTTGCTAATTACCGTGTCATCAATACCCTGACCATTGTCGGTCACGTGCAAAGTCACCGTGCCAAAATAGCGCTCAGCGGTGATGTTGACTTGTTTTTTTATCGTACTATTTTCAGAGGCTGCATCCGAGGCGTTAGTGAAGGCATGCATGGCTGCGTTATTGACTAAATTGGTAATGATTTGTGAAATGGCGCCTGGGTAGCCTTCTAGCTTGATTTGTTCTGGGCAAATAATATTAATCGCAATTTGGGAATGTTTGAGCGCGGGCCCGATGCTGGTGATGATTTCTTGTAAATATTGCCCCAATTCAAAATCGCGCCGTGCCTCAGAAGTTTGATCAACGGCGACGCGTTTAAAGCTTTGGATTAGTTCAGCCGCTCGAACCGCATTGCTAATGATTAGCGCTGAGGATTGTTCTGCGGTTTGGCTATAGCTGACTACTTCGGATTTTTTCATGTTGCCCGCTTCAATTTTGGAGCGGAACAATACTGAGTCATCGTGCAATACCGAGGCGCTGGTCAGAATAATCCCGACAGGCGTGTTAATTTCGTGAGCAATGCCGGCGACCAAGCCACCGAGCGATGCCATTTTTTCCGATTGAATTAAGCTGGTTTGCGCGTCTTTGAGTTGCCCAAGCGCTGTTTCTGCGGCGTCTTTGGCGCTACGCATTTGGCTTTCGGCTTGACTGCGGATAGTCAGGTCTTCTTTTAGGCGGGTGATAATCCGAGTAAAGCCATCGGTGAGATCAGAAAACTCTTTATAAGGGTTGCTGGGGAGTTCGGTTTCTTCAAGGTCTTTGTCTGATTGCGCCGCTTGGCTGAGCTTTTTACCCAATAAAGACAGTGGCGCAATCACCATGCGCTGTAGCGTGGTGGAAAGTGCTATCAGTAGCAGCGCGTCGAGTAGGATAATTTCAATGAGCTTTTCGCTAATGATTTTGCGTAGCATGCCATTGATGCGCTCGCGTGAAATCGTGATCTGAACTTTACCGAGAGGGTGTTTATCTTGATTTTGCTGATAATTAATCGTCGTGATGTGGGTGTCGGGGCCTGAGAATTGAGTCGGCTTATGAATTGTGACTACAGTACCATTTTGCCGAATCCGGCCTGCCAGCATGCTTTCCATATTGGAGACTTCGAGCGCGTGAATGTCGGGTGAGCGCATTTCGGCATCGAGCACCAAGGCTAATTGCTGGTCGTCAAAATTCCACATAATGCCAGGCAAAACACTCTGTAGGCGGGCGTCGAGTGATTTGCGAAATTCAACGAGCTCAGCCTCAAGCTGATGTTGCGTTCGGTAATACGAAATTGCACCCGACACCGTTAAAACCGAGGTGACGATGGCAATGAAAATGAGGTTTAAATCGATGCGAATTTGGCGCATACACTCGTGCTTTTATATGGCGTGCTTGCAAGTAATTTAGCAGAGGATTAGATCATGTGTGAAAGTTTTATGGCGAGCGTAAAGCCGAAGTCAGTAGAGGTGGTACGGCGAGGCGAAGCAAGGATGCAAAATATTTTTTTAGATGTATTTTATTATTTTCTTTGCAGATAAACGCGATCATTAAAGCTATTTACCCATTCTGGCCGCCAAACCACCAGTAGAGTGAGATTAAGCCCCGTGATAAAAGCTTCTGGCCAGCCCATTAGAAAATAAAACGGTAGTGTTTCATCAAATAAAAAATCAGCCGGGTAAGCGCCGACCAGTGATAATAGGGCGCAGATACTGAGGCCGACCAGCCACATACTAAGCGCACCTGCGGCAAAGCAATTCACAAAAATATAGACAAAGAAATTCGGGCTAAATTTTGTTTGGGCGAAACGTAATAGCCCGTGTGTGATGCTGATGGGGAGCAGGCCAATTAGCCATAATGACAGACCCCAAGTGGCCAAATCGCCGTGACCAAAACCAAGATCAATAGCCAGTAAGACCGCGATGCTGAGCAGCGCCCGCCGCGGCCCAGCAATCAGCGTGAGTGCGCTAACACCTAAGAGGTGAAACGCCAGCCCGTGATGCACTTGCGCTTTGAGTTGCCAAGCCATTAGTACGATGACCGAGCAGCACAGCCAGCTATTGATTTGGGCTTGAGGGAGTTGCAGCCACTTCTCTAGACGTATCGCCCAGCCACAAGCGATAAAACCCATGATGGCGCTGATGATGAGTAACCAGGCAGGGAAAAAAGTGGCGGGCAAATTCATTGTTAGCGCCAAGCGTGTTCGACAAGTTCTGCCAGCTGCGTTAAGCGGCCATGAAAATAATGCCCTACGCCGGGAACAACAACAATCGGCAGTTGTTGTGGCCGCGACCAGTTGAGCACTGCAGCCAAACTAATCACTTCGTCTTCTTCGCCATGAATAATCAGCGTGCCTTTGGGCACGTTTGGAAAAGCATAACGGCTAACGGCTGGACCAATCAAAATCATCCCTTCGACCTCATCATCGCTCAGCCGTTCGCGCAGGCGGCTTTGCACCAAAGTGCCAAAGGAAAATCCTGCCAAGGTGAGTCGAGTGAGTTGTGGATGCGCTGCGCGGGCAAACGAAAGTACTGCAGCCATATCATCGGGTTCGAATTCGCCACGGCTGTGCTCACCTTCGGAGTTGCCGACGCCGCGTAGATTTGGGCAGTAGGCAATATAACCGAGGCGTGACAGTGTTTTGGCGAGCGTATGCACAATTTTATTGGTGAACGTGCCGCCCTCAGTCGGGTTGGGGTGAGCGACTAAAACAATGCCGATGGCAGTTTCTGTGGCCGCGTCCAGACGTAGGCATTCAAGCTTACCGGCGGGGCCTGCGATCTCGATTAATTCAAACGTAGCTGCTTTGCGGGGTATAGTCATGTAAGCTTTATTCTGTAATGGCTAGATCGATATACGTAAACAATGCGCCATTTGGCGCATTGTTAATATCGGTGCAGTGATTATTTTTCAGTTTGGCGCGCTGGGATGAGTAAGCGCTCAACGACTCGACCATGGAGTAAATGTTCTTCAACAATTTCGTCGATATCTTCTTTGTCGATATAGGTATACCAAGTTTCGTCGGGGTAAACGACGATGACTGGGCCTTCTTCGCAGCGCTCCAGGCAACCCGCTTTATTGATGCGCACTTTGCCATCGCCGTTTAAGCCCAATGCTTTGACGCGATCTTTGGCGTAAGCCCAAAGCTCATCTGCGCCGCTGCTATTACAGCATTGGCGCTCGCCCGGTGCGCGCTGGTTGAGGCAAAAAAACACATGATGTTGGTAATGGCTCATCGTAATTCCTTATTGCAGAACAACGGGTTTGATGTGCGCGGTGATAAAGAACGGTAGACCATCAGTATCCAATGTAGGTTGTACATTTTCAATGAAAACTAAATCTTCCAAACGGCACTCCAGCATCAGCTCGCGCACGTATTGCGCAATGAGTTCAACGTGATCGGATGGCAATAGTGTCCACACATAACCTTCCCAGCGCTCTGGATCTTCCTTGCTCGAGAACGTGATGCGAATTTCATTATTTTCATGCGCGGCAACCGTCACTACGGGCGTGCGCCCTTTAGTGCGGATGCTGCGTAAGGCATTGCTAGTCATCACTTGCAAGCGCGTCTCAAGCTGTGTAACGCGGCCTACGTCTTGCGCCGCCAGCCATGACAATGGCGTGCGCGGAATGGGGAATAGCGTAACGCCGTCGGTTTTGAGCGCTTCGCTGATCAGATTCGCCAGTGGCATGCCCCAGCTCGTGACTTGGCCACCGAGCTGAATTGCGGGTTCTGCGCCTTTTTCTTGAATGGCTACGCCAATCAAATAACGCAGCACAACGGCTTCGTCTTTGACCTTAATGGCGCTACCCGCTGAATCAATCGGGAATTTTTCGGCCTCTGTAATCGTCGCACGCCATTCGGCGAGTTGCGCTGGGCTAATCGCTGCGAGCACATCTGGGCCCAAGAGCGCGCCAGAAATCCAAGCGTCGGCATTCGCCGCAATCACGCCGTGTTCACGCAATAAACTCAGCGCCGCCGCACCGTCGATCTCGCTTGGCAAGCTGGTTTCGCCTTTGCAACCGGCAACGAGTACCAGTGGGATCGCAAATACAGTCGCCGATTGTTGATCGTGTGCGCTCGGGCTTTCTACTTCAACGCGTAGCGCGTGCCACATCGTTAGCCATGCGTCTTGCGACGGCGCTTGAGTCAGCGCGCCATTTAAGCCGTAATGATCTTTAGACATCAGTAATTCGGCCATGAGCTGCTGCAAACCAGCGCGCTTTTGTGCGACCAATTCGGCGTCGCGTTCGGTCATTAGCGACATGACTTGGCGAATCATTGGATTTTGTGGATTAACACGAGGGTAAAGGCGTGGATCAGGCAAGTTCATGACGGGTACCGAGTGCAGGGTAAAAGCGAAAGCGCAATTATACCTATCTCATCCCTGTCTGTCGGTATTGGTATCAGGCTTGGATTGGGCTTGCTGCTGCGTGGCTCGTTTTTCGTGGCGAGCGCGTGGCTTTTATTGCATTATGCTCGGCATTGAATGCAATCCAACTCAATCTATGGACAAGAACACTCATGAGTCAAACTACTTTTATCGATCAAGCCATGTTGTCGGATTTGCTGGGTGAAGCGGCGCACAGCCCGCGCTTGCGGAAAAATTTGAATTTTCATGCCAATGATGCGGCCGCCTGTCATCGGATGCTGAACGGTTTGCAACCGGATACCTATGTGCAGCCGCATTGCCATTTTTCAGAAGATAAAGAAGAAACCATGATCGTACTGACGGGACGCATGGGGGTGTTGATTTTTAATAGCGATGGTGTGGTGACGCGTTCGCAAGTTTTGGCAGCAGGCAGCGATTGCATCGGTATTAATATTCCGCCGCGCGTCTTTCATAGTTTGGTGGCTTTAGAGCCAACCGTATTTTTTGAGGCGAAAGCGGGGCCGTATGTGCCGGTAGCGGCTGAGGAGCGCGCCGCATGGGCACCGAATGAGGGTGATGCGGCGGTAAGGGTGTATCGTGAATGGATGCGGTCATTATTTGATTGATGGGTATTTGGCTGCAAGCTTTGATGGTTAATGCTTGTATGGCAATACCTAGGTGGTGGTTTCTTTGATTTGAAATTCGGTGTATTGCTTGGGATCAAAGCGCTCAATGGTGACGTGATCGACTCGAGCTGCGGGCGGGCCTTGTTGTAGCCAGATCGTGAGTTGATCCAGCGCTACTGCTTTACCTTCAGCCCACAGTTCTACGCGGCCATCTTGGCGATTTTTAACCCAACCGGTCACGCCCAGTTGCTGCGCTTTTTCGCAGCAGGAGAAACGAAAGCCAACGCCTTGCACTAAGCCCGAAATTAAAACATGCATTGCCTGTAACATGCTCATCCCCATAAAAAATGCCGCTAATCAACAGAGTAGCGGCATTTTTTTTGAAAAGCGAGGTGAAGATTATTTCACGCGCATTCCTGGTTTTGCGCCTTCGTGTGGCTCAAGGATGTACAAACCGCCGTCGCCACTGGCGGCCAGCACCATCCCTTCTGATAGGCCAAATTTCATTTTTCGCGGTGCCAAATTGGCGACCATCACCGTGTGTTTACCGATCAAATCTTCAGGTTTGTACGCTGATTTAATCCCTGCAAATACATTGCGTGTTTCGCCGCCCAAATCGAGTGTGAGTTGCAGCAATTTTTCTGCGCCTTCCACGTGCTGGGCATCGGCGATGCGCGCGATGCGCAAATCGACTTTCATAAAGTCATCAATACTGCAGGTTTCAGCAATGGCAGGAATGTCGTAGCTTGGTGCTGCAACGGGTGCAGCAGCTGTTGGTTCCAGTGTTTGCTTGTTTTCTTCGATCATCGCATCAATGCTTTTTGGATCAATTCGTACCATCAAATGGCTGTAGGCATTGATCGTGTGATTGAGTAGCAAGCTTTGTGAGTCCGACCATTGCAGTGGTGCGATATTAAGGAAAGCTTCAACGTCACTCGCCAATTGTGGCAAGACGGGCTTCAGATAAATCGTCAGAATTCGGAAGGCGTTGATTAGGAAGCTGCATACTCTATGCAAATCATCTTGTTGCTCTGGATGCTTAGCCATTTCCCAAGGCTTCGTTCCATCAACAAATTGATTGATCGCGTCTGTTAGCGACATGATTTTTCGAATCGCACGGCTGTATTCACGATTTTCGTAGTGGTCGGCAATTTCCTCTGATGCTTGTTGCAGGTTGTAACAAAGGTCATTAATGAGAACGTTTAAATCACTAATTTTGATATCGCCGTTCTGTGTCTTGTAAAGTTCGTCGTTTTTAAGAGATGAATGTAACTTCCCGTCAAAACGCTTACTAATAAACCCAGCCGCACGGCTGGCGATATTGACGTATTTACCGATCAAATCCGAGTTCACACGCGCGGCGAAGTCTTCGAGATTTAAGTCAATGTCTTCGATGGTGCTGGAGAGCTTGGCGGCGTAGTAGTAACGCAACCATTCTGGATTCAGATGGCTTAAATACGATTCAGCGGTGATAAATGTACCGCGTGATTTGCTCATTTTCACGCCATTCACCGTCAACATCCCATGCACGTGAATCGCGCTTGGTGTGCGTAAGTCGGCGGTTTCGAGGATGGCGGGCCAAAATAGTGCATGGAAAGTCAGAATGTCTTTGCCGATAAAATGATGCAATTCCGCAGATGAATCTTTGTTCCAGTAGCTGTCAAAATCTAAACCCAAGCGATCGCAGAGGTTTTTGTGGCTAGACATATAGCCGACCGGCGCATCCAGCCAAACATAAAAATATTTGCCCGGTTCATCAGGAATTTCAAAACCAAAGTAAGGCGCATCACGCGAAATATCCCAATCGTTTAAGCCCGATTCCAGCCACTCTTGCATTTTGTTGGCGGCTTCTGGCTGCAATTTGCCTGGCGTATTGGTCCACGTTTTCAAGAAATCGGTACAGTCGCCCAGCTTGAAAAATAGGTTTTCAGTGTCGCGCAGTACCGGTGTTGCGCCAGAGTAAATAGAGACAGGGTTTTTGAGTTCCGTCGGGCTGTAAGTCGCACCGCAGACTTCGCAATTGTCGCCGTATTGATCTTTGGCATTGCATTTTGGGCATTCGCCTTTCACAAAACGATCGGCCAAAAACATTTCTTTTTCTGGGTCGTAGAGTTGTGACTTGATCTTTTTGACGATTTTGCCTTTGGCTTTGAGCTTGGCGTAAATCTCGTAAGCAAATGTCCGATTTTCAGGGCTGTTGGTGCTGTAGTAATTGTCGAACGCGACATGAAACCCCGTGAAGTCACGCAAATGTTCGCCATGTACGCGGCCGATCAGCGCTTCGGGCGTGATGCCTTCTTTTTCTGCGCGCAACATGATTGCGGTGCCGTGCGTATCGTCAGCACAGACATAGTGGCATGCATGGCCACGCAATTTTTGAAAACGAACCCAAATATCAGTTTGGATGTATTCAACCAAATGGCCTAAATGGATAGCGCCGTTGGCGTAGGGAAGGGCAGAGGTAACGAGGATTTTACGGGTCATGGCCAGCCAAAAAATGTGCGAAATAGTAGCTTGATTATAGCGCAGACTGAGGCTGCTCGGCTTGACAGAAAAAATAGGTGGCTTGGATGTCGTCATTTAACTGGCGTGATGCTGGTCAGCCCTAGATGAATTAAGCCGTGGCGGTGCTGGGGCGTAGCTTGTTTAGAATACCTTTATTGGCGAGTAAAACCATTCACGGATTGCCAGTCGATGACGCTGCTGTATATATTGTGGCTGTGACAGTCTGTGTGTTTCCGATGGTAGTGGATGATCTGCTGGTAGATTTAATCTAAACCAAGCAAATTGATGCAACTCAAGTGTGAATCTCAATAGGGGGATGGAATGACGACGACAAGCGATTTAACTGCAGAATTACAACAAGAGTTACACGATATTGAGCGAATGTTTGCTGAATTAACCCAGGCCGTTGGCATGGATATGCAGGATGAATTGTTGGCGCTGTTTTTTCCGACTCAGGATGAGTGTTTGAATGGTTTGGAGCAAGCTATTAGCGAGAATAATGTGGAGCAGATTGTGGGTTTTGCACACAAACTGAAGGGTGCAGCAGGGCAACTGGGTGGCACGCGAATGGCCACGCACTGCAAGCGTATTGAAATGGCGGTGAAGCTAAAAGACATGCCAACGGTGATGACTGAGTTTGCTGCCTTGCAACTCCTGGGGCAAAAAATTAGCGAGCAGTTGCGGGTCGTTTGATCTCGTTGCAATGTGTGTTGTGGCGTATTTCTTATCACTAGGACGAGCGTGAATAACTGGGCTTCGCTGGAAGTGCTGTATTTAATTGGCACTGCATCATTTACGATTTCGGGCTATCTCATCGGTGCGCGTAAACGCTTTGATTTGTTGGGTATTGTGATACTGGCACTGTTAACTGCAATTGGTGGCGGGATGATTCGCGATGTTTTGGTGAATCGCATTCCGAGAGCTTTTATTGATATCAATCCGCTTTACACCATCTTTGCCACCTTGATTCTGGCCTGGTTGATTAAATTGCAGCAGAAAAACTCCCAGTTGCTGATTAGGATTTTCATTGTTGCCGATTCGATTGGTTTGGTGGCGTTTAGTTTGGCGGGCGCTCAACTGGGGATTGACTTGCAGCTCAATGTATTTGGGGTTTGTGCGCTGGGCTTTATTACTGCCATTGGTGGTGGTTTGGTGCGCGACATGATGGTGAACGATGTACCGTTTATTTTGCATCAGGATTTTTATGGTACGGTTTCAATTTTGCTAGCGGTATTGCTATTACTGGCCGAGCGATCTGGTTTTGTTGGTCCTTATGTGATGTGGACTTTATTTGGCTTTGGTCTGGCGCTGCGGCTTATTGCACATAAAAGTGCTTTGCGTTTACCGAGGGTGAGTTAGTCATGTTGCCCAGCGTAGAGCAATTGCCCTTGTGGTTGATGGAGCGGCTTGCTGCCTCCGTACCGACCAGTGGTGGCGATTATCAACATAATTCTCAGCGCACGGCGGCAGTGCTGATTCCGATTGTGCTGCATCCGACGGGCGCGACGGTTTTATTGACCGAGCGCGCCGCGCATTTATCAGCCCATGCCGGGCAGGTGAGTTTTCCGGGCGGTGCGAGCGAGGCGCAGGATGTGGATGCCATTGCAACCGCTCTGCGCGAAACCACAGAAGAAATCGGCTTGATGGCGAATCAGGTGCAGGTTCTGGCTTGTTTGGGTGAATACCATACGATTAGCGGGTTCTGCGTGACACCTGTTGTGGGTCTGGTTCAGCCCGGGTTTGTCCTGCGCCCCGATCCGACTGAGGTGGCTGATGTGTTTGAGTTGCCGCTACGGATTTTGCTAGATCGTTCTCTTTATGAGAAGCGTTGGATTACTCGGCAGGGTTTGCGGGGTACTACGCATTTTTTAGAGTTTGATGAGCGCGTTGTTTGGGGTGCTACTGCAGGTATGTTGTTGAACTTCTCATTGGACTTGCTGCTTGAGGGTATACCCAAGGATAAGACGCAGTAAGTTGTTCGTTGTATTTTTTGGAGCTGACTGCGGCCAGTATTTCTCAATGCCGGTGCAGGCGCACGCAGTGCATCGCATTTAGTTGCCTTCTTTGCTGAAATGGATGCCGTTAATCAGGCATTTTCTAGGGTTAATGCGTTTTCCTTGGCATAAGTCCTTGGCGACTTCACGGTTTTTTCATTAAGCCGTGGTACAATCCGCGTTTTCGCAAATACCCACAGTCCAAACATGACCCGTGCACTTCGTAACGTCGCCATTATCGCCCACGTCGACCATGGTAAAACCACGCTGGTAGACCAGCTTTTACAACAAGCCGGTACATTCCGCGCCAACCAAGCAGTCGTTGAGCGTGTAATGGATTCCAACGATCTTGAAAAAGAACGTGGTATTACCATTCTGGCTAAAAATACAGCCATCGAATACGAAGGCACGCATATCAACATCGTTGATACCCCAGGTCACGCGGACTTCGGTGGTGAAGTTGAACGTGTATTGGGTATGGTTGACGGCGTATTGTTGCTGGTTGATGCCGTTGAAGGCCCGATGCCACAAACGCGTTTCGTGACTAAAAAAGCCTTGGCTTTGGGTTTGAAACCAATCGTTGTAATCAATAAAGTAGATCGTCCAGGCGCACGTCCGGATTGGGTTCACGATCAAGTGTTTGACTTGTTCGACAAACTCGGCGCGACCGACGAACAACTCGATTTCAAAATGATTTACGCTTCAGGTTTGAATGGCTTTGCCAAACTGACTTTGGAAGAAGAATCAGACACAATGCGTCCATTGTTGGACTTGTTGGTAGCAACAGTGCCTAGCCCTCCGGGCGACGCTGATGCGCCATTGCAATTGCAAATTTCTGCATTGGATTATTCAACATTTACCGGCCGTCTTGGCGTGGGTAAAGTATTGAATGGTCGTATCAAGCCAGGTCAACAAGTTGTCGTGATGAATCACGGCGACCAAGTTTCTAGTGGCCGTATCAATCAAGTGCTCGGCTTTAAAGGCCTTGAGCGCGTGCCAGTTGAAGAAGCACAAGCAGGCGACATCATTATCATTTCGGGTCTGGATGAAATCGGTATCGGTGTAACGATTTGTGATAAAGACGCGCCAGTCGGTTTGCCAGTGTTGGGTGTGGATGAGCCAACATTGACGATGGACTTTATGGTGAACACTTCACCACTCGCAGGTACTGAAGGTAAGTTCGTAACAAGCCGTCAAATCCGCGACCGTCTGACTAAAGAATTGCTGGTCAACGTGGCATTGCGCGTTGAAGATACTGACAACACGGACGTGTTCCGCGTTTCAGGTCGTGGCGAATTGCATTTGACGATTTTGATCGAAAATATGCGTCGTGAAGGTTTCGAGTTAGCTGTTGCGAAACCACGCGTTGTGTACAAAGACATCGATGGCGTGAAATGCGAGCCATACGAAAATCTAACGATCGACTTGGAAGATGAGCACCAAGGTGGCGTGATGGAAGAAATCGGTCGTCGCCGTGGCGAATTGACCAATATGGTTTCTGATGGTCAAGGCCGTACGCGTCTTGAGTACCATGTTCCAGCCCGTGGCTTGATCGGTTTCCAGGGTGATTTCATGACCTTGACTCGCGGTACTGGCTTGCTTAGCCACATTTTTGATGACTACGCACCAGCAAAACCAGATATGCCAGGTCGTCACAATGGTGTGTTGATCTCTCAAGACAATGGCGAAGCCGTGGCTTACGCCTTGTGGAAATTAGAAGATCGCGGTCGTATGTTTGTTAGCCCAGGCGACAAATTGTACGAAGGCATGGTGATCGGTATCCATAGTCGTGACAACGATTTGGTTGTGAACCCAATTAAAGGTAAACAACTGACTAACGTTCGCTCTTCAGGTACTGACGAAGCTGTTCGTTTGACAACGCCAGTTAAAATGACGCTTGAGTCTGCAGTTGAGTTTATTGATGATGATGAATTGGTTGAAGTTACACCAAAAACCATCCGTATCCGTAAACGCTTCTTGACGGACAACGAACGTCGCCGTAACAAAACAGCTTAATTGCGGTTTTGAACGCCAAGAAAAACGCCAATCGATTGATTGGCGTTTTTTTATGTTCAGCGCATTACTTTGCCTTGGTTTCGCCAGATGAATAGGCTTAATAGCGCGCCAATGCTGGCAAGTAATATGTCTTTGTGTGCATCCCATTGGTCGCCTTGTTGTCCGTTGTAGCCTTCGGCATCTTGCGCGGATAAGGTGAGCGAGACGCCCCATTCGAACCATTCATAAAACAAGCTGCTCGCCATGATCCATAAAATCGCCAAATGCCAGCTGGTCTGTTTACTGTGCCCTTTGCGTTGAAAAAACTCAGCCAAGGGTAATGTGAAGCACAGGCCGTAGGCGAGGTGAACGAGGCGGTCATAATGATTTCGCGTCCAGCCAAATAATTGTTGTGTATTGGTATTGCAGCAGGCGCTAAGCCAGTGATCGTAAGGGACGTTGGAGTAAAGCCAGCGCGCGCCAAAAATATGTAGCAGGATGAAAATCGTGATTAGGCTGGTGCTGCTGCTTGAGAGTTGGTATTTTCTTTGAATGAAAAACCAGCCGATGATAAAAACCATCGTCAAGCTGTGTTGTAGAAATAATTCTTCAGGCCATGGCGCTTTGATGCTTGAAAGTAGGGTGATGGCAATGAGGCTGCAGAGCAATATTTTGAATTGCGAGCGAGAAAGGCTTTTGGGCATGGATGGGCTCTACGAATCTGATGTGCTAATAGAAAATTGCTGTTATTTGGATGAAAAAAACGCCAATCAAAAGATTGGCGTTTTTATTTCCTCATGGGTATATGATTGTAGAGATTAATAACTAATCTCTACAAAGCAATACCCTTGCTAATTAACGCAGGCTTTCTAGGTATTTATCTGCATCTAATGCAGCTTGGCAACCACTAGCGGCAGAAGTTACTGCTTGGCGATAAATATGGTCTTGCACGTCACCCGCTGCAAATACGCCCGGTACGCTAGTGGCGGTTGCGCCGCCGTTGCGTCCGCCCTGGGTGATGATGTAGCCAGTGTTGTCCATTTCTAGCTGACCTTTGAAAATGTCAGTGTTTGGTTTGTGGCCAATGGCAATAAACACGCCCATTAAGGCCAAATCTTTGGTCGTACCATCAACCGTTGATTTCAAACGCGCGCCAGTTACACCAGTCGCATCACCCAATACTTCATCCAATGTTTGGTTGGTTTCTAGCGTGATTTTGCCTTCCGCGACTTTTTCCATCAGATGATCGATGAGGATTTTTTCTGAGCGGAAAGTATCGCGGCGATGGACTAAAGTCACGTGCTTGGCGATATTCGATAGGTACAGCGCTTCTTCAACCGCCGTATTGCCACCGCCGACAACGGCGACGTCTTGGCCGCGATAAAAGAAACCATCGCACGTAGCGCAAGCTGAAACGCCGCGACCCGAGAAGGCTTCTTCAGATGGAAGGCCTAGGTATTGTGCTGATGCGCCAGTCGCAATAATCAGTGCATCACAAGTGTATTCGCCCGAGTCTCCGACCAGGCGGATTGGTTTTTCGGCCAAATAAGTAGTGTGAATATGATCAAAAATCATTTCCGTGCCAAAGCGCTCGGCGTGCTTTTGGAAGCGGCTCATCAATTCTGGGCCCATTACGCCGTCGTTATCGGCTGGCCAGTTGTCTACGTCCGTCGTCGTCATTAATTGGCCACCTTGCGCAAGGCCAGTAATCAAGACGGGTTTCAAATTGGCGCGCGCCGCGTAAACCGCAGCGGTGTAGCCTGCAGGGCCAGAGCCTAAAATAAGTAAACGATGGTGTTGGGTCGCCATATTGAATTCCTTTAGTCGATATTGATCGGTGTCAGATGGGTGCTAGTGTAAAGCTTTTATGCGAAAGCTTCTAATCTAGCTTTTTAATGGGCTTGATAGCTAAAATGCGGGATAGCTCAAATTACTGCGCAGAAGTGCTTACGTAAAGCGCCGAGCTTGCAGCTTGTGCATCAAGGCTACGGGGCTGTAATGCAAGAAAACGGTTGCTTAATTTGTAGTTGGGGCGGGATGGTGAATATCAAGCGGAAGTGATTCCTTGGTCTTGATGGGGTGAATCGCAAGTGCGCTAGCTCAAAGCGTTTACAATGGTGACTTGGGTGTGGTTACTGCGAAAGGGTAGGGTTTAATTGTTTTCAATATTGCAGCGTGTGCTGGTTCATTTTAGTGCTTTGGCGCGCCCGCCTGTGCGGCGAGTATTGCTCAAGCAGGTCTATTTTACGGCGAATGAGGCGGCTTGGCTGGTCGCGGTAACGGGCTTTGCTTTGGGAGCGATTGTTGTCGTGCAGTTGCATGATGAGTATGGGCAAAGCCGTGATGCAGCGCTGCGTTTGCTGGGCTCGCTGAGTTTTGTTGAGTTGTCACCCTTGTTGGCTTGCTTGATGATGGTGGCGCGTTCGTCGTCGGCTGTGGCGATTGAGCTGGCTTCAATGCGAATTAATGGTGAAGTTAATGAGTTAGAGCGAATGGGGATTTCGATTACGTCCTATTTGCTGTTGCCACGGGTGTTGGGGGTTGCGTTGGCGGCGATGGCGTTGACTGCGGTGATGGCGTTGGCGTCTGTTTTGGGTGGGATTTTGTTTGCATCGGGTTGGGACGCGAGTTATCAAATTTTTGCTTTAGAGCGAATGCTGCGTTTGGATGAAGTGGTGGTGTGTATTTTGAAGGCCGCTACTTTTGGCTTGGCTGCAGGGATTGTATCGGTGCATGCTGCATTTTCAGTGCAATTGCAGGCTTCTGATGTGCCAAAAGCGGCGTCTCGTGCGGTATTGCGCGGATTGTTGGCTTTGTTTGTGATTGACTTTGCTTGGGCGATGGCGCGATGAGCGAAACTGTGTTGTTTGATGTCGATGTTTTGCGTGTGCCTGGCCAGTATTGGCTGACCATTGCTGAGAAAGAAGACGCCGATGAAGTGATTAATCGGCTCGCTGAGGCGGCGAATCAAATTGAGCCGGGTAGTTTGGGTATTTTGGAAGCAAGGCCCGTGCTCATTAATAATTTGCGAGCTTGGGAAAATTTGATTCTACCGCGTTGGTATCATCATTCCGGTGGATTGCATGAGCATGATGAAATATTGAAAGATTTGCTACGGGCAATGGAAGTGGATGAGGAAAAGCTAGTGTTGATGTTAAGTAAACTGCCGGGGCAGCTCGATATTGCGCAGCGCAGGGTGGTGGCTTTTTTGCGAGTAGTGCTGCAGCATGCGCCCGTATGGGTGATTGAGGATGAGTGGTTGGAGTGGTGGCAGGATGCGCGAGGTCGCAACCCAATGTTAGCTAAAATTATGCAGCAGATTGTGATGCCCAATTCTCTATTGGTAATCTCTACGCGCACGGCGCAGCCAAATTATCAGGTGGTGAAAATGATTGTGGAAGAGACTGAATGACGACGCCTTATTTCTTGAAAGATAACGATCCGCGCTTTAAGTGGTTAAGCTGGCGCGTTGGCTTGTTTGTGGGTTCGATTGCTGTGGTATTGGTGGTGTTGGTAGTGTTGCTGGGGCAGCGGCAGGGCTTATTTAGCAGTAAGGAAAAAATTCATTTTGTTGCTGAAAGTGGTAGTGGTTTAAAGCCCGGCATGCAGGTGCGCTTGTCGGGTTTTCGGATTGGCGTTGCGGATCGGGTTGAGCTGAATGAGCAAGCGAAGGTGGATGTCACCTTGCTGATTGAGCAGCAATATATGAGATGGATTAAAGAGGACTCCATTGCGATCTTGCAGCAAGAGGGTTTGATTGGGGATCACTATATCGAAATCGCGGGTGGAACGGCTAAGGCGAAGCTTTTGGCGGAGGGCGGTGTGCTGATGTTTGCACCTGCGCTGGGGATTGCCGATATTGCGCAAAATTTAAGTAATCGAACTTTGCCGATGATCGATTCGGTGCAGCAAACCTTTGAGTATCTGAATGATCCAAAAGGCGATATTCGTTTGATGTTTGCGAACGTACAAAAACTCACCGCCGAAATGCGCGAAACGCGTGAAAAATTGGATGTGCTCTTGGCACGGGTGGATAGTGTGGTCGATGTGGAGGCGCGAACCACTTTGCGCAGCGCTGATCGACTTTTGGTGCGTGCCGATAGTGTGGCGGCGGAGGTTAATGAGAAATTAACGCCGGTCTTGCTGGGCGCAGCATCGATTGTGGTGAGTGCGGATTCGGCGGCAAAAGATGCGAGTGCCACGATGTCGGTGGTGCGTAAGTCGGTAGAGTTAGCCGCGCCGCGTTTGCCGAGTGTGGTGCGTAATGCCGATGAGTTGCTCTATGGTGGTCGCCAAACTTTGGATGGTTTACAGCGTAGCTGGCCGCTTAATTCGATGCTTGCGCCACTGCCGTTAGAAGCGCCGATGCCGGAGAGTCGACGATGATGCGCTCTTTAATGGTATCTCTGTTGGTTTTGATGTTGGGTGCGTGCAGTTCTACGACTGAGGTGATTAAATCTCCAGCACGTATACAGGCGGAGCTAGCTCACAGAAACGCTTTGCTGGCAATACGTGATGGGCGTATCGAAAGTGCTGAGTATGAATGGCGCTCTGCATTGTTGGCGTATCAGGCGATTGATGATTGGTCAGGGCAGGGAATGGCGCGCTTGGGTTTGGCGCAAATTCAATTGCGGCTGGGGCAGGCTGAGGCTGCGGAGCAGGTACTTGCGCCCATGCTGGAGATTAAAGTGTTCCCTGCTGTGCAGCGATCTCAAGCTGCATTGCAAATGGCGCAATTAATATTGGCTGCTGATTCGCCAGATTGGTCACGTGCAAAAAGTTATTTAACGCAAGCCCGTGCCGAGTGCGCTCAGCCTTGCCCGATTGGGACGCAAATTTTGAATGTCAGCGCCAAAATCGCGTTGCGAGAAGGTGATTTGCCTGCTGCTAGTGTGGCTGCGCTGCAAGGTTTGGCGCTGGCGCAAACTAATCGCGCTGAGATGGCTTTCTCGCAGCGAATTTTGGCCGAAGTCTCGCTTAAGCAGAGTGATTTTGCTACTGCCGTCGTTTGGCTCGATCAGGCTATCGTGCTGGATCGGCAAAGTGCCGAGCCTTTATGGCTCTTGGATGATTATCGTTTGCTGCTTGAGATCGCAAAGCAATCGGGTGATTTGGCTTTGCGGCGTCGTGCTGATGTGCACTTAAGCGCATTATGTGCAGCAATGGCGTGTACGCCTTGAGTTTTTGCTGCATTTGCAATACAATCCTTCGCTTGCTGTGATGCTGCGTTTGTTTTGACGTTTTTATCGTAGTGAAAATCCCGTCCGCCCTGTCAAGGGTGCGCTTCAAATGGTTTGAAGTGTCCCGTGCGGATGGAAGACCTAACCCTAAGACACAATTGGAGAATTAAATGTCTGTAAGTATGCGCGATATGCTCGAAGCCGGTGTCCATTTCGGTCACCAAACCCGTTACTGGAACCCAAAAATGGGTAAGTACATCTTCGGTGCACGCAACAAGATTCACATTATCAACTTAGAAAAAACTTTGCCATTGTTTGAAGACGCGATGAAATACATCCGTCAATTGTCTGCAAACAAAGGTAACGTAATGTTTGTTGGTACTAAACGTGCTGCTCGCGAAATCATCGCTGAAGAAGCTGCACGCGCTGGCGCTCCTTTCGTGGATCACCGTTGGTTGGGTGGTATGTTGACTAACTTTAAAACAGTTAAGCAATCAATCAAACGCTTGAACGAAATGAAAGCAGTTCTGGAAAATGCTGAAGGCTCTGGCTACGGCAAGAAAGAATTGTTGATGATGAAACGTGACGTTGAAAAACTAGAGCGTTCATTGGGTGGTATTAAAGAGATGGGCGGTTTGCCTGATGCGATTTTCGTTATCGACACTGGCTACCAAAAAGGCGCTATCGTTGAAGCCGTTAAACTGGGTATCCCAGTAATCGGTGTAGTTGATACTAACAACAGCCCAGACGGCATTGACTTCATCATTCCTGGTAACGATGACTCTTCACGTGCAATTCGTTTGTACGCTCGTGCTGCTGCTGATGCAGTACTTGAAGGCCGTAACCAAGCAACTCAAGCATTGGTTGCATCAATCGCTGATGCTGCACCTGCTGCTGAGTAAGCTTGCATAGCAAGTGATACCAAGAAAAAGGGGCGTCTGCCCCTTTTTTGTAATGTTTATCAAATAAAATGTAAATCCCTGTTCAGGAGAATATTAAATGTCTGCGATTACTGCAAAAATGGTTGCTGAGCTACGTGAATTAACCGGTCTTGGTATGATGGAATGCAAGAAAGCATTGGTTGAAACTGAAGGCGACATCAAGAAAGCTGAAGAACTGATGCGCATTAAATCAGGTAACAAAGCGTCTAAAATGGCTGGCCGTACCGCTGCTGAAGGCGTGATTACTTCGTTTATCTCTGCTGATAAAAAAATCGGCGCTGTGGTTGAGATCAACTGCGAAACCGATTTCGTAGCGAAAGATGATGGTTTTGTTGCTTTTGCTAAAGCAGTTGCACAAGCAGTTGCTGAATCAAATCCTGCTGATGTTGAAGCCTTGGCTGCCGTGGTATTGGCATCTGGCGTAACAGTTGAAGAAACACGTAAAGCATTGATCGCTAAATTGGGCGAAAACATGACTGTACGTCGTTTTGCGCGTTACGAAACGGCTGGCGAATTGGCTGTTTACTTGCACGGTGCAAAAATCGGTGTAATGGTTGATGTAACGGGTGGCGACGAAGGCTTGGGTAAAGATATCGCGATGCACATTGCAGCAGCGAAACCTAAAGCATTGGATGCGAGCGGTGTGGATGCTGAAGTGATCGCTACAGAGCGCCGTATTGCGGAAGAAAGTGCAAAAGCTGAGAACAAGCCTGAAGAAATGATGGCTAAAATTGTTGAAGGCAAAATCAATCGCTTCTTGAAAGAAGTGACTTTGCTGAACCAAGTGTTTATTAAAGCTGAAGATGGCAAGCAAACCATCGAGCAGTTGTTGAAAGCAAAATCAGCTACTGTGAATGGCTTTACGATGTTGGTTGTTGGTGAAGGCATTGAGAAAAAAGTAGTAGATTACGCAGCAGAAGTTGCTGCAGCTGCACAACTTTAAGTCTAATTTAAAGACTTGAAATCACGCCGCGCGGTAACGTGCGGCGTTTGTACGACCACACGCCCAAGCACTCAAAAAGGATATAGAGATATGAGTCAAACCACAAAATATAAACGAATTTTGTTGAAGCTCTCCGGTGAAGCCTTAATGGGCGATGATAGCTACGGGATTAACCGCGCTACGATCGACCGGATTGTGCAGGAAGTGAAAGCGGTCGTTGATTTGGGCGTTCAGGTTGCGATTGTGATCGGCGGTGGTAATATTTTCCGCGGTGTTGCACCTGCTGCGTCGGGCATGGATAGAGCAACGGCTGATTACATGGGCATGTTGGCAACGGTAATGAATGCATTGGCCTTGCAAGATGCAATGCGCCACGCTGGCGTGGTTTCTCGCGTTCAGTCGGCATTGACGATTGCTCAAGTGGCTGAGCCCTATGTACGTGGCAAAGCGATTCGTTATCTTGAAGAAAATAAAGTGGTGATTTTCGGTGCGGGCACCGGTAATCCGTTCTTTACGACCGATACCGCTGCGGCGCTGCGTGGTATGGAAATGGGCGCAGACATCGTGATTAAAGCCACCAAAGTCGATGGCGTTTATACCGATGATCCAAAGAAAAATCCAGATGCAGTTCGCTATCAAACTGTGACTTTTGATGAAGTCATTGGTCGCAACTTGAAAGTCATGGACGCGACGGCTTTTGCCTTGTGCCGTGACCAAAAAATGAATATTTGCGTGCTGAGTATCTTCAAAGCTGGCGCTTTAAAGCGTATGGTACTTGGGGAAGATGAGGGTACGCTGGTACACTGCTGAACACATTAATTCGCAAGGTAACGGGCGGAGTGATTTTCCGCCTGTTTTTTATTGCAGCAAGAGGTAAAAAGATGATTGCAGACTTAAAAAAATCCACTGAAGCCAAAATGCAAAAGACGGCTGAAAAACTACGTACTGATTTAGCAAAAGTTCGTACTGGCCGTGCTCATACCGGTTTGCTAGATCATGTACAAGTTGATTACTGGGGCAGCATGGTGCCAGTGAGCCAAGTGGCCAATGTGACTTTGATTGATTCTCGTACGATTGGTGTGCAACCTTGGGAAAAACCAATGGTTGCTAAAGTAGAAAAGGCGATTCGTGACTGTGATTTGGGCTTGAACCCGGCATCACAAGGTGATTTGATTCGCGTTCCGATGCCGATGCTGACTGAAGAGCGTCGTCGTGACTTGATTAAAGTGGTGCGTGGTGAAACTGAAGAGGCACGTGTTGCATTACGTAATGTGCGTCGCGATGCCAACGATCAAATGAAACGCGCTATTAAAGACAAAGAAATCTCTGAAGATGACGAGCGTCGTGGTCAAGATGAGATTCAAAAACTCACTGATAAATATATCGCTGAGTTGGACAAGCAGTTGGCAGATAAAGAAAAAGAACTTTTGACTGTATAAAAGTCGATTCAATTAGGCGGTAAGAAACGTGGCTTTATTCTCTCGCGAGCGCGAAGAACCGAACATATTGAACGGTAAGATCCCTCGGCATATTGCAGTAATTATGGATGGCAACGGCCGTTGGGCTAAACAGCGTTTGATGCCTCGCGTATTTGGGCATAAAAAAGGCGTTGATTCTTTGCGTGAAGTGATTACAGCGTGCAAAGATTGGGGCGTTCAATATTTGACCGTTTTTGCGTTTTCTAGCGAAAACTGGCGTCGTCCTGCGGATGAAGTTACGTTTCTGATGGGCTTGTTTTTACAAGTACTGCAATCTGAAGTTGAACGGATGTGCCGTAATAATATTCAGCTCAAAATTATTGGCAATCGCAGTCATTTTTCTACTGAACTACTCGCGATGATTGCCGATGCCGAGGAAAAAACGGCTGCGAACACTGGTTTGGTGCTAACGATTGCGGCGGATTATGGCGGGCACTGGGATATTGTGCAGGCGACTCAGCAATTATTAAAAGCTCAGCCCGAGTTGATTTCTAGTTTTTCCGAGGCCGATATTCAGCCTTATTTGGCAATGGCCTATGCGCCAGATCCTGATCTCTTTATACGTACTGGTGGCGAGCAGCGTATTAGTAACTTCCTGCTGTGGCAACTGGCGTATACCGAACTTTATTTCACTGATTTGCCATGGCCAGATTTTGGTCGCACCCCTTTGAACGATGCGATTGCTTGGTTTCAAGGGCGTGAGCGCCGTTTTGGGCGAATTAGTGAACAACTCGATTCTGCAAAATAACCATGCTAAAAACCCGTGTATTGACTGCATTGTTCTTGTTGCCTTTGGTTTTGGCCGCATTGTTTTTCTTTCCGCCGACAGCTTGGATGTTGTTCTGTGCTGCATTGATGGGCTTGGCCAGTTGGGAATGGCAGAATCTAGCAGGGATGCACGGGCTGATTGCAAAAATATATCCTCTACTGACTGTCGCTCTGTTTTTGCTTAGTGCTAATTACGCGCCAGCCTATTTTGTGTACGGCTTGTTATTGGCCTCTTTGGTGTTTTGGTTACTTGTAGTGCCGTGCTGGTTGCGCTTCAAATGGCCTTTGTTGGCGGCGGGTAATTTGAATGTACTGAGCGGCTGGGCTTTATTGATTCCAGCAGGCTTAGCCATGATTGTTTTGCGCGGTGATGGTTGGCCTTTGCTAATCGTGATGGCAATTGCTTGGGTTGCGGATACTTTTGCCTATTTCTCAGGCAAGGCATTTGGCAGAAAAAAGTTAGCGCCAACAATTAGCCCTGGGAAAAGTTGGGAGGGGGTATATGGTGGCACGCTCGCTGTTATATGCTATTTCATGTTGATACCTAAGCCATTTTTACTGTTGCCTACATTGAGCTCAATGCAGAACAGCAAAGCTCAATTATTTCTGTGGGGTGCTTTTGCGGTACTTCTTACTGCGGTGAGTGTGATGGGTGACTTGTTAGAGTCCTTGCTAAAGCGCCAGCGCGCTATCAAAGATAGTAGTCATCTATTGCCAGGTCATGGCGGCGTGTTGGATCGGATCGACAGCCTGCTGGCAATATTACCCGTTTCGGCGGCGATTTATCTGTTACACCTAATGCCTCTGTAAGAGCGATTGGAAAATCATGCAGCAACAAATAGTGACTATCCTCGGCGCCACTGGCAGTATCGGTAGTAGCACCTTAGATGTGATTAAGCGTCATCCAGAACGTTATCAAGTGTATGCATTAAGCGCGGCCAGTCAGATCGACAAACTGATAGCCGCTTGTGAATTGCATCGTCCTCAGCATGCCGTTGTGTTGGATGAAGTGAATGCGGAGCTACTGAGCCAAGGATTGCGAGCGCGGGGGATCGATACCGCTGTGAGCTTTGGCCCACAAGCGCTGATTGATATTTCAATTGCTGCCGAAGTCACTACAGTGATGGCTGCAATTGTCGGTGCGGCGGGTATGTCCGCCACGTTGGCTGCTGCAAAGGCCGGCAAGCGGGTACTCCTTGCAAATAAAGAAACACTGGTTTTGGCTGGCGCTTTATTTATGGACGCGGTTTCGCAGTCTGGCTGTGTTTTGTTGCCTATCGATAGTGAGCACAATGCCATTTTTCAGGCGCTACCTGATTCCTACCGTGAAAATCCATATCAATCATCCTTGTCTGCTGCAGGTATCGAGCGAATTCTTTTAACTGCGTCGGGTGGCCCATTTCGCACTCGAGACATCAATACCTTTCCACAAATCACAGTCGCAGAAGCAGTAAAGCATCCAAATTGGTCGATGGGCCGTAAAATTTCCGTGGATTCGGCCAGTATGATGAACAAAGGCTTGGAGGTGATTGAGGCGCGCTGGTTATTTAATGCGCCTGCCGAGCACATTCAAGTGGTGGTGCATCCACAAAGTGTCGTCCATTCTATGGTGCAGTATCGCGATGGTTCGGTACTCGCGCAGTTAGGCTCGCCTGATATGCGTACGCCGATTGCTTATGGTTTGGCTTATCCTGAGCGGATTGAAGCAGGCGTGAAGGCATTGGATCTTTTTGCTGTGGGGCGTTTGGATTTTAGTCCGCCTGATTTTGAGCGTTTTCCTTGTCTGGGCTTAGCATTTGCCGCGTTGAAGGAAGGCGGCGCAGCGCCAGCGGTGCTTAATGCTGCAAATGAAGTGGCGGTTGCAGCATTTTTAAATGAAGAAATTTTGTTTACTGATATTCCACGCGTGATTGAATCTGCACTAAGTCGTTTATCAACGCTAGCGGCCTTGAGTATTGACGATTTGATGGCGGTAGATGCTGAGACTCGCCAATTTGCCCATTTTGAAATTCAACAAAAGACAGTGCGATGCTAACTTTTTTTGCCTTTGTGTTTGCAATTGGCTTACTGGTTTTTATCCATGAGTATGGTCATTACTGGGCTGCGCGCCGCTGTGGTGTGGGTGTTTTAACATTTTCAATTGGCTTTGGTAAGCCGCTGTATCAATGGCAGCGTGGTCAAACAACCTGGCAAATTGCAGCGATTCCATTGGGTGGTTTTGTGAAAATGTTGGATGAGTCCGAAGCGCCTGTTGCTTCAGATTTACGCCAATATGCCTTTAATACACAGCATCCGGCAAAAAAAATGGCGATTGCTTTTGCTGGGCCATTGACGAATTTGTTATTCGCTTGCTTAGTTTATGCCGGTTTGTATGCTCATGGCGTTGTCACTTTGAAGCCGATTATTGGTGCTGTCTCTGCTGGAAGTATTGCTGCGAATGCTGGTTTGAAAGCCGGTGATCGCATTACGCTAGTGAATGCAGAGAAAGTTAGCGACTGGGAGCAAGTGCAAATTAATTTATTTAGCGCAGCTGGGCATGCTCAATTGTTGATTGGCGCTAAAACGGCACAAGGGGCTGAAAAGCAATTTGCTTTAGATTTGAGTCTGTTAAAAGCGGCTGAATTTGATCAGAAAATTCTAAGTCGTTTGGGTTTGTCACCTTTTGCAGCGACTAATCGTATTGCATTTATTCAAGCAGGCAGCGCTGCTGAGCGTGCGGGTTTACAGGTCGATGATTTGATTTTGGAGATCAATCAGCAAAAATTGCTAGATTGGCATGAGTTTCAAGATGTTGTTGCCAGTAGTCCAAGCCAAGCTTTATCACTCACTGTAAATCGGAACCAGCAAGTGATTGCGCTGGTGGTCACGCCAGATGCAATTGAATTGAATGGCAAGAAAGTAGGGCGCATTGGTGTTAGTCCTGCTAATGATGAAGCGCTATATAAAAAGATGCAGCAGACTGTTCGACTGGGCCCGCTAGATGCTTTGGTCGCGGGCGTCATTAAAACCTACGATTTGTCGATATTAACGGTGAAAATGTTCGGCAAAATGCTGGTGGGGGCGCTGTCTCCCAAGCAAGTAAGCGGACCATTGGGGATTGCCGAATTTGCAGGGCAAAGTGCTGCGATGGGCTGGCTTGCGTATTTGCAAGCTTTGGCACTGATTAGTATAAGTCTTGGTGTGCTTAATTTGATGCCTGTACCGATTTTGGATGGTGGCCATTTGCTGTATCATGGCTACGAATTATTAAGCGGACGCACGGTTCCTGAGTGGCTTGCGTTGGTCTTGCAAAAAATTGGAATTTCTTTACTGCTCTTATTGATGGCGCTAGCACTCTTTAATGATGCTAATCGCTTCTTGTTTGGCCTCGGCTAATCTCTAACCTGTTGACGAATGGACCAATGAAATTTAAACCTATGTATATGCTGCTTGCAGCGGCATTTGCCAGCATGAGTCTTACTGCTCAAGCTTTTGAAGCTATTACCGTTCAAGATATTCGTGTTGAAGGTTTGCAAAGAACAGACCCTGGTACTGTTTTTAATTACTTGACAGTCAAAGTGGGTGATCGATTTGATGAGGCTCAAGCAAGTGAGGCCATTCGTACTCTATTTGCAACTGGTTTTTTTGACGATGTACGCGTTGAAGTAGATGGCCGCGTCATTGTCATTACTGTCGAAGAGCGTCCAACAGTTGCACAAATCAATATTAATGGCTCAAAGCTTCTTGAAAAAGATCAGGTTAAAGCGGCATTTAAAGGGCAAAACTTGGCTGAAGGTCGAATTTTCCAGCAAGAGGTGCTGGACGCCGCCATTAATGAATTAAAGCAGCAATATTATGCACGTGGGCGTTATTCTGTTGATATCAAAACCACGATTACCAAATTAGATCGAAATCGTGTGGGTATTCAGGTTGATATTTCGGAGGGTGAAGTTGCTAAAATTAAGGCAATTAACTTCGTTGGTAATACCGTTTATTCACAGTCTGATTTAATTAGCGTGATGTCGCTAACTACGCCGACGTGGATGACGTGGTATACAAAAACAGATCAGTATTCAAAACAAAAATTCAGTGGCGATCTAGAGGCGATTAAGTCCCTTTACTTAGACAGCGGTTATCTGAATTTCTCAATTGAATCAACACAAGTTGCCTTATCTGAAGATAAAGCCGATATGTTCCTTACCGTGAATGTACGCGAGGGTGACATGTATCGGATAGGTGATATTAGCTTTGCGGGTAACTTTACATTACCAGCCGCTGAGTTGCTCGCTTTGGTTGCCGCTGAGAAAGGCGAGGTATTCTCGAGAGACAGTATTAATAAATCCACTGCAGCCATTTCCGATCGACTTGGACATGAAGGTTATGCATTTTCAAATGTGAATGCTGTACCTACAATTGATGAAGAAAATAAAACCGTCGCGTTTACATTTTTTGTTGATCCAGGCAAAACAACATCGATTCGTCGGATTAATATTTATGGCAATAATCTGACTAAAGATGAAGTTATCCGCCGCGAAGTCCGTCAGATGGAAGCTGCCGCCTACGATTTAGCCAAAATTAAGCGCAGTAAAGAGCGTTTGCAGCAGCTGGACTTCTTTAGTGAGGTTAATATTGATACCCCTGTTGTGCCTGAAAGCGCTGATTTGGTGGATATGAATATCAATGTTGTAGAGAAAAAAACAGGTAGTTTGAATTTTGGTGTGGGCTACGGGCAAGGTGAGGGCGCGCTCTTCCAGGCGTCGGTTTCACAGGCTAACTTCTTAGGGACAGGTAAGCGCTTCTCGGCAGAAGTGAATACGAGTAAGGCTTCTAAGGTGTTGTCGCTGGGCATGAACAATCCTTATGCTACTCCTGAAGGCGTGTCATTCGGTTGGACAGCCTATTTGCGTGACACAGATCCCGGTACGATGGATTTAGGGCAGTACAAGATATCGTCTAAAGGTTTGGGCTTTAATTTTGGCATGCCAACGACAGAGTATAACTCGCTTGGTTTAGGGGTTAATTTTGAAAATATGAAGTTCGATGTAACTTCAGGTTCGCCATCTTACGTTCTTGATTATATTAAAGAATTTGGTGATACGGCTCAGGTGTACTCTGTTAATGCCAATTGGAGTACCGACTCTCGTGATTCTGCCGTCTTCCCAACTAAGGGCTGGATGGTTAAAACTTCCGCAGAACTAGGTGTGCCACCATCGGATATAAACTACTACAAACTAAATTTCCAAAGCCAATATTTCTATTCTTTACCAACTAAAAAACCATTCACATTCATGTGGAATATGGAATTAGGTTATGGCGGCGTGTATGCCGGCAATGAAGACTATCCGTTCTACAAGAATTTTTATGCGGGTGGTGTGAACTCGGTTCGTGGTTATAAGTCGGGTAGTTTAGGGCCTATGGATAACACCGGAAATAGCATGGGTGGATCAACTCGGTTTGTAAATAACTTCGAAGTATTTGCGCCTGTCCCTGGTATGAAAGATGATAAGTCAATGCGCCTGAGTGCATTTTATGATGCGGGTAATATTTGGACTTACAACCAAAGTATTGACATTGATTCGATTCAGCAATCGGTCGGTGTTGGTTTTACTTGGATATCGCCAATTGGCCCATTGAAACTAATTTATGCACACCCAATTAATGCCGCGCCTGACGCGAAAAAAGAAAGTGTCCAATTCCAAATTGGTCAATTGTTCTAATAAGAGAGGCTAGTGATGAAGTTATATAATTTATTTCCCATTTTATTACTTCTGACATCGGTTTCAGTATTTGCCGATACTAAAGTTGCCGTGGTTGATATTCAACGTATTTTGCGTGAAGCGGCTCCCGCAGTGCGTGCAACGAAAAAGTTAGAAAAAGAATTCGAGCCTAAAAGAATCGAACTACAGCGTTTCTCAGCACAAGGTAAAGCATTGCAACAACTGCTGGACAAAAATACGCTGCTGGAGGCGGATCGCCGCGTGAAAGAGCGTGAATTAGTTAAGTTGAATCAAGATTTTCAGCGCATGCAACGTGAAATTAATGAAGATTTAAACACTCGTCGTAATGAAGAAATGGCCGGGTTACAAGAACGTGTCAATTTGGCAATTCGTACTGTTGCTGAAGCCGATAAATTGGATGTTGTTATACAAGATGCGGTATATCGGACATCGAAAGTTGATGTAACAGAGAAAGTGTTAAAGCTATTGGCTGACAAATAAAGTGAGTACAGATAAGGTAGTATATAAATTATCAGAACTTATTACATTATTTGGCGGCGAGCTTATTGGTGATGATGTCACTATTGCTTCAGTTGCATCATTAGAGTCTGCAGGTATAGGACAGCTGTCATTTTATACCGGCTCTAAATTTTCATCAGAAGTTGAAAATTGCCATGCGTCGGCAGTGGTGCTTAAAAAGCATGAGCCAAAATACAAATGCTCGCAAGTTTTGGTTAAGAATCCACAGCTATTTATCACCAGAGTATTGGCTTTAATTTATCCAGCTCGGCGCTCTAAACAAAGTCTCCATCCAATGGCATCAATTGCGCAAGATGCTTGCGTTGATAAAACCGCAGAAATTGGTGCATTTGTCGTGATTGAATCAGGCGCTCGAATCGGTGCTAATACCATTATTGAATCAGGCTCGACAATTGGAGAGAATGTTTTAATTGGTGATCATTGTCGAATTCATGCTCGAGTTGTAATTTATGCTGATTGTGAAATTGGTAATTTTACTGAAATTCATAGTGGTGTGGTGATCGGCTCCGATGGCTTTGGTAATGCTTGGACGGGACAAAATTGGGAAAAAATACCGCAAATCGGTCGAGTTATTGTTGGTTCTCATGTAGAAATAGGTGCGAATACGACGATTGATCGTGGTGCATTGGATAATACATTTATTGCCGATGGAGTACGCTTAGATAACTTAATTCAAGTCGCGCATAATGTAAAAATTGGTAAACATACTGCAATTGCTGCTTGTAGCGGTATTGCTGGTTCAACCACAGTAGGAAGTCAGTGTTTAATTGGCGGCGGTGTTCTGATTGCGGGTCATATTGAAATCGCTGATGGAATTACATTATTGTCTGGTGGTGGTACGCCAGCTTCTTTAACGGAGCCGGGTGTTTATGCTAGCGGCGTTCCTACGATGCCTTATGCACTATGGGCTCGAAATAGTTTGCAATATAAGCGTTTAGATGAAATGGCTAAACGCATAAGAAAAATTGAAAAAATCTGCTTGGCAAATGATGCGAAGCAGCTAGGAGAGGAAAATGGAACCGATTGATATTAATGGCATTATGCAACATCTACCGCATCGCTATCCCTTTTTGCTGGTTGATCGCGTATTAGAGCTTGATGTTAATAAGTCGATTGTTGCACTTAAAAATGTTTCGATGAATGAGCCTTTTTTTCAAGGACATTTCCCAAAATATCCAGTAATGCCAGGCGTTTTAATCTTAGAAGCCTTGGCGCAGGCCGCTGGTATTTTGACATTTAAAAGCATCATTCCTGCCCCATCAGAAAATACAATTTTATTTTATGCGGGCATCGATAATGCACGCTTTAAACGCCAAGTTGTTCCTGGTGATCAATTGATTTTAAAAGCAGAGATCATTGCAAGTAAGCGTGGTATCTGGAAATATGTTGCAAAAGCTTATGTCGGTGATGAATTGGCCTGTGAAGCTGATTTGATGTGTGCGCAGCGTGAAGTGCTTCCTAACTAATATAGAATATAGTGAATGCCAACAATACATCCTACTGCCCTTGTTGATTCGAATGCGATTATTGCTGCTGATGTCATAATTGGCCCTTATTCGATTATTGGCCCTCATGTAACTTTGGGTGCAGGAACTGTTGTAGAAGCCCATTGCGTGATTGAGGGTTACTCAGAGATTGGAGAGAATAATTTATTCCATTCTTTTTGTTCTGTCGGTTGTGTACCGCAAGATAAAAAATACGATGGTGAGCCAACCCGTTTATTGATCGGAAATGGAAATACATTTTTCCAAAATGTCACTATTTCAACAGGTACCGCGCAAGATCGTGGTGTTACTGTAGTTGGTGATCATAATTGGGTCATGGCTTATGCGCATATTGCGCATGATTGTATTGTGGGTAATCACGTTATTCTGGCCAATAATGCAACTTTAGCTGGGCATGTTTCAATTGGTGATTTCGTGATTCTTGGCGGATTGACTGCTGTGCATCAATTTTGTGTCATTGGCGCGCATGCGATGGCGGGTGGGGGCTCTATTATTGTGCAGGATTTACCACCCTTCGTCATGTGTGAAGGCAATCGGGCAAGTGCCAGAAGTATCAATATTGAAGGTTTAAAGCGCCGTGGTTTTTCTGCTGATGAGATTGCGGCAGTTAAAAAAGCATACAAAGCTTTATATCGAGACGGTATTTCCTATGAAGATGCAGTAAATCTAATTCGTAATGAAGCGCAAACACATACAGTATTGCAGTGTTTTGTTGATTTTTTTGATCATTCGAAACGCGGCATTGTTCGTTAATACATATGGGTGATCAATTATTTTTTTCGGGCAAAGGCCCGCGTATTGCGATTGTTGCGGGCGAAGCCTCGGGTGATCTTTTAGGCTCAGCTTTGATTAAAGCACTGCTTGAGCGATTTCCTGATGCCCAATTCTCTGGTGTTTGTGGGCCGAAAATGCTCGCCCTGGGCGCGCGCACTATAGAGCCAATGGAAACATTAGCGGTGGGGGGGATTGTCGAAGTAGTAAAACATTTACCCACATTGCTTAAACTACGCAAACGTCTAATTCGCTCGATTACCGCTGAAAAACCGGATTTGTTTATTGGTATAGATGCACCGGATTTTAATATTGGTCTTGCCAAGCGACTGAAAAAAGCAGGTGTAGCCACGGTTCACTATGTGAGCCCATCAATTTGGGCTTGGCGCCCTGAGCGGATTAAGCAAATACGTAAAGCGGTCTCGCATATCTTATTGATTTTGCCCTTCGAAGAAAAAATATATCAGCAAGAAAAAATCCCAGCGACTTATGTTGGCCATCCTTTAGCTGATTTAATGCCTATCGCTGCAAATCAAAATCAGATGCGTGAAGTTTTAAGTGTTGCTAATAAAGATAGCGTTGTTGCAATTCTTCCGGGTAGTCGTCAACGGGAAGTTCGTGCGATGGCGGAAGTTTTTGTTAAAACCGCTTTATTGCTCGCTGAGTCGAATCCAAAAATTGTGTTGTTAGTGCCATTAATCACGAGAGAAACGCGAACAATTTTTGAAAGTGAAATTTGGCGGCTGAATGCGCAGCATTTGAATTGGCGTTTGATGTTTGGCCATGCACATGAGGCAATGATTGCTTCCGATGCTATTTTACTGGCATCCGGTACTGCCGCATTAGAAGCAATGTTGGCAAAACGGCCTGTCGTGGTGGCGTATAAAATTAGCCCTCTAACTTATAAAATAGTTAAAAGAAAGTTTTTGCTGCCTTATGTGAGTTTACCAAATGTGATTGCTGGACGATTTTTGGTTCCCGAATTTTTGCAAGATGAAGCAAAGCCTGAAAATCTAGCGCAGGCGCTCAATAATTTCTTGCAAGATAAAGTATTGGCGGCAGAAATAGCCTCGGTATTTACTCAACAACATCAGCGCTTGCAGTGTAATGCGGCTCAGTCTGCTGCAAATGCCGTGACCAAACTTTTGCCTAGAGTATGGCAATGCTAATTTGTGGTGTGGACGAGGCGGGCCGAGGGCCTTTAGTTGGCTCTGTGTTTGCTGCTGCCGTGATTTTGCCTGTACAGCACACGATTACCGGTTTAAACGATTCGAAAAAACTGTCTGAAAAGCAGCGTGATTTGCTTGCGCTTGCCATTATGGAGCAGGCGATCGCTTGGGCTGTTGCCAGTGCATCTGCAGCAGAGATCGATCAGATTAATATATTGCAAGCCACCATGCTGGCTATGTCAAGAGCAGTCGGGGCGCTTTCTATCACGCCTGAAGAAGTGCTTGTTGATGGCAATCGCACCCCAGCGTTAACTATGCCGAGCCGAGCTATTATCAAGGGGGATGCAACTGTGCAATGCATTTCAGCCGCTTCTATATTAGCCAAAGTCAATCGGGATGCAGAGGCATATGAATTAGATTTACGTCATCCCGAATACGGCTTTGCGAAGCATAAAGGGTATGGTACTGCCCTGCATATGGCGGCTTTAAAAGAGTTTGGGCCTATACCTGAGCATCGGGTTTCATTTGCTCCTGTTCGCGCCGCTTATGCACAGCGCAAACTGTTTTAATGGCTTGTGACGTAGCGACGCAACTTCTATGATGTACTGAGATTGAGTATTTATTTCCCCCGTAATACCGCTAACTAGGAAGCTGGCTTATGTTTGTCATTATTGGCTACATCTTTATGTGTGTCTGTATTTTGGGTGCATATGTCTGGCATGGCGGTCATCTTGCTGTATTTTGGCAACCTTCTGAAATTATTATTATTTTTGGTGGCGCAATTGGCGGCATGATTGCGGGTGCTAGCCCAAAAAGCTTAAAGCTCTTTGGGAAGGCATTGCCTACTATTTTTAAAAGTTCTGCTTTTAATAAAGCTTTTTATATGGATTTATTTGCCTGTTTATTTGAATTGCTGGCGAAAGTTCGTAAAGAAGGCTTAATGTCAATTGAGGGCGACGTTGAAGATCCACACGCAAGTCCAATTTTTTCTAAGTATCCAAAAATTTCTCACGATCACCACATTACTGATTTTATCTGCGATTACCTTCGTTTAATGGTCGGTGGCAACTTGAACGCATTTGAAATTGAAAACTTAATGGATATTGAGATTGAGGCGCATCACAATGAAGCGCATGTCGCAGCGGGGATGATGGCTAAATTAGGTGATGGTTTGCCCGCGTTTGGTATTGTGGCAGCTGTGATGGGGGTGGTGCATGTAATGGGCTCATTACATTTGCCGCCTTCTGAGTTGGGTAAATTAATTGGTGCCGCGCTAGTGGGGACTTTCATGGGTATTTGGCTGGCCTATGGTTTTGTTGGCCCATTGGCGAACGTGCTGGAAACCAAGATGGCAGAAGGCCATCAGGTTTTTCTTACAATAAAAGTGACGTTGATTGCTAGTTTGAACGGTTATGCCCCACAAGTTGCCGTGGAATTTGGTCGTAAAGCACTTGACTCTTCAGAACGCCCATCCTTTAAGGAATTAGAAGAATTCGTCAAGAGTACTAAGGGTAAATAATCTTATTGATTGATTAGGTTGAGAAAAGATGAGCGATGATTCTCAAAGGCCAATAGTTGTAAAAAAAATAAAAAAAGGCGGCCATGGACATCATGGCGGCGCATGGAAAATTGCATACGCCGATTTCGTGACGGCGATGATGGCTTTTTTCTTATTAATGTGGCTACTGGGTTCGGTTTCGAAAGGTAATTTGAAAGGTATTTCAGATTTCTTTAATAATCCATTGAAAGTAGCGCAAGCAGGGGGGTCGGGCTCGGGCGATGCCGACTCTTTGATTCAAGGGGGCGGTAATGATATTACCAAGCAAGCAGGGCAGGTGAATAAAGGTGATCCGCCAGCTCAAACCGAAGCTGCAAAAGATAGAAAAAGATTGAGTGCATTAAAGCAGAAATTCGAAGCTTTGATGGATGATAAAATTAAGCAAAACTCTAATTTAGGTCAGTATAAAGATCAGATTAAATTAGATATGGTAGCTGAAGGTTTACGGATTCAAATTGTCGACGAACAGAATCGACCGATGTTTAAATCAGGCAGCTCCGAATTGGAAAGCTATGCCCATGGTGTATTGCAGGAAATTGCACAGTTATTAAATGAGGTACCTAATGCTGTTTCTCTCGCAGGGCATACGGACGGGACTCAATTTGCAGGTGGTGCAGCAGGATTCACTAATTGGGAGTTATCATCTGAGCGAGCCAACTCCTCACGTCGTGAGCTGATTATCGGCGGCTTAGAGCCAGGAAAAGTATTGCGAATTAATGGTTTTGGCGATGTAATTCCTTTAGATAAAGATAATGTTTACAATCCGGTGAATCGTCGTATTAGTATTGTTGTGCTGAATAAAGACGCTGAAACAGATATTCGTAAATTGGCTGGCCAAGGTGAAAGTGGCAATTCAGCAGGCGCTCAGGAAGGATTTGTTAATCCTATAAAAAACCCACCGAAGTGATGAAATATTTGAGAGCGCTGCCGCAATGGCGTATTTTCGCAATTATTACGTTGACCTCATTTGTGTTTCTTTACTTCATTGGCACAAATTTTAGTTCGCGTATTGCAACAATTTCGATTCCTTTTCTAGCTTTTGGATTGGCTATTTTCTTGCATGATGGCTCGTGGTGGAAATGGATACACCTATTTTTTCTGCCAACAATTTTAATTTTCGTGCAGTTAAATATTGCACCGCAATGGTATTTACTAGCTTTATTGATTTGTTGGCTGGTTTTTGGTCGGGTTATGGTGTCGCGCGTTCCTTTGTATTTAAGCAATCGTGAAGCTTTACTTCAACTAGAGCCAGTTATTCCACAGTCAGCAAAATTTCTTGATATCGGTGCTGGCACAGGAACTGTTTTGAATTATTTGGCGCGGCAAAGACCTGATTTGAGTTTGATTGGGGTTGAGCAAGCAAAAGCGCCGTGGTTACTAGGTAAATTGCGATTACCAAGAAATGTTACATGGCTCAATGCTGATTATGAATCGCTGGATTTATCTGCTTATGATTGTGTGTATGCATTTTTATCTCCGGCGGTTATGTCAAAACTCTGGCAGCAAGCTAGTTCGCAAATGCGGCCGGGGAGTATGTTGATTAGCAATACCTTTGTTGTTCCTGGAGTTTCTCCGGATCAAATTATCGAACTCAATGATTGGAAAAACGGCAAGCTTCTGTTATGGCGAATGTAAAATCCGCAGCAAATCATGCTTGGCTCCAATTTTGGGCGCGGCGCTCTATCCCCATATTGCAAGAATCTCGCAATCAAATTATGGGGATGATGCGTCGCGCTGAAATGATTCGTCCCTCTGAAGTGGCCGAAGTCGTGGCGCGCGATCCTCTATTAACAACTCAAGTTTTACGGATGATTAATCAGCGTGAACGAGGGAGTTTATCTTCAGACATTGTGGCAATTGATGCTGCCATTATGTTGATTGGCGTGATTCCATTTTTGGAGCAATTTGCTCGCGCGCAAACGATAGAAAGCTTGATGTTGCCGGCACATCAGGCCGAGTATGGAAAATTATTGAAGCTTGTTTTTGAAGCCCGCCTCGCACGCCGCTTGGCGAGTCATTTTGCCAATGCTCGGTTTGATGCCAAGCTGGGCGAAATTCAGGCTGCGGCTATTTTGCTGAATATTTCTGATTCATTGGCACTTATCGCGCCTTATTTGGATAGTAATGCGCCTCCTCGTGATTCTGCGGCCATCGCAGACTTACTGGCTACATGGCAAATGCCAGAACCGATTCTGGCGCTGGTTCTACCTCACAAAGATCCTTCGACGCGAAGTGTTTTACAGCTGGCAGTTGTGCCGCTGGCACGTTTACTTGATTCGGGTTGGTGGCAAGATGAGGTGCAGCAAAAAATAAGCACAATTGCTGCAGTGCTAAATTTACCTTTTGAGCGTGTTTGGCAGTTATTAACGCAGCAATTGCTGGCGTTTACGCGTAAAGAAGGCAAAAGTCAGCAGCTTTATTCGCCGGCGCGCTGGTTGGCAATGTTGCCCGGCGAATGGCCGCGACCCACTATGGTTGTGCCAAAAACAGATGCAGCAATATTAAAAAAAGATGTACTCGTAGAGCGGATGCAAGCCTTGCATTTGGCGGGAGTTCAGGGCGTTGCTACCAATCAAGTGATGGTTTTGGCAGTGCGTGCTTTGTCTGAAGGTCTTGGCTTGCAGCGCATTGCGTTTACTTTGTTGATGGCGGCGGAAAACTCATTGCGAGCCCGTTACGTGCAAGGCGTTGAGCCAACTGACCCTTTGAATACCTTGCGGATTTCATTGGAAAAGCAGCACGTGCTGACCAAGCTACTGCAAAAGCCACAAAGTTTCTGGCTAAATTCGGGTAATTACGGCCAGTTTTTACCGCATTTGCCGCTTGAGCTGATTGAGCAGGTAGGGGCAAAAAGTTTTTGTGCGATGTCAATTTTTGTCGGTGATAAGCCCGTCGGTTTGATTTATGCGGATGCGGGTTTGGCGGGAGCAGTGACTGAATTTCATTATGAGCACTTCAAGCAAATCTGTATTTTGGCCAGCAAAGCATTGGCGCATAATGCTCGGCATCCTAAGTAATTAAGCAAAACTGCGTGTTTTCTCGTCATTTCCTCTCGGCGCAAGGCCTTGCCATCGCACTGCAGTGCAACTAATTAAGTGTGAAATCAATGGAAATTATAACTTCAGCACAAAATGCCATTTTTAAGCAGGCATTAAAATTATTACAAAATCGTCGTGAACGAATTAAAACTCAGCAAACCATTCTGGATGGCGCTCATCTTTTGAGTGCTTGGTTGGATGCGGATCGTACGCTGAAACGGGTCTTTATTTCTGAAGTTGGCGCTGCGCGCGTTGAAATTCAAGTATTACTCAAGCGAATTGATTGCCCAGTCACGTATCTGTCGACTGCTTTATTTGCTCAGCTCACCGATTTACCTAGCGCAAGTGGTGTGCTGGCACTGGTGGCGATCCCGCCTGCTGTAATACCGCAATCGAGTGGCTTTGTGCTGTTGCTTGATGGGGTACAAGACCCCGGTAATGTGGGCGCAATTTTACGTACCGCGCAGGCTGCAGGTGTCGAGCAGGTGTTGCTGTCTGCTCAGTGCGCGGATGTATGGTCGCCAAAAGTGTTACGTGCTGGTATGGGCGCGCAAGCGGTATTGCCGTTGCTGGAGCATGCGGATCTGAGTTGGTTTGCAGAACAATTTAACGGGCAAATTGCGGCCACTTTATTAGATGGCGCGGTTGATTTGTATGCGGCTAAATTGCAGGGTTCTTTGGCCTTGGTATTGGGTTCTGAGGGCTTGGGGGTTAGCGCTGAATTAGCGGAAAAAGCCACCTTACGCCTGAAGATTCCGATGGCCGATGGCATTGAATCTTTAAATGTTGGGCATGCGGCGGCGATTTGTTTATATGAAATTAAGCGGCAGAATGGATAGGTTTTTCATGGTGGTATTGACCTGTAGACCTTGATGAATATGGCTTACAGGTAAATACGTTTAGTTGCTATCCAGAATGGCGCGTTGTTGTAATGATTGCAGCGGGCGTGCATTCATAGCAAATTCTTTTTTGAAACGTGCGATTTGTTTTGCTGAAACATATAAAGGATTTTTAAGCACTAACCAGCGCACACCTTCGCTGCAAGGCGGCGTGGTGAGTGAGCCCATCAAAGTCCAGTAACTGCGATTGCTTGGCAATAAATTTGCAGCATTGTATTTAATTTCGTCATAGCCCCGTGTTTCGTTATGATTTGCGGGCATCTTTTCCCAGAGTTTTTTCAGAATTTCGTTATCACTACTGCCTTGGTTGATGAGTAGTGCGACGACTGCCAGTTGCCCCGCATCATTTTTATGTACTAAATGCGCGACCATTGGATAACGCTGCCCGCCAATGGCTTCTTCGCTGGGGGTATGAAAATGAAATTGCAAAAGCTGGTATCTATCATTGCCGACTTGCAAAAAACTACCTGGGTCATAATTGAGTTGAATTGTATGACCGTTGTTTTGAATCGTGGTTTTTGACTCTTGGTATTGAAACTGCAGCGGTTCTAAATCTTGTGCGTATGCTTCGGTAATGTTGACGGGAGATTGCTGCTTGCCGTTGCTGCATAGGCCAAATTCTGCTTTCATTGCGCCCCAGCTATTGGGTCCCGTTTCGCCTTCATAACTCCAGTGTGAAGGATCGGCTTTCGCCTTGCTGTGTGGGGCGTTACTGGCTTTGCCGTGTGCTTCATTGGCGCTGCTATTTCCTGCTGCGAGGAGTAGGCCAGCAGAGATTAAAATGGCACTGGTTTTGATCAACATTGTTGTACTCCGATAGGTCCGACGTGCCGCAGAAAATCGCCCAAGTGCAATGCGCTGGGCGATTTCTGTTTGTTTACATGATAAATTTAATGGTTTTATTAGCATAGAAAACGCGGTGTAGATTTGCTTTGCTTTACGTTAATTTAGCTGACTTCACGTTATAATCGTCATCTTATTGAGATTCTTGAAGCGGTTAATGTCATTTCCTTTATTCGACGGTCCATGTTTGCTGCGCGATGCCATGCCTTTGGTATGGGACATTCACGCCGAGCCTGCTAGTGATTGGGAGATGAGCCGCTATTTGCAAGTATTGGCCGAGTTTGAGCAGCCCAGTGAGTTACTCGATGAGAAGTACACTACGCAGAATGCGAAATTAGACTTAAGTTTGCTGTGGCTTGCTCGCTCGCTCAATACGCAAACACTTGCCGAAACCCGCGTTACTTTAGGCTTGGAGCAGATAGCGTGGCAGTCGCCGCAGCCGCAAACGCTAGAGCAAAAAGGGATGGTACTCTTTTGTCTATCGCAGCAATTTCCTTTACTTTTGAAATTTCCAGCTCAAATCACGCAATGCACGCCGATTAACGAAGGTTATTGCATTCAAGCGATGTGGTTGCCGATGAGCGAGGGTTTGCTTGATAGTTTTGAGAAAACCATTTTTCGTTATCACCGTCGTCATATTCATCAGTTACGTGAGCACAGCGCATGAATTTGCATCAGCGCCTTCCTTTGGCTTGGCAGCCGGCATTAAATGCTGCGTGCCAAACGCCAGCAGTGTTGGCCTTAACTGAGTTTTTGCAGCAAGAAATCAGTGTCAATAAACCGATTTACCCCGCGAAAAACGATTGGTTTCGGGCGCTTGAATGGCTTGCGCCTGAGCAAGTTCGTGTCGTGATTTTGGGGCAAGATCCGTATCACGGCGCAGGTGAAGCGCATGGCTTGTCGTTTTCGGTACCGTTTGGTGTAAAAACGCCGCCGTCTTTGCGAAATATTTGGCAAGAACTTGCGCGCGATCTAGGTATTACGCCGCCGCAGCATGGCAATCTAAGTGGCTGGGCAGAGCAGGGCGTATTGCTGCTGAATACCTCGCTAACGGTAGAGGCGAATAAAGCAGGATCGCACGCCAAAAAAGGTTGGGAAACCATCACCGATGCGGTGATTGCACATTTGTCGCAATCGCAATCTGGGATTGTATTTATGTTGTGGGGCGCACACGCACAAAAGAAAGCGTATTTAATTGGTGAGCAGCACTGTATTTTGCTATCAGTACACCCATCGCCTTTGTCGGCGTATCGCGGATTTATCGGCTGCGGACATTTCTCGGCCGCCAATGCCTATTTGCAGCAGCAAGGTAAAAAAGAGATTGATTGGAGTTGTGTGGGATGAATTTATTAGCGTTTGATATTGGTGGCACCCAGATTAAATACGGCTTAGTGTCTAATACTGGGGGCGTGATTTCAGCCACAGTGGTCGATACGCCCAAGTTTGCTGGCGGGGAAGGCGTAATTCAGCTTTTGCGTGAGTTAACGCGGGCTATGCTGCAGCAGCACGCGATTGCAGGCATTGCGATTAGCACATTTGGATTAGTTGATGCCTACAGTGGATTGATCCTAGGAGCCGCTGAAGCGGTTGAGGGTTACGCTGGCACATCGCCGAAAGCTGCGCTGGAACAAGAGTTTGGTTTGCCCGTGAGCATTGATAATGATGTGAATTGTGTTGCTTTGGCGGAAGGCTGGTTAGGTGCCGCGCAGGGTGCGGCGCATTATATTGCGGTTGCGATTGGCACCGGAATTGGTGGCGGCATTGTGATTAATCATCAGATTTATCGTGGGTCTCGTGCTGCGGCAGGTGAGTGGGGGTATATGAGAATTGCCGGAGTCATTTGGGAGGATCATGCTTCGATGCGTGGTTTGCTGGCGGCGGCAAATTCAGCGGTAGTCAGCCCGTTTGCTAATGGGCGTGAAGTTTTTGCTGCGTATGATGCACAAGATCCTATTGTGAGTGGCGTGGTGAAAAGCTGGTTTAAATTGCTAGCTACGGGCATTGCAAATTTGATTTATGCCTTTAATCCTGAGCGTGTTGTTATCGGTGGTGGCGTCAGTGCGCGCGGTACGGTTTTTCTGCGTGAGCTTAATGCAGCACTCCATGCTGAGCTACTGCCTGATTTTCGCGGTATGAGCGAGGTCGTTTTGGCGAGTGCTGGTAATCATGCCGGTATGATCGGGGCAGTACGAAATTGGTTGCAATCGAATAAATATTAAAAAATCGCTTAAGGATAGTCCTGTGAATTTCTTATTTAACCATCTTGGTTTTGCGCCATCGGCGAGCAAAGTTGCGCTGATTGAGGCGCCTGCAGATCAACTCGAAGGTAAAACCTTTACTGTTTTTGATGCCAACACACGACATGCCGTGCATCGCGGTGCGATTACCGCACGTGGTACCGTGGCAAAATGGAAAAGCTGGCATTTCTGGGCGGCTGATTTGACTGCATTGCAGCAAGTGGGTGAGTATTTTATCGTCGTTGACGACGTGCATCCACCGCTGGTCTCGCATCGTTTTGCGATTGCGGATGACTTGTTTGCAGGACAGATGCTGTCAGATATCGTGCATTACATTAAAGGCCAGCGTTGTACTGGAATTTACGATATGGCGGATTTGTCACGGCCGAAGTGGGGCTCGGACGAGCGTCGCGACGTGCACGGTGGTTGGTATGACGCTTCGGGGGATTGCTCGAAATATCTAGCGCATTTGGCGTATTCGCAGTACATGAACCCACAGCAAACACCGCAAGTCGTATGGAATTTAATTGATGGACATGCACGCTTGCCGCAGCAATTGAAATGGTTTGACGAGCGCATGATTGATGAGGCCTTGCATGGCGCTGATTTCTTGATGCGAATGCAAGATCCGGCCGGTTATTTTTATATGACCGTGTTTGATCAATGGAGTAAAGACGAAAATCGCCGCGACATTTGTGAATATAAAACGCAAAAAGGCGAGAAATTTTCGACGTATCAAGCCGCTTATCGTCAAGGTGGCGGCGTCGCCATTGCGGCTTTAGCCCGCGCATCGCAACTATCACGCGATGGTGAAGGTTTTAGCCGTGCCGATTACTTGCTTGCTGCAAGCCGTGGATTTGCACATCTTGAAGTGCATAACGTCGAGTATTTGGACGATAAAACTGAAAATATCATCGACGATTATTGTGCTTTGCTGGCGGCGGTTGAGTTATTTAATGTGAGCGACGATGCCGTGTATTTGGCCGCCGCAGAGCGTCGTGTTGAGCAATTGTTGGCGCGCCAACAGCCTGAGGGCTGGTTCCGCGCGGATGACTCTGGTGCGCGCAGCTATTTCCATGCAGCAGAAGCGGGCTTGCCGTACATTGCGTTGATGCGCTTTATCGAAGTGATTGCTGATTCGGCATTGAACGAAAAAATTCGCACAGCTTTGCGTTTGGCATTTGAGTTTGAAATTAAAATCACTTTTGCTGATGTAAATAATCCTTTCGGGTATCCGCGTCAATACGTTAAGCATAATGGCTTGGAGGGCAATACCCAGTTCTTTATTCCACATCAAAATGAATCCGGCTATTGGTGGCAAGGTGAAAATGCGCGTTTGGGCTCGCTGATCGCAGCAACTGCACAGGCACGTGTTGTGTTTGCAAGTGATGTCGATTTTGTCGCGCAATTAGCGCATTACGAGCAAGCGGCGCTGGATTGGATTTTGGGTGCTAATCCGTACGATGCGTGTATGTTACAGGGCTGGGGCCGAAATAACCCGCGTTACGAGCCGGGCTTTTATAATGCGCCGGGCGGCGTATGTAATGGGATTACTAGTGGTTTTGATGATGAAGCCGATATTGATTTCAAAACGGCAGAAGCGGCTACGATGGCCAATAGCTGGCGCTGGACTGAGCAATGGATGCCCCATGGCGCATGGCTATTTTTAGCTTTATGTCGTCGCCAGCCACAGGCTTAATTTGTAGGACGGCTTGAAGTCGGATTGGGATTCGTACCCACTGGCCTGGCGCTAAATGCTGGTGTAATGATCTAATCGATCGTAGATGCAATCGCTTCAATCAATTTAATGAGGATAAATCATGAGTATCGTTGTTACAGGTGCCGCAGGTTTTATTGGCTCTAATATTATTAAGGCGCTCAATGAGCGCGGTGAAACCGATATTATTGCGGTGGATAATTTGACGCGTGGCGATAAATTCCGCAATTTGGCCGATTTAAAAATTGCACATTATCTCGATAAAAACGATTTTATCGAGGAATTGTCCGCAGGCGCATTTGACGGTGCAATTAGCGCGATTATTCATCAGGGGGCGTGCTCTGATACGATGGAACATAACGGCAAATATATGATGGATAACAACTATCAATATACGCTGGCTTTGTTTGAGTGGTGCCAAGCTGAAGAAGCACAATTTTTATACGCATCATCTGCTGCAACCTATGGCAATGGTGAAAACGGCTTTATTGAAACGCCAGATTGCGAAAAACCGCTGAATGTTTACGGTTATTCAAAATTACTGTTCGATCAAATCTTGCG
Source organism: Deefgea rivuli DSM 18356 (assembly GCF_000620145.1). Taxonomy (GTDB): domain Bacteria; phylum Pseudomonadota; class Gammaproteobacteria; order Burkholderiales; family Chitinibacteraceae; genus Deefgea; species Deefgea rivuli. The sequence continues at coordinate 150,139 of NZ_JHVM01000009.1, forward strand.
GGATCGAATTGCCCATGGTGAAATTACGGCTCAAGTAGCCGGTTTCCGTTATTTTAATGTCTATGGCGCACGCGAATGGCATAAAGAGCGGATGGCGTCGGTGGCATTTCATCACTTCAATCAATACCAAGCGACGGGTAAAGTTAAATTATTCGGTGAATACGGTGGCTATCCAGCAGGTGGCCATACGCGCGATTTCGTGTCGGTTGAAGACGTGGTGAAGGTGAATCTATGGTTCTTGGATAATCCTGAAGTCTGCGGTATTTATAATGTTGGCACAGGGCATTCGCAGCCATTCAATGATATTGCTGTAACAGCAGTCAATACCTGCCGTGAAGCAGCAGGCTTGTTACCTCTTTCATTGGAAGAATTACTGGCTGAAGGGATTTTGGAATACACTGAGTTTCCTGAAAGCCTGAAAGGAAAATATCAGTGCTTTACTGAGGCGGATTTAACTTTGCTGCGTGAAGCGGGTTATGGCGAAAAATTCTTTTCAGTGCAAGAAGGCGTTCGTCGTTATGTTCAGGCCTTATTGGCTGCGTAATAAGTAAATATGTGCTTCAGTGAATGAACAATATGAAGCGGCGATCAGTTTTTATTCGCCAGCTTCAGTTTATAGCAGTCGCCCAAAAATAATTGAGTGGAGTGAGTATGATGCGTAGCCTACTTTTATTAGTATGTGTACTGGCTTTTGGCGCTCAAGCTGAGGTCTATAAGTGGACTGATGCGTCAGGTCGAGTGGTTTTTTCAGATCAACCGCCACCGGCTTCGCAAGGGAAGGCGCAGCGGATGAATTTGAATGAAAGCCGCGTCACTACGGTAGCTGCGAATCGTCCTGCTTCTGCGGTCGTGACTCAGAATGCTTCGGTGCCAGCACAGGCGACGCCTACTGCAAAACCGCCACGAGACGATAAAGCATGTGCTGCTGCAGAATCACGACTTGCATTTTTGAAAAGTGCCAATATGTTCAAGCAGGTTAGCAATGACCAAGGTAAAGTTGAGTTTTTGCCTGCAAAGCAACGTGAACAAGAAATCGTTGAGCGATCTGCATTTATTGAAAAGAACTGCCGTTAAACTCTAAGTTCACAAGCAAGTTTTTCTTGCGCCGTAGTGACCCGAGTTGTACAAACTGTACTGCCTGCGGTTTCTGCGGTTTGCCATAAGCGCTTGTGCGAGCACTGAGTTTGTTTTTTTATCTAATTATTAAGTTACGTTTTCGAGTGTGTTATGAATTTAATCAAAAGTATTTCTAATTTCTTTGGTAAAAAATCTAAGTCAGACAGTGCTCAGCCACTGACTGCAGAAGAAAAAGCAGCTAAATCGGTTGAGTTAAATGTACCGAATGCTAAAGTGAAACGTCGCAAGCAAAAGCGTGGTTATTAATTTTTTAGGAGTGTGATTGAAGGTGAATTCAGCAGCAGATTTGTTTAATACTGAAACGTGGCACGTTCTAAAGCAAGAACAAGAGCGTACCAACAGCCAGCGCATCGCGCGGCAAAGAAAAAAGCGCGAACTGATCGAAGATCTACAAGCACAATTGGCCGCAGCCGGCATCTCTATCGATGACTTTCTTGAGTCATCGAAAATTGATGCTTAGTAGTTGTCGGTGCTGGATGAGTTAAGATCTTGATGGGTTAAATAAAGCCGAAGATCAAATTCGAGCTGCATATAATTCGGTTCAATATGCTGGCAAAGTTGATAAAACGCTTTGTTATGATCTTTTTCTTTTAAGTGCGCCAGCTCGTGCGTCACGATCATCTTTAAGAATTCAGGTGCGGTGTTTTTAAACAAGCTGGCAATTCGAATTTCATGCTTACTTTTCAGTTTGCCCCCTTGTATACGCGAAATCTGTGTGTGCGTTCCTAAGGCGTGCTGAATGACTTTGATTTTGCTATCAAATGCTACTTTGGCGATCGCTGCTGAATTTCTGAAAAATTCCTGTTTTATTTCTGTGACGTAATCATACAAAGCTTTATCAGTTTGTACCTGATGCTTATGTGGATAACGCTGCGCGAGTAGCGGGCCGAGTTCGTTTTTGGCGATGAGCTGGCTGACGCGAGCTTGAATATGTTCGGGATAGGCGCTGAGATATTTAAGCGCTGGCAGTGTGTTTGCTTTGGAAATCATGCTGCAATTATACGGAATATGGTTTTTTACGGGTGAAACTTTCCGTTGCGTGTAAAATCGGCCGTATGAACTATGAATTGATAATCCCCGACACGCTCTGGCGTGATGAAGCATTACGGCTCGTGATTAACCGTGATTTAGCCTTGCCTGCGCTGGCTCAGTTGTATGCAAAAGGGCGTAAATCAGCCTTGGCAAACACTGATTTCTCTAGCCATATCGCGCAGCACTTTGGCCTTACTCAAGTGGCAGCAGCTGCGTTGACTTTGGCAAAAGATTGTCCTGATGCTGAGCCAGGTTTCTGGCTACGCGCTGATCCGATTCATTTACGGATTGACCGTGATCGGTTGACCATTCTTGGTGTGCCTTTTTTTCAAATCAGCCAGATTGAAGCCGATGCATTGGTCACCGCTTTAAATCAGTTATTTAATCAGGATGGTTATACTTTTATCGCTGCGACGCCGACACGTTGGTATTTACGCTTGCCTGCGGATCCTTTGCTCAGTTTTACGTCGCTGGATCAAGCGCTTGGGGGCAATATGAATGATTGCCTGCCACAAGGCGCAGCAGCACTAAAATTTCATGCTGTAATCAATGAGATTCAGATGGTGCTGTACGGTCATTCGATCAATGATGAGCGCGATGCGCTCGGTCTGCCGATGATTAATAGTGTGTGGTTGTGGGGGGGCGGCTTCTTTCCGCTTGCGGCACGAACGCAAAAAGTGACATCACCTATTTTTGGTGGTGATGCATTCGTTCAAGCTTTAGCTGGGGATACTTGGCAGCCTGCGCCAACTTCTGCTGCCGAACTCCCTGCGCAAGATGCCATCGCTGTGCTGGATGATTTATGCTTTGATGCAATATATGGCAATGCGTATGAATGGCGTACGCAATGGGAACAACTGGAAAAAAACTGGTTTGTCCCACTACTCGCGCAATTAAAATCCGGCCAACTTGAGCAATTAACGTTAACGCTGCCTAGCGCAGCGCAGCAAGTCAAAATCCGTCGCCGTGATTTATATCGTTTCTGGCACTCGCCTTGTTTGCCGTTTTAGTCCTTCGTACCCAAAGGTTTTTGTGCTCGCTATTCGCCCCCGTATCGTTCCTGCTGATTTAGAAGCCAATTTACGCAGCGCTGGTTTTTCTGCGCTGCATGCCAAATTGTACGCCGCGCGCGGCATTGCTCATCCGCAGGAGCTAGAGCATGAGTTGAAAAACCTGCTGCCATTTTCGCTGTTAAAAAACGCCGCTGAAATGGGCGCGCGTTTGGCCGATGCAATTGCTGCGGGGCAGCGTATGTTGATTGTCGGCGATTACGATTGTGATGGCGCGACAGCAACGACTTTGGGAATGAAAGGTCTGGCTGCGTTTGGTGCAAAAGTTGATTTTATTGTGCCCAATCGTTTTGAATATGGCTACGGCTTAACGCCGGAAATCGTTGCGCTGGCGGCGGAACGCCAACCCGACATCATTATCACCGTGGATAACGGCATCGCCAGCCATGCAGGCGTCGAGGCGGCGCGCGCCTTAGGCATTGAAGTGTTGATTACCGATCATCATCTGCCGGCGGATACTTTACCTGATGCTTTGATCGTTAATCCCAATCAACCCGACTGCGAATTTCCGAGTAAAAATCTCGCCGGTGTTGGCGTGATGTTTTATGTGCTGATGGCACTGCGCGCAGAGCTGCGCTCGCGCGGTGCGTTTAGCGACAAGCCCGAGCCTAATTTAGCGCAATGGTTGGATATTGTGGCCTTGGGTACGGTCGCTGATGTGGTCAAACTCGATGCCAACAATCGGATTTTAGTTGAGCAAGGCCTCAAACGCATGCGTGCGGGTCGTGCTGCTCCAGGGATTATGGCGCTGTTTACAGCGGCAGGACGCTTTTATGGTCGAGCCAGTTGTTTTGATTTAGGCTTTGCCTTGGGGCCGCGCCTGAATGCCGCTGGTCGGCTTGATGATATGAGCTTTGGCATCAATACTTTGCTCGCGGCGACTGAAGAAATTGCTTTGCCGCTGGCCAAAGAACTGGATCAACTTAACCGTGCGCGACGTGAAATTGAACATGGGATGCGGGAAGAGGCTGAATTGGCGCTATCAACCGTGTCGGTCGAAGACAGTCATAGCATCTGTTTATACAATACCGATTGGCATCAAGGCGTGGTGGGGATTGTGGCGTCGCGGATGAAGGATCGTTTTCATCGGCCAACGATTGTGTTTGCGAATGGCAATGGCGATGAAATCAAAGGCTCTGGGCGCTCGATTCCCGGCTTGCATTTGCGGGATGCTTTGGATTTGGTTTCAAAACGCCATCCAGTGCTGATTCGCAAATTTGGCGGCCACGCGATGGCGGCGGGATTGTCGCTAAATGTCGCTGATTTTGCACAATTTAAGGCCGCGTTTGAAGCCGTTTGCCAAGACTTGCTCGATGATGGCGCGCTAACAAGGGTGTTGGAAACCGATGGCGAGTTGCCAGACGATGCCTTTATGATTGAAACCGCAGAGGTGTTAGATCGGCAAGTTTGGGGGCAAGGGTTTCCAGTTCCCTTGTTTCAAGGTGTATTCCGTGTGATCGAACAGCGTATTGTGGGTGAAAAACACAGTAAGCTAAAATTAGCGAATAAGCAGGGTATTATCTTGGAGGCTATGCAGTTTAATCACTGTGATCCTATACCTAGAGATGTGCGTGCGGTATATAAAATTAACGTCAATGAGTTTCGTGGTGAAAGAATGCTGCAATTGCAGTTAGAGTATTCTGAAGCAGCGTAAATGTAGGATGGGGCGAAGAGGGTGATATGAGATTACTAGCGGTGTTGTGTTTGATATTAAGCCTCGAAGCGCAGGCTGGATTTTTACTTTCCAGTAGCGAAGCGGAAAGGCGCGAGCAACTCGCCTGCCGACCATCGATGATTTTGGGAATGATGGAGTGCGAAGCATTGCCGCCCCCGCCGCCCCCGCCGGGCAATGATCCCAGCATTAGGCCGGTTGAATTTGTTCCCAATAGTGGGCCGGGTTTTGGGGCTGTGATTGATGAAACCCCGCTAAATCCCTATTTAGACGCTGTGCCTGCGCGCATCAAGGCTGGGCCATTTAGCTTGCGCTGGAATATTGGTTTTGGTGTGCCAGGGCAGTGGTGGGAAGTTTGGAGTAACAATCAGCTGCGTTATCGCGGCCGAGATTTTGTGGCGCATCGGCTAAATCCACCAGGGCAAAATTCAATTGATGGTACGGTGATTGAGGCAGTTCAAGGTGGTGTGTTCTCGGTGACCTTACTTGAGCCGGGCCAGCATAAATGGTCTATTCGTTTATGCAATGGCACGCTAAAAGAGCCCAAATGCAGCGAGTCAACTGCCGAAACTTGGGTCGATACAAGCGCATATGATGCGAGCCAGCCCAAGCCAGAGCGCCCCGATGTGCCGCAGTTGGCGTGGACTCCGCCGGTGACCACTGATGGTGTGGCGCTGTTACGCTGGAATATTTACTGGGGCAATATCGGCCGACAGTGGGAAGTGCTTAATCATGGCAAGGCAATTTATCGCTCGACTAAATTTACCGATGAAACAGAGAAAAGCCAAGAAGGGCAAGTTGAGTTGCCATTAGCCAATGGGGTTTATCAGCTCTCTGTGCGGCTGTGTCTGCAGTCTTTGTGCAGCGAGTCGGATAAAGTTACCGTTGAGGCGATGCTGGGGCCTGAGGTCGCTCCGGCTCCGCCGCAGGCGAGAATCTTTACTGCGGCAGATCCAGAGTTAGGCAATGGTTTAGCTGTAGGGCAAGTGATTTTAAGTTGGCAAACCGCGCAAGCGAGCGTTGCTCCCGATCACTGGCTATTGTTGGATGTCGATAAGCGGCAGGTTATGTTTAGCCAGAAAATCACTAAAACTTGCAGCCCTGGCATCTGGTGCGGTAGCTGGCAGGGCATTCCGCCTGAACGGCCTGCAAACTGGGTCGTGAAGCTGTGCCGTGCGAAACAATGCGTCGATAGCGAAGTGGTTGAAGTACCTAACGAGTAAGCTCTGCAGCCGCTTAATGAGCGGCTGTATTCTTTTGCAGGTTGGTGATTAAGCCTTGCTGAAGTAAAAGACCTAAGGTCTCTGCGGGATCAAATTGCGCATTCAATTGCGCTGCGTGTTCTAGCGCAGCCGCCAAGCTTTGCTGATCTTGCAGCGCGCTTAAAAACAGTTCCTGATCTGCGCCAATTTTTGCATATTGGTCGCGCCATACCAAAACACATTCAGCTTCATTCAAATCGCGAGGCGCCGCTTCGCCGTGGTGCATCGCCAAAATACTGGCAATCGGCCAATTTGATTTCAATATGTTCACTGCTGGATGTAGCGTAAAGCAGAGCTCCGCCAAATCTGCCGCATGTTCAGCAATCGCTTGTGCGCTAATGGCTTGGGTGTCTGTCGCGTAATGTGCTGTGTGAATCGCCCAGTCGAGCCGTGCCACGTCACTTAAATAGGGGTAATCGTTGGCGGGTCCAAATTGGGCGATAAAATCCACCAGATTCTGTCCTTCTGCATGCAAATTGGCCGATCTTGCTGCGACCTGTCGTACATAAATCAAAGCCATTGCATCAAAGAATTCCTCACCCAGCAGCGCCGCTATCGTTGGATAGGCAATGCGCAGTGCATTGATGCGGTTGAGCTCAACATTGTTGCGATAAATCGCGATATGGGCTTGCGAAGCGTTGGTCAGTGAGTCACAGCCGCGCTGAGTATCGTTGAGCGATAGGGCGAAATCTTCTAAAACACGCAGATAGTGGCTCATGCGTTTCCCCAAACTGTATTGCAGCGATCTTGCAGCGTTTGATAGTCAAGCAAAAACTCATCCAGTGCGGGGATATTATTATCGCGCTCAAGCAAAACCGGAATCGGCCCTGTTCTCTGGATCACCGCATCCAGTAACGTCCACACTTGCGGCACTGGCGCTGCGCCGTGGGTATCAATGGCGACGCCATCAAATACCTCAAATCCAGCAATATGAATTTCACCAATCGCGGCCAGTGGCAGGTGCGCTAATTCAATCAATGGATCAATGCCAAGATTAAGTTGGCTCACATAGAGATTATTCACATCGAGCAGAATTCCGCAGCCCGTTTGTGCCACAAGTTCAGCCAACACTTCGCTTTCAAGATATTTTTCACCAGTAAACTGCACATAGCTAGAAACATTTTCAATCAAGATGCGTCGTTGCAATGTCTCTTGCACGATCTGGATATGCTCACTCAATAGCTCAATGACGCCTTCAACGCGCGGTACAGGCAGCAAATCGGTATAGACTTGGTCGTTAAAACGATTCCAAGCCAAGTGCTCGGAAATCGCTTGTGGCTCGATGCGTTTAACTAAGGACTGTAACTGCGTAAGATGTGCGGGATCTAAGGCTTGCGCACTACCTAAACCCATGCCGACGCCATGCAAACTAATCGGATAACTAGTGCGTAGCCGCTCTAGCGCCGCAATCGCGGCGCCACCGCCAAAATAATTTTCGCTATGCACTTCCCACCAAGCGACATTGGGCTGTGTGGCCAGAACTTGTGATAGATGCGGGCTGCGTAGGCCAAGGCCTGTCGCCAAAGGAAGTGTGGTCAGCATTGTTTTGATCAAAAGTGAGGAGGCACGACCAGACGTGTGCTGTGTCGTGCCGATTGAAGCAATTACATCGCTTTGAGCGTGCCTTTCATGTCAACGCAAGTGCCTTTGGCGACAAATTTCCATTCTTTTGAATCCATATCTTTGGTAGCTTGGCCAGCACAAGAATGGCCATTTGCCGCGCAGTCATTCGCACTGGCTTTGGCGACGCCGTAGCATTTTTCCTTGGCGGCATCAGCAGCGAGCGCCGGTTGTGCTGCGGCAGCTAAAACGGCGACCATTGCAGAGGCCAGCATGATTGATTTATTAGGCATTTTGTTTCTCCAGTGCTTGGTGGGTTGTCTGTATTGACACTACTGTAGTCGTAGCGTGCTTCTTCTTATTACACGAAGATCATAAAAAAACACCCAATATTGAATAAAAATTGAGTGTTTTGTGCGGGGCTTGTTTTTTTGATTAGGGTATATGACTGCAGCCATTAATTTTTAATGGTTGCAGTCATATACATGCTATTTATTTGAAGTAATTTAGAACACCGTCCAAACCAACAAAATTAATTTTTAATGGCGCTTCGGCTTGTACTTTTGGTTTTGCGTGGCAAGCCACACCAAATCCGGCTGCGTGTAGCATCGGCAAATCATTCGCGCCGTCGCCCATTGCAACCACTTGATCGGCACGCAGGCCCAGCTCGTCACGCATCTTAATCAGCTCAGTGCGTTTGCGTTCGGCATTCACAATCTCGCCAATCACGCGGCCAGTGAGTTTGCCGTTTTCAATTTCGAGCACGTTTGCAATCGTACGCGTTAGGCCGAGCTTGGCTTGTAGTTTTTCGGTGAAAAACGTAAATCCACCCGAAATCAGCAAGGTTTTTGCGCCCGCAGCTTGAAAGCCTTTGAGCATGGTTTCAGCGCCCGCCATCAATTGCAGGCGCTCAGTGTAAACGCACTCTAACGCCGATTCATCTAGCCCAGCAAGCAAAGCGACGCGTTGTGTCAGGCTTTCGTTGAAATCGAGTTCACCGCGCATTGCTGCAGCGGTAATCGCCGCCACTTGCGGTTTGAGGTTGCACATATCGGCGATTTCATCGATGCATTCAATGGTAATCAGCGTTGAATCCATGTCCATCACGACCAAGCCGATGTCACGCACGCTGTGGTCTTCAGGGATAAAAGCGTAATCGTATTGGTTGGATTCGCAAAAATCAGCCACTGATTCGTCGTTTTCAATTTCAGCGCCATGCAGCTTAAATGCTTGTTGGTTGATCGCTTCAATGGTATGCGCGCCAGAGAGGCGGGCGAGCTGTTTGAGGTTTTGCGTGGCGATTTCTGGGGCTTGGATCACTAAACGGTACATAAAACTCACTCTTGTCCTATTTCAGGTTTTAAACTGCGAAAAATCATCGCAAAAATGACGGCGACAGCCGCGCCCAATAATGTTTCTAAAATGCGGTATTCGGCGGAAACCACCGCCGCATGACCATGAATACCGAGTAAGGCTAAAATTAAATACACAATAAACGTGGTCAGTGCGGCGACATACATTAGGCCATTGGCAAAGGCCAGCGGCAATAAAGCGCCAGCCAAGGCGGCCAGCGCTACTAATTCCCAATTGGACTGGTTTTGAAACACCAGTATCCAAGCGAGCAGGGAGCCGAGTAATACGCCGACTAAGCGCAGCCAAATGGTTGAGTGTGTGCGATTAGGCTCTGGGCGAAAAACCATTAATGTGCAGATGGCAGCGACATTGGGCGCGCTAAAGCCCAGATGTTGCGCCAAAAAAAAGCTACAAGCGCAGGCGCAGGCCAGTAAGAGGCCAAAAGTTCCGCCAGCAAATTGCCCTTTGCGCAGGCGCTGAAAATCACTGCGCCAATGCGGTGGTATTTTTAAACTCACAGGGTTGTTCATTCTGGGCGCAAAGCCAATGCTTAATGCAATGGTGAGCGAGGCGGCGATCAAATAGACCGGCAAAATATCGCTAGTTACAAAGGAGCCGGGATAGCCAATCAAATAGGCCGAAGCCAGCATGCGCAGCAGTAAATCCAGCGCAAATCCTGCGGTTAAACTAGCGCCAATTAAGCTGATTAAAAATAAAATTCCACCTAACCATAGCAGTACATTATGGTTGATCGACAAACTGATGCCAGCAGTGATTAACATGAGTATATTGCCCAAGGCCATGCTCTCTAAGCGCTTGTGGCGAGTACCCCCGATGTCGAGCATCAGTGTCGATAAAATGGCAAAGCCCATCATGCCAGCGGCTTGATTTTGGTTATTGAAAACTTGATATCCCATAGGCAATGCAAACGCCAGCGCACCTAACAGCATGCGCGACGGATGAAAAGCGCCACCATTGGGGCGTAGCATCAATAACCAATCACGCACGCATTAAGCTCCGTGGCACTTTTTGAATTTTTTGCCCGAGCCACAAGTGCAAGGATCGTTGCGGCCGACTTTTGGCTCTTCGCGCTTCACTTGCTCGACTTTGCCAAATTTCTCTTCCAGCACGAAGTACATAATGTCTTCAACATGCCAAGGCAATTCAGCCACGCGCTCTTGGCGCTCTTTCGCGTTCAGCAATTTCAGTGGCTCTGCACCCACTTCATCGCTTGGGCTGGTGTCAGCCAGATCGCCTTCGGCTGCGGCGGCCAAGGCCAGAACGCTTTCCACCGCAGTGTCGAGTTCTTCATTGGCTTCAAGTAGCGCATCCCAAGCGGCTGAGCGCGCTTCGATACCTGCAAAAAAGCCCGAGGCCCAATACACGCCCGAGGTTTCTTGCCAGTTTTCGTCTTGCTCTTCATCCGACAAAATCACGGGTACATAGAGTGGATTTTCGCCCGGATTATCACGGCGATTCACGGAAAATGCCGCTTTAATGCTGGCGGCGTGCTGGCGAATTAGACCGAAAATTTCATCGGCTTCAGCGTGATCATCAAATTCAGGTGGCGTGCCCGCAAAAATGGCAGGTAGCCATTCTTCTTCAGGCACATCTTCTGGGCCTACGGCCAGCGCGACCAAAAAGCCATCGAGCATTTCGATGTCCATCGTCTCGCCCGGCGTGCGTTCGGACATTAAAAAGTTATCGAGTTGTTCGAGTTGCGCGTCAGAAAGTAGTTTTGTGCTCATATTAATTCCAAATAATTAATGTTGCTGGAGTGGCTTTTCTAGCCATTCTGCGTAATCGGGTCGGGTCGGGATAAAGCCTTGGGCGCGGAAAAACCCGCGTCCAGTCAATGTAGTGGCAAGCATTATATGGCTTAAGCCCATGTCGCGCGCGGACAATTCGACCGCCGCGAGCAGGTGTTTGCCGATGCCGCTGTGCTGATGCGCAGGGGCGATGTAAAGGGCGCTTAATTCACCGTCATCATCCAGCGCGGCATAGCCAATGACGAGATTCTGTTTCGTCGCCAGCCAGTGCGTGCCCTGATGTAAGTGCTCGCGCAGATGTTCAGGCGTCAGCTCGCTGAGCCAGTCGGCGATAGTCTCAGGTTCGCCCTCGTGATCCGCTACGCAGGATTGCGTGATAGTGTCACAAAGTAGTGCGCTGATGGCGGCAGCGTCTGCGTCTGTTGCGGTGCGGATATCAAAGATCATGGTTTTGTTCTGCGGGTATATTGATGTAGCCCTCTGTTATTAATTCTTTCATCTATATACCTAGTTGGTTATGTATATTCAGCAGTAGGGTGGGCTTTAGCCCACCGCAATACGCCGCCGGAATATATGAGTCATTGTGGTGGATTGGTGGGCTAAAGCCCACCCTACATCACCGCTGTTACGCTGCCGACTTCAAAAGTTCAAGCAGCGCATCCGCGCCGAGCTTGCCGCTGCTATCGCCGCTTTCGAGCAAGCTATCGGCCAAATCGCGTTTATTGTGATGCAGCGCGACGATTTGCTCTTCAATCGTGCCTTCGGCAACAAGGCGATAAATCGTCACAGGGCGCAGTTGCCCCATTCGATGCGCGCGATCAGAGGCTTGATCTTCAACCGCCGGATTCCACCACGGATCAAGATGAATCACATAATCGGCCGCAGTCAAATTCAAACCTGAACCACCCGCTTTTAAGCTAATTAGGAAAATATCACCTTCACCAGCCTGAAACGCATTCACCGCTTCGAGGCGTTTTTTCGGTGGCGTACTACCGTCGAGGTATTGGTAGCTAATGCCTTGGCTGTCCAGCCATTCGCGCACAATCGCCAAATGGTCGACAAACTGACTAAACACTAACGCTTTATGCTTGTTTTCCAGTAACTCAGTCGTGATTTCGGTAAACGCAGTCAGCTTGCTGCCGATTAAATGGCTGTCTTTCATGACGAGTTTGGGGTGGCAGCAAAAACGGCGCAGCTTGGTGATTTCAGCCAGCACTTGCATCGGTTTCTTGGCGGCTTCATCAATACTGTCGAGACGCTCCACCGCTTGTTGGCGCAGCGCTTCGTAGAGATGCATCTCGTCGGAAGTCAACGGTACGCGCAGTGTGATTTCGGTGCGTGCGGGTAGTTCTTCGAGCACTTGGGTTTTGGTTCGGCGCAGCATAAAGGGCTGAATGATTTTTTTCAGCGCTTGCCTTGCCGCTTTGTCGCCGCCTTCAATCGGGTTGGCGTAACGGCTGGTGAATTTCTCTTTTGAACCCAAGAGCGCGGGATTGATAAAGCGGAATAAATTCCACAGTTCGCCCAAATGGTTTTCCATCGGCGTGCCGGTGGCGATCATCCGAAAATCAGCTTGCAGCGCCATCGCCGCTTGGCTGCGTTTGGTCGTCGCATTTTTAATCGCCTGCGCTTCGTCGAGCACGACGGTGTGCCAATGCACGGCGGCGAATTGTTCGGCGTCTTGTTGTAGCAGGCCGTAGCTGGTGATAATCACATCAAATGCGCCCAGCTCGTCCAGTTTGCGATTTTGGCCGTAAGCTTGGATTTTCAGCGTCGGCGCGAATTTGCGCGTTTCGGCTTCCCAATTCAGAGCGACTGACGTTGGCGCAACGACCAAGCATGGCCCATGGGGTGCGCGTTCTAGCATCAGCGCCAGCGTTTGCACCGTTTTTCCCAAACCCATATCGTCGGCCAAACACGCGCCAACGCCCCAATGCGCAAGGCGCGAAAGCCACTGAAAGCCGTCTTGCTGATAGTCGCGCAGCGTTGCTTGCAAGGTGGATGGGATTTTGGGTTGATGCTGAGCGAGACTATCGAGCTTGGCGATGTGATTGCGCCACGCGGCATCGGCTTCTAGCTCACCGACTTCGTTCGCCAATTCAAGCAGTGCGCCGCTGGCGAGGAGATTGACTTTAAATCCGTCTTTGCCACTTGGCTCGGCGACTGCGTACAGCTCTTCTAAGCGTTTTCTAAATGAATCGGTCAGCGCCAGATAATCGTTGTCGCCGAGTTTCAAAAAACGCCCCGGTGACGCATCAAGCAATTCCAATAATTGGCGCAGCTGCAAAACTTTGCCGTCGTCGAGTTTCACTTCGCCGTTCACAACAAACCAATCGCCTTGCTGCTTTAAGCCTAACTTCATATTGGCTAGTGATTTGGTGGCTTTGAGGCGGAAGCGCTCCCCTTCAGGCCAAACCAGTTCGATTTGCTCAGCTGGCAGGCGGCGCAATTGCATCAGTAATTCAAGACAATCATCAGGCGCATCGATTTGCCATTCTTGGCCGTCCGATTCTCCGTTGGCCAGCGCCGTGCAGTAGTTGATGATGTAGGCGAGATTGCTTCTTTCGCCGCCTAGATCGCGCTCGGCTTGCACCGTTTTACCGTCGATTTCGCCTAAAATATTGGTCGTGCCTTTGCCGGGCGTAAACCAGCCGCCGTCTGGTAGTGGCCGAACCAGAAATTGCAGGCGCAGACCTTCGTTCAATGGCAATAAATGCGCGTAAATCAGCCCGTTGGCAGCAATTGCAGCGATATGCGCGGCCAGCTCAGGCAAGTCGGAATGGATCGCTATATGCGGGGCAATCGACGTGATCGCGCCGACGAGTTGTGGCTTGGCCTCGGCAGGCACCAACAGCCCCGCGCCGATAATACCGGCAATTTGCCGGATATCGGGGTTGATGCGGTAAACGACGAGCCGCGTTGGCGTTTCTTTGCGCCAAACCACGTCTTCACCGGCGACGATGCTCGGACTGAGTTTGAGCGAGATTTGCCCTTTGATTTCTTTCAGTTGCAGTGCAACCTCACCAGAAACCAAGTCAATTCTCACGTCAGGAGAATCCGCCCAGTACACGTTTGGATGCCCAACTAGATCGAGCAGCGCGGCTTCGTGATTGAGGGTATAGCCCGATTCGCCATAGTAGTTATGCTCTGCACGTGCATGCCTCACGATACGCTGGTCTTGTTCGCTTAAATAGGCCAGCGCAGGGTCGTTGCCGATGCTGAGGCGTTTGAGCGCCACGGCGCGGCCTTTGCTCCAAATGCTTTTGGCGCCGAGCTTTTGCTCGCGTGGCTCGATGATGACGCCGCCATGCAAGAGATTCACCAGCCAAGCCAAACGTAAATTGCTGGTGTTGCTGTCATTCGGTTTGGTATTGAGCTGGCTCAGTGCCGTCAGTGCGCGTGACCATGCGGCTTCACGCGGGAAAATATCGACCCATGGCTGAATTTTCCGTTGTTGATGCCAATCAGGGTTGAGCACCGCATCGCCAAAGGCGCGCGCCATAAACACATCCAGCTCTTGCGTCACCCATTCGTATTCTTGCCAAGCATGATGCAGGCGCTCGCATTGCGTACGCCAATTGGCATCAAATGGGTAGTCGCGCCAATATAAAATCAGCAATTCAACCAGCCCAGCAACGCCATAGCTTGCGGTGACGGGTTGTGCTGGCGTGGTTTGGCAGGCTAAACCCGTCGCTAAGTAATACACCCAGTCGATGTGCTCGTCGTACAGGCCGTTGAGTTTGTCTTTCTTGCCGACTTCAAATTGCGTGACCAAGCGCTTGAGGTCGTCTTCTTGGCGTGAACCCAGCAAAGCCAAGCAATAAAACAAGCCATTCAGGCCGGAAATCGCGATTTTTCGTTTATTACTTTGCTTTTTGATTTGCTCAATCACCAAGCCAAAGCGCTCAACCGTGCCGGTAAAATCACCACGGCTAATACGGCTGGCGGTATCCGCTTCGGCAATTAGATTGGGATTAATTTGCGCAATCAAATGCGCGTAAGCTTCGGTGTCGCCGCGCAAATGCGCTTGCCACGCGAGGATGGTCAAGAAATTGGGTAAGATCGCTTTGAGTTTCGTGTTGTGATTGAGTGCGTATTGGTATTGCGGCGTCGCTGGTGCGAGCAAATTACTCGCGTAAAACAAGTAATTGACCAATAGCAGAGCTTGGGTCTCAAAGCTCAACAGGCCGAAATGCTGAAGGCCTAACGGATGGTCAAAGAAAAAATGAATTGGATGTAAGGTCAGCGCGGTTAAGGACATACCGCTAGTGCAGAAAGCTTCAAGATCGCTGGCAAGTAAATCTGCATCGCCCAATAGCGCTGAATACACGCATAAAGTGGCGTAGCTCTGTCTTGACGTGCTTTCCCAATATTGCACTGTCGGTTTGACTTGCAGTGTCGTTGTTACCCAATCGGCGAGCGTACCAGCAGCGTGCAGCTGGCTCAGTAATGGCCATTGCAATTCATGTTTAAGCTCGAAACCCACCACATCACTATCAATGAGTTTGGCAATCATCAAGCGTCCCAGCGTCGCTTTGATCGACGGCACATCCAGCGCGGGTGGCGTGTCAAATGGCGTAATCGCATGCTGGCGCTTGAGCAATTCAATCAAACGCGTTTGCCCAAGGCCTTTGCCATAGACGGCAAAGGCATACAGAATGGGTAGGTCTTTATTGGGTATATTGCTCAATGCATTGCTGGATGATGGGTTCAAGTCAATACCTTAGTTAATTTGAAGCTGTTCAGATTGCGTGTTGATAAAGTGTGTCTTTCCTAACGTGAAGGCATCAATTTTCTATTTAGCATGGTCGCGCTAATGCCGCGCGGCACTTACTTTCTTTGCTTCGCCAAAGAAAGTAAGCAGGCGACCCGGGCGCACATCGGTCCCCGATGCCCTCGCGTGGCGTGAGCCAAACGATAAGGCTGTTTGTCTCTCTTCGTGCTCGGTGTGCTTGGACGGGGTTGTTAAGCCCTAGCCCAACGAGCGCGGCACAGCATTAATAGCAAATCTGAACATCGCTTAGTGCTTGTTGCGTGGATGCCTTAAACCAGTTCACGCAACAACTCGGAAATACGCGCTGTGCGCATTGCGTTGTCTGGCCACGTACCGTCAATGCGTAGCTTGTCTTGGCCTTGCAGCTTGTAGTTTTTCTTACTTTGAATCAATTTGATGATTTTCATCGGCTCAACGACGGTGTTTTGCGCAAAGTGCACGATGATCGCCGTGTCCGCTGCATCGATTTTGCTGATGCCCAGCGGTTTGGCGAGCATACGCAGGCGATGGCAGTCGAGCAGCACTTTGGCGGGTTCGGGTAGCAGGCCAAAGCGATCAACCAGTTCTTGATGGATTTCGTTGAGTTCGTCTTTTTCTTCTACGCTGGCAAGGCGTTTATACAGTGACAAACGCTCGTTCACATCGGGGCAATAGTCTTCTGGCAACAGGGCGGGCGAATGTAGATTGATTTCGGTCGTGACGCCCAGCGGTTGCGAAAGATCCGGTTCTTTGCCCGATTTCAATGCTTTGACGGCTTCTTTGAGCATTTGCGAATACAGCGTAAAACCGATTTCTTGCATTTCACCCGATTGCGAATCACCCAGTACTTCACCTGCGCCACGAATTTCCAAATCGTGCATGGCTAGATAGAAACCACTGCCAAGTTCTTCCATTTGCTGAATGGCTTCGAGGCGTTTTTTTGCGTCTTTGGTAATGCCTTCCAGATCAGGAATCAACAAATAAGCGTAGGCTTGGTGATGTGAACGACCAACGCGGCCGCGCATTTGATGCAATTGCGCGAGGCCGAATTTATCGGCGCGATTCATCAAAATCGTATTGGCGTTCGGAATGTCGATGCCGTTTTCGATAATCGTCGAGCACAGCAGTAGATTAAAGCGCTGTTGCGTGAAATCACGCATCACGTGTTCTAGCTCGCGGCCGCGCATTTGGCCGTGCGCCACGCCGATGCGCGCTTCGGGCAGCAAGGCGGCCAGTTTTTCGCGCATGTTTTCTATCGTATCGACTTCGTTATGCAAGAAGAACACTTGCCCGCCGCGTTTGAGTTCACGCAGCACCGCTTCGCGGATAATGCCGTCAGAAAACTTGGCGACAAAAGTTTTGACTGCGAGGCGTTTATTCGGCGCAGTTGCAATCACCGAGAAATCACGCAGACCTTCCAAGCTCATCGCCAAGGTACGTGGAATCGGCGTCGCAGTTAAAGTCAGTACGTCAACATTGGCGCGCAGCGCTTTAAGCTGCTCTTTTTGCCGCACACCAAAGCGATGTTCTTCGTCGATGATAACGAGTCCGAGCTGCTTGAACACCACATCAGGCTGCACTAATTTGTGCGTACCAATGACGATGTCCACGCTACCATCGGCCAGCCCGGCAATCGCTGCAGCAGTTTCTTTTCCCGAGCGAAAGCGCGACAGTTCGGCAATTTTGATTGGCCAGTCTGAAAAACGATCCGCAAAAGTTTGGTAATGTTGCTCGGCTAGTAGCGTGGTGGGTACGAGAACGGCGACTTGTTTGCCACCGGCTACCGCCGCAAAGGCTGCGCGCAGCGCCACTTCGGTTTTACCAAAGCCTACATCGCCACAAACCAGTCTATCCATCGGTTGCTTGATTCGCATATCGACCAACACGGCTTCAATCGCACCGGCTTGATCTGGCGTTTCTTCAAAGCCAAAACCAGCGGCAAAAGCTTCGTAATCATGCGGATTCCATTCAAACGCATGGCCTTCGCGTGCAGCGCGGCGGGCGTATAGATTGAGCAGCTCGGCGGCGGTGTCGCGGACTTGTTCAGCAGCTTTGCGTTTGGTTTTTTCCCACGAGCCAGAACCCAACTTGTGCATCGGCGCGGTGTCGGATGCGCCACCGGAATAACGTGAAATAACGTGTAGCTGGCTCACCGGCACGTAAAGTTTGTCGTTGCCTGAGTATTCAATCAGTAGCAATTCAGTCGCGCCGTCACCCAAATCCATTGACGTGAGGCCCATATAGCGGCCAATGCCGTGCGCTTCATGCACGACCGGATCGCCGATTTTTAGCTCGGACAGATCGCGCAGCATCGCGTCGGTATTGCTGCGTTTTTGCTGCCGTTTGCCACGACTTTGGATGACCGATGGATAGAGATCGGCTTCGGTGATAATCGCGATACGGGTGCTGCGCCACTCAAAGCCTTTGAATAGCGGCGAAGCCAATAAAATGGCGTGTTCAGTGCTGGCCAGCGCATCGGCCCAAGTGTCGAGCAAAGTCGGCGTGAAACCATATTCGGCAAAAAATTGCGACATCGTTTCGCGCCGGCCCAGACTCTCTGCGCTGAGAATGATCTTGCCGGGATAATGCGTGACGAAATCATGCAGGCGGCGAATCGGATTTTCGCTGCGGCGGTCTACATCGAGCGCCGGTAGCGGCTGCGTGAGGCTGGTGTCGCCGCTCACACCTTCGGCGGAGGTGATTGAGGGCTTAATTTCGATGCGGCGGTATTTTTTGATATTCGCAAACAGCAAATCAGGTTCGACAAATAGCTCGCGTGGCGGCAAGAGTGGTCTGTCTTTTTCGCCGTAGCTCAGCTTATGGCGTTCAGCAATATCTTGCCAGTATTGCCCTGCAGCCGTTAGCAGTTCTCCGTGTAAGACCAATACTGCCTCTGCTGGCAGATAATCAAAGACGGTCGCGGTGTGATCAAAAAATAGCGGTAAATAATATTCAATGCCGGCTGGAATCACGCCATTGGAAATATCTTTGTACAGCCGTGCTTTGGATGGATCGCCTTCAAATGCGGTACGGAAATTCTGGCGGAATTTTTTGCGGCCTTCTTCATCGGTCGGAAATTCACGCGCGGGTAAGAGGCGAATTTCGGGAACAGGATAGAGGCTGCGCTGCGTATCCACATCAAAAGTGCGGATGGTTTCGATTTCATTATCGAATAAATCAATCCGAAACGGCAGTGTGCTGCCCATCGGGAATAAATCTATCAAGCCGCCACGAATTGAAAACTCGCCCGGGCCGTAAACTTGGGTGACATGGTTGTAACCGGCAAACGCCATATCGGCACGCAGTTTTTCGGCATCGAATGGATCGCCTTTTTTAATGAAAAAGGTCGTTCCGGTTAAAAACTCAACCGGCGGCAACACGCCCATCGCGGTTTGCAGCGGGACGATTAATACGTCAACGGCGTTTTGCCGTACTTGCCAGAGCGTGGCGAGGCGTTCGCTGATGAGGTCTGAATGTGGCGAGAAGTGATCGTAAGGTAGCGTTTCCCAGTCCGGTAGCTGCAAAACTGTTTTGCTGCCCGTTTGGCCATTAAGAAAAAAACTCAGCTCATCTTTGAGCCGCGCCGCTTCTTGTGCATTGGCAGTAAAAATCACCAGCGGGCGAGCGGCTTGAGCGTAATCGGCCAGCAGTAGCGCATCGGCCGAGCCGTGTGGCTGGTTTAGTTGCAAGCGCTCATTAGCGCGAGGCAGGGCAGGAAGTGAGGTAGGAATTGACATGGTCGGCGCAGCAGGAAAGGCTGGGAAGCGCTGATTATACCAGTCCTGCGTAGGCTGCAATATGGCAAAACGGCTGATGTAGCAATCAGCCGTTGTTGTGTTTTGTGATGTTTCTACATCACTTTCTACATTACGCCATTTAGGGGAAAGTTAAACTGTCATGGTGCTGTGTTGACCAAGATTTTCGGATGCTCCATGATTTTTTTGCATCGCTTAGTTCGACATACCAGTTGCCTTGTTGCAGGCCTTGTGTGAGCGTGCCGGTATACATCGAGCCTAGGGTATTGTTGAGCGTCACTTCTTGATCCAAACCGCTTAGGGTGGCATGAACCAGTTTGAGCTTGATGGGACCCAAGTCATTTTTATTAAATAAAACGCGAACTGATTTTTGGTCTTCGCCTAAATACACTTGACCCGTAATCCCTTTAGTTGTCGCTGCTTTTTCAAGAGCGAGCCGCTGATTGATATTATTGCCTTCCTTGTAATAATTATCGCTCACAAGGCTATCGGTTGAGGTTGCAGCCAAATACAGCATGTCGATGCCGCCGATGATGGCGAGTGCCGGAAAGGTGATGAGTAGCCACACATGAGGATGTTTGTACCAAGGTTTTTGCTCTTCGGTCATTACTTATTTTCCAATGAAAGTTGCTTTTTCAATAACGGTTTGCTCAGGGTCATCTTTGGCGGTGACGATGAATGTGATTGCGTGACTGCCGGCTTTGGCGTGCTCGGGAGCGACCTGAATACGCACCGAGACATCATTAATATCTGTCGGAGCTAATTCGATTGAATCATCACCAATAAGTTTCATGCCTGGTAAACCGGTTGCACGAATTAAATAAATATGCGGCTGTTCGCTGGCATTTTGAATGATCAGGCGGTAGCTATTTTCTAGCCAACCATTATCTGCTTCACGCACTAGGGCGACACGGTCACGTTCAATATTGACTTTGACGGGTTGGCGCAGCATCAAGGATGCTATGGTCGCAGCCAAGGTAATGCTGATGACGACTGCATACATCAACACGCGTGGGCGTTTGATTTTTTTCAAAATATCGCGCTCAGGGTATTTGTGTTCCAGCGCATTTTCTGTTGTATAACGTACCAGCCCGCGTGGGTAATTCATTTTATCCATGATTTCGTCACAGGCATCAATACAGGCTGCACAGCCTATGCATTCGTATTGCAGGCCTTCGCGAATATCAATACCAACGGGGCAAACTTGCACGCACATGGTGCAATCGATACAGTCGCCTAGGCCTTCGGCTTTGTAATCTGCGCCTTTTTTGCGGCTACCGCGATTTTCACCGCGCTCGCTGTCGTAACTGATAATCAGCGTGTCGGCATCAAACATCGCACTTTGGAAACGCGCATACGGGCACATATATTTACATACTTGCTCGCGCATCCAGCCGGCATTGCCATAAGTGGCAAAACCGTAGAATAAAATCCAGAATACTTCGTAGCCGGATAAAGCCAAGACCAGTAGATTGCTCCACAGTTCGCGAATCGGCGTGAAGTAGCCGACAAAAGTAAAGCCCGTCCACAGTGCGAAAACAATCCATAGCGTATGTTTTGTCGTTTTGAGGCGGAGTTTTTTGGCGCTCAGTGGCGCATTATCGAGCTTGATTCTTGCTGCTCGATCACCTTCTACCCATTTTTCTATCCATAAAAAAATCTCGGTGTACACCGTCTGCGGACAGGCGTAGCCACACCAAAGCCGGCCACCAATGGTGGTCCAAGCAAATAGGCCAAAAGCCGAGAGCAAGAGCAGGGCTGTGAGGTAAATAAAGTCTTGTGGCAGAAAGACTAAGCCAAATACGTAGAACTTCCGATGGACTAAATCAAATAGCAAAGCTTGTCGTTCATGGATTTGTAGCCAAGGCACGCCGTAGAAAAACAGCTGCGTGGCAAATACAAAAAAGATGCGCCAATTATTCCAAAAGCCTGTGACCCAGCGCGGGTAAATCTTTTTGTGGGCAGAGTAAAGCAAGGTTTCTTCGATTTCGCCATCGGCTTTGACATTAATGACGTTGATGGGGATTTCTTGTAGTTTCTTGCTCATGCGGCCACCTCATGAAAAAACAAAAATGAAATTGTCTGATTTTAAGTGAGCACTCATGTAAAAATTTTATGGCAGTGCGTCAAAACCGCAGGCCGTACATGAAGTACGGCTCAGAAAATAACGATGCAAGAAAACTTTTGCTTAAGCACTAATGGATTGTTGGAATGAAAAACGGGCGGAATAGTCCGCCCGAATGATTTGCCCGTTCAAATAAGGCTTACTTTGCTTGTTCTGTGGTTGGGCGCAGACTAAACACATAGGCAGCTAGCAAATGCACTTTGCCGTCGCCTAAGAATTCTTTCCACGCTGGCATCACATTGTTGCGACCATTGGTGATGGTTTCAACGATGGTGTTTTCAGAGCCACCATACAGCCATACATTGTCGGTCAAGTTCGGTGCGCCAAGGTCTTTATTGCCTTTGCCATCGGTGCCATGACAGGCGACACAGACTTGTGCAAATGTGTTTGCACCACGTTCGGCACGGACATTGTTCACGGCTGTGTTGCCAGACAGTTTCATAACATAGTTGGCAACGTCACGTACTTTTTCTTCACCAAAAACGGCACCAAATGGTGGCATTTGACCGTGACGACCCAAATTAAGCGTTTCTTTGATCTTTTCAGGGGTGCCGCCGTACAGCCAGTCACCATCCGTTAGATTTGGGAAGCCCTTTGCACCGCGTGCATCTGAACCATGGCACTGAACGCAGTAAGTTTGAAATAGGTTTTTACCCATTGCAATCGCTTCTGGCGTTTGCGCTACTTCAGGAATTGGCAATGCAGAGTATTTGGCATACAAGACATTGGTTTTTTGCTCAACTTTCGCCACTTCGGTTTTGTAT
The DNA here is from genome assembly GCF_000620145.1 of Deefgea rivuli DSM 18356. Lineage (GTDB taxonomy): Bacteria > Pseudomonadota > Gammaproteobacteria > Burkholderiales > Chitinibacteraceae > Deefgea > Deefgea rivuli. The sequence goes on from NZ_JHVM01000009.1 coordinate 172,391, forward strand.
TGACCGACAGCGCTCCAGTTTTTCAAATTACCAAAAGCCACGAGGCCAGGATACAGAGCCAAATAAACCAAGGCAAAAATGATGGTTAGAACAAACATCCCTACCCACCAGCCGGGTAGGGGGTTGTTGTATTCTTCTAGATCGCCATCCCAGACGTGACCGGTCACGTCTGCTTTTTCGCCTTTTTTGAGCTTCACTTTCATTTGTGTGGCGAGGATATAGGCGCAATAGAAAATCCCGCCTAACGATACCGCAGCAATGAAGTAGCCCCAAAAACTACTTGTAAAATCATCCATTATTTACTCTCCGAACGCATTAGGTCTGCTTGTTTGACGGCGGCAAATCATCGTCAAGGAACACTCGTTTTGCTTCCTCGTCAAAACCGGCTTTGTTTTGTTTGCTAAAGGCCCAGAAACAAATGCCTACAAATAAGACAAAGCCAACCACGGTGACGATGATTCGTACTTCGTTCTGCAGATCCATCATGCTTACCTTTTGTTTTTCAAAGCGAGGCCCAAACCTTGTAGGTAGGCAATGAGCGCATCCATTTCTGTTTTACCTTCAACGTCTTTGGCCGCGTTGGCAATATCGGCATCCGTATACGGATCACCCAGTTTGCGGAGTGTCGCCAATTTTTTCGGCATTATTTCTGCATCAACAGGGCGAGCTGCTAAGAAAGCAAATGCCGGCATATTTGACTCGGGTACGACATCACGTGGATTCATCAAATGGGCGCGGTGCCACTCATCCGAATAACGGCCACCCACACGAGCCAAATCTGGCCCAGTGCGTTTTGAGCCCCATTGGAATGGGCGATCGTAAACTGATTCGCCAGCCACCGAGAAATGACCATAACGCTCTGTTTCTGAGCGGAAAGGACGAATCATTTGCGAGTGGCAAGCGTAGCAACCTTCACGCACGTAGATGTCGCGACCCGCAAGACGCAATGCGCTGTACGGTTTAACGCCATCAATCGGTTGCGTGATGGATTTGCTAAACATCAAAGGTAGGATTTCTACAAACATAGCAATACTGAGCGTAAACAAAGTAAAGACAATGAGATAGAACACGTTTTCTTCAACTAATTTTTGCAACTTATTCATATTCAGTTTTCCTTCTGCGGTCAGGCGTGTGCTGCAACGGCTGGGATTTTCGCATCAACGGCTTGGCCTTCAGATACGGTACGCAGAACGTTGTAAAGCATCAAGAACATGCCAGAGAGGAAACAAGCGCCACCCAAGAAGCGGATGAAGTAGTACGGATGACTGGCTTTAACTGACTCAATAAAGGCGTAAGTTAAAGTACCATCTGCATTGACCGCGCTCCACATCAGGCCTTGCGTTACACCAGCAATCCACATTGAAGCGATATAGAGCACCGTGCCCAAGGTCGCCATCCAGAAATGCACTTCAATCAATTTGATTGAGTACATTTTTTCGCGGTTAAACAGGCGTGGAATCAAGTAGTAAATCGCGCCAATGGTGATCATCGCAACCCAGCCTAAAGCGCCTGAGTGAACGTGACCGACGGTCCAATCGGTGTAATGGCTTAGTGCATTCACTGATTTGATCGCCATCATTGGGCCTTCGAACGTTGACATGCCGTAGAACGACAGCGCAGTCACGAGGAATTTCAAGATTGGATCGGTACGCAATTTATGCCATGCGCCAGACAAAGTCATAATCCCGTTAATCATGCCACCCCAGCTTGGTGCGAGCAGAATCAATGAGAACACCATGCCGAGTGATTGAGTCCAATCAGGTAGGGCTGTGTAGTGCAAATGATGCGGGCCAGCCCACATATACGTGAACGCCAACGCCCAGAAATGCACGACAGAAAGACGGTAAGAATAAACCGGACGACCTGCTTGCTTAGGAACGAAGTAATACATCATGCCCAAGAAGCCAGCGGTCAAGAAGAAACCAACGGCATTGTGGCCATACCACCATTGCACCATTGCATCCACGGCACCTGAGTAAATTGAGTACGATTCCATCGTGCCCAAGATCGGCAATGCCATGCTGTTGACAATGTGCAGCAGCGCAACGGCGAGAATAAACGCACCGTAGAACCAGTTTGCGACATAGATGTGTTTCACTTTGCGTTTAGCAATCGTGCCGAAAAACACGATGGCGTAGCAAACCCAAACCACAGTAATCAAAAGATCAATCGGCCAAGCGAGTTCGGCATATTCTTTACCTTGGGTGTAACCCAAAGGCAAAGTAATAGCGGCCAGCACAATAACCAGTTGCCAGCCCCAAAAGTGGAAGGCGGCGAGTTTGTCGCTAATAAGGCGCACATTACAGGTGCGTTGAACAACATAGTACGACGTCGCGAATAGCCCGCAACCACCGAATGCAAAAATCACAGCATTCGTGTGTAAGGGACGTAAACGGCCAAAATGAAAATACTGGCCGACATTGAGTTCTGGCCAGAACATTTGGGCGGCGATAACAACGCCGACCAACATTCCGACAATACCCCAGACGACCGTCATGATGGCAAACTGCCGAACCACTTTGTAATTGTATGTGGCTTGGTTTTCCATTAGAGCGCTCCGATTGATCTCCAACTGCTTGGAATTTGAGTTTAAAAACTTATTTTTATGATTGTGGTACAGCTATTTTGCTGGCTGCTCAATAGTATTGAGCCAGCTAGTTAACCGATTTCTTGATGCGTAATGCTTCAGACAAAGGCTCACCAGACTATACGCAACCCAATAGCCCGCAAACTTGATGTAGATCAAGTGTGCATAGTTACAAACGCGCCGATTTTACCTCTTTGCACGGCATTCAGTCAGGAAATTTTTGTTTTTCTTCGCTGAAATCGGCTTGATTTTCTGCGGGCTTGTCATCGTCATGCAAAATTCGCCAGCTTGGACCTTCTAAGTCATCTAATTGGCCGCTGCGTATCGTCCACCAAAATACAAAGCCAATGACAAAGGCAATCAATATAGAAAGCGGAATTAATAAATAGAGGCTTTCCATTTAGAGGGTCTTTTTATTAGAGCGTGAAATTAAACGTAGTGCATTGAGTACAACGAGCAAAGAACTCATTGCCATGCCGATGCTGGCAATCCACGGGGTTACATAGCCTGCGGCGGCTAAAGGAAGGGCGGCTAGATTATAAAGTAAGGCCCAGAGTAGATTTTGCCGGATGATGCGCTGGGTTTTGCTGGCGAGCTGAAAAGCGGCTGGCAGGCAAGCCAGATTATTATTGAGTAACACCATGTCGCCTGCGGCATGAGCAATATCTACACCGCCGCCCATCGCAATCGACACATTAGCCAGTGCCAGAACTGGCGCGTCATTGACGCCGTCTCCTATCATCAGCACGATTTTGCCATTCTCTTGCAATGCCTGAATATAAGCCACTTTGGCTTCGGGCGTGGCGTTGGCGCGAACTTGTTCAATCTGCAGTTGCCTAGCGATTTCATGTACAGGATGTTGTTGGTCACCCGAAACGAGATGCAATTGAAAACCGGCGGCTTTAAGTTCGTGAATTAAAGTAGTCGCTTCTGGGCGTAATCGGTCAGCCAAAACAAAGGCGGCAAGCCAGGTATTGCCGTCTGATAAAGCAATAATTGAGCCTTCATGCTGATACGGGGTGAGTGTATCTGGTGCAGCTTGCGTTAAAAGGCTGCTAATAAACTGCAAAGAGCCTATCCAATATTGTTGCTCGCCAATCCAGCCTGAAAGACCGCCTTGTGCGTGCTTTTGAATTTTTTGAGCCGTTAGCGTAGCAGCGCTACTGACTTGATGGCTAAATGCTTTGGCAATCGGATGCTCTGATTGTTGTTCCAAGCTTTGTGCAATCGACAGTGCAGTATTTTCGTCCAGCGCTAATGCAATCGTTCGCACGATGCGTGGCTCGCCAAAAGTCAGTGTGCCGGTTTTATCCAGCACAATATCGCTCACTTTCGCCATCGTTTCGAGTAAATTGGCACGAGTGACCAATAAACCCAGCTGAGCCAGATGACCGGTGGCTGCTGTGAGCGCCGTTGGTGTCGCGAGCGATAGGGCGCAAGGGCAGGAAATCACCAGCAGCGCTACGGTGATGGCCAGCGCATGTGCCGGATTGTGTAAGTGCCAGTACCAGAAAGTCAGACTGGCTGCGATCAGTAGGCCAAGGACAAACCAGCCCGCAATTCGATCCGCAATCGCTGCCAAGCGCGGTTTTTGCGTTAATGCTTGATCTAAAATCCTGACCATGCTGGCGATTCGGGTATTGGCCCCGATGAGTTGCACTTCGACGGTGAGGGGCGACAATAAATTGGCCGTGCCTGCAGTAACCTGTGTGCCGGAGGTTTTGCTAACGGGGAGCGACTCGCCGCTAAGCATCGCTTCATTGACTTCGCTTTGACCATCTAAAACCACGCCATCTATTGGAATGATTTCACCCGCTTTGACGACAATTCGATCCCCTATTTTTAAGTGGGCGACTGCGGTTTCGTGCGGTGTGTCATCGCTATGCAATTGGTGCGCAAAAGTAGGGACGAGTTTAACCAGTTTCTCTGCGGCTGCACCCGCGCTGCGCCGTGCTTTAAGCTCTAAATAACGCCCACCAAGCAGTAAAAATACAAACATTGAGACTGAATCGAAATAGATTTCGCCATGCCCCGTGATGAGTGAATACAGGCTGGCAAAAAAAGCAATCAACACGCCCAAGCTGACTGGCAAATCCATTCCGGCGCGGCCATGACGCAAATCGCGCCAGCTATTGGCATAAAACGGCCAGCAGGAATACAGCACCACGGGCAAAGTCAGTAAAGCGCTGCCCCAGTGCATCATATTGAGCCAATTGGCTTCAATTTCGTCGGCTTGGGAAAGGTAAATAGGGACGACAAACATCATAACTTGCATCATGGAAAGGCCCGCAACCCAGAGCCGGAATAGCGCTGTTTTACGCTGCTTTTGCCAGATCACTTCATCGCGGGCGTGATCGTAAGGTAGAGCGCGATAGCCAATCGCGGCGATGCTTTCTAAAATCGTCGACAGTCTAATTTGACTGTCATCCCAACGAATTCGAGCGCGGTAGGTGCTGTAATTGATGGAAACTGACTGCACGCCTTTGAGCTGGGCAATGTGCTGCTCATTGAGCCAAATACAGGCCGCGCAACTAATCCCTTCCAAGATCAGTGCTGCTTCTTTGCTATTGCTATCGATGTGGTGAACAAAATCTGCCTGCAGCTCGCTGTCATCGTACAAAGAGAGCTGTTCGAGTAGCTCGCTCGGGAGTGGCGCTTGCCGATCCGCTGGTTTTTGCCGCTGGGCATAATACTGATCTAGGCCACTGGCAATAATCGTTTCCGCCACGGCTTTACAGCCTGCGCAGCAAACGACTTGGCGCTGATTGCGATAGCGGATTTGAAACTCACTATCGCTAGGGCAGGGCTCGGCACAATGAAAGCAGGGGATAGCATCGGTATTCATCGGCGTATTTTAACGAAAAGCGCCTTACGATGGGGAAGCATTTCTGCGCTAGCCGTTTTTAGGCTGAGGCTGGGGCGATGAGTTGGTGGAGTGCAACGCGGCGCCGTGTTTTTTTTGAATGCAATTCTAAGTGTGAATATTTATATCAACTGGCCTAGGATTTCGGCTGCGTAAGCAGTAGAGTGCAAACTTATGCCTTGAGGACTTGCCATGCTGTACGGCTTATCGATTATTTTCTTTGCACTGCTGTGTGGCGAGTTTTTGCGCCAATTGTTGGGACTGCCGATTCCAAGCGTCGTGCTCGGTATGTTGTTGCTAACGGCATGGTGTATTTTTCGGCGCGGCACTGAGCCGCGCGTCACTGCCGTTTCTGAAGGCCTGCTGCGTTATTTGGGGGTTTTGTTTGTGCCTGCTGGCGTGGGTTTGATAGAGCTGGGCGACAAGTTGGCGACGCAAGGTATTGCTATGTTGATTACGATTATGTTGTCAACGCTGATTACTTTGCTAGCAACGGCTTGGGTACTGAATGCGCTGCTGTCACGGCGTAAAGCAGCAGAAAACGCATCAGAAGAGTCGTCATCATGAGTGTACTGGTTCATTTATCAGAATATCCAGCGACCTGGATTGCAGCGACCGGTTTGGTTTATTTGCTGGCGAGTCGCTTGTATCACCGCGCCGACTGTTTTCCCTTACTCAATCCCGTATTGATTTCGGTATTATTGCTTATTGGCCTGCTTAAAATCAGCGGCGTGTCGTACGCGACGTATTTTAATGGCGCACGACCCATCCACTTATTATTGGGCCCTGCAACCGTTGCGCTGGGGATTCCTTTGTATCTGAATTTGGCCAAAATGAAGCAATACTTTATCCCGCTGTCGATTGCTTTATTAATCGGCTCGGTGGTAGGCGTCATTTCTGTTTTATTAATCGGATCTGCATTGGGTTTAAGTTGGGTCACGATCCTGTCGTTTGCGCCCAAATCCTGCACGACGCCGATTGCGATGGCTTTATCGCAAGAACATGGCGGCTTGCCTGCGCTGACTGCCAATGCGGTGATTGTGGCTGGTGTGGGTGGATCGGCGTTGGCTTTGCCTTTGTTTCGCTGGTTTAAAATCAAACACGAAGTCGCGCAAGGCTTTGCGCTGGGTTTGGCTTCGCACGGCGTTGGGACGGCACGAGCGTTTCAAATCTCGGATACAGCAGGCGCTTTTGCGGGGTTGGCGATGGGCTTTAATGGCGTAGTAACGGCTTTGTTACTGCCTTTTGTTTTGAGTTTATGGATGTATTTGTAAGGGGTATATCAATGCAAGAGTATTTAAGAAAAGCTTGTGTTGATATACCTACTGCTATTGATCGGTGGATGAAGTTGGGATGATTGAATGTTAGAGCGTCATTTTTATCGGCAAACGTTTCTAGATTTGGCCGTTTGGCTACCCTTGGCTTGTGTGATCGGCCTATTGGGCGGCGGCGCTTCGGCGGTTTTGTTGCTGGCGCTCGATTGGGCGACGATGACGCGCGTTGCCAATCCAGCCTTGATTTGGTTTTTACCTGTTGCAGGCTTTGCCGTGGGCTGGCTCTATCATCAGTTTGGCCGTGGGGTTGAATCGGGCAGTAATTTACTGATTGATGAAATTCATAATCCCAAAGCGGTGATTCCACTAAAAATGGCACCGCTGGTGTTGATTGGCACGGTCTTGTCGCATTTGTTTGGCGCATCGGTCGGGCGCGAAGGCACGGCAGTGCAAATGTCCGGTACGTTTGCGGATCAAATTGCGTTGTTAACAAAACGCGGCCCAGAAGGGCGGCGCGTGATTTTAATGGCGGGAATGAGCGCTGGCTTTGCGGGGGTATTTGGTACGCCCTTAGCGGGGGCGGTGTTTGGCTTGGAAGTATTAGCGCTGGGGAAAATGCGCAATAACGCGCTATTTCCTTGTCTCATCGCCAGCTTGGTCAGCGATTGCTTAGTACGATTTTTGGGTGTGCAGCATACGCATTATTTTATTTCGGTGATCCCTGAAATTACGCTTAAAGGCATTGTTGCCGTTTTATTCGCTGGAATTATCTTTGGCTTATCGGGGAAGTTTTTTGCTGAAATAACGCATTGGATTGCGCATCAATTCAAACGAATTAGCTATCCGCCATTTCGCCCATTGCTCGGCGGTTTAGTAATTGCGATTGTTGTCTATTGGATGGGTGCTTATCGTTATATTGGCCTTGGTATTCCAAGCATTGTTGAATCATTTCAGCAGCCGCTTTCGTTTTGGGATGCGCCATTGAAAATGCTATTGACGACATTTTCATTGGGCGCTGGATTTAAAGGCGGAGAAGTCACACCGCTATTTTATATCGGCGCGACTTTGGGTAATGCTCTAGCGCCGATACTCGATATGCCCTATCCCTTATTGGCGGGATTAGGCTTTGTCGCGGTGTTTGCCGGAGCAGCTAATACGCCATTGGCGTGTACTTTTATGGCGATTGAATTATTTGGCGCAGCCATCGCACCGTACGCTTTATTGGCATGCGTTGTCGCATATTTATTTTCGGGTCACAGCAGTATTTATGTCGCGCAGCGTTTAGGCTCGGGCAAAGGGCGGCCATTAGCGAATGAAAAAGCGACGATTCGTATTTCTGATATGAAATAATTAATTAAATTATGCAGAAAGTGCATTTCGAGTCCACGAAAAACACGAAAGGCACGAAAAATACTAAAATCTCAGTTTATTTCTTCCTGCGTCGATTTGGCTAAATCTGAAACGTCCTTGTTCGTGTTGTTCGTGCCTTTCGTGTACTACGTTTTTGATGAGTTGATGTAATATCAGTTAAGTATTTCGCCAGTTGAGTTTGTCGTGCAATTGCACCACATCGCCAATAATCAGTAGGGCGGGCGGTTTGATTTGATGTTGTTCGATTAGTGCGGCTAAGTTGGCGAGTGTTCCGGTAATCACTCTTTGCTGCGGTGTGGTTGCGCGTTCAATAATGGCAACAAGGGTATTGCTTGCTCGGCCATGAGCAATAAGCTGCTCAGCAATATACCCAGCTTGCGCTACGCCCATATACACGACAACGGTTTCGGAAGGGTTCACTAAGCGTGGCCAATCTAGATCGGTTTCGCCAGCGCGGCGATGGCCGGTGACAAACGTTACTGATTGCGCGTAATCGCGATGCGTTAACGGAATGCCGGCATAGCACGATGCACCAGCAGCAGACGTAATGCCCGGCACCACTTCAAACGCAATGCCATTGGCGGCTAGCTCTTCGATTTCTTCGCCACCGCGACCAAAAATGAAAGGGTCTCCGCCTTTGAGGCGCAGCACTTTTTTGCCTTCCAGCGCTAAACGCACCAAAAGTTGATTGATTTCTTCTTGTGGCAGCGCGTGATTATTCGATTTTTTGCCGACATAAATTCGCTCCGCATCGCGGCGAACCATTTCCATAATGTCGCTAGACACTAAATTATCATAAAGCACGACATCGGCTTGCTGCATTAAGCGCAGCGCGCGAAAGGTCAGCAAATCTGGATTACCCGGCCCACTGCCGACTAAATACACCGCGCCTTTGGTTTGCGTGTTGCCTTGCTCAATGTCGGCAATCAGTTGCGCGCGCGCAGCGTCGACTTGGCCGGAGAAAATTTGATCGGGAATCGGCCCAGCGAGTACGTTTTCCCAAAATTCGCGCCGCGTTGCTGGATCAGGCATTTTTTCTTTGCACAATGGCCGCAGCTCGCTGCCCAAACGCGCTAAATCGCCCCAGCCGTGCGGAATGAGCGCTTCAAGCTGGGCGCGTAAATGCCGCGCCAGCACCGGCACGCCGCCGCCAGTAGAGATCGCAATCGTCAATGGCGCACGATCTACAATCGCTGGCGTGATAAAGCGGCTGTGCGCTGGATCATCGACGGCGTTGACTAAAATGCCTGCTGCCTCGCAAGCGGTAAACACGGCTTGATTCACCGCTGGATGATCGGTGGCGGCAATCACCAGGCGCTGCCCCGCAATTTGTGCCAAAGAAAATTCCGCTGGTTGCCAGCGTACTTCACCTTTTTTAACGAGTTCTCGCATTTCCGCACAAAGCTCAGGCGCGATGACGGTGACATCGGCTCCCGCTGAGCGCAGTAAACGGAGCTTACGCACAGCAATTTCACCACCACCGACGATGAGGCAAGCTTGCTGTTTTAAATTCAAAAAGAGGGGAAAGTAGTCCATTGCTAGGCTCGTTTGCTTGCGTAAGCTGTATTGTCGCGCTTTATTTGGCTGTTGAGCGTGATTTTTTAACAGAATCACGTGGGTTTGATGCTTCTCAGTGTTTGAGTCTTTGAAATTGTGCCATTCTGTAAAGTAATTGATTTATTTTCTTAGTGTTTGGAGTACGAACGATGAAAGTTTTTGCCTGTTTGATCGCTGCTGGATATGTGTTGAGTGCGGCTGCAACTGCTGCGCCGATGGATGATTTGCTAAAAGCCAAAAATTGTATGGCCTGTCATGCGGTGGACAGAAAAATTGTTGGGCCTGCGTATAAAGATGTCGCGGCCAAGTATAAAGGCAATAAAGACGCAGTGACTTTGTTGGCAGCGAAGATTCAAAAGGGCGGCTCGGGCGTGTGGGGCGCAGTGCCGATGCCACCGAATGCGGTAACGCAGGCTGAAGCGAAACAAATGGCGGCATGGATTTTGGTGCAAAAGTAAGCGTTACCATCGCTCAATCAAACCGTAAAGCGCAGGCTTTGCGGTTTTTTTATGTCTGAATGTCAGATTTGCATTTGAACTACGACTACAAGGATATATCTAGTTAGTTTCCGCAGTGGTGAAAGGTGGCGATCCTTGTACGATGGGGTGATGCCGAGCCAAAGATCGTGCTAATAAAATCTGGAGATTCAAATGCTTACCCGCCGCCCTAGTGATATTTTACCGTCCGAAATCACGCCTAAATCCGTGTTTTTAAATCGCCGTGAGTTTATGGCTGGCGCAGCGGGTTCTTTGCTGTTGGCAGGTGAAGCGGCTGCGGCGCTAAAAGGGAATCCCAGTCCTTTATCGACCAAGGACTCGCCCAATAGCCTAAAAGAAATCACTACTTACAATAATTATTATGAATTTGGTACGGATAAAAGTGATCCGGCTGAAAATGCGGGCGCTTTGAAAACACGGCCATGGACGATTGTCGTCGAAGGCGAGGCGGGCAAAGCGCGTACGTATAGCATTGATGATTTACTGAAGGTCGCCGCTTTAGAGGAACGTATTTACCGCCTGCGCTGTGTGGAAGGGTGGTCCATGGTGATACCTTGGGTGGGTATTCCTTTGGCGAGTTTACTCAAGCAAGTGGAGCCTACGTCTAAAGCCAAATTTGTGTCGTTTGAAACGTTGAAAGACCCCAAGCAAATGCCGGGACAGCAGAGCCGTGTGTTGGAATGGCCTTACCGCGAAGGTTTGCGCATCGATGAAGCAATGCATCCGCTCACCATTCTGGCTGTTGGCTTGTATGGTGAGGTCTTACCCAATCAAAATGGCGCGCCAGTGCGTTTGGTTGTGCCGTGGAAATATGGATTTAAAAGTATCAAATCAATTGTCAAAATCCGTCTGCAAGAAACTCAGCCTGCAACCAGCTGGAATTTGAGCGCACCGAATGAATATGGTTTTTACTCGAATGTGAATCCTAGTGTGGATCACCCGCGCTGGAGCCAAGCCAAAGAGCGGCGTATCGGCGATATTTTAAAACGCCCGACTTTGCCGTTTAATGGCTACGGTGAGCAAGTGGCTGGCTTGTACAAGGGCATGGATTTACGTAAATTTTTCTAGGTGGGTATTTAAATGCAGGCAAATGAAAACGTGGCTTCTAGTCCAATACCTAGTAGTCGGTTTGTGGCTGGGATTAGAAACAACGCGAGCAAGTTACTCAAGCCTTTGCTGTTCTGTGTGTGTTTGATTCCCTTGTTGCGCGCAGGGTTGCTGTTTAGCGAGGCGGTGAATCCGATTGAATTTATCACGCGATCAACAGGGACGTGGGCTTTGGTGGGCTTGCTGGTGACTTTGAGTATTACGCCGCTGCGGCAAATCACCGGTTGGAGTCGCTTAATTCAATTTCGCCGGATGTTGGGCTTGTTTGCGTTTTTTTACGCGCTACTGCATTTCACGACCTACATTTGGCTGGATCAGTTTTTTGATTTTTCAGCGATTTTAAAAGACATTATCAAACGCCCCTTTATTACACTAGGTTTTGCGACATTTGTGCTATTGATTCCATTGGCAGTAACGTCAACGAACGGCTGGATGCGGCGATTAAAGCGCAACTGGGGGCGTTTGCATCGTTTGATTTACTTGATTGCGCCGCTGGCGGTGATTCATTACATCTGGTTGGTGAAAAAGGATTTAACCCAACCGTTGATTTATGCTGCTGTGCTAGTGATTTTGCTCGGCTGGCGCGTGCTGCGTCACTTTCGCGCTCATTAAATCGTCGGTGGCAGGTATTGCGATTGCTGGCTGTACTCACCCACTGCGAGGTGAGTAAGTCGCATTTCGAGGCTGAGCTCAATCAGTTGCTCGGCTTGAAATTCCCCTTGGGCAAACTCAATTTGCTCTAACAATTGCGCTACGCGATCTGCGCCAATTTGCAGTGCAATGCCTTTGCCACTGTGTGCTAAACGGCAGCATTCATCGGGGTCGGTATTATTCGTCAACTGCTGCAAAATCTCATCGATTCGATTTAATCCTTTTTGGCTTAGGGCAGCAAAACGCTTCGGGTTAAAGCCTAGCCGGTTGGGCGCTTCTGGATTGAAATACAGCGAATTTTCCAACTCGTCATTCGGGCTTAAATGAGGGTTGTTGTGGTAGTGGCTTTCTGCGGGTAGTGCAATGTGTGCTACCGCTTCGAGTAAGCCATTGGCGGTGAAAGGCTTGCCTAGCCAGCCGTTTAAACCAATGCGCTGGACTTCGGCGGGGCTCGGTTGCAGACCAGCACTCACCATCAAAGTGGGTAGAAAATAACCTTGCTGGCGCATCGCTTCAATTGTGGCAATCCCATCGAGTTCGGGCATATTGCGATCGATCAGCACTGTATTAATGCTTGGGTTTTGTGCCAGCACGGTAAGGGCTTCTTTGCCGTTGGCCGCTTCAAAGACGCTCGCTTGTGCATCAGTTAAAATTTGCCGCATTAAATCGCGATTCACTTCTTGATCTTCGACCAGCAAAATCACTAAGCCGCTTAAGGGTGAGCCGACTGCATTTTTGTTCGCGCTAAGGGTTTGCGTTTCCGCTTGCACGGTGGCGGTAAAGGTACTTCCCACATTGAGCTGGCTTACAAAAGTGAGATCTCCGCCCATTTTAACGGCGAATTCTTTGCTAATCGCCAGCCCTAGGCCAGTGCCACCTTTGAATAGACCGCTTTCCGTTTGTTCAAATGGCTTAAAAACCAAAGGTGTTTCACTTGGGCTGATTCCAAGGCCTTGGTCGCTGACGGTTGCTTTGAGTTCAATTAGCCCTGTGCGCTGCACGGTACTAGATAGCTGACAGTGAATTGCGCCGGACTCAGAAAATTTAATCGCATTCGAAAGTAGGTTTAATAAGATTTGCCGCCATTTTCCGGCATCGAGCAAGAGCGCTGCGGGTAAATCGGTGCTGGTTTGAATCTCTAGCCGTAATCCTTTTTTCTCGGCTAGGGGGCTGAAAATCGCTTTGAGTTCATTGACGAACGATTGTGTATCTAGCACCACTTCATTGAGTGAAAAGTGTCCTGCTTCAATTTTACTCATGTCTAAGACGTTGCCGAGCAAGGTTTGCAAGTGATGACTGGCTTGAATAATGTGATTCAAGTATTGCTGCTCGGTGGTGGGCAAATTGGCCATTTTCTGGGTTAGTTCGGCGTAGCCCAAAATGGTCGTTAACGGTGTTCGCATCTCATGACTGATTGATGCGAGAAAATGACTTTTAGCGGTATTGGCGGCTTGCGCTTTTTGCTCTGCTTCTTTGAGTTGCAGCAGTGTTTGCTGATTACGCCACAGCGTACGTAGTGTAATGACTGAAAAAATCAGCATCGCGCCCAGTAAAATAACATTGAGCACCGTGCGATATTTCAGCAGCTCCATGACTTTGGTTTTTTTGGCATCCAAGATTTGCGTGTATCGACTATCTAATGCATTCACGACTTGGCGCAAATGCGGTGACATCCTATCTGCCGAGTCTTTTATCTTTTCTAGATTGGTAGGCGAGAGCTCGTTTAAGGTCGTTTGGGTTTTTTCAATCCAAAGTGAAACTGGGGGAAGGTGTTTGCTAAACGCAGGATTGCTTGCGCTGAGGCTAGGGTAGGCGCCGTTTTTATATTCATTAATCCGATTGGCAAATACATTAAAACTGGCATGAACATGATCGCGATTTTCTGTACTGGGATTGTCTTCGTATTCTTGCATTGCTCGTTCAAAGAAACTGTATTCTTTATTGGCTGAGCGCGCTGCTTTAAGCTTTTCTTGCTGCTGTGGCGTATTGAATTCAGACAGGATCGTTTGTGCTTTGAATTCATAACTCAAAATCAGCGCAAAAGCACCGAGCAAGGTGGCAACGACTGTAAAACAGAGGGTGCGAAATTTGAATTTGTACAAGGTGGTGAGCCAGCGCAGCGATTGATACCGTATTCTATGCTGTTTAGGTACTACTTTGCAGTGCCTTACGTCCGTATCGGCTCGTTTGTTGCTTGTATGATATCAAGTTGAGATCTTCTGCTGTCTAAACTTTGAGTAAGCTTTCGCGCCCCGGCAACCAGCGGTCTAAGTGAGGCTGCGCCAGCTGGGGCTGCGTCTGCAAAATCTGCTCAGCGACTTCGCGTGCGGCATCGAGCAAATCGGCATCATTTTCTAAATCAGCAAAGCGCAGCATCGGTACGCCGGACTGCTTCACGCCTGCCAAATCGCCCGGCCCGCGAATATGTAAATCTTGCCGCGCGATCTCAAAGCCATCGGTATTTTCATAAATCACTTTGAGCCGCGCTTTGGCGGTGTCGCCCAGCGGCGTCGTGTACAGCAAAATGCACAAACTCGCATGCGCGCCACGGCCAACGCGGCCACGTAATTGATGCAGTTGCGATAAGCCCATGCGTTCGGCGTGTTCTATCACCATCAAGCTGGCGTTTGGCACATCAACGCCGACTTCAATCACCGTGGTGGCGACCAAAACTTGAATCTCATTGCGCTGAAATGCCGCCATTGTCGCAGCTTTTTCTTCTGGTTTCATGCGGCCATGCAGCAGGCCAACGGCAATGCCTTCGAGCTCTTCGGCGAGCTGTGCGTGTGTATCGACGGCGGTTTGTAGTTGCAAAGTATCGGACTCTTCAATGAGCGGACACACCCAATACACTTGCCGGCCTTCCAATACTTTGGCCGCAATCCGCTCAATCACTTCGTCGCGGCGCGCGTCCGAAATGAGTTTGGTGACAATCGGCGTGCGCCCCGGTGGTAATTCATCAATCACACTGACATCCAAATCAGCATAAAAACTCATCGCCAAGGTGCGTGGAATCGGCGTGGCGCTCATCATCAATTGATGCGGGCTTTGTCCTTTTTCGCGCAAGGCAAGTCGCTGAGCGACGCCAAAACGGTGCTGTTCATCGACAATCGCTAGGCCGAGATTTTTTAGCTCCACGCTGCTTTGAAAAATCGCATGCGTGCCGACCAAGAGCTGCGCGCTGCCGTCGGCGGCGGCGGCAATCGCTTCACGTTTGGCTTTGGCTTTTAAGCTGCCAGTGAGCCAAACCACATTTACACCCAGCGGCGCGAGCCAACTGACTAGCTTTTGATAATGCTGCTCAGCTAAGATTTCGGTCGGCGCGAGCATGCTCACTTGTAGGCCAGATTCAATCGCATGGCAGGCCGCAACCGCTGCAATAATGGTTTTGCCAGCGCCGACATCGCCTTGCAGTAAGCGTTGCATCGGGTGTTTTTGTGCCAAGTCACGGGTTATTTCAAGCAGCACGCGTTTTTGCGCGCCAGTCAGGCCAAAGGGTAGGCTGGCAATCAGTTGTGCTGCCAAATGGCCGACGGGTTTGATTTTAGGCGCAGTTTTTTCGCGGCGCACTGCACGGGCAAGGCGGAGCGACAATTGCTGCGCTAAAAGCTCGTCAAATTTAAGTCGTTGCCATGCTGGATGCGTGCGGGCAGTGAGTAGTACGGTCGGAATATCGGGCGTCGGCGCGTGTAGCAATTGAACGCTGCTGGCAAAATCGGGCAGATTGAGCGGCGCTAAGATGGATTCGGGCAGCGTATCGGGCAGCGGCGTGCTGCGCAGTGCTTTGGCTATAAAGGTTGCAATTTGCGCTTGCGACATGCCCGCTGTGGTCGGGTAAATCGGGCTGAGTGCTTCTTGCAGGCTGACTTCGCCACCGACGCGAATTTTCGGGTGAACCATCTCGGTGCCAAAATAGCCGTGTTTGATGTCGCCGTAGAGTCGAACGCGTTTACCCACCGCCAATTGCTGCGCTTGGCTGGGGTAAAAATTCATTAACCGTACGACCAGCGAGCCACTGGCATCTTTCACGCGCGCATTGAGCTGTTTGCGTAGTTTGTAATTCACTTCGCATGACAGTACTTCACCTTCAACCAAGACCGGGCTACCGAATGGCGCGTCAGCAATCGTGTACAAATGCGTTTCATCTTCGTAACGCAGCGGTAAATGCAAAATTAAATCAAACGCCGAGCTAATGCCCAGTTTGAGTAAGCGCTGTTGCTGCGCGGGAGGGAGTTGATTGATTTGCATGGCTTTGAACAATCGTTCTATTGGCGCTACTGTAACGTATTTGTTGGGTTTGGGCTAGGTAGGCACGAAATGCACGGTGCATTGCGTTATGACAAGGTCAAAAACAAAAGGTCAAAAGCGGAGTCCACGAAAAACACGAAAGAAACCCAATGAAGCACGGAGCTTTTTGTCGGTGTTTGCCTTTGTTCGTGCCTTTCGTGGACAAATGGGTTTGTTTTTATTCTGTATGATGAGTTTT
The DNA here is from genome assembly GCF_000620145.1 of Deefgea rivuli DSM 18356. Taxonomy (GTDB): domain Bacteria; phylum Pseudomonadota; class Gammaproteobacteria; order Burkholderiales; family Chitinibacteraceae; genus Deefgea; species Deefgea rivuli. Next base: position 188,784 of record NZ_JHVM01000009.1, read on the forward strand.
TTATCAGCGGGTATATCAGTCTGGGCATTTTTTAATATGGTTTACATTGATATACCCATTACTACTTAATACGCACCCATAAAATCACGCTTGCCGATTTCTACACCGTTATGGCGCAGTAGTGCGTAGCTGGTCGTGATGTGAAAGAAAAATTGCGGCAGGCCATAGCTGAGCAAATAGGTTTGACCATTGAGTTTTTTCTCTTTTGGCGTGCCCGGGCGCAGCAACACTTCAAGTTCTTCGCTGCCGTCGATTTGCTCAGCAGTAAAGCCATTCAAAATCGCCAAAGTGTTGGCAATGCGAGTTTGTAACTCAGCAAAATTTTGTTCGCTGTCTTCGTAAGTTGGCACGTCAACGCCAGCTAAACGCGCCGGAACGCTTTTGGCGAAATCACAGGCGATTTGCACTTGGCGCACCAGCGGGAACATATCGGCAGCAAGGCGCGCTTGCAGCAGTGTTTCAGCGTCGATGTTGTTGGCCGTGGCGTGCGCTTCGGCTTTGGCTAATACATCAGCCAGCGCTAAAAGCATTTGTTTGAAAACAGGGACTGAGGCGCTGTACATTGAAATTGACATGGTGTTCCTTAGGGAAGTTGGCGGATTGAATGGTGTTAGCGATGTTAAAGGATGCCTTCGTTTTAACACAGCCACGCGGAAAATTTGCGAGAAGTACTGGGTGTATCGAATTATTTTTTGATATTTTTGGCAAGAAAACGATCTAACGCTTGGCCAAAAGCTTGTTTATCAGCTTGGCTAAACGCAGCAGGCCCGCCCGATTGCAGTCCAGCGCCGCGCAGTTCTTCCATAAAATCGCGCATATTTAAGCGCTCGCGAATATTTTCTGGACTGTAAAACTCACCACGCGGATTGAGCGCCCAAGCGCTTTTTTCGATGACGCGCGCGGCGAGTGGAATATCGGCGGTAATCACCAGGTCGCCTTGCTGAACTTGCTCAACAATCCAATGATCGGCTTCATCAAAACCATGCGACACCTGAATCGCCCGAATATTCGGCGACGGTGGTGTGCGAATCAATTGATTGGCGACCATCGTCAGCGGTAGGTTCAGGCGATCCGCCGCACGAAACATCATGTCTTTGATAACAACAGGGCAGGCATCGGCATCAACCCATAAATGTAGTTTTCTTGGGGTATTGGCTTCTAGCAATTGATCCATAAATCCTCTATTGCTATACCTAGCTTATTTGTTTGTGTTGGCTTTTTCGGCCATCTTTTGGCGAATTAAAGGCAGCATCGCCAAGGCCGCTTTTTCGCCTTCTAAAATCGCAATGTTTTTCATATCAAAATCCGCAGCGCCGATTTTTCCGACTTTGGGGCGAATGACGATGTCGGCGCGGGCTAGCTCTTGCTCGCCGAGTTTTTGCCCCATGATCACCACGGCTTGGCTCATTACGCCTAGTGTACTGGTGGCGGCAACGCCGGTGGCCTTGCTGGAAATATCCACGGCAATGACAAAATTTGCGCCCAATTCGCGTGCGGCATCCACCGGGACGGGGCTGACCACGCCGCCGTCGACGAAGCTCTTATTGCCGATAATCACCGGCATAAATACGCCAGGAATACTGCTGGAGGCGCGCACTGCTTGGCCGGTATTGCCGCGACTAAATGCGACGCGATTGCCCGTTTCTAGCTCGGTCGCCACTGCGGCGAAGGGCTTGGGAAACTGCTGCATCGCTTTGTTGCCGACCAATTGGTTGACGTAATCTTGCAGTTTTTGTCCTTTCACGAGCCCGCCGCCCAGTAGGTTAACGTCGCGGATTCGGCTTTCATCCAAGCTAAACGCGTGTTCTTGCAGCGCAAAAGCGTCCATGCCGCTGGCGTACATTGCGCCGACGACGCTACCTGCGCTGGTGCCAGCAACGACGTCGATTTTGATGCCGTTGGCTTCAAGCATTTTGATCACGCCGATGTGCGCAAAGCCTTTGGCTGCACCGCCGCCGAGCGCAAGGCCGACTTTAACTTTGGCTGGGGCTTTGAAGGGGGGCGTCGGTGGTGCGGGTGGGTTGCTCGTGCAGGCAGTTAGTAGGCTGATGCCGACAATCAGGCTGCTGATTTTAAAATTCATGCTAAGCGGGGCGTTCATTGATGCTCCACGGCGAGAGCAATGGCGGTTTGGCCATCGCAACGCCACTTAATGTCGAAATGGTAAAGGCGAATCCCATAGGTGCGGTATGGGTCGCTAGCGTAGGCAGGGCGAGGGTCTTGAGCTAATACCTCGCTAATTAAATCGTATAAGTGCTGGTCGTGATTGATTTGATTTAAGGCGAGTTCACTAAACTCGACTTGCAATTGCGGTGGTTGTCCTTGCACAAAGCCGCTTTTGGCGTCGCTTTGGCTTTCAACAAAGGCGATATAAGGCTTGATGTCAATAATGGGGGTTTGATTGACTAAATCAACACCTGAAAAACGTAAGGTCACGCCATTTTTAGTGTCGATGTCGACTAATTTGACTAAAGAAAGGCCGAGCGAATTAGGTCGAAACGGGCTGCGGCTGGCAAAAACGCCGACTTTTTCATTGCCGCCCAGGCGGGGTGGTCTCACCATAGGCGACCATTGTCCGGCGACTTCGTGAAAAATGAAACTCAGCCAAACGTGCGAAAAATCTGCCAAGCCGCGCACGCAATCGGCGTGGTTATACGGCGAAAGCAGCTTGAGTGTACCGATGGCGTTGGGTGCCAAACTGGGCTGGCGCGGAATGCCAAATTTATCGGCAAACGGCGTGCTGATATAGCCAATCGGATGAATAAGATGCGGATGAGGGGTCACTAGATCAGATAAGTTGTGCGGCGAGGGCTCATCATAACGCACTCGCCGCAAGGCGGGCTGTTACAGATTGTGGGCCCAGACCAGTAAAATCACGACAGGTGCAATCACGGCGCAAATTACACGAAACGCCGGTAAAATCGCCGCTGCGTTTTGCGCGCTGAGCGTTTGATGAATGCGCGGCCAAATTGACCAGCCAACAAATAGTGCGGCTAGCAAGCCACCTGCAGGCATCATAATGTTGGAGGCGACATAGTCCATTAAATCGAATGGATTTTTGCCGAACAGTTTGTAATCGGCGAGTGGGCCAAACGAGAGCGCCGCCGGAATGCTCATTAGAAAAACGGCAGCAAAAATCAAGTAAGTGGCTTTTGGGCGCGCTACATTAAATTCATCCATTAAAAAGGCGACGATGGGTTCAAGTAGCGATACCGATGAGGTGAGTGCGGCAAAAATGAGTAGCAAGAAGAACGCCACAGCAAAGGCGGCACCTGCGGGCATTTGCGAGAAAATGGCTGGCATCGTAATAAAGGTTAAACCTGGGCCCGCCGATGGATCAATGCCAAACGCAAATACAGCGGGTAGCACCATTAAACCGGCCAAAATGCAGGCCAGTACCGCGAGGAGTGAAATCCACAGTGTCGCGCCAGGTAAGCGGGTTTCAGTATCAACATACGAGCCGTAGGCAATCATAATGCCGCAGCCGATGGACAGAGAAAACATCGCCAAACCCGTGGCTTCGATGAGCATAGGTCCATTAATTTTGGAAAAATCAGGCGTAATAAAATACATCACGCCATCGATCGCGTGCGGTAGTGTTAATACGCGAGCGATGATAATCAGCATCAAAATAAATAGCGCAGGCATAAGGATTTTGCTGCTGCGCTCAATGCCTTTTTGCACGCCGCCCATCACAATGAGCGCGGTGGCAGTTAGAAATAAAGTGGTGTAGGCAATGCTTTGCAGTGGATCGCTGATAAAGCCGTTGAACATATTGCTGAGCGCTTGGGTGTCTTGCGTGAGGATTTCACCCGTAATGGCACGCCATAAATAGGCCATGCTCCAGCCGCCGACGACGCAGTAAAACGATAAAATCAGGAAGATGCACAAGACTGACAAGCGGCCAGCCCAAGGCCAGAGGCCGCCTTTGAGTTGACGATAAGCAGTGGTGGCGGATTTCTTGGCCGCGTGACCAATGCTCATTTCTGCCAATACCATCGCAATGCCAACGGTGAGTACGCAGGCTAGATAAACCAGTAAGAAAACGCCGCCACCATTTTTACCCGCCACATAGGGGAATTTCCAGATTGCACCTAGGCCGACGGCCGAGCCGGATGCGGCAAGAATAAATCCTAATTTTGAACCCCAACTGGCGCGTGTCGACATAGCGAACCCTGATCTTTGTGATGGCGATCTATTTTCCGGATTCTCGATGCGGCCACAAGTGGCGGAATTCCTTAGTTTTAGGAATATGACTTGGTAATAGTTGGCTTTTTGTGGTGCGGGTGGCTTGAAGTGACGTGTTATTTATTTGGTCGAGCAAAACCGGCTTTGCTAATCGCGGCGTGCCACGCTGCACTATTCCATTCTTTGATGACTTCTTTGCCAATCACCAGTACGGGGGGGCGTTGCTGTAGTGTGCCGACAAGGCTAAAAAACTCAATCATTGATGCTTCTTTGGCTGGATCCGCCGTTTTGACATCGTAATTGAGTTGGCGGCTATCGAGCAGCGCAACGGCATCATCGCAAGGGCTGCCGCACTGCGGCATGATCCACAGCACGACTTGCGGTGTATTTTTGGTGGCCTCTTTGCTTGGCGCGCTGGCGGCGTTGGCATTATTGATGGTGTTAGGGCGGATGGTGCGTTCTTTCGCTGCAACGCTTGGCGGCGGTTGATCCGAGTAAAAAACATTGCCACTTGCATCCCGCCATTGGTACACCTTGGCTGCAAAGCTAGGTAATGAGAGGCTCAGTAAAAGCAAAAGTAGGCAGTGGCGCATTGTGTGTCACGTCGATGAGTGATTCGATGGCACAAGTTTAGCTTACAAGTTGCTAGTGTGCTTGCTCAATTATGCGTCGCCGCCGATTGAGTTTGCAGCAAAACCTTGGTTTGATCGATGTTTAGCGTCAGGATCCAGTCTAGGCGTTGCTGGCTACAGAGCGGCAGCATGGTTTCTGCATGCCAAATGTTTTGATCATCGCCGAGCATCTTGTAGCGATTACTCGCCATGTCCATTCCTAGCATTTGCCAGCTTAAGCTGATGTTTTTTGCTGGCCCCGTGAGCTGGATTTGCACTGGTTTGCTGGTGCTGATCGTGTGCGGACTCTTGATTTTATATTCTTGCTGATCAATTTTGAATGTGCAGCCCAAGCTTAAATCCGCACAACTGACGTTAATGATTTGCGTTGGGGTTTCGGTCATCCATTGTTTGAACCAGCCCAGTTGATAAGCGACAAAGCCAAATCCTAGGCTGAGTAAAACAATATGCCCGATGACGATTTTAATAATCCATTGTTTCATACTAGTGATCTCTAATCCCAAGCCGCACGAAGCACGGCGATGCCGTGGGCGCCATTTGATTGTGCTGTGCCTAGCGTGGCTGGGCTTTGCCCGCCGATGGCCAAAACTGGGAAGCGCCAGCCGTGGCTGACGAGCTGCTCAAAGCCGGACCAACCCAAAGGCGCTTGGTCTGGGTGACTTTGTGTTGCGTTGACATGGCCTAAAAATGCAAAGTCGAGCCCTAGGCGCTCTAGCTGCTGCAAATCAGCCAGGTTGTGGGTCGAGGCGCTGACCCAATCCATATCGCAAGGGCGCTCGGTGACTTGGGTGAGCTGGCGAGCGGTGAGGTGAATGCTATTTATTTTGAGCTGGCGGGCGAGTTCAATATCCTGATGCAGGATAATCTTGCCGCCGAGCGGGCGAGGAATTTGCTGCACTGCTTGGGCAAGTGCCGCATATTCTGCTCGCGACATCTGTGGTTCGCGCAGTAGTAGCCAGCTGGGGTCTTGCGCCCATTTTTCGTGAAGTTTTGTTAAGAATTGTTCAATGCCTAATTCTGCAACATTAGAAATGTTAATCTGAGTGGGAAGCGCTAGGCTACGTAAAATTGGACCGTTCGCAGGCAAAATCGGCGATACATTGAGTTGCCCGACCGATTGCCACGCCAGTTGCTGGCCTTCATGCCCATGCAAAGTGCCGCTCCACTCAGTCACTTTGAAAAAACGCAGTTCGACATTGGCGTGTGGATAATCAAAACGTTGTGTGAGCCATGGTGTGGCGCAATTGACGGTGATGCCCATTTCTTCATTGAGTTCGCGGCACAGCGCTTGATGCGCGCTTTCGCCTTGCTCAAGTTTGCCACCGGGGAATTCCCAGTAGCCAGCATAAGGCTTGCCAGCAGGGCGGCTACCCAATAAAAACTGGCCTTCGGAATTGATCAGTACGCCAGCAGCAACTCGGGTGATTTTTTTGGAATTGGTATTCATTCGTGTTTAGCTTTAAATTTGCAAGTTTTACAATTTTGCACCATTATTTTAGTGGTGTATTGTAAGTTTTACTTTGGGGGCCAAGTGCAAAAAGAAATTATCGAAATCCAGCTGGCGGGTGACGAGCGAACGTTGGCTCAGTTGTGCTCGCTCGCTTGTGCGCCCGAAACCTTATGCACCATCATCGCGATTTCTCCGCAAAAAGTAGTTGGCCCCTTGTATTGGGGCGCGATGTTGAATGTATTGATTGTACAGGATCAAGCGTGGTACTTGCTGCGAGAAGCCAATCGCAGTTTGTTGAGCGAGTTTTTACGCGCAGTCAGTGAGCAAACCCGCGTATTTTATATTGCAGATAAAATCCATTTTGTTAAAAGCATGCCACTTGAAGCTGCTGCCGAATATTTGATTAATGTTCAGCCTTGCCTGCTAACGGCGCACAATCTGGAGCGCTTAAAGTTGATTGCAATGCCCAGTAACGGTGAAGTAATTCGTTTGGCCGAGCCCATTAACGTGGCCTAGTTTTGCAGTGTTTTAGCGCGATTAATAAAAAACCCGCAAAGGCCAAGCCGTTGCGGGTTTTTTTTGCAGGGTTCAATTAGCTACGATAATCCGCGTTGATTTTCACGTAGTCGTAGGAGAAATCGCAAGTCCATACCGTGGCTTTTTGTTCGCCACGGTTGAGCTTAATATTGATGCTGATTTCAGCTTGATTCATCACCGCTTGGCCTTGGCTTTCTTGGTAATCCGGATTGCGGCCACCGTTAATGGCGACTAGCACGTCATCCAAACGAACTTCGATATTGTCGACATTCAAATCGCTAATGCCAGCGTAACCAATGGCCGCCAAGATGCGCCCCAGATTAGGATCAGAGGCAAAAAACGCCGTTTTCACCAGCGGTGAGCGGCCAATCGCGTAACCAACCGCTTTGCATTCGTCATATGTAGCGCCGCCTTCGACATTAATCGTGATGAATTTGGTTGCGCCTTCGCCGTCGCGAACAATCGCTTGCGCGAGGAAATGCGACACATCTTCAAACGCCGCTTTGAGTAAGGCGTAATCTTCGCTATTGGCGACGGTGATTTCCGCATTGCCCGCCAGTCCCGTTGCAATCGCGACATAGCTATCGTTGGTACTGGTGTCGCCATCGACGGTAATGCTATTGAATGACACGTCGGTGACATTTTTTAGCATGCCTTGTAGCAAGCTTTGACTGATCGCCGCATCGGTCGCGACAAAGCCCAGCATGGTCGCCATATTCGGGTGAATCATCCCCGAACCTTTGGCAATGCCCGTTACCGTTACGGTTTTGCCGCCGATGGTGATTTGCTTGCTGGTCGCTTTAGGCGCGATGTCGGTGGTCATAATCGCATTGGCGGCGGCAGCCCAATTGTTCGGCGAAAAATCAGCTTGCGCAGCGGGGATTGCGGCAATGATTTTTTCAAATGGCAGCGGTTCTAAAATCACGCCCGTTGAAAACGGCAATACTTGTTGGCTTGAAATACCCAATTGCTCAGCGGTCGCGGCGCAAATTTTCTCGGCACGCGCTAAACCATCCAAACCTGTTCCGGCATTGGCATTGCCAGTATTAATCACTAGCGCACGGATTTCTTGGTCTGCAGCTAGATACTCTTGGCAAAGTCTAACCGGCGCAGCGCAAAATCGATTTAAAGTAAATACCCCTGCCACGCGTGCGCCGGCTGAAATTTTAAAAATCGTTGTGTCTTTGCGACCCACGGTTTTAACGCCAGCAGAAGCGATACCGATTTCAATGCCCGCAACGGGAAAGAGCAAGGCGGGATCAAGAGGGGCGAGATTAACGGGCATAAAAACTCCAAGTGGCGGGTCAGTGGATTTATAAAGGATGCGGCAATTGTAGCGTGTCAGCACACGTCAGTGAAAGCGTGCTTCTGTGACAAACGGCTATGGAGTCCACGAAAAACACGAAAGGAATGAAAAATCCCCGAGTAGGTCTGGAAAACGCAGTTCCCAGTATTTATTAATCTGGAGGCGATTTTGCTTTCTTTCGTGTTTTTCGTGCCTTTCGTGGACTACAGGTTTTAATGTTTGAATTACATATCCCAATACGGCGGGTCGATTTCATCGTCGATGCGGATATGGCCGGTCGATTCATTACTCCATAGCGGTGGCTCGTGCATGATTTCGACTTGCTCTCTGAGTTCGGCGATGCGGTCTTGCCAATACGTCGACGTGTTAAACCACGGAAACGCCGCCGGAAAGGCTGGGTCTGACCAGCGCCGTGCCAGCCATGCGCTGTAATGCATCAGCCGCAAGGTGCGCAGCGCTTCGATTAGATGCAATTCTTTGCGATCAAACTCGCAAAAATCTTCATAGCCCGCGAGGATGTCGGCGAGTTGATTTTGCTGCTCGCTTCGATCTCCCGACAGTAGCATCCACAAATCTTGAATCGCAGGGCCTGTTCTGGCGTCGTCAAAATCGACAAAGTGCGGCCCGTCATCGGTCCATAAAATATTACTTGGGTGGCAGTCGCCATGTAGACGTATTGCCTTGACCGCACCAGCTCTATTGTAGCAGCTGGCAATACCCTCTAAGGCTTGCTCGGCGACTTGCTGGTAGCTCGCGGCTAAATCCAGTGGAATGATGTTGTTGGTCAATAAAAAATCGAGAGAATCTTGGCCGAAGGTTTGTAGATTCAAATGCGCTCTATGCTTAAATTCACTGAGTTGCCCAACGGCATGAATCCGGCCTAAAAACCGACCTATCCATTCGCGCGTTTGCGCTTGATCAAGTTCCGGCGCTCGGCCACCTTTACGCGGGAAAACGGTAAAGCGAAAGCCGCTCTGTTCATGCAGCGTTTTACCATTGATCGTTAGCGGCGCGACAACCGGAATTTCACGCTCGGCTAAATCTTGCGTAAACGCATGCTCTTCTAAAATCGCCGCGTTCGACCAACGTTCGGGGCGATAAAATTTGGCAATCATCGGCGCGCCGTCATCGATACCAATTTGATACACGCGATTTTCGTAACTATTGAGGGCGAGTAAATGGCCGGAGCAAGGCAGGCCAAGCGATTCGAGCGCGTCCAAAATCAGATCGGGCGTCAGGGCGGAGTAGGGTGCAGGTGTCATTGCGGCATTTTACGCCGTTTTTATGGGGATCTCGGATTTGGATTTTTTAATTGCGGATTGTTTGAATTGTCGCGGCGAGATTCGTTTATGATTCCAGAATCAATGATTACCAGATAAAGGGCGCTGATGTCATGGCGTTTTTGGCAGCATAAAGAATTTTTAGCTGAGCCGTCGTTACTGGCTGGGAGCGAGACGTCGTTTTCGACGATTTTTCCGCAAGCCGCTAGCTCAAGCGCGGCGCGCTATCAGGCGCGAGTCGCGGAAGATCAGCGTGGCCGTATGCAAGCGCTGGCGATGTTGCAATGCGTATTGGCTTTGCTCATGCCCAGTGTGTTGCATTTTAGTGGTGTGAACTCGCTGTGGGTTCTGTGGTGTCCGCTGATTTTGGCAGTGATTTTCGCTGTATGTGCATGGCAGCTGGTGAATATTCAGCCGCGTTTTATGTTGACGATGGTGGGTTTGAATGTCGGTGCTGTGCCGATTATTTTGTTCGTGTGGCTGGGTTTGGCCAATTATTCGCCAGTTGGCCTGATTGTTCCCTTTGTCTTGCAACTGATGGTGTTGTTGTTACTGCCACTTAAGCCGCGAGAATTGGCTTTGGCAATCTGGTTTTGTATTTCTCTTGCGGTACTCAGTATTTTGTTTTCAGTGCATCCCGTGCTTGATCAAGTTGCAGCGATTTTTGCGTTGACGATTGCAGGCATTTTATTGGCCTTGGTCGCGCAGCGACTGCAAAATCAGCAGTTTCGTCTGGGGGCGATTCGCCAGCATGTACGGAAAAATTCTGAAAAAATGGCGCTGCGCGCAGAGAAAATGCGTCGTTTGGCTTTGGCTGATGGTTTAACCGGATTGGCGAATCGCTTAAATTTAATGAATAAATTGCAGCGCCTGTTGGCTAATCCTGCACGGGCGCATCATTCGGTGGTGTATTTAATTGATTTGGATTTCTTTAAAACGGTAAACGATCAATACGGCCATGCGGCGGGCGATGCGGTGCTGATTGAATGCGGGCAACGTTTTAAATCGGTGGTGCGGCGTGGCGATTTGGTATGCCGTTTGGGCGGGGACGAATTTGTCATCGTCGTGCATGAGTTGGCTGGCGTGGAGCAAGCACAGAATGTCGCAAAGAAAATTCTGCAAAAATTAGCTGAGCCGCTGCTATTTCAAGGTCAACGCATGCCTTTGGGCGGCAGTATCGGTGTGGCGCAATGGCATGTGGGCGTAACCACCGCCGATGCGTGGTTGAGTGATGCTGATGATGCGATGTATCAAGCTAAATCGGCGGGGCGAAATCAATTTCATGTATCGAGTGCTTAGGTATGAGCCTAGAGGCTAATGTGTCGAATTCTTTGAGTGATATACCATTGCTAGATATACGCAATGTGTCGATTCAGTTTGGCTCGCAAGCTGTCGTGCGCGATGTTTCTTTGACATTGCAAGCGGGTGAAAAGCTGGCTTTGGTGGGGGAATCAGGCTCGGGCAAAAGCGTATTGGCGCGCAGTATTTTGCGGCTCGATCATACTGTGCAGATCCAAGGGCAAATTAACTTAGCAGGGCAAGATTTATTGCAACTGCCTTTGCCGGCGCTACGTGCGATACGTGGCCGCAAGATTGCAATGATTTTTCAAGAGCCAATGACGGCGCTTAATCCTTTGCAAACGGTGGGCCAGCAAATTGCGGAAGTCTTAATTCTGCATCTAGGGTATAGCGCAGCAGTGGCGAAGGGTAAGGCGTGTGAGCTATTACTCAGTACGGGTATTCATGATGCGACTGAGAAGATACAAGCTTTTCCTCATCAATTGTCCGGCGGTCAGCGCCAACGTGTGATGATCGCAATGGCTTTGGCGGGTGAGCCGGAAATTTTGATTGCTGATGAACCCACCACGGCGCTCGATGTAACGATACAAGCGCAGATTTTGGATTTGCTCAGTGAGTTGCAAGCCAAGTACGGTATGGCGCTACTGTTTATTTCGCATGATTTAAATTTGGTGCGCCGTTTTGCCGATCGCGTTGCGGTGATGCAGCGTGGTGAAATCGTTGAAGTCGCACCGACTGCGCAGTTATTTTCCTCGCCACAGCACGCCTACACGCAAAGCTTATTGTCGGCGCGACCACGGCGGATCGCCGCGCCATTGGATGCGGCAGCGGCGGTGGCCTTGCAAGTGAAGCAATTAACGCACGCTTATCCCAAAGCCAAAAGCTGGTTTCGCTCTAGCCTACAAACGGCATTGGCACCGATAGATTTTACTTTGAGTGCCGGTGAAACGTTGGCCGTAGTGGGCGAATCGGGCAGTGGCAAAACCACGCTGGCGCTGGCTTTACTGAGATTGCTGGCGGCAGGGCGTAGCGGCGGTAGTGTGTTCCTAAACAATCATGTCTCCAATCAAGCTTTTGATTCGCTGCGCGGTGCGGCTTTGCGCCAAGCGCGGCGGCAGATTCAAATCGTATTTCAAGATCCGTTTGCCGCTTTATCGCCTCGGCAAACTATCTTGGATATTGTTAGCGAAGGTTTGTTGGTGCATCAGCCCAAAATGCCGAAAGCGGAGCAGCGCGAGCGCGTGATTGCGGTGCTGGGTGAGGTGGGCTTGAGTGCGGATGTTTTGCTGCGTTATCCGCATGAATTTTCTGGGGGGCAGCGCCAGCGCATCGCGATTGCGCGCGTGCTGATTATGCAGCCGAAAATCATTATTCTGGACGAACCTACATCAGCGCTAGATGCCACTGTGCAGCAGCAAGTGTTGCAATTATTGGCGCAATTGCAGGCCAAATTTGGCATTAGCTATATTTTAATTAGCCACGATCTAGCTGTGGTGCGGGCTTTGGCGCATCGCGTCATGGTGTTGCAGCACGGTGAAATGCTAGAGACAGGGCCAGTTGAGCAGGTGTTAAACGAGCCGCAGCATCCTTATACGCAGCAATTGTTAGCGGCGAGTGTTTGAGTCAATTTTTCTGTGTCTTTAAGTGGTCTGCGTTTGTATTAATTATGAAATTTTCGCGCATACGCCGTTCGCAAAGGAACTTTTGAAAGCTAAAGCGAGATTGAGTGCTTGGTTTTTATGAAGGATGCACTCACGATATAAGCGATGCCGGCGAAATTATTTCATTTTTAAAACATCGGTTTATTGAATTTGATGCCCGATGATCCCTGCTTTTTGCTAGCTTTAGCTTGACCTTTAGCCCAGTGGTCTATACTATTCGGGCTCTGTTCGGGGCGTAGCGCAGCCCGGTAGCGCACCTGGTTTGGGACCAGGTGGTCGTGAGTTCGAATCCCACCGCCCCGACCAGACTTCTTGCTTTGCCTCATCTCAGTTTCACCTCTGCATTACCAATCTAAATCGCAGTTTTCGTAGTAAATCCCTTAGAATGCTTGTAGTGCAATGGATTGATTTAAGCTCAGCTTAATCGATTTGCTATGCTTGTTCGCCGCTGATACTGATTCCGCCGAGCGATAGGCTTGCTTTCTATACTTATTGGATTTGCTATGACTAAAACGCCGTTTTCCGCTTTAAATTTACCCATTGAGATGCTCGATAATTTGGCCTCCTTGGGTTTTGAGGCGATGACGCCGATTCAAGCGGCCAGCCTGCCGATTGTGCTCGAAGGCGGCGATATTATTGCCAAAGCCAAAACCGGTAGCGGCAAAACCGCAGCGTTTGGTATTCCGCTCCTGCAAAAACTCAATATTAATCTGCACCGCGTACAAGCGCTGGTGCTGTGCCCAACGCGCGAACTGGCTGATCAGGTCAGTAAAGATTTGCGCCGTTTGGGTCGCCATTTACCCAATTTAAAAATTCTGACTTTGTGCGGCGGCACGCCCTTAACCCCGCAAGCGGCATCGCTTGCGCATGGCGCGCATGTCGTCGTCGGTACGCCGGGGCGAATTCAGGATCATTTGCATAAAAATACGCTGATCGTGAAGCAAGTCAGCACTTTGGTGCTGGACGAAGCCGACCGAATGCTGGATATGGGTTTTGGCGGCGAAGTGCAAGACGTCATCGATTTCTTGCCAAAATGGCGTCAAACGCTGCTCTTTTCGGCGACTTACCCAGAAGGCATCCGTAAATTATCCGCATCAATTCAGCGCTCGCCAACTGAAGTCACTGTTGAATCTTTGCACGATCAAGTCTTCATCGAGCAACAGCTCTATCTCGTTGCTGATAACGGCGCGAAACCTGATTTGCTCAAACGTCTGTTTGCGCATCATCAACCGGCATCGAGCGTCGTGTTTTGTAATACGCGGCAAGATTGCATGGATTTGGCGAGCAGCTTGCAGGACGACGGTTTTGATGCGATTGAATTGCACGGTGAACTCGAGCAGCGTGATCGCGATTTAACCTTGGTGAAATTTGCAAATGGCAGTTGCCCGATTTTGGTCGCCACCGATATGGCCGCGCGCGGCTTGGATATTAAAGATTTGGCCGCGGTGGTGAATTACGAATTGCCTTATGATCCAGAAATTTACGTACATCGCATTGGCCGTACTGGCCGTGCGGGTAAAAAAGGTCTGGCGTTTAGTCTGGTGTCGCCATCGCAAGTGAAGCGCCAACGTGCGATTGAAGAATATTTAGAATTACCGATTCCAGAAGGCAAAGAGTCTGAGCTCAAAGTGAACGGCGCATACGCGCTGCCGGCCAAAATGGCGACTTTGTGCTTTGATGCCGGCCGCAAACAAAAGGTGCGTCCAGGCGATATCGTTGGCGCGTTGACGGGGGACGGTGCGATTCCGAATGAAGCGATTGGTAAAATTGATTTGTTTGAATTTAGAACCTACGTCGCCGTGGAACTGCAATACGCCGCGCAAGTATTAAAGCGTTTAGGCAACGACAAAGGCAAGCTCAAAGGCAAGCCCGTTAAAGTACAAAAAGTCGATTAATCTACGGCAAAAGCTTTGGGATCACGAAAGGCACGAACAAGGCCGAAAAGCACGAACAATGGTAAAAAATAAGTTGGTGTAGCCGCCTGAAGTGCGTTGCGGTATTGAATTCAACTCATTTTGATTTGGTTTTTTTCGTGCCTTTCGTGGACTAAGCCTTTGTTGTGGATGTATATGACGCTAGATCTTTATGGTAAATGCCTGTAGTCATATACCTATCTAGATTGTGATTTGGTGTTGAGGATAAGCAATGTCAAGCAACTCGCCACTCCGTCCTTACGATTTAAAGCTACAGCGCTTGCAATTTCACAAGCGCCGCGCCACCGCCTTGCTGGTTGCCGCCTTGCTACTGATGCTGGTTGCCGAATATTTTCGCAGCACAAATCCAGCGTGGGGCTATGTCGCCGCATTTGCCGAGGCGGCGCTGGTCGGTGGTTTGGCCGACTGGTTTGCTGTCACCGCGCTATTTCGCCATCCGCTCAATCTACCGATCCCGCACACTGCCATTATCCCGAAAAACAAAGCTCGCATCGCCGATAGCCTCGGTGAGTTTATTGAAACTCACTTCTTGTCCAGCGAGCGGATTATGGCCAAAGTGAGCGAATTTAATCCGGCACGGCGCTTGGCGGCATGGTTGCAAGACGCGCTCAACGCTAAAGCGACTGCCGATCAAGTCGCCAAACTAATGCAATTCGTGCTGCAAAGCCTGAGCGAACCAGCGATGGCGCATCGTTTGCGTGAGTTGTTGCGCTTCCAGCTGAGTCAAATTGATCTGGTCAAACCAGCGGGTGAGATTTTGGCGGTGATTCGGCAAAGTGGTCAGCATCAGGCTTTGCTCGATGCGGTGTTGGCGCATTTGGATAGTGAATTGCAAAAACCGGCGCTGCAGCAGCACATCGCCAGCATTATTGCCGCCGAGTTTGATTATCTGCGCTGGGTGTCGCTGGATGAAGCCGGTGGGCGCTATATGGCGAAGAAATTGGTTCACGCAGCAGGGCGCGAAGTGCAGCAAATGCGCGAAAGTGCCGATCATCCGCTGCGCGCGCATTTTGACGTGGCTTTGGCCGATTTGCAGCAGCGCTTGCTCAATGATCCGGCCTTGCAACAGCAGCTCAAAACCACACAGCAGCATTTGCTGGCGCAACCGAGTTTACTCAATGCACTCGATAGCATGTGGGCGCGGATTGTGACAGGTTTGGCCGAAGATTTAATCGCGCCAGATTCAGTATTGCGGCAAAAACTCGCGCAAAGCTTGCAGCATTTAGGGCAACGCTTGGCGCTGGATAGTGTGCTTGCCGATTGGCTCAACCGCCATGCCCGCGTCGCGGCGGGGCTATTGGTCAAAAAATATCGCCGCCAAATCGGCCAATTTATCGCCGAACAACTGAAAGCGTGGGACGATGAAGTGATGGTCGAGCGGCTGGAAGTGAATGTCGGCGTTGACCTGCAATTTGTACGGTTGAATGGCACGCTAGTGGGTGGCTTGATTGGTGTTGTTTTGTATGGATTTCATCAGTTATTGGCTTAAGTTTATAGTGCCAAATAGCTGGGATTAATTCACGCCAGCAGATTGTTATCTTGTTAAGTGTCTCCATTTAAATAAAGTCTGGCTGCGTTGAGCAAGAGTTAAATCGGCGCTTGTCCAAGCCTTTTTTTAAACTTCGCTGGAGATGCACGCATGCTATTTGAGCCTTTAAAACACCCCCGTTTGGCCTTGCAAAATCGTATCGTGATGGCTCCGCTGACGCGTAGTCGTGCGATTGATAACATCCCAAATAGCATCATGGCCGATTATTACGGCCAGCGTGCGAGCGCGGGTTTAATTATTACTGAAGGCACTTCACCGTCGCCTGATGGTTTGGGCTATGCGCGGATTCCGGGTTTGTTTAATGCCGAGCACGTTGCGGGCTGGAAATTAAGCACCGATGTTGCGCATCGCGGTGGCGCGAAAATATTTATTCAATTGATGCATTGCGGCCGCGTAACGGGTACGGCTAATTTGCCTGCTGGCGCGCGTACGGTTGGTCCGACGGATGAGGTGCTAGAAGGCGAAATGTACACTGATGTAGCAGGCATGCAGCCGCACGCAACCCCGCACGCGTTGACTGAGGCTGAAATTCCTGCGGTGATTGCCGAATATGTGTCTGCCGCTAAATTGGCGATTGAAGCAGGTTTTGATGGGATTGAATTGCACGCGGCGAATGGTTATTTGCTGGAGCAGTTTTTAAACGCGAATATTAATACCCGAATTGATGGCTACGGCGGCAGTGCTGCAGCGCGTAACCGACTGGTATTAGAAACCGCACGTGCCTGCGTGGCAGCCATTGGTGCGGATAAAGTCGGTATTCGTGTCTCGCCATACGGGGTATTTAATGGTACGGGCGAATTTGACGGTGTTGCAGAGCAATACATCGAATTGGCGAAAGGCCTATCTGAAATCGGTTTGGTGTATTTGCATTTAGTTGATCATTCCGCAATGGGCGCGCCCGAAGTGCCTGCAGTGTTTAAAGCGCATTTACGCGCGGCATTTAAAGGCTTGTTTATTGCGTCAGGTGGTCTGGAGGCGGCGAGCGCAGAAGCGATATTGCAAGCGGGGAAGGCTGATTTAGTCGCGTTTGGTCGTCCATTTATCAGCAATCCTGATTTGCCGCGCCGCATGCAGCAAAGCTTGGCTTTGGCTGAACCCGATGCCAATACCTTTTATACGCCAGGACCTGTTGGTTATAGCGATTATCCTGCTGCTGCGTAAAAAACCTAACAGATTACAAAATGCCATTCCACGGAGCGGCATTTTTTTTGGCTTATTGAATGCCATTCAGGCAAAAAAGCGTGCAGCGCGACTTGCCATTCTGCCCACTTCCCCCGATAATCCCGCTCGTACGCAGGAGAGTGTGATTTTTACCAATTTTGTTGATTGAAATCACCACCGAAGGCGCAAATGCACCCGCAAATCGCTCAGGTCAATGGACTGCTCAGGTAGTAAATCTCTGGAGAGCGGTGCTCGGCGAATCAAACGCCCGCAGCATCCACCGAAGGGCTCAACAATCACAGTGTGATTGGAAAATCTCAGGTGTCAGGACAGAGGGGTGTTGCCCGCTAGGCGTTATGCCAGCGGTCGTTAGAACGCACTGTAAAAGTAGCGAGCATCCATCAGAGTGGTGAGGCTGGAGCTTTCGATCCCGGAATGTAGTTTTCTACATGAGGATTTGGGGCGTAGCTTCCACCACCCGAGCGGCTATCACGGAATGCGCAGCACTTTTAAAGTCCGTTCGTAGAGGGATGTACGTACCTTGAGAACCCCCATGACTGCACCAAAAACCACACCATTATACGAATGTCACCTTGCCGCCAACGCTAAAATCGTTGATTTTGCGGGCTGGTCTATGCCGATTCATTACGGCTCACAACTCAAAGAACACGAAATCGTCCGTGCCGATGCAGGCATGTTTGATGTATCGCACATGTGCGTGCTCGACATCACGGGCGCGGATGCAAAATCATTTCTACGCGGTCTGATTGCGAATGACGTCGAACGTCTGGCGTTTGAAGGTAAAGCGCTGTATTCGGGCATGCTAACGCCTGAAGGCAAAGTCATCGACGATCTCATCGTTTATCTGACGCACTACGGCTACCGCGTGGTGGTTAATGCTGGCACAGCCGACAAAGACATTGCTTGGATGCTGGAGCAGGCCAAAGGTCAGGACGTACAAATTCATGTCCGCCGCGAATTGGCGATGATCGCCGTGCAAGGCCCGAACGCCATTGAAAAAGCTTGCAAAGTGCTGCACGAAGAATGGGAAGCGACGGTTAAATCGCTGAAAGTATTCCAAGGTATGCCATTTGGCATGGTGGAAGACGGCTGGTTTATCGCTCGCACCGGCTACACCGGCGAAGATGGCCTTGAAATCATGTTGCCAGCAGAAGAAGCGCCGCTATTCTGGAATGCCTTGGTGAGCGTTGGCGTTGCGCCAATCGGCTTGGGCGCGCGCGATACCTTGCGCCTTGAAGCGGGTATGAATCTCTACGGTCACGATATGGACGAAACGATTTCTCCATTGCAAGCCGGTATGGGCTGGACGATTGCGTGGGAACCCGCTGATCGCGACTTCATCGGCCGCAAAGCGCTTGAAGCTGAGAAATCAACTGGCGTGGCGTTCAAACAAGTTGGCTTGGTGCTCGAAGGCCGCGGCGTATTGCGCGAAGGCCAAATCGTTGAGGTGGTAGGTGTAGGTCAAGGCGTGATTACCAGCGGTACTTTTTCGCCTACACTCAAACATTCTGTCGCCATCGCTCGCGTTCCAGTAGCGACCAATGCCGAAACTGATACCGTCCAAGCGGATCTGCGCGGTACCTTGACTGACGTTCGCATCGTCAAAATGCCGTTTGTACGCAATGGCAAAAAAGTATTTGCATAAATAATTCGGGGAGTGGGGAGTAGGAAGTGGGGAATCAGCCCTGTTTCTGCGCCCATTCCCGACTAACTACTCCCAACTCCCTAAGGAAAAGATCATGAGCAATATTCCAGCCGAACTCAAATACGTTGGCAGCCACGAATGGTTGCGTTTGGAAGCTGACGGTACCGTCACCATCGGTATTACCGATCACGCGCAAGAATTATTGGGCGACATCGTTTTCGTTGAATTGCCACAAGTGGGCGACGAATTGGCGGCCGATGCAACGGCAGGCGTGGTTGAATCCGTAAAGGCGGCATCGGACGTGTACGCGCCGATCGCTGGCGAAGTGGTTGCGATTAACGACGAACTCACTAGCGCGCCAGAGTTGGCCAATTCTGATCCCTACGGCGCGGCATGGTTCTTCCGCGTGAAACCGGCGGATGCATCGGTGTTGGATGGTTTGATGACGGCAGAGCAGTACGCCAAAGAAATCGGTCTGTAATTTACATCGCGGATCGTAGGGTGGGTTAGGCCGCCACATTTGCGAATAAATCCGCCAATGTTTAACGGCCGTAACCCACCATTGCCATGCTGATATAAGTGCTCATGTTCAACAGTTACGCACCCCCTGTGCTTGTTGGGGCTCGCTCGGTTACCGGTAATTCAAATCGGCGTCTTTATCGGCTGTGTCATGGTGGGTACGCGGCATAAAACCGCCTAACCCACCCTACGTTTGTCTTGCAGAATTTAATAGGTATTCCCATGTCGCTCTCTACCCTGTTTAACCACGACGAATTTATCGCGCGGCATATTGGCCCGAACGCCGCTGATCAAGCCGCGATGCTGGCGCAAATCGGCGCGACTTCAATTGAAGATTTAGTCGCGCAAACCATTCCTGACAATATCCGCTTTAAGCAAAAACTGCCTTTGCCAGATGCCGTATCTGAAGTGGAAGCCTTGGCGAAAATCAAAGCGATTGCCGCTAAAAATGTCGTCAACCACAGTTTTATCGGTCTGGGCTATTACCCCAATATCACGCCAGGCGTTATTTTGCGCAATGTACTGGAAAATCCAGGCTGGTACACCGCGTACACGCCGTATCAAGCTGAAATCGCGCAAGGTCGTTTGCAAGCGTTATTGAATTACCAGCAAATGATTATCGATTTGACGGGCTTGGATTTGGCCAATGCCTCACTCCTCGACGAAGCGACTGCCGCTGCTGAAGCGATGGCGATGGCGCGACGGATTTCGAAAGTGAAAACGGAAAAATTCTTCGTTGATGTACAGGTATTGCCACAGACGCTAGACGTGGTAAAGACTAGAGCGCAATACTTCGGTTTTGAATTGGTGATTGGTGCTGCGGGCGCTGCGGGCGACGATGACTATTTCGGCGCTTTATTACAATATCCAGGCGCAGATGGTTCTGTTGTTGATTTGAGCACGCCAATTGCAGCGCTGAAAGCGCGCGGTGGTGTGGCGATTGTGGCTGCCGATTTATTGTCGCTCGCGCTACTCAAATCGCCTGCTGAATTGGGCGCGGATGTGGCGATTGGTACCAGCCAGCGCTTTGGCATTCCAATGGGCTTTGGTGGTCCACACGCTGCGTATTTCGCGTTTAAAGACGATATGAAACGCTCGGCACCGGGTCGGATTATTGGCGTTTCGGTTGATGCCAAAGGAAAAACCGCGCTGCGTATGGCGCTGCAAACGCGCGAGCAACATATTCGCCGCGAAAAAGCCAATTCGAATATCTGCACTTCACAAGTTTTGCTCGCCAATATGGCGGGTATGTACGCCGTGTATCACGGCCCAGCGGGCATTAAACGCATTGCTGAACGTACGCATCGCTTGGCGAGTATTTTCGCGCAAGGTGTTCGCGCGGCGGGTGGCAAGATCGTTCACGATGCATTCTTTGATACAGTGCAAGTGAATGCAGGCGCGCAAGCAGCGAGCATTTACGCCGCCGCATTGGCAGCGGGTTATAACTTGCTGCAAGTGTCGGCCTCAGTGTTGAGCGTAGCATTCCACGAAGCGGCGACCGAAGTCGATTTGGCGACTTTGATCCAGTTATTTACTGGTAAATCAGCCGATTTGGCGGCGCTCGATGCCGCGACTGATATGAAGGCGCCGGTAATTTCAGCTGCGTTGCAACGGACATCTGCGTATTTGACGCACCCCGTATTTAATAGCTACCACACCGAACACGAAATGCTGCGTTACCTTAAACGCCTAGAAAATCGTGATTTGGCAATGAATCATTCAATGATTTCGCTCGGTAGCTGCACGATGAAACTCAATGCCACTAGCGAAATGATTCCAGTGACTTGGGCTGAATTTGGCAATATTCATCCCTTCGCGCCAAAAGATCAGGCGGCTGGCTATTTTGAAATGATTAATGGTTTGGCCGATCAACTCAAAGCAATCACTGGTTTTGATGCGATTTGCATGCAGCCGAACTCGGGCGCGCAGGGCGAATACGCGGGTTTGTTGGCGATTCGTCGCTACCACGAAAGCCGCAATGAAGCGCATCGCGATATTTGCTTGATTCCACGTTCCGCGCACGGCACTAACCCAGCGACAGCGCAAATGATGGGCTTGAAAGTGGTTGTTGTGGATTGCGATGAAAACGGCAATGTGGATTTGGGCGATTTGAAAGCCAAAGCTGAGCAATATGGTGCGAATCTGGCGGCCTTGATGCTGACTTACCCATCGACGCATGGCGTGTTTGAAACAGCAGTGAAAGAAATCTGCGCGACAGTGCATCAGTTTGGCGGCCAAGTGTATATGGACGGCGCGAATTTGAACGCTCAGGTGGGCTTAACTCGCCCAGCCGACATCGGTGCTGACGTCAGCCATATGAATTTGCACAAAACTTTCTGCATTCCACATGGCGGCGGCGGCCCAGGCATGGGGCCGATTGGCATGAAAGCGCATTTAGCGCCGTTTATGTCTAATCACGCAGTTGCAGAGATCGATCAAGGCGATGCGAGCGTCGCGCAAGGCCAATCTGCGGTTTCGGCTGCGCCATTTGGCTCGGCATCGATTTTGCCGATTTCGTGGATGTATATCACGATGATGGGCGCGGGCGGCGTAAAGCACGCGACTGAAATCGCTTTGCTCAATGCCAATTACATGGCCAAGCAGCTGGGTGCGCATTACCCAGTGCTCTACACCGGCGTCAATGGCCGTGTGGCGCATGAATGTATTATCGATATTCGCCCACTTAAAGTGGCGAGCGGTATTACGGAAGTGGATATTGCCAAACGCCTGATGGACTATGGTTTCCACGCACCAACGATGAGCTTCCCAGTTGCCGGAACGTTGATGATAGAGCCGACTGAATCGGAATCAAAAGCCGAATTGGATCGCTTTATTGCTGCAATGGTGAGTATTCGTCAAGAAATCAGCAAAGTCGAAAGTGGCGTATGGCCAGCGGATAATAACCCGTTGAAAAATGCACCCCACAGCAAGAACGACATCGCTGGCGATTGGGATCGGGCTTACACACGTGAAGAAGCCTTCTTCCCCTTGCCGTACGTGCTAGAAAATAAATTCTGGCCGTCGGTGAACCGAATTGATGACGTGTACGGTGACCGTAATCTGATCTGTTCTTGCCCGAGCATGGAAGAATATAAGTAAGGCTAATCACCTGTGCTTGGTGTAGTAATAAAAGCCCTAGTCATCAGACTAGGGCTTTATTTTAATGGTGGTATTGCTGTATAGCTATTGATAATAAAGGTATGCAGTCATATACCTTTGGCTAGTTCGGCGAAGCCTTTCGGATCTTTACTTTGCGATTAGCTATCGCGAAGCAATTCATCCAAAAAAAGCCCCACGAATCAGATTCGTGGGGCTTTTTTGCGCTTAATGGTTTGAATTAAGCGAAAATCTTGCTCGCTATCCAAAACAATCCGCCGGACATCGCAATTGTAACGGGTAGCGTTAGCACCCAAGCGATGGCAATACTTTTAACGGTACTCGCTTGCAAGCCGCTTTTATTGGCGACCATCGTGCCGGCAACGGCAGAAGATAAAATATGCGTTGTCGACACGGGCATGCCAGTCCAGCTGGCAATCCCAATGGCGGCGGCAGCGGTGATTTGCGCAGCGTTACCTTGCGCGTAGGTCATGCCTTTGTTACCGATTTTTTCACCAACGGTATGCACAATACGGCGCCAGCCGACCATCGTTCCTAAACCTAGCGCCAATGCCACAGCAATAATCACCCATTGTGGTGCGTATTCGGTGGTGGCCGTGAGGTCTTTGCGGAATTTATCGAGGCTGTGCTTTTCGTGGCTAGACCAGATTGCTAATTTAGATACTTTTTTCGCGGTATCGTCTAGGCAGAGCAAAATACGGCGTGTGGCGATACGTTGCTCAGTGCTCAAATCATTGTATGAGCGGATATTTCCTAGCGTCGTATCGAGTGCATTGATTGCTGCGAGGGCGATTTCGGGCTTGCATTCGAATTGGGCTGGCAATGCGCTATTCATATCGCCCAATTGAATGGTCTGATTGATTTTTTCGGCGTTTTGCACGTAAAAATCTTTGATATGGATGGCGGCATCGCGAGTGCGTTCGATATCGTAAATGCTACTGCTGCGATCCAGTACGAAATTACCCGGTGCTAAGCCGACCAGTACTAGCATCACTAAACCAATGCCTTTTTGACCATCGTTAGAGCCGTGCGCGAAACTCAAGCCCATCGCCGAGGCGATCAAAGTAACTCGAGTCCAAAATGGCGGGTGTTTTTTGCCATCAATCGCTTTGCGTTCTTCAGGCGTTAAATGCATATGCGATTGGCTAAAGTAGCGTTTGAGCGCGATAAACAAAATTCCCGCTAAGAGCATACCCAGCGCCGGAGAAATCAGTAAGGAAAGCAGAATGTCGATGGCTTTTTGGGTATTAATACCGTGTAGCCAGTTATGGCCGCTCAGAATGGCATGCATCATGCCAACGCCCAAAATAGAGCCAATCAAGGTGTGCGAGCTAGAGGCTGGGATGCCTAGATACCAAGTACCTAAATTCCATACAATTGCGGCGGTGAGTAGTGAAAACACCATAATCAAGCCGTGGCTGCTATTCACATTAAGCAGCAATTCGACTGGCAATAGATGAATGATGGCGTACGCTACGCCCAATCCACCCAGAATCACGCCCAAGAAATTAAAGCATCCTGATGCCATCACAGCCAAATTTGCCGGCATCGCTTTGGTGTAAATGACGGTGGCGACGGCGTTGGCAGTATCGTGAAAACCGTTGATAAATTCGTAGGCCAAAACAAAAAGTAGCGCTAAAGCTAAGCTAATGGCTGTGATGGTGTCTAAACCGCTAAAAATTTCAGGCATGAGTTAGAATTGTTACAAAAAGATGATGCGGCGGATTATCGCAGAATATGTAACCCCTCGTTGGGCTGTTTATAGCGCTAGATCAGTATTTAGCGGAATATTTGATCAGAGGTTCAAGATGAACAGCTCACTGAAAGCGTGCCTGCCCAGCTAGGGGGTAGTTGGGCGTAAGTTTCGTTTTCGGATTGCTCGCTAAACGGGTCGGCCAAGCAAGCGCGCAGGCGTTCGATCTCGCTGTAGTCGCCTTCATCCTCTGCTTTACGAATGGCAACTTCGGCCAAATGATTACGTAAAATATACTTTGGATTGCTGGCCAGCATTGCGCGGTTTCGTTCTGCAGCAGTTTGCGACTCATTTTCGACGCGTTGCTGGTAGCGCTCTAGCCAAGCTTGCAAGCTAGTGCGATCAAGCACTAAATCAGTCAGTGCTGCGTCGTTTTGTAAGAGCGCCCAATGCGATAAGGTGCGCCAGAAAATCGTCCAATCGGTTTGTGTGGCTTGCAGTAGCTCAAACAAATCAGTCACCAGCGTCCAATCCGCCTCGTACCATTGTACGAAACCTAATTTTTGGCGGAGCTGTTCTGCAAAAGCGTCTTCAAATTGCTGCTGGTAGCGTGCGAGTGCAGCGAGTAAGTCGTCTCTTTCTACGAGCGGCAGCAGAGCTTGTGCAAGACAATGCAAATTCCACAAGCCGATTTGCGGCTGTTGGTTGTAGGCATAGCGGCCTGAATCGTCGGAATGATTGCAGATATGCGCCGGATTAAACCCATCCAAAAAGCCAAACGGGCCGTAATCGAGCGTGAGCCCCAGAATCGACATATTGTCGGTATTCATCACACCATGACAAAATCCCACCGCCTGCCATTGCGCAATCATTTGCGCGGTACGATCGATGACGGTACTAAGTAGCGCCAGATAGGGATTGGAGGCCGCTTGGCATTCAGCGTAATGATGCTGAATCACCCAATCGGCCAATTCTTGCAATTGCGCTGGCTGATCGTGGTAGAAAAAATGCTCAAAATGACCAAAGCGGATAAAAGTCGGTGCTAGGCGTGTTAAAACGGCGGCGCTCTCTGCGCTTTCGCGCCAGACGGTTTGCTTTGCGCCGCCAATGGCTAAGGCGCGTGTTGTCGGTATACCCAGTCCATGCATTGCCTCGGAGCACAAGTATTCACGGATCGTAGAGCGCAATACGGCCCGACCATCGCCTCGGCGGGAGAATGGCGTTGGCCCTGCGCCTTTAAGTTGGATTTCCCACGTTTGTTGCTGAGGATCGCGTAATTCTGCCAGCAGCAAAGCGCGGCCATCACCGAGTTGCCCTGCATTCACGCCAAATTGATGCCCTGAATAGACCGTTGCTAAAGGCGTGTTGTCTTGCGGGGTTTGATTACCCACTAGATAATCGGCTAAATTGCTTTGCTCTCGTTCTGATGCCAGCCCGAGCTCAGCAGCGAATGCGGCATTCCACGCCACCACGTAGGCGCGCGGCATAGTCGTAGTCGGGCATTCAGTGTAGAAATTGGCGCTTAATTGTTGAAAGCGTAGTGCTGGCGGGATTTGGGCGAACTGAGTAGGCATATGTGCAAGCAATAAAATTGTTGAGTGATTTAGTCGGATATTATGCCGCAAATTGATGGGTTGTGAAGGGGCTACACATGAGTGAGAAAATTCCAGTGACGACGGCGATACGCGCCTTGCGGGCGAATCAAGTGACCTATACCGAGCATTTATATCATTACGAAGAGCGTGGCGGCACTGCGGTTTCGGCGCGCGAGCTGGGTGTGCCTGAGGCGCAAGTGATTAAAACGTTGATTATGGAAAATGAAAAAAAGCAGCCGATGATTGTATTGATGCATGGTCATTGCGAAGTTTCGACCAAAAATCTAGCTCGGATAATCGGCTGCAAAACCGTATCGCCCTGTGTACCGGACGTGGCAAATAAGCACAGTGGTTTTGTGGTGGGCGGTACTTCACCCTTTGGCACCAAAAAAGCGATGCCGGTGTATATGCAAGAATCGATTTTGGATTTGGATAAAATCTATATCAATGGCGGTCGGCGTGGATTTTTGGTCTGTATTGATCCGCAAGACTGCATCAAAGTATTGCAACCGACCTTGGTGGATATCGCGATTTATCCCGAAGGCTAGCGTTGGAAAAGCTGTTGCAAATCTTGGCTCAGGCTGTGATGAGTACCAGCATCAATCATGCCTTGCAGCCGGTCGATAAAGCCGCTGGCGACGGTGATTAAAGCTTTGCGCTCTTTGCTGTCTAGTGTGTCAGTTGCTTTGATGTATTTCACAATGGCGTGGCTGGCCGACAGCATAAGGCGATTATTACAGGTACTTTGGGCGTTGGGTAAGAGCACGTCGATGGCTTCGGTAAAAGCCGATTTAAGCATCAGTTGCACGCCAGTGTTATTTAGCTCGGTGATTTCTTGGCCGACTTGTTGGATATAGTCTTTCCAAACTGGGCGCATCGTCGCCGCGCTTTCGAGTAAACCTGAAACGTGTCGAGTCGTGATAAAACGTTGGCCAATATGTCGTAGCCATTTATAGGGCGCAACGTCACCATTGGGGGTTTCTCCCTCGACGGTGGCGGGGCAGATTAAATCGGCGGCCATAATAAAACTGGTGGCGATTTCTTGCGTCATTTCTGCGTGACTAAGGTGAACTTCAATCTCATTGAGTAATTGTGGTTTGCCTTCGTAAATCGCGGTCGCAATCAAATCGATGATTTTGTTTTTTACGGTATTGTCTTTGCGCGCAATTTCTTTGACGAGCCGCAGGTATTTTTCGGCATCGGATGAGTTGTTTTCGCGGCGCGCCGCCAGTGCCAGTTGCAATACGGTATCGGCGCTTAGTGCCGCCGAGTTGCCGCCACATTTCACCGCTTGCTCTAGCATTTTTTTAGCTTTAGCTGAGTCGCCCAGCATATTGGCCAGATTGCCCGCTTTTTGTAGGCGGCTCACATTATTGGGCGTCATGGCGAGACATTTTTCAAACACTGCCATCGCTTGATCCAAGCGGCCATCGGCCATATACATCGAAGCTAATTCTTCATAAGCATCGACGTATTGTGCGTGTTCAACAATCGCAGCTTGTAGTGTGTTTTCAGCTTGAGTTTTCTTTCCTAGACGTATAAGCGCCTTAGCCATACCCAGCTTGGCCCAGGGGATCATACGTTGGGTGAGTATTTCTTCAAACAGCAGTCGTGCTTGTTCAAGCTGGCCTGCTTCGAGTAATAGGCTGGATAAAAGCCGCATCAGGTCGCTGCGAAAACCTTCTGCCTTTGGGATAAGGGCTTTGGCTTCATTGATTGCGCCTATGATGTCGTCTTCGTTGATTTTGTCGTAAATGGGCTTGAGGAAACGTTTTCGTTTCCATGCCAGTGATAGGCGCTGCGTGAGTAGGGCGCTGGTGAATGGTTTGATTAGATAGTCATCGGGGCCAATTTCAGCGACGGCGACGACTTTTTCGTAGGCCGATTCAGCAGTAATCATGATCCAAATCGTGTACAGCGGTAATTCGCCACTTTGACGTAGTTCTTCTAATAATTCTTGGCCATTCATGCCTTCGCCAAAATGATAGTCGCACAGCACCACATCATATTGGGTATTGCGTAAACGACGACGCGTTTCGCCAATGCTGCTGGCCACATCGACGCGATTGATGCCGCATTGCGATAAGGTCATGCGTAGTGATTGCCTAACTGTCGGTGCGTCGTCAGCAACTAATACGTGAGCTTGTGCAAATTCATTCGCCATCGATTGCCTTGAAAAACTGAATCATATTAAAGCCTGTTGTTGCTGTGTTATTTCGGAGTATGGGTAGATCGATAAGTCGTAAAGCATAATTTATATTTAATATCGACCATTTTGCTAAAAGCTCAAGGCGTTGGTGTGGAATACATGGCGCTGAAACAGTTTGAATTGTGAATGAATTGCTGCGTTTGACTGAAGCTCAGATCGCGGCGAAATGGCCATCGCGGGTTTTGCATTTGATATTTTGATGGCCGAGTAATTTATTATTAAATTGATTTAAAGAAAAATAAACTTCGGGCTCTCGGCCCGTTGCACTACACCAGAGCTTGCGGCGGCTTTCTATTTCGCTGCGGCTTGCAGGGCAAAAGCGATTTTCACCCGTTTGATTTAGTTCAGTAAATGTTTCTAGTAGGCCCAGCCATGCATTGGTCGGCAAGGTGCGGCTCATTGTGCGTAGATATTGCCGTGTATTGGGTTGCGGCTGACGTAATACGCCAAGGCCATCTTGCACTAGCCAAATAATGCCTGTTTCTTGGTGAATTTTTTTTAGCATGCGGGCATATTCTTGCGGTGAGGAATGACCGCCAAAAAAAGTTGATGCATAAATTGGCGCATTTGCATTCAATCGCTTTAGCCCATGGATCATGCTTTTGAAATGTGCACTGAGCATTTCTTGGCGTTTTTGCGTGCGCCAATTTAAATCATCAATTTCTTCTGGGAAATACCAACCGTCAATTTTCCCCTGAGTGTTTTGCTGTAATAAATGGGCTTCAATTAAGCTATTTTCTCTGAGTGTTGCAAGGTAAATTTCAAATGACGTATCGGGTAGGCTCAATGCTTGGTAGTAGCCGGGGTCAAAATAGAGCCCTTCAATAATTTGCCGAGCGCCAAGCTTAATTTGTTTGGGTAGCCAGCTCGGTTTATCGTCAAGCCAGTAGCGCTGTTCACCATAGCGGCTCCATTGCAGCAGCAGATGCGTAAATCCATAGGTGTTAAGTTGTTTGGCAATCACTTTGGCCTGCGCCGGATTGACTGCGGAGTGCGAAGCCCACGGTTGATAAACGATGATTTTTTGTCGGGCGGGGGCGCAGCTACGATCGTGCGCTGCGACAATATTTGCGCCGCAGATCGCTGCAAATACAGCGGCGATCTGCGCCAAGCAGATCAGGCTATTCATTTTCAATGAAATAATCCCCAGTGCAGCAAAACTGCGAATCGATCATCGCTATTGCCCGCAATGGCTTGGCGAACTTCAAGGGATAATCTTTGCCGTAAATCGGGCGCTCGCCACGCATCGCCGCCATGCCAAGTTTGAAGCGCGACGCCAGCGCCCACATCGACACGGCTCACAACAGTATGGCTAGAATTATCGGTATTTGCAGTGGCAATACTACTAATAAAAGGCATGAAAGTAGATTTGCCTGAGAGCCACGGCAGGCGATACTGCTCGCCGGCTTCGATTGCTGCGGTGACATAGTAGCTTTCTGCACGAACGAGCCAAGCTAGGTCGCCATATAGATTAATGCTGCGCCATTGCGCACCCGTTGGCTGCCAGTCGGTATTAAGCGACTGCGAACCCGATAGTCTGAGCATCGCATCATCGCGGTAAACCGCATCGTTACGGCGTAGCCATTCGGCAGAAGCAATCAGTACATGATCTTTAAGGAGTCGTTGGCGCAGACCTATCCCGGCGCTGGCGCTATTGGCCGATGTACGTAAAGATTGATCTTCTAATCCTTGATTGGCGCGGGCAAAAAGCCACGTTGGTCGCGCTGTATCCCAGATTGGCGTGAGCCGATACGCCGCCTCGATATCTAGCGTACCGTTGTATTGTGCGTATTGCACTGGGCTGGTGGCTTTGTTGTCTGGGTCTTTATTTAAGCGAATTTGGCTATGGATCGACCAGCTCCAGCGATCTTCTAGCGTTTGCACATTGCGTTGCCAATTAAAGAGTTGCTGCGCTGCTGCGTCGCCGCTGATGCCCAATTGCGCTTGTATCGCTTCGTGCTGAGTGATGCTGCTGCGTAAATCGATGATCGCGGCAGTATGCTGGCCCAGTTCTATTTTGAGCAGCGCAATTTGTGGTTTCAAAGCGATGCGTTGGGGGTCGAGCTCAATAGCGAGTTCGAGGTGTTCGAGTGCAGCTTTAGGGCGTTGCTCATGAATCAGCCAAAAGCCATATTCAGCGTGAAAGAGTGCCTGTTCGGGCGCGAGTAAGACGGCTTGTGCTAACGCGGCGCCTTGCTCGGCATGATGTTCTGCGTAGGCGTATAACAGTGCGAGTTCATACCAAACATTAGCATTTGGTTTTTCGGCTAGCGAGCGTTGAAATGCGTCGATGGCGGTTTGGCTATCGCCTTTGCGTAGCGCTTGCCGCGCTTGATTGAGTGCCAGTGCGCCTTTCGGGAAATACTGCGGAAAACGCTGTGCGATGTCGTGGCTAATGGCGAAATTGGGGTGTTGCAACGCCAGATTAGCTAGCGCTTGGCCGAGCGCGGGATTGTTCTGCTGCTGTAATAAGGCGTAGCCCTGCTGCATTGCCGTTTCAGTTTTACCTGCCGCTAGCAGCGCGTCGATTTCGCCGCGTGCAGCGATAAAATCGAGGGCTTCTCCTGCTTGTTGATGCAGGCGATTTACCGCAGCAAAATGCGCCGCTGCCCGTAAAGGGTCGTTTTGATTTTGGCTACAAAATGCGGCTGCCATTTGGCTATGCGTCGTGGTGGATTTGGGGTAGGAGTCGACCGCAATCAGTTTGAGTAAGGCGTGGCAATGTTTTGCTTGCAGCGTATTGGCGAGCAATTCTTGTAATTGCGGCGTAAAAAGCTGCGCTTGTTGCAGTTTTGCAAGGCGAGTGAGAATGGCTTCGTAATTACGGTCTTGCGCTAATTGATGAAAGTCGGCGCTTAGGCGCGCATTGCGCTGCGCTGCAGGTAGCAGCGCATACGGGAATGTCGGTGCAGGCGTTGGGCTGGGCTGCTGCACGATGGGTTGAGGCGTTTGCCGTGCTGCTGGTGTGCGAGTTGGTATGGCCTGTGCTGTGGCTGGTGCTTGTGGTGTGGAACTTGGGCTGACTTGTATAGGGGTTTCTTTGGGATTTGTTTGGGGCGTTGATTTGGCCTTGAGTGCGAGCTGCGAAGCTTGGCGCTGCGCTTCCCATTGCTTGAGCTTGCTGCTGCTAATATTGATTTTTTGCTGCTGAATCAATTGCATCGCCGCTTGAGTGCTCGCACCTTGGCGAATTAAGCTGGCTAGCCATGCTTCGGCAAGTGTGCTGCGGTATTGCTCTGAAATTCCTGAGCGCTGCAAGGCTAAAGGCGCGTTATTAATGAATAGGGTATTGTCTCCTGTTAAATAGCCTGCATAGGCTAGAAGCATATACCCCATTGCATCTTTGGGGCTGCGCTGTCGCCAACTTTGCGCGAGTTGCTTGATACAGGCATTGTCGTGTTGACGGGCGCAAATGCGTGCCAATTCGAGCGTGACGTCTTTTCTGGCCGGATCAATTCGATATACTTGCTCAAAAAGCTTACGCGCACCGGCTAGATCACCTTGATTGAGCAAGCTATAGGCTCTTTCCATACGCGGGTAGCTGCGAAAATGAGTCCATTTATCTCTTGCCCAATTGGCTTGTGCCGGCTGAGCCAGTGTGAGTAATAAAAGCAAAATGGGGCTGAACCGCAATCGAGATCGGCGCATCATTACTTGTTTTCCCCATGTAAATCTGGGAAATCGTGGCAGGTTTTATCCCACTTCACGGCGCGGCCCGTTTTGTTGCTGCTGCGCACTTGTGAGAAGGCGCGAAAAAAAGCCAGTACGTTGACGATATTGCCCACCAACATTCGTGGAATGGCTTGCAAGCCCTGCCAAAATCCATAATAACGCTGTGTAAAAATAAAGCGTTGCACAATGCGATTGCACATAAAAAAGAAATTAATCCCAACTAAAGTCCACATCACACTTTGATGGCCAATGAGAGCGGGGAAATCCCACCAATTGGGATTCATCTCGTTATGCAGCCAATTAAAGCCCACGCTGAGTACGATAAAATAACCCAGTAGCACCGAAGGAAAGGCAATCACGCTTTTTCGGTCGCGCATTAAAATGTATTTAATAATGGGTTTGCCGCGCCAGCCTATATTTTGCCAGCCTTGAAAGACAATACCTACGATCCAACGTGATTTTTGCCGAATCGCCGTCCACCATTGATTCGGGAAGTAGGCCTGCACGCAAATCATCGGATGCACGCCTTTGCGGCCAAACCAGGCTGGAGGTGTATTTTTAAATTGCACGTGGTAATGCAACATCATTTCGCGCGCACCGACTTCATGCAGTCTAAAACCTATTTCGTAATCTTCGGTGAGTGTGCCGGTATCAAACACCACGCCGCCGTTCATTTCTGATAGCAGGCCAATCGCTTTACGACTAAACGCCGTGCCCACGCCAGCGCTCGGCACTTGGCCGCTGAGCAATTGGCGCACCATCATGTCTTTGCCATGCCATTCAGCAAATTCATCAACATAATGATTGCCGATCAAATCTTGCCAGCCGCGTGCCAAGGGCATTACGGGTAATTGCACCAAATCAAATTGCGGCACCAAGCGATTAAACGCACGCAACTCCAGCGGATGAATCATGTCTTCTGAGTCGTGATAGGCGATGCAGCTAAAATGAATCTCGTCGCGTGCTTCCATCGCGGTAATAAACGCAATGATGTGATTTAAGCAATCAGCCTTGGTCGTCGGCCCCGGCTTGCTGGTGACAACTTTATGCACGTTTGGATATTTAGCGGTAACGAGATCAACTTCGGCTTGGGTTTCAGGATCGTTCGGGTAAGTGCCGACAAAAATATGGTAGTTATCGTAATCATAAGTGCGCGCCGCGTAATCGGCCATGCGCTGAATCACCGGCGCTTCATGCCAAGCCGGAATCATAATTGCAATGGCTTGCTGCTCATCTTCATACAATTCATCGGCAAATTCTGGCAGGTATGGGCTTCTGCGCCATTCATTTTTTGACTTACAGCGCCATACCCAGTAGTAACAATCAATTAAAAAGTCGTCAATCGAGCTAATAAAAATCGCAAAAATCCCGACGCGCAATAAAATCGCAATCAAAAACCAATACGCCACTAGTACATCGAGCCATGTCATGCGCGGGCGCTCCATTGGCGAATAATCTCGACAATCTGCTGCGCCGCTTTGCCATCGCCATAAGGATTGCTGGCTTGCGCCATCGCTTGATAAACCTGCTCATCATCAAGCAATCGGCTTACTTCACGTACGATGGTTTGTGTATCCGTGCCAACTAAGCGCGCGGTGCCTGCCGCGACGGCTTCGGGGCGCTCGGTGGTGTCGCGCATCACCAGCACAGGTTTGCCTAGAGTGGGTGCTTCTTCTTGAATGCCACCGCTGTCGGTGAGCACGATGTGCGCGCGTTTGAGTAAGAAAACAAAGGGCAGGTAATCTTGCG
Organism: Deefgea rivuli DSM 18356; assembly: GCF_000620145.1. Lineage (GTDB taxonomy): Bacteria > Pseudomonadota > Gammaproteobacteria > Burkholderiales > Chitinibacteraceae > Deefgea > Deefgea rivuli. The sequence goes on from NZ_JHVM01000009.1 coordinate 222,001, forward strand.
GTGCAATCAAATGCACATTATCAATGCCTTGCAATAGGGTATTTACGGGCGCTTGTACTTTTGGATTCAGATGAACCGGATAAATGATTTGCGTGTCTGGCCGCGCAGCGAGTTCTTTTAGCGCTTGGCAAATTTGCAAAAAGCCATCGCCAAAGTTTTCACGGCGATGACCCGTGACCAAGATCATTTTTTTGCTTGGATCAAGAAAAGGAAGTTGGGCGGCTAAGGTAGCGGCCAAATCCTTATCGTTATCAATCCGGTGGCTGACATCGAGTAGCGCATCCAGCACCGTGTTGCCCGTGATGAAAATATCTTCGCTGGCGCGGCCTGCGCGCAGTAGATTGTCGGCCGATTGCTCTGTGGGCGCGAAATTAAGTTGTGCAAATAGGCCAACAATCGAGCGATTTAGCTCTTCTGGCCATGGTGCTTGCAGATTGCCCGTTCGTAAACCAGCCTCAACATGCCCAACGGGAATACGTTGATAAAATGCAGCCAATCCTGCGGCTAAGGTCGTCGTCGTGTCGCCATGCACCAGCACCAAATCGGCTTGGCAATCAACAATGACATCGCGTACGCCTTGCAGTACCTTGGCGGTTAAATCGGTCAGATTTTGCCCCGGCTGCATCAAATCAAGGTCGTAATCGGCGGTCAAGCTAAATAAACTCATTACTTGATCGAGCATCTCGCGGTGCTGTGCGGTGACGCAGACTTTGCAAATTAGATCGTCGGCGGCTTGTAGTGCTCGCACTAATGGCGCCATTTTGATCGCCTCGGGACGTGTACCAAAAACGCAAAGAATGGTGGGGTGTCGCATCGCTTAGTCGCTCAAAAGGGTGAGTGCTCGGGTTTTTACTTATGCGCAGCGATTTTATGCGAGTTTGTAGTTACGGTAATGATAATTAGTGCGCCGCGCTCAATTTCGCAGAATTTCTTGTCGGCTTCTGTGGTGTTTGATGTAGAAATTTGCAGTGCAAACAAAAAACCCCATAAGCCTAAGTTTTATGGGGTTGTATGCTACTGTGCGATTTACAATGCTTGGTGCCCAAGAGAAGACTCGAACTTCCACACCCTTGCGGGCGCTAGGACCTGAACCTAGTGCGTCTACCAATTCCGCCACCTGGGCAAATCTGCTACAGTATTTGTTGAAGAGCTAAACCACTATAAAATAATGGTGCCCAAGAGAAGACTCGAACTTCCACACCCTTGCGGGCGCTAGGACCTGAACCTAGTGCGTCTACCAATTCCGCCACCTGGGCTCTTCAACTGCGCTACAATAACGCAGCGCTCTCAATGAGAGGGCGCAATAATATCAAACCTAGAAATGGTGTCAATCAAAAATATGAAAAAAACGGTTGCTATGGATCAATTACAAAATGAGAAATCCCCAGCGAAGAAACCCGCGCGTGCTAAAAAACTCAAAGGCTTGCGTGCGCAAGATCCTTATTTAGCGCGTGAACAACAACGTTACGAAAACCCTTTGCCGTCCCGTGAATTTATTTTGCAGGTGCTGGAGCAAAGCGGCGCGCCGATGACGGCGCATGATTTAGCCCAACAATTGGGTATTTTAGTCGAAGAAGATGTCGCGTTTGAGCGCCGTCTGCAAGCCATGGGTCGCGAAGGCCAATTGCTCATTAATCGAATTGGCGCACTCTGCTTGCCAGAAAAAGTCGATTTAATCCCTGGCCGAGTGCAAGGCCATCCTGATGGTTTTGGCTTTTTAGTGCCTGATGATGGTAGTGCTGATCTGTTTCTTGGCCCTAAAGAGATGGACAAAGTGCTGCACGGTGATCGTGTGTTGGCGCGCCGAATCGGTGTTGATCGCCGTGGCCGCCCTGAAGGCGCGATTGCGGAAGTGTTGCAGCATGTGAATGTGCGTTTGGTGGGCCGTCTGCACGCCGAGCGCGGCGTGTTCTTTGTGACCGCCGAAGACAAACGAATTAGCCGTGATATTCAAGTTGCCGCTGGTGACTGCGGTGTTGCCAAACCCGGCCAAGTGGTGATGATTGAAATGCTGACGCAGCCATCACGTTATTCGCCGCCCGTGGCGCGAGTGACTGAAGTGCTGGGTAATTACGATGATCCAGGTATGGAAATCGAAATTGCGCTGCGTAAGCACAAATTGCCGCATGAGTTTTCCGCTGAAGCGCAGGCGCTCGCTGAAAAAATGCCGAAAAAAGTACGCAAATCGGATTGGAAGCCAGAAAACGGCGTTGAGCGTATCGATTTGCGCGATATGCCTTTGGTAACGATTGATGGAGAAACGGCAAAAGACTTTGATGATGCGGTTTATGCTGAGAAAAGTGGTAAGGGCTGGCGTTTAGTCGTGGCGATTGCGGATGTGAGCCATTACGTTCGCCCTGATGATGCGCTGGATTTGACGGCGATTGAGCGTGGTAATTCGATTTACTTCCCGCGCCGCGTCATTCCAATGTTGCCGGAACAAATCTCCAATGGTCTGTGTTCGCTCAATCCCGATGTCGAGCGTCTGTGTATGGTTTGCGATATGAAAGTTAGCGCCAAAGGCGCAATCAAAGGCTATAAATTCTACCCAGCAGTGATGTTGTCCAAGGCGCGTTTTACCTATACCAAGGTATGGGATATCTTGCAAAAGCCCGACGGTGAACTCGCGCAGCAATATACCCACCAAGTAGGGCATTTACAGACTTTGTATGCGCTGTTTCAAGCATTTGCTGCTGCACGCGCTGAGCGCGGCGCGATTGACTTTGAAACCACTGAAACTGAAATGCGTTTTGACGATAAAGGCAAAATTAGCGAAATCGTTCCGGTGGTTCGTAATGATGCGCATAAATTGATCGAAGAATGCATGTTGGCCGCCAATGTGTGCGCTGCCGATCTTTTGCTGAAAAAAGAGCATCCAGGTTTGTACCGCGTGCATGAAGGGCCAAGTCCAGAAAAACTTAAAAATCTGCGTGAGTACCTGAAAACAGTGGGTTTGTCTTTAGGTGGTGAAGACGATCCAAGCGCCAGCGATTATGCTGCCTTGTTGAATTCATTCAAAGATCGTTTGGATGCGCCGCTGCTGCAAACCATGTTGCTACGCAGCCTATCGCAAGCGGTGTATAGCCCAGATAATGCGGGTCATTTTGGCTTGAGCTATGAGGCTTACGCGCATTTCACGTCGCCGATTCGTCGTTATCCCGATTTACTGGTACATCGCTCGATTAAAGCGATTTTGGCCGGTAAAAAATACAAGCCAGCGACCAAGTGGGAAGCTTTGGGCGTGCAATGCTCAATGACCGAACGCCGCGCCGATGAAGCCAGTCGTGACGTGCAAAATTGGCTGAAATGCTACTTTATGCAAGATAAAGTGGGCGAAGAGTTTGAAGGCTCAATTTCAGCAGTGACAGGTTTTGGCATGTTTGTGTTGCTGGATAAAGTCTTTGTTGAGGGCTTGGTGCATGTGTCTGAATTGGGTACGGACTACTTTCATTACGATGAAAAACGCCGTGAACTCAAGGGTGAACATAGCGGCAAAGTGTATCGCTTAACGGATCGCGTTAAAGTGAAAGTGGCTCGCGTGGATTTGGAAACCAGCAAAATTGATTTTGTTTTGGTTTTGGATTCGCAAGACGCATCGAATGCGCCACGACAAGGTCGCTCCAACGCCAGCAAGGGTAATGCGCAACGTCCGCCTCGTGCGAATTCACAATCGCGAGCAGGTGAGCGCAGTGTTGCCAAAAAGCCAGCTTCAGGGACTATGGCAACACGTACGCCAGCAGCAACACCAACAGCTGCAAAGCCAGCAGCTAAACCTGCTGCGCGGCGGCGTCGACGTAGTCCGACGTAATCGTTTTTAATGCGAAAGCGTTTCGGTGTGTGCCGCTGGGTCGAGTTATTCGGCTTGGCGGTAAGTAGTAAAGAAATAGTTTTTCAGGAAAAACTGGGGCAGGAAAAGATAGAAGATCAGCCCAAAAGATGGGCTGATTTTTATTACTGAGTAAGCTTATTAAGTAATTGCTGCTGCTGGTGATTGGTGGATTGCAGCTGAATTTGATGGCGAAATAAGCTGATATGACCAATCAGTGCGCTATCAACGATTTTGCCACTTAAATCGAGTTGGTTTTTTATCGTTTCTGCGCCATTAAATTCAAATACTTCCAGCATAAGGCGTGTTTCGCTGCCCGGTTTGAGTGCAATGTCGGATAAAAAAATCAGAGAATCAGAATTGGCTTCGATGATTTTGCCTTCAAAGATTTGTGCGTGATGCTTGGGCATAATGGCTGCACGCCAGCGAACAAATTTGCGTTTGGGATTGTCGTGATTGTAATTTTCTTGCGACATAGCTTTTTACACCGTCGATTATAAACCGACGCCATCAATGAATTAGATATTTAGTCTAAGGCGAAATAAATTTGCGGAGTGGTGAATAAGCACTAAGGTGAAAATTGCCTGCTTGCTTTGTTTCATCATGCGATTTGTTTTGCTGTATTTTTCAAGTTGAAAATTTGCGCGAACACCGCGCTGGTATTGTAATCGGTATTGTTTATTTTGGAGTAGTAAATGTTTATTGTTGATCGTTCTGCCGCAATTATTCGTCCTAAAGCTGATTTTTTAAATTGGCTTAATCAATTGCCAGGAAATGACATTGTTCTAAGTTTGGATGATATTCGTAGCGATTGTACGGTTTTAATGGTGCCAGAAGCTTCTGAGCCAGAAGACGCAATTGCCTATATTGATGAAATTGCCGATAAAATTTTTGCAATGGAATTGGCGTCTTGGATCGATGATGAAGCTTTGTGGCCAGAAAAACGTAATTTAAAAATGTTTTGGGATTGGTTTGATGTTGAAATTCATTTGGGCGTGATGGATGCGGTTTCGGAAGAAATCCACAATACACCAAGCGATCATGCTTATCATTAATTAGCTGTTTAAGGCTAGGGTAAAACTGCCATAGCCTTAATCCATGCTGCTGTCGTACGATTTGCGCTATTTTTTGCTAAGCCATCATCATTTAGGGAATAAATTATGCGTCACTTTCTTGTAGCAGTGAGTTTAGTTGCGGGTTCTGCGTGGGCTGCGGATGTTGCGCCGCCGAGTAATGTTGTGAATTTTGAGGCGCAAGCAACGCGCGAAGTGGCTAATGATTTGGCTTTAGCAACGCTGTTTGTTGAGTTTAGCGATGCTGATCCGGCGCGTTTGGCTGAAAAAGTGAATTTGGCGCTGGCGGGCGCAATTAAGCAATTAAAGCAGTATCCAACGGTGCAATCAGGCGGCACGAGTTTTGCAACTTATCCGCTGTATGCGCAAAAGAGCAATAAGCAAGAAGGCTGGCGCAGTCGTGGTGAATTGCGCTTGTCATCCAAAGATTTTGCTGCGTTATCTAAACTTGTCGGCGAGCTGCAAAAATCATCCGGTTCTGGTGCTGGCTTGCAATTGGCTGAAGTGCGCTATGCCGTGTCGGATGAAATGCGTAGCAAAGCCGAGGAAAGCTTGATCGAAGAAGGCATTGCATTGTTTAAGCGCCGCGCCGGTGTGATTCAGAAAAGCATGGCGGCCAACGGCTGGAAGATGATGAATATGAACGTTAATACTTCCGGTTCGCGTCCAGAAATGCGTCCTATGATGATGATGAAGGCGGCGATGATGGATTCTGCCGTACCTGCACCAATTGAAGGTGGTGAGAGCCGCTTGCAGGTGAATGTGAGTGGCAGTATTCAGTTGGCTAACTAATGTTGCCGCCTGTACTACAAATCAACCCCGCGTCATCATGGCGACGGGGTTTTTTGTTGTTTATTTTTTCTTCGGCAATTATCGCGATACTGGTATGTATTGCTACGCAGGCTATATGGATTCAGCTTTTTGGGGTAATACTGCTGATCCCATTGTGGTTTTACTGGCGAAGTATTGAGCCGATTGCGGTCTTGGTGGCGCAGGCCAGTGGCGAGGTCGAGCTATTGGATCTGCAGGGAAATGTTGAATTAATGCGGCTGTTGCCAACGAGTGTCGTGACCTCAGGATTGATGGTTTTGCATTTGCAGGGAGAAAATCGGCGGCGCGTGTTGGTGTTGTGGCCCGATAGCGCGCCTGCTGAGACGTTGCGGCAGTGGCGTGTTTGGTTGCGCTGGGTTTGGCCTGCGCTGCAAGCTGATGAGCCTGAGTAGCGTTTTAGTGGCTTCGGTTTTTCAAGCAACACAAGGTCGTCATTCCAGAGGGGGATCCAGCTGCAGTGCTGATTTTGCTTGTGCTCTGGATGCTGGCTTGCGCCGGTATTACGCAGCGAAGTGGGCCGATGCCTCAGTCTAAAGTGCGCGCAACATGCACACGGCATCTTCGCCATAGCTGCTCGATGGTGACGTTGTCAGCGCAGTAAATTGATGTTTTTTCCAGAAGGCGTCGGCGCCGAGTACGGCGACTAACATCGCTTGTGAAAAATGAGCTTGCCTTGCCCAGTTCAACGCGTGTTGCAGTAATTGTTCGGCCAGTTTCTTACCGCGTCCTGCGGGCGCTATCGCTAAATCATGAATATAAAATCGATCCGTCAGTGCGGGGATTTGCTCGAGTTCTTTTTTGAGTGCGGGCGGCGTTTCTCCGTGCCATGGGTGGCAAAATAAATAGCCCATGACTTGGCCTTCAATTTCAATGAGCCAAGACGTGTCAGGAGAGAGTTGTTGTTTACGCTGTAGTGTGGCGGCTGATTCAATCAAGTTGGCAGGGTAGCACAGCGATTGCACCGCTAAAATGGCGTGAATATCGTTAGTCGTTTGGTGGCGAATTAGAATGGTCATATTGGATTTTAGTGCTGGGTATTGGGCTACAGGCATTATTTTATAATGCCTGCATTGATATACATTCAAATTTTAACTAAAAATGCATAAAGGCAGCCGAAGCTGCCTTTATTATATTTTAATCAGTCCTATAGGACGATTATTCGAAGCGACCACCGCCGCCACGAGTTGGCTTGCCTTGATAGCCACCGCTGCTGCGACGTTGACCGTCACCGCCGCGATCGCCGCCGAAGCCGCCAGTGCGTGGTGCGCCACCGTCACGATTGGCGCCGCCATCACGGCTGCCGCCACCAAAACCGCCGGTGCGTGGAGCTGCACTTGCGTCACGATTACCTTGATAGCCACCAGTACGCGGTGCGCCTTCATAGCCGCCTGAACGTGGAGCGCCGCCATCACGGTTACCAGCGTAACCGCCAGTGCGTGGTGCGCCGCCGTCACGATTACCTTGGTAACCACCTTCACGGCCGCCATCACGGTTGCCTGCGTAGCCGCCTGAACGTGGTGCGCCGCCATCACGGTCACGGGTTTGGCCTGTGCCGAATGAGCGTTGTTCACGCGGTTGGCCTTGGTAGCCGCCATCACGCGGTGCTGAATCGCTAGGGCGATGATGACCTTGGTAGCCAGCTTCACCACGTGGGTGAGTGCCTTCACTACGGCCGCCGTTGTAACCACCTTCGCTACGACCAGTATCACGATCACGGTTGCCTTGGTAGCCGCCTTCACGATTGCCACCTTGGTAGCCGCGAGCGCCGCCGCCATTGCCGGCTGGACGACCACGTGGTGCGCTGCTTGGACGGCCACGATCATTGCCGCCGCCGCTACCAGCACGGCCAGGTTGGAAGCGTGCCTCCAAACCTTCGATCACTTGAACGCCGAAATCTAGATTGTATTGGCGACGAATGCGCGTCAACAAAGTGAAATCGTTTTTAGTCACCAATGATACGGCTTCACCAGTACGACCCGCACGGCCAGTACGACCAATACGGTGAATGTAATCTTCACAGAAGCGTGGCAAGTCAAAGTTCAATACTAAAGTAATACCGGCAACGTCAATACCACGTGCTGCAACGTCAGTTGCAACGAGTACATCGATATCGGCTTTACGCAAACGATCTAAAGTACGGCGACGATCGCGTTGTGCCAAGTCACCGTGCATTGCTGCTGCGCGGAAACCTTCTAGTTTCAACCATTCAGCCAATTCATCAGCACTGATTTTGGTTGCAGTGAAGACGATGGCTTGTTGGCCGTCATTTTTCTTCAAGAACGCTGCAGTGAGTTTTTGTTTGTGCTCGTAACCATCAGCGTAATGTACTGATTGGTCGATTTGCGCTTGCATTGTCGCTTGAGCGGCCATTTCAACCAATTTCGGTGCTTTGAGCATTGGCACGGCGAAACGTTGAACTGATTCAGTCAAGGTTGCAGAGAAGAGGGCGGTTTGACGCTCTTTTGGTAGTGCATCAACAATGGCTTCAACTTCATCGATGAAACCCATGTCTAGCATACGATCTGCTTCGTCAAGAACGAGCATTTCCAAGCGTTTGAAGTCGATACGGCCACTGCGCATCAAATCAGTCAAACGACCTGGCGTTGCAACCAATACTTCGTATGGTTGTGACAACAATTTGTTTTGTACTGGGTAAGGCACGCCACCGACAACAGTTACGACTTTGCAACGTGGGATATTGCGGCACAAATCAGTCGCAACTTTTGAAACTTGCTCAGCGAGTTCGCGAGTCGGTGTCAAAACGAGGATACGTGGGCCGCGGGCGGTGTGTTTTGCTTCTTTAGTTAGGCGATGCAGGGCAGGCAACAAGAAGGCAGCAGTTTTACCTGTACCCGTTTGTGCAGAAGCCATCACGTCATTGCCAGCCAATAATTCTGGGATTGATGCAGCTTGAATTGGTGTTGGCGTGAAGAAACCTTGAGCGGCCAAAATATCCGTCAATTCAGAGGCAAGACCTAATTCTACAAAAGCATTAGGCGTAGTTGTTTCAGGCGCAGTAGTGTGCGGCATTGAGTTGTCCTTGTAAGGTATCGGGCTGGAAAATCCAGCGCAGCATCGACGCCAACCAGGAACAACCGCTTTATCAAATGCACGCGGGAATAAGGTTAGAGGCGATGACGGGGCTATCGAGTAATCGTGCGCTCGTAAATGGAGGGGCACGGATGAAGGAGGCGAATTATGCCGACATATTGCCAATTATGCAACATATTTATTACGATTGTTTGAATAGTGCGTTAATAGCTGCTAGGTCGACTCGCTAACGGTGGATTGCCGCAGGAAATCGCGCAGGATGCGTTGCTCGATTTTGGCACGCAACCCTAGCGGCGCAGGCAACTGTAATTGCAGGCCGATTGAATCAATATCATCCAGAATGAGACGCACGCGAGGTTGTTGCAAAGGCGTATCAATAATGTAATCGCTAGAAATATCTTTGGCGTGTTGCGCTAGTTCATCGGCGTATTCGGCAATGATGGCGGTGCCACAGGCGAGCAAAATTTCTTCGGCCTGTTGCCAATCGGCATAGCGCTCAATATTGATGTGCACGGTTTGGATTGTAAAATGCCCCATCATCGTTTCATTGAAAACTGGATTGCCAAACAGCATGGAATTAGGAATTTTAATGCCGCGTCCTACTGTACCTTTGTGATTTTCAGCGCGACTTGATTCAATGAGTGTCGTTGAGACGAGGTTGATGTCAATGACTTGACCTTTGAGCCCAGCAATTTCAATTCGATCACCAATTTCATACACGCGGCTACTGGTGCGGTAAATCGAACCTAACATACACAGAATTACTTCTTTGGTTGCCAGCACCAGCGCTGCAGCGACCGCAATCAGCGACACTGCCAGCGTTTGGATTTCTTGCCCCCAAATAAAAATCATGCCGATGACGGTGATGCCGAGCACCAAATTTCGCAATGAAACCAGCCAGCGCCGTTTGGTTTCTAGATTGAAATCATCGCGATGCAAAATTGCTTTGCGCCCACCAGCACGTAAGGCGAGTACCGAGATTAAAAATAAAATCGTCAGTACTAGATCGCGTAACACATTGCGATCGAGCAAAACTGCAAAATGGCTACTTAGTGATTCGAGCATGGGTATGTTGTTCTAAGCTTTTTTTTAAAATGGATGGGTGGCAATACCCGCTTATATAAAGGTTTTTTCTTGGCCGGAGATTGCCATTTTTGTGTGTTTGCCGCGTATTGTGCATTACATTGCTCGATTTAGTCGTCCATATCCTGGTGTTCAAATTTACCTTGACCCAGATAAACGATGTGATCTTCTTCGTGCAGCTCGTTGTATAAGGTCGCCAGTGCTTCGGGGGTGAGTTCTTGGATAACGCGGCTAATTTCTTGGGCAACTTGTTGTGCATTGAGTGACATGATTGATCCTGTTTAAGTTGAGGGTTTAAACATCTTCAAGGTTCATCTCAAGCATAGCTGATTAGCTTGAATTTATTGCGTAGCGCGTTGGTGAGTGATGATCATGCCGAGTAAAACGCCAAAAATCGCACCCATGCTATTGGCGAGCATATCGTGTGTATCAAAGCTGCGATGCGGCGTGAGGGCTTGGGCAAACTCAACGGCGACGCCCATTAGACTAGCGAAAAGCCACATTTTGGCGGGTTGTTTCCATATCAGTTGCGCCAATAAAGCCAATACGCCGTAGCCGATGAAGTGCTGAAATTTATCGCCATTTTCTACGCTGGGCGCTGACATTGGCATCAGTGAGCCTATCCAAATCGCCGCCGTCCAGCACCAAAATAAGCTGCGAATGAGCGTTTCAGAATGTTTTTGGATGAGTTTCAGTTTCATTTTTTAGCCGTTTTAATTAGTACCAAAACCGCGCCTGCGCTGCCTTGGAAGGGGTTGGCCTGCGCAAACGCGAGCACTTCGCTCATTTGCGCGAGCCAATTTTTAAGCTTGAGTTTCAGAATCGGCACGCCAGCGGTCGAACTTAAACCTTTGCCGTGAATGATGCGTACGCAGCGTAATTGCCGCTGTTGGCAGTGATATAAAAATTGCGCGACTTGCGTGCGTGCCGAGTCAATATTTTCACCGTGTAGGTCAAGTTCAGCCTCAATCACCCAGTCACCGCGCTTGAGTTTGCGCAGTGTATCGAGCTTTTGTCCCGGTTTCATGTGCATCAACTGCTCACCAGCTTCTAGCTCATCCCAAGGCCAAAAATCGCTCATGCTGTCGTTTAAAATCGGGCTTTCTACGCGTATGCCTTTCGGCCATGGGCTAGGCGCAATGGGGGTATGCGTGATCGTCGCGGCTGATTTGATGGGTTGAACATCTTTCATCGCCGTCAAAAATAGCGTGTGATCGTCTGGTACGGCGGGTTTTTCGCGAACAATGGCTCTAAAGCGCGTGGTTTTTTGCTCTTCGCGCAATTTTTTGCGCAATTGTTTGAGCTGCTGAGTGGTATTTTTATCCATGCCGCGTTGTCTGATCGTCGTAGAATGGCATTTTAATGCCAATTTGAAATTCAATACTGATTTTGTCGGCGACGCCATGTGCCGTAGTGTGTGCGAGATATTTTGGGTTTATGGCGGAATGGGTATCGGGTTATCGTTTTACGCAGGGTCAAGATCATGCAAGATAAAATTCGTTTGGATAAATGGCTTTGGGCGGCGCGATTTTTTAAAACGCGCTCTAGCGCCGCAAAGGCGATTGACGCAGGCCACGTCCACTGTGACGGGCAACGTGCTAAATGCGCAATGGCGCCTAAAATCGGCGATATGCTTAAGATTCAAGCGCCGCATGGTACGTTTGAAGTGCAAATCACGCAGCTGGCGGCGCAGCGTGGCTCTGCTGAATTCGCTCGCACTTTATATCAAGAAACGCCTGAAAGCATGGTTCGGCGCGAGCGCGATTTGTTCGCACAAAAAATGCAGCCGCACTTTGATCATCCGGACATTAAAGGTCGGCCAACCAAAAAATGGCGCCGCCAACTCAATCAGGCGACAGACTATTTGGAAGAGTAGCTTGGGCGTGGGAAGCGATTTGCGCAATGGCAAAAAAATACGGCGTCGCGCGCCGTATTTTTGTATTTAGGCTATTAAATTACTGACCAAAATATTTTTGCTGGATTTTTTGGTAGCTGCCATCGGCTTTAATCCCTGCAAGGCCCGCGTTGATATCGTCAAGCAAGGCTTTGTTGCCTTTACGTACAGCAATGCCGTAGTGCTCCACTTCAAAGCTCTTGTCATCAATCAGGCGGAATTTCTGACCTGGATTATTTACCAAATAGTTTTTCACGACAGCATTGTCAGCAACGACGGCGCTCACGCCGCTATTGGCCAATTCAGACAGTGCCAACGTGATGTTTTCAAAGCGGCGAATATCGGGGCTGGTTTTGCCAAATTGCTTTTGCACGACGGTGTCGCCCGTGGTGCCATTTTGTACGCCGACTTTTTTGCCTTTCAAATCGCTAAATTGTTTGATGGGGCTGCCTTCTTTAACGACGATCAATTGCTTTGCATCGAAGTAGGGCGCAGAGAAATCCATGCTTTTTTGGCGTTCTGGGGTGATCGTTACTGCGGCAATGACGATATCGCGCTCACCATTATTCAAGCTGGCAAACAGACCTTCCCATGGCATATTGTGCAGTTTTACTTTGAAGCCTTGTTTTGCTGCGATGGCATTGATGATGTCGGCGTCAAAACCGACCACTTCACGTTTTTTGTTGAGTGACTCAAACGGCGCGAAAGTGGCATCAGTGACTGCGGTATACGTTTTTTCGGCCAGTGCAGGCGTCGCGATCAGGCCAAGCGTCAGGCCGATACTCAGTGCTAGGGTTTTTGCTTTAAACATCACAAGGCTTCCTACAAAGGTGTGGGGATAGCTCAGGATGCGTGAGTGCCCAGACTGGGTCAATGCGAGAAATCCCCAAGTAAGCTTACAGGGTTGCTTGCTGCTTGATCTGTGCGACGATGGCTTTAAGCCCATTGCCACGGCTGGCTGATAGGAAGCGCTGCAAGCCTAGCTCGGTCAGCCACGCAGTGAAATCAAAATTTTGGATTTCTGCCGCTGTTTGACCGTGATACGCCGCCAAAATCAGTGTGAGTAGACCTTTGATGATTTTTGAATCGCTATCAGCCGCCAGCAGAAAGCGATCATCTTGGCATTCCAGCCAGAGCCAAACTTGGCTTTCGCAGCCGCTCACGCGATGCTCTGTATCACGCAGCTCGGCAGAAAATTCGGGCAATTCACGGGCTAATTGCACCAAAAGACGATTTTTTGCTTCCCAGCCTTGCGCGTGGGAAAGTCGCTCGCTTAAATCGGCCAAGCTGATCGTGTGCTCGTTACTACTTTTTCCGAAAGGATGTGCTGGTAGTGGCATGTATTTAGCTCAATAATTCTAAGGCTTCGCTGAGTGCATCTAAAAACGCCGCAACATCTTGCTCCGTGTTGTATGCCGCAAACGAGGTGCGCAATGTGCCAGATATACCTAGTGTATGTAATAGCGGCTGCGCGCAGTGGTGCCCCACGCGCACGGCAATACCCTTGTGATCTAAAAATTGCGCCACATCATAAGGGTGTGCTTTATCGAATGTCATCGATGTGAGTGCAGCTTTATCAGCGCTAGTGCCATGGATTGTGATGCCGCTTAGTTTTGCGAGGCCAATTTCCAACTGCGCGCGCAACTGATTTTCATGCGCCAACAAAGCGGGGCGATCTAGCGCCGCCAGCCAAGTTAAAGCCGCGCCCAAGCCAACCGCTTGTGCAATCGGCGGTGTGCCGGCTTCAAAACGATACGGTGCGGCGGCATAAGTGCTGTGCTCAAACGACACCGTCGCAATCATTTCCCCACCACCTTGCCACGGCGGCATGGTATTGAGGGTATTGCTCTGCGACCAAAGCACACCAATGCCTGTAGGTCCATACGCCTTGTGCCCAGAAAACACATAAAAATCTGCACCCAAAGCTTGTACATCAATGCTGAGATGCGCGACGGCTTGCGCACCATCGACTAATACTTTTGCGCCAACGCGATGCGCCGCTTCGCAAATCCATGTAATCGGTTGAATGCTGCCAATGGCATTAGAAACATGGCTGATTGCGACGAGCTTGGTTTTGTTCGATAACATGTTAGCAAAGTGTTCGAGATCGACCGCGCCAGTGTTATCCAAACGAATTATTTTCAGAACAGCACCAGTGCGCGCCGCCAGCATTTGCCACGGTACGATATTGGCGTGATGCTCCAAGCTCGACAAAATAATCTCGTCGCCAGCTACTAAGCCGTTACCCCAGGTATTGGCGACCAAGTTGATCGCCTCAGTCGTGCCACGGGTAAGCACGATTTCATCAAAGCTGGCGGCGTTAATAAATTTCGCCACAATCTGCCGCGCGCCCTCAAACGCATCGGTGGCGGCCGTCGCCAAACGATGCGCGCCGCGATGTACGTTTGCATTGTGATGCTCGTAATAAAACCGCTCGGCATCGAGCACGCACAGCGGCTTTTGCATCGTCGCCGCGTTATCCAAATAAATCAGATCGGGGTGATGCGTAAAAATCGGAAACTGTTTTTTGAGGGCGAGGGCGTCAAACATGGGATTTGCGTAAGAAGAGCTGGCAGCTTGGACTCGCAATTGTATAATGCGCCATGCCCTATAAACAGCCCATTTCGATATTACTCGTCATCCATACGCCTGATTTGCAAGTTTTGCTGCTAGAACGCTGCGATTTTGCTGGTGCGTGGCAATCTGTGACCGGCAGTTGTGAGGCGGATGAGCCGCTGATTGTGACCGCGCAACGCGAGCTATTTGAAGAGACGGGGCTGGCGGTAAGCCTTGAGCAGATTGTCGATTGGCAGCAAAGCATCGACTTTGAAATCTTTGAGCGCTGGCGACATCGTTACGCACCTGGCGTCACGCATAACACTGAGCACGTATTCAGCGTTCAGCTCCCCGCCGTCTGCGAAGTTACCATCGCTCCGCGTGAACATACGCAATATTGCTGGGTCGCCTGTACTGACGCGATAGAGCGAGTGTTTTCGCCATCGAACGCCGATGCTTTAAAGCAACTGCCAGAAAAAATGCGGATCACGAAAGACACGAAAATAAAGCAAAAATAAATCGAAAAAACAGGTCGAAAATTATCATCGTTTCTTGTGTGTGGCAGTGCTTCCAGCATAGAGACCAGAGGCTGGCTGCGTAAAAACGCCTGCGCTTTCTGTCTTGTTCTTGTTCGGCTTTTTTCGCCTTATTTTCGTGCCTTTCGTGATCTCGCTCTTGACCTTCTAAATTCTAAAGCAGCCGTCGCGCGGCGACGTCTCCCCACCATGCCGCTTCTTCAAAAATCGACAGGCCACTTAAATCGCTGTGCGCGAATTGGATTCGGCTATTTTGCTGAATGAGGTTTTGAATGCCGACGTTATTCAAAAAGCCCACCGTCGGGCTGCTCATCGCGTGGCCGCGGAGTGTGATTTCGACTTGTTTGACATATTGCCGTGCTTTCAATGGATTGCCCCAGCCGTAGGCGCTGTCTAAATCGCGCACCGCGATTTGGTACAGCTTGTCACCCGTTGCACGTTCTAAGCGCTGCCGCACCAGTTTTGGATCTTCGCCTGCGTAGGCGTGGTAGGCGGTAAAAACGCTGTATTCTGGTTTGGCGGTACGGATCAATTGATGCGTGCTATTCACAAAGCCCAAGCTTGGACTGCCGTAAACCACATTATCCCAAGCTAATGGATGTGGTTCGGCTTCGGTCGGAAAGCGATCAATCAGAAAATTACTTACTTGCCACGGTGCGTGATGCGCGCCGTGTTGTTGTAAATCAAAACCCAAGTCACTCATACCTTCGACGATGTGCGCAGCCACATGCAGCGGCATTGCGCAAATAACATGATCGGCAATGAGTCGCGTTGCGCTTTTATTCTGGATATTGAGTACGTCGACGCTAACGGTTTTGCCATTGTCCATCACGCGCGTCGCCAGGCCTGCGAGTCGTTGCGACGGCTGCAACGTTGCACCCATATGACGAATCAAAGGATTAAGCCCATCTGGCCACGTTAATACCGCGCCATCATGCGCCTTCTCTATATGTTCGGCTTGCCCGCCACGACTCGAAAAGTAATGCAGGCCTGCCCATGCCGAAGTTTGTGCCAGATTAATGCCGTAATCATCGCGGCAAGCGTAATCCAAATACCAGAGCAGGCTGAGCGCAGTGTAGTGATTGCGTGTTAACCATTGCGCAAAACTCATTTGATCCAGCGCGCGCCACGTGGGGTCTTGGCTCGATAAGGCCAGCGGCACACAAAATAGGCGTCGCCCATCGTTGCCTTGTGTGTGTTTCAGTTTTTCTATGTATTTGAAAAAACGCTGTTGCTCGGCGATCTCTGTTGCCGGAATGCCGTGCTGCGGTACAACGCCGTCTTGCCACTGCCCATTAATGAATAAACGATCTTCAGGCGAGTGAATCAATACGCGTTCGTCAAAAGTGGGGCGCTCGCTATAGGGGTTGGCCTCGATGACGCCCATATCAAATAGCAATTCTCTAATATGGGTCGATTCCATCGAAGGTAGCGGTAAATAATGCGCGCCGCGTGGGTAGTGAATGGACGAGCCAGTCGCCGTGTTGAATTCGCCATTGGCGCAATTGCCGCCCAATTCCGGCCCTTCGACTAGAGCAAAATCCGTAAAGCCACTTTTCGCTAAACGCCATGCAGCAAATAGCCCCGCCGCGCCTGAACCTAAAATGGCGACTTTAACGCGCCGTTCGCTGCTAGGTGTTATTGCTTGGGTATTGCCACGCAGGCTATGCCCAGCGGCCATGCCGGGTAAATACACCGTGATGGGTGTGCCCCACGAAGTCATTTTGGTGCAGGCAGGGAGCAGAGCGCTCGCACCGAGCGCCGCGCTGGCTTGCAGAAATTGGCGGCGATTCAAATGCGGCATTAGCGAATCACCTTAGACCAATCTTGCTCAAAGTAATGCACCAGCGATTGATTGTTGAGCTGGTTCACTTCGGTTTTAACGGGCTGCATATCCGGCGGGAAGAAGAACATTTGCCGCGTGGTTTCGGCATCGAGAAATTTCATTGCTACGCTATACGACGTAGGTGGCGTATAGCCGGTCTTTTTGCTGGCGAGAATAAAGCCCCATTCACCGAATGACGGGACAAAAGCATGGTAAGGGTGGGTATAGAGCCCTACGCTTTGTAATGTAGCGTTGATACACCAATACGAGTAGGGGGCGTGCAGTGGCGATGTTGATTGCACCACCATCAGGCCGTTTTCGCTCAAATGCTTCATCACTAAGCGGTACATCGGCACGGAGTAGAGTTTGCCGAGGGCAAAATTAGACGGGTCGGGGAAGTCGATGATGATCGCGTCAAAGATGTCTTGATTTTGTTCTATCCATTGCGCGGCATCGGCGTTAACGACTTTGACCTTGGGATTGGACAGCGCGTGTTGGTTAAGGCCGGTGAGTTTGGCGTTATGTGTAAAGAGATCCGTCATCACCGGATCAAGATCGACCAAAGTGATCTGTTCGATGTTGGCGTATTTCAGAATTTCGCGCACCGCCAAACCATCGCCACCACCCAGTACTAGCACACGGCGCGCTTGCGGCAGCTTGGCTAAAACCGGATGCACTAGCGCTTCGTGGTAGCGATATTCGTCTCGGCTGGAAAATTGCAGATTGCCATTGATATAGAGGCGCGTATCGTTTTTCCACTGCGTAATCAGTAGGCGTTGGTACTGTGTGGTTTGGGCGTGGATGATTTCATCGCCATATAGCGATTTCTCGCTCCAGCGAGTTAAGTGCTCGGCGCTGAACATCGCACCAGTGAGAACCAACAGCGCAATGCCGCCGCGCATCATTTGCGTATTGGGTGCGATCAATTCCTTGCGAAAAATCCGCGTCGTCATCAAGGCAATGCCGACATTAATCAGGCCAAACAACAGCGCAGAGCGCGCCAAACCTAAGTGCGGGGCCAGCACCAGCGGAAAGAGTAGCGACACCGCCAACGCGCCCATATAGTCAAAAGTCAGCACTCGGCTGACGATATCGTTAAACGCGGTTTGGCGCTGATTCAGTACGCGCATCACCAGCGGGATTTCCATGCCGACCAGTGTGCCGGTAATAAACACCAGCGCGTACAGTACCGAGCGAAACGGCGCGCTGGCCCAGGCAAAAATGACAAATAATAAAGTCGCCGATAAGCCGCCAATCAAACCCACCAACAATTCAATCTCAATAAAAGTATCTAGCGTGCGGCGTTCTGGTACATATTTTGAGATGTGCGAGCCTATGCCCATCGCAAATAAGTAACAACCAATAATCGATGAAAACTGAAAAATCGAATCGCCGAGCAAATAGCTGGCCAGTGCGCCGGCAATCAGCTCATAAGCCAGACCACAGGAAGCCACAATAAAAACCGAAAGGATAAGCAGTTTATCTCGCATGGATATTTCGTTCGATATAAGTCAGAATGACAGCATTATGCCTGAGCACAGTAAGGAATGACGTATGTTAGCCAGTTACCTCCCTGCATTAATCGCCTATTTTAGTTATCTCGCCAGCGGCATTGCGCTGCTGGTGCTGTTTGCGCTGCTCTATATCAAAATCACGCCTTACGACGAGTTGGCACTGGTTCGCGAAGGCTGTACCGCTGCCGCACTATCATTTGCTGGCGCCTTGATTGGTTTTTCGCTGGCATTGGCGTCCAGTGCTTTGCATGTCAATCAATTGAGTTATTTCGTGTTGTGGGGTGCATTAGCTGGCCTGATTCAAATCTTGGTGTATGCCGTACTCGCTCGCTGCATCAAGGGTATGCCGCAGGCGATCATGGAAAACAATCTCGCCGTGGGTACACTGGCTGGGGGTATTTCGCTTGCGGTGGGGGTGATTAATGCGGGGTGTTTGTCTTAAGTAAGCTGATCTTTTATTACTTGGAGATGCGCGATGAATCAGCAAGATGAGAGAAAAGAGCCGTGGTATTCAGATCTGCTTGAAGAGGCTTTAGATTTTGGTTTGGAGTCGGGTTTGGATTTACTAAGCGGAATCTTTCAGGCTTGGTTTTGATCGTTGATTTACCATCTTATGAAGCATACAAAATGGAGTGAATATGTCAGAGCCAAGTATTTTAGAAATTGAATCAAAGCGAACCGCGCAAGCATTTCAGCGTATCCGTAGAAAATCATTGCTGATTCCATTTGTGCTCGGCGCTGCTGTTTTGCATGCTGTTATTGCCTTGGTTTTACCTCAGGCACAGGCGTCCTCATCGGGTGTGTTGATTGCTTTGTTGGCTTGGGCTTTGTGGCAAGAAAATAGAAAGTTGAATGCACTGGTTAAAATCTTAGATCAATCGGATCGTTTGTAATACATCGCCATCAGCACATTGGAGTTCATCATGAGTTTCGGTTCATTTATTAAAAAGCAGTTTATTGACATCCTGCAGTGGAATGAGGATAGCGACGGCGTATTGGCTTATCGCTACCCGATGGCCGATTTTGAAATTCAGTACGGTGCTAGCCTCACCGTGCGTGAATCGCAAATGGCCGTGTTTCTGAATGAAGGTCAAATCGCCGATGTGTTTGGCGCTGGCATGTATAAGCTCACGACGCAAACGCTGCCGGTACTGACTTACCTGAAGAACTGGGACAAGCTGTTTGAATCGCCGTTTAAATCGGATGTGTATTTCTTTAGTACGCGGCTGCAATTGGGACGCAAATGGGGTACACCGCAGCCGATTACGATTCGTGATGCTGATTTTGGCATGGTGCGGATGCGTGCGTTTGGCGTGTATTCGTACAAGCTGGTCGATCCGAAACTGTTTTTCAGCGAAATCAGCGGTACGCGTGAAGTCTATACGCGGGACGACCTAGAGCTGCAATTGCGTAATCTGGTGATTTCGACAATGACCAGCGCCTTGGGTGGTTCGGGCGTGCCGTTCTTGGATATGGCCGGCAATCAAGGTTTGATGGGGCAAAAAATCTCTGAGGCTTTGATCCCCGTCTTCGCCAAATATGGTTTGGAGTTGGATAACTTCGCCGTTGAGAATATTTCGCTGCCAGAAGAATTACAAAAAGCCATCGACACCCGCATTACGATGGGCATGATCGGCGATATGGGTAAGTACACCCAATATCAAACGGCAAATGCAATTCCACTCGCTGCGCAAAATGAAGGCGGTATGGCGGGAATTGGTGCTAGCTTGGCGGCAGGTGTTGGCATGGGGCAAATGATGGCTGGGGCGATGAATACAGCGCTCAATCCAAGTGCTCAAGCTGCGCCGCAAGCTGGCGTTGCCGTAGGGGCTGGTATTGATGGGGGTATGGGTGTAGGTGTGATTGCTGGTAATTCTCAGCAAGCAATACCTGCCGCTACGACTCAAGCGGTCGCCATCGATCCAAACAGCCCACAAGCCAAACTCGGCCAACTCAAAGGCCTGCTCGATCAAGGTTTGATTTCGCAAGCGGATTACGATAGCGCCAAAGCGGAAGTATTGAAAAAGCTATTGGGGTAATAGATGTGCGAAACGTAGGTCGGATGAGCAAAGCGTTAACCGACGCATTGTGATCGTCTCGGATAACGCCTACGGTTCATCCGATCTACTTTGAGATGGGCTAAGAGATTCATTCTTGCGGGCAAGCCCGCTCCCACGAAATAGTGTTGAGGGTTGTGTATGCCATTGCAAGGTAGTTGCGCCTGTAAAACAGTCACTTATGAAGTCGATGAATTGGCTGGTGGTATTTCTCACTGCCATTGCGTGACTTGCCGCAAAACACATGCTGCCGCGTTTAATTCAGCAGCAGGCGTGCAGCCTGATGCGTTTCGTTGGTTGAGTGGTGAAGATCAATTGAGTCACTTTGAATCGTCTCCTGGAAAAATACGCTATTTTTGTTCGCAGTGCGGTAGTCATTTATTAGCCAAGAAAGAAGGTCGCCCGCTGTGGGTTTTACGGGTGGCCACTTTGGATGATGATCCGCAAATTAGGCCAGAACAGCATATTTGGACTTCGCATGATGTGCCGTGGCTAGCTGCTGATGTACCTGTGTTTGCCGAATGGCAGAGCAATAGGAGTTAAGAATGAGCGAAGAAAGCGAATTTGAACGTAAAAAAGCGGTCGCGCTGGATGTGCTGGCGCAAACCGGTATTTGGAAAAGTAACTATTTGCCGCCAATTACACGGATTTTTTGGGCTTTAGGTGTGAAAATCAAACCGCCACACTTTGTTTCTGCATGGGAAAATGCAGTTCTTTTTGGCGGCTACTTTGCTGTGGCGTGGGGGTCAATGATGTGGCTATTTTTGTGGTCTAAGCAAGATGCGCCATTCAGTGTGACTTTCTTTTCTGCGCTCTTGGCCGGTGTTTTATTTGGCTGTGGCATGGCGGCGTCCGTTGTTTACTCGGCAAAAAAATATAACTTACCTAGCTGGGAAAGCCTCTAATGTTTCGTACCGCCTGCCCCTCGTGTGGTGCTGAAGTTCTATTCCGCTCGACGATTTCGGCGATTGCCGTTTGTGAGTATTGTCAGAGCACGGTGTTGCGTAATGCCGATGAAGTCAAAGACATCGGCAAAATCGGTAAGGTACTAGAGGATTACTCGCCGATTCAAATCGGTGCGTCGGGTGTATTCGCTGGGCGTGCGTTTACGGTGCTGGGGCGGATTCAGCTGCGCTATGGGGCTGGACTGTGGAACGAGTGGTATGTGTCCTTCGACGACGGCCAGCAAGGCTGGCTGGCCGATACATCAGGGCAGTATATGTTTACGCTGCCCCTTGTCGAAACAGTCAGGGAAGCCAAACCTGATTTTGCTTTCGAGTCGCTACAACCAGAAATGCGTTACGAACACGGCGGGCGCAGCTTCATTATTACCGATGTGCGCACTGCGCAGTGCGTCGGTGGGCAAGGCGAATTGCCGTTTGCGGTCGGGCAAGGTTATGCCGCCAAAGTGGTTGATTGTCGTAGTGGTGATCGTTTTTTAACGCTGGATTTTTCCGACATCACGCTGTTTAAGCCCAACCCCACTGTGTATGTCGGCCAAGCCGTTACCTTGCCAGAGCTTAAAGCGGAGTTTCTGCGCGATAGCGATACGATTTTAGCCAGCGCCGGGCGGCTCAAAGGCACGGGCGCGGTGCTGGATTGCCCAAGTTGCGGTAGTCCGCTGAAGTATCAGGCTGGCGTTGCCACGCAAATCGTTTGTAAAGCTTGCGGTTCTAGCGTCGATTGTTCGGGCGATAAAGCGCTGGTGCTGGAAAAACATACTGCCGCCGAGCAATATCACGCGACGCTGGATGTGGGCGATAGCGCAACGATTGATGGCGTGAATTGGAAAATTATCGGCTTGATTGAGCAGGAAGAAATCAACGACGCGGATTCAAGCTGGACTGAGTACTTGTTATATAACGCACAAAAAGGCTTTTTCTGGCTGGTTGAGGCCAACGATGGTTGGTATCGCGTGACGGTGCTCAATCAATTGCCCGAAAGCTACGTGGATGCGCAGGCGACGCTGGGCGGCGTGAAATACCGCAAATTGTACGATGCGTATGCGGCGAAAGTAACGTACGCCGCGGGTGCATTTAATTGGCGCGTGAGCGTCGGTGATCGCGTCACGTGCGCCGAGTATGAGAATAATGGCGAGCGGCTGTGTAAAGAAAAAAGCAGTTCTGAGGTCGTTTGGTCCAAGTCAAAAAAAATCCCCAATCAATTGATCGAGCAATGGTTTGGTAAAGCCAAAGTCATTACGCCGGAAAGCAGCTCAGGCGGCGCTTCGAGCAGTAATCAATCGTTGTCGATGCTGTTTATTATTGGCTTGCTGGTGCTGAATGTGCCGTTGGCGTTTTCTGGGTCGAATGTGATCGGTAGTCTATTTTGGACGGGTTTGGCTGTGTGGCTGATTCGTTTGCCGCTAAAGTCGGGTGAGGATGAGGAATGAATAAGGGTTTATATCGCCTGTATTGCATTGCGATTGTGACAATTTGCAGTTTAATTAATTTGTCGTCGTGTAGCTCCAGCGGCTCAAGTAGTAGCGGTTCGCGTGGCTGGGGAAGTGGCTATTCGTCGTCGAGTGGCGGTAGTTGGAGTTCTGGCGGTGGGCATAAATAATGCAAAACCCATCACCCTCTCCTTTGGGGCGGCATGTTTTGGCTGATTTGTACGGTGGCGACGCCGCACAATTGGCCGACCCTGTCTTGATTGAAGCTTGTTTGCTGGGCGCCGCTAACGCTGCTGGCGCGACGGTGCTGAATTCGCATTTTCACCATTTCGGCGAGGCGCAAGGTGTGACCGGTGTTGTGCTGTTGATGGAGTCGCATATGAGTATTCATACTTGGCCTGAGCATGGCTATGCGGCGATCGATTTATTTATGTGCGGCCAAGCGCAAGTTGATTTGGCGCTGCAATTTTTACAATTGAAACTGCGTAGCGAAACCCAAACCATTCAAATGGTGCAGCGTGGTCTGTCTATCTAAGTAGTAAAGTAAACATTACGATTTTTGATGTATTGGCTTGTAGCCCTTTATTAATAAAGCCTGCATGGCTATACCATAATTTAATCTGTGATCCTGTTTTGTTCTCGTATTTTTTCGGAGGCCAAGAATGAGTCGAATTCTGAAAGTGGCTTCGTACAATATCCACAAAGGCATGTCGCCACTGAATCAGCACTTTGTATTGCATGGCGTGCGGCAAGCTTTGAAATCTTTAGATCCTGATTTGGTTTTTTTGCAGGAAGTGCAGGGCGCGCATCAGCATTTGGCGAAAAAAATTTCGACCTGGCCGAGTGATGCGCAGCATGAATATTTGGCGGGTGATATGTTGTTTTCCGCCTACGGTAGTAACGCGCATTATCAATTGGGGCATCACGGCAATGCGCTATTGTCGCGATATCCAATTTTACATCGCAGCAACCATGATTTAACTTTGCATCGCTTCGAGCAGCGCGGTTTGCTGTATTGCCAATTGGATTTGCCATTATGGAATGAGCCTTTGCATGCATTTTGCGTGCATCTCAATTTACGCGCGTCGGATAGGCGCAAGCAATTGCAGTTGATGGTGAAGGCAATTGCTGAGCAAGTTCCTCTGGATGCGCCGCTGGTTTTGGCAGGGGATTTTAATGATTGGCGTGGCGAAGTGAGCGCTATTTTGCAAGGCGAATTGGGTGTGAATGAGGCGTTTCAAGCGGTGCACGGTGCGCATGCGCGCAGTTTTCCAGCGCGCATGCCATTTTTCTCGCTGGATCGAATTTATACGCGCGGATTTACGATTCAATCAGCCGACGTGTTGGTTGGCGCACCGTGGCGTAGCTTGTCGGATCATGCGCCTTTGTATGCGGTGATGGCGCATGAGCCCTAAGCGATGAATCACACTGAATGGCAGTCTGGTCATGCACTCAGTTTGCTGCGCAACGGCGCGGAGTTTTTTCCAGCTTTATTGGCGGAAATTAACGCGGCGCGCATCGAAATTCGCTTGGAAACGTATATTTTTGAGCCTGATGAAATCGGCTTGCAAATTGTGGCTGCTTTGATTGCCGCAGCGCAGCGTGGTGTAAAGGTCGGTGTTTTGGCTGATGGCTTTGGCGCAAAAAATTTCCCCGCTGAATTACGTGCGCAAATGCAGTCTGCGGGTGTGTATTTCTTATTCTTTCGGCCAGAAATTAGCCGTTTTTCACTAAAGCGCGCGCGTTTGCGGCGCTTGCATCGAAAATTATCCTGCTTTGATGGCCGTGTGGGCTTTGTTGGTGGGATTAATCTGCTCGCCGATGACGATGGGCTGGGTTTAGTGCCGCGTTACGATTATGCGGTGCGAGTCCAAGGCCCTGTCGTCGCCGATATTCAACAAACCCTAGCACGGCAATGGCGCTATACCTCATGGGTGCAATTAAAAAAGCAGCTTTTTCATTCGACGATTGCAACATCTGTGGCGGCTGCGGGTGATTCAGTAGCTCGTTTGGTGGTGCGAGATAACGGTCGCAACCGCCGTGCAATTGAAAAATCGTATATTGCGGCGATTGATGCGGCCAAAGATGAAATTATCATCGCTAATGCGTATTTTTTGCCAGGGGTGCGTCTGCGGCAAGCCTTGTTACGGGCGGCTCAACGCGGTGTGAATGTAGTGCTGTTGCTGCAAGATGAACGCGATCAGGCCTTATTGCAATACGCCAGCTGGGTGTATTACCAAAAACTACTCAGCGCTGGGGTTGATATTTTCCAATATAAAAGCGGTTTTATGCACGCCAAAGTGGCCGTGATCGATCAAGAATGGGCGACGGTGGGGTCGAGTAATATTGATCCATTTAGTTTGCTGCTGGCACGCGAAGCGAATTTATTAGTGCGAGATGCCGCGTTTGCGACCGAACTACGTGCCGATATTCAACTGCATTTGCAGCAAGATGCAGTCCAAGTTTTGCCAGAACACATCAAAACGGCGAGTTTTGCACTGCGCTGGCTGGTCTGGCTTTGCTATGGCTTGGTACGCCTGATGCTAGGTATTACCGGTTATGGCGGGCGAAAGTATTTGGAATGAGGCGCTATTGCTGAGTCGCTTTAAGCTTTGTGGCTTAAATCAAGCGTGAGCAAGCAGGTCAGCTTTGGTAGAATATTCGCTCAAATCAGAAACGAGCTATTTATGATCACTTTGTACAATACCCTCGCCCGCGAAAAGCAGGAATTCAAACCCATTACGCCCGGTGTGGTGAATATGTATGTCTGCGGGATCACCGTGTACGACTACTGTCATATTGGTCATGCGCGGATGGTGACGGTGTTTGACATGGTGTCGCGTTGGTTTCGTGAGTCGGGCTTTCAGGTCAATCATGTGCGCAATATCACTGATATTGACGACAAAATTATCAAGCGTGCGACTGAAAACGGTGAGCCGATTGGCGCTTTGACCGAGCGCTTTGTCGCGGCAATGAATGAAGATTTTGACGCACTGGGCATTATTCGTCCCGATCATGAGCCGCGTGCAACCGATCACATCGATGGCATGCAAAGCATTATTAGTAAATTGTTTGACCGAGGTTTGGCGTATTCAGCGCCGAACGGCGATGTCTATTACTCGGTACGCAAATTCCAAGGCTACGGCAAGCTGTCGCGTAAAAATCTGGACGATCAACGTGCCGGTGAGCGCGTTGAAATCGATACCAATAAACAAGATGCAGCCGATTTTGTGTTGTGGAAACACGCCAAAACCGACGAGCCGGGTGAAGTAAAATGGGCTTCGCCGTGGGGCGCGGGCCGTCCGGGCTGGCATATTGAATGTTCGGCGATGGCTTGTCATCATTTGGGCGAGCATTTTGATATTCATGGCGGTGGTGAGGATTTGCAGTTTCCGCACCATGAAAATGAAATCGCGCAATCAGAAGGCGCGCATGGTTCGCAATACGTGAATTACTGGCTGCACAATGGCTTTATCAATGTCGACAATGAAAAAATGTCGAAAAGCCTCGGTAATTTCTTCATTATTCGCGACGTACTGGCGAAATACGATGCTGAAGTGCTGCGCTTTTTTATTCTGCGCGCGCATTATCGCAGCCCGCTCAATTATAGCGACGTGCATTTGGACGATGCGAAAAATGCACTCACGCGTTTGTATACCACGCTAAAAACCGTGCCCGCAGCTGATGTCGTCATTGATTGGGTTGAACCGCACGCGGCACGCTTTAAAGCCGCGATGAACGACGATTTTGCAACGACCGAAGCGGTCGCGGTGTTGTTTGAATTGGCGCTGTACGCGAATAAACACGCAGCCAGTGCAGAAGGCGCACAAGCGGCCGGTTTATTGAAAGCCTTGGCAAAAATCTTGGGCTTATTGCAGCGTGATCCAGAAAGCTATTTACAGGCAGGTGCCAGCAATAGCGAATGGACTGCGGATAAGATCGAAGCCGCAATCATCGCGCGAAAAGAAGCGCGTGCAAGTAAAAACTGGGCCGAATCAGATCGGATTCGTGATGAACTCACCGCCGCTGGGATTGTGCTAGAAGATACTGCGCAAGGAACAACTTGGCGGCGTGAATAAGTTTAATGTGGCGAAAGTATTGCTGCGTTCACCATTTAAATTGATCCCTATCGTCTATAAGTAGATAAGCAAAAGTTTTCTTGGATTGTAGATTTCTGAGTCGTACTGTCTGCCTTGCTATAAAACTTTTGCACTAGTACTTATTCAAAAACAATGCAATTACCCCATTTGCATTTGAGGAAAATATGAATTTACCAAAAATGCCTATGGTTTATTTTGTGGCGCCCAACGCGGAGCACTATCAGGATATTCGTACGCAGTTGCAGTTGTTTGGTTTTGATTGTCAGGTATTTACGCGTAATAGCGCTATTTTGGCGGCGATGCATACGCAGTCACCTTTTGCGGTGGTGATTGATGAGCTGGGTTTGGCTGAGATGAGCGGCAAACAGTGCGTGCCACTGATTGGCAAACTGTCGAAAGGGCCGGTTATTTTCTTGGCCGAAGCGCATAGCGTGGCCGAGCAAATAGAATTGATGCGTGCGGGTGTGAGCGATTTTCTACCCAAACCATTTAATTCGCAGCAGCTGATTGATCGACTGGATGCCTTACAAGAACAGCTGCGCCCAGACCCATTTCGTGTTTTGATTGTGGATGATTCCGAAGCGGTGGCGCGCTGGACTAGTAGTATTTTGACCGATGCTGGAATGCTGGTGAAGCGAATCCAAAATCCCTTGGAAGTGCTTTTTCAATTAGAGCGTATGAAGCCCGACATCATTCTGATGGATGTTTACATGCCGGAATGCTCTGGTGATGAAATCGCCAAAATTATCCGACAAAATACGCAGTACGATTCAATCCCGATTGTGTTTCTTTCAACCGAAACGCATCGTGGCAAGCAGTTAATGGCGCGCAGCATGGGTGGTGATGATTTCTGGGTGAAAAATATGGAGCCAGAAGAGTTGGTGGCTTCGGTTTCGATTACCGCCGAGCGCTATCGTCAGCTACGCCGTTGGATGACGCGAGATAGTCTGACCGCGCTACTGAATCACACGCATATTATTGAAGAGCTAGAGCAAGAGGTCGCTCGCGCACATCAAGAGTTTCGCATGCTGTCTTATGCGATGGTTGATATCGATCATTTTAAAATGGTCAATGATCAGCACGGCCATGCGGTAGGGGATCGTGTGATTAAATGCTTGTCGCGGTTGCTGCGCGGCGGCATGGGCAAGCCTAATGCCGTTGGGCGCTATGGCGGTGAAGAGTTCGCGGTGATTTTGTCGGAACAAACGCTAATGCGCGCTGCGCAAAAAATGGATGAGCTGCGGCAAAGCTTTTCGCAACTGACGCAAGTCGGTATGGGCGGGGATGAGTTTCATTCGACGATCAGTATCGGAGTCGCGCAATTGCAAGACGGTATGACTGCACAGCAATTGATTGATGCTGCTGATCGTGCGCTGTATCAAGCCAAAGCGGCGGGCCGAAATCAGGTTGGCCTTGCTCATTAAACTTTTTTTTAGAATGCCAATGACAATCCATTACACCATTACGCCACTGAATCCAGCGGCTCATTTATTCTCTATTCAATTGTCGATTGCCGAACCTGATCCTGCCGGACAAATTATTTGTTTGCCGGTTTGGATTCCAGGCAGCTATTTAATTCGTGAATTTTCTAAGCATATTGTTAGCATTCAGGCTGAGTCAGCTGGGCAAGCAGTGCAATTAGAAAAAATCACTAAATCGAGCTGGCAGGCTGAGCCTGTAGCAGGCCCTTTGTTGCTGAGTTACACCGTGTATGCGTTTGATTTGTCAGTTCGCGGTGCTTATTTGGATCAACAGCGGGCTTTTTTTAATGGCACTAGTGTGTTTTTGGCCGTAGTTGGGCAAGAGCAGCAAGCGTGTACGGTGAGCATTGCTTGTGCAGATCAAACGGATTGGCGAGTTGCAACGACTTTAAATGCGCAGCAAATCGATGCTTTGGGTTTTGGTGTGTATCAAGCCGAAAATTACGATGAGTTGATTGATCATCCGGTTGAGATCAGTGATTTTTCTCTTGTGGAATTTGTTGCCTGCGGCGTGCCGCATAAAATGGTGATTTCTGGGCGTCATCAGGCCGATTTGCCGCGTCTTGCGCGTGATTTGCAGCGGATTTGTGAGTATCAAATTCAATTTTTTGGTACGCCTGCGCCGTTTAAAGAGTATTTATTTCTCACTTTGGCGGTGGGGGACGGTTACGGCGGGCTGGAGCATCGTTCATCAACGGCCTTGATTTGTAATCGCAGTGATTTACCTTTGCCGCATGAAACTGAGATTAAGGCAGGGTATCGGCAGTTTTTAGGTTTGTGCAGTCATGAGTATTTTCATAGTTGGAATGTAAAACGCATTAAGCCAGCGGCCTATGCGCCTTATGACTTGCAGCAGGAAAATTATTCGCGTTTATTGTGGGCTTTTGAGGGTATTACCTCGTATTACGATGATTTGGTTTTGCTGCGTAGCGGCTTGATTACCTTTGCTGAATATTTAGAGTTGTTGTCACAAACGGCGACGAGCGTTGAGCGTGGCTATGGTCGTCAGGTTCAGCATTTAGAAGACGCCAGTTTTGATGCTTGGGTGAAATATTATCGCCAAGATGAAAATAGTCCGAATGCGTTGGTGAGCTACTACACCAAAGGCGCTTTATTTGCTCTGTGTTTGGATTTAACTATTCGCCGTGAGACGCAGGGCGCTCAGTCACTGGATGATGTGATGCGTGCGCTTTGGTTGGAGTATGGGCAGGATTTTGCGACGACGCAGCGCGGTATTGCTGAGGCTGAGTGGGAGGCGCTAGCGCAACGCGTCACTGGGCTGGATTTAAGCGCTTTGTTTGAATTGGGCTTACGTTCTACTGCCGCATTGCCACTGCGTGAATTACTCAGTGAAGTTGGGGTTGAGTGGCAGCAACGTGAAGCTATATCAGCGGCGGATAAAGGTGGCTGGCTGGATAAGGTCAATGCGCCAAAATGCAGTTTAGGTGTAAAAACCGCCGCTGATGCGGCGGGGCTTAAACTCACGCAGTTGCGAATGGATGGTCCAGCGCAGCGAGCTGGTTTATCGGCGGGTGATGTTTTGATTGCATGGAATGGTTTGCGTGTGACATCAAGTAATTATGAACAATTCTTATCGATGTCGGCGCCCAGTCAGGCGGTTCATTTACATGCTTTTCGCAGGGACGAGTTGATGCAATTTGAGCTATTTCCAGAATTACCCCCTTTAGATACGGTAGGTTTGAAAGCTATCTCTAGTGCAGGCAATGAAATTTTGAAAGCAAGGCGCATGTTGTTTAGTCATTGATTTGTCAATTTACCCCTTGGCGCAGTGCAGCAATTCAGTCTATTAATGAAAAGGACTGAATGCGGCATCAAGGGGAACACTTTGCATCTGAGTGCACGAATGAAGAGTAAATTTCGCGGAGCCAGGACCAAGGTGCTTTTGGTTTTGCTGGCGCTGAATTTATTGATTTCAATCGCTTTATCGATGAGCCTGTATTATTTCTCGAATACCGCTTTGATGTCGGAGCTAGACGGGCGGTTGCTCTCCGCCGCTCGGGCCATTCCTTTTGTTCTCCCTGATGGGTATATTGACCAAGCCCTTTTGAATCAATTGGTGGAAGAAGATACCTATCTCAACAATCTAAGTAAACTCAATCAATATGCGACCCAAGTCGGGGTCAGCTATTTATATGTGCTGGCAAAAGTGGATCAGCAGGTGCGTTATCTGGCCGATAGTGCGACGCCAGGCGAAACGCAGCAAAACAATTATGGCCATTTCGGCCAAAGCTACGCCGACCAGCAGCGTGCCATTCAATCGGTGATTGAAACGGGTAAAAATTATCGTGGCACTCTGAAAGATCAGTACGGTGAGTTTCGCTCGCTGGCAATTGCGATGCCGTATGGGCAAGGGCAATTCTATGTACTGGGCGCTGATATTGCGATGGCCGAGGTTTTAGCTCGGCAAAGCAGCATTCAGTTGCGTGCAATCGGATTTGGCATGTTGCTATTTGCTTTGGGTAGCGTCATGGCATGGCTACTGGCCAGCCGTATGACCGCGCCATTACGACGCTTTTCATCAGCCGTGCATCGTTTTGCGGCGGGTGAGTTTGATGTCCGGATGCCGATGCATCGGCATGATGAATTAGGTAATCTGGCTTCGGCATTTAATGCGATGGGCGATGCGATTTCTGCGCGTGAACATTTGATGCGCCAACTGGCTTTTTCGGATCGTTTAACTGGATTACCCAATCGCGTGAAATTTGCCGAGCTGCTAACAGGGCTAATCAATAAAGGGCAGCCATGGTTGGCGGTGGTGATGATTGATTTGACCGATTTTCGCTATATTAATGACGCGTTTGGATTTGAAGCGGGTGATCGAGTTTTGTGTACGATGTCGGATCGCCTAAGCCAGTTGCAGCCGGATCAATTGAGAATTGTCAGTCGAGTTTCGGGTAATTCATTTGCTCTGCTGCTCAGTGCGGTCAACGAATCACAAGTTCAAGCGCAATTGCAGACGGTTGAGACGATATTGGCGGCTTCCATTGTCTTAGGCGAGCAAAAGGTCAATGTGGCAATTCGATCCGGTATCGCCATTTATCCCTTGCACGCAGATCATGCCGAAGGTCTGCTGCGGCATGCCGAAGTGGCCATGTTTTTTGCGAAGCGGGATAGGGAGAGCTCGGTGACTTATGATCCGACACGCGAAGAAAGCCGCCTTAGTCAATTTACTTTGCTGGGCGATTTGCGTGAAGCGTTAACTGAAAATCATTTGGTGGTGTATTACCAGCCTAAAATCAATGTGGCTTCGGGCATGGTCAGCGCTGCCGAAGCGCTAGTGCGCTGGCAGCATCCGAGTCGCGGTTGGATTTCGCCCGGTTTGTTTATCCCTTTTGCGGAAAAAACCGGCAAATTGCGCGGTATTACTGAGTGGGTGTTGCGTGAGGTTTTGCGTCAGCAAATAGAATGGAATCGGCAGGGCGTTCATATTTTGGTGTCGGTTAATGTGGGGGTGAGCGATGTGGAGGACGCCCAGTTTGTTGATTTTGTGGAGGCGCAGCTCAATATCGCGGGCACTGCCGCCAATTTATGCTTGGAAATCACTGAAACCGGCGTCATGCATAAGCCCGATGCGATGCTGCAAAATCTGGCGCGTTTACGTCGCTTGGGTGTACAGCTGTCGATTGATGATTTTGGTACCGGCTATTCATCGTTCGCTTATTTGGCCAAAATGCCCGTCAACGAGCTAAAAATCGATCAAGTGTTTGTGATGTCGATGAATAGCACGTTTGAAAGCGTATCGATTGTGCGTTCGATGATAGAGATCGGCCATATCTTAGGTTTGAAAGTCGTTGCCGAAGGGGTGGAAACCATCGGCATTTGGCAAGCGCTGGCGGTGATGGGCTGCGATGAAGTGCAAGGCTACTTAATTGCACAGCCCATGGCGGCGAGTGATTTGCTCGTCTGGCTGGCGCAAGGTCCACATCATCCTAGTGAATTAACCCCGCCCAGTATGGCTAATTTTTAATTAACGCCAGCCGTGACGTAATAAGTATTCCGCCGTTACTCGTCCTGCATCCCAAGTCATTTCGCTGAGTTTTTCACTGACTTCCGTTGGTGTGAAGCGATAAAAAGCCGCGACTTCACCATCTTGATTTTGCGGCTGAAAATGCTCAGGCAGCGCTAAATCAAAGCAGTACAACACTTCATCGTGCGTGCCGTCGATCTCATTACGTTGAACGCGAACGGTATTGATCAATTGGATGTCTTTTGCGATGGCATGCGGCACGCCGGCTTCCTCAAATAATTCACGGATCGCGCAGTCGTGAATGTCCTCATCTATGGGTATACCGCCAGCGGCCATATTATCTAATAGGTAGGGGTCAATACTCTTTGTTTTTGCTCGTCTACCTAAGCAAATCGAGCCATCGGGGTAATACGCATTGATATGTACCGCACGGCTGACTAAACCAAAACGGCGAAAGCTGGCGCGCTCAAGAGCGCAGATTGGCTTGGTGAAATCCACTTCATCGACGATGTTTTCTACGCAAACGCCATAGTTTTCATGACGCCAGCCTTGGATGAGGCCATTGTCGTGCAAGTGCTGTGCCGCGAGATGCAGCTGTTTTGCAAGATCAGCACCGTTCAGATTAATGGTGCTGTCGACGACTCGCCACTCGGGGGCTAGCGCAAAAAGCGATTGCACGGTTGATTGCTCTAACCAGCCCGCGGCTTGTTGCTCAAGCCGAAGACGAATTAGGTTTTTACTGGAAAATTGCGGTTGGCATTTTAAATAATCAGCAATACAAGACATACATTCTCGCTGGAGTTTGATTTTAAGATCAAAATGAATGGATAAATTAGCGTAAAGGCGCGGCAAGTTCTTAAGCAAAGATTTTCTTGTTTCAGCGTCTTCAGAATCGTAGGTGTGAAGTGCCTGCTGCACCTTTGCCTTGCTAGAAAACTTTTGCACGAGTGCTTAGTAGTCGCGCCAGATGCGCTACAATTCGCCCCATAAAACTGGATTTTTACGGAGAGCACCATGAGCAAAATTCGCCAAGACGATCTCATCAGCAGCATCGCCGACAGCCTGCAATACATCAGCTATTACCACCCGAAAGATTATATCCAAGCTTTGGGTCGCGCTTATGAATTAGAAGAAGGCCCGGCCGCTAAAGACGCGATTGCGCAAATTCTAACCAATAGTCGCATGTGTGCCGAAGGCCATCGCCCGATTTGCCAAGATACCGGCATCGTGACGGTGTTTGTTCGCGTTGGGATGGATGTGCAATGGGAAGGCGCGACGATGGGCGTCACCGATATGATTAACGAAGGCGTACGCCGCGCTTATCTGAATCCAGATAATAAATTGCGAGCCTCGATTTTGCTCGATCCCGCCGGTTTGCGTAAAAACACCAAGGACAACACCCCAGCGGTGATTCATTACGAAATCGTGCCGGGCTGTACGGTGGATATCGACATTGCGGCTAAAGGCGGCGGCTCAGAAAATAAATCTAAATTCGTCATGCTGAATCCTTCCGACTCGATTGTGGATTGGGTCATCAAAACTGTGCCCTTGATGGGCGCGGGCTGGTGCCCGCCAGGCATGCTCGGCATTGGCATTGGCGGTACGGCTGAAAAAGCGATGGTGATGGCTAAAGAAGCGTTGATGGAAGAAATCGACATTCACGATCTCATCGCACGCGGGCCAACGAATCGCGTGGAAGAATTACGCATCGAGTTATACGAAAAAGTAAACGCGCTCGGTATCGGCGCACAAGGCTTGGGCGGTTTGGCGACGGTGCTTGACGTCAAAATCAAAGATTACCCAACGCACGCCGCCAGCTTGCCAGTGGCGATGATTCCAAACTGCGCGGCAACGCGCCATGTGCATTTTACGCTCGATGGCTCAGGCCCTGCGGTGCTGGAAGTGCCAAAACTGGAAGACTGGCCAGATGTAACGTGGACACCATCGAGCGAATCAACTCGCGTTGATTTGAACGCAGTGACGCGTGAAGACGTGGCGAGCTGGAAACCCGGCCAAACGCTGCTACTGAACGGCAAGATGCTCACCGGCCGCGACGCGGCGCACAAGCGTATGGTGGAGATGCTTAATAAAGGCGAAAAACTGCCGGTTGATTTCGCTGGCCGCTTTATTTATTACGTCGGCCCAGTCGATGCCGTACGCGATGAAGTAATCGGACCTGCGGGCCCAACTACTGCAACGCGGATGGATAAATTTACTGAGCAAGTATTGGCCGAAACAGGGCTGCTCGGCATGATCGGCAAAGCAGAGCGCGGTCCTGCGGGCATTGATGCGATCAAAAAACACAAATCGGTGTATTTGATGGCCGTTGGTGGCGCTGCGTACCTCGTTTCTAAAGCCATCAAAGCCAGCCGTGTAGTGGGCTTTGAAGATTTGGGCATGGAAGGCATTTACGAATTCGACGTCGTGGATATGCCAGTGACGGTGGCGGTGGACTCAAACGGTACCTCGGTACACGCGATTGCACCGAAAGAGTGGCAAGCCAAGATTGGTGTCATTCCGGTTGCTAGTGTTTGATAGGTGTGAACGCACGGCACGCTGATTGAGTTTGCGTTTGTTCTGGCTCGATGCAGCACGAGTGACGCCCTGCTTTTTATCGAGGCGAAATTAGAATCGGATTGCAGTGATGCGTTTGGATAGGCGGACTTAATCTGGGAATTGGCTTGCCACGAGGGGAGGGGTTCGGTATGATTCGCCCTCTCTTGCGGAGAGATGTATGAGTGGTTTAAGTTAGTCGCCTGGAAAGCGGCCACAGGTTAATCCCTGTCGGGGGTTCGAATCCCCCTCTCTCCGCCAGTATAAAATATTAAAGCCCTGATTATTCAGGGCTTTTTTATATTAAAAAAATTATTCCCACCACTTTTCCCACCACTTAGATTGAGCTGTTGTGATTCATTGTGGTCAATGAATTACATCCTTCGCTCCGCTTAAATCGCTGTTTGCATACACAGATTCATAAAACTTCTATTCAGCTGCCCTTGCCACTAGCAATTCACGCCAAATTTCCAGGCCTGAGATTTCACGCCTCAGCAGATCTAACGAGTATTTAACGCACGACCCCAACTTCATTCAAAGCTTCATGCAGACTGATTGATGCCAGCGTTTGCTCAAAACAAGTCAATTCACTCCTCAGCACAACAAACTTGCACTTCAAACGTTCAACCGAATTTCCACTCAGTCATATACACCACATTTAACACCACTGAAATATTTAGACCTCACCAATCTCCAAAGCTGTCATGGGTTGAATATGTAGACCAGTTAAGAATCCGCCATAAGTCATATAGACCTTCTAGAGGTTAAAATGACTTGAAAATAATAAAATTACGTGTATATTGATCTTTAGAAGGACTTATTGATCCCCAGGGGTTTATATGGCTCTTTTAATGATCATTCAATCAAGGAGTGTTTGTATGACTAAGCCAATCTATTTTGCATCCTCACCACACCACATAAAGCGCTTGCCTGACTATCAAAAGTTAGCGCGTACGCATCGCTTAAGTTATGTCGCTCAAGCCCATTTGAACGATCCCAAGAACACACCGAATATCATCCCAGGACCTTGTGCGCTCCCAGCAGTGACTGGATTGCGTGTGCTAAAAAGCTATTCTGATGGTGCCAATTATGATTTTGTCGATTTAGAAATGTTCCTAGATGGTCCAACTTCTGATGATGACGAATATATCGGCGTAGAAATTGTTGACGAGCACAACTGCGATGCAGTCGCTAAACCAGAATGGGCTGAGAAGTTTAAATCGGAGCTTCAGCGTAGAGAGCTTTTCAATATGCGACAGCCAATGATTTTCCATTTGCCGACTTATTCGTCGCCAGAAATCGTTGATTTAGTGAAGTCAGTCTGCACTGAATTAGCGTTGCCGATTGCAGAAATTAAAGGCAATGCGGATGATGGTCATTTTGATCTGCTGCCGCTTAAACAACACGCAAGCTTAGTCACCTACTTGAGTGATCCTGATTTTGAATACTTGCAGAGCAGTTGGGCGCATCAACGGCAAGGCAATGTTTGGTTCTGGGTTAATCCATTTCCATTGGTATTTGAATCAAGCCAGGCGTTGATTTCACTACCTTTCGCCGGCCAGCATACTCTACCGACTTTATTGGAAAACACGGTGGTACTTGCTGATCCCACTGTCGTGTTAAGGCAAATTAAGCAGTTGGCTGCCGCGAAGTCTGAAAGCCCAAAAGCGGAATACCTAAAGCAATTAATAAAACCTAAGCCATTGCGCATGGCTGCACAAGAGGATGTGGATGCAATCAGTGCTCTGATGGCAGCATACCCCCAATTTAAAACCTTATTTGGCAAGCTAAGAAGTAGGCTAGTCATGCAGTGCTTAAGCAGACACCCAATTCATCTGGGCAGTCAGCTCCTAATCGGGCCACCGGGGAATGGGAAGACGTGGCTGTGCACAAAAATTGCCAAGGCGCTGAATCTGCCGTTTTTAAATATTCAACTGGCTGGGAATGGCGATGTGATGATACTGCGGGGCTCACAACAGCAATGGACTGGCTCGGATGCGGGGCGCCCAGCAAAATTTATCGCCACATGTGAAATTGCAAATCCAATCATTATGCTTGATGAGGTCGATAAAGCAGGCGGCAGTCAGCACGGACATTTAACGGATACAATTTTAATGTTGCTTGAGCCAGAAAATTCACGTTGTTTTATGGACAACTTCATTGAAGCGCCAATTGATATGCATCACATCAGTTTTATATTGACGGCCAACGAGAGTGACTTTTTAAGTGCGCCACTAAAAAGCCGTCTTGAAGTAAATTCAATCAAGGCACCAAGTCAGCAAGAAATGCGAGATTTAGCGCAAATTTTTTATCAGCAAGAGCTGGAAGAAAGAAAAATTAGCCAGTATTTTGTACCGGAAATCGGTGCAACTGAACTGAAGGTGATTGTCTTTCAAAGTGACAGTGTCAGGGAATTACGGCGCCAAATCGTACTCGCTATCGAGAACGGATTAAATAATGTCACTGATGTTTCTGCCGTTGAAACGCAGCAATATCTTTTGAAACCGATACCGTCTTCCGAGCCACCGAAAAACAACCCATACCCTGGAATCGGTTTTTTAACCAAGCATTAAAATTATGTTAAACAGAAAAAATAAACGGCAGCCTTCGCTGCCGTTTTGTTTGCGCCCGCTAAATTTTAACTGGACGTCACAGAGAACTACAAACAGTTGATTGCAGTAAAGAAATTGCTCAGAAATAAAGACTGAACTTGAACCTTTCGGTAAAGTCTCAGACTCCTTGCGCGAGTTCGAGGTACTAATTATTCTGATTTATTTAATAGCGCTTATTGCTACTTTGAGATTGAGGCGTACTTAGAAGCGCATGCTATTCATAGGGCATATTGTAGAGTTGCTCGTTCTCACCACTGATAGATAGGCTCATTCCTTCTGGATGTGCATTCATCTCAACTCCAGAGTGGTTTTCATGCAGCAGAGCACTCCAATATACGTCTTTAACTTCCGTGATATCGAAGTTTACAAAAGATTTAATACATTTTTCGTGTAAATCATTTGTAGTAAATTTTTTCTTTTTCAGCGCAGTACTTGTCTTTTGTTTTGGTTCATTATTGCAAACCAAGCTAAAATTTATAACCATTTCATCTATTTCAGCCCGGGTATAGCCATGGTTCTTTGCGACCTCCATAAATGCGTCAGCAATCAACTCTCTAGATAATTGGTTACCAAATTTTTGGTGTCCAATATAATAAAAAAGGAAGAGTTCCCTAGTAAAATGAACATTCCAACTGGTGTATTTTGGCCGGATTTCATTTAATAAGGTCTTGATATCTGCTCGATCTACGCCATTCTTTTTGCAGACATCCTCCTCAATCCTTCTATTGATTTTCTCCACAAAATCAGCATCGTGTTGGTATGATCGTTTCTTCGTGATCACAATTTCTACTTGATCTTTCGTATAAATCGGCAAACCGACTTCTTGTTGATAATTGTTATCAATGCTGATTTTATCCTTAATTATGCCAAAGATAGCTTTTTTTGCCAAATAACTAGCATTTTTAAATTCAAGAAGAACTGGTTTTATACCAATCGCCACATAAAAGTCATCAAGATATTGAGTGACGAATATCTGAAAAGGTAGCTCATCCAACTTTGCAAGCGCATCACTATTAATTTTGAAACATAGCCACGTTGAAATGTCGAAGCCCAAGTAAAAATCAATGGGTTTTTTAGAGAGCCTCACTTTCCTTAAAAAATTCATCAGAAAGTCTGCACTCAACTCGCTACTGGCGAATTGGAATAAATCTGGGTTTTTACCGCATCGAAAAATCAGAGAAATCTCTTTTCTCCTTTTAAATAGCTCACAAATTTTTGAGCTAAAGCCTAGATCTTTTTGTATTACTCTAGATTGCTCGGCAGTGCTACAGGATTCCCGTCGCACAATTGAATTTTTAATTCGATTAATGAGCGCATGCGCATGCAAAAAACTACCGGCACAAGCTCCTCTGTCGCGAATATTTGTGCATGCAAGCAATTGTGGTGACAAATTATTGTTTTTTCGCTCCCCAAAGTATTCATCGTGAAACTCTGAGTGTTTGTTGGGTTTGAATCCATGATTTAACTCCTTGTAATTGCCAAAATATTTTTTAAGTTCTTGATAAGAAAATTGAGCTGGAATTTCTTTTTCATAAAAGACTGCTCCATTAAAAATTAGGATTAATTCATCGTTGCCGTTAGTTTTTTTGTCGATAGAAATCCTTGGTCCAATTTGCAATAAATACGTTTTAAATTCTTCCCAGTTTGTTGAATTTTCAAACGCAGAGAACAGCATTCTATTAATGGATTCAGTCGTTTTGCTTAGAATGCTAGATTTTTTATCCACTGAAACCTCGTCCATCGATATAAATGTCCTGCTGTTATTTTCTTGCCGCCATCCTTCAATTGCCGCAATTCTATCCACCACTCGGCGTATCGCTTTTATAATAAAACCATTTTCAATTTGAATGATTTTTTTCGAAATTGGATCAATTCTAGAAAGCGCAATATGAAGATGAAGATTTTCGGTATCCTGATGCAATTTGTAAAATGCTAGATGCTCACCGACTCCAATTGATTGTAAAATCTTCTGGACGATGTTCCTGACCATTAAATAGGATGGATATTCGCTAGAACAAAAACTGACCATTAAATGTATTAACGGTTTTGCGTTACTTCTCGCATTTTTTAAGTCGAAACAGAATTTCGCAATTTCATCGATAAGGCTGCTAGTCAAGCCATTCAGCATTTTCAAGCTGTACAAATCAGGCGATGTGTTGATATTTTTCAGGTCGTTGATGTACTCAATTAGCAATCTTGGCTCTTCGGCCCATTCTTTTTTAATCTTGATTATCTTAAAGTTCATTTCAACAACCTCGTAATATCAGCCATTAGTCTGCAAATAATTCTCTTTGAATCTCCTGAGTTCATTTTCTACCGCAGAGTTTCTATTTTCAAGATGTAGAATGTATTCGCGAATATTAAAATATGACAACTTAATCAAATCAGTCGCTGTCTTACCGCAAGCCGCCGCATCTTCGAAAATCTCTTCGTGCTCAGTGTCTGTAACTCGAAATGTAATGCTTTTTGCCATGATGTCTCCAATTCATTTGTCCAATGAGTTTATTAGCAACTTTGTTCTTTACTTTTGTTTTCGATTTCAGAAATGTATTGTTCAATCTGAAAGTCAAAAAAACCAGAGG
The DNA here is from genome assembly GCF_000620145.1 of Deefgea rivuli DSM 18356. Lineage (GTDB taxonomy): Bacteria > Pseudomonadota > Gammaproteobacteria > Burkholderiales > Chitinibacteraceae > Deefgea > Deefgea rivuli. The sequence continues at coordinate 261,955 of NZ_JHVM01000009.1, forward strand.
CTCGGCCGTTCGGTGTGATTTTCACGGGTTCTGGCAGTGCTTTAGATTTCACGAGCCGATATAGTGTGGCTCGTGAAATGCCTAGTGTTTTTGCAGCGTCACTAATTCGGATAATTTTATGCATCTGTTGCCTCACTTTTTTCTCAATATCGGTTAGGTTACACTTTTAAAATTTTCACTCAAGGGCTCGCGATAGATTGCATTAAATTTTTTTGTTGCTCACATGATTCGAATAGTTTTAGGGCCAGGACATCTCGCATTGTCTGTCCAATAGCGCTAAGACTACACTCTTCGTGAATTGACTCAAGGGCTCGCGTTAGAAATCAATAAAAATATTCGAAAACTCATATTGTTTATATGTAAAAAAACCATTAATGAAATTAGGCCTGTAATTTCATTAACTTCATTCTTTTTTAAGGCTGTAAAACCAGATCTGACAGCGGTGATATGTGCTGGCATTTACTTGATGAATCGCAGATTTTTTTCAGAAAGATAAATATTCTTATCCTTACATCGACCTTGGGGCAAGGTTGAGCCATGAAGAAAAAATGGCTTATTTGTCGGGATTGATCTGCAAGATGTTCAATTGGCTGAGCGCCTTGCCAGCGCGCCACTCAGTAGTGCGCCTGAATTTTCCAAAATCATTCATCGCAGTGCTGACATGCAAGAGCAAATCGATCTCTTGCGCCGCGTTGCCGTGCACAATGTGCCGGTATTGATTTTGGGTGAAGCCGGCACGGGTAAAGAATTATTTGTTACTGCGATTCATGAAGCCAGTCGGCGCAATACTCAGCGATTGATTGCCGTGAACTGCGGCGCGTTTACCAGCGCAGACTCGGCGCGCTTAGGGCACTTCAGAGAGGCGGATGGCGGCACGCTATTTTTAGACGAGATTGGCGATTTGCCGCTTGATGCGCATGCTAGAATGCTGCGCGCCTTGCAAGAAGGCCAAATCATGCCGCTCGGCGAAACGAGTTCGGTTAAGGTGAATGTGCGCATCATCGCAGCCACGCATCGTGATTTAATGGTTGAAGTCGCCGCTGGGCGCTTCCGTGAAGACCTGTTTCATCGCCTTGCGGTGGGCATTATTCATTTACCGCGCGCTGCGCGAACGTGTGGAAGACATTGAATTACTTATCGAGCACAGCTTGGCGCGTATCAATAACGACAGCCGTGATTTACCCGAGTGGCAAAATACAATAATTTCTGTTGATGCAAAAAATATTCTGCTCAACCATGCGTGGCCAGTCAATATCCGCGAGTTGTACCACACACTTTTACGCGCAGCGATTTGGTCACGGCAAAGTGAAATCAGTGCGCCGATTTCAGCAGAAATCTATTGCAGATGCCAGCCAATACCAATCAAGTGCTCAATCAGCCATTACACAAAGGCTTTGATTTACAAGCAGTTTTGGATCAGGTTGAACGCCATTATTTGCAGCGTGTAATGAAAAAAGCATCAGAAAAAAAGAAGCAAGCCGCCGAATATTTGAACATCACGAACTACCAAACACTGAGCAATCGCATGGTAAAACTCGGTATTTCCAGCGACGAACAAACCGACTAAAGGTGGCTGGCACACTTCTGGCTATCTATTCACAAACCGAATAAATAGCGAGCTTGCCAGATATGTTGATGCAAGACCTGCAATCACTGAATTTTGAACCATTACGCGCTAGCTACCCAGAGCTAGCCAATATGGGCGGCTATGCCGAGCACTATATATACTGATCCAGAAAGTGAGCTCGTCAAGTTAAGAAATTTAGCTGAGCGCATGGTCGATAAACTGGTGCTCGATAAATTTCATTTACTGCGTCGGCTGGAAAATAGTGCCGCGCACGGTGAAACCATTCGCCCAATGGATGCGCTGCGTGCTTTGCACGAAGCATGGCAATTGGCTCGCGGGGTTCATGTTTCACTCACTGGCGGCAAAGTAGAAGATTTCGGCAGCTACAAAGAACCACCAACCAAAGGCATCGACAGCAAAGCTGCGATCAAGCGCGAGAAAAAACGCCTCGCAGAAGAAAACTCGGCCAAAGAAATCCAAATCAAAGCGATGCTCGCCGAACTGGAAGCTTTGCGCGCCAGTGAAGCAGCTCAACGCGCTGTTATCGGCAAGGCAAATAGTCCTTTACCCAAGGAAAAAATTGAGCCGTTTGCTCTGCAAATCCAAGCCAGCGTTCGGCAACTTCATTTCTTGGAAGACAAAACCCGTGAATACATGGTGGATCGTGACCTTGCTTTGGTTGGCTGGTCAGTGCCTACCGCAGCCAAGCTCAATCCAGCCGTTGGTCTAGAGGTGGAAGTTCAACATCAAGGTACCGAAACGGGCATCGGTTATCCCGACTATGTTTTGTGGGATGACAACGGCAATAGTCGTCCCTCATGCAAGCGATGAATGACGTGGCAAGTCGACTAAAATTGGCGTGTTGTGTCTCGACCAAAATCAAAGATGGGTTAGCTGTTATGCCGAAGCGTTGTGTCGTTGAAAGTACGTTTGCATGGATAGGCAACTTTGGTCGCCTATCCAAGGATTACGAGATTTTAGCGGCTACAGCAGAAAATAATGTGCGGCTTGGCAAATTGTGTCGCGATAATTTAAAACAGCTGATCAGGTGGAAAGCGTATTTGATACCGAAAAAGCTTGCAGCATGCTTTCTGTTTCTAGGTAGGTAATAAACGCAAGATGAGAGTTTGTCTTACGTTTTTTCGATTTTCAAAAAATAACGTTTTTATAAGTTAATTTTCGATTTATTAGTAATTTTCATGTAATTAAGCCATTAATTAGTCAAAATTAAAACGTAATAACAATCTGTTGTCCACTTGTGCCCTTGTTCTCGCTGTCGACCGAACTCGCGCAAGAAGTTCGCTGCAATGGACTAGCTCAGCGTAGAAAGTTGGCAAAGTGAATAGAAAGTTGGCAAAACGAATGGAAGGTTGGCAAAACGAATGGAATGTTGGCAATGTGAATAGAAAGTTGGCAAAAGCAATCGACCTTGCCAACTTTCGCCCAGTCATTGTAATGAGTTGGGCAAAAGTTGCGGAAAATGATCACAGTTTGTCACTATTTTTGCGGGGGGCGATTGGCCATATTCCACCAGCAGAAGCTGAAGCAGACTATTAGCGTAATCAAATCGAGCAGGCCATACTGGCCTGACTCAAGCCAAACAGCCGCCGCGAAAATCGGTTCGATTCAGTATTGGCTAATCCCGTGAAAACAACGGCAAAACCAAAGCCAAGTTTTACCCCAAAACCAACTTCGCTTCGGCAAATCTCCGCAATATTTCAATTGTATTTGCTCGTGCTTTGATTGGCTGTATTCAGAGATGCGTGACTTGATGCTTCATTCTGAGAATTCGTGGGGACTGATGTTAATTAGTTGGGATAAAACAGCTACCAAGCCAAATCGTCTTCGCTTCTTGATAGGCTTTTTGATGCTGAGTATCGCTGGCAAGCCAGGTTTTTAGCTCAATCATTTCAGCTTGACTGAGTGCTGATTCATTTTCACGCATCAACCAATCCATTGCAGTTTGCCAGCTAGAGTCTTCGGTTTTGCTATTAGACACTTTGAACCCCTTTAAAATGATGCCTTCACATAGATGACGCCTGGTGAAAGTATTTGTTTAGGCTTATTTATCCAAAGTATAGCAAAAGCGAACTAGTTTCACGCTCCAATTAATTACGTGTTTGGGTATAAAGCGCCTCTGCATTGAGTTAGCGCATCTTTTATCATGAAATTAACCAGAGTGGCGGATACGCCAAGGAGGTTAGCAATTTCCCTCTGAGTTAATCCTTCTAGACGATACATCACAAATACGCGCTGAGTCCGTGCGGGCAATTCTTTTAATGCTGCACTGAGCAAACGCAATGATTGTTCGGTGATGAGTTGCATTTCAGGTAGTGGCGATGTGTCAGCGACCATCTGGCCTTCATCCTCCAGGGCAAAGTAAGTTAGCTCAAGAGACTCTCTTCTTTTTACATCGATCGCTAAATTTCGCACCACTTGCGTTAGGTAGGCGATTGGTTGTTTTGCTTGTATAGCTGATTGTAATTGCATGATTTTTAGATATGCATCCTGCACGATGTCCTCTGCGCGTTCTGGATTGCCCAAAATTCGTAATGCGATTCGTTTTAGGTGCGCTCTGTTCGCCTGAAAACTGATCGCTAACTCGCTTTCAAAATCAATTTCACTCACTGCAGCCGCCCGTATTTAGGTATGCCAAAAGATTAAATGATACACGTTATCATTTAGATTGGTGATGAATATTTTTAATAATGTAAGTTTTAACTTGCTAAAAGTTAAATAATTTCCTAAGTCCCATCCTTTCCTTGTCAGATAGTGCCGCATTTACACCATCGTGCTCACCTCCAATGAATTACTTTATGCGCAGTAGTTTGTAAACAAGCGCCACGGTGCTTCGTCATACCTATGTAGGCGCCTACTCCTATGCGGAGCCATTGACTTTTAGTGAGGAAAAAATGAGTTATTTTGATCGTGAAGATGGGACTTTTAAAGTGCTGGTGAACCATGAAGACCAGTACTCGCTCTGGCCTGATTTTAAAGCAGTACCGGGCGGTTGGACTGATACCGGGGTCAAAGGCAATAAGCAACATTGCCTTGATTACGTCAAGCAAACTTGGACTGATATGCGTCCATTGAGCTTGCGCCGATTTATGGCTGAACAGGCTCAGTAATGTCATCGGCTTTAACGTTAATTTGTTTGCCGTGTGCTGGCGCCAGCGCAACGATGTATTTGCGTTGGCGGCGTTTTTTGCCCGCCCATATCAAATTGCTGGCATTGGAATTGCCGGGTCGTGGCGCGCTGATTGATGAAAAGCCGCTGACGCATTATGCCGAACTCGTCGAGTGGATCGTTGGCCAGTTGGCGCTCAAACCGTGTGAGCGCTACGCCTTGTTTGGACACAGCATGGGTTCTTTATTGGCTTATGGGGTGTGCCGCCAGTTGGCCGCGAAAAACAAACCGCTGCCGCTGGGGCTATTTGTTTCTGCATCGGCAGCGCCAGCACGGCGAGATCCTGATCGTTTTGCTGGCATGTATGACGATCAGTCCTTGATCGCCGATTTAAAGCGTCAAGGTGGTACATCGGACGCGGTGCTGGGCAATGCTGAATTACTCCGCATGACGCTTGATGTGCTGGCTGCCGACTACAGGGTATGCAACGATTTTACCTATGTAGATGCGGCCTCTCTTGATATACCCATTCATGTGTTTGCCGGTCGTGATGATGAAATTACCGAGGTGCAGTTACGCGCTTGGCAATTAGAAACGCAATCGAGCTTTAGTTTAAATTGCTTTGCAGGCGGGCATTTTTATTTACGTGAACAAGAGGCCGCTTTGCTGAGCCTGTTAACACGGCAATTGGCGACGCTGGAGCGGGCAGATGCAGCGATTGCATGATTACGTGCCGCAGGGCGTTGAAGTTTATCAGTTGGAATATGCTTTTTTTCCACCGTCAGCGCAGCAAGACTGGTTGGTTCTCAGTGACGATGAACGCGCCCGAGCTTTACGCTTGCATAAACCCATTGATCGTTTACGCGCCATTCGCACTCGGGCGCAACTGCGCCGCTTGCTGGCGAGTAAATTGGATTTAACGCCGCAACTGGTGCCAATTGATTACAACGCTTATGGCAAACCCTTGTTGCCTGAAGGAATGGGGCTTGATTTTAATGTGTCGCATTCTGCCGAGCGTGGTTTGATCGCTGTGTCCGAGGTGGGCGCGGTCGGGGTGGACATCGAGATGAAGCAAACGAACGCCGCCCTCGCCGATATTGCACCTTTATTACTGCACCCCGATGAGCAGGGCGCTGGCGAGTTGGTCGAACGCTGGGTCGTCAAAGAGGCGTGTTTAAAAGCGCTGGGTTGTGGGATTAGCGAGCATTTGCAAAGCATCGCGGTGCATCGACTAAAACAAAGCCGCTATCAACTGGCTTATCCGGCTGGCATGGCGCAACAACTGCAAGCATGGCCCATCCAAGTCTCCAATGCCTATGTCGCCGCCATTGCCTTGGTCCTACCTTATTCAACTGCAACTGATGTTATTTAGCGGAGTAAACAATGAAAACGCCGTTTATATCACAAGCACCAATCGCGTCTGAATTACCCGTTTTGATCGAGCCTGCTTTTGATGGTGAGGCACTATTGGATGCATTTCTGCGTTTAAAACCATACATTGACGCGCATTTATTACGCGTCGGCGGCGTGTTATTGCGCGGCTTTTCGGTGCCAGATGTTGCCAGTTTTCAGGCATTTGCCGCGTCGTTTGGTCATCCTTTATTGAAATATGAGTTTGCTTCTACGCCCCGTACGGCGGTTTCAACTGGGGTATACACATCGACCGAATACCCCGCTCATCAGCACATTCCCTTGCATAACGAGCAAGCGTATACGCGGGAATGGCCGATGAAAATTTGGTTTCACAGTGTGATTGCGGCGCAAAGTGGCGGTGAAACGCCGATTGCGGATAGTCGGGCAATTTATCAGCGCATGCCGAGCGAGATTCGTGCGCGTTTTGCCCAGGGCTTGTTGTATGTACGAAATTACGGCGATTTCGACCTACCTTGGTCGCAGGTATTTAACACGACCGATCCTGCTGAAGTGGAATCAATTTGTCAGCGTATCGGCGTGCAATGGGAATGGAAAGAAGATGGTGATTTACGTACCAGTCAGCTGTGCCAAGGCGTTGAGCAACATCCAATAACAGGAGAGATGGTTTGGTTTAACCAGGCCCATTTATTCCATGCGTCCAATTTACAGCCAGAAGTACGCGAGTCGCTCGAAGAATTACTAGGCATAGAAAATCTGCCACGCAATGTTTATTTTGCCGACGGAAGCGCCATCCCCGATGAAATGTTCGCCGAGGTACGAGCCGTACTCGCGGCGGAAACCGTGATGTTTCCGTGGCAAGCAGGCGATGTTTTGATGCTCGACAATATGCTGGCAGCGCACGCACGGACGCCATTTTCTGGCGCAAGAAAAGTCGTTGTCGCGATGTCTGAACCACACTCCAATCTCGAACAGATTTTAATAGGTTAATCCAGTGAAAAAATACCCTCACACAATGGTCGAATGTTTACGTGATCTTGCCTTGTCTCGCCCAGATGATGCCGCTTTGGTGGTGCTCAGCCGCAGCGGCGAGTTGACATTGAATTACGCGCAATTGGATGGTCGAGTGCGAGCGCTGGCTGCGGTATTGCAGCAACGTTGTCAGCCTGCCGATCGAGCTTTAATTTTGTTGGATAACGACGAGCATTATGTCGTGGCTTTTTTTGCTTGCCTTTACGCTGGTGTGATTGCCGTTCCGGTTTTTCCGCCCGAATCGCTGAAAGAGCAGCATTTGGCGCGCTTGTCGGGCATTGCTCTTGATTCGCAAGCCGCGTGCATTTTAAGTAGTTCGGCCATTATTGCGATGGTCGGCGGCGCGATGTCGGCGCTGGGTGTGGCGGATGTGTTGGCGGTGGATGAGGCCGATTGGGATGCCGCAGAACAATGGCGGCCTTTTCCAGTACAAGATGATGCGATTGCATTTTTGCAATACACCTCGGGTTCAACATCGGCACCTAAAGGCGTGATGGTGAGTCACGCCAATTTAATGGCGAATGAGCGAGCGATTGAAGAGGGTTTATCGGTCAATACGGACGATGTGTTCGTGTCTTGGCTGCCGCTTTATCACGATATGGGTTTGATTGGTGGTCTGTTACAGCCGATTCATCGCGGTATTTTGGTTGTGTTGATGAGTCCGGCTTACTTTATGGAGCGCCCTATACGCTGGCTAGAAGCGATTTCGCGCTTTGGCGGAACGATTAGCGGCGGCCCTGATTTTTCTTATCGTTTGTGCGTCGAGCGTATCAAGCCCAGCCAAATCAAAGCGCTGGACTTATCGCGCTGGCGCTTAATGTTTTCGGGCGCAGAGCCCGTGCGTAGCGATACCTTGGCTGCGTTTGTTGAACATTTTGGCGACGCTGGATTTAGCGCAGCAGCGCCATACCCTTGCTATGGTTTAGCCGAGGCGACTCTGTTTGTGACTGGCGGTAAGTCGGGCAGTGGCGTGGTGGAATTGCCGTTCTCGCGTGAGCAACTGGCGCAAGGCCGCGCCGTAGTCGATCAGGCCGGCGATGTGCAAGTCGCTTGCGGCTTTGCGCCGTCCTTGCATTGCGTCAATATCGTCGATCCAGTTGGCTTAAACGTCCTCGCCGACGGTGACGTCGGTGAAATTTGGGTCAGCGGCCCGAGTATTGCGCAAGGTTATTGGCAGCAAGAAGCGGCGACGCAGGAGGCTTTTGTCGAGCATCGCGGCCAGCGCTGGTTACGCACAGGTGACTTGGGTTTTTGGCAGGCGGGGCAGTTGTATATCACAGGTCGGCGCAAAGACCTGATTATTTTGCGCGGGCATAATGTGTATCCGCAGGATATTGAACAGGCCTTAGAAAAATCAGTCGAGGTAGTCAGAAAAGGCCGTGTGGCTGCGTTTGCAGTCACTGGTGCGAACGGTGAGGGCGTCGGTGTCGCACTTGAAGTATCTAAAAATTGGCAAAAATTAATCCCGCCGCAGGCACTGTACGAAGTCTTAAGCCAAGCCGCCAGCGAAATTTGCCGCGAGGCTTTAGCGGTCGTTGTGTTGCTGCACCCAGGCAGTTTGCCGAAAACTTCGAGCGGCAAATTGCAACGCGCCGCTTGCCGCACAGGCTGGCAAGCGCGAACGCTGAATGCTTATGCGATCTATGAATTTGGCGCTTGGCCGCTGGGCGAAACTCAGGCCATCCATGTCGATCCGCCCGTTGGCGAAATCGAAGTTCAATTAGCCGCGCTGTGGCAAGTGCTGCTTAAAAAAGACATTGCCGATCGCCACGCACATTTCTTTAGCCAAGGCGGTAACTCGTTGCTGGCGACTCAATTAGTCGCCCAAATTCGCGAACATTGGCAACTTGATTTCACGCTGTCAGCGCTCTTTGCTGGCGCAAAACTCAGCGACGTGGCGGCGGAACTCATGCGTTTGCAAAGTAGCGGCGCGCAGATTCAAAACGAAGCGATTCCCCGCTTAAATCTAGACCGAGCATCGCTGTCGTTTGCGCAATTGCGGCAATGGCTGTTGTGGCAAATTAATCCACACAGCAATGCCTATCATATTGCAGGCGGTTTGCGCTTGCACGGTGAGCTTAATTGCGCTGCGCTGCATGGTGCATTGCAAACCTTAGTCGATCGTCATTCTGCGCTGCGTACCGTGTTTGTACCGCACGCCGATTTGATGGTCGAGCAGCACGTGTTGCCACAGTTGACGCTGGAACTTGCGCAGCTGGATTTACGCGATTGCAGCTTGGGTGAGTGTGAATTAAAAGCCGCAGCGCAAGCCCGCGCGTGGCAAATACAGCCATTTGATTTAAGCCAAGCGCCCTTGCTGCGCGCAGGTCTGATTCGTGTTTCTCAGCAAGAATCGGTGTTGGTGCTGGTACTGCACCATATTATTGCCGACGGCGGCACGATGCAGGTCTTGCTGGACGAGTTATTTGCGCTCTACGACGCCGCCGTGGCAGGCCAAGCGCCCGCGCTGGCGGCCCCGGTGATTGAATACATCGACTTCTCACAATGGCAGCGCGATTTTCTGGCTGGCGATGTCGCGCAGCAGCAATTGGCGTGGTGGAAAAATGAACTAGGCGACGAGCATCCAGTGTTGTTATTACCCAGCGACGTTCCGCGCCAAGTTGATGTTGAATACGCCGCAGCGCAATACGATTTTGTGATTCCGCCGCGTTTGGCGCAAGCGCTACAGCACAACGACGCGACGCTGTTTGCCCAATTACTGAGCGCGTTTCAAGCGCTGCTGTATCGCTACTCGGCGCAAAACGAAATTCGCATTGGCGTTCCCGTCGCCAATCGCACGCGCAGCGAAGTGACCTCACTGGTTGGCTTTTTTGTTAATACGCAATTGCTGCGCACCAACGTTGATGGCTCTGTGAGCTTGGCTGATCTATTGCAGCGCAGCACAGAACACCTGCGCGGCGCGCAGTTGAATCAAGATTTGCCTTTTGAGCAATTACTCGACGGGCTGAATATTTCGCGCTCGCAACGGCCTTTATTCCAAGTGATGTTCAATCATTTGCGCGAAGATTTCCGCGCACTGCGCAGCACCAGCGGCCTTGGCATCGAGCTTTACCCGATGGCAGCACAAACCGCGCAATTTGAAATCACATTAGAAACGCTTGAGCAGCCCGACGGCAGCATTAACGCGCGCTGGGTTTACGCCGCGCCGCTATTTAGCGCCCAGCGCATGGCGCAAATGGCCGAGCATTACATCAATATGCTTACGACCTTGGTCGACGCGCCGAATACGACGATAGGCGAGGTGAAACTACTCAGCATCGCCGAACAGCACGCGCTGCAAACGCTGGGCAATAACCCACAGCGCTTTGACGCGGCTCAGCCGGTGCATCGCTTAATCGAGGCGCAAGTCGCGCAGCGGCCTGAGGCGACGGCGTTGATTTTTGGCGAGATTGAATTGAGCTATGCCGAGCTGAATCAACGCGCCAATCAGCTGGCGCATTATTTGATCGCGCAAGGCGTGGGCTTAGAAAGCAAAGTCGGCATCGCATTGGAGCGCGGCGTCGATATGATCGTTGCCTTGCTTGCGGTACTTAAAGCCGGCGGCGCTTACGTGCCACTCGATCCTGAATACCCACAAGATAGACTGGCGTATATGGTTGCAGACAGCGGAATAAATGCGTTGCTGACAAATACCCAGCTCATTAATCGAATCCCAAGCGCCAACAGCCAAGTCATCATGCTGGATACATTGGATCTGACGACGCAATCAACGCAAAACCCCGACGTCGCCATCCACGGCGACAATTTGGCGTACGTGATTTACACCTCGGGCTCAACGGGCAAGCCGAAGGGGGTGGCGGTGGCGCATGCGCCGTTGGCTGAATATACCCAAGGTGCGATGCAATTTATTCAATTGCAGCCCGCGGATCGGGTATTACAGTTTTCTACTTTGAATTTTGATGGCTTTGTTGAGCAATTTTTCCCGACATTTTGCGCGGGAGCTGCGCTCGTTTTGCGTGGTAATGCCTTATGGGATAGCGAAACCTTTTACCGTGAAGTGATCCGCACTGGGATTTCAGTGGCTGATTTGACGACGGCGTATTGGTTCTTATTGGCGCAGGATTTTGCGCAAATGGGGCCGCGTGATTATGGCCGTTTGCGCCAAGTACATGCTGGCGGCGAGGCAATGGCGCTCGAGGGCTTGAGCGCGTGGCGTAAAGCAGGTTTGTCGCACGTTAAATTGCTCAATACCTATGGCCCAACTGAAATTTTGGTCGAAGCTGCGGCGTGGGATTGCACCGATGCGAGTCTTGAAGAGCTGCAGTCATTGCCGATTGGTGCGCCATTGTCGAGTCGGGAATTAAGAATTTTAGATGCCGAGCTAAATGCCGTCCCGTTAGGTGTGGCCGGAGAGCTTTATATAGGCGGTGCCTTGCTGGCGCGCGGTTATTTGAATCGTGCAGAACTCAGCGCCGAGCGCTTTGTTGCCGACCCGTTTGATCCAAACGGCGGCCGCTTATATCGCACCGGCGACTTGGTGTGCTGGCGCGCTGACGGCCAACTGGAATACCTCGGGCGTCTCGATCATCAAGTGAAAATTCGTGGTTTTAGGATTGAGCTGGGTGAAATCGAAGCGCAATTGCTGGCGCAAGAATCGGTACGCGAAGCGGTGGTGGTGGCGCAAGAAGGGCCTGGTGGTGTGAGATTGGTTGGCTACGTTTCACCACACGCAGGCATCACGCTTGACACCGCGCAACTCAAATCCGCCATCGCCGCTGTACTGCCCGACTATATGGTGCCGAGTATTTTGGTCTCACTCGACGCCTTGCCGCTGAATCCGAACGGTAAGGTTGATCGTAAAGCGCTGCCGAAGGCTGAAGTCACCCTTGCTGAATATATCGCGCCGCAAGGCGAGCTTGAGCAAGCGCTGGCGGCGGTGTGGCAGCAGTTGTTGCAATTGGAGCGCGTCGGCCTGCACGATAGTTTTTTTGAAATCGGCGGCAATTCGCTGTTGGCGATGAAGTTGCATCAGCTGTTGACGCAAACACTCGCGCCGACGCTCAGCGTGGTCGATTTATTCAAATATCCAACGATTGCGAGCTTGGCGCAGTACCTGCAAGCGTCGCCTGAATCAGCGTTGTCTGCGCAAGACCATCAAGATCGAGCGCAGCGCCAACGCGCAGGTTTTCTGAAACAGAATCCGCGTAAAGAGACACAAAATGCGTAAATACAACGGCGTAGAAATTGCGATTGTCGGCATGGCTGGGCAGTTTCCGAGTGCGAGCAATACCACTGAATTTTGGCAATTATTGCGTGACGGCGTTGAGGCAGTGAGCGAGTTTAGCGACGAACAATTGCTAGCGCGCGGCGTCACTGCAGCGGCGCTGGCCGATCCGGCGTATGTTAAATCGGGCGTTGTTTTCGCCGGAATGGATCAGTTTGACGCGGCGTTTTTTGGTTACACGCCCAAAGACGCAGAAAATCTCGATCCGCAGCAGCGCTTGTTTTTAGAAAGCGCATGGCAGGCACTCGAAGATGCGGGCATTGATAGCCGCCGAGAATCTCGCCCGATTGGCGTTTACGCTGGCGCGGGGACTAATTTGTATTTGCAGCAGCATTTACAAACCAGCTTGGCCGCACAAGCCGACGTGGGCGCGGTATTGAGCTTGATGAATAGCAATGAGAAAGACGCGCTGGCGACGCGTGTGGCGTACAAACTCGATTTACGCGGCCCGGCGATGTCGGTACAAACCGCGTGTTCGACGTCTTTGGTGGCGGTGCATCAAGCTTGCCGTGGGCTGCTTAATTTTGACGCCGATATTGTGTTGGCAGGCGGTGTTTGGCTGAATTTATTGCAAGAATTGGGCTACCAATATCAGCCCGGTGCGATTTTATCGCCCGATGGGCATTGCCGCGCTTTTGACGCCGACGCAGCAGGTACGGTGATCGGCAGCGGTGTTGGCGTGGTGGTATTAAAACGCTTAGAAGATGCCTTGGCCGATGGCGATCATATTTATGCCTTGATTAAAGGCTCGGCGATTAATAACGACGGCGCGAATAAAGTCAGCTACTCAGCGCCCAGTGTGGTCGGGCAGGCGAATGTGATTTTGGCGGCGCAAAGTATGGCCGAGGTGTCGGCTGCCGACATCAGTTATATTGAAACGCATGGCACCGGCACGACGCTGGGCGATCCGATTGAAATCGCCGCGTTAACGCAAGCTTTTCAAGCCAGTACGAGCAAGACGCAATTTTGCGCCATTGCTTCGGTCAAAACGAATATTGGCCATTTGGACGCAGCAGCCGGGGTGACGGGCTTAATCAAGACCGCTTTGGCGCTCAAAAATCGTTACTTGCCCGCCAGCTTGAATTTCACGCAAGCCAGTCCGCAAATTCAGTTTGCCAGCAGCCCGTTTTACGTCAACCAGCATGGCAAACCGTGGACGTCGGCTAATCGCGAGCCATTGCGCGCTGGGATTAGCTCGTTTGGCATGGGCGGCACCAATGCCCACGTCGTATTGGAAGAAGCGCCCGCCATCAATCGCGCAGCGTCAAAGCGTAGCTGGCATGTGTTGCCGCTTTCCGCCAAAACGCCAACTGCTTTACTGAAGATGCAGGCCAATTTGCTGCAACATCGCGAACAGCACCCTGAGCAGAACATCGCCGATGTCGCGTTTACTTTGCAAACGGGGCGGCAGCAATTGAATCAGCGCAGTTTTTGCCTTGCGCAAAACAATGATTGCTCGCAGTGGATGGATGGCGCAGTGCGGGATGCCACGAGCAGCAATTTGGTGATGATGTTCCCAGGGCAAGGCGCGCAACACGTCGACATGGGCTTGGCGCTGTATCAAAGCGAGCTGGTGTTTCGGCAAAGCGTCGATCAATGTTGCGAACAGCTAGAACCGCTGTTGGGATTCGATTTAAAGACTGTTCTTTACCCTAGCCTGTATCCATCGACGCTGGATCGTGACGCGGCTGCGAGCAAGCTGGCGCAAACCGAATTGACGCAACCAGCGCTGTTTGTTGTCGAATACGCCATGGCTTTATTGTGGCAAAGCTGGGGCGTACGACCATCGGCGATGATAGGGCACAGCATTGGTGAATACGTTGCTGCGTGTTTGGCTGGCGTATTTTCTTTGGCCGATGCCTTGCGCCTTGTAGTTGCGCGCGGACAATTGATGCAATCGCTGCCCGCTGGCGCGATGCTGGCCGTCGGTTTGCCAGAAACCGAGCTGAGCCAGTATTTGAACGAGGATTGCAGTCTGGCGGCCGTCAACGCCGAAGGTTTATGCGTTGCTTCGGGCAGCATCGCGGCGATTGCGCAATTGGAAAACGACTTAATTGCCGCCGGCACCAGCGTAGTTCGCCGTTTGCACGTGTCGCACGCATTCCATTCGTCTATAGTTGAACCCATTTTGCCCGAGTTTATTGCGCTGCTAAACAGCATTCAGCTCAATGCGCCTACGATGACGCTGATTTCCAATGTGACTGGGCTCGCTTTAAGTCGCGAGCAAGCGCAAGACCCTGCGTACTGGGCGCAGCATTTGCGCGGTACGGTGCGGTTTGCCGATGGGATCAATACGGTGCTGGCCAACCCTGCTAGCGTTTTACTTGAAGTCGGCCCGGGTGACACGCTGAGTAAATTAGTTCGCCGCCGCGCAGATTTGCTATTCTTGCCGATTGCATCGCAAGCACATCCACTGGCAGACTCTGCGACTTCAGAGACTATCCCTGCGATTGCAATGGCCGTCGGCTCGCTCTGGCTGGCCGGAATCGACATCGCTTGGTCGGCGATTTGCGCTGATGAGCGACGCTATAAAGTGACGTTGCCGACTTATCCCTTCGAGCGGCAATCGTATTGGGCGCGCAGCACGGCGCAGCCCGTTATCGCCACAACACCGCCGCGTGGTATCGACGATTGGTTTTATACTCCGTCGTGGCAACGCATTGAATTACCACGCAATTCGGAGTCTGACTTGAGCGGGGTCGTCTTAGTATTTGCCGACCAAACGGGGCTTGCCGACGCCTTGCTGGCCGAATTGGTGCAGCAGCGCGTCATCATGGTAGACGCTGGCGATGCCTATATCGCCAGCGCAGATCGCTATACCATTCGCGTCGATGAGGCTGGCGACTATCAGCGATTAATGCGTGAAGTAGGCGAAAAGTACGGCGATATTGCGCAAATTTTCCACTTATTGAATGTCACCGCATCTCGCCCCGATTTTGCCAGCGCGCAAGCGCTTGGATTTTTTAGCTTGCTGTATTTAATGCAAGCGCTGCCGTCGCAAGCCTTGAGCTTGACCGTCGTGGCGAATCATCTGGCCGACATCAGCGGCATTGACCCAATCTGCGCCGCTAAAGCCACTTTGCTCGGTGCGTGCAAAGTAATTCCACAGGAATATCCGAAGATTCATTGCCAGGCGATTGATATCGTCGCGGGCAATGATGGGCTTGAAAACCAACAAATTGCACAGCAATTGCTCGCAGAAGCGCGAGCGAAAGCGGACGAAACGCTGGTCGCTTTGCGCCGAGGCTGGCGCTGGCGGCAAACATTTGAATCCGTTGCCCGCCCGCAACCAGAGCGCAGCAGCTTGCGCGACGGCGGCGTGTATTTAATCACCGGCGGTCTGGGCGGCATCGGCTTGGCTCTGGCCGAATATATGGCGCGCAGCGTGAAAGCCAAATTAGTCTTACTCGCCAGAACGCCCTTGCCCGAGCGCTCAATCTGGGGCCGCGGCGATTTCGACGCAAGCACACGCAATAAAATCGAGCAAATTCAGCAATTAGAAGGGCTAGGCGCCGAAGTATTAGTGCTGGCCGTCGATATTTGCGACACTGCCGCGCTCAATCAGGCGCTAGAGCAAGTCCGAGCGCGGTTTGGTGCAATCCACGGCGTGATTCATGCGGCAGGGGTGGCGGGTGGGGGGGTGATGAGCTTGAAAACACCTGAAGCGATTGCTCGGGTTTTTGCTCCCAAGATGCAAGGAACTACAGCGTTACTCACTGCTGTAGCAAGAGATAATCTCGATTTTATGGCACTTTGCTCTTCAATTACTGGCCTTGTTGGTGGCTTTGGGCAGGTTGATTATTGCGCTGCAAATCTTTATTTGGATGCATTGGCTGCTGAATATGGCAAACAACTACCGATTGTTTCAATTAATTGGGATAGCTGGCGTGACGTGGGTATGGCTGCGCATTTGCAGGCCGTCAGCGATTTGGGGCTGGATCCGCAATTAGGCTGCATGGCGTTTGAGCGTATTTTAAACCACGGTAGACAAGCACAAATTATGGTGTCAACTCAATCTTGGTCAGCTTTACTTGAGTACACCCAGAAATTGCCATTGTCGCATCAGCTTTTAGAACCGTTGCTACAAAAAACGCACTGCTATCCACGTCCTGCTTTATCTCAAACGTATCTCGCGCCGAATGATGATTTAGAAAGTGGTCTGGCCGAGTTGTGGAGTGCCGCTTTGGGCCTCGCACCGATTGGTATTAACGATCATTTATTTGAACTCGGCGGTGATTCTTTATTGGCGATTCAAATTCTCTCTAAGGTTCGGGCGATCTGGGAAGTCGAAATTCATCCTGCCGATTTCTTTAAAAATCTCAGCATTGCGGGCTTAGCGCAATTGGTCGAAATCAAACTGATAGAAGAGCTAGAAACCGCCTAAGTCCCTGACACGCCCGCGCCCAGCGCGGGTGATTTTTGCCTCGCCCACGTCGGCGAAATAAACTGGAATGATTATTATGAGCGATACCATCGCGGCGCGGCGCGCCCAACTTAGCCCTGAGCAAAAAGCCTTATTGGCGCAACGTTTGCGCGGAAAAAGCGATGCGCAAGCGGCGCAGTCCGCACAAGCCATTCCTCGCCGCTCCGGTAGCAAAATCCTGTCGCATGCACAGCAGCGGCAGTGGTTTTTATGGCAATTAGAGCCAAACAGTAGCGCTTATCATTTATGCGGCTGCTTACGTTTTACTGGCCAAATCAAGCTTGCCGCATTACAAGCCAGTTTGCAGCAAGTCGTCGAGCGCCATGCGTCGCTGCGCACTATTTTCCGTGCCACCGACGATGGTTTGGCCGAGCAAGAAGTGCAAGACGTCGTCACGCTGAACGTGGATTGCATCGACTTACGCCAAAGCAGCGACCCACAACTGAGTTGTCAGCGGCAAAGCCGTGAATTTAATTCGCAGCCCTTTGATTTAACGTGCGGCCCCTTGTTGCGCTGTCGACTTTTTCAATTGACCGACGATGATTTTCAACTCGTCGTCGTCATGCATCATATCGTCTCTGACGGCAGTTCGATGCAGATTTTGGTGCAAGAATTGGCGGCGTTTTATCGCGCCGCCGTGGCTGGCACTAGCGCCACTTTGCCCGAGTTACCTATCCAGTATGCCGACTACGCGGCGTGGCAGCGCGAGTGGCTGGCGGCTGGTGAAATGCAGCGTCAGTTGGCGTATTGGCGTGAACAACTCGGCGATACACATCCGGTTTTGATGCTCGCCAGCGATTATCCACGCCGACCTGATATGGCGCAGCTGGCAGCGCAGCATCATTTCTCGCTTCCTGCGCAGCTGCTTACACAATTAAAAACACTGGCACAACAGCGTGGTGCAACGCTGTTTATGCTGCTCTTAGCCGCCTTTCAAACCTTGCTGTATCGCTATACCGGGCAAAATGATATTCGTATCGGCGTTCCCATCGCCAACCGCAACCGCTTAGAAACACACGGCGTAGTCGGATTTTTTGTGAATACGCAAGTGCTACGCGGTGAGATTAACGGAGATTTAAGCTTAAGCGAGGTGCTTGATCGTGCGCGCGACACGGCGCTGGGTGCGCAAACTTGGCAGGATTTGCCCTTCGATCAATTGGTCGAAGCGCTCAAACCCGAGCGAACGCAGGGCAGTAATCCGCTATTCCAAGTGATGTATAACCATTTGCGGCAAGATTTAAGTGCTTTAGCCTCGCTACCCGACGCGCAATTAATAGATTTTCAAGTCATCGAAGAAATCGCGCAATTTGAACTCGACTTACAAACCACCGAGCACGCCGATGGTCGCGTAAGCGCACGCCTCGCTTATATTGCCGCGCTATTTAAGCCCGAAACCGTCGCCCGGATGGCGCAGCATTATGTGATGATTTTAGAGCAGTTGGTCGCCACGCCGCAGCAAAGCCTCGCCAGCCTGAACTTCCTTGCTGCCGATGAAGTGGCACAACTCAACGCTTGGGGAACGAATCCGCAACGTTTCGATACCAGTCAGCCCGTCCATCGCCTGATTGAAGCACAAGTCGCGCAGCGCTCCGACGCAATAGCGTTGATCTTTGGCGAAGTGGAGCTGAGCTATGCCGAGCTGAATCAACGTGCCAATCAGCTGGCGCATTATTTGATTGAGCAAGGCATAGGCCTAGAAAGCAAAGTCGGCATCGCGCTGGAGCGTAGTGTCGAAATGGTGATCGCTTTACTGGCGGTGCTGAAAGCGGGTGGCGCTTATGTACCGCTCGATCCTGAGTATCCGCAGGATCGCCTAATGTATATGGTCGAAGATAGCGGAATTAATTCACTACTGACACATACCTCGCTGATTAATCGTATACCAAGTAGCAACAGCCAAGTCACCGCGCTCGACACATTGGATTTGTCGAAGCAATCAATCCAAAACCCTGACATTGTCATCCACGGTGATAATTTGGCGTATGTGATTTACACCTCGGGCTCGACTGGCAAGCCGAAGGGGGTGGCTGTGCGACATGAGGCGCTCAGCCATTTCCTGCATAGTATGCGAGCCGCCCCAGGAATGAATGCCGATGACAAGCTATTGGCCTTGACGTCGTTGGCGTTTGATATTGCGGGGCTGGAGTTGTATTTGCCATTGATTTGCGGCGCGCAAATTCTGCTGGCCGAACAAGGAACGGCATCGGTACTGGCTTTGGCGGCGCGAGCCAGCGTGATCCAAGCGACGCCTTCGGGTTGGCGCGTATTGCTGGCCTTAGGTTGGTTGCCGAAGCAGGGCATCAAAGGCCTGTGCGGTGGCGAGGCGCTGCAAGCCGATTTAGCGCAGATTTTGCGCAGTTGCGGCGTTGAACTGTGGAATATGTACGGCCCGACCGAAACCACGATTTGGTCGAGCGTGCATTGCCTACGCGACGTCGAAATCACCTTGGGGCGCGCGATTGCCGCAACGCAACTTTGGGTGTTGGACGCGAATTTGCAGCATTGTCCAATTGGCGCAGCGGGCGAACTCTATATTGGCGGCGTCGGTTTGGCACGCGGCTACTTAAATCGCGCTGAACTCAGCGCCGAGCGCTTCGTCGCCGACCCGTTCGATGTAAACGGCGAGCGTTTATATCGCACTGGCGACTTGGTGCGCAGGCGCGCCGATGGGCAGCTGGAATACCTCGGCCGTCTCGACCATCAAGTCAAAATTCGCGGTTTTAGGATTGAACTCGGTGAAATCGAAGCGCAATTGTTGGCGCAAGCCTCGGTGCGTGAAGCTGTCGTTATCGCGCAAGAAGGGCCTGGTGGCGTGCGATTGGTCGGCTATGTCTCGCCGCATGCAGGCATCACGCTCGATACCACACAACTCAAATTCGCCATCGCCGCCGTGCTGCCCGACTATATGGTGCCTAGCGTCCTCGTCGTGTTGGAGTCCTTGCCGCTGAACCCGAACGGCAAAGTCGATCGCAAAGCGCTACCGAAGCCTGAGCTGGTGAGCCAGTCATACGAAGCACCGCAAGGTGAGATTGAAACGGCTTTGGCGCAGATTTGGGCTGAGATCTTGGGGTTGGAGCAAGTCGGTCGAGACGATAATTTCTTTGAAGTAGGTGGGCATTCATTAAAAGCAATGGAAGCTGCCGCTTTATTAAAGAAGAAGCACGGGTGGCAAATTGCTATTCGCAGCTTTTTTGAGTGGCCAAACTTAAAAGATTTTGCACGACATACTTTGAATGGGCAAGCTGCCCAATTAGATAAACTATCCACGATTAATGATTTACTTGCCGAGTTTGAGGTTTAAGCCATGAGTTTCAATGCAATAGAACTGTCGCAGCGTTTCAAGTTGTTAGATGCTAATTCACGAAAAGCATTTTTATCAAAATTAGCCATGGCAGGCGTTAATTTTAATGAATTACCGATTATTCCTGCTGATCGTAAAAATATATTGTCTATTTCATACGCTCAGCAAAGCTTATGGCTAACTTGGCAGCTTGATCCGCAGAGCGCTGCATATAATATTCCGGGCATTATTCGATTGTCTGGTGTACTAGATTCAGCATTGTTAGCTGATGTTTTATTTTTCTTGCAAATGCGGCACGACACTTTACATCATTGTATTAATGGCAATACAGAGCCGCCTAGCTTGAAAAAAGTGGTTATTCCTAGGTTAGATTTAATTGACTTAAGTGACTCTGTGATGGCTGAGTCACTCGCGATGAATCAGGCCGAAATATTTGTCAAACAGGCGTTCGATCTTGATAAAGAAGCACCATTTCGAGCGCAACTTTACAAAATTAGTATGCATGAATATCTGTTAGCGATTTCAATACATCATATTGCTGCGGATGGATGGTCTTTAGGGATTGTCATTGATGAATTAGTACAAAGCTATGACGCAGTTGTTGAAAAATTACCTTCTCCATTAAAACCATTAGAAATTAATCATTGCGATTATTCAATTTGGCAACGATTGTGCTTAGATGCTGGCGAGGCGGATAGGCAATTAGCATACTGGCAGAGTACTTTAGGTAATGAGCACCCAGTATTGGCTCTGCCTTACGATCATCCTGAATGCTTAGGTGAAGCACATCCTCAGTCTGAGTATTTAATTAATTTATCAACTGAGTTAAGTAGTCAGTTGCGCCAATTGGCAAAAGAGCATAATGCATCGTTATATATGGTGATTCTTGCCTTGTTCTCATGGGGTTTAAATAAATTCACAGGACAGTATGATATACGGATTGGTTCGCCTGTAGCTAATCGTCAATTGAGTGAATCACAAAGTTTAGTTGCCTATCTAAGTAATATCTTAGTGTTGCGGACTTGTTTAGATGAAAGCTTAGGCTTTGATTCATTATTAAGCTCTGTGCGTGAAACTGTATTAGAAGCGCAAGCACATGCAGATATGCCGTTTGATGTTTTAGTTCGCCATTTGCAGCCGGATCGTCATCTAGGTATTCATCCTTTATTTCAAGTGAAATGTACAGAGCAAGCGGATCGTGCTTTTCCTGCTCAAATGGGGAAAGTACAATTACAATTGTCTGGAGTGAATGCCGGTTCAACTCATTTTGATTTGAGTCTTGATTTTGTTGATGCTAGCAATGGTATTGAATTAAATTTTATTTTTGCTGCTGATTTATTTAATCAAGCAACGATAGAAAATTTCGCCTCTGTATTCCAAACTCTGGCGTTGCAAGCGGTTAAAACGCCAAAGCTGGCTTTAGGTGAGTCGCAAATCGGTGCGCCCGCGATATTTTTACCGCCGATTCAAGGAGATGCGACGGTTATTGCTTTATGGCAGCAAAAAGTTGCTCAGCATCCACATGCCGCTGCAATTCAATTTGAAGAGCAGCAATATAGTTTTCAAGAGCTTGATTTACATTCAGATTATTTGGCTGCCAAATTGATTGAAAATGGCGTGCGTAATGGCAGCAGGGTTGCGATTCACGCAGAGCGTAGTTGCGAATTTGTTTTGGGGATGTTAGCGGCACTCAAAGCTGGCGCGTGTTATGTTCCGCTCGATCCTCAATTACCCATAGAGCGTTTGCAATATCAATTGCAAGATAGCCAAGCGAATTTTCTATTGTCGAAGACGCCTGTAGCGTGGGCAGAAGAGACGGCGCAGCTAGCTTTAAATTTTGATCAAAGTATTAAATCAAGCAATATTGCATTACCCATCATTCATCCACAGCAGGCTGCCTACCTTATTTATACATCGGGTTCTACTGGTCAACCTAAGGGCGTTGTCGTGCCTCATTCGGCGCTGGCTAATTATGTGCAAAGCATACTTATTGAAATGGCGCTCAATGATGATGTTAAAAGTATGGCAATGATTTCTACTGTTGCCGCAGATTTAGGGCATACCACTTTGTATGGTGCGCTATGCTCTGGACGTTTACTACATTTAATTTCAGCTGAGTGTGCATTTGATCCAGACAGGTTTGCGAATTACATGTCTAGCAATCAAGTGGATATTCTTAAAATTGTTCCTAGCCATTTGCAGGCTTTATTGCACGCAGCCAATCCAGGAAATGTCTTACCACAGCATTGTTTGATTGTTGGTGGAGAGGCTACGTCATGGCTGTTGTTAGATAAAATTACGCAATTAAAGCCTCAGTGCCTTGTGTTAAATCATTATGGTCCTAGCGAAACAACGGTGGGCGTATTAACCCAATCAGCAGATCAAGCTGACCGCAGTGCAAAGTATTTACCGCTTGGCCGAGCCTTGCCCGGGATAAAATCGTATGTTTTAGATTCGTCACTGCAAATCGTTCCGCAAGGGATTGCAGGCGAATTGTATTTAAGTGGCGTTGGACTGGCGAATGGTTATTTAAATAGAAAAGAATTGACTGCGGAACGATTTATTGCCAATCCATTTGGCAGTGGTGAACGAATGTATCGTTCTGGTGATCGAGTTCGAACTTTAGCCGATGGCAGTCTGGCATTTTTGGGGCGTACTGACGATCAAATTAAAATTCGTGGTTATCGCGTTGAGCCTGATGAAGTCGCCGCTGTTTTGTTGAAATTAAATGGCGTTAGTGCGGCTTTTGTCATTGCAGAATCTTTAGATGATGGACGAAATCAGTTGTTGGCTTATGTTGTGGCAGATACATCAATTGAAGAAATTAAATTTGAGCTGGTTAAGAGACTGCCAGATTACATGGTGCCAGCAAGCATCATACAACTAAGTCAATTGCCTTTGAATGCAAATGGGAAAATTGACCGAAAGGCACTGCCTAAAACGACTGAGGTTGGTGTAAATGTATTTGCTGCGCCGCAAGGTGATAAAGAAATATTAATCGCAAATATCTGGGAGACATTGCTAAATAAAAATAAAATTGGAAGGGATGATAATTTTTTTGACCTTGGTGGCGATTCAATTATTAGCTTGCAAATTGTAGCTAGATTACGTCGAGCAGGATATAAATTGGCGCCAAGGCTAATTTTTGAGAAGCAAACGGTTGCACACTTAGCCAATGAAATACAAGAAATCAAGGGAGCTAAACCTTCTGCGTCTCTATTATTCTCAATAGAGAAATTTAATCTACTGCCAATACAAAGCCATTTTTTATTGCAAGAATCTATTAAAGCTAATCATAGAAACCAAGCGGTTTTGCTGCAAAGTCGTGAGCCACTCAATGTCGCGGCGCTGACTGCAGCTTTGGGCGCGCTGTTGCAGCAGCACGATGCTTTGCGTTTGCGGTATACATTCGATGAAACATCGAGCGGTACAGGTCGCTGGACGCAAAGCTACGCGGCGTTCGATGGCCAAATGGCCGCCGATTGCCTGTGGCAGCACCAAGCAGCGAACGAAGCTGAATTGACGGCGCATTGCAATGTGGCGCAGCGTAGTTTGGATTTGGTGAGTGGTCCACTTTTGCGCGCCGTGCTGTTTGACATCGCTGACGATGATTCGGCGTCGCCATCACCATCCTCACAACGTTTACTACTGGCAATTCATCACTTGGTCGTCGACGGCGTGTCGTGGCGCGTATTGCTGGAAGATTTGCAATTGGCGTATCAGCAAGCGGCGTCGGGTTCGGCTATTGTTTTGCCGGCCAAAACTAGCAGTTATCAAGCGTGGGGCGCGGCGCTCGCGACGTATCCGCAGCAATACGCGGCTGAATTGGCGCATTGGCAGGCTCAAGTGGCGCAGCCGCTCACTTGCGATGATCCGCAGGGTGAGCGCAGCGGCGTATATCAAGCCAGTGTTGCGGTTGAATTGGATACTACGGCGACGCAAGCGCTATTGCAGCAAGTACCCGCAGCGTATCGCACGCAAATCAACGATGTGTTACTCACGGCTTTAGGTCGGGCACTGTGCCAATGGTCGGGTCGTGAACAAGTGCTGATCGACCTAGAAGGGCACGGTCGTGAAGATCTTTACAGCCGAATCGACTTAAGCCGCAGCGTCGGTTGGTTCACCAGCCTGTTCCCGGTGCGGCTCAATCCGCTGGGCGAGATCGGTAGTGCGCTCAAACGAGTTAAAGAAGACTTACGCAGCATCCCAAATAAAGGCTTAGGCTTTGGTGCATTCAAATACCTCGGCTCGGCCGAGCAACGCGCGGCACTCGCCGACGTGCCGTCGGCGGCGGTGGTGTTTAATTATCTCGGGCAATTTGAAGGCAGTTTCAGCGGTGACGCATTATGGTCGGTCGCCAAGGAGGACAGCGGTGACGCCGTTGATCCGGCGGCATTGATGGAGCATGAGCTGTCGATCAATGGGCAAATTCATGGCGGCCGCTTGAGCCTGTCGATTGCGTATAGCAGTCAGCGTTGGCAAGCGCAGTCGATCAATACTTTGGCGCAAGCCTTCCAAAGCGAACTTGAGGAGTTGATCGCGCATTGTTGCAGCGGGGTGAAAGGTCTCACGCCATCTGATCTACCGTTGGCGCAGCTGAATCAGCACGACATCGACAGCTTGCCGCTGGACATCGCCCAACTGGCTGATCTGTATCCGTTGTCGCCGATGCAAGCCGGGATGTTGTTCCACAGTGTGTTTGAACCGCAAGCGGGAGCGTATTTGAATCAACTGCGCGTCGATATTCGTGGTCTGGATGCCGAACGCTTCCAAGCGGCGTGGCAAGCGGTGTTTGTGCGCCACGATGTGCTGCGCACCGGCTTCTTGCATCAACGCGACGTGCCGCTGCAATGGGTGGCCAAACAGGTGGCGCTGCCGTGGGAGTCGCTCGACTGGCGCGAACAAGCGGCCAGCGAAGAACTCAGCCTCGCCCTCGATACGCTGGCGCGGGAAGAGCTCGAACAAGGATTTGTGCTGGAACAAGCGCCACTCACGCGTTTGCTTTTGGTACGCACCGGCGAGCAGCAACATCACTTTATTTGGACCAATCACCACTTGCTCACCGATGGCTGGAGCACCTCGCAACTGATGGGCGACGTGCTGCGCGCCTATCAGGGAGAAGTGCTGGGCACGCCATTGGGGCGCTATCGCGACTATATCGCGTGGCTGCAAAGCCGCGATGCCGCCGCCAGCGAAAGCTGGTGGAAACAACAACTGGCCGCACTTGAAGCACCAACGCGCTTGGTCGGCAGCCTCGCCAAACCACCGGTGGATACTGGCTATGCCGAGCAAGCGGTGAGCTTAGATGCCGCGCAAACGCAAGCCTTACACGCCTTCGCCAAACGCGAACGCGTCACTGTCAACACCGTGGTGCAAGCCGCGTGGGCGCTGCTGCTGAGCCGTTACACTGGCCAGCGCACCGTGTGCTTTGGCGCGACCACGTCGGGACGCCCGACCGAACTGGCTGGTGCGGAACAGATTCAAGGGATGTTTATTAATACGCTGCCGGTGATCTGCGCCATCGAGGCCGATTTGGGCGTTGGCGATTGGTTGCGCAATCTGCAAAGCCAGAACTTAGCCGCGCGTGAACACGAACATACGCCGTTGTACGAAATCCAGCGCTGGGCCGGAACCAGCGGGCAAGTGCTATTTGACAGTATCGTGGTGTTTGAGAACTACCCGATTGACGAAGCGTTGAAGAACGCGGCACCGAGCGCGACGACGTTTGAGCTGCTAGCCAACCGCGAGCAAACCAACTATCCACTGACCTTGGCTTTCTCCTTGGCCGACACCTTGCAAGCGCACGCCAGCTTCGACCGAAGCCTGCTGGCCGTCGAGCAAGTGGCGCAAATCCTGACGCAATGGCAGCAGGTGCTGCAAACGCTGGTGCAAGCTGGCGCGGGCATCGACGGGCAAGTCGAGCCAGCACTCAGCCACGTTGTTGGCAATGTGCAATTGCTCAACATCGCCGAGCAAACTGAGTTGCAAACGCTGGGCACAAATCCGCAACGTTTCGATGCCAGTCAGCTCGTCCATCGCCTGATCGAAACCCAAGTCGCGCAGCGGCCTGGTGCGACGGCGTTGATCTTTGGTGAGGTTGAGCTGAACTATGCCGAGCTGAATCAACGTGCCAATCAACTTGCGCATTACTTGATCGCGAATGGTGTTGGCCTAGAAAGCAAAGTTGGCATCGCGCTGGAGCGCAGCGTCGAGATGGTCGTCGCCTTGCTGGCGGTGCTGAAAGCAGGTGGCGCTTACGTGCCGCTGGATCCTGAATATCCACAGGATAGACTTGGGTATATGGTTGCAGACAGCGGAATTAATGCACTAATGACACATACGTCGCTCATTCAGCGCATCCCAAGCGCCAACAGCCAAGTCATCACGCTGGATACATTAGATCTATCAACGCAATCGACGCAAAACCCTGACGTCGCCATCCACGGCAACAATCTGGCCTACGTGATTTACACCTCGGGCTCGACCGGCAAGCCGAAGGGCGCAGCCAATCGGCATTGCGCTTTGTATAACCGTTTGGCGTGGATGCAGGGGGCGTATCAACTCGATCGCAGCGATACCGTGCTGCAAAAGACACCGTTCAGCTTTGACGTGTCGGTATGGGAGTTCTTCTGGCCGCTGATGTTTGGCGCACGTTTGGTACTCGCCCAACCGGGCGATCACCGAGATCCGGCGCGGCTTAGCGCCTTGATTCAAGCCGTGCAAGTGACGACCTTGCACTTTGTGCCTTCGATGTTGCAAGCCTTCGTTGCGCATGCAGGCGTAAATGAATGCACCTCCATCCGCCGCGTGATTTGCAGCGGCGAAGCGCTGGCGGCCGAAGTGCAGGCCGAGTTGTTGACGCTGCTGCCGCACACGCAGCTATACAACTTGTACGGCCCGACGGAAGCGGCGATCGACGTGACGCACTTTACGTGCGACGGCGACTCCACGCGCAGCGTCGCGATTGGCCGACCGATTGCCGACACGCAAACGCACGTGCTCGACGCCGAATTCAATCTTGTCCCGCAAGGCACTGCGGGTGAGTTGTATCTGGGCGGAATCGGGCTAGCACGCGGTTATCTGAATCGCGCCGAGTTAACGTCGGAGCGTTTCGTCGCCGATCCATTCGATCAAAACGGCGGTCGCTTATATCGCACTGGTGACCTAGTGCGCTGGCGTGCCGATGGGCAACTGGAATATCTCGGCCGTCTCGATCATCAAGTGAAGATTCGTGGTTTTAGGATTGAACTCGGTGAAATCGAAGCACAATTGCTGGCGCAAGAGGCGGTACGCGAAGCGGTGGTTGTCGCGCAAGAAGGTTCTGGTGGTGTGCGCTTGGTCGGCTACGTCTCGCCGCAAGCAGGCGTCAAGCTAGACACCGCGCAACTCAAAGCGGCCATCGCGGCTGTACTGCCCGACTATATGGTGCCAAGCATCTTGGTAGCGCTGGAAGCCTTGCCACTGAACCCGAACGGCAAAGTTGACCGCAAAGCGCTGCCGAAGCCTGAGCTGGCGAGTCAGTCTTATGAGGCGCCGCAAGGTGAGATTGAAATGACCTTGGCGCAGATCTGGGCTGGGGTGTTGGGTATTGAGCAAGTCGGTCGTAGCGATAATTTCTTTGAACTGGGTGGGCATTCCTTACTGGCGATGCAGCTCACTGCGCGCGTGCAAAAAGAATTTAAAATTTCTGCCAATGTGCTTGATATTTTCCAAGCGTCAAACGTCATGTTATATGCACAGCGCGTTTTGGAGCGGCAGCCCGCTACACAATCGATGGATTCGCTGGAGGCGTTTATAGACTCTTTGGAAGTGTGAAATGCAAGGGACAATTGAGCAACGTATCGCAGAGAAATTTGCCGTTTTAAACAATGAACAGCGCATCGCGGTGTATCAGCATATGCAGCAGCAAGGCATTATTTTTGCGCAAATCCCAATTGTCCCCAGCAACAAGTCGCGGCAAACGCCACTGTCCTTCGCGCAATTGCGTCAATGGTTCCTATGGCATCTCGACCCATTGGGTACCGCTTACCATATTTCTGGCGCTTTGCAGTTGAGCGGAGCACTGGATGTTGTGGCGCTGCAGTCCAGTTTTGTGGCGCTATTGGCGCGGCATGAAGCGTTGCGGACTGTGTTTCAGGACGACGAGCAGGGCAATGCTTGGCAGCAGGTTTTGCCGGAAGGGCAGCTTGATTTCCGTCAGCTTGATCTGAGCGAACTGGCCGATGCCGAGCAGGACGCGGCTGTATTGGCGGCGGCTGATGCGATCAATCAGCAGCCGTTCGACTTGCGCGGCGGGCCGTTATTGCGCGTCGGCTTGCTGCGCCGCTCAGATGAGCAACATGTGTTGGTGGTGGTGATGCACCACATTATTTCCGACGGCTGGTCGATGAATGTGATCATCAACGAGTTTGTTGCGCTGTATCGGCAGCAGGTGCTGGGCGATGCTTTGCACTTACCCGAGCTGCCGATTCAGTACGCTGATTATGCACAGTGGCAGCGCAGTTGGCTGGCGGCGGGCGAGCAGGAACGGCAACTGGCGTATTGGCAGACACAGCTCGGCGGCGATCAGCCGGTGCTGCAATTAAACACCGACTTCCCGCGCCGCGCTGACGGCCAATATCGTGCGGCGCGCCTTAGTCTTGATTTGCCTGCACAGCTTGCGCAGTCGCTGAACCAAATCGCGCGCACACACAGCGCCACCCTGTTTATGGCGTTGCTGGCGAGTTGGCAAGTGCTGCTGCAACGTTATACCGGCCTCGGCGATATTCGCGTTGGCGTGCCGATTGCTAATCGACACCGCGCTGAAACCGCTAATTTGGTCGGCTTTTTTGTTAACACGCAAGTGCTGAATAACCGTCTGCATGGCGAACTGACTCTAGAACAAGCGCTGCTGCAAGCCAAAGCGGCTGCTTTGGGCGCGCAGGAACATCAGGACTTACCGTTCGAGCAACTAGTCGAGGCGCTGCAAATTGAGCGCAGCTTAGGCCAAAATCCGCTGTTTCAAGTGATGTTCAACCATCAACGCGCGGGTAATGACGCGCTACAACAGCTACCCAGTTTGCAGCTCAGTGACTACGCTTTGGGCGAAAAAACGGCGCAATTTGAACTGACGCTGGATACCATCGAGCAGCGCGACGGGCAAATCAGTTTCACACTGACTTACGCCGCTGAGCTATTTCACATTCAAACGATCGAACGCATGGCGCAGCATTACGTTAGCATCCTCGAGCAACTAGCCGCCACACCACAGCAAAGCCTCGCCAGCTTGAACTTCCTTTGCGCCGATGAAATCGCGCAACTCAACGCTTGGGGAACGAACCCGCAGCGCTGCGATGCCAGTCAGCCGGTACATCGCCTGATTGAAGCCCAAGTCGCGCAGCGGCCTGATGCGACGGCGTTGATCTTTGGTGAGGTCGAGCTGACTTATGCCGAGCTGAATCAGCGCGCCAATCAACTGGCGCATTATTTGATCGAGCAAGGCATCGGGCTAGAAAGCAAAGTCGGCATCGCGCTGGAGCGCAGTGTCGAGATGGTCGTCGCCTTGCTGGCGGTGCTGAAAGCCGGTGGCGCTTACGTGCCGCTGGACCCTGAGTATCCACAAGATAGACTTGGGTATATGGTTGCAGACAGCGGAATCAATGCTCTACTGACAAATACATCGCTCATTCATCGCATCCCAAGCGCCAGCAGCCAAGTCATCGTACTCGATACATTAGATCTATCCGTGCAATCAACACAAAACCCCGACGTGGCGATCCACGGTGACAATCTGGCGTATGTGATTTACACCTCGGGTTCGACCGGTAAGCCGAAGGGTGTGGCGGTGACGCATGCGCCGTTGGCGATGCATGTTCTGAGTATTGGTGAGCGCTATGGCATGACGCCGGCGGATCGAGAGCTGCAATTTGCTTCGATTAATTTTGATGGCGCGCACGAACGATGGCTGGTGCCGCTGGCCTTCGGTGCGGCCTTGCTGCCACGAGATAATGAGCTGTGGGATGTGCAACGCACTTGCGATGAAATTCAACGGCACGGCATTACAATTGCATGTTTCACACCGAGTTACCTGCATCAACTGGCCGAAATCGTCGGCGAAGCGGCCAGCCAGTTGCCGATTCGCTCGTATACCGTTGGCGGCGAAGCGATGTCGCGCGCGAGTTTTGATTTAGTGCAACGCGTTTTAAAACCGCCGCGCATGATTAATGGCTATGGTCCGACGGAAACGGTGATTACGCCGATGATCGCCACGATGTATCCAGGCGATACGTTTGATTCTGCGTATATGCCGATTGGTACTTTGGTCGGTGATCGCACTGGCTACGTGCTCGACGCTGAACTCAACCTAGTCCCGCAAGGTACGGCGGGGGAGTTGTATCTGGGTGGAATCGGGCTGGCGCGCGGCTATTTAAACCGCGCCGAACTCAGCGCGGAGCGCTTTGTCTCCGACCTATTTGATACAAACGGGGGGCGCTTATATCGCACTGGCGATCTGGTGCGCTGGCGTGCCGATGGTCAACTCGAATACCTCGGTCGCCTCGACCATCAAGTGAAGATTCGTGGTTTTAGGATTGAACTCGGTGAAATCGAAGCGCAATTGTTGGCGCAAGAATCGGTGCGCGAAGCGGTCGTGGTCGCGCAAGATGGCTCCGGTGGCGTGCGTCTGGTTGGCTACGTGTCGCCGCACTCAGGTATCACGCTCGACACTGCGCAACTCAAATCAGCTATTGCTACTGTGCTGCCCGATTATATGATGCCGAGCATTTTGGTGGCGCTGGAATTCTTGCCACTGAATCCGAACGGTAAAATCGATCGCAAAGCACTACCGAAACCCGAGCGGGCAAGCCAGTTCTACGAAGCACCACAAAACGAAGTCGAAACTACGCTGGCGCAGATTTGGGCAGAAGTCTTAGAATTAGAGCGAGTTGGGCGGAGTGATAATTTCTTTGAGTTGGGTGGAAATTCAATCTTGTCGCTTAAATGCATTGCAATAGCAAAAAATAGGCATAATTTATTGTTGACAGTAATGGACATGATGAAGGCACCAACTCCTTTTCAGCTTGCTTTGTTGTTGAGTAAGACCATTGATGCATTGATTGAGGATGGAAAACCCCCAGTGTTTTTGTTTCATGATGGATGGGGGGGGTTTACTGATTATAAGGAATTAATTAACGCACTAAGTAGTCAATATTCTGTAATTTGTGTTTCTACTGATTTTTCTAATTTGAGCAGTTCATCTGTCAATGATCTTATCGATATTTATTGTAAAAAAATCATTAAAACTCACTCTGCTGGTGGGTATAAACTGATTGGTTGGTCACTTGGTGGATTGATTTCAATTTTAGTTGCTGAGAAATTGGAAGAGCTTGGTTGTGATGTTTGTTTTGTTGGAATGGTTGACTCATTTCTGCCTATAAAAAATAAAGAGCCAACGACATGGGTAGAGGAGTTCCTTAATTTCATGTCGATAATAATACCAAAGAAATACCACCTGATATTGTTAAATAATGATGATTTTGCTGATTGTTTGCGAAGCAGTGACATCAATTTTAACAAAATTAGCTCGCTTGTCAATTTTGCAATAGATTTTGTTTCTCATGATTTAAACGATGAGTATATTGGTTTGGATTGCGACTCTATTGTTTATTTATTTGAATCATTGCTTTTATTGAAAAAAATTTTTTCTAAAGTTAAAACCATTCCTAAAGTTAACGCCAAAGTGAAGTGCTGGTGGTCTGTGGAGCGCAATGAGGATGAGTATATGTTTTTGTACGACGAAAAAATAGTTACTGGTTATGATTATGATGCTTGCACGGTTAATAAAAGTCATCTTGAAATTATTAAGGATTCAGAGTTGGTTATAGAGATTGTTAGCAAAGTAGGGTGACTTTTAAATTTTACGGTCTGTGAAATTAGTTGTTTTGTAGAATTTTTTTTGGGCATTTAGGAGCTTATTTACCCAGTAATGTTGGCATTTTCGGGTAAATAAGCTTTAATTATAAATTTAAATTTTTAGTGCGGATGGAAAGTAACTTCAGTCCTGTGTGTATTGTTATTTTGTTGTAGAGCGAATGATCTACCAAATGTAATTAATAGACGCTTTGATTGTTCTCGCCTGTCCAAAGAAATTACCACGGTTCGTTATGATTCTTTCATTTCCCAAGTTAGTGCCATTGATAACAAGATTGTACGAATTATATCGATAGCCAATTAAGCCATCAAAGATGGTGCTGCTTGGATTAAAGTATTCATTCGCATCATTGCCAGGTGTTTCTGCAATATATCGCACGCCAGCACCGAGATACCAACCTGCCAAACTAGCATTATCGAATCGATAGTTGGCCCATAAGGAAGCGGTTTGTTTTGCTGTGTGAACAGGTTGTTTGCCGAGCTCAGCCAGATTGTTTGTGGCCGTAATTTCAGGGTCGAGTAATGCCAAACTTGCAGTTAAATCTAGGCCTCGCATTAAGCTTGCAACAGCTTCAAATTCAAGGCCGCGTGTGCGAATCTCACCCGTTTGCACATTAAAGTTTGGATTTACAGGGTCGCTGGTCGTTACGTTCTGTTTGCGTAAATCAAACGCCGAAAAAGTTAACATTAGATTTTCAGTTAGTGGTTGCCACTTAACGCCCAACTCTATTTGACGACCAGTTTCTGGTACAAATGCTTGTTCATCTGCCCCGCGACCTAATACAGGCTTAAATGAGGTTGAGTAACTTAAGTAAGGATTGAATCCATTGTCAAAAGCGTAAAGAAGGCCTGCGCTATAGGTAGGTTCACTGTCTTTTTGCTCTGAAATACTTCCCCAGGATTCATCGTAAGTCTTTGTTTTATCAAATCGAGTACTCAAATTGAGCCGCCAATTTTCTAATCTAAGTTGATCTTGAGCATAAACACCCCATTGATCTAGTCGCTCTTTAGCAACTGACATTTCTGGATCGATGACCTCGCTACCATAAACAGGGTTAAATAAATCCAAGTCTGGTGCACCACCGCTGCCCATAAAGCCAGAACTGCGGAAGCGTTGATAATCAAGACCGAGCAAAAGCCGATGCTCTACATTACCGGTTTTAAATTTCGTTTCAGCTTGGGTATCCACGACTGCTGCTTGACTGGTGTTATCGACTGCCCAGGTCCAACGATCAACGGTACGTTGGTCTGTCATAAAGTCGCCGGTACCAATGCCGCGATAATCTAGGTCGACGCGCGAAACGCGTGCATTTTGGCGCAACGTCCAATGATCAAATTGATGTTCAAAGAAGTAGGCCAATGAAGCCATGTCTTTTTCGTATTTATCCCAATCCGGCTCTCCGGTAAAACGATTGATTGGGATTTCTCCATTTGGATTGTCTTGAGTTAGTGATTGCCATGGAAACCAACTTTTTTGTTTAGTCGATTGCCTAGCCACATCAGCCAGCACCGTTAAGCTTGTCCGTTCATCTAATTTCCAAGTCAGTGAAGGCGCAATCATCATTCGATCATCATTAATAAAATCGGTTTGTGTATCACTATTACGTGCCATTGCATTTAAACGAAATAACACTGATTTATCTTCATTGAGCGCTCGGCCAACGTCGATATTTGCTTGATAATGCTCAAAATTACCAAAGACTAATTCAGCTTCGCTAATAGGCTCGGCTACGGGCCGTTTAGATACTAAGTTGACTACGCCACCAGGCCCACCTCGACCATAAATACTCGCTGGACCTTTGAGTATTTCGACTCGCTCTAGCTCGGTAGTTTCTGGGCGATACTCAGCCCAACTACTGGCAATATTAATTAAACCATCTCGATAAACTGTACTTTCAAAACCACGAATATTAATAAATGACGCTCGTAAATCAGAACCAGTAACTTCCGTCATCGCGCCAGCGGTGTAACGCAAGGCTTGATCGAACGATTGCATTCCTTGGTTTTGCATTCTTTGATTAGTTACCACCGAAATCGACTGCGGTGTTTCCATAATCGGTGTGTCGGTCTTGGTTGCCGTCGCGCTGCGTGTTGCGACGAAACCTCGAACTGGGCTGGTCGCGGTTTCGGGAGATGTTTCTGCGGTGACTTCAATCGGGGCGAGGATGGTTTCGTTGGCGTGACTGTATGAGCTGAGCAGGGTGAGATGGATGGCGACGCTGAGCACCTTGGGACGGGAAAGCATATGTATACCTTAGAATAAGTAAAAAAAACGCAAAGCTACAGAAAAGCGTGCAGCAAATATGCGCCCATACTTTAGAAGACGAAATAGAATGATAATTGTTTATGTTTTTGCAAAATCCAAGGGCGTTAGTTCTGCATGCAATCCAAATTGACAGTGCTGATGGCTTAGGACCTTAGATATGGAGTTGCAAAGCACCAGGAAATGCATCGCTTCGCCATTCCGGCTACTCAGTCGTACCAACAGGCAAGACTGGAAATCTACGGCAATGGTGATACAACTGCTTTGGATACCGATTTATGCCGCTACGACGACCCTTTTGGAGGCTTTTCAACTTGCGCAGATAGTGCAGCCCGCTTCTGCGATGCAATACATCAATAGCCCGGATTAATTGCTTGAGGTGAGCGCTTGGCTGATTTCTTGGCTGCGGATTGCGGTGATAGAGAGTAGCGTGTCAGAGAGTCCGTGCGAGGCTTCGCAACTGCCTTGTAGGAAAATTTTCGGGGCAAAATCAGCGCTGCTGATGAGTTGATAATTGCGGTCGACTTCGTGCGTACCCAACCAAGGCGCGAGTGGGGCAAGCAATTGTTGGTGCGCTTGCCGCTGATAACCGGTGGCTAGTACAACGGCGTCATAGTGGGCGCCCAATTCGCTGCCCAGATCCAAATCCGCCAGTTGCAATTGAATGCCTTGCGCGGTGGCTTGCGCTGCGCGAATGTCGTGGCGACGCAAGAATTGATGGCGTTGATCGCCAACAACTTTTTGCTGATACAGCAACGCATAAATTTGTTCAATTAAGGCGCGGTCGGCGACGGCGTAATTGGTATTTAAAAATTCACCAATTAAGCTTGCTCTATCTTGTGGAGCGTGATTAAAAACGTAATCGGTATAATCGGCATTAAAAATTTCATTGATAAACGGGCTATCGTCGGCGGGTTTCATCGCTCTGGCGCGCGTAATTAAATCTACTTGGTAGCCTTTGCCGTGCAAATCGACAAAGATTTCCGCCGCGCTTTGGCCTGCGCCAATGATGGCAATGCGTTTGGCGTGTTTGACTTTCTCTAAACTGCTTAAATACGTACTCGAATGAAATACGCGCGCGTCATTTTTAAATTGCGCAAATGCATCTGGAATATTCGGGCTGCCGCCAACACTAACAATGATATTGCGGGCTAGGCGCTGTTGGACGCCTGCCTTTGAGGTTGAACTAATCCGTAAATGGCTGACTTTATCGTCAAGGATGACGGGTTCAATGGCTGTGACTTCTTCGCCGAAATGGCATTGCCCAGCAAATTGCCGCGCCGCCCACGTTAGATAATTGTTAAATTCGTAGCGGCTGGGGTAGAAGGTTTTTAAATTAATAAAATCTTGTAGCCTTTGTTGCTGGTGCAAATAATTCAAAAATGAAAATGCACTGCTGGGAT
Organism: Deefgea rivuli DSM 18356; assembly: GCF_000620145.1. GTDB lineage: Bacteria > Pseudomonadota > Gammaproteobacteria > Burkholderiales > Chitinibacteraceae > Deefgea > Deefgea rivuli. The sequence continues at coordinate 297,594 of NZ_JHVM01000009.1, forward strand.
TACGCAGCGTAACCAAATCTTTTAAGAACGAGATTTGCATCTGCGTGCCGTCGAGCAACATATTCGGATGCCAAGCAAATTGGCTTTGTTTTTCAAGATAAACAGCGTCCAGCGCTGAGTTTTGTTCTGTGAGCGCAATCGCGAGTGCAAGGTTCGATGGGCCAAAGCCGATGCCGATCAGGTCGTGGATATGCATACAATGTCCTTAAAGTGTGGGTAGCCAGAGCTGCTCGGCAAAAAAGCGCTCTCTGAGCAGCGAACCCAAGACGGCGCGTTTATGCGGAAAATCAAATTCTTTAATCAAGGCGTAGCCCGAGCGTTGCAGATTGCTGCGCATTTTTTGATTGTCGGTGCGTGGTTCAATTACGATGCGCTGCGTGCGGCAATCATCAAGAAACAGATAATGAGAAATCGAGGGTAGCCAAGCTGAAACAAAATCCTTGCCGCGATACGCCGCTTCGCCAATCAGAACATGCCAGCCGCGATCAAAATCGGCGACGTCATAAAACGGTGCTATGCGGTCTTCTTTGGCCCAATACACTTCGAAATAGCCAAATGGTACGTCGTCTAAGCAAGCAATTAGCGGAGTGCTATGCGCATCTAAAGTTACTTTTTCGAGGTAGCGGTGATGATCGTCTTCGCTGCCACTTTCTTGCCAAAACTCGGCGACGTGCGGGTCGTTCATCCAGCGATGGAAGTGCGGCAAGTCGATGTCGATGTCGGCCACACGAAAACTTAAAGATTGCTGTAGCCACGGGATATGGCGTTGATACACGACGCCATGGCCTTGTGCGCGCCGCAGCGGATGGCGGCGTCCATCGCTAATCTGATAGTGCAGCGGTAAGGGTGGTAAAGCTTGCGGGAGCCAGTTGTTTGGGTATTGCCAAAATAAATATGGTGGTATGTCAATGCAGGTATTATTAATGCTAATTTGTAGCGCTATACCTAAATTAGCGAGCGACTGTATGAAGGGTGCTGGCGCTTGTAATGTCAGCGGCGTGGCGTCGTTTTCAAATGCCATACTGAGCGCATGAAGTGCGCTGGCAAGGCTGGGCGAGCTCTCGGCCTGCCATTGTAAATATCGCGCAGAGCAGTGCCATTGCGGCGCGAGTGACATTAAATCAGCATGCAGTGGGTTGGTGGTCATGGGATCTTCATTATCGTGTTGTTGATAGCATGACGAGCCAGCGTGTCGAATGTTTAAGCGTCGTTGACATGTCGCGTGCTGTTTTTTACTCGCTTATGCTTTGCTGGCTAAGGCTCGAGCCTAAAAGTGCTTGCCCAGCGTGATGTAGCTACTGTAGTTTCGGCTGGCGGGCTCCATTTCATAGCCCAACTCGATGTCGTAAGACTCGCTTGGGCTGAACGTCAGTGATATTTCGGTTTGATCGATGGATTGGGTTGTCAGCCCTCTGGTGTAACTCAAGCTCAAATCAATCTGATCGATGAAGCTCGCATCAAGGCTGAAGATGAGCGCTTGTTCGTTCGGCGAGGATGCGCTTGAGTGTGTGTGGGCATATTCTGTAGTGACTGAAATCATTGGCGAGACTTCGTACTCTGCGGCCAAAATACCGCCCCAGCGCGACTCATTGTCTTGATACTCATAAGCTAGGTTCGCATAGAGACTGAGGGCGTTGAGGTCCCACTGGGCTGCGCCGCCCACGTCAGCCGATGTAATGTCTGGCCGTCGAGATTGGTTCGGTATATTGACGCCTGCCGCCAGCGCCAAACTCATGTCATCTTGTTGATAAAAGCGCCACTTGAACGCGGCTGCGATGTCGAGCCAGCCTGACGGCGCAGGGCTGAGCTGGTAAGGAAATTCGAGGTAGAGATCGAGCGTATCCAGCGCGCCGTAAGTGAGCTGAAGATCCGCCGTTGTTCGCTTGTCACCGTGATCGACTTGCCGCTCGGCGCTCATTTCAGCGTCGAGTTTGCCTTGCCCCAAGGTTTCTGTGTCTTCAAATGCGTGCGTTGGGGTAGCACTTAAGGCGAAGCAGAATGTCAACGCGTGCCACTTCATGCTTCGTTGAATGCGAGTCGCAATCGCAGTGCCAGTTCGTCGCGTAGCGTGTCGGCATCGGCGACGATATTTCCGAGGCGAGCGAAGTCATGCACCATGCCGGCGTAGATTTTGAGCGTGGTGGCGACGCCCGCTGCTTGCAGGCGCTCGGCGTAGGTGCGCCCTTCGTCGAGCAAAGGATCAAATTCGGCCAAGACCATATGCGCGGGCGCAAGCTGCCTGAGATCGTCACTCAATAGCGGGGCAAAGCGCCAGTCATTGCGCTCGAAATTGTGATTCAGATAATGCGCAAACATCCACTGCAAGGTTTGGCTTTCGAGTAAATAGCCCGTCGCCAAACGCTGATGCGAGGCGCTGTTTTGGATGCTACTGGTGCAAGGATAAAGCAGCAATTGTAGTAACGGCTGCGGCAAAGCGGCATCACGCAAGGCGAGGCACAACACCGTAGCCAGCGTGCCGCCCGCGCTATCGCCGCCCACGGCTATGCGTGCCGCGTCAATGCCGTAATCGGCAGCGTGTTGCTGGAGCCAATGCCAAGCGTCGTTGGCGTCATGCACCGCCGTTGGGAATTTAAACTCGGGCGCGAGTCGGTAATCGACCGCCAACACCTTGCACTCGGCGCGGTGCGCCAGATCGCGGCATAGCGCGTCGTGTGAATCGAGTCCGCCGATGCAGTAGCCACCACCGTGAAAAAATACCAGCGCTGGCAAGGCGGCAGCTGTGTTGATTGCTGGCGAATACAGCCGCGCTTTCAGTGGCGCGCCATCACGACTCGTGAAACTGATTTCTTGTGTAGTGACAGATTCTTCGCCGGGCGTATCCAGCAAGGGCGTTGCCGCGTCATAGCTGGCGCGCGCTGCGGCTGGCGTTTGTAAATGCATGGGCTGATGATCGCCCAAGGCAACTAATTCTAAAAAGGACTCAAGGTCTGGATGAAGTGGCATGGTTCGCAGTGTGCAATGTAATTCTAGTGTGACGATTTGGGCTGCGGCTTGTTTACTGGATTAAACAAATCTGGCCTGAATTCGTCATCAGTGCAATACGCGAACACTTTGGAAATACGATGCTGCTTAGTAAAAAAATACTGATTCTGCTGATGTCTTGTATCGGTATGGCTTATGCCGATGAGATTGAAATTCGCCGTACCAGTGATGGTATTCCACATATCAAAGCCAGTAATTGGCAGGACTTAGGGCAGGGTTATGGTTATGTGCAGGCGCAAGATGCGCTGTGCACTTTAAGCGAAGCTTTTCTGACTTTTGAGGGGCAACGCAGCCTACATTTTGGCGCCAAGCAGCGGCCCGAGCATGACTCGACTTTCGGTAAACCGAGCAATTTGGAGTTGGATATTTTCTTCAAAGCATTTGCGACACCCGAGATGGTTGCTGCTTATCACGCCGAGCAGCCCGCCGATTTACAGGCGATGATTAGTGGCTTTGCTGTGGGTTTTAATCGCTATCTGGCTGAGGCGAGAATCACGGGTAAGGAGGCGTGCTTAAAGCAAGCATGGGTCAGAAATATTAGCGCCGATGATATTTATCGCCGCATGTATGCGGCGAATATTGGTGCAGGCTATGCCAAATTCATCCCGCAAATTGTGAATGCGCAACCGCCTAAGGGGGCGAAAAAACGGGCCGCCACATCATCCAAATTGGCGCAGCCGCTTTCACAACTTTCACAACAGTTGGCGCAAACCATAGGTAGTCGCCCCGGGATTGGCAGTAATGCTTTGGCGCTGGGTGGTGAAGTCACCGGCAGTAAAGAGGCGGTATTGTTTGGCAATCCACATTGGTATTGGAGCGGGCCGGATCGGTTTTACCAAGCACATTTAACGATTCCGGGAAAAGTGAACGTCGCTGGCGTGTCTTTTCTGGGGATTCCGGTGACTATGATCGGCTTTAACGAGCAAGTGGCGTGGAGCCACACGGTGTCGGAGGCGCGGCGCTTTGGCCTGTTTGACTTAAAATTGGCGACACCGACTCAGTATCAAGTGGACGGCGCAAGCAAAAACATGCAGGCCAAAACGGTGCAAATACCATTGCGCGGCGGCAAAGTGGCAAGCCGCACGCTGTATCGCAGCGACTTAGGGCCGCTGCTTGATTTGGGCGCAGAGTCTCCGCTATTGGCGTGGGGCCAGCAAAAAGCTTTAGCAGTGAAAGACATTAATGCCGAGAATTTCAGGATTTTCCGTACTTTCTTTTATTGGAACCAAGCCCAGTCGCTGGACGATTTTGTCGCCATTCAAAAGCGTGAAGCGGCGGTGCCGTGGGTGAATACCATTGCGATAGGTCGCAACGACGATAGAGTCTGGTACGGCGATATTGGCGCGATGCCCAATGCGCCGGATGATTTACGCCAGCGCTGCACCACGCCCGTTGCGCAAGCATTTGCGACATTAGATGCGAAAACGCCGGTACTCGACGGTAGTCGAGCGGCGTGCCAATGGCAAAACGACGCGAGCGCGGTGCAGACTGGCGCAGTGCCCGCCGCGCAACAGCCGGGCTTATTTCGCCGCGATTATGTCGCCAATATGAACGACAGTTATTGGCTGAGTAATCCGCATCAGCCATTAGAGGGCTTCCCCGCGCTGATGGGCGGTGAGCGTGAAGTGGTATCTTGGCGCAGCAAATTAGGCAATAAAATTGCCGAGTCCTTGGTGCAGCAAGCGCCGTTGCCCGCCAGCCAAGTGCAGCTGGCCTTACAGCAACAGGTGCTGGATTCTCGCGTGTGGTCGGCCGAGCAATTTAAAGCGCCAGTGTTGGTAGCTGTTTGCCAGACAAAATCAGTAAAAGTGCAGGCAGATCCTCTGGGTGGTAAAAAAATAGCCCGTACGGTCTCGCTCCAGCAAGCGTGCCAAGTCTTAAGCGATTGGCGTAATACCGGCAATGCCGATGATAGGGGTGCGCATTTATGGGAGCAATTTTGGGCGCGCATTGAAAGCTTGCCGGTGCAAGAAATCTACGCCCAGCCATTCGATTATCAGCAGCCGCTGGTGACGCCGAATGCACTCCGCGTTGCCGATCCACGCATTGCGCAAAGTTTGGGTGCGGCCGTTTTGGCGGTGCAAGCAAGTGGTTTGGCGCTTGATGCGCCACGGCGTGCATATCTCTATGCGGGGCAAGGTGCATCGCGAGTGCCACTGTTTGGCGGCTGCCACGAGGCGGGTTATTTTACCGTTGCGTGCGGCGAGTTAGGGAAAAAGGGCGTCAATGGTGATTTCTTTGGCAATAGTTATTTACAATTGGTGCGCTTTACCCCTGAGGGGGTCGCTGCGTACACCCTACTGGCGCATGGGCAGCTAGATCATGGTCTGCTTAGCGTAGAGAGCAATACTGCCTTGTTACGCTATGCAAAAAAAGACTGGTTGACGTTTCCATTTAGCGATGCGGCAATTATGGCCGACCTGAAAAGCCAGCAACATTGGGCGCCTTAAACGTGGCGGCCAGATGGATGACTGCCCGCATCTCGCGGGCGGTTAGGCTAAACATTGAGCCAGCCATTTCGTCATTGCTATAAAGCCCCTCCAAAACTTGGAAACCATTCATGTTTAAATTTTTATTAAGCCAATCGCGCGGGTTGCTGTTTTTTACGGCTCTGGCGAGCGTGATTCACGGCGCTTGTAGTGTCTTGCTCGTCACGCAAATTAGCGGCGCGCTAACCGCTGATGCGCTTGCTCGCGATCGTATGGCGCTGACTTTTGGCCTTACCGCCTTGGTGGTGATGCTCAGCCAAATGGCTGCATCCATTTTATCCGAGCGCTTAAGTCATCACGCCGACGCCCAATTGCGGCTATACGTCAGCCAGCGCGTGATGGATACCGATTACCGCCATCTGGAAGCGATAGGAGCCGCCAAAGTGCAATCAGCCTTGGCCGAGCACACCGCCAAAGTGGCCGAGTTTTTTGTCAGTTTCCCCGCGATTTTGACCAATGCCGTCGTCGTGCTGGGCTGCTTGACTTATATGTTGATGCTATCGTGGCAAGTTTTTTTGTTTGCCGTGTTGGTATTAGCTTTAGGCTCCTTGGCGTATCACTTGGTGCATTTGCGTGCCATTGTGCATTTGGACGCCGCCGCCGATGAGCAAGACCGATTATTTGGTCATTTTCGCTCGCTGACTGATGGAGCAAAAGAGCTGCGCTTACATCGCAATAAACGTACGGTATTTGCCAATAAGGTCTTGGGTGAGTCGATTGAAATCGTACGTCGCGAGCGCACCAAGGGCATGTCGATTTTTCTGCTGTCGGCCAGCTGGAGCAATTTTCTGATTTACGCGTTTATTGGTCTGGTGTTGTTTGTGCTAATTCGTGATGTGCCCAATCAAGCCAAAATTATGACCGGCTTTGCGCTGGTGTTTGTGTATATGGTGACGCCACTGGAAGTGTTATTGCTTAATTTGCCGCGCGCCAACCTCGCCAAAGCATCGGCTGACCGCATTGATGACGTGACGCAAGGCATGCAAGTCAACGAAAACCCCGCGAATCCCTTACAACTGCCGGTGCTGAAATCGCTGGAGTTAGATGGCGTAGCGCATCGTTATTACCACGAACAGAGCGACGATTTTTTTGCTTTGGGACCCATGAGTTTGAGTTTTAAAGCCGGTGAAGTGGTGTTTTTGGTCGGCGGCAACGGCAGCGGCAAAACCACTTTAGCCAAATTATTGGTCGGTTTATATCCGCCGGAGCAGGGTAGTGTGAAACTCAATGGCGAATTGATTGACGACGCCAATCGCGATCAATACCGCCAAATATTCAGCACGGTATTTTCGGATTTCCATTTATTTGATCGCTTATTGCAGGTCGGCAATACCGACACCAGTGCACTCGACCAACGCGGCAATCAATTGCTGGCGCGTTTGCACTTACAGCACAAAGTACAAGTAAAAAACGGCGCGTTTACCACGCAAGCCTTGTCACAAGGGCAGCGAAAACGACTGGCTTTGGTCGTCGCCTATTTAGAAGATCGTCCATTTATGGTGTTTGACGAGTGGGCCGCCGATCAAGATCCGGTATTTAAAAATGTGTTCTATCACGACGTGCTCAGCGAACTGAAAGCGCAAGGCAAAACCATTTTGGTGATTTCACACGACGACCGTTATTTCCATTTGGCCGATCGAATGCTGCGAATGGAGAACGGTCAGCTACAAATCGTCGAGCAGCAAGAACTCATCCCCGCCTAAATAGGCTGATGACGTTGACTATTAGATGTTTTTATTCAGAACTCATGTGACTTTAAAAATAAAATTAGATTTAAATCAATGGTTTATTAAATAATAACTCTGCGAGTACTGTGATTTTTCGTCGCAAGATCGTCATATCACTGAACAATGAGTTAAGCGTTTTGAGCTTCCCCGTAAAGGGCGCGTGAGACATTGTTTGATTTATGTATTTGCTACTCGCATGGCGAACGCATTGATACAGCCCTTCGGGGCTGTTTTTTCATCTGGTGGCTGTGGAGTTTGCTGTAATGCGTTTCTTTAATCGTCAGTCGGTCGTTGTGTTGCATCGCTGGATCGGCTTGACGATGACTTTATTTTTACTAAGCGCGGGTTTGACGGGGGCGCTGCTGGCCTTTAATGAAGAGCTGGATCAGTGGCTGGCGAGCGATTTGTATCAGATTCGCATTCCGCATGCGGCACAGCCGCTGTCGGCATTGGTACTGCATCAGCACGTCAACGCACAATTAGCACCACGTGCCGAGCTGAATGTCTTGCAACTGGCGATCCCAAGCGAGCATGCGCTGGCGTTATGGGTGACGGCCAAAACCAATCCCGCGACCAAGCTGCCTTACGAGCTGGGCTTCAGTCAAATTTTTATCGATCCGTACAGCGGGCGCATCCAAGGGCAGCGAGAATGGGGCGAGTTTCGCTGGTCATCCCATGCGCTGATGCCATTTTTGTATCGCTTGCATTACACCTTTGCGATACCGGATTGGGGAGTGGTCATTATGGGGATTGTGGCTTTATTGTGGGTGATCGATTGCTTTGCGGGCGCGTATTTGACCTTCCCCAAAGGTCGTCCTTTTGTCGAAAAATGGCGACCGGCGTGGAAAATCAAAACGGGCGCGAGTTTTCACCGCATCAACCTTGATCTGCATCGGGCGAGTGGCTTGTGGTTGTGGGCGGTGCTGCTGATTTTTGCGTGGTCGAGCGTGGCGTTTAATTTGCGCGAGCAAGTGTATTATCCCGTGATGAAAAGCCTATTGGTCTTTCAAAAAGACTTATGGAACTTCCCCGCACAGCCGTTGGCAAAAGGCCAAGTGATTCTAAATTGGGGGCAGGCCTTAGGTCACTCAGAGCAAGCAATGCAAGGCTTGGCACAAGAGAGAGGCTTTACTGTCGGCCAAGCCGAGCGCTTGTTTTATCTTAAAGAGCAAAATATGTACGCTTACAGCGTAAAAACCAGCTTGGATGTGGGCGAGATGGGAATGAGCTATGTCGGGATTAACGCCGTGAGCGGCGCGCGCATTGGCTACAATTTGCCCAGCAGCATTGCCGCAGGCGATACGATCACCAGTTGGCTTTACGCGCTGCATATGGGCAAAGTTTGGGGCTTGCTGTATCGAATTTTTGTCTGTTTTTTTGGACTGACTATTGCGGGGCTCACCATCACCGGATTTATTCTGTGGTGGAAAAAACGTCAGGCACGAAATTTTTTAGCCAAGGGACGTAAGGTGAATTGAGCTGCTTGCTTTCAAGCGCATTGAACTTGATTTAAGGGCGCAGGTACTCTCAGGCACAGAAGGAGACAGCGATTGAGCATTACCTCCAACATGGTCGATGCATTGCTGCCGCCATCAGCGCGCTGTGTTAACCAAGGCGGTAGACTAGATCGATGACCGCTTAGGCCGAACTGCCGTCATAAAGGTGGAGTAGCTGAACATACGTTCGCCAAAATAATAAGCTCCCCAGCATTTTTAGCTAAGGAGCTTTGTTTCAAAATGCTTTTTGTTCAATATCAGGAAAGTTACCCACAGAAACTGTGGATTAACCGAAACGATAAAGCATGCCCCCTGATCATTAAAGGCCGCAACCTGAAGGTTAGCGGCCTCTCATTTTTTACTTTCGGCATCGACACTTCGGCCTTAGCAGTCATTCGCGCTAACAGATCGAAGCGAAGGGGATGGATGAGGGCTTTAGTTTTTTAGCCTTGGGCATTGACAGATCGGCCAAAGCCAACGCTCGCTAAAAAGTCTATTTACGGAATGTCTGAATTGGAACTCGCCCCCCAATGGAATATCTAATCGGAAAATTCTGCGCCCAACAGCACGAATAGTCGATCCAATTCAATTCGACTTTTCTCGTCTTTGGGTTCGCGATCTGCCCCAAAGAGAACAGGGTAAAGACTTGGAGCATCGACGGATACCGTAAAATTGTGAGTTGCCCCATCTGACATCTCAGTTGTGCTCACAGATTGCACGGTGAAATAGCGCAACATATTGTGAAGCGGAGAGTCTCCAGTCTTGAATTTGCAGTTCTTGAACGCTCCGCCAGCACGTTGGATGAAGTTCGTCATTGTACCTGCGACACGAGATATCGACTGAATATCACCCAAGGCATTGCCGGGATTAAAATTCTCAGGCTTCCCTGCGAATTTCATCACCAGTCGGGCGTCCTCGCACCCATACACGACCGCGACCGGCACCAGCACCACTGGGTGACTCGTACTGATCCCGAGCTCTTGCGCTTTGGCGCAAAGTATTTCAGCCATCTTGAGGCGTTGTTTCCCTCCGGTGATCTTGTTGTGTAGTCCTTGGGCGCTCGCGAACTGAAGGAATGCTAGATACTCTGGCATTGACTGCTCAGGATGGGCTCCAAACAGTTCGGTCGAATAGGCTTTGACGAAGTCCCAAGGCTCTAGGACAAGTGCGTTTTTAAAGAAGGCGCCCATGGCATCCCAGTCCCGTTGTGCCTCGAGGACAAAATCCTCAGCAGAAAACTTGCTGCGCAGGTCACTGGCTTTCTCCATCAGAGCAGGGAGGTAGGACACGCTGTTATGGCGGAGGTCGATATCGCGAAGCGCATGGATCGATTCCTTATGCTTCTCGTCCTTGAAGCTCTTGGACTCACGGTAAGTCTTGATATGTGCGATTGCACAAATGTCCAGAAAGTAGATTGTGGGCACCATCTGCTCCCATTGCAACATAGTGGCAATGAATTCATCGTCTTGACCCTGAGAGATTTTGACGTTAATTGTAATCTGACTGTGCTGCGACGCAAGCGAAACCATTGAATCCTCCCCTATTTATTGAGCGCCCCTTACAGATTGCTCTTGTGCGGTTGGTTTAATCAGAAATCCGGACATGTTCATACATCAGATCGTACAACGGATGCTGAAAACGAGCAGTTCGGCGACTGATGGCATATTTTCCTTGATCTTGTTAGCTTCTAATTGAACGTGCTTAACCAATTCATCGAAGCTCTGTTTCATTGCGCCCGGGAGATCCCACCCCTTTTTTTCGAGTTCCATCAATACGAGAATCCCGTGTGAGCTGTTTCGACCAATCAGGTACTGACCAACTATTTGCCGCGTGAGTGTGTCGTCGACGAGGGATTTCGCTGAATAATTTCTAGTGCTGTCGAGAGGTTTGATCTCGATGCATACATTTCCTCTAGCACAGGCACATTGGATATCTGTGCGCTTGTCGTCATCAACCTCTTCTTCTCGATGAATACTGAAGCGCAGGTTCTGCGTGTCTTGGAGTTTCGCTGCTAGCCAGAGCTGTAGATGTTTCTCGGGCATTCCTTGTTTGAACAACGGGCGTTCGCTGAACGGTCCTTCCTCGAGCGACGTACGGATCTCCTCCAGCCTTGCCAGCACCTGCTCGTAGAGTTGCGCTTCGCTTGCGGGCGCCGAGTCGAAGACTTTGTGAAGATCGCGCAACTGATCTGGACGCCAACGCGCGCCCACCTCGGCCTCGCGTTCGGCGTGTTCGACTAAGCAGGCTTTCAAGTGCCTCTGGAGTCCAGCATCAAGCACGACACTAACCAGCCGCTGGAGCGCTTGGCGTCCGGCCTTCCCACGTATGCCAATCAACTGCTGAGTGATATCAGAATACATGCGCTCGGTCATCCCACCCCCGGACGCGCTAGACGGGCTGTCCAAGGAAGTCCCGCTAAGCTCAGAGCCAAACAAAACCTCGCAGATATCAGTTAACAGATCGGCAGCTGTCGAGGTCCAAGATTCCCAAACCCACTTCGAGTCCCACATAGCGGTAGCAAATTCGTCGATCTGCCGAGCTCGTTGGTGGCCAGGCGCAAGCGTAGCAAGATGCTGGGAGAACCAATTCCAAGCGGAACAGTTGCTGGCAGCCATCCACAGCCGGAGCCACGTCAAGTCCGAAATGTAACCCGACGCATCTTTATACCGTTCGAGTGCATCCCGGCACAGGGAGTCGAACTCCTCTTGCTGGATAAGTTGTGCCTCATTTAGGAGTACCACCAACTGTTTCAAGGTTGCTTCGTCGCCTACTCTGCCACCATGTACCAGTGGAATCAGCGTCATCAGTAATTTGTGCCGGACGCTGCATGGGCTCTGCAAAACCATCGCCAACGTGGCTTGTCGGATGCCATCGGAACGCAGCGAGCCGACATCCTCTAGCAACCATGGCGTCAATGCGGCGATGACATCGCTGGATCTCATTTGGCACAAAGTGTGGAACCATTCTGGCAGCTTGGCGTTTGACCACACTGCTACCTGAGCGGCCACCGCCACCTCGGCTCCAGACAATCCCACGCAATCTACCCCGTCGGTGATCCATAAGTTGATACTCGCCTCTGCAATCCTAACTGGCATGGGCTTTTGCGGCCTGCCTGACTGATAATGAAAAAGCGGGCTGCTCAACACGGCCTTGCCTCGGTAGGCCAATAAGCCCAGGCGAAATGCAGTCGCGATGTGCTCCCCGAACTCCATATCGACGGCACCAAGATCGATGACGCGACCATTCGAAATAAGCTCACCAGGGTTGGTGAAGTTTACAAGACGAAGCAGGCTGGGTAGGTCCTCGCCGTCGGCAATCTGTGCGCGTCGGGCGTCTAATTCGGATTTGATCTGTTCCCATTTTGCGTATGGGGCTGACGTTATGGTTGGCGTCGCCAGCTTTGCCGCCTTAGCAGGCTTATTGACCGTGATAGCACGAAGACTCCTTAGTTGTCGGTATCTGTCGCAGACCAGTGCTGCACGCTGATCCGATCGAGGGAACAGCCCTCGCAAGGCACATTTTCGTTCGAATCGGCTGCGCAGCCTTAGAACGGTTTCGACACACAACTCGAACCAGATCGCCTGCTCAGTGGGCTGCGTCGTCACATCATGTGCCCATTTAATGAGTTCAGGTATATCCGCTGGCTCCAGAGTGACGATGCAAGGTGCCCCTCCAGCCAAGCGTCCCTTGGAAAAACCAATCGGCTCTGAGCAGGCAATAGCCAGCGTAACCTGCCAGCGAAACGCCGGCATGGTCTTGATAGTTGCACATAGCCTAGTGACCTCGTCTCGGTGGATTAGGCCAGCGAGACGCAAATCGTCGATCAACACAGCGGCGTCGACACAGGCTTGAGGTAGCGGACTGTCGTTCTGCCGAGCCAGATAGAAAACCTGCTCGAGACAGCCGACCAGCGCATAGATGCGCCAATCCCGTTCGGATTGGAATGGGGCAGAAGGCTGTATGAGGGGCATTCCTGATACCTTGGAAGCGCAACTGTCGTGAACAGCCTTCAGCAAAAGTTCGGCATCCACAAGAGTGGCGTTTGATAGCAGCATTTCCTTGAGCGTCATGGCCATAAAGCCGCAGCCCTCATCTTCCGCTTCGCTCTCTGTCTGATTGAATATGGTTGTAAGGGTCAAAGAAGAAAGCTCGTGCCAATTGATGACCACTAGGGCCTCAGATACCGCGCGATTGCCGAGAAATTTATGCAACTCAAGGTCGTAAAGCACTTTGGCACGGTGCTCTGGGGCACCAACTGCCCCTAGGGCACTCAATGCCGCAGTCCTCTCCCATAGCGTGCAGTCAATCTTCCCGTAGTTGGCGAATGCCGGGTCGGCACAGGACTTCAGTTTGCCGCATCGCACTAGCCTGTAAGCAAAGGCTCTGGCTTCATGTGATGCCTCGTTATCCTTCAGAATGGCGGCGACACTGGCCGGTGCAACGACGCGTGCAACCCTAGTGCAGGTATTGTCGCTAACATACCATCTGGCCTTGCTTGCGAACTTGCTTGCGTCCGCGAAAATTTTCAAAGCCTCGTTGGTCGAACGCTTGTCCCACGACTCAATGTCTCCGCCGTAAAACAATAGCTCAGAAAAGTTGTACACGACCCAACTTCGCACCTTGATATTGATTGCGGCAAGCCAGCTCAACGCCGCACGCCGAGCGGGAATGAGCACAAGTTCATCGAATGGCTGACTAGTAAACAAGGGGCGGATCCGGTGCAGCGGTACACCCTTGTGCAATTCATGATCTACCCAGCACGCCGACAAATACTCGCGCAGCGAGCGATGATGAAACCTGAGTCTGCCGAAGCTGGCCTCGTCGAAAATTCCGCTGGACAGCAACAATTGCACGTCGGTCGATACCCAGTCGTGTAGCACCAAATGGGCCTGAAGCCCCTCTTCTGCAAGAACCGATGGTTGGACGGCGATAAACGCGTGGCGACCGAACTCGGCCGCAGCCGCAAGCCGGGTGGCGCCAATCCGTAACTGATCCTTAGAAAGAACCTTGCCTGCTTGCTGGTAGGAGGGGTTGACCTCATTGAGTCGAGCATCAATATGTACTTCGAGCATCTCGATATAGGTGCCCAGGCGCCCTTGTGCATTCCACAAGTCGACCATCCAGCGCAAGTCGAGGGGGCGATTGGTCATAAAATCGTAGCCGCTACTGTCAACCACATCCCAGAATGCAGCATCGTTGCGCAGCCCAAAGTGCAGAGCACACCGCTGGGCTTCCGCCCGAGCGAGGGGTTCCAACGTTACAACCAGCAAGGGGTCGGACTCATCCTGCGAAGTCGTTCGCGTGCAAGCTTCACTTACATCCAGCGATGCAAACTTAACCTTCGAGTTAGCTTCTATGATCGGGGCGACGAGTTCGGCCGCGACCGCGGCGGCAACCTCAGGGACCATCCAGTCCGTTACCCTAGATGAAAGCACGAACTGGATACGGGTCATGTACGCAGAGAGTGTCGCTTGTACGATCCGCAGTGCCCGAATGAAATCACTGTGTGACAGCAATCGAGCCTCATCGATCGCATCTAGGAAAAAGAAACCTTTTTCGCGACTTCCTTCCCATGCAGAGAATGCCCCAAACTCACTGCCGAGTGCTAGTTTCCAGTCGTCAATAGTCTTGAGCAGGTTTAGGGGAATGAAAAATGTCGAGTGCCCTGAGCCCTTCAGCCGTTTTACTTCGAGCTGGAATGCGACCGTCTTCCCGATACCGGCTTCGCCAAGAACAACGGCAACTTGCTTGCAATGAATATCGGGCCACTTCAGGTATGCCTGCATCGGTTGATTGCCATCGTCCAAGTGACCTTCGATACCGGTTGATCGAGACGACGAATAATGAATAAAAGTACGCTGTAGTTCGATATGCATAATGACATATTACTACAAACATCGAATCACTGTAAGCACCCAGCCACTCCATTACCGCAGCGCTTATTTTTCTGCTAGTGTGCGCAGCAGCAGGAGTTCGTCGATTCGACTGTTGGGCCAGGTAGGCAGTTTTTCTAGTGTGTTGCTCAACCAGGCTTGTGGGTCGAGGCCGTTCAGTTTGACAGTCCCAAGTAGCGCTTGAATCGCCGCAGCGCGCTGGCCTGCGCGCTCGCTGCCTGTAAATAACTAGTTCTTCTTTCCTATCGCAATCGGCCGAACGCAGTTTTCGACTGGATTGTTGTCAATAGGTGCGATGCTGCTGTCGGCGTAGCGTTCAAGCGCATCCCAGCACCGCAGGCTGACATGATCGCTTTCGCGATCGCGCCATTGGGGGCGGCTCTCGGTAGCGTTTCATTGAGCCAAATTTTTAACTCGACCAATTTGGGCTTGGCTTCTTTTTGCCGCAGCACATGCCGTTCTTCAACGCGACCGGACTTTGGCTGGGTTTGTGTAGATCAACGAATTTGCGCCACGCATGCGCCCAGCATGCCAGCTCGGTGACTCCCACTTTGAGCAGCGCCTTGTAACCGCAGTTTGTAGTGGCCCACTGATTTTGTCCGTCGATAAAGGGGTTTAAACTGTCAGCTAAGGCCGAGGTGTTGATGCAGAAGCTGGAAATATGAAAGGCCGCAAACCATCAGGTTGCGGCCTTCATTATTTTGGGTCAAGCAAGTTCTGCTCGGCCCAAGCAAAATTTGAAATAAAATCAGAGGCGATTCAATTCAAACGTTCACTGACCTGCCATTTGTGCCACCAAACGATCCACTTCGATCTCTGCATGCAAAATAGACTGAGCTAAGCGATCTCCCGCAAATTCATCGTACTCAACTGCAATCTGCCAGGTTTGAGTGATGCCAATGTAGGCAAATGCAGTAAAAACTGAAGATTCAACATGATTACTCGCCGCCATATGTCCATCTGCGTCATAGCCAAAATCACCTCTGGATGACAATAGTACTAGCTGCTTGCCGAGCTGACTTAATAATGGCCAATAAGGGGCTCCACTGCGGGTACGATCAAAACCGAAGGTCATTCCTACTCGTACGATATTATCGATATACGCCTTAAATTGCGCGGGTGGGCCAAAGTTATACATCGGCACACCCGCAATAATCAGATCGGCCTCTAGCAATTCATGAATAAGCAAGTCACTTTCAGCGAGGACTTCATTCATCCACAGTTCACGTGCTGCTGCCGGAGTAAATGCTGCATGCACCCATTTCCCCGTAATATGAGACGGCGGTGTGACACCAACGTCTCGATATATCACTTTGCCAGTTGGATTTTTATCCAGCCAGTTTTTCACAAAACGCGCGCTGAGACGGCGAGTGTGTGAACCATAAGGATCGGTTCCAGAAATTCCAGTTCGAGCACTCGAATCAAGATGTAATAAAGTAGCCATATTTAAAACTCCAATCATGATGGTAGTGAATTAAATTCATTCATGAGTCAGTTTGTTTTAATTTAAACTTAATTACAAACGAGAACTTCTACTGCTATAGATGAGTAAAATTCAGGTATATTTAATCAAATGAGACCTAAACTTGCCTCCCTTTCTGCTTTGCGTGCTTTTGAAGCCGCTGCGCGCTTAAGCAGTTTTAAACTCGCAGCAAATGAATTATCTGTTAGCCCCACAGCGGTTAGTCATCAAATTCGAGCATTAGAAGAAAGCTTGTCTTGTTTGCTGTTTGTGCGCAAAACGCGCGGTGTTGACTTAAGCGTCGAGGGCAAGTTGCTCTACACTGCAACACGGCAAGGTTTTGACTGTATTGCGGAGGGCATTGAGCGCATAAGAACAAGAAAACGTAGCACAGTCGTTCTTTCTGCTACGCCCGCGTTTACTGCAAAATGGTTGGTGCCGCGCATGGCGGCATTTCAAGAAGTTCATCCTGAAATTGATCTGCATATTCACGCATCGAATCAATTAGCCGATTTGCAATCAGGTACAATTGATTTAGCTATTCGTTATGGTCATGGAAGCTACAGTGATCTACATTCGGCATGGTTACTTCAAGCTCACTTCGCCCCTGTAGCCAGCCCACAACTTAAAGTCCGAAAACATTCAGACTTGATTCAACATCCATTGATTCACTTTGATTGGCATAAAGCGCCTCCGGAATGCTTAACGTGGGCAGGATGGGCGCGTAATGCAGGGATTTCCGAGCTGGATAGTAGCGCGGGAATTCGCTATTCAGATGAAAGCCACGCCATTCAAGCCACTATTGCTGGTCAGGGTATTGCACTGCTTAGTCTGGAACTGATCAAAGATGAAATAGCGATGGGTTTATTGGAGGCTAACGTAACGCCAATTATTGAAGGATTGAGCTACTACCTTGTACGCTCAGCACTGAAACCTACTTCTGCCGCTGTGGCGGCAGTTGAAGTATGGCTCATTCAGGCAGCCAGTCACGATTAGATATTCGTTTATATGCAGCCTAAAACTGAGTACACCATAAATAGTATGGGCACTAAACGTCGAGTGACCGCTTGGGCCGAGCAGCACAAGCATGCTCCCCCAATACTTAAGGCCGCAACCTGATGGTTAGCGGCCTCTCAATTTGCAACTGTCGGCATCGACACATCGGCCAAAGCGGTCGGACAATAATTACTCGGCTCACGTAAATCAGATGATGATCATCCGCAGCAATGGATCCTGTTCTAGTTAATAGAATTGAAAGACGAGGAGCCACCAGAAACCTGCATGTTGGCGAGTATTTTGACTTCGCTGTGAAGCGAATACTGCCAGCCGATCTGCAACTGATCGGCTGCGTTGATAATGCCAATGATTCCGCTGTGATTTACACCTACGGTTTTAGATATTTGGCGATTTCACGCGCAAAAGTCTCTTCTTTGTTTTTTCCTGTGCCAGTACTAAACCAAACGATGACCGTATCGCGAGCTGGTGAAACATACAAGCCCTGACCGCCAACACCGCCCTTGAACATATCCCCATCTTCAAAGATGGCATCCCATTGATAAGCATTACGCAGTTTTTCTACTGGAAATGATTCATTCATCAATTTGCCAAGATAAGCCTGAGCAAAAATCTCTGGCTTGCCTGCGGTTTGTATTTTGGTCACCACTTTTTTCGGCACGAGGTAGCCACCACTAGGGGTAAACGCCATTCCGAAGCGCGCCATATCCTGCAAATTTGAGTTGGTCGAGAAAAAATGCAGCGCATAACCCTGTGGCGAGGTCGCTACATAGCCATCGGCTTGTGCGCCCATCTTGCGCCAAATGCGTTGAGAGAAATATTCATTTAATGGCAGGCTCGTGATTTGCTCAACAATCCGATTAATCACAAACGTATTCATCGAGTTATATTCAAATGATTGATTACCCGGCTGCTTGCGCTGCATCGTACGCAGCACCTCCAGCGGCGTAGCATCACTCCCTCCGGGAGCCAGTCCCAAGCTGGCAGCCCACTTGTACCAAGCCTGATCTGGATTGGTGCGCGAATCATGATTGGGTTCATCATGCTCAGTTGAATTAAGCCCAGTCGCCATATCAACCGTTTGCTGCACGGTCACCGTATCCCAGACCGAGTCTTTCAATTCTTCAAGATAAAAGCTCTCCGGCCGACTCAACTCAACTTGCCCCTCCGCTTCCAGCATCGCCAGCAACGTAGCACCAATGACTTTTCCGCTAGAAAACCAATTGTGTTTATCGATGGGGCGCATGGTGTTATAGCGTTCAAACACCACTTTACCCCGCTGAACTACCATAAATGCATCGACTGGGTATTGATCCAAATGCTGATTCAGCGTTAACGTTTCACCGTTAACCGGCGCAGAAACGTCACCAATTGTAGGTTTGATCGACCGAGGCAGTGGTTTGATTTATCCATCGCGCAAGATCGGCGCGGTGGTATAAAAACGCGACATATTCTGCCAAACATAACGCGTTTCATTGCTAGGAAACTGGATTTTGACTTTATTTTCCGCTTTCGAAAAAAAGTCGCTAATAGAGTTCACCGTATTCATCGGCGTTTGTGCAACCAGCTTCGGAACTACATATGGCGGTGATGCTGACTCGCTTGCCAAGACTGGTTGAATTGAAGCGAGCAGCAAAGCAAATAGTGTGTAATTAGTAAATTTACTCATTGGATTTCCTTCATTAAACGGTCATAAGCTAATGGTGTGCGGCCTTTTTTTAAGCCTCAGAATCAACATTTTGATCATTATAATAGAGCTGGTCGGCCGATTAGCCTGCAACAGGCGAATGTCTACTTGGTGCGATGTGTCAGCTTGAAAAATGAAAGTCCGCAAACCATCAGGTCGCGGCCTTCATTATTTCGAGCCCAGGCCATGACTGTTCGGCCAAAACAGACCTTGTCAGCTTATTTATTTGGCTTGATTCTGCAATGATAGAATCACAAATTTAGCACCTAAGCCGAAGCAGGCTGTTGCTGGGCCGTGCAGTGAATTCCACCGCCACCTGCCGCAATGCCATCAATATTCAGCTGAATGATTTCTCGTTTAGGAAATAAATCACGCAATTTGTCTCGGGTATCACGATCAGTTTTACGGTCGCCAAATTCAGGGCTTAACACCGCGCCATTGCAGGCATAGAAATTGATATAACCAGCTGCAAATTCTTTCGTCTCATATTTAGAGCGCACGGTTTTCGGAGTAGTCAGGGTCATGATTTCTAATGGTCTCCCTTTCGCATCGGTCGCTCTTTTCAAAATCGCGAGGTGGCGGCGAGTGACATAGTATTCCTCTGAATTGCTATCATTATCCAGACCTGCAACAACAACCCCTGGGCTAGTAAAACGGGCATAAAAATCGGTATGCCCATCAGTAATATCTCGCCCAGCAATTCCAGGTAACCAGATGATTTTTTCTAAGCCGAGCAGGCGCTTTAGCTCACTTTCGCATTGCGCTTTGCTCAGATTAGGATTTCGATTGGGATTGAGTACGCAACTTTCGGTAATAATGGCAGTGCCTTCACCATCGACCTCAATTCCACCACCTTCAAGAATCAACCGAGTATGAAGCACATTTGCGCCGGTTTTATTGCCAACGAATTCTGCAATCAGGCGATCATTGTCATGCTCTTGTTTGTTGCCCCAGCCATTGAAATTAAAGTTAACCGCTCCTAACGCTCCTGAATTACTGCGAACAAATACAGGCCCTGTATCGCGCATCCATAAATCGTCAATTTCTTTGGCGAGCAGTTTAATGTTAGGGCTTACTTTTTTACTCAATTGATCATATTCATGCGGTCGAACCAACATCTGTACTGGTTCATAAGCCGCGATTGCGGTTGCGATATTGAGCAAATTGTCTTGCGCCACACGCATTAAGCGAGTCCCCCATACGTCTTCTGTTGCTCCGTATGCCATCCAAGTGCCTGAGTGTGGGTTAGCTTCATCTGGCATGCGCCACTGCTCGGTTGGCGCTGCCGACACAGATCGATTCAGCAAGCCGCCAATGCTGCCGACTAAAGCCGCTGCCACACTCGTTTTAATAAAATCGCGTCGTTGCATATTGCGCTCCTGCCCAAGTTCAAATGCGCGGTTCTTGCTGAGTGGTGCAGTGAATCCCACCACCACCAGCGGCAATCGGATCGATATCAAGCTGGATAATGGCGCGACCAGGGAATAATTCGCCCAAGCGTGCTTTGGCATTTGCATCGGCAACCGCATCGCCAAATTGAGGCGCAATCACCGCGCCATTAACGACATAAAAGTTAATATAGCCCGCAGCAAAATCTTTGTCGGAATACGTTTTTCTGATTATTGTCGGCGCTTCAAGCACGATGACTTGCAGTGGCCGGTTATCCGCATCCCTCGCTGCGCGCAAAATTTCTAAGTGTTTTCTCGTGACGGCGTAATCATAGGAGTCGGGGTCAGAATCTAAGTGTGCCACGACGACGCCAGGGCGCACAAAGCGGGCATAAAAATCAACATGGCCATCGGTGATGTCCTGTCCTGCGATACCTGGCAGCCAAATAATTTTGCGTAGCCCTAATTTAGTTTTCAATTCAGCTTCGATCTCGGATTTACTCATGCCTGGATTACGATTGGCATTGATCACGCTACTTTCAGTCAGGATTGCAGTTCCTTTGCCATCGACCTCGATACTACCGCCTTCAAGTACCAGTTTGGATTGAATCAGTTTTACATTCGCTCGCTGGGCAATTGCGGCCGCGATTTTGGCATCGTTACTGTAAGACTGCTTTTTACCCCAGCCATTAAAGTTAAAATTGACGGCGGCTTTTTGCCCCTTTTGATCGATGACAAATACAGGCCCCGTATCACGCAGCCATAGATCATCGAGCTCCTGCACGATCAAGTTGACTCGTGGATCTAGTTTTTGGCGTGCGATTGCAAAATCTTGCTCACGCACCAGCATATTGACCGGTTCATAAGCCACTATCGTATTCGCAATCCGCGCCAGCGTATCTTGGACAGGCGTCGACAAGGTACGACCCCAGATTTCCTCTTTGGCAACAAAAGCCATCCAAGTTGCGGCATGAGGATTTTGCTCATCAGGCATTTTCCACTGCAACTCGCTACTCGCAGGGCTGGGCTCAATGCTGGGTGATGGGATTGGCGTAGTCATAATGGGATTGCTAGTCGAGTCGCTACCCCCACCACCACAGGCGCATAAACTGAGGCTCATCGCCAACATACAAGCTGTTTTTAGATCGAATGGAAGAGAGAATGCAGAATGATTCATGACGCTGACCTTTAATAATTAAACCGAGATGGCTATTGTGCTGTAGGCCAGACTTGATGAATACTGATGTTTATTGCATGAATTGATTAGGTTTTCTCACATGTCTGCCACTCGAATACCTTCGCTGAAACTACTCACTGGATTTGAAGCTGCTGCACGATTGGGCAGTTTTGCCAGAGCTGCGGATGAATTATTTTTATCCCAATCTGCGATTAGCCATCAGATTAATGAGTTGGAAACACAAATTGGTCAGCCCCTATTTCATCGGGTGGGACGTGGTGTCGAGCTAACGGTAGCAGGTGAAGTGCTACAGCGGAGTGTGCGCCTATCCATAGAAACATTACGCAATGGTCTAGGCAGCATTGCCACCTATTTGGATCCGGGCTTGGTGTCTATTGTTTGTCCAGCGCCGGTGTTACATGGCTGGTTGCAACCGCGCCTCAATCTCTTACTTGAACACATCCCGAGCCTGTGCCCAGTGCTGTCGACCGATGAATCGGCACGTTTCATTGACGAACTGGATGTGGATATTGCGATTTTTGAGCGACCATTACAGCAGCCTGGCTTGCTCGAAGTGCCATTACTACAAGATCAATGGTTGACCGTTGCTCGCACAGATGTTGCAAATCAACTCGCCCAATACCCGAAAGCGCAACATCACTTGCATACTGCACTCATTTGTTTGGAGGAAAATTTGAGCAACATCAATACTGCTCGGTTTTTTCGCGAAGATTTGCAGCACTTCCGTAAGCGGGGTATTTATGATGATCCGCGTTTATTGCTTGATGCGGCCTTACGGGGTCAAGGCATTGCGTGCATTTCATATCTAACGGCGCAAGAGGATATTGAGAATGGGCGTTTGCAAGTGCTACCTGAATATCCGACGCTATCAGGCAACATTTGGTGGATTTCACGCACAGCAGAAACGCCACGTGCAAAAATAGTGACCGAGATTTTTGACTGGTTATTATCACAAAGTAGCCGCAATCAACTTGATTCTGCATGATGTGGCGTGATGCATGTTTGATTTAGCAGTTATCCACATCGGACGATGCGTCAATTCGAAAACCGTAACAACGAAAGGCAGCTAACCATCAGGTTGTAGCCTCCATCATTTTGTTTTTGCACCTGAGCTACTCGGCCTTAGCGGACGTTCATTGCTGCATGAACGATGAAATTATCTAGCCAGATTTTTCAGTGCTAGGGAGGGCGGGGCCTCCTGTTGATGTTTTACCATCTGCATCTTTACCCATATCCCCAATGCCAATGCTGATGGTAATCACGGCGCCTCTCAGATCAGTATTACCTTTCACCTTAAATATTAACCATCACCCGCGTTCAAGCCGCTTTGCTCGTTAAGGGGGGCGTAAACCAGAAAAAACACTACTCGCAAACAAAAAGTCAACAGACCCCGGCGTAAATCGTCAATTGAAAATCAGTTGACTTACGATATAATTCTTTCGTACTTGCAGTTTTGCGAAGGTTTTTTGGAAGATTGACTAAAAGGTGACTTTAATTATGCAAAATAATATGACGATGGGCGCGCGCTTAAAATCTAGCGTTGTGATTGCTTCTTTAGTTCTGTTTGCAGGCTGTGCGACGAACAACGAATCGCTGCAAATCCAAGCGGGTAAAATCGAACAAATCTCTGATGTACAAATCACAAGCGGCCGCCAATTGGGTGTGGGTGCAATCGTTGGTGCGGGTGCAGGTGGTCTATTGGGGTCATTGGTGGGCGGTGGTACTGGCCGTGATGTTGCAATTGTAGCGGGTGCGGTTGGCGGTGCAGTTGCTGGTAGCACGATTGAAAGAAATTTCAACGACAAAGAGCCAACGCAGCAAGTGGTTGTGCGCGTTGAAAGTGGCGTGCTGGTAGTGGTGGATCAGCAGCCTGCTGATCGTAGCTTGCGCGTTGGTCAGCAAGTCTTTATTGAAGGACGAGGCAACAACGCACGGATTGCACCACGCCAATAATTGCAATGTATATGTAAAAAAGGCACGAATGATTTCGTGCCTTTTTTAATGGACATTTGAATATGGGCGTTACATTTAAATACCTAGGGTCTGTTGATGTTTCACATCGGCAACGGCTTTGTTGCACAAATCGGTATGAGCACCAGTTTCCCCAAAACCCCAGACGGATTCATCCTATCCCGCTCGCACCCTAATGGGTGTCCGCCACAGCTTCGCGCGCGGCAATGACGTTATGAAGACCGAATTGGGTCATAAATAATTAAATAATGAAGGCCGCAACCTGGTGGATTGCGGCCTTTCGATTTTCAGACTTCGGTATCGATAGATCGGGCTAAGCAGACCTTCTAAAAAATAAGTATCTGTTTAAACTTTTGTCTCAAGCGTTGGCTATATTTTTTGATGACTTTTAATGTTTGGCTCGATGTCGATTCGCTTCATCCGAATACCTGCATATGCAATAGCGACAGTGAGCAGCGGACTGATAAAGCAGAAGAAAGCAAATGGCGCGTAGCTCCACGTTGCCACACCTAAAGTCGCGGCCATATAGGCACCGCAGCTATTCCATGGAATCAAGGCTGATGTTGGTGTGGCGGTATCACCCACGGCGCGTGACAAAACCACAGGCGCAAGCCCACGCTTGGCAAATGCGTTTTTGAACATACGCCCTGGTAGCACAATCGCAATGTATTGATCGGCAGTAATGACATTGGTGGCAAAAATTGATCCTGCGAGCGAAGCCACCAGTGCGCCATTGGTTTTGGCCTTTTCGATAATTGGCGTGATTAAGCGATCCAGTACACCCGCTTTTTCAACCACGCCACCGAATGCCAATGCCGTGACAATTAACCAGATGGTATTGAGCATGCTGTCCATACCACCGCGCGTTGCCAGTAAATCCATTGGGGCAAAACCAGTGGTAGAGGTATAGCCACTCGCTAAAGCCAACCAAACACCTTTGAATAAAGCTAGCGCAGCGGGTAAGTTGCCAGCATCAGCAAAGGCAATGACCCGTTCGGGTGCAACAAAAACTGCAAGTACACCACCAGCAATCGCGCCGATGAAAATCGCCGTAAATGCGGATACGCGAAAAGCGGCAAGTACAATCACAACGACCAAGGGAATGAACAGCACTGGCGTAATATGAAAGGCACTACTGATTGCAAGCATTTTTTCGGTAGCATCAAAGTCACCTGGTTTGCCTAAAAAGAAAAATAAACTCAGCGTGAGTGTCAGCGCGACGAGCGAAGTTAGAAAAGTTTCACGGACATGCTCGTACAACGGAACACCTGCCGCAGCGGCTGATAAATTAGCTGAGTCAGAAAGTGGCGATGATTTATCGCCAAAATATGCGCCCGAAATCACCGCACCGGCGGCAATCGCGGGATTTAGCCCCATGCTGATCGCAATTCCCATAAAGCCTACACCAATCGTGCCAACCACTGTCCAGGAGCTACCGATACTAAGCGACAAAATCGCAGTGACTGCACAGGCGGTAACAAAGAAATAGTTCGGGCTGAGTAGCTGTAAGCCATAGTAAACCATCGCAACCAAGGTGCCGCTCATCGCCCAAGTGCCAATCAAAGCGCCAACAGCAAACAGGATAAAAATCGCTCCGATACCGGTCGATACACTATCGGTTGCCGCCTTGCCCAGTGAATCTAATGTGTGGCCGCGACGTTTACCAATCAACACTGCAATCATTGTTGCGACGACCAGTGCCACTTGATTAGGACCCATTGCGCCAGCATCACCAAATAAAAAATACGACAAGCCAACTAATAAAATCAGTGCAGCGACGGGGATGATTGCTTCGGTCAATGTGAGGGGCTGAATAGAATCTGGCTGTTTCATAATGAACTCATTTTGGGGTGTGTATTTAATGTTAAATAAAATTTAAATAATTACAAATTTCTTCCGGCTTTTGTTGTTGCACAGTAAATTCTAGACTATGTTTCTTGCGCCTCTGTTATTTTTAGTAATCTTGTCTCTCTATTGCACCAGCTAATCGGCGCAAATTTTCCAGTAAATTAGCAGTTAAGCAATAGGCAACATAAATTTTATACAAACGACACTTTATTGATGCAGATCAACAAAGTGAGCAAGTCTTGACTGTTACATAACTGACTAGGCGATTTTTAGAATTTAAAATATGGATTTATATATTTTCTAGACTAGTCTTTACTGGCGGAAAGAGAAGAAATTTTTAAATCAATAAAATTTAATACTTGGAGCGATTTACAAATGAGAATCAGTTCACTTGCATTGGCCATTTCAGTTCTTGGCATTAGTAATCTTTATGCGGCAGGCGGTAGTGCCGTACAACCACAATCTACGCACAATGTAGTCGATGAACACTTTCACCCGCAGGGTAAATTGCCATCTAAATTTACGCTTGAATTGCGCTACGGTATTAAAAAATTACTGCCATTTGAAGATCAGCGCGATTTTGCTGAAGCAAAAAAAGGGTTTATTGCTGCACCGCCGTTTACCAAAATCATGGCAGATGCAGGCCACGTAGCTTGGGATATGGGTAGCTATGAGTGGCTACTGAATGGGAAAGAATTTGACAGTATTCACCCATCGTTACAGCGCCAAGCTATTCTAAATATGGCTTACGGCCTTTATGAAGTATTACCTGGAAAAATATATCAGGTACGCGGTTTTGACCTAGCAAATATTACTTTTATTAAAGGTGAAACGGGTTGGATTGTTTTTGATCCGCTAACCGCCAAAGAAACCGCCCGTGCTGCTTTAGATTTTATCAATCAAAAGCTGGGTGAGCGTCCTGTTCTTGGCGTGGTTTATTCTCATTCACACGTAGACCATTTTGGTGGAGTACGCGGGATTGTCGATGAAGCGGATGTGATTAGTGGCAAAGTAAAAATCATTGCGCCCGAAGGATTTTTAGAAGCGGCAATTTCTGAAAATGTATTTACTGGCAATGCAATGTCAAGACGAACGCAGTATCAATACGCGGTATTACTCGCTCGCAGCCCATTTGGGCACGTTGACCAATCGATTGGTAAAAACGTGGCAGCAGGGAATGTTGGCTTAATTCCACCTAATGTGTTGATTAGTAAAGATTTTGAAGAGATTACGCTTGACGGCGTAAAAATGGTGTTCCAAAACACCCCTGATACAGAAGCGCCAGTTGAAATGAACACTTACTTTCCGCAGTTCAAAGCATTTTGGGCCGCAGAAAACATAACAGGCACAATTCACAATATTTATACTTTACGGGGCGCTCCGGTTCGTAATGCGTTGAATTGGTCTAAGCAAATTAATAATGCGCTCTATAAATTTGGCCAAGAAGCCGAAATTATGTTTGCTTCACACAGTTGGCCACGCTGGGGTAATGATCGAGTTCAAGAAGTGATGCGCACGCAGCGAGACACCTATGCTAATTTGAATAATCAATCACTACACTATGCAAATACGGGTGTTACGATTAACCAGATTCAAAATGTATATAAACTCCCAGACAGTTTATTTAAACAATGGTCTGCGCATAGCTATCATGGCTCAGAACAGCATAATAGCCGTGGTGTTATTAATCGTTTCCTTGGTTATTGGGATGGTAACCCAGCAACACTCGTTCCACTTTCGCCAGAAGTGTCTGCACCCCTCTATGTAAAAATGATGGGTGGATCAGCTAAAATTTTAAGTGAAAGTAAGGCGCTTTATAAACAAGGCAAGTATTTGGAAGCCTCTGAAATTCTAAATAAACTTACCTTGGCTGAGCCAAGCAATACTACGGCTAAAAACCTGCTTGCTGATGTTTATGAGCAGCTTGGCTATCAAAAAGAAAGCCCAAGCCTACGTAATAGTTTCCTGCAAGGTGCCTATGAATTGCGTTCGGGATTACCTGGTGGCGTTCCAGTTCAATCATCTGGGCCTGATGTGGTCCGCGCGATGTCAACAGAAAATTGGCTTGATTTCTTGGCAATCAGTGTCGATCCACGGAAAGCGGATGGTTTGAATTTCACAATTAATTTAGTCACCCCAGACAACGGAGAGAAATATTTAATTGAGATGAGTAATGCAACATTAACAAGTATTAAATCGGTGCAATCTAAAACGCCCAACCTAACGATCACACTGAATCGTACGGCATTAAATGAAGTCATGATGGGGGTTAGTTCTTTTGACGATTTAATTAGTGCTGGCAAAGCTAAATTTGAAGGTGACCGCAAACCGTTTGATCAACTTCGCGGGCTTATGGTTAGTTTCACGCCCAACTTTGAAATTGTACCTGGTAGCGCAGCAAGAAATAAACAAGCTCAGAAGAAACAGAAACCATTTGAATTGCCAGATATGATTCCAGCGCAAGACGAATAAAATTACTATTTGTTTTTTTGGAAAGCTATATCCATAAAAGGTGCGTGACGTTTACTTTGATGAAGTCACTTGATTTACGGTAAATTTCACGCTCAATTTATTTTATAGCTACGTAATAAGAATACGATAATAATTTCTATACTTCATATGCTTGCGGGAAATTGATATGAATAAAACTAATCGTTGAATACGCGGGAGCAATTTACTTAATTCCTTAAAGATTGCACAATGAAAAAAAATATCCGAGGCATAAAACGCATCATGACTTTAGCGGGTTGCAGCTTATGTGCAATTTCGAGTCCATTTGTGCAAGCTGGTGGTTTACTACTTTATGAAATCGGTACTGCAGATACTGGCTTGGCATCGGCAGGTTACACTGCTCGCGCCCAAGATGCAGCGACAGTTTTCACCAATCCGGCAGGTATGACTCGTCTAGATGGCGATCAAGTCACTGTCGGATTGCAAGCACTCTATGGCCGAAGCAGCTTTGAAGTAGATCCGTCGGGAACCTCGCCTCGATTAGGCATGAATGGCGGCGGCAATGCCATAGGCTGGCTTCCGGGTGGAGGGGTATTTTACTCACACAGTATTTCGCCCGATTTGAAAATAGGCGTGGCTGCGACGGGTAACTTTGGACTTGCTGTGAAATACGATAACGATTGGGCTGGCCGCTACCGCACTCAAGAAGCAACACTAATGGGGATTTCTTTAGTGCCTGCAGCAGCCTACCGCATCAATGAAAACCTATCGATTGGCGCATCAATGAACATTATGCGCGGCATCTTTAAAACCAAAGTCGGCATCAATAATCTGATTGGCTCTGATGGTCAACTAGAGCTGAGCGATAACGTTTGGGGATTGGGCGGCAATCTGGGCTTACTCTACGAATTCGACCCCAGTACGCGAGTCGGCCTAAACTATAATTCACAAATCAAACTCGATTACAGCGCACAGCCAAAGTGGAATGGTATTGGTAGAGGATTAAATACATTACTCGGTGCTACTGGGCTTAATAACGCAAGGGTCGACCTTGGTGTCACCGTTCCTCAGGGTGTTAACGTAGGTCTCTACCATGATATTTCACCACAAATGGCTATTCTAGCTAGCGTTGGCTGGCAACAGTGGTCGAAATTTGGAGAGGTCGATGTTGGGGTCGACTCAAACAATCCGATTTCCTTAACCACTAACCGAGACTTTAAAGATACTTATCATGCAGCTCTTGGCGGTCAGTATCGCCTTAATCAGCGTTTGATGCTAATGAGCGGGATTGCATATGACAGCGAATTCCAAGATAGCAACAACATCGGCCCAGCTATACCAACCAATGACACATGGCGCTTTGGTGTCGGAGCGCAGATTGAAGAATCTAAAGTAATGAATTGGGGCATCAATGTTGAATATATGTACGCTGGTTCACTTAAAACCAATTTATCTGGTGTTTCACCGATAGTAGGCGCTAGAGGAAATCTAAAAGGGGAATACAAGCAACCAGCAGGAATTCTTTTTTTAGGACTGAATCTGAATTACAAACTTTAAATTAATCCAACGGCATATTGTTATGTGGAATCGTGGGGAGTAATTGAAACTAATAACCACTTTACCATGCCTGGTGAGCTATCGATCAATGCCTTCCAAGCCAAACACCAAATTCACTTCATTCTATATAATTAATCGAAATAAAATGACTTCATACCTTCTAAGGAACACCAAACTTAATCCGCCATTCCAGGAGTTCATTGATCGATGACAACAGATGCACATACACACCACGAGTATATGCTTGAGGCTCTTGCGCAAGCCAAGCTCGCACTTGACGCGGGGAATTTGCCGATTGGTGCGGTGATTGTCCACGAAGGTCGAATTATTGCTGCAGGGCACAATAGAATTGATACGCCAGCGAATGACACGCAGCACGCCGAACTAACTGCGATTCAAAGCATTGCGCCATTCTTAGCAGAACATAAACATCAATGCACAATTTACACGACGTTAGAGCCTTGCATGATGTGCTTGGGTGCGATTATCAATGTTGGCATTGATAATATTGTGGTCGGTGTCGCAGATCGCTTAGTCGGCGCTATCGGGCTGTTACCGCATGGTGAGTATTATCAGTACAAGCTCAACAACATGCATGTTGTTAGGGAAATTCTAGAGAAGGAGTCCCAAGCTCTACTTAATGAATACGTGCGCAACAAGGGAGTTCGGCAGCATTTGGCGATAGAAATCGAATAAATACTGGAAAAAGCCCACCAAAGCCGATAAACCCAACCGGTATACAAACTAAAGAACAATGAAATAAGGATTCATAGGGTCGGCTCAAGTCTAATCCGGCGCGTGGAGTGTAATCGCTCAAAAATTCCGGCCATCGAAGAGGAAATTTTGACCGTCCACTGGGGCCGAACAGCTTTGGTAGAAACCTGAAGTGATTCAGGCCGCAACCTGATGGTTCGCGGCCATTCATTTTTCAACCTTCTGCATCGACACATCGGCCAAAGCGGACTTTTAGATGTGTATTGAAATCAGTTCAGGCTCCCTGATTTCTTGGGGGTTGCTTGATGCGAGTTTTACTTTATGGATTGTGAAATAAATCACAGCCAATTAAACAAGTAATTCGTCATTTTGCCGTAATATGCTGCATTTATCGTAAGCTATTGATTCAAAATGAACCTCAGCGATCTGCTTGCCTCCTTTGCTTCTGCTTTCAATCAAGAAACGCGTTTAATTTCACTGCAACTCGGCGACGGTGCGGCTTGGGGTGAGCAGCTTTTGCCGCAATCGGTAACGGGGCGCGAAGGGGTGAATCAGGCTTATCGCTACCAAATCGATTGTCTGTCGCCCGCCAACGACATCGAGTTGAAATCCTTGCTCGGCCTGCCAGTTGTGCTGAGCGTGGCGGATGCCAATGGTGACGCGATTGAGCGTTGCGGCGTCGTTTCGCAAGCGCAGATGCTCGGCTCGGATGGTGGTTTCGCGAAGTATCAACTGATCGTCGAACCGCCGTTCGCACTGCTGCGCCATCGGCGAACTTCGCGCGTGTTTCAGGATTTGTCGGTTCCCGATATCGTCAAGCAAGTGCTGGGCGAGCATCAAGCGAATAATTCGGTGTTTGCTGCGGTGCAAACGCTGGATTTCAAACTCAGCGGCGAGCATTTACAGCGCTCTTATTGCTTGCAATACCGTGAATCGGATTACGATTTTTTAGTGCGTTTGATGCACGAAGAAGGCCTCGCTTGGCGCTTTGAACATTTACCCGCAGATTCCCCGCAAGTGCAATTAGTCGTGTTTGACGACGCGTTTGCCATACCCGAAGCCTTGGATAGCCAAGTGCGTTTTCATCGCGCCGATGCGACTGAAGAAACCGATGCACTGACGCAATGGACCAGCCAGCGCCAAGTCGGCAGCAATCGCGTGTCGCTGGCTAGTTTTGATTACAAAGCAGTCAATACGCAACACAGCGGCGATGACAGCGCGGTGGATCAAGGCGACGGCGGGCAGCAAATCCAAAGCAGCTTTGAAGATTACGACCCGCAAAGCCTGTATTACGCGGGCGACACCGAGCAACTCAGCCGCTACGCGCAACTGCGCCAGCAAGCACACGATGGTCAAAAGAAATCTTTCAGCGGCAGCGGTACATTGCGCAGCTTGCAAGCAGGGCAATGGTTCCGGCTGGAAGATCATCCCGCGCATGAATGGGATAGCGCCGAGCAACGCGAGTTTGCGATTACCGAGCTGAACTTTGTTGCGAATAACAATCTGCCGCATGATTTAACACAGCAACTCTTGCAAGTGGCACCAAGTTTATTGAATTCCGTAGGAGCGGGCTCGCCCGCGAATGCCTCGCCAATGAATGGCGCCGTTGTTAACAATAAAAATAATACGCCTCTGCCGTATCAGGCGGAATTCACCGCACAGCGACGTGGCCAGCCCATTACCCCTGCTTTTAATTTAAACGGTACCGATAGCGAACAACTCGCCAAGCCCAAATCACGCGGCGTACAAACGGCGACGGTGGTCGGCACAGGCGGCGATGCCGATGAAGTTCACACCGACGAACTCGGTCGCATTAAAGTGCAGTTCCACTGGCAGCGCCAAAGCGAACATGCCAGCTTCGGCGCAAATCTTGACGATAAATCTTCCTGCTGGATCCGCGTCGCCTATCCAAGCGCAGGCGCAGGCTGGGGTCATCAATTCATTCCGCGCGTTGGCCAAGAAGTGCTGGTCGACTTCATCGAAGGCGATATTGACCGCCCGATTGTTACGGGCGTCGTCTACAACGGCAGCCACCCGACGCCAACGTTTAGCGGCGCAGGCGCGCTGCCAGCGAACAAAGCACTGTCGGGCATCAAAACCAAAGAACATGCCGGCGGCCAATATGGCGAACTGTTGTTCGACGACAGCACTGG
>NZ_KK211084.1:0-99404 GCF_000620145.1 Deefgea rivuli DSM 18356
TCATTTGAGTTGGGCACCACTTTTGCTTTGCCCTTACTGCCTGTTTCGTCGAGTAATAAATAGCAATCGAGTTTGGATTTAGCCACATCAATACCGAGGTAAAACATGATGAGAATCTCCTTTAAAATGCCCAATTCGCCCATTTGCCTTGTACATGCAGGGTCAAAGCCCTTGGCTACCGTTCAGTGTCTTGACTGGCGAAAGGAGTAAGGTGAAGGGTTCAATCTACCTTGCAAGGTCTGTGCCTTAAAGTGCCGCTCAAGCTCACTTCACCTCATGTGATACTAGCTAAGCATCACATTGAACAAGATACAAAGTGCCGCGCGGCATGAGCGCGACCATGGCGAGTAGAAAATGGATGCGTTCATCTTAAGTGAAGCGATTTTTATCAACACCTAATCTAAACATGAACTAAGGAAGTCACAATATGCCCATCACACTCCACGAGCTAGCCAACGGCATTGAATACCTCGGCATTGGCATTTTGCTGCTCTCGGTACTAATCGGCCTAGTGCTGTTTGCACGCGATCTACTGCAAACTCGGCAGCTTGAACCGGCCTATCACGCGCTACGCCAACAGCTTGGGCGCGGGATTTTGCTGAGTTTAGAATTTCTGATTATCAGCGACATTATCTACACCATCGCCATTGAGCTGACGCTGGATAATCTGCTCAAACTCGGCCTTGTCGTGCTAATCCGTACCTTTTTAAGTTTTACGATGGAACTCGAACTCACTGGGCGCTGGCCTTGGCAGAAAGAAGCGAATGAGAATAAACCATAGGTATTAGCTTGTAGGCAATTTTAGACAAGCGTTACCGACACATACCCAAGATTAAGGATGAACTGAGATGGACTCAAATCAACTCACGCCGCACTTGCTGCAATTCATCACGCGCGCTGAGGCGCTGATGGAGAAAATCGAAGCGCAACTTCCTGCCATACCACCGGCAACCGATTGGCAAGCGGCGGCGTATCGCTGGCGCAAGCAACAACACAGCGGTTTTCTACAAACCGTGCGCCATCCGCAAGCGTTGCAGCTCAGTGATATTCAAAATGTCGATCGGCAAAAGCAAGTGCTGCTGGCCAATACTGCGCAATTTGTCGCTGGGCGTTTGGCGAACAATGTACTGCTGACCGGCGCGCGCGGCACGGGTAAAAGCTCGCTGATTAAAGCGGTGTGGCACGAGTTTCGCGCTGCGGATTTGCGGCTGATTGAAGTCGAAAAAGCGCATTTGGTCGACCTGCCCGATATCGTCGATCTGCTCAGCGAGCGGCCTGAACGCTTTATTATTTTTTGCGATGATCTGAGTTTTGAAGAAGGCGATTACGCCTACCAAGCGCTCAAAACCGCGCTTGATGGCTCGATTGCCAGCACCAGCGACAATATTTTGATTTACGCGACCTCGAATCGCCGCCATTTAGTGCCGGAATACTATAGCGAAAACGCGATGGCGCAAGCGCGCGGCGGCGAAATCCATGCGGGCGAAGCAGTCGAAGAAAAAATCTCGCTATCGGAGCGTTTTGGCCTGTGGTTGACGCTGTACAGCTTTGACCAAAATGAATATCTAAATATTGCGCAGCATTGGTTGCGACAATTTGGCATCACCGATTACGACGAACACACCGAGCGCGCCGCACTGCAATGGGCGCAAACCCGCGGCGCACGCAGTGGCCGAATTGCTTGGCAATTTGCTAGAGATTGGGCGGGGAAACATGCGGATTAATATCTGAACAGCGCTTAAAATAAAAAACCAGCCACATTCGGCTGGTTTAATGCTTAAAAATTAAATGCTAATTTAGACCGACAACAATCTTTACAAAACCATCACTTTTTAAATTTTGTAATTAAACTACTTAATTGATCCATTCCATCATAAGCCGACGGTAATTTCTCATCATCAGAAACAATTCTAGAGAAAATAATCGCCTCAAACTTCGACCAAGCCTCTAAATTTTTTCCTTTTAGATCAGATGTTGTTTCAGCATAATTTTGAATAAACTGGCAAAGTGTTTTTCTCAGCTCAATTTGCATCAATTGTGACTTAACTGCTTTGTGATTAACTAGAATCAATCGAAAAAAATACACCAAAACAACGGTCAAAGAAATGCTAGGGATCATCGCCATCCATAATGCAGACTTTGCCTTCTCTATATCAGCAACATTATGATAAATTACAAATAACTCTAAACCCAAAACACTAAAAAGCAAGACGCCAAAAACAATCAACCAATTGACTAAGGATGTCCTTTCTTTGTGCTTTTCTTTTGCTAGATTATCAAAGCCTTGATACAAGCCAACAAAGTTAAATGCTGTCTCATATTTTTCTAGCTTCACACTGAGCGCTTCAATTCGCTCCTCTCTTTGAGACAGAGAATCGTTTGACTTTTGAATGGCATCTTCTGTTCGTTGCAAAGTACTTTCTAATTTACTAGCATTTACCAATTCTGCATTCTTAGCCAATTTTTTAACGAAAACTAGAGGCATACTTTTTGTTGCAAAATCAATTTGAACAGCTGCGTGATGGGAAAAACCATCGCTATTTGACAATGCAAACTTCAAGAGCTCTTGTGATTCAAACTCATCAATTCCATGCGTTAACTCATACTCCAAAAAAAATCGGAAACAAGATGAGAAAATCATGTCCAAATTTTCTTTGTCTAGTTCATTAATGGGCGTCTGCAAATAATTGAATAACTGTTTTCCAATTGATTGAATGTTACCTTGGCAGTTTAAATCCCAGCTATCTGAATCACGCCTCATGCGCTTTAGTATTGTACAAATAAGTTGGTTCCGAGAAATTTCAAAGTCACCTGAAGGTCTTAGCGAGCCAATATTATTTAATGCGAGCTCTAGCGCTTTTGAGCTGTATTCAGTATCAAATAAAATTATATCGGGCATCGTTCTCTCTCAACTCTTAAATAAACTAATTACAAAACAACCAATCGTGTAACGAGTTTCTTCAACTCACTGCGAATCAACTTCGCCATATCCACGTCATACGCGGGCTTACTGCTGGCGCATAATTCTGGCAATTCACTCAAATCGCGAATTTGGCCGAGATAGCACCAGTTGTCGATCACATGCAGCACGGGCGACCATTCTGGGCCTTCAGTGATTGCAACTGCGCCCGCATACGGCCATGGTGCGAGTTGATGTTTAGCCAGCGCGGCGAGCAAGCGGCCATTGTGTAAACCCATCGGTTCGCGGCCAACACAAGCACCACGGCAATCGCCTTGCAGATGCGCGGTGCACGGGCCGCCGTCTTTGCGCGGTGCTTCTAAGCCCAACACTTGGCGGCACAAGCCCTGCCCTTTGATGACCCGATTCATAATATTTTGCGCTTCGCGCGCACCACGGAAAGGGCCAAATAATTCACCGCGTGCGCTAGCCAGCTCACTTAAAGGCAATAATTTAGGCTGTAGCGCCGCAATTTCCTCACCACGTACGGCCTTGGGCAACAAAATTTCCCATACCGATTGCGTTTGATCGACTTTTTGCCGCACCACCGGATTCATTCTTGGGCGCAATTCCTGAATCAATTTTCGCTCGAGCAATGCGCTACCCAAATCCCCAGAGGTTTCAATCCACGCAATGCGGCGCAAATCGCGCGCTAAATACGCAGCAGGGCCTTCATTGGCTTTTTTACCAAAATGCTGCAATACGCGACGGCGAATATTCGGGTTGCTGCCTATCCACAAAGCCTCATCATTCTCGCCATAAAACACATACACGCCCGCCGTATCGGGCAAATCATCAATCACCGATTCGTCGATTTGCGGCGGCAATGCGGGCGGACGAATTAATTCATCAATCGCTTGCTGCACGCGCGCTGCGCCCAAATCTTTGACCGCCGCTTGCAAGAATTGGTAAATCAGCTCGGCATCGGTCAAAGCGCGATGACGCTCGCCGTGATATTCCAAGCCGTGACGCGCAATCAGCGCATCAAGGCTGTGCTTAAATTCATCGGGATAAAGCTTGCGCGAGAGCTGCACGGTGCACAGCACTTTGGCGCGAAACGTCAGACCAAGGCGTTTAAATTCATTACGCAAAAAGGTGTAATCAAAACGGGCATTGTGCGCGACGAAGATACGATTTTTGAGTTTTTCTAGTATCGCAGGCGCTAAATCAGCAAACAGCAGCGCACCAGCCACCATCGCATCATCAATGCCGGTTAAACGCTGAATAAATGGAGGTATAGGCTGACAAGGATTAACTAGTGATGACCACGAGACAATACCCTCTGCACTCACTTGCTGAGGATTGATTTGAATCAGACCCACTTCAGTAATGCGATCAAGCGACGGATTCGCGCCCGTGGTTTCCAGATCCAGCAGCACCAGCGGTGCAGGATAAATTGGCAGCGGCATACGTCAACTCAAGGGGAATTCAAAAGAAAACAACAAGGCAATAGTCCACGAAAAACATGCCCCGCAGGAAATACCCTTGGGGTACAAAAGGCACGAACAAAAGAAACCATCTCAATCTCACCGCAGCATAAAGCAAAACGAGCACATCAAAATAAACTGAACTTGCTTTAATTTTCGTGTTTTTCGTGCCTTTCGTGATCCAGTTTTTTGATTTTATTTTTTCACAAAGCGGAAGCACTGATGGATTCGCTTGTTGCGGAAATCTTCAGGGATCGACGACGCGGTCAAATCTTCGGACATACCGACAAACATCGGATCCAGCTCAAAGCTGCGCAGATTGTTCGAGAAATACAGCACGCCACCAGGCGCGAGCATCGCCATGCACGATTCAATCAAGTAGGCATGGTCGCGCTGCACGTCGAGCACGCCGAGCATTTTTTTCGAATTGGAAAAACTCGGCGGATCCATGACGATTAAATCGTATTTTTGCGGACTACATGTCGCTTCGCGCAAGAACTCAAATACATCGGCGCGCACCCATTGGTGATTGCCATTGTCCATGCCATTGAGTGCGAAATTGCGCCCCGCCCAATCCAAATAGGTATTAGATAAATCGACGGTCATCGTCGAAACCGCGCCACCCGCTGCGGCGTACACGCTGAACGCGCCGGTGTAGCTAAATAGATTCAGGAATCGTTTGCCGTTGGCTTCCATCATCACGCGTTTGCGCGTGTTGCGGTGATCGAGGAATAGGCCGGTATCGAGATACGCTTCGAGATTGACTTCGAATTTTAGGCCGTTTTCTTCGACAACAAAAAACTCGCCCGCACCTTCGGTTTTCTCGTATTGCGTCAGGCCTTTCATGCGTTTGCGGATTTTCAGTGCGACATGTTCCAGCGGAATGCCGAACACTTCAGCAGTCGCGGCATGCACTTCATCAACCCAGACCGAATACGCTTCATCAGTTTCCATCCAGCCCGTGTCGTACTCTTGCAAATGCACGCGGTCGCCGTACACATCCACAATCATTGGAAATTCAGGCACATCGCGGTCGTAAATGCGGTAGCACGTCAGCCCCTGACGGCGCGCCCATTTACCCCAATGGCGCATATTTTTGGTGAGGCGGTTTTTGTAACTGGAGAGATCAGACATGATGGCTACTGAAAAGCAAAAGCGTAGTTTACCAGTTTGCGGCGATTTGCTTTTGAATTCCTGATGTTACGCAGATTTTGAAAGGGCAAAAAGCTTGGATCACGAAAGGCACGAAAATAAAGCAAAAAAACACGAAAAATATAGCGTCTGTAAAATTCAGTAAAGGGGACGGGCTTTTTCGTATTTTGTTCGTGTCTTTCGTGGAAAAATGGCTTGTTTAACGCCCTGCGAGTAAGCGCAAAAAAACCGGATCGGGAACGTACTGTTTGACGACATTTTCCCAGCCAGTCGGGCCGACGAGGCCTTTGACCATGGTTGAACTGATTTCAGCGATTTCACGCGGTGGCATTAGAAAAATCGTATCGATATGCGGCGCTAAATCGGCATTCACATAGCGCATTTTGCGCTCGAATTC
Organism: Deefgea rivuli DSM 18356; assembly: GCF_000620145.1. Classification (GTDB taxonomy): domain Bacteria; phylum Pseudomonadota; class Gammaproteobacteria; order Burkholderiales; family Chitinibacteraceae; genus Deefgea; species Deefgea rivuli. The sequence continues at coordinate 5,936 of NZ_KK211084.1, forward strand.
GTAATCGGCCGCTTCACGAATCCCACGCAGAATAAATTGCGCGCCTTGTTCGCGGGCATAATCGACCAAGAATCGATTTTCAAAGGTTTCTACGCGTAAATTCGGCCAATGCGAGGTGGTTTCACGCAGCATAGCCACGCGATCGGCCACGCTAAAGGTATAACGTTTATCTGGGTTTTCACCGATGGCCACGATCATTTCGTCAAACAAACTGACGCCATGTTCGATCATCCATAAATGTCCCTTGGTCACGGGATCAAAACTCCCCGCGTAAACAGCGCGCCGCATACCCAAACTCCAAATAAAATGCGTCGATCAAAAACCCATGGGATCTAACAAACGCAGACATCAGTTACACAAGAAAATGTAAGCCTAGCATCGGCATGATGCGGTATTTTTCGCCGATTCACCACCGCTTATTCATGCAAACTGGTCGATTATCGTCGTATTACCACCTCGTAAGCGCTGAACACTATACCACCGGCAGACAATAATTTAAGATGCTTGGCTGAGAATGACACTCGGAGGGGAATAAAACGTGTTAAAAAAATTCATCATTGGCGCCAGTCTGGCCGTCTCGACATTCGCCCACGCAGAGATCGTGATTGGGCAATCTGTCCCCACCACCGGCATTGCGGCAGAAACCGGCAAAGCTATCGCACTGGGTGCCTCACTTTACTTTAATAGTGTGAATGGCCGTGGCGGAATTAATGGCGAACTCATCAACCACATCGTGCGCGATGATGGCTATGATGCAAAACGCACGGTAAAAAACACCATCGATTTCATCGAGAAAGACAACGCTGTCGCACTAATTTCTTACTTTGGTACTGCTGGCGTGTCTGAGCTGATTAAATCCAAAACACTGGATAATGCCGGAATTCCTTTGGTCGGCGTACATAGTGGCGCAGAGTCACTTCGCAGCAGTGGGAATCTGTTTGTCTTTAATACCCGTGGCAGCGTCAATCAAGAAACCGACCGATTAGTCAAACTGCTAGCAGGTAATTTGGGCGTAACGAAAATCGCCGTCATCGCCGAAAAAGGCGAGCTGGGTGATTCAGGCGTTGCTGCACTAAAAGCCTCTTTGGCCAAAAAGCAACTCAAATTAGTCAGCGAAGTCTGGTATGACCCACGCACTGGCGACACCAGCAAAGCAGCCCAAGACCTTGCCAAGCTCAATCCTGAAGCCGTCATCATCATCGGTCTTTCAAAACCAACAGCCACTTTCGTACAGCAGTTTAAAGAAAAAGGCGGCACCTCACAGCTGTATGCACTCTCATCGGTGCAATTTGAAGAGGTTGCCAGAACCATCGGCAAGAAAGGCGGTCATGGCCTCGGTATCAGCCAAGTTTATCCATATCCTTACAATTCGCGCGAAAAACTAATCCAAGAATTCCAAGCTGCCGTCTTCAATGAGATGGGCACGGGTTCAGGTAAAGAAGATTCTCTATCCGCGATTGCCAATTACCCTAGCTACGCCATGCTGGAAGGTTATATTTCGGCACGTTTGTTGGTTGAAGCCATTAAACGCGCAGGCAAAAACCCAACGCGCTCGGCCATTTACAACGCACTGACCACATTGAAAAAATACGATATGGGCGGCTTCGTTATTGATTACTCCGATAAGAAGCGCGACGGCTCGAACTTTGGCGAAATCACGATGATGTCACCAACAGGTGCCTTAACACGCTAATTGTCATTGCCTTAGAGATTAATAGACATGAGTATTGCCAGCTAGAGCTCTATAAATAAGATCTACAAAGCAATACCCAGCCTATTTTAAAATAGACCATAAAAAAACTGCCAATGATTTTCATGGCAGTTTTTTTATACTTTGCAATTTAAGACGTACAAATTAGCCGCGCTAAGCAAGATTGAGCAAGATAGGCAGGGAGCGGACCAAGTCCATATTTCAATGCCCCGAAGCGGCTGGATTTGCTGATGTCGCCGTTTTCTTGCCTTTCTTCAAGCATTCACGCCAATTCGCAGCGGTATTACTCGTACTACCTTCAATCAAACAATCCCCAGCTTTCAAACGCAAATAAGCCTCGCTCGGATCAGGCACAGCGCCGCTAGTCGGTGCAGACTCTGCCGATTTTGCCTGAGGCTCGCCCGTTGCAGTCTCACCGCGCTGACTTGCTCGCTCTAGCGTTTCGACTTTATCTTCCAGCTCTGCAAGATGATCTTTTTTAGCACGCAGCTCGACTTTCAACGCCGTCATGTCTTTTTCTTGCTCGGAACGCTTCTCTAAGGAATCTGATAAAGCCACTTTAAGCTTTTCAATTTGCGTGAGATAGAATTTTTTCTCGAAGTTTTTCTTTGCCATCCCAATCGCGATCCCCACCAACAAAAAGATCAATACCAAGACAAACACACCCGCGCCAACAATGGCCAAACGATGCTGGGCGAAAAAACTCACGGGAGAATGACCAACAATAGACTCGGAATGCGGCTCGGAAACGGGTACTTCTTCAGACATTTTTGCCCCCTTCGTAACGAATATACAACAAGCATAACCGCGCAAAAGAAAGAAGTACAAAAAAGAATAGGATTGCGAAACAATAAAAAAAGGGCTAGCTTTGCAGCTAGCCCTTTAATTTGGCTCCTCGACCTGGGCTCGAACCAGGGACACACGGATTAACAGTCCGTTGCTCTACCAACTGAGCTATCGAGGAATTGATCTAGACGATCAAGTTTGTTTTGAGTTGCTAATACACGTTCAACAACACCGAAATTCTTGGCTCCTCGACCTGGGCTCGAACCAGGGACACACGGATTAACAGTCCGTTGCTCTACCAACTGAGCTATCGAGGAATTGGTATGGGGCGTATAATAGTCATACTCGACAGCTTAGTCAAGAATAACCTAATAATTTTATCGACCAAAGATGCCTAATCCAAAAAATCTACTTATCGGCAGCGTTGTATTCATTGGCCTTGCTGCGGCTTTGCCCCTTGTTTTTCCTTATAATTCTTTCAAAAATGAACTGGAAAACAAGCTATCGCAAATGCATGGCGGCAAGACCAACATCGGCAATATTGATTTCAGTTATCAGCCTGCGCCGGTGTTTACACTGCATAACGTGGTCATTGATAACCCAGAAACCGCTCAATTAGCTGAAGTGATTATCCCCGTGACTAGTTACAACCTGCTCAACTGGGGCAAATCAATGCGCGATGTGGTGATTCGCAACGCGACGTTTTCTCGCGCCTTTGCATTAGATCTCCCAAATCGGATTAAAGCAGATGCAACTGAAGGCTTAAGAATTGATCGCCTGAATATCGAGCAAGCCTCTGTCAAACTCGAATCAAGCACCGTGGGCCCAATTGATGGAGAGTTACATTTCAATCCCAATGGCAGCATTGGCGACTTAGTGATTCGTGCCGATCAGGGCCGCGCTGAAATTCAAGTTCAACCTGCAGAAGCAGGGCAATTCAAAGTTCAATTTAATGCCAAAGGCTGGGAATTGCCTTTTGGCCACCCAGTCAAATTTGATTTCCTCAAACTGATGGGCACAGCCAACGCCGAAGGCTTGCAAGTCTCTGATATTCGCGGCGATGTGTATGGCGGCCTAATTACCGGCAGCGCCCAACTCGTTTGGGGGAAAGACTGGGTGCTCACTGGGCAGGTCTTTAGTAAAAATATTAGTGTTGAGCCGCTCATTACTTTATTTAGCCCCATCACGCGCAGCACGGGCCGCATGAATAGCGACGTGACCTTTAAATATCAAAGCACTTCATACAATCAGCTATTTAAACAACCACAAATTCAAGGGCGATTTATTATTCAGGATGGTACGCTGCATAACTTTGATTTGATCACACCACTTAAATCACAAAGCCCGACAGTACTGCGCCGTGGTGGACAAACCAACTTTAGTACCCTTGCTGGGGGTATTGCCATAAATACCAACGCTGTCGCGCTCAGCGGATTGGTACTTGAATCAGGAAAATTCCGTTCCCGTGCCGATGTTGTCATTCGGGATGGCAAAATTTCCGGCTCTGCCGCCTCGCAGCTCGCTGCGGGTGCCGTCACGGTGAGTAATCAGCTTAGTATTACGGGCCTACTTTCAGCGCCAGAATTACGCAGCGCAGGCTCAAGCCGCCCACAAAGTGACGTCGTGAACAATACGGAACAAAGCAAAGAAGAAGCCATCGCCGAATAATCCGTTAAACTTAGCTTAAATCTGTGCAAAATTTTTATGGTAAGGCGAGACAACGCAGTAAGACTGGGTGACCTTAGACCAAAATTTTTGCTTTATTACTTGATGCGCCCCGTTTACGGGGCGTACCCACTTTTGATGACAAGGAATGATTGCAATGGATTGGAACCAATTTCTACTTCAAGCTGGCGCTCAAATTGAAAACGAACACAGCGTTCTCTTTGGCACAGCAGAAACTGAACTAGCAGCATTAGAAACCAAAGCCATTTGCTGCCCACTGCTGCAATACGGCTTGATTCGCTTTCAAGGTGAAGAAAGCCAAGTTTTCCTGCAAGGCCAACTCTCTAGCGATGTACGCGCACTTACGCTTAATTCAGCGCAATATTCCAGCTATTCCACACCCAAAGGCCGAATGCAAGCGAGCTTTTTAGTTTCACGCCAAGGTGATGACTATTTATTGCAAATCGCGGCCGAGCTGCAAGCTGCAATCCAAAAACGTTTGGCTATGTTTGTCATGCGTAGCAAAACCAAAGCGAGCGATGCGAATGCTGAACTGGTGCAAGTCGGCGTCGCCGGCCCTACCGCCAACGCATTAATCATAACGCTATTTGGCACTGCACCCGCTGCATTTGAAGTGCAACACCACGCCAATGCCAGTGTGATTGGCTTGGAAGGCGCACGCTTTCAAATTATTGCCAGCCCAGCTGTGATGCCATCACTTTGGGCCCAGTTGCTTGAAAATGGTGCGATTCCTGCTGGTACTGCGGCATGGCAACTCACGGAAATCCGTGCTGGTGCGCCGTGGATTACTGCCGCCACCCAAGAGGACTTCGTACCGCAAATGGCCAATATGGAACTCATTGGCGGCGTGAGCTTTACCAAAGGCTGCTACCCAGGCCAAGAAATCGTCGCACGAACACAATATCTAGGTAAATTGAAACGTCGCACCTATCGTATGCACGTCGACAGCCTTGATGTGCAAGCAGGGCAAGACGTCTACAGCCCAGAAATGAATGGCCAAGCCAGCGGTAAAATCATGCTCGCCGCGCCTGCACCACAAGGCGGGAGCGAAGTGCTTGTTGTTGCGCAAATTGCCAGCGTCGAACATGGCCTGCATTTGCAAGACAGTAATGGGCCGCAATTAACTCCATTAAGCTTGCCTTATTCACTGAACTAAACTCACAAGCCATTTCATCATCCAAGAGCCACAATTGACTCGATTAAGCCCAGCCGATGCACTGAACTAAACTCACACAAGCCATTTCATCATCCAAGGGCCGCAATTGACTCGATTAAGTCTAAGCCATGCACTGAACTAAACCCAAAAAAGCAATTTCATCATATAATCGCGCAATTCGCACAAGCAAGGATGTCGCCCCATGGGGTTTCTCGCTAATAAAAAAATCTTAATTTGCGGTCTATTATCAGATCGCTCTATTGCCTATGGTATTGCCCAAGCCTGTCGCCGTGAAGGTGCTGAATTGGCATTTACTTATGTCGGTGAAGAACTCAAAGAACGCGTTGCTCGTTTGGCCGCTGATTTTGACTCGACCATCGTCTTACCCTGTGATGTGGGTAGCGACGAGCAAATCGAAGCCCTATTCCCAGCTTTAGCTGAATTTTGGCCAACGTTTGACGGCTTGGTTCACTCAATTGGCTTTGCGCCACGCGATGCGTTGAAAGGTGATTACCTTGATGCCGTGACGCGTGAAAACTTCAAAATTGCCCATGACATTAGTTCATACAGTTTTGCAGCGCTGGCCAAAGCAGCTCGCCCAATGTTGAATGAAAAATCATCTTTGGTGACGATGTCCTACCTCGGTGCTGAACGCGCAATCCCGAACTACAATGTGATGGGTTTGGCAAAAGCGAGCTTAGAAGCCAACGTTCGCTATATGGCAGCAGCGCTAGGTACGAGTAAAGAAATCCGTGTTAACGGTGTTTCTGCTGGTCCAATCAAGACTTTGGCTGCGGCAGGTATTTCTGATTTTGGTAAATTGCTTAAAGGCGCGGCAGAAGCAACGCCGTCAAAACGCAATGTGACCAAAGAAGAAGTGGGCAATGTGACGGCATTCTTACTCTCTGATCTGTGCTCAGGCATGACAGGTGAAATCTTGCACGTTGATATGGGTTTCAGTATCGGCGCGGGTGCTTTAGCGGGTTAAGGTTAAAAGACCAAAAACCCCAAAAGCCCACTCTGAAAATCAAAGTGGGCTTTTTTACGCTTGCAATTACTGCAACTGTGCAATCGACACATATTGCAATACGCCAGCCGCTGCACGTGTATTGAGTGGCAAACTAAAATTAGCCCCCGATGACGACAACAAACTCGACACGCTCTGACTGGCCGATGGCCCTGCACTCACACTACGAAAACCTTGCCAGAGGCTCGCTACGCCACCTTGCTGCTGTAGACTGGTTTTTAGCTGCGTTTCCAGCTTGCCACTGAGCAAATTATAAAAATCATTCAACGCCTCAGGTTGAGCTAAAGCTTGCTGACTCAGACGCGTTTCATTAATAAATAGTTTGCCCGAACTATCTCGACTCAAGCCAATATCCGCGCTCACCAGCTGCGACAAGCCCGTCCCGACACTGAGATTGGCCAAGCTTTCATCCAATTTTCGGCTCAGCTTGCTAGCCGTCACATCTCCAATCGCCCCAAGCTGGCTACGTGTTTGATTATAAAATCCAAGCAGATCACTGATTTTCTGGCTCACCACCGCGCCATCGCGCTGCAAGCCCACCTGAGCGCTGCCTTGCTGTTGCAATTGCAGCTGCAATTGACTGGCCTGATCTGCCAAAGTATTCGAGCTGCTACTCACTTCCCGTGAATTGATGGTTAACTTCGCGTCTTGCGCCTGACGAATCGCATTCTCCCCGTCCACGCCGCTGAAATTGAGCGCCGATAAACCGGTGGCATCGCTGTCATTTCCATCACTATCTTGGCTACGAATCGTAAAGCCCTGCGCCTGTCCGGTCAAATCCCCCGTCAGAGCCAAACGGCTACCTTCAGCATCTCGCAGCACCGTAGCACGAATGCTGGCGCCGCTGCCGTTAATCGCTTGGGCGATTCCGGCTAAAGTATTATTGCTACTGCTAATATTGATGCTGACAGCAGCGCCTGTCTGCAAGCCACTGCTTAGATCTGCACGCTGAATGATCAGTTTTCCAGTACCAATCGCCGCTTCAGCTGGAGAGAAATTTCGGCTCTGAATTTGCTGGCTTTGCGCCAGCTGCTGCACATTAATCGCCACAGGCGTCTGTACTTTACCGCCTTGCAGTGCTTTCGCACTCAGCACGCTGGGCTGAGTATTGGCCGTCGTGAGCGGATCTTTGCTACGATTTAAATCTTGTAACTTGCTCCTAAGCTCAGCCAAACTCGATTGAATCCGCCCCGCCGTCGAGATTTTTACTTCGCTACTACTACCCAAGCGCTGGGTAAAGTTCGCGCTAAAATCGCTCGCCGATGCAGAGAAACCTAAAGCACCGACCTTCCGTACCGCATTGAGTTGGCTGATTTGATAGATTTCTGCCGCACTCAAACCGCCCCCGCCGCCACGGGCGGGTGAAGAACGGGCATAATTAGCGATAGATGATAAATCCGCGCTGCGATTGATGCGGTCGAGCATGATGACCACCTTTGCAAACTCACGGCTTTTGTTCAAGCCTGTGTTGCACTATGACGCTATCATTCCAGTCTACGCTTTTTATTTATAGAATCAAGAGGTTGCCGACGATGTGCCAGCTACTAGGTATGAATTGCAATACGCCAACGGACATCGTTTTTTCCTTCGAAGGCTTTCGCTGCCGAGGCGGACTCACCGATCAACACGGTGATGGCTGGGGAATTGCCTTTTTTGAAGATCAAGGTTGCCGACTGTTTTTAGATTATTTACCGTCAATCAGCAGTCCCGTCGCCGATTTGGTGCGTAGCTATCCAATCAAAAGCAAAAACGTCATCGCGCATATTCGTAAAGCCACCCAGGGCCAGATTAATCTCGCCAATACGCATCCGTTTCAACGCGAACTATGGGGACGCTACTGGATTTTTGCGCACAATGGCAATCTCACCGATTTGCCTGAACTGGCCAGCTCGCGCTTTCAGGTCGTCGGCACAACCGATAGCGAGCATGCTTTTTGCTGGATTCTTGATCAACTGGCTTTGCAATTTGCGAAGATGCCAAGCCGGATACAACTCCATGCGGCAATGACGCGCCTTGCACGACAACTCGCCCAACATGGTACGTGCAATTTCCTACTCTCAGATGGTGATACGCTGTTTGCCCATTGCAGCACGGCGCTGCATTACATCGTGCGGCAAGCGCCATTTACGATCGCGCATTTATCCGATATGGATATGGCAGTCGATTTTTCAGCCGAAACCACGCCCAACGATAGAGTGGCAATGATTGCCACCCAACCCCTCACAGACAATGAAAATTGGACGAAAATGCAGGCTGGGGAATTATTGATGTTTGTCGACGGGGAAATTCAACAAAACCTAGGTATATAGCTCTAAACATTAAAATAAAAAGCCTAGAGCCATATACTATGCCTCATGCTGATGCAAATGCAGCAATGAAAATACGGTTTCATCAAAATATTCGCCCTGCTCATCGAGTTGGCGCAATTGAGAAGCGAGGCGCTCTAATGTAATTTGGTTTTGCGCGAATCGATCACGGGTATTTTTCATACTGGTAGCACGCGCAGCCAGTTGCCCGCGCCGCGCTTCGATTTCTTTTCGCTCGCGCTGATGCCCACCGACGGATAAATACAGCCAGAAAATCAAGCCGCCAGCAACCCACCAAAACTCAAAGAACAAACAGCAAATCGCAATCAGCGTCAGCAATAAATACCAAATCTGATCGGCCTGATCAAAACCGGGCGTAATAACCGACAGTGCCGGCCAGCGCCGCTTCATCATCGATGCAATTCGCGTGTCATCCGTCGCATCGCGCTTCTTGCGCGCCAGCGCACCATCAAGCGCCAAGCTGATATACCAATGTGTAATCACGCGAGAATGTAGCCATGTCTCAGCTAAATACGCGGCCATTTTTTCGTGCAATTGATCACGAAATAGGCTGCTCGATAGTGGCGGCACGCTATCGTTATACGGATCTTTCAGTGCGTTCTGAACTTGCAATGGGTATCCAGCTACATCCATTAGTGCACGACGCCTAGCGCTCAATACATCTGAATCAAGCGTCACAGCCGGATGATCTAGCCGCAAGTAATGCTGCAGCAAAGTATCAAGCTCATCAAATTTAGGATGCGTCCCAGGCTGCTCGCGCATCAATCCGCGCAAGCGCACCACTTCTTGGCGCACCAAATCGGCAATCGGCCCGGCTTCCGGCACCCAAGGCCGCCGCAATAATCCTTCGACTTGATCCAACGGCTCGTCGTAGTGGCGGAAATACGCTTCGTTATAACGACCAACCTCTTCTTCATCACGCGCCTTATCGCCCGACAACAAAGGACGTGTCGGCGGGCTGCGGCGTAAATCAAGACCAATTCGGTTCGCCATACTATCTAACTCAGGCGCAACCCCAGCGCGCGCGAAAACCGGATCTAGCTCGTGCCGCTTATTCCGCCACTCTTCCAGCGCTTGCCAAATACTCCAATCCGCCATGCTTTATTGTATTCCCTGAGAAATCGACGCTAACAGCCCATGTGTACTGGGACACTTGCTATTCTATCCGGCATACGTCAGCAAAGGGAAATCGAGGGTCGCGCGGTAGCAATTGCTGTGCATCGCCATAACCTAAATTGATGAGCAGATTGCTTTTCCAAGTGCTGCCCTTAAAAAACTCAGCATCGACCAAGGTCGGATTAAATCCACCCATCGGCCCACAATCCAAACCCAAGCCGCGCGCCGCGATGATTAAATATGCAGCCTGTAGCGTGGCGCTTTGCAAAGCGGTGCGTTCGATCTTTTCAGCGCTGGCATTCGCAAACCAACTGCGCGCATCGGCACGGGGATACAGCTCAGGCAGCGCGTCAAAAAAAGCTAAGTCATGCGCCACAATCACCGTCACTGGCGCCGCCATCGTTTGCTCGATATTGCTAGCCGATAAACACGGCAGCAAGCGCGCTTTGGCTTGCGCTGATTTCACAAACACAAAGCGCGCGGGGCAAGCATTCGCCGAAGTCGGGCCGTATTTCAGTTGCTCGTACAAATTGAGCAGTAATTCATCGGGCACGGCTTGCGGCAACCAATGATGATGTGTTCGTGCGCTGGAAAATAACTGTGCTAATGCGGCATCAGGTAAGGGCATCCTCATTATTTTTTCTCTTTTACGTTTACATCCAGCGCGGCTTCAATTTGCTCGCACAAGCGGCGCAAAACTTCCAAGCGCGCATAATATTTATTGTTCGCGCCAATCAAATGCCACGGCGATGCAGGTGTACTGGTGCGTTCAATCAAATCGCTACCGGCGGTGATGTATTCATCCCATTTCTCGCGATTGCGCCAATCTTCGTCGGTAATCTTAAAGCGCTTGTATTCAATCGCTTCACGGCCTTTAAAGCGCTTGAGTTGCTCTTCATTACTGATCGCCAACCAGAATTTCACGACAATCACATTGGCCATGCCGATTTGCGCTTCAAAATCGTTAATCTCACCATACGCACGCATCCAATCCGCGCGGCTGGCAAAACCCTCAACGCGCTCCACCAGCACGCGGCCATACCATGAGCGATCAAACAGTGTGATCTGCCCATGCGGTGGCAAATGCCGCCAGAAGCGCCACAAATAAGGCTGAGCGCGCTCTTCTTCCGTCGGTGCGGCAATCGGGATCGTGCGGTACTGCCGTGCATCCAGCGCCGCCGTAATCCGCCTGATCGCGCCGCCCTTGCCCGCCGCGTCCATCCCTTCAAACACACACACCACCGAATGATTTTTAAACTTCGGATGCCGCGTCAGGCCATTCAAACGGCCTTGTAATTCTTCCAACCGTATTTTGTATTCTTCTTTGCTTAAATCGTGATCGAGTGGCAATTTATCCAGCAAACGCACGCCATCAATCGAGGGCACCAACGGCGCAGCATCGACTCGATTTTGCTTTACTGAAGCGCGTTCTAAATGATGGCGAATCGCCTCTTCAATTTGGCGACCCACCGAGATATTCCGGTAATTGGCATTCGAGCCTTCAATCACTCGCCATGGCGCATCGGCCAAATTGGTTCGCAGCAATAAATCGCGATAACGCTCTATCATTTGATCGTAATTTTTGAGGAACCATTCATCTGATTTCTCAATTCGCCACGCGGTAAGCGGATCGGCGCTGAGTTTCTTGATATTTTTCTTCAGCTGATCTTTGGGCAAATGCAGCCAGAATTTCAAGACCAACACGCCCTCATCGGCCAGCATTTTTTCCAAGCGCACAATCTTGGCCAATTCACGCTCATACGCCACCGGATTGTCCTGATCTTGCATTTGATCCCACATCGGGCCGCTATACCAGCCGCCAAATAGGATTGCCATCTTGCCTTTCGGCGGCAACACACGCCAATAGCGCCAAAACGGTGGCCGAGCGGCCTCTTCATCGGTTGGCTCGGCAAATGCGTGCGTCGCGATATGCCGAGGATCTAGCCATTCGAGCAATAAATTCGCTGTTTCGCCCTTGCCTGCGGTGGGCACACCACCGAGCAAAATGACGACAGGCGATACACCACGCTGTAGCAAATCATATTGAATCGACAATAAACTCTGCCGCAATTCAGTTTCAAAAGTCTGATACGCCGCTTTATCAATCTTATGCCCTAGCTCTGCTGATTCAAACATGATGCCACTCCACAAAGTAATCTCCCATTATTAAGCCAGCGTCAAAATTACGAAAGCTTTACTAAGTACCAAGCTAGGTATATCAATCTAGAACTTGTTAAGCAATGGCTACAGCCATATACCTAAAGCAATAAATGTGACATTCTATTCATCCACTGACAATCACAATTCAGCAGGCGAAAAAAAAGAGGCTTTCGCCTCTTTTTCTATCGATTCAAGGTGAAATTACACCGAGAACGATGAACCACAGCCGCACGTTGATTGTGCATTTGGGTTTTTGATCGTGAATTGCGAGCCTTCTAGGCTTTCTACGTAATCGATTTCTGCGCCGACCAAATATTGGTAGCTCATTGGATCAACCAGCAAAGTCACGCCGTTTTTGGTGATAGGGGTATCGTCTTCATTGATGATTTCATCAAAGGTGAAGCCGTATTGAAAACCCGAGCAACCGCCGCCTGTCACGAACACACGCAGTTTTAGATCAGGGTTGCCTTCTTCCAGAATCAATTCGTTGACCTTGCTCGCGGCATTATCAGAAAAGACAAAAGGTAGTGGCATCTCAGTTTCAGTGCTCATAGCAGCTCCGCAAATAATAGTTGACTAAATTGATAGGGTTTATTATCCGCCTACCATCAAGCGGGGTCAATCACTGCGCGGCCTTGGGATCGACGCGGGGAACGTCGGCTGCAGCGACTTCCTCACGCTTACCGTTAAGCACGTGCACTAAATGGCCTTCAATGATCGCGCCAGGGTGCATTTCCAAGGTTTTGTACGCCAAATCACCGACAATCCGCGACTTGCCTTGCAGCTCCACATAATGGCTGACTTCAATCGGACCACGAATTTCGCCATTCAAAATCAAATGTGAACACGCAACTTTGCCTTCAATGCGCGCCTTCTCACTCACGACCAAAGTGCCCGTTTTATCATCAGCCATACTCACATCGCCAATAATCACGCCGTCAACGCGCAAGCCACCGGCAAATTTCACATTGCCGGTGACGGTCGTGCCTTGACCAATCAGACTATCAATCTTGGTACTGCCTTTTTTCTTATTAAACATTGAGTACGTCCCCTCTTAGATTTTTTTCTGGCAACTGGCGATGACTTTACTACCTTGTGGCTCGACAAAGCGCGCTTCTAACCACATTGGACCAACGGCATTTTCGGGTAATTTAAATTCGCCTGCGGCGCGGTGATAATGCTTCACACTAATTGCTGCGGAGTCATTGCCCAAAGCCAAACTCTGTTTTTTGCCCGCGACCATAAACTGCAAACTCAGCAACATACGCCCTGATAATTCCGTGGTTTTATCCGTTCCTTGCACCAAGAGCAGGCGATACGCTACGCGATCAGGTGTCAAACTTTGCAAATCACAGGCGACAAAATTCGCCGAACGGCTACGATCATTGCTTTGCAATAAAGATTCAAAAAACGATAAAGTTTCGCGCGTCGCCGCAGTATCTTGCTGCAAGGTCGTCAAATCACCTTTGAGCGCATCGCGCTCAGCGCCGACGACGGTGAGCTGCTGCGACAACAAGGTTTTTTCTTTTTGCAAAGCATCGATTTGTTGCTGACTAGTTTGCATCTGACTCTGGCTTTGCTGCGAGCGCTGTGCCAACACGACTTCTTGCTGGTATTGCCCGTAACGCATTCCTGCATAAGCGGCACAGAGCAATACCCCGATTAGCAATACATAACGAAATAGTCTAGCTTTCAGGCCAAGCTGCGGGCGCAGTGCCAAGGGCGTGGCGGTGAGCCGCGCCCTTTGCAAACGATAGAGACGTTTGATTGGCATTGATTAAGGCAGTAAAGGCACAACATCGAGGCCATGTTGCTCTGGCAAGCCGAACATCAAGTTCATCACTTGCACCGATTGGCCCGAAGCGCCTTTAACCAAATTGTCTTCAACGACCAAAATCACCAGCAAATCACCATTACCTGGGCGATGCACCGCCATCCGTGCTGTATTGCTGCCGCGCACCGAGCGCGTTTCTGGGCAAGAACCAGCAGGCATCACATCCACAAATGGCTCACCAGCAAAGCGATCTTCAAACAATTTTTGCACATCAGCGGCTTTACCCGCATCGGTTAAGCGCGCATAAATCGTTGAGTGAATCCCGCGTATCATTGGCGTTAAATGCGGCACAAACGTGAGTTGCACCGGCGCGCCGTGAATCGCCGACAGACCTTGCATGATTTCTGGCGAATGGCGATGACCTTTCACCGCATACGCTTTGAAATTATCCGCACTTTCGGCAAACAAAGTACCGACTTCGGCTTTACGCCCCGCACCGGAAACACCCGATTTGCAATCGGCAATGATGCCCGTCGTTTCAATCAGTTGCAGGCCATTCTCAATCAATGGCAATAAGCCGAGCTGAACTGAAGTTGGATAGCAACCTGCCATACCAATCAAACGTGCTTTTTGGATTGCTTCACGATTCACTTCCGGCAAACCATACACCGCCTCAGCCAGCAAATCGGTACAGCTATGCTCCATTGCGTACCACTGCGTAAATTCAGCAGGATCTTTCAGGCGGAAATCAGCAGCCAAATCGATAACTTTGACGCCAGCGTCGAGCAGTTCGCGCGCTTGCGCCATCGCCACGCCGTGCGGCGTTGCAAAAAATACGACATCGCATTCGGTGAGCTTGGCGTCTTCCGGCGTTGAGAACGCAATATCAACATGACCACGCAGACTAGGGAACATTTCAGACACTTTCATGCCGGCTTCTTTACGCGAAGTCACGGCTTTCAGTTCAACATCGGGATGGCGCGACAATAGGCGCAATAATTCAACCCCAGTGTATCCAGTACCGCCAACAATCCCAACCTTAATCATGCTCTTTATCCTGTTCAAATGGTCAAAGCGATAATAAAGCAAAATGCTGACAAAGTGTGAGCTTGCAAACGTTGCATTCAACGTAAAGTATGAGTCGAGCTTGACATACGAGTAGTGTGTATTTCAATGCAAGCCTTGATTGAAAAGACTTAGCGTGAAATACCCTTTGAATAGACGTAAAAAAGCCACCCCGAAGGATGGCTCTTTGATCCAAACAATCTGTAAACGAATTAACGTTTAGAGAATTGTTTACGACGACGTGCGCCGCGTAGACCGACTTTCTTACGTTCAACTTCACGAGCGTCACGAGTAACCAGACCAGCTGCTTTCAACGTTGGTTTCAACGCTGCATCATACTGGATCAAAGCACGAGTGATACCGTGACGAACCGCGCCAGCTTGGCCTGATTCGCCGCCACCAACAACATTTACCATGATGTCGAAAGCGTCTAAGTTGCTAGTCAACACGAGTGGTTGACGAACGATCATACGGCCAGTTTCACGAGCAAAGTATTGGTCTAATGCCTTGCCGTTAACGATGATCTGGCCAGTACCTTTTGCCAAGAACACACGAGCTACAGAGCTCTTGCGACGGCCAGTACCATAATTGTATTTACCTACCATGATGCAATTCCTTTAAGTTTTGCGATCGCTTAGAGAGCAAGAGTTTTAGGTTCTTGCGCAGTGTGCGGATGATCGCCACCGGCATAAACTTTCATTTTCTTGATCATTGCGTAGCCCAATGGGCCTTTTGGTAACATGCCTTTAACAGCAAATTCCAACGCGCGGCCAGGAAATTTAGTTTGCATTTCAGTGAAGGTACGCTCGTAAATACCGCCTGGGTGACCAGTGTGACGGTAATAGATCTTTGCCGTTGCTTTATCGCCAGTAACGCGGA
Source organism: Deefgea rivuli DSM 18356 (assembly GCF_000620145.1). Classification (GTDB taxonomy): domain Bacteria; phylum Pseudomonadota; class Gammaproteobacteria; order Burkholderiales; family Chitinibacteraceae; genus Deefgea; species Deefgea rivuli. Next base: position 21,623 of record NZ_KK211084.1, read on the forward strand.
TCTTATCTGCGTTTACCACAACGATGTAGTCGCCGGTATCGACGTGCGGAGTGTATTCAGCTTTATGTTTGCCACGCAGGCGTTTGGCGATCTCGGCAGCGAGACGGCCCAGCACTAAGTCTGTGGCGTCCACAACGAACCACTCGCGCTTCACCTCGTGCGGCTTGGCAGAAAAGGTTTTCATGACTGCTAGTCCACGTTTTTGAATTTGAGAAAGTCGCGGATTGTAGCGGGTCAAATGCCACTCTGTCAAATGCATTTGCAAATTGACCGTATCCGAGACAAAAAAAACGCAATCGAGGCGAACCAGGATTGCGCGAAATTCCACCAAATTAATGGAGGATGGAGGAGACGACATTGAGCAAGCCCAATGTCACCTCCGATTATCACAGACAACTATGTGTAAGGCAACCTACTTTGGTGCAGCGCGACAAGTGGCAGCACGCTTTTGGCGCGTACAGATTGACTTACAAATTCGCCGCCACTGCAATTCCCCGTTAAAATAGTTTTATCTATTCTCCAATCAATATCGCGCCAGCAAGGACAGTCAAATGAAAGTACGAGTGAAATGGGTCGAAGAGGTCAGTTTCTTGGCGCAATCCGAATCGGGTCATGCCGTTTTGATGGACGGCCCGCCCGAAGGCGGTGGCCGCAACCTAGGCCCACGTCCAATGGAAATGCTCTTAATGGGCATGGCGGGCTGCTCAACCTATGATGTGATCCATATTCTAAAGAAAGGCCGTGCGGACGTGCGCGACTGCGTGGTTGAGGTCGATGCGGATCGCGCGGATACTGATCCCAAAGTATTCACCAAAATCCATCTGCACTTCATTGTGACCGGCCGTACCCTCAAAGCAGAAGCTGTTGAGCGTGCGATTAAGCTTTCGGCAGAAAAATATTGCTCTGCGTCTATCATGCTGGGGCAAGTCGTACCGATTACGCATGACTTTGAAGTGAAAGAAGCCGATTAAATCGTTAGATATTATTTAGGCAGAAACAAAAACGGCGAGCCGCAATGCTCGCCGTTTTTTATATCTGAGATTACAACTTAATCGTGCGTGAGTTCGCTGATTTTTTGCTGATGAAAAATCCACGCATAGGGCAAGCCGATAAATAGAGCGCCGCCGACAATATTGCCCAGAGTGGCGGGCAATAGATTATTCAACAAGAAATCACCCCAGCTTGCATCCAAGCCCAACAGCATCGCCGCAGGGATAAAAAACATATTCGCAATACTATGCTCCATACCCAGCGCGACGAACGCCATCACGGGCAACCAAATCCCCATCATTTTGCCCAAAGTATCTTTCGCCGAATACGCTTGCCATGCCGCAACACAGACAAGGATGTTCGCTAAAATCCCTTTGAAAAAAGTCATCAGAAACGGATTTTCTAACTTGTGATGCGCCACCGATAATAAATACAGCGTTGCCGGATCATTGGGCTTAAAAATACCCGTCATATAAGCGAACGCCCACGCGGTAAACACTGCGCCGATAAAATTGCCTGAATACGAGAGCAGCCAAACACGCCCGACATCAGCGCTAGACAGTTGTTTGCGTTGCCAAGGCACCATTTGCGTCGCGCAATTACTGGTAAACAGATCCACGCCCGTCAGCACGACCGCAATAAAACCCAAGGGAAATACCGCGCCAAAGAGAAATTTCCCCAAACCTGGATTGCTCGTCATCAGCTCTGGCGAGCCACCTGCGACCACCACTGCCAGCAAGCCACCCAGAGAAATAAACATCCCACCGATCATGGCCATCACCGCCAAGCGAGAAAACGGCAGTGCCGATTTCTCAACTGCACTGTGCTCAATGTAATCAACGATAGCCGAAGGCGCTAACATTCCAGTCATATTTAAAGCCTGCATTTAACGTAAATAAGATGAACTATTTTATAACGTGCACTGCAGCAAAAAGCGCAACTATTACCTTGGCATGCAGCTCAATCCACACAATGCTGATTTGGCGCAATTTTTTTCTACAATATCGATACAAGCGCCAAGTTCAAGTAAGCCGTGCTATAAGAACTCAGTCGGAACTTAACGGATAACATGGGTATGTCGATGTGGATATTTTATATAAATGGCCTTATCGATATACCCACTAAAATCAATCTAAACCGAACTTAGAAGCGATAACTCAAACCCGTCATCACTTTAGAGCTTAGTTTCATCGCCGCCTGTATGGGCAATGGTAATGTGGCGGCGCCCATACTGTCAGCCAGCTCAGCATGGCTCATTTCATCGACTTCCATTTGCGCAACAATGGCACGGCTTTTTTCATCTTGCTCAGGCAATTGGCTCAAATGGCTTTGCAGATGCGCCGCCACTTGGCGCTCTGTTTCGGCCAAGAAGCCTAAATTCCATTTATCCCCAATCGCACCAGCAGTAACGCCCATCACAAATGAACCCGCGTACCACAACGGATTAAATACACTGCGGTGGCTGCCTAATTCGCCCAAACGCCGCTGCGTCCACGCCAAATGCTCAACTTCCTCTTGCGCCGCGTGGCGTAAAGCATCACGCGCTGCGGGGTCGCGTGCCGTCAACGCCTGACCTTGATACAGCGCTTGCGCGCAGACTTCGCCGCAATGATTCACGCGCATTAAACCGGCAGCGTGTGTTTTTTCTGCGTCGCTCATTTCAGCCTCGTCCAGCTTCGCATCGGGATGCGGACGAGCGCTGGTGGCCGGTGCGGCCAAAGTACGTAATACCGTATCAAACTCGGCAATAAACTGATCAAAAGAAGGTAATTTCAGCATCATTGGTTCTCCTTAAGGTGACAATTCTACACTGCACGCATGATATGATTAGCAGATTGTCTTAACTCACCCTTTTTTGCAGGAACAACCATGAAACGCTTCCTTGTCGCAGCCACTTTGGCTCTTTCTAGTCTGGCGGCGCTGGCTGCCAATCCCCAAGTCGAGCTATTGACTAGCAAAGGCAAAATCGTTGTCGAATTGTACCCAGAAGCCGCCCCGCTCACGGTGGCTAATTTCTTGCAATACGTTAAAAGCAAACATTACGATGGCACGATTTTTCACCGTGTAATTCCAGGTTTTATGACCCAAGGTGGCGGATTTAACGCCCAAATGGAACAAAAACCAACTAAGGCCTCAATCCAAAACGAAGCGAAAATCGCCATCGAAAAAGGTCTGAAAAATGACCGTGGCACCATCGCCATGGCGCGTACTGGCCAGCCACACTCGGCGACCAGCCAGTTTTTCATCAACTATAAAGACAACAGCTTTTTGGATTACCCTGGCCAAGACGGCTACGGCTATACCGTGTTTGGTAAAGTCATCAGCGGCATGGAAGCGGCTGATCAAATGGCCAAAGTGACCATCCTGCCGGGCGACGCCCCTGCCGAGCCGATTGTCTTGATCAGCGCCAAAGAACTGCCTGCGAAAGCCGAAAAAGCCAGCGCCAGCAAAGCAACGACAAAATCAAAATAATTACTGACCAAGGAACAGACATGACTAAAGTAAAACTCGTAACCAGCATGGGCGACATCGTTTTAGAATTGAACGACGAAAAAGCGCCAATTAGCGTCGCTAACTTCGTGCAATACGCGACGGGTGGGCACTACGATGGCACGATTTTTCACCGTGTAATCGATGGTTTTATGGTGCAAGGCGGTGGTTTTGAACCAGGCATGAAAGAAAAGAAAGACAAACACCCAACAATCCAAAACGAAGCCGACAATGGCTTGAAAAACGACATTTACACTGTCGCCATGGCGCGCACGCCAGAGCCACATTCAGCCTCATCGCAATTTTTTATCAACGCGGCTGACAATGACTTCCTGAACCATCGCAACAAAACATCGCAAGGCTGGGGCTATGCGGTATTCGGCGCGGTAGTTGAAGGCCAAGATGTTGTGGATAAAATCGAAAAAGTAAAAACCGGCAGCAATGGTTTTCACCAAGATGTACCAAAAACGGATGTCGTGATTTTAAGCGCGGAAGTGCTCGCTTAATCATCCCCACCAAAGCGCAGCTTTCGCTGCGCTTTTTTTATTGTGATGCCCACGAAAAAGACAACGCTATGCCATTTTCCGCAGAAGAGCACGCCTTATTGCTGGCAATCAAGGGCGTAGGATCTACGGTCATTACCCGTCTTGAGCAACTCGGCTTTTCGTCATTGACCCAACTGAGCCAAGCCAACGCACTCGAGATTGTAGAGATGGCATCGGATATGTTGGGTTCAACATGCTGGAAAAATAGCCCTCAAGCTCGCGCAGCGATTCAATCTGCCATCACGCTTGCACAGTCACGCCAAGCTTAACGCGCAAACACATAAAATCTATGACTCATCCCAGCCTTTTTATTTCCGACCTTCATCTCTCGCCCAGCGATGCGACTACGGTCAATGCCTATCAGCAATTTATGGCCAGCATCGCCTTAGAAGCAGAAAATCTCTACATTTTGGGTGATTTATTTGAATATTGGTTTGGTGACGATCAGCTCGATGATCCGTTTTATGCCGAACAAGTTGCCTGCATTGCTGCGGTAGCAAAAAGCGGCGTCAACGTTTATTTCATGGGCGGCAATCGCGATTTACTGGTCGGCAAACGCTTTGCCCGCGCCGCACAACTCACCGTCTTGCCCGATCCGAGTGTCATCACCTTGCAAGGCCAAGCGATTATCTTGGCGCATGGCGATTTGTATTGCACCGATGATCTGGCTTATCAGCGCTATCGCCGCGTGGCGCACAATCCAATTGTGCAATTTATTTGGTTAAATTTACCCAAAAAATTTCGCGACCAGCAAATCAACAAGCTACGCGCCAAATCACAAAGCGCGAATAAAATGAAAGATCGCGCGGTGATGGATGTGAACTGGCAGGCGATTGAAACCGAATTAAAACGTAGCCCTGCGAAAATTCTAATTCACGGCCACACCCATCGCCCAGCGCATCATCAGCATGAGAACGGCGTTCGCTGGGTGATTCCGGACTGGAAAGAAGGACAAGGTGGTTATTTAAGTTGCATCGACGGCCAACTCAGCCTGCATGGTTACCCAAGCATTCAGTCATAAATCTGAAATACAGCCAGTAAGCATTTGATTTATTAACATTTTTACCTATATGATAAAAGCTAATCCTTTGCGAAAAGCCCGCCATGAAAGTGATAAGCCGAGCCAGTGTACTTTTGATCATCGCCATGATGTTTGCCCCACCGCTGTGGGCGGGCGAAGTGTTACGGATTTTAACTTGGCATGGTTATGCGGATCCCGATTGGGTCGCTGAATTCGAGCGTGAACACGATGTGAGCGTCGAAGTTAGCTTCGTTGAAAGCGACGACGAGCTATGGGAAAAACTCAGTAAAAACCACGGTGAAAACTACGATATTTTTGCCGCCAACACCGCCGAGTTACAGCGCTATATCGGGCAAAATATAGTCGCTGTGCTGAAAAAAAACCAAATTCCAAACACCAAAAATCAGCTCCCACGCTTTCGTGATACCGATGAAATCCCAGGCATCAATCGAAATGGCAATCTATATGCAATTCCATTTACTTATTCAGAAATGGGTTTGATTTACGATAAGAAGCAATTCAAATCGCCTCCCACCTCAATGGATGCGCTGTGGCTGCCACAATACAAAGGCAAAATCATCCTTTACGATGGCAGCAATCATAATTTCAGCCTAACGGCTCTCACGCTCAATATCGAAAATCCATTTCAGCTCTCACGCGAGCAAATGAATAAAACCGTTGCCAAATTACTGGCACTGCGCGAACAAGCGCCGCTGTTTTACACCAGTCCAGAAGAAAGCGTACGCACTTTCCTAAAAAATAAAGCCGCGCTGATGTTTGCCAATTATGGCAATCAACAGCTCAAGCAATTGCAATCGCTGGATGCCGATATTGGCTACATCATTCCAAAAGAAGGCGCTCTGGCTTGGCTTGATTGCTGGGCAATTACTGTGGGGGCTAAAAACAAAACTTTGGCTGAAAAATGGATTAATTTCACACTGGAAAAGAGCATTAGCACTGCGTTAACGCGCCGCCAAGGCCTGCCAAACACCTTAAACCCCAGCAATTTACAAGATAAAGACAAGATTATCTGGCTAGAGCCCTCGGAAAATTTCGCGCTTAGAACTCAATACTGGGATCGAATTCGTGCTGGAAAAGCCCGCACAAGCAATAAACGTCCTGTCAAACCGACCGCCTAATTGGGCACGTCAACTTTCACCCAAACTGAAAAACTTTGCGTCTGATTACCATTCAAGCCCGATAGCAGACCGCGCTCCTGACTGCTTTGCATTTGCTGCGTTTCACCGACAGGCAGCCACTCACCGATCCGCCCTTGCACTTCACTATAAATCTCATGCCCTTGCGTACCGCCACCGCGTGTGAATTCGCGCTGACTCGGCAATAATCTCAATGCAATATCATTCTCGCCAATTCGACGTGGCGCAACATAAAACCCTGTGCCCGCACTTTGCCACTGCCCACCGACATGCGTAATGGTGAAACCAGGGCGAAACCAAAAACTAATTTGCGGTACAAACCGCTGCTGCCCTAAATGAATTCGACCCTCAGCCCCCTCCAAAATACGCAATGTTTGCCGACTCAAGCCAGTCGATTGCGATTGCCTATCCTGCCCCCTCAATGTGATCCCAAAACCCACGCCTCGGTTGCTGACCGCAATACCGCCTTGCGTGCTCACACCAACGTTTGAGCCTTTCTGCAGGCTACGCTGCTCCACCGTTACCACTAGATTTTGCATCGGCGTATCCAACCGCTGTAGCAAAGCCAAAATCTGTGCATAGCTAGCCTCATCCGGTGCAGCAATAATCAGCGTGCCATGAAAAGCTTGAATCCGTGCTTGCGGAAACGCGCCTTGTAATACCGGCACCACCTGATCGGCCAACTGATGGCGCAACGTCACTGTCTCAACAATTTCAGCAAAGCCATTGCCAGATATACACCATGCCAGTATTGCTACATAAACATTATTTTTTATATTCCACATGGCAATACCCCTAAAGATCAATCCTACATAGAAAACACCAGCACGACTGCCTTTATAGCCCAGTGATTACGCCGTCGCTGCCGCAGCAAAATACAGAGCAATAAAAAAAGCCTGCTCAGCGGCAGGCTTTTGGCTTTACTACGATTGAAGGAGTTATTGGCCCCAAACAACCGCTTTAACTCGAGTAATCACCAAGAGCTGATCACCATCTGCCGCTCTCGCTAGTAACTCTTTATTTGGCACAGAAATCGTGATGAACTCACCGGGAACATTGCGAACAAGTGCTTCGCCTTTTTTCAAATCTACACGCACAATGTCATTGCGAACAGTACGGGTAATCACAGTACCTACGCCATTCGCAGTCACATCACGACCCGAAGTTTCCACGACGCTACGTACGCCAGCGCCACCTTTTTGCAGAGCCAACACAATCGCTTGTGAACCCGCAACATTGACTAGATCACCCACTTTTAACTGATTTAATGCCGTCACACCGGCATCAATCTGATTGAATTCAAGCAAGCGACCGTTTTGCATGGCCAAAACCACACTCCGAGTTGCCAGATCAATCGATACCACCGCAGCCTGTTCTTTTTGGAATTCAGCCGCGCTCATGATAACTTCATCAGTCGCTGCTTCTTGAGCATGTGCAACTTGACCTAGCATCAAGCCCGCTGCCAATAACAATGAACCTAATAAATTTTTACGCATTCTTCATCTCCCGTGATGTTGAAAAAGGCTATTGCGTGGCGCAATAATCCGTTCAACAAGGCTAACACAGCGCGTCAGCGTAAACCAGAATCAATCAAGCCCAGCGTCATTTAAAACAAAAAAATCCAACACTTCGTTTGATCGCTCACAACGGAAAAAGTAACGCCACCGCTTGCGCTTCAACCGCATCACCCGCGCCCACCGCACCCAACTTTTCATACGTTTTGGCTTTTACATTCACGCATGTAGGATCAACACCTAAGTCAGCCGCGATATTGGCGACCATCGCCGGAATATGCGGCGCCATTTTCGGCTGTTGAATCAAGATCGATGCATCCACATTCCCGACAATCCAACCTGCAGCAGCAACGCGGCGCACCGCCTCTCGCAACAGCACTCGACTATCTACACCTTTAAATTCCAGCGCAGTATCAGGGAAGTGCCGGCCAATATCACCCAAACCTGCCCCACCGAGCACCGCATCAGTGATCGCATGCAATAGCGCATCGGCATCCGAATGACCAAGTAGACCTTTCTCATAAGGTATATGCACACCACCCAATATTAATGGGCGTTCCAAGACCATACGGTGCACATCCCAACCTTGGCCGATACGAAAAGGTAATGCCATAAACTCAAATCCTTAATTTAATAGCGCTTGCTACGTCAAATACCAGCCATGATCAGCAAACCTAAGTTGACTACCAATTTTGCTCTTGTGGCGGCACGACAATAAAATAAAACAAAAACAGCATCGCGCCCAAAGGCCACACATCGCCAATTGCATGCGACAAGCCATTAAAATGCTGCAAATGCCCATAATTCCACTTAAAAATCGACAGCCTAGGATTCAACTCAGCAGACAAAGGCCATAAATAACTGACCATGCTCGCCGCAAACAAGGCCAAAAATCCCGCCAACGCCCTCAAGCGACGATTAAGCTGCCATAAAATCCATAGCAAAATTCCGCCAACTGCGCCGCCGATTACAACATTCAAATTCAACCATGCAAAGAACTGCCCCGGCTGCAAGAGCATGCCCGCAAAGCCCATTTTAATCATCAGCGCGCAAAATAAAACGCCCAAAATAGCCCGAGGAATTTGTCGGCTGTAACGCACCAATACCGAAACAAACAGCGCTACGCCCATCAAATGCAACATCATGCCGCCGCCTTCGAGCAACCTTAAAAATAAAGCGGGATTACTGAGCGGAGAAATAAACGGCTGCGGCAAGCCCTGAGGCACCACCACCACACCAAGAAACGGTAGGCTAGGATCAAATTGCGTCGTAAACCACAATAAAAGCCAAATCCCTCCCCACTCCACCACGGCGCCTGGCGCGAGATAATCATGGCGAAAATGCTGCCAGCGCCGTAGCACAGCGCGATGACTAAGCACAATACCCGCAACTGCGCCAAGCAAAGCACCAAACGCATTGCTCAAAATATCCATATTCGATGCAATACGCGTAGGCAAAAATTGCTGCACAAATTCAACGCCCATCGAGACCAATAAGCCAAGCAGCGTGGCATAAAGCAGCGCCCAGCGCGAGCGACGCCAAAGCAAAGCCAAGCTCAGCCCCAGCGGAATGTAGGCCAAAATATTGATGGCGTTATCAAATAGCGTGAAGTAATACGGTAGTGGATAAGTATAAAACGACAGCACGGGCTCGCCCGTGAAGCGCCAGCCGGTAAATGGATACCAGCTCACAATCAGGATAACGAGCAGAGAAACCGCAAAGAAAAAAGGCGAAACCATGGTCGGCTTCGCTTTTCTGGCGAGAAAACTGATAGAAGAGTAACGATTCATTGAGTAAGCAAGCCCAAAGCCTAAGCTTTGGGCTAATCAAACCTTATTTCGCCGTTTTCACCTTGGTCCACAATTTGTTCAATTCACGCAATTGTTTGCCTTCTAAGGCATTTAATTGCTGCAAGCGTTTCATTGTTGCTGCATCAGGAAATACCGATGGCAGAGCTTTAATTTCTGGCTTCACAAAAGGTACGGCGGCTAAATTTGGATTGCCAGCACCAATCATATTGGTCAAATCAGCCGCATTTTTCCCTTCCAGCATGAAGTTCATAAATTTATACGCCAAATCAGGACGTGGCGCATTTTTAAGCAACATCATATTGTCGACTGAGAGCGTATTGCCTTCTTTTTGCAGACCAAAATTAATACTAAATGTTCGCTTTGCCGCTTTGGCATCAGCCACCGCTTGGAACATATCGCTCGAATAACCGTGCGCAACCCAGATATTACCGACAGTCAATTCTTTGATATAACTCTGGCCATTAAATGCAGCCCAGAATGGTTTAGCTTTAATAATAGTGTCTTGCGCTTTTTTCAATTCATCTGGATTAACCGAATTAGCCGAAAAACCGTTATACATCAGCGCAGCAGCGAATACTTCGCGGCTATCATCGAGTACGGTAATTTTGCCTTTCAATTTAGCCAAAATCACAGGGTCAAAAATCACAGCCCATGAATTAGGATTAATCCCCAATTCTTTCAATTTCGTTTCGTTGTAACCCAATAAGGTCGTCGTAAATGAATACGGCAAGGAGAATTTATTGCCCGGATCAAAAGTGCTATTCATAAAAGCGGGATTGATATTTTTTGCATTCGGCAATTTAGCTAAATCCAAAGGCTGTACCAAGTTTTGCTTAATCAGCGGCGGCATCGCAAAGCCGGTTGGCACAACAACGTCATAACCTTTTGCGCCCGCCGATAATTTAGCGAGCATTTCTTCCATTGCACCGTAATAGTCTTGCACCACGCGACACTTGCAGCTTTGCTCAAAGCGCTTCACGGTTTCTGGCGCAATGTAATTGTTCCAGTTGTAAACGTGTAATACATCTTCAGCTTGGGTAACGCCCGCTGCCATCATCAATGCAAGCAATAGTTTTTTCATAGTAACTCCAAATCGGTGATGTTTTTTGGAAAATTCAATCAATAAATTATGGCATAAAACTCAGATGCGCCCAGATTCACTGAAGGCGCAAACTTTAACTACAACACTTAGCTCGCCCGAATTGCACTCGGCGCCACTTTACTCGCGATCAAAATCAAGCCTAGCGTCAACAGCATCAACAGCGTTGAAATTGCATTTACTTCTGGCGTTACGGCAATCCGAATCATCGAATAAATTTGCAGCGGCAACGTCGTTGCACCAGCACCAGCGGTAAAGAAGGTAATCACAAAGTCATCAATCGACAAGGTAAAGGCCATCAATGCACCGGCAATAATGCCTGGCGAAATCTGCGGCATCGTCACTAAACGAAACGCCTGCACAGGGCTAGCGCCCAAATCACGCGCCGCTTCAACCAAAGACTCATCCATTCCTTGCAGGCGCGAACGCACCACAATCGCGACAAAACCAATACAAAATGCAATATGCGCCAAAGCGACCGACACCAAACCCAAGGTCATATTCAGCATCACAAAGAAAATCAGCAGTGCAACGCCCATCAAAATCTCTGGGATCGCAATCGGTGTCAGCACCAGCACGGGCAGCAAACGCAATTTGTACTTGTGCATCGCCAAGCCCGCCAGCGTGCCCAATACCGTCGCGAAAAAACTCGATACCACGGCAATCAACAGTGAATTACGCGCCGCGACCAGCATTTGCTCATTCTGGAACAATAGCTCGTACCACTTAAACGTAAAACCCACCCATTCGGCATTGAGCTTAGAATCGTTAAACGAATACGCGACAACGATAATCAAGGGAACGTAGAGAAATCCATACACAAATAGTGCTGCGGCCCAGAGCCACTTCGATTGCTTAGAGTGCATTACGCTTGCCTCCACGCCCAACCAACATAGCCAAACCCGCCATCATCAGCACCGCTAAGGTCAGCATAATCGATAATACCGAGCCAAACGGCCAATCGCGGCTATCCAAAAATTGCTGCTTAATTAAATTACCAATCATCATGCCGTCGGTTCCGCCTAATAAATCAGGCACTGCAAACATACCTAGCGTAGGAATAAACACCAAGGCCGCCCCCGCCCATACCCCAGGTAGGGATAGCGGCCAAGTGATCTTCCAGAAACGCTGCCAGCCCGATGCCCCTAGGTCTTGCGCCGCATCCAGCAAAGCCATATCGTGTTTTTCTAAATTGGCATACAGCGGCAACACCATAAATGGCAGATGCACATACACCAGCACGACAATCACCGCAAAATGGCTGTACATTAATTGCACTGGGCCAATGCCCACCCATGACAACACTTGATTGATCGTCATCGCAAAATAACCTTGCGGCCCAAGGATAATCATCCACGCATAGACACGGATCAGAAAATTACTCCAGAACGGCAAAATCACCAGCAAGATCAATACATCGCGGTATTTTTTGGGGCTACGTGCAATCAACCAAGCCAAGGGATACGCCATCACGAGACACGCAAATGTCGTAATCCCTGCGTACCAAAATGATTTGATAAATAGCTCAAGATAAATCGTATCTTCAAAAAATCGGCCAAAATTCTCAAAGGTTAGAAAATCTCGCCAATTTTGCGCATTAATCAGCAGCTCGGTTTTTCCAGTTGCGGGATTGATGTCAATGAGCGGTAACAGGCCGCCATAATCCCCCGGAAAACGAAACGCCGCCGCCGCCATAATCAGCGTCGGAATCGCAAAAAATACCAGTAAGTACAGCAATGGCGGGCCGGATAGCAGCCAACGGCTTAAAGATTTATTGGTCGCCATTGCTTAACCCAAAATAAAATGGCCAGCATCGAAACGCCACGCCAATTCAACTAAATCATTATCATCAAAGAATTTCGCGCGGCCCGGTGCAGAATTAGGCAACATTGTTTCAACCAGTACACCGTTTTCTAGTTCAATCACATAAATCGTCACATCACCCAAATACAGGCAATCGTGTACTTTGCCGCTGAAATGCACTTCATCCACAACGTCTTGTGGCAATGTCGCGGCGAGCTTGATTTTTTCTGGCCGCAAAGTCAGCGTGCCTTTTTGCCCGACTTGTGCGCCTGCGACGAGCAAAGTTTCGGCCATCCCAACGCCCGGAATTTCCAGCTGCATTCGATCCGCACCAATCGACACAATCGTGCCATCGAGCAAATTACACTGACCGATAAAGTCCGCCACAAAGCGGTTTTTCGGGTGGCTGTAAATCACTTCAGGTACATCCAGTTGCGCCACTTCGCCTTTGTTCATCACGGCAATACGATGTGACAAAGCCAGCGCCTCGCCTTGATCGTGCGTCACATACACAAAGGTAATACCCACTTCTTTTTGCAACTGAATCAGCTCAATTTGCATTTCTTCGCGCAATTTGGCATCGAGCGCGGATAGCGGCTCATCCAGCAGCAAAAGACGTGGACGATTCACCAAAGCGCGGGCAATCGCGACGCGCTGGCGTTGTCCACCCGACATTTCATGTGGATAGCGCTGCGCAAAAGGCGTCAATTGCACGTCTTCCAGTACTTCTGCAACACGTTGTTTGAGCTCTTCCGGTGGCACCTTGGCCATTTTGAGCGGAAAAGCGATATTCTGCGCAACGGTCATATGCGGAAATAATGCGTAATTTTGAAACACCGTATGTACTGGGCGTTTTTCTGGTGGCACAGCAGCCACATTGACGCCATCCAGTACAATTTCTCCGGAATCCGGTTGTTCAAAGCCTGCCAACATTCGCAATAAAGTTGTTTTACCGCAGCCCGATGGCCCTAGTAAGGTAAAAAACTCCCCTGCTTCAACCGACAAACTGACGTGATTCACCGCAGTAAAATCGCCAAAACGCTTTACTACATCACGAATTTCCAGCAATGCCATGAATCATCCTCGATCTAATTTTGCCGATATTTTAACAAGATAATGTCGCCTAAGGGGTTCAATCACTCGAATACGCGCTGATTTCAGTCATTCTTGCATTACAACTTTCAAATAAAAACAGCCTGATTTCAGTAAAAGTACATCGTTTCAGCTGAATCAAAGAAGATTTCATTAAAGACAGCATATAATCCATACCTAAACACGCATCCAAACACTCTTAGGTTTTAGCGCGCCAGTGGAAATCCGCATACACGTTCTCAAGTTGCAACTCGGCCAGTTCGTCTGTGAACTCGATCGGCCTTGGCTTGATACGCCCTTTCTGATGCAAGGTTTTTTGCTCGAAACCCAGCAACAAATCGAGCTACTGCTTGAGCATTGCGAATACGTCACCCTCGACTTAGCGCGCTCAAATGGCGGCATCGCGCAGTGGACTGCGTTGCTGGCGGAAACGAAAAAAGCACAGCACAACGCCAAACTCAGGCGTAATCCACAAATTGAACAATCACTTAGCGCCGAACAAAAAAACGAACGCCTGAATATTTTGCGTGAATTACGCCGTCTTTTTTCTGCATGGCGGCAGCAACCCAATAGCAGCAGCCCCAGTGGCATTACACGTAAGCATGAAGCCAAAATCATTCTCTACGACGACACTGCGGCCGTAGAACAAGAAATCAAAGCTGCCACTAGCTCGCACCAAGGCGCGCAACGCTTTGTACTGAGCCTCATGGAATCGGTGCGGCAAGATTTGCAGCCCAAAGTCGAAGAAGTCAACGAGGTCGTTTCTGATCTGGTTAGCTCAATTATTCGCAATCCGAATGCACTGCTCTGGCTCACCCAGCTCAAAGATCGCGATCAATACACCTACGCGCATTCGATTGATTCAGCCGTGTATATGCTGGCCTTTGGTCGACATCTGGGCTACCCACGTGAAGAGCTACAAAAACTCGGCATGGCGGGCTTGATGCTCGATGTCGGAAAAATGAAATTACCACCTGAACTACTGACGCGCACTGGGCGCTATACGCCGGGTGAATTCATGCTGATGAAAACGCATGTCAATCATAGCCTCGATATTTTAGGGCAAATGGATGGTATTCCAATTGATGTGTTTGATATGGTCGCGCGCCATCACGAACGCTACGACGGCAGCGGTTATCCACTGGGCTTGAAAGCCGAGCGCATCGGCATTTTTGGCAGTATGGCGGGGATTGTGGATTGCTTTACCGCGCTGACCAGTGATCGCAGTTATTCCAACGCCAAATCGGCGCACGAAGCGCTGCAACTGATGTACAAATGGAGTGAGCGCTACTTTCATCCGGCTTTAATTGAACAATTTTCGCAATGCGTGGGGATTTTTCATGTCGGCACATTGGTCGAACTGTCGACCGGCGAAGTCGGTATTGTGATTGGGCAAAATCGCGTACGTCGCCTCAAGCCCAAATTACTGATTATCCTCGGCCCCGACAAACACCCCTATGCTCGGCCGCACACACTGGATTTAATTAGTAACCCTAGCCTACCCAGTGGATTGCCAATCAGTATCCGCTGTGAACTGCCACGGGGCTCACATAATATCGATCCGCGAGAGTTTTTTTTGGAGTAACTTAGGGTCTGTTGACGTTCGGTTTGCGAATCGCGTTTGTGCTTATTTTGGCCTGAAACAAGGCACAAAACGCGAAGCATGGTCATTCTATTCCAGCGTTTTGTAACGCAGTGTCAGGCCAAAAGCAGCCAAACCCGAAGGGCTGGGCGCTTTTCGCGGAATCTCTGCGTTAATCCGTGCTCGAATAGCTGGCTATGCTTCGCACGAATTGCCTTGATCTGCCGCGAAAATCGCTCCAGCGCGATCGTAAACCAAACGTCAACAGACCCTAGTAAAGCAAAAGTTCTCCAGCATCGTTGTAGCTGCTTGCCGTAATAAATATAGTATCTGCGGGCGCTACGCCTCGCTGGAAAATTTTTGCACGAGTACTTATTTGGGAGTAAACCATGCCGAGATTCAGCCAAGCTAGCGACCTCGCCGAAATTGAAACTCAGCAAGCGCGACTTTTCGATATTGCACTTGCCGCCACGCAGCAGGAACGGCATTGCGGCCTTTTACACCTTGAATTACGCCACCGTCCACACATGCCACAGCGGACATCGGCGCTCAAATTAATGGCGCAAACGTTGCAGCCGATGCTGCGCGAACGCGATCAACTGTTTCAGATTGATAATCAAACCTTGGGTTTACTACTGCCTAATATTGCGGGGATCAGCCACGCCATATTGGCCGCGAATCGCGCTCAGGTTTTGCTAGGCGATACGCCTGATGCGCCAGTGCGTTTGCACCCGCACATTGGCATTGCGATTTATCCCGAGCATGGTGAAAACATGCCCGATTTACTCAATGCTGCCAGTATTGCAGCAAGGGAATTCGGTCAGGAAAATATTGGCATCTACGACAGCGAAAGAGACTGGCTAGGCACACAAATGGCGCGCTTAGAAACGCCGCTGCGCGAAGCATTGGCACAAAACCGCTTCCACCTCGCCTTCCAGCCCAAAGTGAGTTGCAGCACGCAAAAGGTCACTGGTGCTGAGATTTTATTGCGCTGGGATGATGAACTGCTGGGCAGCGTGCCACCCGATCAAATCGTCAGCGTGGCTGAACACCTTGGCCTGATGGATACGCTCACACGCTGGGTGATTCAATCTGGGCTGCGGCAATTTGCCCAGCTAAGAGATGCAGGATTTAGCGGCAATATGAGCTTAAACCTGTGCCCTAGTAATCTATCCGACACCAGCTTAGCGGAGTATATCGCCAACGCCCTTGATTTATGGCGTATACCAGCCAATACCCTAATACTAGAGATCACCGAATCGGCGCTCATTGAAGACCTCGAGGCCGCGCTAAAACAACTTTACCAGCTTAAAGCAATGGGCTGCCTGTTGGCGCTCGACGACTTTGGCACCGGTTATTCGTCCTTGTCTTACCTTAAACGCCTGCCCATTGATGAACTCAAAATCGACCGGAGTTTTATCAAAACCATTGAAGATTCCAGCAAAGACGCCGCCATTGTGCAAAGTATTATTGAGCTAGCGCACCGGCTCGACCTCAGTGTGACCGCCGAAGGCGTGGAAGACATTGCCGGCGTTGAATTTCTGCAACAACATCATTGCGACACCATTCAAGGCTTTTTTTACAGCCGCCCTCTGACGTTTGACGCGTTTAAAACGTTCTACCAACAATCGGAATCCGCTTAATGAATTGGCAAGACCTCCTATCAGCCAACCGTCTCGGCGTCGCCGATCGCCTACTGCCCGATATCGAAGCCGGTCGCAGCAACTACCATAAAGATCACGACCGCATTGTGTTTTGCTCGCCGTTTCGCCGCATGGGGCGCAAAACACAAGTTCACCCGATGACCGAGAACGATCACGTCCACACGCGCCTTACGCACAGCATCGAAGTCGCCTGCGTAGGTCGCAGCTTGGGCGTCTTAATTGGCGAGCAACTCAAAGGCCGCCTACCCAGCCACGTCAGCGCCTACGATTTAGGCGGCATTGTGCAAGCGGCGTGCCTCGCACACGACATTGGCAATCCGCCCTTTGGCCACGCTGGTGAATATGCAATTCGCGATTGGTTTCGCCGCCCCGAACAAGCCTATTTAATGCAAACGCTCACTGCGGCCGAACGACGCGACTTAATGACCTATGAAGGTAACGCGCAAGGTTTTCGCATCATTACGCAACTCGAAAATCATCGCTTCGAAGGCGGCCTACGCCTCACCTATGCCACGCTAGGCACAACACTGAAGTACCCGTGGAGCAGCGAATACGCAGGTAGCAAAGGGAAATTTAGTTGCTACGAATCTGAGCTCAACATCCTCGAAACCGTCGCCAATGAGCTGGGGCTGCCACTCATCGGCGAAAACAAATGGGCGCGGCATCCGCTGTCCTACTTGATGGAAGCTTCGGATGATATTTGCTACGCGATTTTGGATTTAGAAGACGGCATTGAAATCGGCACGCTGCCGTTTGAAACGGTCGAGCCGCTATTACTGAAAATTTGTGGCGGCGAAACCAGCCTCTTGCAACTCGAAGTCGCCGCAGCGCCATCAACGCGGCGCAAAATTTCACTACTACGCGGTAAAGCGATTGATCGCTGCATCCGCGATGTCGCCGAAACTTTTATGACGCATTACGAGCGCATTATGGAAGGCACGTATCAAGGCGATTTGCTCAACGATTGCCCATCCGGCATGCGGCTCGGCCTGCAAGAAGCCAAGCAACTCGCGCGCGATAAGATTTTTAACGAACGCCGAAAAATCGAAATTGAAGTTGGCTCGTTCACTTGCTTAGAGATTTTGTTGAATGCGTTTTGTAAAGCGGCCTATGAGCAACACGTTAGTGCTGAAATGCCATTCAGAATGCGCCGTGTGCTGGATTTAATGGACTACAACGCGCCGAAAAAAGAATGGCCGCTGTATGATACCTACCGCCGCGTACTCGATTTCATCGGTGGCATGACCGACAATTATGCGACGTATCTTGCGCAACAGGTTGGTGGTATGGGGCGCTAAGAATCTAGCGGGTACATCACTGGCTTACATAGGGGTATCTTGCTATAGAGCCTATCAAATAAAATCTACACACAAATACCCCTACAATCCCATCGCGGCAAGTACTTGTACTGGCTCAGGAATCACGCCATTGCCACCCAAGGAATGGGCGTTTTGCTTCCAATACGGATGGTAAGTTGTCGAATCGGTAACGGTATACAGCGCCACGGTAGCCCGCTCAAGGCTTTCCGCCAAATGCGTCATACCGGTATCCACCCCGATACTCCATTCGGCACCTGAAATCAGGCTGGCAACCTGGGCAATCGTCAATTTGGGAGCTACCACCGCTTGCTTTAATTGTGCCGCCAAATGCTCAGCAAAAGCTTGTTCAGCGGCATTCCCCCAAGGCAAGATGGCCGCCAAACCGTGTTGCTCCAAAGCCTGCAGCAAGCTCAACCAATGCGCCATCGGCCAGTATTTCCCCTCGCCAGAAGTCGCAAAAAACGCCATCACATAGCGCCCTTTCTGCAAATTCAAGGCGGGCAGTGACACCTGCAAATTAAATTCTGGCGTGCCGCTAGGACGATAATTAAGCGCCTGAGCCGCGTATTCTCGATACCACTCAATAGCGGGCAGCTTTGGATCGGGCGACACTTGGCTTGTGTAGGCGAAGCGCGCCTCCAACTCACCCAAACGATAAGTCGGCGGGCCAATAATCCGATCCGCCCGCGCTATTTTGCTCAGTAAGGCGCTTTTAATCATGCCATGGCAATCGAGGACGAGATCATATTTTGCAAGTCGCAGCGTTTTGATCGCATTTAAAACACCGCGCAACAAAGTACGACGAGATTGTTTTTTAAACCCGCGCAATGGAATTGCAATCACGCGATCAATCGCTGGATGCAGCGCAGGCAATTCGGCAAAACTGCTATCAACCAACCAGTCAATTTGCAACTTTGGATATTGGCGGCGAATATCACTAATCATAGGCAATACAAATAAAATGTCCCCTAACGATGTGAGCTTGCTAATCAAAATTCTCTTCATGAAGCGACCTAGTAAATTGACCTATCGCTCGACGCCAGCGTGGCTTTCACAGACAATCGGGCTCCAGCACACAGAAATAAACGACGAACCATGAAATATACCACTCTCCTCTATTGCGGCGGCGCACTACTTTTAAACGGCTGTGCCGTTGTCACCACCGCAGCAGTCGTTGGCTCGGCCGCGGTGAGTGTCACCACAACCGCCGTCGGGTTGACTTACGATGCGACCAAAGCGATGGCGACAGGAACTTATGCGGTAGGTGAAATGGCGGTGGATGCGATGTCGAGCCCGACGGCTTCACCAAGCCCAGCAGCGCCAAGCAGCAGCACCGCGCCCGATCATCAGCAGCATGAAGTTGAAATCCATCGCGTCAGCGAATAAAAAGTAATCGTGCAAAAATTTTATAACACGGCGGGCAAGCCGCAGGCAGTACACACGTACGACAAGGCGAGCCAACGATGCTAGAAGACTTTTGCTTATCTACTTATTCATTCCCACGCCAACAAAGTATGGCCGTGCTGTTTCAGCCAAGCACGCTCGGTTTTCCAGTCTGGGCAGGCGCGCTCAACAATCGCCCAGAATCGCGCGGAATGGTTCATTTCGAGCAAATGCGCCAACTCATGAATCACCACATAGTCAATCACACTGGCAGGCGCTTGCATCAGCCGCCAACTGAGTCGAATGTCGCCGTTTGACGTGCAACTGCCCCAACGCGTTTTGGCCGATGACAAAATCAACTGCCGTGGCTGCAAAGCCATGCGTTCAGCCCACAGCGCGAGCCGCTCAGCAAAATAGGGTTTGGCTGAACGTTGGTAAAAACGAATCAGCGCAGGGGCGATTTTTTGCTCGTTGGCAGCGCAAAGGTAAAGCGTGTCTTCGGTGAGTTTGACTCGTAACGCCGCTTGCAACAGACGCGGCTCGCCCAGCCACAAGGCGCTTGCGCCCCATTGCAGAATGGGCGATTCAATTGGTGTAGGACGGGTTTCACGTTCAAGGAGTTTGGCGCGTATCCACGCCAATTTGAGTTGAATCACGCGCTCAGCTTCAGCCAGCGGCGCGCGTTGCGGCAAAATAATCGTCAGCCCTGCAGCATCGATTTTTAAACCAATGCTACGCCGACGCGGGCTGCGCTGAAGCGTATAGGGTATATCGCCAGAAGCGAATTTAAACAATGCCTGCATAGATATACTGCCGTAGTGTATTAGAGCTAAGGAATTGCAGCGCTATTTACTTTGACGTATAGAACGGTGCAATCGCGCAGCTCTGGCACCCTAAGCCTTCTTATAGCACGGCCCGCGGCCAGTGATTTCTTCCATTTGCCCTTCGATCCAGCCTTCTACTTCTTGCATTAAAGCGAGGGAGTTTTTATCTTCGGGGCGAATCGGTGCGCCGATGCGAACGGTGATTTCACCGGGCCATTTTAAGAAGGAATTTTTCGGCCAAAACTCGCCCGAATTCATCGCCACCGGCACAATCGGCACATTCAAATCTTTGGCCAAACGCGCGCCGCCTTGCTTGTACTGGCCGCGTTCGCCCGGTTTAATCCGTGTGCCTTCGGGGAAAATGACAATCCACAAACCTTTAGCAAGCCGGTCTTTACCCTGCTCCATCAATTGCCGCTGCGCCTGTGCACGTTGGCCGCGATCAATCGCAATCGGTGATGTGGTCGCTAGCGCCCAGCCAAAAAACGGCATTTTAAGCAACTCGCGTTTCATGACCCACACTTGCGGTGGGAAAATCAATTGCAGCGCCATCGTTTCCCACGCTGATTGATGTTTGCACATAATCATCATGGGCTCAGCGGGGATATTTTCCGCGCCTTCAACTTTAAATTTCAGGCCGCAGGTAATGTGCAGCCATTTCAATAAAATCACCGACCACAGCCGGATAATTCGATTTCGCGTAATGGGTGGCAAAGGCAAGATCGCAATCGCGATTAAAGTGAACAACGGCGTAATCAAAACCACGAGCAGCCAATACAAAATCGAGCGAAACCAAATCATTTGAGAACCTGTGAGGCGTTAGAAATAAGGCATGAAGGGGAAAAGATTCATCCCTCACACGTCACTCTTCACGTATTCCATACAATAAATAATCCGCAACAGCGGCCAAATCATCAAATACGGGAGTCCCAGCGGGAAGATCAGCACTCAATTCCGCTTTCGCGCCATTGCCCGTGCGCACCAGCAAAGCGCGACCACCGGCAGAATTCACCGCAGCTAAATCGCGCAATGAATCGCCGACCATATAGCAATCTTTGGGCTCAACACGAAAGCGCTTAGCAATATCCAGCACCAAACCCGGTGCGGGTTTACGGCAAGCACAGCCCATATCGGGTGCATGCGGGCAAAAAAATACCGCATCAATATGCCCGCCCACGTGGTGAATCGCTTTGTGCATTTTGGCGTGAATGCGGTTCAGCATCGCCACATCAATAATGCCCCGGCCAATG
Organism: Deefgea rivuli DSM 18356; assembly: GCF_000620145.1. Lineage (GTDB taxonomy): Bacteria > Pseudomonadota > Gammaproteobacteria > Burkholderiales > Chitinibacteraceae > Deefgea > Deefgea rivuli. The sequence continues at coordinate 43,167 of NZ_KK211084.1, forward strand.
CAGCTTTGATTGGTCGCGACGACTAAAGTCCAGCCCGCGCGAGTCAGCTCACCAATTGCGTTCAAACTCCCCGCAATCGGCAGCCATTCTTCGGGCGATTTAATGAAATCAGGACGATCTTCATTGATAACGCCATCACGATCTAAAATCAGCAGTTTCATTGCATCGTCCATGTAGGGTGGGCTTTAGCCCACCGCGTCAGTCTAAAAATAGGCGACACTGGTGGGCTAAAGCCCACCCTACGCCCGAAGCTCAAACTAATCCGCGAGCAGCGACAATTCCGCGACGCGGTTCATCAAATCGGCCAAGCTGGCGAGCAACGCCAAACGATTACCACGCACTGCCAAATCGTCGGCCATTACCATAACGCCATCAAAGAACGCATCGACTGGTGCTTTGAGTGCCGCGAGTTGTTTCAAGGCGGATGTAAAGTCATTGCTCGCCAATGCGCTTTCGACCGCAGGCTGTAAAGCGAGTAATTGTGCATACAACGCTTGTTCTGCGCCATCGCCAACCAACGCCGGATTGAGCGCAGGCAATGCACCTTCGACTTTCTTCAGAATATTGCGAATCCGCTTATTCGCTGCCGCCAGTGCTGCGCTTTCTGGCAAGGCTTTAAATTCAGCGACCGCCGCCAAACGCACCGTAATATCGTCCAAACGCGTTGGCTGCATCGCCAATACCGCATCGATGTCAGCCGCTGGATGATCAGCAGCGAGCAAGTTTTTCAGGCGTTCGAGCATAAAGCCATACAAGCCATCGACCGTGCCATCTTTAATCAGGCCAGCGGGGAAGCTGTTCGCTGCGGCATTGAGTAAGCCTTTCAGATCCAGTGGCTGCACCAACAGTACGCGTAATACACCCAGCGCCGCACGGCGCAGTGCAAATGGATCTTTATCGCCCGTTGGGATCAAACCAATGCCGTAAATTCCTACCAGCGTTTCGAGTTTGTCAGCCAAAGAGACCGCTTGCGCAATTGCGCCTTCTGGCAGGGTATCGCCTGCAAACTTAGGCTTGTAATGGGCTGCAATCGCATACGCCACATCAGCGCCTTCGTTATCGTGCTCAGCGTAATACTGACCCATAATCCCTTGCAACTCAGGGAATTCACCGACCATATCGCTGAGCAAATCGGCTTTTGCCAAGTAAGCAGCGCGCTGCGCTTTTGCTACATCTGCGCCCAACAAACCCGCAATCTGGCCTGCAATGCTTTGCAGACGCTCAACGCGAGCGAGCTGATTACCGATTTTATTGTGGTAAACCACATCAGCCAAACGCGGTACACGCGCTTCCAATTTTTGTTTTTTATCTTGCTCGAAGAAGAATTTCGCATCCGACAGACGCGCACGCAATACGCGCTCGTTGCCGTTGATGATGTGGCTAGGGTCCGCAGCTTGCAGATTCGACACCAGCAAGAATTGATTCATTAACTTGCCGTTGGCATCGAGCAGCGGGAAGTATTTTTGATTTTGTTGCATCGTCAAAATCAAGCACTCTTGCGGCACATTCAAGAATTCGGCTTCGAATGTCGCTTGCAAAATCACCGGCCATTCAACCAAGGCGGTCACTTCGTCAAACAAGGCATCGTCCGCAGCAATCGTCGCGTTAATTGTGGCGGCGGCTTCTTTCAATTTTTCGCCAATCAAGGCGCGGCGCGCTGCAAAGCTGGCAATCACGCGGCCTTCATCGTGCAGCACTCGCGCGAACTCAGACGCGTTATTCAGCACCAGCTCACCGCTCGATAGGAAACGATGGCCTTGCGTGGTGCGGCCCGCAGTCAAATGCAACACTTGCCCAGCAATCACATCATCGCCGTGCAGCATCACCAAGCCATGCACAGGGCGAATAAATTGCCCTTCACGCTCGCCCCAACGCATCATTTTTGGCGCAGGCAGTTTTTTCAGAGCAGCGGCAACGACAGTGCTCAATACCGCGCTCATCGCTTCACCCGCCTTACTTGAACGGAACACAAACACATCTTGTTTGCCATCGTTCACCGTCTCTAAGCTAGCGACAGCTTCAGGCGCAAGGCCACAAGAGCGGGCAAAACCGAGCAAGGCTGGCGTTGGATTACCATCTTTAAAACCCGAAGCGACCGCTGGGCCGCGTTTTTCAATATTTTGCTCAGGCTGCACCGCAGCGACATTGGGAATACTCACCGCCAAACGGCGTGGGCTGGCAAAGGGTACAAACTCAGTGCCTTCAGGCACAAAACCGAGCTTCACCAATTCCGCAAAAATCGATTCAGCAAACACCGCGCCTAATTTAGGCAATGCTTTCGGTGGCAACTCTTCGGTAAACAATTCAATCAATAGTGTTGGATTCATGCTTTTTCTCTTTAAGTGCAAAGAAGCTGCTCAATTGTCTTGGCGAAATGGCGCAATTCGTAGCTTGGGTTAGCAGCTTCATCGCGTAACCCAACGTTTTCTCCCGCCGAAGCATGTTGAGTTACACAAGTTTGTCAGCCCAAAACGGCCAACAAACCAGCTAACCCAAGCTACGCCAGCGATCTGTATTCAGACAAGCTTATTTCGAACCGCATCCTTATTTATCTTTATTAGCGGCGTCTTTCTCTGCCATGATTTGGCAAACTTGCCGCATAAAATCAGCGCCATAACTGTCTTTGGCAGCGTCGGTAAATTCCCATTGAAAACCTGGCACATCGTAACGCGCGATTTCATTATCTTCGCTATCGCTTAAGGACACCGCCACCCCAGCCATTCGGGCGGAATCACAATGAATGGCCGAGCGCACGTATTTCAAGCGGTATTTGCCTTTGGAATCGGCATCGATTTGGTCTTCTTTAAAGCGCTGCACCATCCACACAAAGGTGTAATTCGACTCGGCGTATTCCGCTTCATGCTTGACCGAATTGGCATCCACCCAAGTTTCAAACTCGGGCATCGTGCCGTAATGCCGCCAATCGGTATTTTTAAACGGAATCGGCGCAGGGCCTTTCATGCCATCGTCCATTTTTTTGCCGCAGCCGCTCAGAAAAAGCGTTGCCAGCACCAAAAAACCGATTCGATTCAGCATGAAAACCCTAGCTCCTATGCGGGCAGTTGGCACATTGGGAAACCCAATGCTTCACGACTATCGTAATACGCCTGAGCGACCAAACGCGCCAATGTGCGGACGCGGCCAATGTAGGCGGCACGCTCAGTGACTGAAATCGCACCGCGTGCATCGAGCAAATTGAACATGTGTGAGCATTTCATCACCATCTCAAATCCTGGCAGCGCCAGACCCGCTTCAATCAAGCGTTTGGCTTCGGATTCGAAGTTATTAAATTGCTCAAACAAAAACGATACGTTCGATTGCTCGAAGTTGTAAATCGATTGCTCGACTTCGTTTTGGTGATAAATATCGCCATAAGTGACTTTTTGGCCATTTGGATATTCAGTCCAAACGATGTCGTAAATGCTATCTACCCCCTGGAGGTACATCGCTAGACGCTCGACACCATAAGTGATCTCACCCAATACCGGCTTGCAATCGATACCACCGACTTGCTGGAAGTACGTGAATTGCGTCACTTCCATACCATTGAGCCAGACTTCCCAGCCCAAACCCCAAGCGCCCAAGGTTGGGCTTTCCCAGTCGTCTTCCACAAAGCGAACATCATGCACCGACGTATCAATCCCCAGCTCTTGCAGTGACCCTAAGTACAACTCTTGGATATTATCGGGCGACGGTTTGAGCACGACTTGGTATTGATAATAATGCTGGCAACGATTTGGATTTTCACCGTAGCGGCCATCTTTGGGGCGGCGGCAAGGTTGCACGTAGGCGGCATTCCAAGGCTCTGGGCCTAAAGAGCGCAAAAACGTGCCCGTATGAAAAGTACCCGCACCTACTTCGATGTCGTACGGCTGCAACAAGGCACAGCCATGTCCAGCCCAGTAGGTTTGGAGCTTAAGAAGAATTTCCTGAAAAGTCAGCATAGGTTTTTTGGCACACGGCACAGTTCTTGAACCCGATAATTCTACCTGTTTTTGCTGGCATCGTGGCGCGGCCTTCAATTGAGTCGTCCGATTCGCCACCAATCCACCATAAAAACGTGAAAATGTACGCAACTTACGTTTTTAATCAGAAATATGTTTTTTACAACACCGCAAAGGCAGAGGTTCTTGTTATGCTTGTGCTTCTATTGGTGTGAATTCACCGCCACTTATAAATCGGCAATCAAAAGTTTTGGCCTAATGCCACCCAGTCTTGCGTTGTAGTTTCCCGCGTCGTACTGCGATGTACTGCCTGCGGCTTTTACGCCTTGCCATAAAACTTTTGCACAAATACTTATCACGGTTTAGGTTAAATCTAATGCGCTCGCTTTTGTCTCTTGTTTTCCTCAGTAGTAATTTGCTGCTTTCTGCCAGCGCTTTTGCCAGTATCGATTTAGACCTGCTGCGCGAAGCAGTTCGCGCGCGCGATTTGCCGCGTATCGCGCAAATGAGCGATGCTAGCGTGGGCGAGCCGCTGGAAATGTATCCGCGCTATTACTGGCTTAATTTGCAACTCAAACAAATCAGCGAAGAAGACGCCAACTGGTTTCTTAACCGCTATCCCAATACGCCACTAGCCAATCGATTTCGCGAAGATTGGCTCAAAGAGCTAGCAAGTCGCCAAAACTGGACCTCGTTCGAGCGCGAATTCAGTAAACTCGATTCGCCCTCTGTTGAATTGCAATGCTTTAAAACCCAAGCCGCACTCGCGCGCAACGACAGCAGTACGCTCAGTGGCAATAAATCACTGTGGTTTACTGGCAAGCCAGCGCCTTCGTCATGTAACCCAGTATTTGATGCGCTGTTTGAGAATGGCAGCCTCACAACGGACGACGCATGGTGGCGAATTCGCCAAGCACTCGCTGCCAATCGCGCTGATTTTGCGCGTCAACTGAGTTCACGCGTTGGCGCTCCGGCTGAGTTTTCAGCTAAAAATTTCGCGGCAATCAATAGCGCGCCCGAAAAACAACTCGCTAGACTCGGCAGCGGCCGCGCCAATCGTGAATTGCAACTTTATGCTTTGGAACTGATCGGCCGGAAAAATCCCGAACAAGCAGCGCGCCTGATTGAAGAAATGGCCGAGCAGTTTTCCGCCGCCGATCAACGCTTTGCTTGGCAACAGCTGGGCTTGACCGCTGCACGTCGCCATCATCCAAGCGCTTCGCTGTGGCTCAATAATGCCGATATGAGTAATCTGGAAGAGGAAGATCAAGCTTGGTTCCTGCGCTCTGCCTTGCGCGCGAACGACTGGACTGCCGTAGAGCAACGCATTAACGCGCTACCGAAAGACAGCCAAGAAAAACGCACTTACCGCTACTGGCTGGCTCGCGCTTATGAAACGCAAAACAAACCGGCTGAGGCCAAAGCGATTTATCTCGCACTCAGCGATGGTTTTGATTATTACGGCCTACTCGCACAAGAAAAAATCGGTACGATTTTGCAAGAATCACGCGCGCCCTACACGCTCAATAGCGAAGATCTCAAGCAAATCGCCGCCTTACCCGGTGTTAACCGTGCCTTGCGCCTAAATCAGCAAAATTGGCGTGTAGAAGCCAATCGGGAATGGAATTTTGCGATGCAAGGTTTAAGTGATACGCAGCTTTTGGCGGCATCCGAATTGGCACGAAAAAACAAAATGTATGACCGAAGTATTTACAGTGCAGAGCGCACGAAAACCACGCATGACTTCACGCTGCGCTATCCATTGCCGTATCAAACCGAAACGGAAGCCGCAGCTCGCGCGCAAGATTTGGATCCTGCATGGGTGTATGGACTGATTCGCCAAGAAAGCCGCTTTATCAGCGATATTCGCTCTAGCGCCAATGCCGCAGGGCTGATGCAATTAATGCCCGATACCGCCAAGTGGGTGGCAGGGAAAATGAAAATCTCTGATTTCAAACCGCAAGATATTACCGATGTGGAAACCAATGTCCAAATGGGCACGTTTTACCTTGCGTACTGGGCCAATAGCTTTAATGGCAACGCAATCCTGACGACCGCAGGCTATAACGCAGGACCAGGTAATGCGAGAAAATGGCGTGCAGATCGCGAACTGGATCCAACGATTTATATCGAAACGATTCCATTTAGCGAAACGCGTGACTACGTCAAAAAAGTGCTAACCAATGCCAGTCATTACGCACATTACTTTAAAAATAGCCCGACGCAATTGAATCAGCGCTTGCAAAATGTACCACCAGCACCGCAATAACATCTGAAATTAACCGTGCAATTCCATTACATAGAACGGCCTTTTTAACTAGGAGTTTTGTCATGCAAATCATCATTGGTAATTTCCCTCCTGCGACTCAAATTGCAGATGTCACTGAATTACTCGTCAATCAAATCGGCGCGCCACAACCGACTGAGATCACGCTGAACGAAGGACTCGGTATCAATACCATCGCGCTGATTCAATATCCCGCTGATGCACCACAAGCATTGGGCGACGCCTTAGTGAAAAAACTCGATGGTCATCATTACAAAGGCTTTGATTTAAAAGCGACAGTTACGCACAGCTTTAAAGAGTAATTAATCATGCGGATCGCTGTTTTTGATAGCAAACAATATGACCGAGCCGCGCTGAACGCTGCTAATACAGAGCCGCAGCACGACTTGGTATTTTTTGACGATAGACTCAATGCTAAAACGGTGCCATTGGCCGAAGGATTTGACGTTGTATGTCCGTTTGTAAACGATAAACTCGATGCGCCAACGATTGCGAAACTCGCCAAGCTGGGGGTCAAACTGATCGCCTTACGTTGCTCTGGATTTAATAGCGTTGATCTAGTCGCCGCAGCGAAGCACGGCATTCCGGTGACGCGCGTTCCCGCTTACTCGCCAGAAGCCGTTGCCGAGCATGCCTTTGCTTTACTGCTCACCCTCGTTCGCAAAACGCACCGCGCATTCAATCGGGTACGCGATGGCAACTTTACGCTCGATGGACTGGAGGGATTTAACCTTCACGGCCGCACCTTCGGCATTGTCGGCGCGGGAAAAATAGGTCTAGCTACCGCGCGAATTGCACGTGGATTTGGCTGTAAAGTTTTGGCTTATGATCCATACCCACCGCAAACTTGCGATATAGGCTGTGAGTTTGTGCCGCTCGATACGCTATTTGCTCAATCAGACATCATCTCACTGCATTCGCCGTTATTTCCAACCACGCAGCACATGATTAATGCCACAACGCTTGCCAAAATGAAGCGTGGCGTGGTGCTACTCAATACCAGTCGTGGCGGCTTAATTAACACATTAGCGCTCATTAAATCGCTGAAATCAGGCCACGTCGGCGGTGTGGGCTTGGATGTCTATGAATACGAAGAAGGCGTTTTCTTTGAAGATCTATCGGCCAGCATGCTCAAAGACGATATTCTGGCACGGCTCACCACGTTTCCTAATGTTGTGATTACCTCACATCAAGGCTTTTTAACCACAGAAGCACTCGATAATATCGCAGCCTCTGTGCTGGAAAGTATCACCGACTTTATCCAACAACAGCCACTCAAAAACGAGGTAAAAGCGAGTGGCTAAATCGCTGTACCGTCACGAAGAACAAGCATTATCGCGCTGGCTGCTCACGATTACGCCTTTTGCAGCCGCGCTATTTGCACTGGCTTTCGCGCTGTTTCTGATTCAGACGGCACACAAAGAAGATCAAGCCATTACCAGTACGCTAGAGCAAGATTTGCTGTGGCAAAAACAAGCACTCAAAAATCGGCTGGATAATCTAAATACCCAGCTCAGTGGGCTGGCCGAAGTGATTGCAACGGAGGGCTTTAACTCGGCCGAATTTACTGGCCGCTCGCTCTCACTCTTGCAAGACTCACCCGAAGTGATGTCGCTGGAATACGTCGATGAAACGGGGCAAGAGCGCTGGCGTTATCCGCAATACCGCCCCGATTTTTTGCCCGAACAAAAACATCGCAACTTGGTTGCCGCCCGCAGTGCTGTACTTGCCAGCAATGAATCACATTTCAGCACCTTGGTGCTAGGCAAACAAAGTGTCCCACTACTGGCGCAAGTCGTTCCCGTTCGTCTGCCCTATAACGGTCGCCATACCTTACTGGCGATGATTAATCTGAACACGCTGTTGCAGCAGCAAGTGCCATGGTGGATTGCGCAGCGCTATCAAGTCACGCTCAATCAAAACGGCCAACAAATCGCCAGTAAATTTGATCGCAACCTCGATGCCACTCAGCTTTCTCGTGGTATTGGTTTTGATTTGCCCCCCAATCAATTTGAGCTGCGCGCCACGGTTTATCAGCAAAAACAAAGTTGGCAACAACATTTGCTAACTCTCACGGTGGCCGCACTATCGATCCTGATGCTGGGCTCGACGTGGGCACTGCGCCGCCACATCAAAGAGCGGCAAAAAGTCGAAGGCCAGTTGCGCCAAGAAACCGCGATGCGCGAAGCGATGGAAAACTCGCTCGTCACTGGCATACGCGCGATGGATAAAGACGGCCATCTGATTTACATCAACCGCGCCTTCTGTGAAATGGTCGGCTATAGCGCAGAAACGCTGATTGGCAAAAGCCAAATCATGCCCTACTGGCCACCCGAAGATCTGGACCGCTGTATGGCAGTGTATCGGGCGATTTTATCGGGACGCGCCGAGCCTTCGGGCTACCAAATGCGCTTTATGCGCGCCAATGGCGAGCGCTTTGATGTGCGGCTTTACGCCGCCAAATTGATCGACGGCGAAGGCCAACACACCGGCTGGATTAGCTCGATTTACGACATTACCGAGCTACAACGCGAACGCGATGCACTGCAAGCGTCGCACGAACGCTTCGTCACGGTATTGAATGGCCTCGATGCCGCCGTGTCAGTGAGCGATTCGGCCAGTTGTGAAATGCTACTGACCAATCGACAATTTGATCGCGCGTTTAATATTCCCGATTGGCATGGCCGATATTGCGCGCTGCCCTATGTGGCAAGGCGCAAGGGCGCACCAATTGATACCGAATGGTTTGATAGCTATCGCGGCCATTGGTATCAAGTCAAAAGTCGTAGCAGCGTTTGGGTCGATGGCTCGGAAGTCTGGCTGGAAATCGCCACCGACATTACCGCACTGAAAAACGCACAAGAGCGCGAGCGCCAGCAAAACGAGCAACTGCAGCAAACCACGCGTTTGATTAGCATGGGTGAAATGGCCTCCAGCCTCGCACATGAGCTGAATCAACCGTTGGCGGCGATTGCCAGCTATGCAACGGGTTGCCGCAATGTACTGTCGCAAGCTGAACCGAATATCAGCCAGCTCGATCAAGCCATCGAAAAAATGGCCGCGCAAGCCAAACGGGCGGGCAAGATTATTTCGGGGATTCGTGAATTCGTGCAACGCCGCGCACCACACCGAAAACCCTGTGAAATTGCCGATTTGGTCGATACCGTGCGCACACTGCTCGCCGCTGAAGTCGCCAAACAACAAGTCAAACTGACGATTAGTGACGTTAGCACGCTGCCGGTGATTTACGCCGATGCAGTAATGCTGGAACAGGTGATGTTTAACCTAATGAAAAATGCCATCGAAGCCATGCATAATACGCCGCAGGCCGAACGCGCTTTAGATTTGCTGATTACGCCGAGCGACGATATTTTGTCGGTGGTCATCGCGGATCGTGGCCCGGGAATTCCACCCGAGCAAATGGAACAATTGTTTAAACCGTTTTATACGACTAAAAATACCGGTATGGGCATGGGTTTGAATATTTGCCGCTCAATCATCGAACACCACCAAGGCCGCCTATGGGTTGAAGCCAATCCGGGCGGCGGCAGCCGATTCATTTTCACGCTACCCTTACCGCAAGAATCATACGAACCTTGAAACAAGAGGGTCACGGAATAAGGACAAAAGGATCACGAACAACACGAAATAACAGCAAAAGACACGAACAAATCATTATATTTTTTTCGTGTTTTTTTGAATTTTGTTCGTGCCTTTCGTGATCCAATGTTTTTCAACATTTTGAATACTCGCACCGGAGCATCCAGCTTATGAGCCTTAAGCCACCTAATACTCGCAAAATCGCCATTGTGGACGACGACGATGCGATCCGCGATGCGCTCTCTTGGTTATTCTCGACGCGCAATCATCAAGTCAGCACTTTTGCCAGCGCTGAAGATCTGCTCGCTACCTACCGCCCCGAAGACTACGGCAGTCTCGTGCTCGACGTGCGGATGCCCGGCATGGGCGGCTTGGAATTATTCAATAAGTTGCAGGATTATTCCTACTGCCCACCAGTGATTTTCCTCACTGGCCATGGCGATGTGCCGATGGCAGTGGCGGCGCTGAAACAAGGCGCGGCAGACTTTATCGAAAAACCATTTTCGGATAATGACATCGTCGATCTGGTCGAAAGCTGCTTGTCGCAAGATCAACTCAGCCGCGAAGAATGGCAAACCCGCACCGCCGTCGATCAACGCCTCGCCTGCCTGACGCCGCGTGAACGTGAAGTGATGAAATTGATTTTGACCGGTCGTTTGAATAAACAAATTGCTGATGATTTGTCGATCTCAATGAAAACCGTCGAAGTCCACCGCGCGCGGATTTTAGAGAAAATGCAAGTCAAAACCGCCATGGAACTCGCCGCCCGCCTACGCGACGCAGGTGTTGAACCACAATAAGGTATATCGATGCAGCCATTTAAAATAAATGGCTGCAATCAAATACCCATAAGGATTTTGTAGTGCTGATGCTGATTTCCCCAGCCAAAACGCTGGATTACACCACCCCCATTCCTGCCGAATTACCGCATTCCCAGCCTGATTTTCTCGCGCAATCGCAGCAACTCATCGATGTATTGCGGCAAAAGACACCCGCCGATATCGCGCAATTGATGAAGTTATCCGATGAATTATCGGTACTCAATGTTGGCCGTTACCACGCTTGGCAGCCTGACTTTACGCTGGAAAATGCCAAACCGGCGGTGCTGGCATTTATGGGTGATGTGTATACCGGCCTTGGCGCGAGTAGCCTCAATGCCGCGCAACACGCGTATTTAAGCCAGCATTTGCGGATTTTATCCGGGCTGTACGGCATATTGCGTCCGCACGATTTGATGCAGCCGTATCGCTTGGAAATGGGCACGCGCTTGGCGCATCCGGATGGCCATCATTTGTATGATTTCTGGAACGATACCGTTACCAACGCCGTCAATTCGCTGAACAAAGACACCGTCGTTAATCTGGCTAGCGAAGAATATTTCAAAGTGATTCGTCCTAAAATCCTCAGCGCCAATATCATCACGCCGGTGTTTGAAGATTTCAAAGGGGGCCGTTACAAAATCATCAGCTTCTACGCCAAACGCGCCCGTGGTCTGATGGTGCGCTACGCCGCGCTCAATGGCATTACGGCAGCGAATGATTTAAAGCATTTCGATCTCGACGGCTACCAACTTGCGAGCGATGAATCCACAGCATCACGCTGGGTATTTCGGCGGATGTTGGCGGAATAAAAAATGCCCTCTAAAGGGCATTTTCTAAATGACTCAATGTTCTGCATGATTTGGTACTGTAACTACGCACCATTTACTCTAGGCAACTTGATATTCAGTATTAGCAACCCAGCTGCATTGCGCACAATCAAAAATGCACTCATTACAGAATGGATTGTCTTGCTGAATAACAGTTTGCAGCAAAGATAACTCGGCATAGCTACGTTTTAACTCGGTAGAATCAGTAATATGTTGTAAACGATATTCGATGCGTTTTTTTCGATAAGCTGGGTAACTCAATATGATCTCCAATTGAATTTCATAAGTCCTTAAGCAAAAGTTTTCTTGCATCGTTGTCTCGCCTTGCCATCAAACTTTTACACGAGTAGTTAATCGCGTTCGCGCTATCAAATGCGCAATGCGATACTGAATGTACAATTGAGCAATACAAAACACACGTTACAAAGTCACACACCACCCCGCTTTTCCGATAAATCACATGCTTTAGATTACCCAACGGTCATTACGCCGCCGTTGGCGATTTATGCACTCAGCAACTTCTTGCCCCAGCGCACGCCGCGCAATTCGATTTGCTGATAGCTAAATCGCGAAATCAACAGCACCAGCGCCAAAATCGCTAAGCCAGCGGCGTTATCCGCCAGCGCACTGCCAAAACTAATAAAATTCAGCCCGTCTTTTGGCTGCAAAGCTTGTGGCGCAAAGGCGGTGAGCCCCGCTTGAATCAGATGCAGCAGCGCGTAATGCGTCAGGTAAATCGAGAATGACCATTTGCCCATGCTCACGCACCACGGATGGCGCAGCAGCTTGGAAATACCGCCTTGCTCAAACGCGAATAGCACAATGACCAACGCAAAAGCCCAAGCCGCCCAAAAGCTTTTCATTGGGTATTGCGCTGTAATCACGATATATAAAGCGCCTAGCAGCAATACCTCGATGAGCGTTGCCCATTTAAAGCTAATCCGCTGTTGATGAATTGCATCAAAACCGCGATACGCCAGCGCGCCTAAGAAAAAACAGGTAATCCCGCGAAAACCGCCGCTTTGCGAAAAGTTGAACGCGAGCAAAGCGCACAGCGTACACGCCGCGACCACCAGCGCAAATGCCACTTGCCGCCAGCGCAGCGTTGCCCAGAGTATTGCCCCAAACAGTACGTAGAGATAGAACTCCACGCTAATACTCCATGCGGGGCCATTAAAACCAAACGGATCAGCCGATGGCAACCATGCTTGCAGTAAGAGGATTTGATACAGCCATTGCTGCCACTGCGAAGCTGTAAATCCGCCCCAAAACATCGCCCCGCTAAACAGCAGCAACATCACTAAATGCAGCGGATAAATCCGAAAAAAGCGGCTGATCATATAGCGGCGAAATCCATCGCCATCAATAGGCTCTTCGCCGTAACGATAAGCCAGCACAAAGCCACTGAGCGTAAAAAAGAACTCCACCATCAATCCGGCCGAGCGAAAGAAATCCCATTCGCTAAAGCCTTGCAGCAGGTGCAAATGAAACACGACGACACTGAGCGCGCACAGACCACGAAAACTATCGAGCACGATAAAACGGTGTTTATGCCGTGGGCTGGGATGGGATGAATTCATGGAGATGACTTAAAATATAAAAGACGCACAAGGCGTCTTTGGTTTCGACGAGCGGGCAATCTTACAGTAAGGCGACGCAATACACGTCAACGCCTATCGATTTCAGACTGAAATCAGTTCGCGCCGCTGGCTACGCCAAAAATACAGCGTCGCCAACAAGGGAATAATCAGCAGCCACGGCGCGAAGGTATTGAGCTTCGTCCAGCCCCAAGATTGCAACAGCGGCGCGGCAAATAACGATGCGCCTGCGGCAAAAAAGCTGGTGGTAAATTCGCTGCATGCCTGCGTTTTACTGCGCTCATTGGGCTGATAACTCAGCGTCAGCAAGGTTGATCCAGCGACAAACAGAAAATTCCAACCAATGCCCAGCAGCAACAGCGCAGTATAAAAAATCATCAAGGCAGTCGATTGCTGCGCCAGCAGGCTGGCAACGAGCAGCAGCGCCATGCCCGTGAAGGCCAGCGTAATCGCCCCAAAGCGTTGCACCAGCTTGCCAGCGATCAGCGCCGGCGCAAACATACCCAGCATATGCCACTGAATCACGCCCGCGCTGTCGCCAATGCTAAAGCCGCAACCCTGCATCGCCAACGGCGTCGCCGTCATCAGCCCAGCCATGATGGTGTAAGCGACGACATTATTACTCAGCGCGGCGATAAAAATTGGATTGCGGATAATTTGCGCTAAAGGGCGTGCGACTTCGGAATTCTCACTCGCCGCCAATACCATAGGTATTGGCTTGTAGGCAAAATAGATTAATGCTGCGGTGGCAATACCCATCAAACTGGCTAATAAATACGCGCCACCAAACAAGATGGTCGGCAACCACGCTTGCGAGGTTTTCGCTAGCCACGGCCCGAGTAACGCAGCCAATACGCCACCAGTTAACACCAGCGAAATCGCACGGCCTTTGTTCGCGCCCTGTACGCTATCGGCGGCGACCAGCCGATAATATTGCGCAAATGCCTGAAAACCACCGCTCAATAGCGCCGCGACACAAAGCAGCGCAAAACTTTGCTGTTGCATCGCCCAAAAAGCCACGCCACCACCCATCGCACCCAAAGCCGCACCGGTTAAAAACCCTTTGCGGCGGCCAACGCGTTGCAACCAATGCGCAGCGGCCAGCGCTGAAAATGCGGCGCTTAAAATAATCAAAGAAAACGGCAAGGTAGCGAGCGCTTTATTGCTCGCCAACTGCAAACCCGCCAAACCCGTCAAGGTGAGCTGAATTGAAATCGCAATCGTATACAGCGCTTGGCACAGCGCCAACACGCGGATTGATTTGGGAAGGGGAATCAGGGGCGAAGTCATCGGCTAGTTCATCACAGTCGCTGTATATTACTTCGTTTTCAAGAAAACACGCCCCAAGTAACGAATGAACCAGCGACTAACTGGTTTACTGCTTGGTTACAATACAGTAAATAAAAAAACTGATGATTCCTTCGAGAAAAGTTGATTTTTACTCTATTGTTATTCACCTAAATTCACATAGCTGATGGTCAACTAGAAGCTAAATCTAACAACGAAATAAGAGGCGCCAAAATGAATGAACATAGTATAGAAATAGGCGGCATCAAATTGAGTTATCTAGACATAAAAAAATACTGGGTAGATTCTGAGTCATCCAAAGAAAAGGCGATCAGAAATTACTACCAAGAAAACAACTATATTGGGGGCTGGTTTTCTTTACTGATTGCTGGCCTATTCAGCCAATATCTCAAATGGAAAAAGAAGCCATCACCAACAAAAAAATATCTACACATCAGAACCAAACAAAATACGGCTTATTGCTTTTCAGAGGATGAAATCAACATCAATGACGTTCTGCTTAAACTGAAAAAATAGCACGGTAAGTTGGGCTAGATAGGTTGCTGCTGAGGCACGAAGCCCAACATTTTCCGCGATTGTTAGGCTGCGCAAGCTTAGCCCAAGCTACAGTACTTTTATTTCAACGCAGCCAAAATCGCCTGTGTATTGTGCGTAAACATGCCGATCCACGTATTGGCAGGTGCTTTTTTATCTAGCGCATCAGAATAAATCGGTGGGCCAACTTTAGCGCCGGTTTCGCGGGCGATTTGGTCGATTAGTTTTGGATTGCTGATGTTTTCAGCAAACACCGCTTTGATTTTGCTTTTGCGAATTTCACGAATCAACGCCGCCATTTCTTTGGCGCTAGGCTCGGCTTCGGTCGAAATGCCTTGCAGCGGCAAAAATTGAATCGTATAACGTGCCCCTAAATAACCCAAAGCATCGTGCGATGTGACCACCTTGCGGCTCGCTGCCGGAATAGCCGAAAACGCCGCCGCAGTGCTTTGATCGAGCTGGCTCACTTTGGCGCTAAACGCCGCCGCATTTTTACGATATTGCTCCGCACCTGCCGGATCAGCCGCTTGCAGCGCGGCGCTAATTTGCGCCACCATCAGCAGCACTGCGCGCGGATCGTGCCAAGCGTGCGGATCGGTTTTACCATGATCGTGACCATCGTGATCATGATGACCGTCTTCTTTTAAAGTCAGCGGCTTTACGCCTTGGGTCACGGTAATGACTTTGCCTTTGTACGCAGCGGCTTGCTCAACGCGCTTGAGCCAACCTTCAAAGCCCAAACCATTGACGAAAAACAGCGGCGCACCCGAGAGTTTTTTCAAATCAGCCGGTTTAGCCTGCCAAACATGCGCGTCCTCACCCGCACTCACCAAGGTATTCACCTGGACGCGATCCCCACCGACTTCTTGGACTAAGTTGCCCAGAATACTAAAACTGGCGACGACTTTAAGCGGCGCAGCTGCGGCGATCGAGCTGAATAATAAACAAATGACGGCGAGAATTTGGCGAACGAGGTGCATAGGATCTTCTTGTAAGCGAAATGAATAATAAAAAGCGCGTCGGCTTAAAATGCGATTAATTTAGCCGCGAGCAAGGCAGTACAGAACATCCCGAAGCCAAAAATCGTATGCGTGAGCAGGCTACGAATGCGAGCTTGCAATGGATTAGGCGTTTTTGCTGCTGCAATACCGAGTCCCATGCAGGGTTGCATAACAAAAAATGGAAATATCACCGTAGCAGCACCGAAAATCAATGCAGGGATCAAACTTGGATTACGCGCCCAATCGAAACCTTCAATAGCAAGAAAGCTAGCAGCAAACACAATCCCAATTAAATAATGTGCAATCCAACCGATGATGTTTTCACCTTTCACGGGTGACGCTTTAACGATAGATTCATGGCTCAACTTTCCATTACGAAAATGACCCAACCAACGTCCAACCAAACCCCAATTGAGCGCTGGGATCGCAAAAACACGCTGCAAAAATTGCGCCCATAAGTCAATGACTAGCGTAGCGCCAATCCCAATCAAAATAGCGTAGACAATAAACTCCAATTCAATTGACATACCTACTCCTCAAAATATGGCGCTGGCGAGCAATTGCTCAACCATCAAATTGCATGATGGCGGCGGGCTTTGCGGCGCTGCGCCCACAAGCCAAACGGCGCGATGATGAGCGAGATGCAGTACAAAGTACCTGCCACCAACACAATCGCAGGGCCTGACGGTAAATCCCATTGGTAGGACGCAACCAATCCAAGCAGGCACGATGCCAGCGCAACAATCCATGCGGCGACAAATAGCATCGACAAGCGCTCCGCCCACAGCCGCGCCGTGGCGGCGGGCAACATCATCAAACCAACCGCCATCAGCGTGCCCATCGCTTGAAACGCTGCAACGAAATTGAGCACGGCAATCACGATAAAGCCAATATGAAAACGCGCGCCGTTACCCGTCGTTGCGGCGATAAAACCGGAGTCGGCGCATTCGAGCACGATGCCGCGATATTCCAGCGCCAACCAAATCAAGGTTATCGATGCGACGGAGCTGACAATCAGTAAAGATGGATCATCAATTGCCAGCACCGAGCCAAACAGCAGGTGAATCAAATCGACGCTGCTGCCCCATTTGGACACGATCAACACGCCAATCGCCAAAGCCAGCAGGTAAAATCCAGCAAAACTCGCATCTTCATTGAGCCGCGTTTTGCGCGCGGCAAAGCCAGCAGCGAGCGCCACCAGCAAGCCTGCGATCAAGCCACCGCCCGCCAGCCACGGCAAAGACAAACCGCCGAGCAAAAAGCCAATCGCCGCACCGGGCAATACCGCATGGGAGAGTGCGTCGCCAAACAAGGACATCCGCCGCAGCAAGAGCAATACCCCCACCGGCGCGCAACCCACGGCCAAAGCCAAACTACCGACCAAAGCTCGGCGCATAAAAGCAAATTCGCCCAGGGCGTTAAATAATTCAATATCGGGGATTAACATTCTTGGCACCACGTCGCATCATTGCGCCAATGCTGCGCTCGGCGATTCGCTTCTTGTAGATTTTCAGTCGTCAATACTTCCGCCGTTTCGCCCCACGCCAACGCAGATTGCGCGAGCAACAAGGTTTGCGGGTAATGCGCGCGCACTTGGCTCATATCGTGCAGCACGGTAATTTGCGTTTTGCCTGCTTGATACCAATGGTCTTGCACGTCGAGTAGGTTTTCTATCGTCGCACTGTCGACATTGGCAAACGGCTCGTCGAGCAGCATCACGTCGGCATCTTCAACAATCAGCCGCGCAAAGCGTGCGCGCTGCAATTGGCCGCCGGAGAGATTGCTAATCGGTGATTTGCTAAAATCGGCGAGGCCAACCCGCTCCAGCGCCGCATCAGCGCGCAGGCAATCGTCTTTAGATAAGCCGCGCCAAGCGCCGCAGCGCTGCCATGCCCCCGCCAAAGCCAGTTCACGTACCGTGAGCGGAAATTGTTTATCCAGCGTTGAGAGTTGCGCCAAATACGCAACGCGGCCATGGCGATGTACATGGCCTTCGTCGGGCTGTTTGACGCCCGCTAACGCAGCCAGCAGCGTTGATTTCCCTGCGCCATTCGGGCCAACAACGGCAGTATGGCTGCCCTCGGCAAATTGCCCCGACAGCGCATGCACCGCCGCGCGGTCGCGGTAGCACAGCGTTAAATGATGAACTTCAATCATAAAGCGCTCCAAGCTGCGTTTTGGTGCGAGCGGTTCAAATCATCGACCAAGATCACGATTGCAGCGCCCAAAAAGTCAGCGCCCACAGCGCGGCGAGCAAAGGCAACACGCACAGCACGCGCTGCCAACCGGCCATCGCAAAGAAACCAAACACAGTAAAATATTTCAAACTACGCCCCAATCAAGCCGAACAACTGAGAGTAAATCTCATTAAGCGGCTAAGGATATACAAAAACCACCTCTTTGTGCAAGCCAGTTGCATTAAGGAATAAAAAATTCTGGCAACCATCGCCAGAATCACTCTCCCTGAGTACAAAAAATACCTGATGCGCTAAGCTAGCTAACTCATCAGTAAAGATCAAACTTTCCTCTGCTCTGGGTCGACTAAAGCCTGAATACGATTTGTTTTGGCCAGCTCATCAGGGCGGCCCTCAAGAAAAATCACATTATTTAATTCGCTGAGTTTTTGCTGGCGCAACGTTTCATCATCGATGTGTTTTATCTTTTGTTTTTCTAATGATTGCAAAGTGCTGAGCAAATCTTGCAGTACTTGGTATTGCGCAGGAATTTGCGATTCCTTAACCAGCTTCCCCATTTCATAGCGGCTTATTTTGGTCGATTGCTGCGCGGATTTTTCTAGAGTTGCGCTAATCAACTGATGCTTGCCATCAAAAGCCAGATCTATCTGGCTGCTAGCTTGATCTTTAATTTCAACGAAATTGTAATTCTGCGATTTTTTATCCATCGTTAAGCGCAAAGGCAAATCGGCCTGCAAGGATTCATGATAACTGGCGCTTAAGCTTGAATCTTGCTTTTGCTGAATCGACTGGCGGCCCACTATGCGACTGCTTTGCGCCATTTGAAAATTAAAAT
This sequence comes from Deefgea rivuli DSM 18356, assembly GCF_000620145.1. Lineage (GTDB taxonomy): Bacteria > Pseudomonadota > Gammaproteobacteria > Burkholderiales > Chitinibacteraceae > Deefgea > Deefgea rivuli. Next base: position 62,117 of record NZ_KK211084.1, read on the forward strand.
GGTCTCTTTCATTGGGGCGCATCGGGTTGGAGGACGCAGCACTCATCGCCAAATCAGCTTGAAAATCGCCCAATCCCGTCAATAAAGCCTGATTGTAATCTTTCAAACTCTCCACATTGGCCGCACGCACGCCTTGCAAAGCGCCAGCATCACCTGGGTAATACCGATGCAGATTGGTAAATGCATCCTGAAATAAAGTCTGCATTGCGGCATCGGGCTTGCCACGCTGATTCGCTTGCTCCATTTGCTGCAAATAACGACCCACAGCTTTTTCTCTTTGCGTGGCATTACCCAAGATTGCAGTTTGCTGCAAATCCACATTAACGCTCAATTTTCCCTGTGGCGTCGCCAGTTTTACTTGGCGCTGGCTGGCATCGCTATGAAAATCAAACTTAATGACTTCACTGGCTTGATCCGTAAAACTGGCTTTCAAATCCAGCGCCTTAATCTGATTGCTATCAACCTGAGTGATGCCGGCGATATTGAGCCGCGGCGGCACCGTCAGCAAACCTCGCACCGTCAGTTCGAAGCTTTCGGCCAAAGCACTGACTGCCGTTTGCTCATCCGTGCTCAGCTCGCCGTCAATATTGAGCGCCACGCCCAAGCTATCGCCCTGATTATTGAGCGTCAGCGCAACTCGGGCGCCCGAATGGGTTTGAATACTCAGCGCAATCTCCCCCTGCTGCACCGCGGCAGATTGCTCCTCGGCCTGTACGCTGACAGATTGCTTGAAGTTCGTTGCCGATGATTTCAAATGTTCCAGTAGCGCTTGCCCCAAACCAAGAAAACGGTTGGCATTACTTTCCCCGGCAAAATTGCGCGCCATTAGATTGCTAACGGCATCGTTTGCTGTAGATTCCCATTTTTCAGTACGCTGCGTAGCACTTAGCTGCCTAAGCGTATAGCTCTGATCACTTATCTCGCCTTGAGACAACTGAACAATGGCCGACGGCAATGGTGCAGGTGTGTTGGTTGAAGAGGCATTGCGTTGACTAGCTAGCCCGCTCAATAACGTATCGAACGGGCTATAACTACGAAGCTGAGTGAGATTAGGAATAAGAGGCATGGCTTAGCTTTAATAAATGCGTAAGCCATAGATCGACAATGCCAGCAATTTCTTGACAAAAAAAGCAAAAATTAACTAGGCAACCCCATAGCGGCGCTTGGTTTTGCGATAAATTTCTGCCATTTGCAAGCCGCGCCCCGAGGTGGGATCTAGCGTATTGATGCGATTGAGCAAATCGTTCGCATGCTGCATATACGTCGCGTGCCAACCTTCTTGATTCACCAAAGCCAGCAGCGCATTCACTGTGTTGAGCAGCATTTGCAGATTATTGGGCATGTCTTTACCGGCCGCCAAAAAGCGCTCGGCGGCGGCTTTTAGATTGCCGGCTTGCGCCAAACCGACCGCCTCATTATTCAGCGCCACAATGTCGGCCGCAGTCGTTTCGATGAGGCGCAGCGCTTCGTCTTCACGTCCTTGCATTTTATACAGCCGCGTAATGCTGGCGGCGAGTTTAGGATCATCGTGGCGATTTTTTAGTACCGTGCGCGTTAGCGCTTCGGCCTCTGCCAGCCGATTGTGGCTTAAGCAGGTTTGCGCCAATGCCAAAGCGACGCATGGCGATGGCGGATCGATGTTCAATGGTAATGACTGCAAAGCGGCATCCAGCATATTTCGCGCTTTGACCTTATCGCCTAATTTCAGTAAGACATTCGATTCCATCACATCGGCCAACACACGGTCATTGCTGGCGCGAAAATCTTTACGAATACTATCAGCGGTTTTTCTAGCTCCGCCCACATCGCCGCGCTGCAACTGGACTTCGCCCAAGGCCGCGTAATCGCTGACTTGCGGCCAGAATGAAAATCGCGCCATGCGTACGGTTTCTGCCAAAGATTGCTCAGCCAGCGGCAAATCGCCAGCAATCACCGCCACTTCGCCTAGCTCGCGCATTCGCGCCACGACGTACGGCGAGCGCCGACACGCGTCTTGCAGCGTATGTTTTGCACCTTCAATATCGTGCTGCGCAGCCTGTGTTTTGGCCAAACCATCGTAAGCGGCCAAAATTAATTCATGCTCGGCAATCACTTGGCGGAAGATCAGTTGCGCTTCTTCATATTCTTTAAGTTGAAACAGTGCTTTGCCCAGCGCCATTTTTGCCCAAGGGAAATCGGCCTTAGCGAGAATTTCACGCGTTAAATCTCGCGTGCCTTTCCAATCGGCCACGCGCAGCATTAAATGCACTTTCATCCGCAAAAATTCAATTGCATCCTCACCACCCTCGCTCAAAGCGCGGTCGCACAACTGAATCGCACGTAAAAAATCATGCGCAATGCAGGCATCATCAATCGGCTTGAAACGGTTCTTTTTGCGTAGTGCACGCACAATGCGCGTGTACAAAATATCGCCCGTGAAAGGCTTCAAAATAATCGCATCGGGCCCCAGCTCGGCAGCGCCGATGACTTTGGTGCTCTGCCGCTCGCCTGTCAGCACAATAAATACACAACTGGCTTTGAGTAAACTGTGGCGGCGCGCTTCTTCAAACAGATACAAGCCATCAAAACCCGTGCCCAGATCGAAAGCGCACAGAATAATATCGTAGGAAAAACGCCGCATTTGCCCCAAAGCTTCGCCGCTGCGATTGGCGTATTCCACCTGAGTCGCGCCAAACTGGCCAAGCATCATCCCCATCGTCATGCGCATTTCGGCAACATGATCGATGACGAGCACTTTATACGCGGCAAAATCGCTAACATCCGCGACTTCTAGCGGTTCATCAACGGCAGCGCGGTCAGCAAAAGAATAGGGGCGAACTTTATTCATTCATGGCTCATCACACTTAATGTGGGTATCTGACTGTAGATCAATATAAAAAATGGCTACAGGTCAATACCCATCTAAACGACCTTTAACTTGGCATACGCCACAGCCAACCATTTGCTACCTAATTGCGCGAAATTCACTTGTACATTGCCGGTTGCGCCGCCTTCATGATCGGTCACAATCCCGACACCAAATTTAGGGTGCTCGACTTTCATGCCAATCGCAAAGCCATGCTCAGGTGTTGATTTTTTGGGCGATGCAACGGGCGGCACATAAGCGGCTGCGGCGCTGTAACTACTTGGAGCATAGCCGCGATTTAAGTATTTGAGTAAGGCAGTAGGAACTTCGTCTAAGAAGCGACTAGCGACGCCATAGCGCGTTTGCCCATGCAGCATCCGGCTTTGCGCCAAACTAATATACAAACGCTGCCGCGCGCGCGTAATCGCCACATACATCAAGCGCCGCTCTTCTTCGACGCCCTGCTGTTCCTTAGCGCTATTTTCATGCGGGAAAAGGCCTTCTTCGAGCCCTGATAAAAACACCGCGTGAAATTCCAAACCTTTCGCCGCGTGCACCGTCATCAATTGCAGCGCCTCTTCATGCGCGCCCGCTTGATGATCCCCGGCTTCAAGGCTGGCGTGCGAGAGGAAGGCGATGAGGTTATTTTCATCTTCGCTAGTAAACGTCGCTGCGGCGTTAATCAACTCTTCCAAGTTGGCGACACGTTCTTCGCCTTCTTTGTCGTTTTTATAATGCGTCAGCAAACCCGACAAATCGAGCATCATATCGATGACTTCAGTCATCGGTAGGCCGTCAACTTGATTGCGCATCGCTTCAATAATATGCACAAATTTACCCAGCGCCACCGCGCCACGGCCACTCGCGCCAGTACACGCCGCTTGCCACAAAGAGCAGCCTTCGAGTCGCGCACGGTCGACAATCGCTTCGACGCTTTTAAGACCGATACCGCGCGTTGGAAAATTAATCACGCGCAGCAAAGCATTGTCGTCCGATGGATTGGCGATCAAACGCAAGTAGGCCAGTGCGTGTTTGATTTCTTGGCGCTCGAAAAAGCGCAAACCGCCATACACGCGGTACGGCACGCCAGCTGAAAATAGCGCGTGTTCAATAATGCGCGATTGCGCGTTGCTGCGGTACAGAATGGCGATTTCGCTGGAGGCCATGCCATCGCGAATCAGCGTTTGCGCTTCTTCAACGATAAATTGCGCTTCTTCAAAATCGGATGCGCCTTCAAATACGCGGATCAACTCGCCCGCGCTGGCTTGTGTCCACAATTCTTTACCGAGGCGCTGCGTGTTATGGCTAATCACCGCATTGGCGGCATCCAGAATATTGCCGTGGCTGCGATAATTTTGCTCGAGCCGGATAATATGTTTAACGGCGAAATCACTTTGAAAATCAATCATATTGCCGACATTCGCACCGCGAAATGCATAAATCGATTGATCGTCATCACCCACGGCAAAAATAGCGCTATTGTTCCCCGCCAATAATTTCAACCACGCATATTGCAAGCGATTGGTATCTTGAAACTCATCGACTAATACATGTGCAAATCGTTCTTGATAATGTTTTCTAATTTCAGGCTTGTGCGACAGCAATTCGTAACAGCGCAGTAATAATTCAGAGAAATCCGCTACGCCTTCGCGATTACATTGTTTTTCGTATTCTTCATACGCCAAGCGTAATTGCCGTGAATAATCGTCAAATGCATCCACATCAGAGGCGCGGCGACCATTCTCTTTATGACCATTAATAAAATTTTGTACGGCGCGCGGCGGATATTTATCGTCATCCAAACCGAGATATTTTAATACGCGTTTGATCGCGCCTAATTGCTCGGATTGATCCAAAATCGCAAACGCCTCGGGTAATCCCGCATCGCGATGATGTAAACGCAGCATTCGATTGCATAGGCCGTGAAAAGTGCCGACCCATAAGCCACGCGGATTGAGCGGTAGCATTGCGGTAATTCGGGATAGCATTTCTTTGGCAGATTTATTAGTAAATGTCACCGCCAATAAGCCTGATGGACTGATTTGGCCCGTTGATAATAGCCATGCAATTCTTGTGGTTAAAACGCTGGTTTTACCACTACCCGCCCCCGCTAAAATCAAGGCGTGTTCGGCGGGTAATTCAACCGCTGCCGCTTGCTGGGGATTTAATTTAGCGCTTAATGCATGGAACATAATCAACTCGATCAACAATAACGAACACTACAAATACAAACAGGGCGACAAAGCGCCCTGTTACTGATTCACGATAAAATGTGAATTAGATTTTCAATGCGTCTAGCGTAGCGCCATTAGCGATTGCATCGTGAACCCATTGTGGTTTACGGCCACGGCCAGACCAAGTTTGGCTAGCATCTGCTGGGTTGATATAAGCAGCGGCTGCAGGTGCTTTTTTCGCGCCTTTTTTGCCTGATACTTCACCCAACAATTCAGCAATTGTGAAACCGCTAGCCGCAGCAGCGCTTTGCAATTGGCTCAAAATACGGCTTTTTTCTTGTTCTTTACGACGAACTAATTCGCCATCTAACTGTGCGCGCAGTTCAACTAATTCTTGGTAACCTAAAGTAGATAAATCCATTACTGACTCCTCAAATAAATACTGTGTGTTGATTACCAAATGATTATGCGGCTAGCTTTCTAATAATTCAAGGTCAATATTCAATTATTAAATTAATTGACTAACCAGCGATTCACTGCGCGTAGATCTTTTTCATCTAAATCACCCACAATGGCAGCTAGCTGCAATCTAGTGTAAAGATACGTGTAACGTGCAACGGTTAAATCATAGCGTGTATTAAAAAGCTTTTGTTCGGCATTGAGTACATCGACGGTGGTACGAACCCCTACATCGCGGCCCAATTTACTGGAGGCCAATAAGCTTTTACTCGATTTTAATACCTGCTCTAAAGCGCTAATTTGCGCTGCGCCCGCATTGACTCCCAAAAAAGCTTGCGTCGTTGATTGTTCAGTATTTCTACGCGTCGCTTCTACAGTTTCTCTTTGTTCGGATTGTTTTGCCGCTGCTTCGCGTAACTCAGATGAACGTCGTCCACCGGTATACAGCGGTATCGATAATTGCAATGCAATTGTGCCTTTGCGCGTTTCATCCAAACCGCCAGAACGCGAAATACCACTGGTATCCCAGTTTTGACCAAAATTCGCGACTAAATCGACTTTAGGTGAGCTTTCAAAGCGAAATTTATCCACTTCACGCGTTGCAATATCTAATTGCAGCAATTGGCTACTGATATTTAAACTGGTGTCACTCGATTTTTTTAGCCAAACCGAAATGTCATTCGGCTCAACTTCAGTTGGCTCGATTGTTTCACTCAGACGAGCAATTGATTTCGCATCAATGCCTGTCAATAAGGTAAAAATATTACGTTTTACTTGCAGATCATTTTTTGCCTGAATCTCAAATGCAATAATGCTGTCATAACCGGCTTGCGCTTCGTCAGTATCGGCAATCGTTGCTACGCCAACTTCAAACGCCTTTTTCGCAAAAGCCAATTGCTCGCCCACCGCTTTTCTTTCCGCATCGGCTAATACCACTTTTTCATCAGCAGCCAGCACTTCAAAATACGCTTTTGCGACACGCAAAATAAGATCTTGCTCAGCCACACGAAATTGCACATCGGCTAATTTTGCTTGTTGCTTTAATTGATCGGCCGACGCAAATGCATCCACGCGGTAAATCGGCTGGGTCGCAGTAACCGAGTAACCATAAGTTTGGCCATTGCTTTGCGTATCGCCAATTAATGCGCTGCTTTTGCCGGGCGAAAACTCGGTATTAGAATACGTCGTATTGCCGCCTAAAGTCACCGACGGCAGCAGCAGGGCTTGCCCTTGATTGGTTTTTTCACTGCCTGCGACTTGTGCATAGCGCGCGGCTAAAAAGCTGGCATCGTATTGCTGCGCCGCGCGCCAAGACGCTAATAAATCAGCAGAAAAACTCGGACTGCTGAGCAAAGCCAAAACTAAAATTGTTTTTTTCATTTTGTTTCCAATACGTCATTCGATGCGGGTTTTAATTTAAACCAAGCAGCATACAGCGCCGGCAAAAACAGCAACGTTAAAATCGTTGCGACAAACAAGCCGCCCATAATCGCAATCGCCATCGGGCCCCAGAACGTGTCACGCGTCAATGGAATCATCGCCAAAATCGCCGCTAATGCGGTCAGCATAATCGGGCGGAAACGCCGCACTGCCGAATCAATCACCGCATTCCATGGCGCACTGCCGCCAGCAATGTCTTGCTCGATTTGATCCATCAAAATCACCGAGTTACGCATAATCATGCCCGACAGCGCAATCACGCCCAAGGTCGCGACAAAACCAAATGGTGCTTGGAACAGCAGCAAGGCAATCGTCACGCCTATCATGCCCAGCGGCGCGGTCAACAGCACCATAATCATCCGCTGTATGCTTTGCAGTTGCAGCATCAGCAAAGTCATCACCACCAACAACATCAAAGGCATCACCGCTGCAATAGATTCTTGCGAAATCTTGGACGATTCCAAAGTACCGCCCGCCTCAATATGGTAACCGACCGGTAGTTTCGCTTTGATTTCCAGCATTTTTGGCCACAGCGCATTGGAAATATCCGGCGCTTGCGCATTACCACGCACATCGGCACGCACAGTCAGCGCAGGAACACGGTTGCGATGCCAAATAATACTTTCTTCGCTCACCAAGCTAATTTTGGCCAATTGCGATAAAGGCACGCTACGCCCTGATGGCAAGGGAATCGGTAAATTCGCCAAGAAATCAAGCCGCGTTCGCTCGTCTGCCGCCAATCGACTCACCACTTCAATCTGCAAATTATCCTCACGCAATGCCGTCGCCGTGACGCCCGTCACCGCCATTTGCAAAGATTGCGCCAGCTGCTGCGACGTCAAACCAGCAACGCGTAATTTATCTTGATCCACATCCAAGTGCAGCACTTTCACCTGCTCGCCCCAATCGGTATGCACTTGGCGCAGGTGTGGATTCTGCCGCATCACATTGGCGACGTCATTGGCAATAGTTTTCAATTGCTTTTGATCTGGACCAATGACGCGAAATTGCACCGGATAACCGACTGGCGGGCCATTTTCTAAACGAGTTACACGGCCACGCACATTCGGGAAATCGTTATCAAATAGCGTTTTGACGCGTTGATAGACGTTTTCGCGTACATGCTCGTCTTTGGTCATCACAGTGAGCTGGCCAAAGTTTAAGTTCGGCATTTGCTCATCGAGCGGCATGTAATAACGCGGCGAGCCCACGCCAACATAGCTGGTGACGCTTGCCACATCTGGATCTTTCATCAAAATCGCCTCGATCTTTTTGACTTCGCGCTCGGTCGCTTCAAACGACGCGGTATACGGCAGCCATAAATCGACCATTAATTCCGGACGGCTGGAAGCGGGGAAAAATTGTTTTGGTACGGCAACGGCAAATAAAACGACCGATGCAGCAAACGCCGCTACCGTCAGCGCGATGGTTGTTTTACGCCATGTAATGCACCACGTTACCCAGCGCCGAAACGCCGTGTAAAATTTACCGCCATGTGCATCATGCTCGTGCTCTTTTAGGTTTTCCGGCAGCAAGTGATAGCCCATATACGGCGTAAACAGCACCGCAACGACCCACGACAAAATCAAAGCCAAACCGACAACCGCAAAAATAGAGAAGGTATATTCACCAGCATTTGATTTAGCAAGGCCTACAGGCAGAAACCCCGCTGCAGTAATTAAAGTCCCGGTGAGCATCGGAAACGCGGTGGAGCGATAAGCAAAGGTCGCGGCGCTAAAGCGATCCCAACCTTGCTCTAGTTTCAACGCCATCATTTCAACGGCAATAATCGCGTCATCGACCATCAAACCCAGCGCAATCACCAGTGCGCCCAGCGAAATCCGCTGCAATTCCAGATTGAAGATTTTCATGCATAAGAAAGTCAGCGCCAGCACCAGCGGAATCGACAAGGCCACGACAATGCCCATCCGAAACCCCAACGCCAAAAAGCTCACCGCCAGCACAATCGCCACCGCTTCTAGCAGTGATTTCATAAAGATATGCACTGCCGATTTCACCACTGCAGGCTGATCGGACACCGCATGGATTTCAACGCCGACTGGCAGGCTGGCCTTGGCTTGAGCCAAAACGGCTTCAATCTGCTCGCCCATTTTGAGCACATTGCCGCCTTGACGCATCGAAATACCAAGGCCGATAGCAGGTTCTCCTTGGAAATACATCCGTGTTTCGGCGGGTGTTAAGGTCGCGCGAAATACCTCAGCCACATCACTCACGCGGAACGTTTTGCCATTGACGGTAATCGGCGTCGCTTTTAAAGTTTCCACCGCATCAAAACCACCGCTAACGCGCAAAAATACGCGCTCCTCACCGCCTTCCACCACACCCGCAGGCGTGACGGTATTGGTTGCGGCCAACACTTGATTAATTTGCAGCGGCGTAATGCCCAGCGTTGCCAATTTCGCGCTGCGATATTCGACATAGATTTTTTCATCTTGCGGCGCGATCAGCGTGACTTTATTAATATCAGGAATCCGCAGTAATTCAGTGCGCACGCTTTCGACGTATTTTTTCAGCTCGGCATCGTTAAAACCATCGCGCGTAAACGCATACAAACTGCCGTAGGTTTCGCCAAACTCATCGTTAAAAAATGGCCCGACGACGCCTGGCGGTAATTTGCCTTTCGCATCGTTAATCCGTTTACGCACTTGATACCAAGCGTTATTCACTTTGTCGCCACGGATGCTTTCGTGCAGCATCACAGTGATCAGCGCTTCGCCCGAGCGCGAATAGCTTTTGGTGTAGTCAATCTCAGGAATGCCTTGCAGCGCTTCCTCTAAGCGATCCGTTACTTGGCGCTCAACCTCAGCTGCCGATGCGCCCGGCCAGAAGCTACGCACCACCATCGCTTTAAAAGTAAACTCTGGATCTTCTTTTTGACCTAGCTGGGTATAGGCCAGCACGCCAGCAAGGGAGAGGACTACCATCAGATACAGCACTAAAGACTGATGTTTTAGCGCCCATGCCGATAGATTAAATGAATCGCGTGACTCGCTCATTTTAGGCTCCCCGCGCTTCTGAATCAGACTGTCGTGCTAGGATTTTTACAGTTTGGCCTTCGCGCAATAAATGCACGCCCGCCGTCACCACCACCGCACCTGCGGGAACGCCTTTAATTCGCACCAGTTGCCCCTGATGTCCTAGCACCGTCACTTCACGGCTATGCACGGTATTTTTGGCATCGACAATCCAAACACGCATTGCGTTCTCTTTACCGTACACCGCTGACATCGGCACTGATACCTCGGCAGGTGTATCGCTCACAGCGAATACCTGCTTGACCTGTATCGTCATACCCAGTGATGCGCCACTATTTTCTGGCAAAGTCACTTTGACGCGGTAAGTACGCGTTTGTGGATCGGCGGCTGGAGACACTTCATTCACGACGCCATCTAAAGACGTTGACTCATCCGCCCACAATACGACTTTCACTTTTTGCCCCGCTTGCCATGCTTGCACACGATTTTCTGGCACATCAATCACTGCTTCATACGCGCCCGCTTTGGCGACCAAGAGCACTGATTGCCCAGCAGACAGCACCGAACCGGGTTCGGCCAAGGTTTTGGTCACTACGCCATCACTATCGGCCAAGAGCTGCGTATAACTGGCTTGGTTATTGGCTAAATCCAGCTGCGCTTTGGCTTGTTCGGTCTGCTTTTGCGCTGAAATCAACGCGGTTTGCCGCTTATCGACTTCGGCTTGGCTGACAAAATTTTGCGCGCGTAATTCTTGCGAGCGCTTGTAATCAATCGCCGCTTGCGACAATTGCGCTTGTGCCGACGCCAAACCGGCGCGGGCGGCACTGGCATTGAGCGCCACATCGCCAGCATCGAGCTTGGCCAAAACTTGGCCTTGTTTCACGCTTGCGCCCACATCCACCGAGCGGCTAATCAGCTTGCCCGGAATCCGAAAGCCCAGCGGCACTTCATGCCGCGCCCGTACCTCACCGCTATACACTTCAGCGGCAGCAGGCAACGCGCCACCGACGACCATCGTTCGCACAGGGCGAACTTCGGCAACGGGTTTCACTTCCGGCGCGCAAGCGCCGAGCAGTAATAATAAAGCAGCTGCAACACTATATTTATTGAGCATGAGAAACATCCACGGGGCGGGTCATCAACCCATTAAGAAATAAATCGAGCGTACATTGCACATAACGCTCGGCAGCAAAATCGGCGGGCAAACAAGATAGCGGCGTATTTTTAAGCATCATCGCCATCACAATCGGTGCGGAAACCACGTGCACGGCATAGTCCAAGTCAGTCACGACCAGCTCACCGCTGGCAACGCCCATCTGTAAAACGTGTCGAATCATGCCTTGCCCTGGCACGATAAATTCTTCGTTATACAAAGCCATCACGTCAGGAAAATTACCGCCTTCGGCCATCATCAATTTGGGCAAAGCCGAAAATGAAGTTTCGCCAACGGTGCGCCACCACATTTGAAATAGCTGAATCAATAAGTCGCGCGCACTGCCCTGCCAATCCTTGAGCAGGCTCTCGCCGACCGCAAGCTGCGGCACCAGCAAGGAGCGGATCACTGATTTAAAGATTTCTTCTTTATTGGCAAAGTACAAATACGGCGTACCGCGCGTTACGCCTGCGGCGCGGGCGATGTCTTCGATTTTGGTTGCAGCAAAGCCTTTTTCAACAAACAAGCCCAGCGCAGCTTCAAGGATTTCTTGTGGCCTCGCCTCTTTGCGGCGAGTCCAACATTTGATGGGACACATACTATGATGCCTAACTAATAAATGAACGTTCATTTATTATCTGCCTTTAAAAAAGCAGCGTCAATCCGTAGAAACGGTTCATTTTGCATTTTTTTCAATGCAATCCACAGCACTCATTTCAAATGAATACGGTACAATCGCGGGCAATTCGTCCAGCCTATTTATGGAGCCCGTCATGCCTGAAATCACCCCGCAAATCAAAGCCGAAATTCTGTCCGAAGCGCTACCTTATATTCAGCGTTTTTTCGACAAAACCATCGTGATTAAATACGGTGGTAACGCAATGATTGATGAAGAACTTAAAGATGGTTTTGCATCCGATGTGGTTTTGCTTAAATTAGTCGGCATGAACCCAGTCATCGTGCACGGTGGCGGCCCACAAATTAATGATTTGCTCGATCGCATCGGTAAAAAAGGCGAATTCATCCAAGGCATGCGCGTTACCGATGCCGAAACCATGGACGTGGTGGAAATGGTCTTGGGCGGCCATGTGAATAAAGAAATCGTGTCTTTGATTAATAAACACGGCGGCAAAGCCGTTGGTTTAACGGGTCAAGACGGCCACTTTATCCGCGCACGCAAAATGATGCTCAAAGACAATATGGGCGAAAACAATATCGATATCGGCCAAGTCGGCGAAATCGAAAGTATCGACCCATCCATCGTGCTGCATTTGGATGCAGCCGACTTTATCCCCGTCATTGCACCAATTGGCGTCGATGCTACAGGTGAAAGTTTGAATATCAATGCCGATTTGGTCGCCGGCAAATTAGCTGAAGTTTTAAAAGCCGAAAAGCTCATTATGATGACCAATACACCCGGTGTTTTGGATAAGGAAGGCGTATTGCTGACCAAACTCACGGCGCGCCGCATTGATGAATTGTTTGCCGATGGCACGATTTCGGGCGGCATGCTGCCAAAAATTGCATCGGCACTCGATGCAGCAAAGAGCGGTGTGAATGCAGTTCACATCATTGATGGCCGCGTAAAACACGCGCTTTTGCTTGAAGTATTGACCGAGCAAGGTGTAGGTACGATGATTCGCGCTAAATAAACCAAAGCAACATAAAATCACAAAAAAGGGCGACTTCGGTTGCCCTTTTTGCTTGCAACTTGGGTGGGGACAACTACAGTAAAGATACCTTGTTGCCTTGAGAACCCCACAATGAAAACCGCCCGCCAACTTCTTGCCGCCAAGGCCAAACACGAGACGATTTCAGTAACGCCGACTGCCTCCGTTTACCAAGCATTGCAAATGATGGCCGATGCCAATATTGGCGCGATTTTAGTCATGGAAGGCGAAAAACTGGTCGGTATTTTCTCTGAACGAGATTACGCCCGCAAAGTGGTTTTGATGGGTAAAACCTCTGCCGGAACGCCAGTTTCCGACATCATGACTCATAAATTACTCTGTGTGCCGCCCAATGCAACGACCGATGAATGTATGGGCTTAATGACAGAAAAACGCATTCGCCATTTGCCGGTGTTGGATGGAGACAAAGTACTAGGGATTTTATCGATTGGTGATTTAGTGCATGAAAAAATGGCCGATCAAGAATTCACTATCGATCAAATGGCGCATTATATTTACGACCAACGCCTACCTTCTGCGCATTAAATCTGATGTCGGGCGAAAGCTCGACCTACGGTAAAATGGTCGGATATTCTTTCCGGCCATTTTTAACGCCTATGCTTCAGCCCACGTGGATTTTCGACCTCGACAATACCTTGCACCAAGCCAGTCGCCATGCGTTTCCCATTATTGACTCGGCAATGACGGCATGGCTGCAAGTGCATCTTCAATTGAATTACAACGAAGCAAATCATTTACGCCAAGATTATTGGCGTCGCTATGGCGCAACGATGCTCGGCCTGATTCGCCACCACGGACACTTGAACCCACATCATTTTCTCGCCGCATGTCATCCACTTGAACAATTGCTCCGCGAAGTCCACCCGATGCCGCAGCTCAAATCAACGTTACAACGACTAACTGGCAATAAAATTCTCTTTACCAACGGGCCGATTAGTTACGCTCGCGCGATGCTGGCTGCGCTGGATATTGAGCGTTACTTCATAGGTATTGCCGCTATCGACACAGTGAATCTAACGCCCAAGCCGATACCCACTGCTTACTATCAGATATTACGACAATTCAAATTACAGGCTCGCCAGTGCATTATGGTCGAGGACAGTATTGGCAATCTGATCACCGCCAAGAAACTCGGCATGCAAACCGTGTGGCTACGCGCTGGCATGCGTGGCCATCCTGCGGCGGATCGCTGCATTTCGCAATTGAGTCAGGTGTGAGCTGTGAGCTGTGAGCTGTGAGCTGTGAGCTGTGAGCTGTGAGCTGTGAGCTGTGAGGCATCCAGCATGGATAATGGGTATATTAATGCAAGCCTTATAAATAGAAAGCCACAGCAATATACCCATAAATAATTACAACTCGACCTGCATCCCCATTTCTACGACGCGGTTCGGTGGGATTTTGAAGAAGTTCGTCACGCGCGTTGCGTTGCGGCTCATTAAACTAAACAAACGACGACGCCACCAGCTCATCGATGGATATTTCGCCTCGACGATGGTTTCACGCGATAAGAAGAACGACGTATTCATATCGTCAAACACCAATTCAGGCTGCAAATGCGTTACTTGCTCTAGCACTGCGGGCACGCCAGGCTCTTCTTTAAAGCCATAAGTGGCAATCACCTGATAGAAAGTTTCACCCATGCGGCGCACGGTAACGCGCTCTTTCAGCGGTACAAATGGAATATCGCTGGTTTGCAGCGTCAAAAACACCACTTGCTCATGCAGCACTTTATTGTGTTTCAAATTATGCAATAGCGCATGCGGCACCGAATCAGTGCTGGCGGTCATAAAAATCGACAAGCCTTCGACGCGTTGCGGCGGGTGCGCTTCTAGACTTTCGACAAAACCCGCCAGTGGCATTTCACCTTCGCGCAATTTGGCGGCCAGCAATTTACGCCCGCGCTTCCACGTCATCATCATCGTAAACGCAATCATGCCGATCAACAGCGGGAACCAACCGCCTTGATGTAATTTCAGAATATTCGACGAGAAGAATGCCAAATCAACAATCAACAGCACGCCCAGCAAAGCAAACATACCGATTTTTTTGCCGCCTTTAAAATGCCGGCTTGCGACAACAAACGCGAGCAAAGTCGTCATCACCATCGTACACGTTACCGCAAAACCATAGGCGGCGGCCAAATTGCTTGAGGTACGGAAGGCTAAAATCAGCAGAATCACCGAGAGCAATAAGAACCAGTTAATGCCGGGAATATAAATCTGCCCACGCTCTTGCTCTGAGGTGTGCTGAATGTCCATGCGGGGGCAAAAGCCCAATTGAATCGCTTGATTGGCGACTGAAAACGCGCCAGAAATCACCGCTTGCGACGCAATCACCGTCGCCATCGTCGCCAAAATCACCAAAGGCGGATGCGCCCAAGTCGGCGCGAGGAAATAAAATGGGTTTTTAATCGCTTCTGGCGTCGTTAACAGCAGCGCGCCTTGACCGTAATAATTCAACAACAGCGCAGGCAGCACCAGCAAAAACCACGCATAGCGAATCGCAGGGCGACCAAAATGCCCCATATCGGCATACAGCGCCTCAACCCCAGTCAAACACAGCACGACCGCGCCGAGCAGCACAAAGGCCACCCAAGGATGGGCAAAAAAGAAATTCACCGCAAACATTGGATTGACCGCCGCTAAGACCTGCGGCGCTTTAATAATATTGATCACGCCCAGTAGGCCAATCACAATAAACCACGTCACCATGACGGGGCCAAACAACTTGCCCACCAGCGCCGTGCCGCGCGATTGCATCGCAAACAAAGCCACCATCACAACAATTGCAATCGGTAAAATATACGGATCCAGCGTATGCGAAATAATACTGATCCCTTCTAACGCCGACAGCACCGAAATCGCTGGCGTAATAATACTTTCACCTGCAAACAAAGCCGCGCCAAAAATCCCCATTGCGGCGACCCAAAACGCTTTGCGTGGACTGCTGCTAACCACCCGCATCGCCAGCGCCATCAGCGCCAAAATACCGCCCTCACCCCGATTATCAGCACGCAGCACGATAGAGACGTATTTCACCGTCACCACCAGCATCAAGCCCCAGAAAATCAGCGACAAAATACCCAGCACATTGAACGCATTCAAATCCAGCGCCACATGGCCGTTAAAGCATTCTTTTAATGTATATAAAGGGCTAGTACCGATATCGCCATAAACCACGCCAATCGCGCCAACGACGAGGCCAGCGAGTTTTTTGGGGTCTTTCACTTGAGAGGTCGACATTAAGATTCTTCAAACCGAGTACGGGAAGCGGATTATAGTCCTGCGTCAATGGCTTAGGGCACGTTTTAAAGCGAAACGTTGCGACAACGCAGCAGACAAATCAGCTGCGGCTGATGTAGCCAGTTTGGCGTAATTCCAAAACAGAAGACATGAGGTTTTCCCATACAAAAAACGGCCCTGGGTCGGTTTTTCGCCCCGGCGCAATCTCGCTATGCCCCACCACATGCGCAATTGGATAGCGTGCTTGCAGTGCATTCAGTAGTAAATTTAACTGCACATACTGTATTGCCTCGAACGGCACGAAATCTGAGCCTTCCAACTCAATACCTATCGAAAAATCATTGCAACGCTCCCGACCTTGCCAGCTCGACACACCCGCATGCCAAGCGCGTAGATTGCACGGTACAAATTGCACGATCTCGCCATCACGACGAATTAGAAAATGCGCCGATACGCGTAAATTGGATAATTCTGCAAAGCATTCATGCGCGTCGATATCGAGGCAATTGGTAAACAGGCGCTCAATCGCATCGCCAGAAAATGCCATCGTTCCCGGCTCGCCCGGTGGCAGGTGGATATTATGTATGACCACCATATCCGGCACGTTCTCATTGGGGCGCACATCACAATTGGGGCTAGGCACTTGCCGCACAGCGCTGCACACACCTTGTGCATCAATCACTAAAGCGTTTTTGTCCGACATCGCCGCTACCATCATTGCTCCTTAGTTCGTCCGCCAAATTCGCTATGCTAGCGTTTTCATCCCGCATCCGCACGCTCTATGACGCCTACAGTGAAATGACATACAATCGTCACACTTTCTTGGAGCTGTCAGCCAGTGCGCGAACTTATTCTCAATAGTCAGTGGTACGAAATCATGCTGCTGGGACTGGTCTTTTTTGCCAGCCTCTATGTCGGCGTTGGCGCGCTGAATTGGGTTTTAAGCCGCTTCTTGCTACCCGCCATTGGCTACGGCCACATTCTCGATCCTCGCCCACTCGCACGGGGGCAATTGCGCCGCGAATGGCTGCTTTCTGCATCCTCGATTTTTATTTTTGGTACCGGAATGATTTTCCCTTGGGGCTTGCTGCAACTAGGCTGGGCACGGCTGGCGATTGCACCCTCAAACTGGCAAATTGCAGTTGAAATTTTCCTCTTGGTGATTTGGAATGAAATCCATTTTTATTGCACTCACTGGCTACTACATACGCGCTGGTTGAAGCGCTTTCACCTGCCGCATCATCGCTCGATTGTCACGACGCCTTGGGCTTCGTATAGCTTTCATCCGCTTGAAGCGATTATGCTCGGCAATGTGATTTTGCTGCCGATGTTGGTACACGATTTCAGCCTCGATGCGCTGGCTGCCGTGCCGGTGTTTAGCATTATTTTTAATAATATCGGTCATTCCAATTACGATTTTTTACCCGACGCGCATCATGACCGTTGGTGGCTCAACGGCGCACGCCGCCATCATTTGCATCATGCCTGTTACACCGGCAATTTCGGCTTTATGTTCCCGTTTATGGATAGACTCTTTGGCACTGCGCTGCCGCCCGACGCAGCACAAGCCAGAATTAAGCGTGATTTAGCTGGATCGGCACGCGATGCTGCGTAATCGGCGCGATCTGCAAAGCCTGCTGTATTTAATCTTGCAGCCCTTGCTGATGATCTATTTATGGCAAGTAGGTTTGTCATCAGTGGCGAGTTGGCTGATTTATGGCTTGGTGTTTTTCCTGAGCCTAGGGATTGGCGTCATTCATCACAATCACACGCATCTACGCATATGGCGCAACAAACGCCTGAATCGGTTGACTGATTTTTGGATCACGCTGCTGCAAGGCCATCCAACTTTTGTGTTTTATCCCTCGCATATCGCCAATCATCATCGCTACCATCACGGCGAGCACGATGCAGCGCGCACCTATCGTTTTGGCGGCGATCACAATCATCTGCTCGGCTATCTCTTGCATCCGTTTCAAGCGGGATTTGTGCTTTATCCGCTGTTTATCGATTGGCTACGGCGTTTACGCGAACAACATTCCGGCGTGTTTTATTATTGCTTGCGCCAATATCTGGCCGTGCTATTGCTGTGGAGTGTTTTAGCGTGGCTCGACTGGCAAAAGTTTTTGCTGTTTGTGCTCATTCCCCAATTGCACGGCCTGCATTGGTTATTGGCGACAAATTATTTGCAGCACGCGCATGCCGACGGCAATTCGCCGATCAATTACGCGCGCAATTTTTCTGGTTGGGTCAATCCGCTGCTATTTAATATCGGCCTGCATACCGCCCACCATCACCATCCGCGCGCGCATTGGTCGGAATTATCACAATTAGATTTGCACTATCGCCAGCAGATTGACCCGACACTCAATGCTGGGCCTTTGATTCCTTATATGTTTCGTACCTTTATCCTCAGCCTGCTGCTACTGCCTTATCGTAGCCAAAGCTTGATGCCGCCTCAAAGTTCAGGAACTCATCATGCCGATTCAGTTTAAGAATGTTTACCTCGCCGCAGCCAGCCTGTACTTGCCGGGCAAGCCCATTAACAACGACGCAATGGACGACTATATCGCGCCCATCAATCGCATTTCAGCGCGGATTAAAAAACGAATTTTGGATGAAAACGGCATTCAAACGCGGCATTACGCGATTGATGAGGAAGGCCAAACGGTGGAAAGCCACGCTCAATTGGCGGTGAAAGCGATTCATGCCTGCTTAGACCAAACGCAAACGCCGTTAGAGCAAATTTCGCTGCTGAGCGTCGGCTCGTCAGGCGGCGATGCGCTGATGCCCGGTTTTGCCAATATGATTCAGGGCGAGCTGGGTGCGCCGCCGATGCAAACCTTGTCCAGCCAAGGTGTTTGCGCGGCAGGCGTCAGCGCGATTGAGTTTGCTGCGCAAGCAATTGAATTAGGCGCGCATCAGCACGCGCTGGTCGTCACCGCAGAAATGCCGTCGCGGATGTTTAAGCGTTCCCGCTTTGCGCCGCGTGGTTATGAAAGTGATTTTGACGCGCATTTTCTGCGCTGGATGCTGTCCGACGGCGCTGGTGCGATGCAGTTAAGCCGCCAGCCTCTGGTCAAAAACGGACTGCAAATCAAACTCAAATGGATACACCAAAAGAGTTTTTCCGGCGATTATCCGGTTTGCATGCAGCTTGGCCTCACAGCGGATCGCAGCCAGTCATTTCTTGATTTTGCCTCGTCATCGGAAGCCGAAGCCGCAGGTGCGCTGTCTTTACGCCAAGACATTCGTTTATTGCCGCATTTATTTGATATTTGCATTCACGAATACGTGAAGTTGGTCGATGCGGGCTGGATTAAATCGAGCGAGATTGATCATTTTCTCTGCCATTACTCGTCGGCTAAATTTATGCCCGTTGTTGAAGATTTGCTCGCAAAAGCCGGCTTAACGATTCCGCCCGAGAAGTGGTATAGCAATCTGGCGACATGCGGCAATACCGGATCGGCGTCGATTTTTATTATGCTGGCCGAATTTCTGCAGCAAAAAACCCTGACAGCAGGTGAGAAGATTTTCTGCTTTATTCCCGAATCAGGCCGGATGACGGCGGCGTTTATGCTATTTGAAGTGGAAGCGGAGCAGGATGGAACACATCGTGGGTATACGCCGCCAGAAATTAATCAACAAGCGCTACAAGCTAATACCCTAGAAAATAGCATCACAGCACCACATCAAGCGAAAGACGCACCTGAGCCTTTGCAGCCGCTACTCACGCGACTTGCCAGCCTGTGGCAAGATTACCGCTCAAATGTGTGGCGCACGCCGGTGATTCATCATTTGGTAAGCGGGCAATTTGATGTGGCGGCTTATCGCAACTGGACCGCGCAATGGGTGCCGCAAGTGCATGAAGGCAGTAAGTGGATGAGGAATGCCGTGGCGTCGCTCACTGGCGATTTTGCCGCGCTCGGTGCTTTGATCGAAATGCACGCCGGGGACGAGCAAAATGATTTCCAGATTTTGTATCAAGATTATCAAGCCACAGGGGGCACAGCGGCGTTGGCCGATTTAAAGCGCAATCCCGGCGGCGAAGCGCTTAATAGCTATTTGCACGCCTTGGCCGCAACGCCCAATCCAATCGGTCTTTTGGGTGCGATTTATATTATTGAAGGCACGGGACAGCGCATCGTTCCAGCCTTGCTGCCGCTGCTGCGCCAGCAAGTGAACTTACCTGCTGCGGCGTTTCGCTTTTTGGAATATCACGGCGCGAATGACGAGCATCATTTGGCGCGCTGGCTCACCGCCGTTGAAATCACGCTCGCCATCGACCCAACAGCGGCTGATGCAATTTATCGCACTGCCAAACGCACTGCGCAGCTGTACTTAATGCAGTTTGAACATATTCAAGAAAGTGACACCGCATCATGAGCGACTTTCTCAAAGACCCGCACGATCCGCGTGACCCGAATCCTTGGCTGGCGCTCTATCTCGACCAAAGTACGCCGCTGTGCGATCACGTCAAACACGCGTGGTTAACTGATTCGGCGTCCAGTTCGCGGCAATATTTGCTGCCCTTGGTGCGCCCTCTCGCCAGATTGATGATTATTGTCATTCAGGTTTTCAAGATCGTGCTACCCAAACGCTGGTCAGCATCCAAGCTATTGCACCATATTTTAGTTTGGGGACTAAAAGGCTTTGTGTCACCACAAGCCAATTGGCTGATCTTGCGGCACTTTCATTTGGGCGCGCAAATCATCGAATTTATTGAACGCAACGCGCCGGTGAGCGTGCCACTGTCGTCACTCAAACCGGCCGATCTGGATGCGCTGAAAGACGAATTGTTTTTAAAACACGATTTGAATTTATTTAACTTCGTGATTCGGCTCAACCAAGCGCTACAGAACGAAGGGAAAAAGCTCAGCCACGTCGAGAACATCGATTTCAGCATGATAGTCGAGCCGCCATTGGCGCTGGCGACGATACCGCAAGGTAGGCTGAACTTTATTGATTTGCAAACCGCGATTGAGATTTTTACACCGGTCTATCAGCTGTTTCTGACCGACAACGATTTTTGGCGCGCCGCTAATTCGCTGCAACTGGATGAAACGATGGGCGTTTATGTCGCGACGCTGCTCAATACGCCGCAACATTTATTGCTGCTCAATAATAAGCATCCGCTGGTGCCACTTTCCACATTGCGCGCGGGGCACCGTCTGGTCTTGCATGGCTTATCAACCGAAATGCTGCACAGCCTACTCAGCCAAATGAAAGCCAGCGCAGCAAGCGAAGACGCTTAAAGCCACGCCCGCATTAGATTCTCTGTTTTAGCGCGGGCCACCAAGCAAGCCAATCAACAATTCATGCCGACGATAATAGGCTTTTTCTTGTTTTTGCTTTTCGGCCAAGCTTAAAGAGCTATCGAGCATGGTGCGAAATTGCGCATAAAATAACTCAACCTCGGCAATCCGTTTTAATTCCCGATTGCTCATGGTCTTAAATCCCGCCAAATTATCGGCAGCGAGTAATTTGGCGGCTGAGTCAGGAAATTGCTTATTGCTGGCATACGTTAAAAAGAATTGCGCGACTGATTTTTTTAAATCCGCAGGCATGTTTTTACGCATCACCAAGGGATCAAAATTAAATGCATCCGACTGCCAAATGACTTTGACATTTTTAAATTCAGTGGGGAATTTCTTCGCAAATTTGGCCAAGTCATCGGTATTATTTGCAGCGATATCCACTTCGCCTTTAGCAAGCGCAAGGAAATTATCCTGATGATTCCCAAAACGAACGCTCTTAAAGTGCTGTTCCATAATGATATTGTTTTTTAAAAACGCGTAATACTGCGGAATCAAAAAACCAGAGGTCGATTTCAGATCGCCACTGCCATAACGATAACGGCCTTTTTGCTGCAACACCTGCTCTAGATTATTTAAGCCCGAATCTTTGCGGCTAATCAGCACCGATGAATACGTATCAACGCCGCCTTTGAGCACCAATTGGCCAAACACATCGCACTGCGCAGTTTCAACCGCCTCAAGCGCCACTTTATTGCCTAAGCGCGCGACTTGAATCTCTCCTGATTTCAAGCCATTCAAAATCTCGGCATAGCTTTTTGCCGCCACCGCTTTCACATTCGCGCCAGTGGCTTTGGCCAAATCATCCAAAATCGGCTGCCAAGCTGCGATCGCCTCTTGTGCCTCGCCGTGAGCGACTAAACCCACTGTGATCGTTTCTTTCGCCATGCTCATTTTTGCAATCACGGCCATCACACCGACCAGCACTAGCTTACGCCACATCTATTTATCCGCCTTTTAAGAAGTATTTTCTTACAAAGACGGGAGAGTAGCAGCAAATATTAAACTTAAATGTAACTAAGCTTACAAATTAACGATGGTCGCACGTCAAATTTAAGTTTCGTACAGGCTGAAAGTAATGAATAAACCATAGAAATCAAGCATGAATAATGCGTAGATCGGCGAAGAAAAACCGACATTGAGCGACACCCATGCAGGCGTCACTCAGTAGATGCAGATAAAAAGAAACTACGCCTCGCTTTCTGGTGTGATCGACAGCCGCTCTAAACGATAACGCAAACTGCGGAACGTCACGCCGAGCAGTTTGGCGGCTTGCGTGCGATTAAATCCTGTTTTATCCAGCGCAGCTAAAATGGCGGCTTTTTCTACTCGATCCAGATAATCTTGCAGCGGATAGGTATCGCCCAAATTCGCGGCGACGGCTTCGGCTTTATCGCTGGGGCTATGGCAATGGTGCAGTTGCAAGGCTTCGGCATCGATCTGATCACCATCGGCCAAGGCCACAGCGCGTTCCAGTAAGTTTTCCAACTCGCGTACATTACCGGGGAAATCATAACGGCACAGCGCTTGCTTGGCAGCAACCGTAAAAATCATAGTCGGCATGCCATGACGTGCCGCGATATCCTCGACTAAGAACTGCGCAATCGTGAGCACGTCTTTACCCATTTCACGCAGCGCAGGCATTTTTAGCTCAATCACGTTTAAGCGATAATACAAATCCTGCCGGAAACGCCCACCTTCGACGCAGCGCGCAAGGTTTTGATGCGTGGCTGAAATAATCCGCACATCAACGTCTTCTT
The DNA here is from genome assembly GCF_000620145.1 of Deefgea rivuli DSM 18356. Lineage (GTDB taxonomy): Bacteria > Pseudomonadota > Gammaproteobacteria > Burkholderiales > Chitinibacteraceae > Deefgea > Deefgea rivuli. Next base: position 85,192 of record NZ_KK211084.1, read on the forward strand.
CATGCACACCGCCGACTTTGCGCACTTTGCGTTCTTGAATCGCACGCAGTAATTTCACCTGCATCGGCAATGGCAAATCGGCCACTTCATCCAAAAATAAAGTTCCGCCATGCGCCGCTTGGAAAAAGCCGTCCCTATCTTCCATCGCGCCAGTAAACGCACCTTTGCGATAACCAAAAAATTCGCTTTCCATTAGGTTTTCTGGGATCGCACCGCAATTCACGGCAACAAACGGTTTTTCGGCACGGTTTGAGCTAGCATGGATCGCGCGCGCAGCACGCTCTTTGCCCGAGCCCGACTCACCCGTCACATAGACGGGCGCTTGATTGCGTGCCAGTTTTTCGATCAGCACCAGCACTTGCTGCAAAGCCGGTGACTCACCCAATAAAGGACGATCACTGCGCGCCGCTTTCACTGCAGGTGTTGCCTCAATTTTGAGCGCCGATTTCACCAGCGCGCGCAATTGCTCCAGCGCGACGGGTTTAGCCAAGTAATCAAACGCGCCCGCCTTCAATGCAGCAACGGCATTTTCGGTGCTACCGTAGGCAGTGATCACCGCAATCGGTAAATCCAATCCTTTGGCCTGAATATGGCGTACCAAATCGAGGCCTTCACCATCAGGCATCCGCATATCCGACAAGCACAAATCAAAATACTGGCTATCGATGAGCGCTTTAGCGGCAACGACACCATTGGCTTTTTCAACGTCTAAACCCATTTTCAATAAAGTCAGTTCCAACAACTCAGCCAAATCGACTTCATCATCAACGACCAAAACGCGGGGCAGGGTTTTAGATTTTTTCGCCATCGGTATATCCAAATAGAATGCGGAAGCAGGCACCGCCGTGAGGGGGCGATTGGTATTCAAGTAGAGCGGCATTGGCCGCGCAGATTTCACGCGCAATATACAAGCCTAAGCCGGTGCCTTTACTTTCGGTCGTAAAAAAAGGTTCAAACAACTGGCTTTGTGCATCATTGGGTACGGGAGGGCCATCATTAATCACGCTGAGCATCCAGCCATCGCGATACGCCTGCACCGTGATTTGCAAACTACCATCACGCTGCGTGCAATAGCGCCAACCATTACGCGCTAAATTCCATAGCACTTGATGCAAATGCCCCGCATCAAAGCGCACGATGACTTCAGGAGCGCATGAAATTGCCAATTTCATCGGAATTTTCTCTTGCAGCACAAACTCTTCAGCAAAGTTATGCAACCATTCCGCCAAGCGAATATCGATGCGCTCAACCCGATCACGGCGATTGAGCTCCAGCACATCTTTCACCATCCGCTCTAAGCGCTGACTATTGTCATTGATAATTCGCGTGAGCTTTTGCAGCAAAGGATCATCAGCCGCTTCTTCACGCATTAATTCGGCTGCATGGCTAATTGCGCCGAGCGGATTGCGGATTTCATGCGCCAAATTAGCGGTTAATCGCCCCAGTGCGGCTAATTTGAGCTGCTGCGATTCGCGGCGTAAACGCGCCATATCTTCCAGATAAATCAGCACATTGCCATTAGAATCACTAGACAGCGACACAAAGCGAGCGCGCAATGTATTGCGCCCGTCCGCAGTTTGAATCAACTCGCTACTACCCATTTCTGGAAACTCGCGCCAACGCGCTAAAGGAGAAGCCAACTCGGGTAAATCCGCCGCCAAGGGGCTGGCCAGATCAGGCCGCACACCAGTAAAACGCACCGCTTGTTCATTAAACTGCTGAATTAAATCTTTTGCATCGACCACCAGCACGCCATCGGATACATCCTGCAAAATCCGCGCATTTAATTGCCCCAAATTAGCAATATCCACACCGCGCTGCTCGGCCAGCTCTCGATTCTCTTCGGCATACAAAGAGAGGCGGTATGCGAGCCAAGCCACCGCAAATGAAGCGATACAGAGAAATACTGTCGATATTGGAATGGTGTCATTCACATCGCCATTCAGTACTGTCCACACCAACTCGGCCAGTAACGCCAAACTTGCCACTGCGGCGTGAAACATTGTCATCCGGCCGCGCGCAATTAAACCGGCTGCGGCCAAATACGGCAGTAATAAAATCCCAAAACCGCTTTTAATCCCTCCGCCCAAATGCATCAGCGCGACAATAAACATCACATCGACACTCACATGCATCGATAGCTGAATATCAAAGCGCGGCCAGCGCTGCGCGATACTAAAAGCAAACACAATCCCGCACAGCGTATAGCTACCCAAAATCCAAATCGCGGCCCAGAAATTGCCGTTTTCGAACCAGCTACTACTGGTGAGCAAAAACGCACCCGCCATCAAGCCAATCACAATCAGCAGACGGAAAATATTAAATAAGGATAAGGATTGCCAAAGATGCTCGTTCGACAAACGATAATGATCAGACATAAATTCCAGATAAAAAAACGGGCGGCCCAAGCCACCCGTTTAAATCATATTGTGCAAAAATGTTATGGCAAGGCGCGCGACACGCAGTACATAAAGTACGGCGGGGCAAGACAGCAAGAACATTTTTACTTAAGAACTTAGTTAACGATTGAAGGTGGTTGTTGCCCAATCAATCGCGCCAATTCACCCAAAGCCGCTTCATACACACCACGTTTGAAATCAATCACCGCTTCCAGTGGCGACCAATATTCATTCCAGCGCCATGCATCAAACTCGGGATGCGTGGTTTTACGCAGGCAAACATCGGAATCTTTCCCCGTTAGCCTGAGCATAAACCAAATTTGTTTTTGCCCTTTGTAAGTACCGCGCCATTCACGGCGCACCCAATTGGTCGGCACATCATATTTCATCCAGTCTCGCGTGCGGCCCACAATTTCTACATGTTGCGGTAATAAGCCGACTTCTTCAGCCAACTCCCGAAACATGGCCTGCTCGGGAGTTTCACCCTGCTTGATGCCGCCCTGCGGAAACTGCCACGAGTGCTCACGCACGCGCTTTCCCCAGAAAACCTGATTCTGCTGATTAATGATAATGATGCCGACGTTTGGCCGATAGCCATCACGATCGAGCATATATACGACCTATGTTAAATTTCGTTGATTACCCTGATTTTTTCACATTCGCGGGTTCTTGAAAACCTTTATCTGCGGGCGACAAGAGAGTAGAAGCAAAAGCCTGCGTCCCTCTTCGCTTCTCGGTACAACTAAATAAACAAACGGCGGTCATTATGAGGATTCATTCGTGCCAAATCACTGACAAACTCAGAGAATTCCAGACCGTACTCAGCTTCTAATTTCTTAGCTTTGTCAGCCAAACGATCCCATTGCGGGCTGTTCTGGCCGCGCATAAACGCAAATGCAATCACATTGCCTTTTTGCCGTGCCGGTAAGCAAATTAAGCGACCTTCGAAGACTTCGGATAATTGCGTGCAATATTGCTCAAAGCGACGATCAATACTCCACAAATTCACCGCTAAAACACCGTTATCGGTCAGTTTATTTTTACATGCGGTAAAAAAATCAGTACTCGCCAATGGCGCAGCAATACCGGTAGCCGAGTACGCGTCCATCATAATCATATCGACCGATTCGTCCGCCATATTGTAAACATGCGCCGCACCGTCCCCGGTCATCACCTCAAGCCGTTCATCATCCTGCGGCAAGAAAAACATCGAACGCGCAACATTCACCACCTGCTGAAATAACTCGACGCAAGTCAGATGCGTATTCGGCAGATATTCATGCACCCATTTCGCAATCGATCCGCCTCCTAAGCCAATCAGCAACATTTTTTGCGGCGGCTCTAAAAACAGCAAGCTACCAAACACACAACGCGAATAAGCCAGTAGCAGCTCATTCGGCGAATTGATTTTCATCGCACTTTGCGTGTCGTCATTACCAAAATGCAGCTTGCGAACACCGCCCTCTTCCGACACGTCAATCACAATATCGTCGTCATTACTTTTCGAAAAACGTTTCGAGCGAAACAGCATTATTCATCGCCCCCGCAAGCACTCACACCGGCGGGTTTGCTAGCGAGAATCGAAATCCGGCTCGGATCGTTAAACGTTTCGCGATCAAACGCTTTGTCGCCATCAGCACGCGCCGTGCCATCGGCTTTCGCATTCACAAAATCGTAGCGCTTCGGATCAGCCAAATGCGAAGGCACAACATTACACATCGCGGTAAACATCGTTTCCAAACGGCCAGGGAAGCGCTTATCCCAATCGCGTAACATATCGCCAATCACTTGGCGCTGTAAATTAGGCTGCGAACCACATAAATTACACGGAATAATCGGAAAGCCACGCGCGGCTGTGTATTTCTCAATGTCTTTCTCGCGACAATAGGCCAGCGGGCGAATCACCATATGCTTGCCGTCATCCGACACCAATTTGGGTGGCATGCCTTTGAGCTTGCCGCCGTAAAACATATTCAAAAACAGCGTTTCAAGAATGTCGTCACGATGATGACCCAGCGCAATTTTAGTCGCGCCCAATTCATCCGCTACACGGTACAAAATCCCACGGCGCAGGCGTGAACACAAACCACAGGTGGTTTTGCCTTCTTCGATCACGCGCGTGACGATCGAATAGGTATCTTCTTCGATAATCTTGTATTCAACGCCTAATTCCGCCAAATACGTTGGCAAAATATGCTCGGGAAAGCCCGGTTGTTTTTGATCGAGATTGACCGCCACAATCGAAAAATCAATCGGCGCGGATTTTTGCAAGCTCAGCAAAATATCCAGCATCGTGTAGCTGTCTTTGCCACCCGACAAGCAAACCATCACGCGGTCGCCTTCCTCAATCATATTAAAGTCATTAATCGCATCGCCCACGTTATGGCGCAGGCGTTTCACGAGCTTATTAAAATTGTATTTTTGTTTTTGTTCCGCCTCAGACAATTGCGGCTTTTCTTGAGGTAAATCAGATATTGCGTTCATAAGAATGAGTACGGGACGCCTCAAGGCGCCCCGCTATAGGTAATTGAATTGGCTGAATTTTACCTTAAAAACAACCTAACGTTTCACAAACTATTGCTATGCAAACAAGGGCACCCGTACCATAAATTCTTACAAAGAAAATGCAAAAAACTGCAAACACCAAAGCAATAAATTACAAGAACGTATCACTTTGACATCACCTTCATTAAATGTATTATCTTGCAATACAAATATTGCCTAAAATATATCGGAATCACGCCATTATTTATGCAAAGTCGATACTCGTCCTACTTAAATAATGGCATCTAAACACCTGAGGTGACAAATGCACGCAGCTACAAATAATTTCCCATCGCGCCAAACCCTAATTCGCGCGCTAATCGTTGGCGCACTTAGCACAACACTAGTCGCTTGCGGCGGCGGCGGGCCAGGCGGTGCGGATCTGATTGCGGGGGGTAGTAGCGGCACTGGCGGTGGTGGAACAGCAACACCTGCACCATCTGCTATTCCGGGCGGCGCTTCAGCGACAGTAAAAATCGACAGTATTTCGGCAAGCTTAGCAAGCATTAGTGCCAATGCGAATACGACCATCTCAGTAATGCTTAGTAACAACGGCAAGGCTGCGGCAGGTGAAGCCGTTTCGTTCACATCAAAATGCGCAACTGCAGGCAAAGCAACCATTGATGCTAAAGTTGCAGCCGACTCAACTGGTAAAGCTGTCGCGTCTTACACAGACAAAGGTTGCGCGACTACCGACACAGTGACCGCCACCACATCAAACGGTCAATTCAAAAATATTGATATCGCGATTGCCGCACCAGTAGCAACCTCTTTACAATTTGGAGCAACAACACCAGCGGACGGCCTAATTACTCTTAAAGGCTATGGCTCAAATGCAAGACCAGATAGCGCGCAAGTTACTTTCAAGATTGTAGATGCTGCAAACAATCCAATTGCAGGGCGTCAAGTCTCTTTTGCCCTAGACTCGCAGGCTGGTGGAATTACATTATCAGGTAGCAATCCAGTAACCACGGACGCTAACGGCATGGCCACAGCGACGGTTATTGCAGGCTCTCAACCGACGACCGTCGTTGTAACTGCAACCTCAGGCAGTCTAGTTAGTGCATCAAACAAATTATCTATTAGTTCCGGCGTTCCCGATGATGCGTCGATGTCAATTTCTGCCGACAAATTCAACCTCAACGGAGCACATCATGACGGTGAAGTTGCGAATGTTACTGTTCGTCTAGCCGATCACTTTGGTAATCCAATTCCAGACGGTACTCCGGTCACCTTCATTACTGATTACGGTGTAATTGGCAATGGAATCCAACAAACAGGCAGTTGCACTACCAAAGCAAATGCATGCACAGTGCAGCTCACATCACAAGGCCGTAAACCAAGCAATGGCCGTGTACACGTCCTCGCACACGCGCTTGGCGAAGAAACTTATACAGATAAGAATGCGAATAATGTCGCAGACCAAGATTCAGAGCTGAATTATAGAAGCACCATTGTGTCTACGGATATTGGTGAAGCTTACCTCGACACAGATGAAAACAATACTTTCAATGGCCAAGATATGCTCATCGACTTCAACGATAACAAAGCATACGATGGTCCTGATGGGTACTTTAATGGCACGCTATGCAATAGCTCAACATTTGCCAAATGCGCCAAAGACGACTCATCACAACTCAACAGCCTAGGCAAGCAAGTCAAAAAACGCGTAAACATATTTAGAAATGCTGTATTTACCTTCTCAAGTGACCAAAACCCACAACTTGGAAGCGTAACTGGATCAACTGCCGGCGTGTGCGGCTCCACAAGCCAGATTACAGCAGTGATTAAAGATGAATTTGGTAACCCACTTCCAGCAGGTACAAAAATTACATTCGCGACCACTAGCGGTGCAGGCACAATTGCATCAGGTGGCACTCAAACAGTGAGTTCAGGTTCAATTCCTGCATCAGGCGCTATTGTCGATCAGAAAAACTCATTCCAATTCACATTAAAATTCGGCGCCTCAGCAGTGCCTTGTCCAACAGCAACCACAGGCACATTTGAGATTAGTGTGACATTCCCTACATCATCAACACCATTTATTTTCCCATCTCGTTCTTATACAATTAACTAATCAGATTCAAAACCAAAAATCGCCACTCAATGTGGCGGTTTTTTACGTTTTAATTCAACGATTACCTAGTAAGTAACATTGATCCATAAGTATGAAAGAAAACTTACTTTGATTTTCATGGAAGCAAATAAGTTTGCTCCCATAAATTTAAATCAGTTATTCGTAACGACCTACTTATGTCCTCAAGGAGGGGAAACTACAAATCATATATCTTATGCATCAGCACTAAACAAGTGCTCAAACCCTAAGCCGCACTGTGCGACAACTCAAAATCGATTTGCTTAGCGATCACTGCCGCTTGACCTTGGGTGAGCAAAATATTCGGGAACGCAGGTTGCGTCATATCGCCAATCGCAAACACACCATCCAATAGCGCGCCTGCGGCGGTTTTTAGCGTGGGAAAGGCTTTGAGTTGCGGTGAGACTTGATAGCCAAAATACACGGCGGCGTAATCGTAATGCTCGCCTTGCACGACCACACCTTCTGCGGTCGCTGCGAGTGCAAATTCTTGGTAATCGGTTTTGAGCACAATCGTCGGCTGCTGTTGCAATTGTTGCAGCAGCGCCGCCGATGCGCGCAGTTTGCCACGCACCAGCATCGTCACCGCCACGCCCATTTCAGCCAAAATCAGCGCATGATCGGCGGCATTATCGCCACCACCCAGCACCGCAACGCGTTGCCCGGCTGCAATATGGGCGATTTTTTGCAGGCCAGCGCCGACAATCACTCGCTCAGATTCTGGAAATGGTGAAAATGGTGTAGCTCCGCAAGCAAACACCAGCTTTTTGGCGTGAATCAATTCGCCGTTGCTCAAGCTGCAAACAAAATTACCCTGACTCAAATCAGTCCCCACTTGCACCATATCCAATTGCGTCGCCAGTGAGCAATGTTCCGTATCAATCTGCGCGGCCATCGCCGCCAAATAATCGCGCCCCGACATCGCGGCCTGCCCCGGTATCCATTTCAAAATATATTGGCTACTCGCCAAAGGCCCGCCCAGCGCTGCTTCGCGCTCGACGATGCGCCATGTGCGACCCAGCCCAGTCAGCCATTGCGCCAGCGTCAGCCCGCCCACGCCGCCGCCGATAATCAGTACATCCACATTGCGTTCTAACATAGTGACTTCACCATCATTGATGCCATTCATTAAATTTTGCCCGAATTGATCTGCGGCAACTGCGCTGCCAGCGCGCGCAACAATGCTAAAATCGCCCACACGACTATCCCCGCCATAAAGCCAGCCCTATGAATCCACAACAGGCACAACTGCCCGCCCCTTCCGCCGAAGCACTCATCGCCAGCCAAACGCTATGCCAACACATTGCCGAGCAGATTGATGCTGCGGACGGCTGGATTAGCTTTGCCGATTTTATGCGCCACGCGATGTACACGCCGGGGCTGGGTTATTACAGCGGCGGCGCGACCAAGTTTGGCGGTGCGGGCGATTTTATTACCGCCCCTGAAATCTCGCCGCTATTTGGCGGCAGCGTCGCCGCCACCGTAGCGCATATTCTCGCTGAAACTGGCGGTGGCGTGCTGGAAATTGGCGCAGGAACGGGGCAACTCGCGGCACAGATTTTAGCTGAACTCGAGCGGCGCAACGCGCTGCCGGAACACTATGCCATTTTGGAGCTTTCCGGCCAACTGCGCGAGCGCCAACGCCAGACTTTGCACACTTTAGTGCCGCATTTGGTCGCGAAAGTGCAGTGGTTGGATGCGCTGCCGACTGATTTTGTCGGCGTCATACTCGGCAATGAAGTGCTCGACGCGATGCCATGCGAGCTGGTGCAATTTGCTGATGAGGAGAGTGGAAATAGCGAATGGCAGCAACGCGGCGTAACAGTCAGCCAAGATGGTTTTGCGATGCAAAATCGCCCAATTTCAGATGCCAAACTGCTTGCCGCCTGCACGCCGCTACCGCAAATCCCGCTCTACACCAGCGAAATCCACCTGGAAGCGCAAGGCTTTATCGCCGCGCTCGCCGCCAGCCTGCAACGCGGCCTGATTTTGCTCATCGATTACGGCTTCCCGCTGCGCGAGTATTACCACCCCGAACGCAGTATGGGCACACTGATCGGCCACTATCGCCATCATACGATTCACGACCCGTTCTTTTACCCCGGCCTCACTGACCTAACGTGCCATGTGGATTTTACTGCGATGTATACGGCTGCAGAGCAAAACCAACTTAGCCTAGAAGGCTATACCTCACAGGCTAGCTTTTTGCTGGATGCAGGTATCTTGAATTTGGCCGAGCAACTGCCAACCGAAAGTATCGATTACATGAAAACCGCTGCGGCGATCCAAAAACTCACCACACATGCCGAAATGGGCGAGATTTTCAAAGTCATCGCGTTTTCTAAAGGCCTGACCGGCGACACAGCACCAGGTTTACGCGGGCGGGATCGATCTGGGGAATTGTGAAGGAACTAATTAAAGTGCCTTCGGCACGGTGTTTTACAGTCGCAATCCGCGACGGGGACTTACTTTCTTTGCTTCGCCAAAGAAAGTAAGCAAAGAAAGGCGACCCGGGCGCGCCCAGCTCCGCTGTGCCCTCGATCGATCGTGAGCCAAACGATAAAACTGTTTGTCTCTCTCCTCACTCGGTGCGCTTGGACGGGATTTTAAGCCCCAGCTCAACGAGCGCGGCACAGCATTAACACCAAATCTGAGCATCACCAGAAAAACCACGAAAAAATCTAAAACCAAAAGCACTTCTGACATTTTGCCTTTCTTTCGTGCCTTTCGCACCCCAAGGGTATTTCCTGCGGGGCATGTATTTCGTGGACTTTGATTTTTTGATACAGAATCGTTAACGAGCCAGCGCGAAGCCTTAAGCCGCAACACACTCCGCCTTCACTGCCATCAACAATTTTCGTTTCGCCAAAAACTCCGGCTGAAAAATGCACATGCGGATCACGTCGCGGTATTCGCCGTTGACGAAAAATTCACTGCGCAAAATCCCTTCTTCGTGAAAACCTTGCTTCTTATAAATATGAATCGCCGCCGCATTTTCGGTATCGACGATCAGCGCCAGTTTGTATAAATTCAGCGTCGTAAACGCATAATTTTGCGCCAGCGCCGTCGCGATGGATGCGTAACCTAGACCTTGAAATTCGGGCGCGATAATGATTTGAAAATCGGCGCGGCGATGAATGTGGTTAATGCCCACCAGCTCGACCAAACCCACGCACTGCCCTGCCATTTCTAAAATAAAGCGCCGCTCGGTCTGATCGTGAATGTGCTTATCGTACAGATCGACCAGCTCAACAAAGGCCTCGTACGGCTCGGTAAACCAGTAATGCATCACCGATTCATTGTTATCCAGCACGTGAACAAAACGTAAATCTTCGCGCTCTAAAGGGCGTAATTGCAATTGCGACATCATCAAACTCGGGTATTGAATTAAAGATGGACTACGCGCCAAGCCGCCAAGTTCCAAGCAAACGGCCAGATGTAAATACTACCCAGAGCCCCGCCCAACACAAATCTCACCCCACACTCAGTAGTGTCATCCAATTACTGTATTTTGGTGCGCGAGCTGTTAGGCGTCACATTAATTACGTAAAATTACGCTTCGCGGCGCACACGCCAGAACATTGAACAAGGATCAACTGTGGGTACGACTTGGGTGAGAATCAATCGGCTGCTGCTATTTGTGCTGCATGTGATTTACGGCATGGCGGTGGTGCGCTTTCGCTTTTCCCATATGAGTGAACAAGCGCGGCTGCTGAAAACCCAGCGCTGGTCGCAGCAATTGGCTAAAAAACTCGGCATTCGCGTCAAAGTCTTCGGCCGAGCGACGCCACTGCATCCGGCCAATTGCATGCTGATTTCAAATCACATTTCATGGTTTGATATTTTTGCGATCAATAGCGTCACCGTCGCCCGCTTTGTCGCGCGTGCCGATGTGCAGCATTGGCCGGTCGTTGGCATGCTGTGCAAAGGCGCAGGCACGGTGTTTATCGACCGCGAAAAAGTGCGCGACGCGCAGCGCGTGAATGCCAGCATCAGCACCGCGCTCAATAATCAGGAATGCATCGCGTTTTTTCCTGAGGGCACGACGACCAATGGGCAAGAATTGCGCCCGTTTAAAGCCTCGCTAATCCAAAGCGCGTTTGAAACCAATGCCACGATCCAGCCGATTTATCTGCGTTACACCAATGGCGCAGGCGACTATTCGCTTGATGCGGCGTATATCGACGATATGAGCATCACCGATTCGCTCTGGCTCATCACCGGCTCGCGGCAGCTGTGTATCGAAATCCACTTTTTAGAGCAATTAACGCCCGAGGGGCACGATAGACGCACCTTGAATAAAGAAGTGGAAGCGATGATTCGGGCGAAGCATGAGAGTTTAATGGGGATTGCGGAGTTGCAGCGGCAGGCGGGAGCGCTGGGTGTGGATGAGGCGGTCGCCTCGGCAGGTTGAGAGTTTGTATTGGGTATTGCTTGCTAGGCTTTTTATATAAAAGGCTGCAATCAAATACATATCATCGTAGATTGGGCTTTAACCCAACAATTCACTCTGCAGAGCATCTTCAACTCATACGTTGGCGTTCTTTTCACGCTGAGTCGCGCTAATGCCGCGCGGCACTGACTTTTCTTGAACGGCCAAGAAAAGTAAGCAAAAGAAGGCCGCCCTAGTATCTGCGTCCGACTTCGTCGGATGCCCTCGCTGCGGACAATCGGCAAGGCGGCGGGTTTTAACAAAACAGAACCCGCCGACCCCTCCTTGCCGCTTGTTCCTCGCTCGGCGCGATACAAGGAATCTTGTGCAGCTCGACGAGGTTTACTATTAAGTCGATGTATTGATGGCTGAACATTACAGATAAAGGCGTGTAGAAAATACATCTACGCCGAAGGCATAACGCCAATTCATTTGAATATTCTGCCGCATAAACAGGAATCAATAAGCTCAAACCAGCTTACTGGATTATTGCCTGAGCGCCAAGAAAGCATGTGTGATAAAGTTTATCCACAATAACCCACTGCACAGAAATAATTCTGCATATGCGCCTTTTATCCCACTTTTCAAAAAGAGCTAAAAATGATTGAATCTCCACGAGGTATGACAGTAATGGAGGCTTATGAATTGTATAGAAACAATAAACTATTCATAAACCGCAGGTATCAAAGAAAACTTGTATGGAGTAAAAAAGAGAAAAAAGATTTAATTGATTCAATTATGCAGCAGTACCCGATACCATTAGTATTACTTGCCGCATCCCAAGATAACTATGAAATCATTGATGGAATGCAAAGACTAAATGCAATTTTTGGATTCATAGAAAACCACTTCCCAATTGAAATTAATGGTATTGAAGTATGGTTTAATATTTCAGACTATCCATTTGCACAGACACAAGTTAACAAAGAAATCATATCAAAAAAAATTGATGTTGACTTTCTTCTTCAAGAACAAGTATCCGCATTTATTCAGTACCCCTTTCCTGTTACCATATTTAAAACAGGAAGTACTGATGAAATCAATGAAACATTTAGAAGAATAAATTCAACAGGAATTAAACTATCACCCCAAGAAGTTAGACAAGCAGGGAATGTATCAAAGTTTTCAACATTAGTTAGAACTATTGCATCTGAAATCCGTGGTGATGCCTCAAGAGACATTCTTCCTTTACAAGACATGCCAGAAATCAGTATCGACTCAAATATTTCTAAGCACCAATATGGGATATTGGCTGAAGAAACATTCTGGTGCAAGCATGGCATTATGAATGTTTCTGACCTAAAAGAAAGTGCCGATGAGCAATTAATTTCTGATTTAATTTTATCTTGCTCATTAGGGACTCCATTTCCTGCAAGTAAAGTTGCCTTCGACAATTACTATGGTAGCGGAACAAATGATAAATCGAAAGAAATCGAAGTAAAAATCAATGCCATTGGTCAAGAAAACATTAGAACAAACTTACTTACTGTATTCTCTGAAATATCTAACTTTGTAGATCATCATTTAAAAGGAGTCCGTCTAAAGAATGTTCTAAATCCGTCTTCGGGAAGCAACCCAGTAAAAGAACCATTCTATACTTTATTTATGGCATTCTACGACTTAATTATTAACAATAATAAAAAACCGTTCAACCACGAACAAATTAAAAAATCAATTACTGACATTAGCTCAAAACTAGTAAAGTCGAGCAACTACACCACAACCGCTGACCGCGTAAATAATATAAATATTTGCAAAGGATTGATACAGGATTATTTCAAAAACTCTGACTCTACCTTTAGAAGTGCCACATCTTATATTATGGACTTTCAAGCATACTTAATGAAATCAAAGACTGAGGCTGCGATTTATGATTTCAAGCAGGGATTTTATAAGCTTGATCAAGAAAACAGATCATTTGATGAAGATAGCTTTTATAAAATACTCTGTAATATTTCTGCCATGGCAAACCTTGGTAAGGGTAAAACTGGATTTTTATTTATTGGCGTAACCGATAAACTTGCAGATACTAAACGTGTAGCTCAATTAGATTCTATTAATGACATACCTAGTTATCATGAGTTTGGTATTGTTGGATTAGAGAGAGAAGCAAAAATAAAAAAAGTAACATTGGATAGCTATATTGCGGAAATAACACGAAGACTTAGCGTTTCTGAATTAGATGCGGGCTTAAAAACTAGAGTGACCAAAGATTTGACCCCAATAACATACCATGGGAACACCGTATTAATGATTAAAGTGGTATGCGGAGTAGAACCTGTTTATTTCGATGACAAACTATATCAACGAGACGGGGCAAATTGTGTTGAAGTTAAAGGCTCAAAACAAAAAGAAATTTTCAAACTTTTTGTATAAACAGCCATGTAGGGCGGGTTAGGTTTATCAACCCGCGCTGATCTGAGTGTGTGAGATCGAAATCAGATTGGCGGGTTACGCCTTCGGCTAACCCGCCCTAAGGCATCAATGTATTTGATTATAGCCCTTTACCTACAAGGCCTAGCTGGCAATACATCGACTTAAGAACAAACCTCGTTGATATGCGCGAGACCCCTTGTGTCGCGCCGAGCGAGGAACAAGCGGCAAGGAGGGGTCGGCGGGTTCTGTTTTGTTAAAACCCGCCGCCTTGCCGATTGTCCGCAGCGAGGGAATCCGACGAAGTCGGACGCAGATACTAGGGCGGCCTTCTTTTGCTTACTTTTCTTGGCCGTTCAAGAAAAGTCAG
>NZ_KK211084.1:99739-180191 GCF_000620145.1 Deefgea rivuli DSM 18356
CGATTGTCCGCAGCGAGGGAATCCGACGAAGTCGGACGCAGATACTAGGGCGGCCTTCTTTTGCTTACTTTTCTTGGCCGTTCAAGAAAAGTCAGTGCCGCGCGGCATTAGCGCCGATCCCGCGTAGGAATCGACTTTCAGCATCAAATTCAAATACAACCAAATAGAAAAACGCTTTCAGTGCATTAGATCAACTTGATCGACTTGCGAAACGGTGCAATTCGCTTCGCTCATTGACACCCTACCTATTGATGTATTTGATTACAGCCCTTTTACTACAAAGCCTAGCAACCAATACATCAGACAATCCTAAACTTACCCAAACCCCACATCAATCCCGCTGACTATCCAAATCCATCTTGTCGTAGGCAATAAAGCGGGTTTTATTGCGATAGCGATAACTCAGCCAAATCACAAAAAACAGCGGAATCCCGATATACGTCGCGGCGACGCTGGCCCAATCAATGGTTCCCGCCATAAAGGCTTGGTAGTTTTGCCCGAGCATAATCACCATGCACAGTGCGAACGCAAACAGTGGGCCAAAAGGGTAAAACTTCGAGCGATATGGTAAATCGTTCAGATCACGGCCTTGCGCGATATAGCCTTTGCGGAAACGATAATGGCACACGGCAATCCCCAGCCATGCGATAAATCCGGTCATGCCCGATGTGCTGAGCAGCCATAAATACACGGTTTTTTCGCCGAAAATTGACGCCAAAAAGCACAACATCCCGACTACGGTGGTCGCATATAAAGCATTGCGCGGCACGCCGTTGCTCGACAATTTGGCGAACATTTTTGGCGCTTTGCCCTCGGTTGCCAAGGAATACAGCATCCGGCTCGATGCATACATGCCGGAATTACCCGCCGATAAAATAGCCGTCAAAATCACCGCATTCATCAAGCTGGCGGCAAAGGCGATACCGGCATTTTTAAACACCAAGGTAAACGGGCTAACGCCAATGTCGGAAAGATCGCCTTTCAGCAAATTCGGATCGGTGTACGGAATCAACATACCGATAATAAAAATCGCGAACACATAAAACAGCAAAATGCGCCAAAACACTTGCTTGATGGCTTTGGGGATATTTTTTTGTGGATTTTCCGATTCGCCAGCCGCAATCCCGATCAGCTCAGTGCCTTGAAATGAAAATCCGGCAATCATCGCCACACCGAGCATGGCCGGGAATCCTCCGACAAACGGCGCGTCACCCGCAGTGAAATTGGCAAAACCCACGCTGTGCGTGCCGCTTAAAATGCCAAAAATCATCAGCACGCCCGTAATGATGAACACAATCACCGTAATCACTTTAATCAGCGAAAACCAATATTCGGCTTCGCCAAAACCTTTGACCGAAATGTAATTGAGCGAAAACATCAGCGCCAAAAACAGCGCGCTCCACAACATACCCGAGCTATCGGGAAACCAAAATTTCATCACCATACTGGCGGCAGCCAGCTCAACGGCAATTGTTACCGCCCAGTTGTACCAATAATTCCAACCCAGTGCGAAGCCAAAACCAGGCTCGACAAATTTAGCACCGTAAGTCGAAAACGAGCCGGAAACGGGCATATACGCGGCCATTTCAGCCAAACTGGTCATCAAAAAATAAACCATCAAACCGATCACCGCATAGGCAAGCAAAGCACCGCCCGGCCCTGCTTGCGCCACCGTTGCGCCCGAGGCGACAAATAAACCAGTACCAATCGAACCACCAATCGCAATCATCGATAGATGGCGAGCGCGCAAAGTGCGCTTTAGATGCGGAGCCGCTGCGGCGTCTTGGGAAAACATGAAAATCCTTTGGCAAAACACTTCATGGGGCGAGAAAACAGCTTCCATTCGCCCAAGGGGACAAAATCCTACCAGCTTCACAGCATCACCAACACCCAGAAAATCCCATATACAGATTTCGCCTGCTGCAACAATTGATGATTTATCTCTCAACGCCAGAGGCAATCTGCGCGTAAAGTAGCTGTTTTACCTTGCCAGAATATCGCCATGAATGCCGTTCTCATTGCCGTTACCTTGATGCTGGCGCTGTCGCTCAGCCGCATCCATGTGGTCATCAGTATTTTAGTTAGCGCCGTCGTTGGCGGCCTGTGTGGTGGTTTGACCTTGGCCAAAACCATCGCGGCATTTAATGGCGGCTTGGGTGGCGGCGCGGGGATTGCACTGTCGTATGCACTGCTCGGCGCATTTGCATTGGCGTTGGCGGCATCCGGCTTGCCGCATGCAATGGCCGATGGACTGGCAAAACTCAGTCAAAAAAGCAGCGAGAATCAGCGCGTCAAATGGGGGATTATTTTGGCGGTGCTGGCGCTATCGATTGCGTCGCAAAACTTATTACCGATTCATATTGCGTTTATTCCGCTGGTGATTCCGCCGCTGCTGTATACCTTGGCGCAATTTAAGCTCGATCGCCGCCTCTTGGCCTGTGTGATGACGTTTGGCCTGATCACGCCGTATATGCTGTTTCCGGTCGGTTTTGGCGAGATTTTCCTCAAGCAAATCCTACTCGGCAGCATTGCCAAATCGGGCTTGGATGCCAGCCACGTAAATGTCATGCACGCAATGGCGTTGCCTGCTTTGGGGATGCTGTTTGGCCTGCTGATGGCGGTGTTTGTAACTTACCGCAAACCGCGCCAATACAATATCGATGTGCTGAAAGCGGTCGAGCGCGAAGATAGTCACTACACGCAGCGCTCCATCTGGGTGGCGATTGGCGCGATGGTGATGACTTTTATCGTGCAACTGTATGCCGATTCGATGTTGCTGGGCGCATTGGCGGGCTTTGCAATTTGCGTGCTGGGCGGCGCAGTGCCTTGGCGCGATGCCGATAGCGTGTTTAGCGAAGGGATGAAAATGATGGCCGGCATCGGCCTGATTATGATCGCCGCATCGGGCTTTGCCGAAGTGCTCAAAGCGACGGGTGACGTAAAAAGCTTGGTCGAACAGTCGGCAGGCTGGATAGGCGACAGCAAAGCACTCGCGGCATTTTTGATGCTGCTAGTCGGCTTGATTGTGACGCTGGGCATAGGTTCATCGTTCTCTACCGTGCCGATTTTGGCGACGATTTATGTACCGCTGGCGATGAAGCTGGGATTTAGCCCGGAAGCCATCGTTTGCCTCGTCGGCACTGCTGGCGCATTGGGCGATGCAGGCTCGCCTGCTTCGGACTCAACCCTCGGGCCAACCGCCGGTTTGAATATTGATGGCCAGCACAATCATATGTGGGACACCGTCGTGCCGACTTTCCTGCATTACAACTTACCGCTGATGGCGTTTGGCTGGGTTGCGGTGATGGTTTTATAATTTTAAGTGCCTACGGCACGGTATTTTACAGTCGCAATCCGCGACGGGGACTTACTTTTCTTGAACGGCCAAGAAAAGTAAGCAAAAGAAAGCCGCCCTGTATCTGCGTCCGACTTCGTCGGATGCCCTCGCTGCGGACAATCGGCAAGGCGGCGGGTTTTAACAAAACAGAACCCGCCGAAACCCCCTTGCCGCTTGTTCCTCGCTCGGCGCGACACAAGGGATTTCGCGCAGCTCCGCCATCGCATCAACAGCAAATCTGAACATCGCCTAATTAAAATGCAATATATCGGTAATTTTTGCAAAAAGCGCTTGCCAAGTTCAAAGTGTTCGGTGATAATCATGCCTCTCTTGGCTATGTAGCTCAGTTGGTTAGAGCACAGCACTCATAATGCTGGGGTCGCAGGTTCGAGTCCCGCCATAGCCACCAAGACAAAACAAAAAGCCCGCATCGTAAGATGTGGGCTTTTTGTTTGCTGCAAAGCAAGCTCTTCAACATTGGGGATAAGCATGTCTTTACACGATCACTATGCCAAATTGGGTGTGCAGCCCAATGCCAGCATCGACGCCATTAAAGCGGCCTACCGCAGAAATGCGACCAAATATCATCCCGACCGCAATCCCGCGCCCGACGCCGCAGCTCGCTTTCGTGAAATCCAAGTCGCCTACGAAGTGCTCTCAGATACCGAGCGCCGCAAAGCTTATGATGATTATCGCCAGCGCAGCTTGATTGATAATCCGCTTGAAGTCGCCCAAGAAATCGCAGCCAAATATCTACAAGGTTTATTTTCGTGAATATCTCTCCCTTTTTTGCCGAGCTAATGCCGGTTTACGACGCCGAACTCGAAGACCTGATGAGCGATTCTGAAGGCCGCCCGGCGCTGAAAAAACGTTTAAACGAAAAACGCCAACAATTTGCACACCTTTTGCCGATGATTGAATACAGTCCGGAAATGGTCGCAGTGGTTTTCTACAATGCGTTTAGCTTCACGTCGCCAGCGATGATGAAAGCGATTGTGGCGAGCGAGCCTGATGGCGATGATTTTATCCCTTGGGATCAGTTGCAAGAAAACCTCAGTATTGCCGATTGGGCACAAGAATTTGTCGATGCTGCGACGAACGCCGATGGCGGCGATGTATTTTTAGTGATCACCGCCGCACTGGAATATTTGCGCATTAAAGGCGGCCATCATTCGGCGCATTCTGCTGTTGAAACCGACGAGACAGAAGACGACGACCGTGATGTTTATGATTCCGACGACGATGGCGGCGACATGAGCGACTTGGAATCTTCTGGCTCATCGTGGCTTTCTGAGCAAGGTTTTGAGTCACTCGATCCTGAAAAGTCTTAAACACATAGATCAGAATAATGCTGTGCCGCGCTCGTTGAGCTGGGGCTTAAACCCCCCCGTCCAAGCACACCGAGCACGAAGAAAGACAAACAGCCTTATCGTTTGGCTTTCGCCACGCGAGGGAACCGCGGAGCGGGGTGCGCCCGGGGCGGCTTCTTTGCTTACTTTCTTGGCCGTTCAAGAAAGTGAGTCCTCGTCGCGGATTGCGACTGTAAAACACCGTGCCGCAGGCACTTAAAAATCACTATCACGCAGCAACGCGCCACCACAAACCAAGGACGATCATGCATCCAGCAATTATCAATGCCTCACAACTGATTATGGTCGGCGATATTATGGGCGCCGAAAAAGTGCTGTCCGACATTGCCGATCAGCATGGCGATACGGCACTGATGCAAATTTTGGATGATGTAGCGCCGAAAGACTTGCTGGCGATCATGCGCGAATACGACTCGTCCAAAGAATCTTTGCTCAGCATGATGGTGACGCCAGAGCAATTTGCCCGCGCCGTGGTGCTCGATAAGCAATACGGTGAACGCAATAAAGACAAAATGCGCGGCATGATTAATGCGGTGATCTACAAAGATCCCGACATGACCGGCGAATACCTCGAAGCGATGTTTACGCAAAGCGGTGGCACGGAAACGATGGCCGACTATTTTTATGGTCGCCTCGAAGAAGTATTTAATTTTGTCATGCACGCTAGCAATACCACCGACCCGCTGCCGTTTTTATCCGACGATGGCAGTAGCACCAGCAGCGAAATCCGTGAATTTTTCGCCGTATTTCACTCGCTAGAACACATCCAAGACAAAACCAATTGGAGCTATACGCGCTCCGAAGTCGCTGACAACGACTGGAAAGAAACCATCTGGATTTTATTCCACGAGCAAACCGACTTTTTCGAGCACATTATTGGCGAACTACAAGGCCGCGTGTTAGCGCATGCGGTGCGTAGCGAGCAGCGCAGCAAACCAATTAGCGACAGCGCGATTGAAAGCTTATTGCAGGCGCTCACCAGCGGTAGCAGCAAAACTGACGACGTTGAAGAATCGGCGATTTAAGATGAATACAAGCAACACGAACCTTGCCGCCTTCGATCAGCGGCGCTTTTTTGATAAAGCGCTGACTTTCGGCGTCGCACAAAGCATTATTAGCGCCGAAAAACTCAAGAGCATCGAGACCGATCTCGCCAAAGGCATGGTACAAATCGCCAATTATTTTGGCACCGCCTATTTGCGCCCCGATCTGGAGCTGGCGGTGATTCGGATGACTAATCTGATTAGCTTGTATCTCGAAGATCACGCACAAGGCGATTTGCAAACGGCCGCGCAATCGCTACAAAAAAACACCCTACTGTCGCATTCAAAGCAAGGTGCCGATATGCTGCGCCGCCTGCACGCGATGCCACGCGATACGCTGCTGCTCAAGCAAAGCGCGGCCTCAAGCGAAGAGCAACAATCGTTTTTAAATGAAATGAGCGGCGACACTCAAATCTCATGGCCGCAATACCAAGCCGATCTAGCGCGCGGCCAAGCGCTGCAAAATAAGATTGATTTAGGCTTTTGGCTGGCGAAAAAACTGCGTCTCGGCAATGAAGAAATTTGCGATGCCGAGCAATTGATTGCCAGCGTCATGCTGCTCATCCTCGCGCCCGATGGCAAAGTCAAACTCCCCAATCGCAAAGAATTTAATGCGCTAATTAAAGCGGTTAAACCAAAAAAAATCAGCTACAACCCTGCGCGATTTGAGCTGTTTTTTAGCGATGCACCGCCCGCCATTGCGCGCACTGCCGATGCCGAAATGGACGCATTTTTGACGCAAGAACTGCCGAAAATTCGTGAGAATAGTTTCAATCTGGAAACTTATTTTATCGACGGCGGCATCAATGAAATCAGCGATTACGACGCCGCAATTGCCAAAAACTGGCAACGCCTAAGCCAAAATGACGACAACGCCGTTATTGCAACGCTGTTTTTATTAGTCGCCACCGCGCAACCCGTAAAATCGGCCATGCTCAAACGCGAAGCCACCGCGATGGTGCAAGCGGTACGCGATCACGGCTTTAACTCGGCCTTGGTGACTGAATTTATCGAAAATCATGTTCCGGTCGAATTACGCGAAGAATTGGCCGATTTTTGGGAACACGATCTAAAAGAAGAAGCCGAAACCGCGCTAGCGAATAAAGATCCGGAATTCCCCGATGAATACATGGAACGCGCGTTTAAATATCTGCTCAAGACGTGCAATACGACGTGGAAGGGACGGAGTTAAAACAATTAACTAGTATTACCACGAAGCCCTTATTTAAAATGGGCTACATGGCAATACCCATAGGAAGTCTGTTTTCAGATTTAGTCTTGATGCTGAGCCGCGATGGTTGGGCTGGGGCTTAAAGTCCCTTGTGTCAAGCCGAGCGAGGAACAAGCGGGGCGGGGTTTTTGCGATCAATGTTTGAGCGAGGCCGACGTTTTTGTCTTTGAGGCCGAACGAGTTTTGAGCGCAACCGACCCGATTGTCCGCAGCGAGGGAATCCGACGAAGTCGGACGCAGATGCAGGGCGGCCTTCTTTTGCTTACTTTTCTTGGCCGTTCAAGAAAAGTCAGTGCCGCGCGGCATTAGCGCGACCATGGTGAGTAGAAATTGGCGGCTTTCAAGTTAATATGTTTTTTACCTTCGAAAAACCACGCACTCAAAAATAGATGTATTGCCATGTAGCCTTTATCAATAAAAAGCTACAGAGCAATACCCAGAGACAACGATGTCACTCCAAATCTGGCTAGCCTTCATTACGGCAACTTGTTTTATCTCTGCGACACCAGGGCCGAATATGCTGCTGATGCTCAGCCACGGCGCGCGTTATGGCTGGCGCGCGACGACGGCGACGATGAGCGGCGCGATGCTTGGCCTTGCGCTGCTACTGGGTTTATCGGCACTGGGCGTCAGCAGTGTGTTGGCCGCCTCGCCGATGCTCTTTATGGCGCTCAAAATCGCTGGCGCACTGTATCTGATTTATTTGGGTTATCAATGCTGGTATGCAGGTAGCGCGCTTTCACTACCTAGCGCCAATGCAAATACCCCCAGTTCACGATTTAAAACTGGCTTAGCCGTTGCACTCTCTAATCCAAAAGCGATTTTGTTTGCCGCAGCTTTTTTGCCGCAATTTCTAACGCCCAATGCGCCTCAAGCCCCACAATGGCTGATTTTATTGAGTAGCTTTTTTCTGATCGAAATTAGCTGGCAACTAGTTTACGCGTGGGGCGGCACGTCGCTGGCGCGCTGGCTGGAAAGCGGACGACGAATTCAAATTTTTAATCGCTGCTGCGCGCTAGCCTTTTTCGCCGTCGGCGCAGCGCTAGCGCTCGCTAAAATCTAAGCCCGGTGGAAGCATCGGTATCTACACAAGTTCAAAGCCATTCATTTAGTTCGTCATACCGGCGTAGGCCGGTATCCAGAGCTACGGTAAAAAAACATTGCTGCTGGATTCCGGCCTTCGCCGGAATGACGAATGGATGGATTTTTTCGATTTTTTGATTTGTATAGATACTTATGTCATGGGAGCGGGCATGCTCTCCCCCACAAAAAAACATTAATTTAATCAGGTATTGCTCGCTAGCCTTTACTCAAAAAAGCTTGGCAAGCAATACACCCTAACTGGAAAAATCATGAGCAATGAACTGATTATCGAAGACCTCGTCATTGGCGAAGGCAAAGCCGCCGTGAAAGGCGCGCTAATCACGACGCATTACACCGGTACCTTGGCTGATGGCACGGTATTTGATTCGTCGCACCGCAAAGGCAAACCCTTCCAATGCGTGATCGGTACTGGCCGTGTGATTAAAGGTTGGGACATCGGCATCATGGGCATGCGCGTTGGCGGCAAGCGCAGGCTATCCGTTCCCGCGCATCTGGCCTACGGCGAGCGCCAAATTAGCGAGCACATTGCACCGAATTCTGACCTATATTTTGAAATTGAATTGCTGGAAGTTTTGACGCGGGATTAATGCTTTACACTAAATAGTTAAGTAGACTACGTGGCAGGCTGGAGTCGGCCAAGTGAATATGATCGAGAACTAATTTTATTTTTCCCTTAAAGATATATTATTTCACCACTGGGCAACTTTATGGCTGATGACGTTGAAACACAGATTACGTTATGCAAACAGTGTAAAAATGAAATTCCAATTGAAGCAAAAATTTGTACCAAGTGTAATTCATATCAAAATTGGCGCAGTTTTATTCCATTTTCCAATACTGCTCTTGCGCTAATTACTGCACTCGTCTCTGTAGTAGGAATCGCTGGTCCCGCACTTTACAAAGTCGTCCACACACCTCGTTCTGAGGCATCGATTTCCATGCCGTCCGTAGATGGAACAACGCTCAGGGTTGTAGCAATAAATCGCGGCGATGCACCTGCTTCTCTTGGCAGGGTATGGGTTGACGGTGAGCTTTTAGCTGGATCTACAAAGATTAAACTTCAGAATGATTCGGATGCCATCATTCCACCTGGAAGTAAATTACTCACATTTGATATTGTGCCTCTGTTGGACGAAAATGACTCATATAGCAGTTCTCTGCAAATGCTAACCTTCGCGACAACAAATAAACCTGCGCCACGTACGGAAATTCGTTTTCAAGTGCTTCAATCTGACGGGCGATTTGCAATACAGGCAATTTCATTGGATGTAGAACAGCTGTTTCACCTATTTAGGGCTAATGCTGACCGCTGCTCAGCCATTAAGACGCTTAATTTCGAAAATGGGTGTATCGGTATCGGAACACCAAAAGAGGCGCAATTTCCGACATCATCAGACAAAAAACCTAAAAGTCGATGAGCTTGAAATCCCTATAAATAGGAAACAAGAATCTATTGCGAATAATGAAGCAATAAAAAAACCCGCCTCAACAGCGGGTTTTTCTTTTGGATCATTCTGAATTACTTCAGCAAATCCAATACGTCTTTTGCGCCCCAATGTGGGAAGTGTTTACGCACCAAAGCGTTCAAATCGGCTTCGAATGCGCGCAAGCGCGTCAATTCATCAACTTCACTTGCAGCTACGGCAGCAGCTGGCGCGTGAATCATGCCCGCGGCTGAGGTAGCATTGGTCAAACGATCGATGATGATCAAATTGCCTGTACCACGGCATTCTCGGTAGGTGTCAAACGCAATCGGCGCGGTCAAATCGATACGCACTAAGCCAATCTCATTGAGCTTGAGTTCTTGCACATTCAGATGATCAAGGCTGTTCACGTCGATACGATACTGGATAGAGGTAATACGCCCAAAGCATTGTTTACCGCCGAGCTTGACCATATACTCCTTGCCAACGACCAAGGGCGCTTCGTTCATCCATACCAAATGCGCGTCAAATGCACTGCCAACATGCGGCTGAGCGTCTTGCGCGCGAACGATCATATCGCCGCGAGAAATATCGATTTCATCGGTCAGGGTCAATGTGATCGCTTGACCTGAATACGCTGCAGCCTGCTCGCCCTCATACGCCACAATCGCTTTCACGGTCGATTTTTTGCCTGATGGCAGCGCGATGATTTCATCGCCTGGCAACACATGCCCTGCTGCAATCGTGCCGCAGAAGCCACGGAAATCGAGGTTCGGGCGATTCACGTATTGCACTGGCAAACGGAAAGCATCGAGCTTACCGCTTTTATTGATTTGCACGGATTCGAGCAAGCCCATCAAAGTTTGGCCTTCGTACCACGGTGTTTTATCGGATTCGTTAACGACGTTATCGCCGCGCAGCGCTGAAAGCGGTACGAATTCGATGTCTTCAATCGCCAAGTCTTTCGCGAAATCTAAATATTGCGTACGGATTTCGTTGTAACGCGCTTCCGAGAAATCAACCAAATCCATCTTGTTGACGGCAACGATGACTTGCTTGATACCGAGTAGCGACACAATAAAACTGTGGCGGCGCGTTTGCGTTTGCACGCCGTAACGCGCGTCGATCAAGATAATCGCCAGATCAGACGTCGAAGCGCCGGTCGCCATATTGCGCGTGTATTGCTCGTGGCCTGGGCAATCGGCGATGATGAACTTGCGTTTTTCAGTTGAAAAATAACGGTAGGCCACGTCAATCGTAATGCCCTGCTCGCGCTCGGCTTGCAAGCCATCGACCAGCAGCGCCAAGTCGATTTCTTGGTCGGTGGTGTTAAATTTTTGACTGTCTTTTTGAATCGCCGCGAGGTGATCTTCAAAAATCAGTTTTGAGTCGTGCAGCAAACGACCGATCAAAGTCGATTTACCATCATCCACATTGCCGCAAGTAATAAAGCGCAGCATGTCTTTGTTTTCGTGTTGCTTCAAATACGCCAAGATATCGCTGGCGATCAGTTCTGATTGATTTGACATTTTAAATTCCGGGAGTGGGGAATGGGGAGTTGGGAGTGGAAAGGCTTCGGGCGACGCCCCACTCCCCACTCTCTACTCCCGACTAACTGAATTAGAAATAGCCTTCCATTTTTTTCTTTTCCATCGAACCGCTTGAATCATGGTCGATGGCGCGGCCTTGGCGCTCGGAGGTGGTCGCCAACAGCATTTCTTGAATCACTTCAGGCAGCGTTGCGGCTTTCGATTCCACGGCACCGGTCAATGGATAACAGCCCAGCGTACGGAAACGAACCCATTTTTTGCTGATCGTCGCTTTTTGCTCTGGCGTCAAATATTGCAAAATGCGGTCGTCGTCGACCATCACCAAAGAGCCGTTGTATTCAACGACTTCGCGCTCTTCCGACAAATACAGCGGCACAATCTCGATGTTTTCCATGTAGATGTATTGCCAAATATCCAGCTCAGTCCAGTTCGAAATCGGGAACACGCGAATCGATTCGCCTTTGTCGACTTTCGAGTTGTAGATATTCCACAGCTCTGGGCGTTGATTTTTTGGATCCCAACGATGGTTTTTATCGCGGAAAGAATACACGCGCTCTTTGGCGCGGGATTTTTCTTCGTCGCGGCGTGCGCCACCGAAAGCGGCGTCAAAACCGTGTTTGTTCAGCGCTTGCTTCAAACCTTCGGTTTTCATCACGTCGGTATGCTTAGCTGAACCCGCGGTAAACGGATTGATGCCCGCGTCAACGCCATCTTGATTCACATGCGTAATCAAATTCCAACCGTCAGCGATTTGTTTATCGCGCAGCTTGTACATTTCTTGGAATTTCCACGTCGTATCCACATGCATCAGCGGAAACGGTGGCTTGCCCGGCGCAAAGGCTTTTTTGGCCAAATGCAGCATCACGGCGGAGTCTTTACCAATCGAATACAACATAACTGGATTTTCAAATTCGGCAGCCACTTCACGAATGATGTGGATGGATTCGGCTTCGAGCTGCTTTAAGTGCGTGAGCCGTGCTTCGGACAAGGTATTCATAGCGTCTACGATGTGATCTGGATGGGTGGACTTTACGGAATAATAAGCAAATGAAAAAGTCTATTTGCTTATATGGATATTGCTAAATTATTGCGAGTTAAAAACCTCAAGCAATAAAAAGGGTATTGCCTGCTAAACATTTGCTTTCAATGCCTAGAGCACAATACCCTAATAAATTACACTGCTGACCAAGCCTTGCCTAAAGGGCTGAAGGTTGGTTTTTGGCCGCCCCACAATTGCTCTAGATCGTAATAATCGCGAACTGCTGGCAACATCACGTGAACAATCAAACTACCGGCATCAACCAACACCCAATCGCCAGTCTCTTCGCCTTCGGTACTCAGAATCTCGTAGCCTTTGGCTTTGAGTTCAACGGCAACATTATTGGCCAAAGCGCGAACTTGACGATTCGATTCACCGGTGGCGACGATCATGCAATCAAATAAATCAGTTAAAGTCGTGGTATCCAAAACTTGGATTTCTTTACCTTTAATATCTTCAAGCGCCAAAATGGCGATGTCACGCATTGCGTCGACGTATTCTGTCATTGTATTTCCTTCAAAAACGGTAAAACCCACTCTGGCCAAGAAGACCGGACACGGGGGTGAGCGCTGAAACATCTTCCCCACGTGACAATAGATCACGCACTTGTGTCGACGATACAGGCAGCAGTGGGCTGGATAATAAGCTGATTTTACCCTGAGACAGTGTGTCGGTGTTGGCTATTACGTGCCGATTAGCAAATTCTTCTGCTAAATCAGGGCTTAAGCGCGAATTTTCGGCATCGATCTCAAAATTCGGCCGCGCCGCAATCAGCAAATGCCCCAAATCCAATAATTCACGCCAACGATGCCAAGTGGGCAAATTGCCCCAAGAATCAGCACCTATCAGCCAAACCAACAAGGCTTGCGGATTTTCGGCCTGAATTTCGCTTAAAGTATCAAAGGTGTAGCAGTAACCATTGCGGCGAACTTCTCGATCATCGGCGAGCAAACCTGCTTCACCCACAATCGCCGCCCTCACCCACGCCAAACGCTGCGCGGGGGAAACTGCCGACACGGCGCGATGTGGCGGTAAACCGGTCGGAATCAGCCGAACTTCATCCAGCGCCAAACTGTCGCGCATACAACGCGCCAAAGCCAAATGCCCGTAGTGAATCGGATCAAACGTGCCACCGAAAATGCCGATTTTTTGCATAGTTAGGATGTGATCAGCATTGCTTATGCTGCGCGACGACTTCATCCAAAATCAAGCGCTGCACTCGCAATGCAAATTCGGCATTCAGGCCCGCATCGGCAATTAATTTTGCCGTTTTTTCAAGCTGCTGCGCTTCGCGAGCCACGTCTTGCGCGGGGAGTTGAAACTTCTTTTTCAACTCTCCCACTTGCGCGGTCACTTTGAAGCGCTCGGCCAATACGCTAAATAGCTGTTGGTCGAGCGCATCGATTTGCTCGCGCAGCGCGAGTAATTCAGTAGGAACAGTCATCGCTTACGCCCGAATCTCGCCATCACCAAACACGATCCATTTTTCGCTGGTCAGCCCTTCCAAACCGACTGGACCACGCGCGTGGATTTTGTCGGTTGAAATGCCGATTTCAGCGCCCAAACCGTATTCAAAACCGTCAGCAAAGCGCGTTGACGCGTTAATCATTACTGAAGCGGAATCGACTTCACGCAGAAATTGACGTGATTTGGTGTAGTTTTCAGTGACAATCGCATCAGTATGGTGACTGCCATAGGTATTGATGTGATCCATTGCTTGATCCAAATCGCTCACGACACGAATCGCGATAATTGGTGCGAGGTATTCTGTGCGCCAATCTTCTTCCGTCGCCGCAATTGCATCTGGCAAAATCGCTTGCGTTGCCGCACAGCCGCGCATTTCTACGCCTTTTTCGCGGTAGATCGCGGCGATTTGTGGCAAGATCGTCGCAGCGATTTGTTTATTCACCAACAGCGTTTCCATCGTATTGCACGGTGCGTATCTATGCGTTTTGGCGTTATCCGCAATGCGAACGGCTTTGACTGGATCGGCTTCATTGTCGATATACACATGGCAAATACCGTCCAGATGCTTAATCACTGGCACACGGGCATCGCGAGAAATACGTTCAATCAAGCCTTTGCCGCCACGTGGAATAATCACGTCGACAAATTCGGACATCGTAATCAATTCGCCGACCGCAGCGCGATCCGCAGTTTCAATAATTTGCACTGCGCTGGCTGGCAAACCCGCAGTTGCCAAACCTTCTTTGACACACAAGGCAATCGCTTGATTGCAATGAAATGCTTCACGACCACCGCGCAGAATTGTTGCATTGCCCGATTTAATACAGAGACCAGCCGCGTCCGCCGTTACGTTCGGGCGGGCTTCGTAAATAATGCCGATCACACCTAACGGAACGCGCATTTTGCCGACTTGAATGCCACTTGGGCGATATTTGAAATCACCCATTTCGCCGACCGGATCTGGCAAGGCGACCATTTCACGCAGGCCTTGCGCCATCGTCGCGATGGTTTTATCAGTCAATTGCAAGCGGTCGAGCAATGCAGGCTCCAGACCATCGGCGCGGGCTTGATCCATATCTTGTTGGTTGGCGGCGAGCAAGAGCGCGGCGTCGCGCTCGATTGCATCGGCGATGGCATTCAGTGCTGCGTTTTTCGCGCCGGTATTGGCTTTGGCCATCAGTCGGCTCGCCGCACGCGCCGCGCGACCGACGTCTTGCATATATTGTTTGATATCCATGATGATCCCCTCTGTGTCGCTTTATTGTAACGGAAAGCCGCCAGCGGCAGGAAGCGGCACGGTCAAAAAACAAAACACCAATAGGTATATTAACGTAGCCATTTACAGATAATGGCTACAAGCAAATACCAAGCATAATTATTTTTTCAGCATCGGTAACTGGAGCACCGTAACGCCCACATTATCGGCTTGTTTACGGTTAAACCAATCGGGCGCTGAACTTTGTACGCCGATGAGTAGCGGGCCTTTGGCTGTGGTGAGCCAAATCGGGGAACCCGAATCGCCCGATAGCGTATCGCATCGGTGATAGAGCGTATTGTTTTCACGGAATTCGCTCAGCTGACAGCCCAAATGCGCAGTCAAAATGGCATCGTGATCTTCAGCAAAACCGCCTTGATTGAGCAGCATCTTGGCCGATTTAAACTCAACATCCAGTTCGGTACGCGTACCTTGAAATAGCGGCATCGGTTGCGGCGCAATGCCTTCGACCAACCGCAGCTTCAACCATGCAATATCGTGCTCGGCGGCTTGCGGCAAGATATACACATCATCGCCTTTGTATTTCAAACCACGCTTAAAGGCAGGGTGAAACACTTGTGTTAACACCTGATATTTGGCCTGATATTCGCCCTGATGAAAGCCAGCTTTAAACCATAAGCCGGTATCGGCTTTTTTGGCTTCCATCATAAAACAATGCGCTGCCGTCACCGCTAAATCCGGCGCGACCAAGGTCGCAGTGCAGGTGTAATTATTTTTGGTGAGCAACTGGCCAATCGCGGCAAAGGGCGCGGGATAAGGCGCAGAAATCACAACTCTATCATCCGTACCAAAAAACAGTTCACGATGCTGCGCGGCGATTTCAGCATTGTCCGGCGCGGCAATACTCGCGGCACTGATCATGACTGGCAAGGGTTTGGGGCTAGATTTCGCTACGGAATGTGGCGGTGCGTGCTTGAATGCCAACGCAATTGCGCCGAACAACACCAAGGCGCTAATCCCCAAGCCCAGCGAAATACCCAGTTTTTCTTCAAACGTCATTTAGATTCTCGCGACAGAATGCAAAAAAGGACGCCGAAGCGCCCCTTTTCGGTACTACTCAACAGCTAAGAATTACTTAGCGGCAGCAGCAGATGCTTTAGAAGCAGCTACAGCAGAAGCAGCAGATGCTTTTTTAGCTTGAGCTTTTTGAGCAGTAGCAGAAGCTTTAGAAGCTACGGCAGATGCTTTTTTAGATTGTGCTTTTTGCGCAGCAGAAGCTTTAGAAGCTACAGCAGATGCTTTTTTAGATTGTGCTTTTTGTGCAGCAGAAGCTTTAGAAGCTACAGCAGATGCTTTTTTAGATTGTGCTTTTTGTGCAGCAGAAGCTTTAGAAGCTACAGCAGATGCTTTTTTAGATTGTGCTTTTTGTGCAGCAGAAGCTACTGAAGCACCAGAAGCTTTTTTAGCTTGAGCTTTTTGAGCAGCAGATGCTACTGAAGCGCCAGAAGCTTTTTTAGCTTGAGCTTTTTGAGCAGCAGATGCTTTAGAAGCAGCAGAAGCTTTCTTCGCGTGTTTTTCAACTTTAACTGGCGTCACTGCAGAAGCAGTTGATGCTGGTGCAGTTGCCGCAACAGCAACAGTAGAAGCCAATACAGCAGCAGCAACGAGTGCGAGGATCTTGTTCATGGTTTTCATCTCTTAAATTAGGTGAGCCGATTAATTTTCGGCTTTAACGGAGTGGATTATGCGACCGCCATCAGTAAGAAACGAGAAGTCCTTGGTTGCGTCTTGTAACTGAAAGTACGTAGTTAAATTACGCAAACAACATTTTTTAACTGCCAATGAAAATGATTTTGCATCTGTAATAACTTGGCACTTAAAGGGAGGCTTAGGCTCTAGATCACTATCGCAGACCCTAGCCTCATTTTGCCGATCCATTCTGCGAATCAGCTCGCTAAAAAGCGGGGATGCTCCAACTAGCTCAAACTACGCAATGGCGTAGGCCAAAGCAGAATAATCCGTGCACCACCTTGTGGCGCGGTATCAATACTCACACTGCCACCATGGCCACGCGCAATCATCGCCACAATCGCCAAGCCCAAACCAAAACCACCGGTGGCTTTATTACGGCTACCTTCGATGCGCGTAAACGGTTGCAGCAAGCGGCTACGCTGCTCTTGCGGAATCCCCTCGCCATTATCATCAATCATCAAGCTGGCCTGACCATCACTCCAGCTCAAGGTCATCACAATATGATCGCCACCATAACGCCGCGCATTGCTCAGCACATTACTGACCGCCCGACCTAAGTAATAGCTATCTATATCCATATACGGATCGTTTGCTTCGATTTGGCAGATCAACTCCGGCGCTTTGCCATCCAAACTAAATTCGACCGCGATTTTATTCAGCCATGGAATCATTGCTTGCGGCTGAATATTCATCTGCATTTGCGGGCTATCGAGGCTAGACATCGTCAGCCATTCTTCGATCAGCTCGTCAATCTGTCCCAAATCGCGCTCAATCGCCGCGACTTGCGCGCCAGCATCCGCGCCAGATTTAATCGCTTCTAAGCGATAACGCATCCGCGCCAACGGCGTGCGTAAATCATGCGATACCGCATCGATCATCGCGCGGCGCGATGCAGTGAGTTCTTCCACATCGTGCGCCATACCATTAAACGTGACGCCCAAAGAAGCAAGCGCCGAGCTTTCGTCGAGTGCCACGCGCGCTGCAAAATCGCCCTGCCCTACGCGGCGGCTTTGCTGAATGATTTGCAGCAAATCTCGCCAAAAAGGCCGCAGCCACAACCACGTTGGCAAACCCAGCGCAGCGCCCATCAAAAACAGCGCCAAGAAATCCAGCCAAGAAATATTATCTAAATCAGTCAGAAACGGAATTGGCCCAAGCACAACGATTTGATCGGTTTTATGGATCCGGTGAATATATAAGCCTTTATCCAGCAATAGAATAATGTCGCCTTTTTCAAGCGACTTTTGATTCTCAGGCGTTAAGGAATATTCACCGAGCGTTTCAATTTGCACCGGCACCGGCAGCTTGCCGCGCAAACGCGAGGCTTCGTCATGCCATAAAGACGGCGGCAAATCGCCAAGCTCTTCCTCGATAATCGAGACGGTGGATTTAAAAATATCGGTGAGATAACGCTGGTTGGTGCGCTCGATCAGCTGTTTATAAATCCCGCCGATCAGCAAGGACGTCGCCAAAAAACACACCACTACCGTTAAATAAAATCGCAGAAAGACTTGGCGCATGGAGAATCCGTAACAAATGGCCTACGGCCAAGAAAAGCAGAGGATCACGAAAAGCACGAAGCAAAAGACACGAAATGACAAACCAACTAAAGGTATGTGGATCAGATTAACTTCGTGCTACAAAGTATCGTCATTCCCGCGTGTCTGTGGCGGGAATCCAGCTGCGCAGCTGGATCCCCGATAAGAGCGCTCGGGGATGACGACTTTATTGAGAGCGATGTTTCTGGAAGTTATTTCGAGCCGTCCCCTTAGGGTCTGTTGATGTTTGGTTTACTTTCGTGTTTTTTGCTGTTCGTTCGTGCATTTCGTGATCCAATGGGTATATGGCTACTCGTCTTGCCAGATATCGCTCGCAAACAAATACCCCTTATTACGGATGGTTTTGATTTTGCGGGGATCAATCGGATCGTCGTCGAGTTTTTTACGTAGGCGGGAAATCGCCACATCCATACTACGATCAAGGCCATCGTATTCGATGCCGCGCAGTTTTTTCAGCAAGTGATCGCGGCTGAGGATTTCACCGGCGTGGCTGGCCAATTCCCACAGCAAATCAAAGTCGCTACTCGACAAACCCATTTGCTCACCGCGATACACAGCACTGCGGTTTCTGGCGTCAATTTGCAACTTGCCAAAATTGAGCCGCGATTGATCTTGTACGGGTACGGCGGCGAGCAAGCTACCGCTACCCGCGTGGCGCAAATGTGAGCGTATCCGCGCCAACAGCACCGATGGCGGCGTGGTTTTCACCACGTAATCCGTTGCACCGATTTCAAAACCCAAAATCTGATTCATATCGCTATTGAGCGAGGTCAACAGAATAATCGGCCCGGTATAAAACTCGCGCAGCTCGCGGCAAATCGTTAGGCCGTCTTTACCCGGCAACATAATATCCAGCAGCACCAGCTCAGGCGGATTGGCTTTGACGCTGTCATTCACACCCAAACCATCACCCATCACTTCCACCGTAAACTCAAACGAGCGCAAAAAGCCGCCAATCAGCTCGGCCAATTCGGCGTCATCTTCAACAAATAAAACACGGGTGCTCATGGCGTAATCCTTCTTATTAGGGTTTAGACGGCGGGCAGCGCCAGACTACAGAATTTGCGAAATGAATCGTTCTCGCCGATTTTGCAGCTTCCAAGACGGCAAAAGCAAGACTTCATCAGGCATCTGCGATAAATTGCCCTGATTTATGCTGTCACAAGCCAATTCAATGGCAGAACAGCGCGGTTTTCAACTTATTGCGGCAGTAGCGTTTGATTGCTTAGATTTTTACGATAACTGGCTGGCGAGGTATTTTTTAGCTCAGTAAATTTTCGATAAAACTGGCTCAAGCTCGGAAAACCACTCGCTTGCGCCAACGCCGGAATCGGCAACGTCGTCGCATGCAATAAATTGCAGGCGTGACCAATGCGCAATTGTGCCAACAGCGCGCTAAAGTTGGTTTGCATTTGCACCGCGAGCAGGCGTTTCACCGTCGCACTGCTGGCTTTGGCAACGCGCGCCAAATCATCCAGCGTGATCGCTTCGGTGTAATGCTGTTGCAGGTAATGCAAGGCCGAGGCCAAGCGCGTGTCTTGAATTTGCGCTACCGCTTGGCCTTGCAACAGGCGCAAATCGGGATCGTGTTGCAGTTGGCACAAAATATCCAGCAAACACATCAGCCGCGCCAAACCCCGCGCATGGTGTAACTCAGTAAATTTCGGCTGTAGCGTTTGTGCCATGGCCGCACCAAACACGACGCCTTGGCGAATTTGCGCCAGCCAACGGCTCAGTGGCAGTAATTCGGGCGCGCCTTGCGCCGCCAGTGTTTGCAGCCACTCCAAAGTAAAAAAAGCCACTTGCACCGTTTGCAAACTGCCATCGATATTCGTCGCCGCTTGCCACGTATGCGGCTGATTGGGCGCGACCAAGACCAAATCCAGCGCGCCAAATTCCGCCGCATCGCCGCCAACATAGCGCATGCCGCGGGCGTTTTGCGTGAATGTCAGCTCGAATTCGGGATGGTAATGCCATTGAAACGGACATAAATGATCGGCGGAATAGAAATACTGCCAGCTTTGCCCCGGCGTAGGGGCAATCCATTCTTTGACCAGCATAAGCGCAAGTCCTCACAAGTTAATGAGCTAATTGTAGAAGAAATACATCCAAAACAGGAACATAAGCAGATTGATGCCATGCAAAATGAATGCATCATTCATCAAGGAACTCATTCATGCCACGCTTTAGCTGCAGCGCTTTTTTATTTGATATGGACGGCACGCTGGTCGATTCCAGTGTCAAAGTTGAAGACATCTGGGGCATTTGGTGCGAACGCCACGGCGTTGATTTAGCGAGCGTGATGGCGATTCAGCAAGGCGTACGCTCGGAAGATACCATTCGCAAAATCGCACCGCATCTGGATATCCCCGCCGAATGCGCGTGGATTGATGATATGGAAGTCACCGATTGCGAAGGCATTATCGAAGTCGCTGGTGCACGTACTTTGCTGGCAAAAATCCCGCAGGTACTCTGGACGATTGCCACATCGGCCTGCCTTGCTCCTGCATTAGCTCGCTTGCAACACTGCCAAATCCCCGTACCCGACACGATGGTGTGCGCCGAACAAGTCAGCGCAGGTAAGCCCGATCCACAAATTTATCGCCTTGCCGCACAGCGCCTCGGCCAAAATCCGGCCGACTGCTTGGCATTTGAAGATGCGCCCGCCGGTATTGCCAGCGCCTTGGCCGCCGGCTGCCGCGTGATTCAAATTGGCGGCGAGCACAAATTGCATCCAGATGTGCTGTGCGTGCTGGCGGATTTTCAGTCTGTTGATGTGCAATCTAACGCGGAAGGTTTAGTGCTTGAAATACGGGAGTAACGGCGATGAGTTTAATCAATACGATTGGCTTAATTGCCGCAGCGTGTACGACTGCGGCCTTCATTCCACAAGTTTGGCAAGTTTGGTCTAGCCGCTCGGCCAAGGATATTTCCTTAGGCATGTACTTGATCTTTATACTGGGTGTATTGCTGTGGCTTTTGTATGGAATCATGCTCGGCGATATACCCCTTATCGCAGCCAATGCAGTCACCTTGATTTTAGCGGGAGCGGTATTAGGAATGAAGCTGTGGTTTGAACGAAAATAGAGTGTGGGCTTCAGCGAGTTGGCGGGTGCTGGTGCATAAATAGCGTGGCACTTTTGTTACGTAGTTCCACTACAGCAGCCCAAACAGTCATTCTGTAGTAGCTAAAAAATAAGCGCCATTGGCTATCAATGGCGCTTATTCATTCTTCACCAAGCGCAATGCGCGCTGCGATTTTCAGCGGCGCATCAAGCGCAACTGATCAGCACTTCAATGCTTAGCGTTTTTTACGACGTGCTGCGAGTAAGCCGAGCAAACCCATGCCCATCAAGGCATAAGTTTCTGGCTCAGGCACTGGCGCAACGCCTTGCAAGGCCACCGCATCGATTTCTTCCCAAGCACCTAAGTTGTGATTGGTATTCACATAAATTTTCAGGCCTTTAGTCAAAAATGAGGTTTGTGACCACGTCGGCATGAAATCGACTGGCGCGCCAGCTTGGCTGGTGTCCGTACCGCTCCAAACGGCAAAAGCCTGATTATTGCTATCGATGGCATCGATGCGAGTCACAAAGCCATTGCCATAGGTTTCGCGAATCAAAGCGCCAACAGAATAAACTGCTTCGGCAAAGCTCAAAGAGATAAACTCTTGGCTGCCATTCATTGGCGCTGGAGCCCAAGCAGAGCCAATATCGCCATAGCTAAACGTATCAGGAGCACCAAGCACTTGCTGCGCGCTCCAGCTACCTGTGCTCCATTGACTACTAAAATCAGTCACGCCATTGGCCCATTGTGAGCTAATTGCTGCATTGCTATAACTTGATGCTAGCAACAACGCCGCCAAACTCGCCACTCTCAGTGCATTCATTTTCATCTCTGTTCTCTGTCTGTTAAGTTATTTTTATCGCAATTTAATTGCACGATTCTTTTACTATCGTTCAGCTTTTGAAGCAATTACCTCGCTCACAAGCGTAGATTTTCACAACAAGAAAAACACCGTAAACGTCCTGATTAAAATCGATAAGCCTTAATAAATTAATGCCGCCCTATGTAACCGACTTCAAATTCAGAAAGCATCACTAATCAGCAAGAACAACACTGACAATCTTCTTTGCAAGAACGAAACGCTTTAAATAAACAGCAACAAGAGTGAAGTGCATCACAAACCTTATGAAATCTCAAAAAAATCACGTTTCATTCTTACAACAAGCCTTCACCAAAGAGTGGGGATTTTAAATATGCCATTAAAATAAAGCCTCAAATAACAGCAATATTTTTAAAGACAAGGACGAAACCATGAAACTATTAGCTTTAAGTTTACTCACCGTTGCAAGCTTTGCCCAAGCAAGCATTTCTAGCTATGACATGAGCAATGTGCATACCAGTGGTTATGGCGGTTGGAATCACACCTACAACGGCTTGATTACTGCGCAAAATAACGGTTTATTCAATTATTCTGGCGGTAGCGGCACATTGAATGACGGCTTAATTGGTAGCAACAATAATGCCTCTCATCTCATTAGCAATTCAGATAACAGCACAATTACCTTGCACCTTGATCAATTTTATAAATTGACTGAGTTAAACATCTTCGGTGGCCAATCTTCAGGGAATGGTATTCCAGGTAATCTATCCGCTTTGGATGTGACTATTAACGGTACAACCCAACGCTTTAACAGCACTGCATGGGGTGATTTCACGAATAGTTACGGCACCAAAACGAATGAAAAAATCAGCTTCATTGGCAGCTTGTTTGCAAATGTCGCAACAAATCAAATCACACTGAGTAATTTTGCGAGCGATGCTAGTTACACGACTTATTCTTCATTCAGTGAAGTTCAATTGGTAACGGCACCTGTGCCAGAACCAGAGACTTATGCTTTGATGGGAATGGGCTTGATGGGTTTGCTTGCTGCTCGTCGCCGCAAAACAAAATAATCAACTCTTGCCGTAAAAATTCAAAAGACCGCAATCGCGGTCTTTTTTCTTGTTCAACGGCCAGTCTTGATCCTACACAACTCAGAAAAACCTTGAGATTAGGTATATCGCTGTAAAAATTTATTTATAAAGCATCCAAGCCAATATCCAGACACTATTTCAAACCCGCCCCACGCACTTCAAACTTCACGCCAGCCAACACCTTCCCTGCCGCATCGCGCATTTCTAGTCGGTAACGTCCCGGCCACGGGAACCAAGAAATTTTTTCCCCTTGGCCGATGCGTTTTTTGTTCAGCCACCAGATCGCTTGCTTGGTACCTGCGGCGTGGAACACGATGCGCTGATTATTCGGCGGAATGTCAGGATCGAGCGCATAAATTGCGCCGTCGATAGGCGCGGTAATGCCGATGGGCTGCTGTGCGGTATTCGCCGCGTAAATCATTTCACGACCTGTTCCCGCTAAAAACAATTCGCGGCGTGGCGCTTCGATGCGATTTTCATATTGAATACTGAGCGCTTCAACGCCCGCCATCAGCGGCGGCGCTTTGGATGGAATCCGTTCATGCAGGCGATTCATTACCGCCTGCCACACTGGCGCTGCGCCGTGCATGCCGGACACATCCCACATCGGCGCGCCGCTGGCATTGCCCACCCAGACGCCGACGGTGTATTTACGGCTAAAACCGATGCTCCAGTTATCGCGCATGTCTTTACTAGTACCCGTTTTCACCGCAGTCCAAAAGCGCGTTGCCAATACATTCTCTAGCCCAAACGTTGTTGCGCGCGCATTTCGGTCGGACAAAATATCGCCAACGATAAAGCTACTCGCCTTATCCAGTACCCTTTGGGTATTGACCGCTGAACTATTACTAATCATACGTGGTAGGCTATACACCCCAGTATTCGCCAAAGCACGGTAAGCATTGCTTAAATCCAGCAAGCGCACATCAGCACCGCCGAGCGCCAAACTAAAGCCATAAAAATCGCCGTCTTGCTTTAAGGTGCTCAGCCCCAGTGCAAACAATTGATCGCGAAACGCGCGCGGCGTCACCATTTGTATCGTTCGCACCGCTGGAATATTCAGCGACGAAGCCAAAGCGGTGCGCACCGACACGGGGCCTTTATAGCTTTTATCGTAATTTTGCGGATTGTAGAGCCCAGTCGCCGTATTGAGATTGAGCGGGCTATCGTCGAGCAAAGATGCGGCGGTGAGCCAACGCCCGGCAATCGCTTGCTGATACAAAAATGGTTTCAACGTCGAGCCAGCTTGCCGCTCGGCCAACACAAAATCTACATCCGTCGCGCGTGACCAATCTCCGCTCGACCCCACCCACGCCAGCACGTCGCCGCTCGCATTATCCAGCACCAGCACCGCGCCATCTTCGACATTTCGATTGCTCAATTCGCCCACGGTGCGGCGTAAAACTTGCGTGGCAAAGCGCTGAATATCAGCATCGATCGTGGTTTTAATTTGCGTGCCCGCCGCTTGCGGCTGCGCGGCGAGCACATAGCGCGCAAAATGCGGTGCAAGCTGCTCGTTGCTTGAGAAACGCGGCGAAGTTTGCGCCAGCGCGACGGCGGTTTCACCCGCCAACCCTCGGCAATCGCCGGCCTTCATCGCCGTCACAATCCCGCAAGCGCGCTCCGCGACTTTGGCGACTGGCGCATTCGGTGCACGCAGCAAAGCCACCGCAATCGCCGCTTCGCGCGCATCCAAACCGCTCGCCGCTTTACCAAATAAAGTGGCAGACAGCGCAGAAATACCAACCAATTCACCCCGAAAACTAACTAAATTCAGATAGCTTTCTAAAATTTCGGGCTTAGTCCAGCTGCGCTCCAACCACGTGGCTGAGACGGTTTGCCCCGCTTTTTGCCACACACTACGTCCTCCCCCGCCACGCCGCAGGTCTTCATCGAGCAGACCGACCAATTGCATCGTCAATGTCGACGCGCCGCGCGTTTTGCTGTTGACCGCATTGCCCCAACCCGCCGCCGCCACCGCCGCCCAATCAACGCCACTATGCTGGTAAAAGCGCTTATCTTCTGAGATCACTAAAGCTTGCCGAAATGCTGGCGACACTTGATTGAGAGCAACCCAATCGAGTTTTCTTACCGTTTTATCCACGCGTATCCGTTGCAGCGGCGCGCCGTGCCGATCGAGCAGCAGCACATCGGATGAGCGCCACACAGCTTTCACTTCTTTGAATGTGGGCAGCGCGAAAGCGGGCGCTGAACAGATCAGCGAAAGTAATACCAGAATTAATCTCAATGGAATAAGCTCAGTAACACCGTAATCACATCGAAAATAGCAAGAAATGCAAAGTATTCAATATGAATAAAGTCATAGAATCAACTCGGGGCTTTGCTAAAAAACCACCAATCCCGCTTTTATGAAAAATTAGGGATGACATCAGCAATTTAAGGATGAGCCATTATATTTTTGTTCCGGATGCCTTGAAATCGATTTTACTCGGATGATCCTTATTAAATGAAAAAACGATTAATTTATATTGCTACGGCACTACTATTGCTTTTTTTGGCGTGGAACGCGTGGGAATGGCGGCCAATGAGTCCGCCTGCGGCAAGCACGATTGCAGCCAATCAAGCTAAAACCGAACAAAAAATACGCACGGCTTTCTTACCCAATTGGGATCAAGTGCCATTAGAAGAAATGGAACGGCAAGCGAATAAATATCCAAAGCAAGTGGTATTAGAAGGTGCAAGCCATAGGCGCTGGATTGCACTCACTTTTGATGATGGGCCAAGTAACTACACGCGCCGTTTGCTGGCGATTTTAAAACAACAACAAGTGCCGGCGACGTTTTATATGACCGCCAAATCAATGGAAGGCCGCGAAGATCTGGTCAAAGAAGTTTGGCAGGCAGGCCATGAATTGGGCAATCATTCAGTAAACCATCCGCATTTATCCGAATTAGCCGAACGCTATTGGGATGAAGAAATCGGCCCGACGCAGGAGAAATTTCGCAGTATTGTCGGCTTTGCGCCCAACACGATGCGGCCACCCTACGGTGAAATCACTGATGCGCAAATTGAAGATTTAGCCAAGCGCGGCATTAAAGTGGTTTTATGGTCAATTGATACACAAGATTGGAATAAAAATCGCATGTTATTTGGTGCGCATAAAATTGAGAGATCAATCCAAGATGCTATCCATGAGGAAGCCATTGTACTCATGCATGATGCGGGAGGCCGCCGAGAAAACACCTTAGCGGCGGTCGAACAGTTGATTCCTTGGCTTAAAGCCGGTGGCTATGAATTCGTCACCGTGAGCCAGATGCTGGGATTGCCTGCGCAGCCCACGCCGAGCCCGCTGCAAAAATAATTGTGAATGATATTGTCGCCGCTTTTAATAAAAGGCGACAAAACTTAGAGGTCGTCATGGCAAAACCCGGTGTTAAATCTTATACCGCCTATTTATTTATCCTACCTTTTGCTTTGCCGTTTCTGCTCTTTGGCTTGTGGCCCTTACTCTACAATCTCTATCTGTCGTTTATGGATTATTTTATTGTTAGCGGCGTGACGGCGTGGAATAGTTTTGCCAATTATGTTGAGCTCACTCAAAACCCGTATTTCGCGCTCGGCTTCAAAAACTCACTGTTATTCTTAATTACCGTGCCAATTCTACAAATTGGCGCGCTCGGCATGGCGATGCTATTGTTTCGCCGCCTGCCAGGAATTACTTTTTTTCGCGCGGGATTCTATTACCCCGTGATTATTGCGATTCCGATTGCGGGAATTGCTTGGGATTATTTTTTTGCTTCTCAAGGCATTTTAAATGGTTTATTAAGCGCCGCCGATTTACTACCTGACGGGCAAAATATCGCTTGGGTCACTGATGATCATATTGCTTTGTATTCAGTCATGCTTTTTTTTATCTGGAAAAACGTCGGCTATTACATGGTGCTGTATTTAATTGGCTTGCAGCGTGTGCCGCAAGATTTATTGGATGCCGCCAAACTCGATGGTACTAATCCGTGGCAAGCATTCTGGCACGTCACCTTGCCTGCACTGCGCTCCGTGATTTTATTGTGCACGCTGCTATCGACGATCGGTGCGCTCAAAGTGCTGGTTGAGGTGATGGTGCTCACTGGTGGCGCTCATGACACGGTAACAATGCTGTTATTTGTCTATGCGGTGGCGTTTACTTTCAGCGATTTTGGCCTCGCCGCAGCGGCGAGCAGCATCATCTTAGCGCTGTGCTTAATGATTGCTGCCATTTTATTTAAATTTTTGGGCGAAGACGGCGCTTGGGGTAAAGGATGCTAATTCAATCGACAACACGCGCACACCGCCCGTATTCAATCACACTGCTGAGCTTAATCACGCTCATGCTGCGCTACACGCTACTCACGCTGGGC
The DNA here is from genome assembly GCF_000620145.1 of Deefgea rivuli DSM 18356. GTDB lineage: Bacteria > Pseudomonadota > Gammaproteobacteria > Burkholderiales > Chitinibacteraceae > Deefgea > Deefgea rivuli. The sequence continues at coordinate 127,170 of NZ_KK211084.1, forward strand.
GTATTGGTAATGATGTTGCCGTTTTTATGGGCACTGTCAGTGGGTGTATCGAAAGATCCCAGTGCCGTGGTTCACCTAGCCGATGCGGCGTTTAATGTGGCCGATGGCGATTTAAGTCCGCTCTGGTCGGCGCTGTGGCCGCAAGAATTCACCACATCTTGGTTTGAACGCGCCTTTAATGATTTTCCGCTGCTGAACTATCTGAACAATTCCGCGATTTTAAGTAGCGTCACCGTGACGTTGACGCTGGCTTTGAGTATTCCAGCTGCGTTTGCTTTCGCGCAAATGGAATTTTATGGTCGCAACGTGATGTTTATTATTTTGCTCGCGACAATCATGATTCCCAGTGAAGTCAGCATCGTGCCCAATTATTTAACTTTAGGCGGCATGAAACTGCTCAATACCTATGCCGCAGCGGTGCTACCCAATATCGCCAGCGCGCTGGGTGTATTTTTACTGAAGCAATATTTTGAACAATTACCCAAAGAAATTTTTGACGCAGCGCGAGTTGATGGCGCAAAAGAATGGCAATTGCTCTGGCACATCGCGATTCCACAATCGTATCCAGCGATTACGGCATTGGCGATTATGACGATGGTACTGGCGTGGAATGATTATCTGTGGCCAGCGCTGGTGCTCAAAGAAGCGGCCAAACAGCCCGTCACCGTCAGCGTATTTAATATGCTGACCGGCCCACTATCGAGCATCAGCAATCTAGTCTTGGCGACAACCGTGCTGGCGATTGTGCCAGTCTTGCTCTGCCTATCGCTGGGGCAGCGTTTCTTTTTGGGTGGCATGCAGACGGATCCGTCTTAGAATTTCATAAATTTTCACTATGCGGTAGGGTGGGCTTTAGCCCACCAGCAACGCGCCATTTCGATCATTCGCAACGCCGACTGGCGTACCCTACTCGCGCAACGGTGGGCTAAAGCCCACCCTACGAAAGCTTAATCAACGTCGATTTCAACTCGGTGTATTTTTCCAGCGCGTGCAGCGATTTATCGCGGCCATTGCCCGATTGCTTGTAGCCGCCAAACGGCAAATTCATATCGCCGCCTTCGTCATAACAATTAATCCAGACCGTTCCGGCACGCAGTTTCTTTGCCATCGTATGCGCCGTTGTTAGATTTGAAGTCCAAACTGCGGCGGCCAAACCGTATTCGCTGTTGTTAGCAATTTGGATCGCTTCATCAAACGTATCGAACACAATCACACTGCACACGGGGCCAAAAATTTCTTCGCGGGCAATCGTCGTATTGGCTGCTGTGTTAAAAATCGCTGGCGTGATAAATAAGCCCGTTTCGCCCATCACCACATCACCACCACCCAGATGCTCTGCCTCGACCTTGCCCGCCGCGATATAGGCCAGCACTTTGTCGTACTGGATTTGATCGACGATCGCGCCCATTCGCGTGGCCGGATCAAGCGGATCACCCGGCGTGTAAGCCATAGCGGCGGCTTGCAGTGCCGCAATAAACTGCGGATAGATTTCACGTTGCACCAACACGCGCGAACCCGCCGAGCACATTTCGCCTTGATTATAAAAAACCCCGCCCGCCGCAGCGCTCGCCGCCCCAGCAATATCGGGACAATCGGCAAGGATGATATTCGGCGATTTTCCGCCTAACTCCAGCCAAACGCGTTTTAAATTCGATTGCGCTGCCGCTTGCATGATGCACTTGCCCACCGCCGTTGAACCAGTAAAAGCGATGCAATCGACATCTGGATGCTCAGCCAGCATTCGCCCGGTCGCGCCAGCGCCGGGCAGTACTTGCAATACACCATCAGGTAAGCCAGCCGCTTGGGCTAAAGCTGCAATGCGTATCGCCGTGAGTGGCGATTTTTCGGATGGTTTCAAAATCACTGAATTGCCTGCCGCCAAAGCGGGCGCGATTTTCCAGCTGGCCATCAAAAGTGGGAAATTCCAGGGTACTACCGCAGCAACCACACCCAGCGGTTCTCGCGTGACCATACCCACTAGATTGCTAGCCAGCGGCGCAACTTCACCGCCAACTTTATCAATCACCTCGGCGTACCACTGAATGCAATATGCGCTGCCTGCAATGTCTACCGCCAAAGAATCAGAAATCGGCTTGCCGGTATCCAGTGTTTCTAGCAAGGCCAGCTCTTCGCTGTGCTCACGAATCAATGCAGCAAAGCGCAACATGATGGTTTTTCGTACCACGGGGGCTAAATCCGCCCAACGCCCATCGTCAAACGCTGCGCGCGCCGCCATCACTGCCCGATTCACATCCAGCTCGCCACAATCGGCAACCTCAGCCAAGGCTTGCCGCGTGGCAGGATTAATTGTTGCAAACGTCTGCCCGCTGGCCGAACTGCAATACTCGCCACCAATAAACGCGCGCCCTTCAACAGACAGCGCTAGCGCGCGGGCGTGCCAGTTGATTGCTTCTGCGGTTTTTTTTGCGATTAGTTCTGACATTGTACAAGCTCGCTGATGAGTTAAAGGATTGAAAGCATTTGTGAATCGAGGTCAAAAACTGAGTCCACGAAAGACACGAAAAGCACAAACAGAGGCAACACAGCAGTGACTTTAGCGCTCTTTTTCGTGTTATTTCGTGGACAAATGGGTTTGTTTTCGATTTTAGCTGTAGCGTGTACAAATCACGATTTGCGCACACGGATGCTCTTTGATCAACATCGCAGCTGATTCGCTGCGTCTTTCAGCGCGCAAATTACTGCAGAATTTTTACACCCGGCAGATCAATCACACAGCTCAATCTCAGCATAGATCGCGAATGCATCAGGGCAAACCCACCTTGGAAAAGCCCTCTTGCCTATCTACACTCCAAGAACACCCCTCAAAATCAGCTGTAAAAAACCCCACAAAGGTGAATCACCATGTTGATCGGCGTTCCTAAAGAAATCAAAAATCATGAGTACCGCGTAGGCCTCACGCCAAGCTGCGTCAAAGAGCTGGTCAAACACGGCCACAGCGTACTGATCCAAAAATACGCGGGCGATGAGATCGGCTTTAGCGCCCATCATTACATCGCGGCAGGCGCGCAGATTGTTGAAACTGCAGAGGAAATCTTTGCTCGCGCCGACATGATCGTCAAAGTCAAAGAGCCGCAAGCCAGTGAAATTGCGCTACTGCGCTCAGGGCAAATTCTGTTTACCTATCTGCATCTCGCGCCCGATCCTGCCCAAGCGCAAGGCCTGATCGCCTCAGACTGCATCGCAATTGCGTATGAAACCGTCACCGATGTGCGCGGTGGCTTGCCACTGTTGGCACCGATGTCTGAAGTCGCAGGTCGAATGTCGATCCAAGCTGGCGCGCATTGTTTGGAAAAAACCCAAGGCGGCTCGGGAATTTTGCTCAGTGGTGTGCCAGGCGTAGCGCCTGCAAATGTGGTCGTACTGGGTGGCGGCGTTGTTGGTGTGAATGCCGCAAGAATGGCGATGGGCTTGGGTGCGAATGTATCGATTTTTGATGTATCGCTCAATCGCCTGAAAGAAATCGACGCGCAATTTGGCCCGCAACTGACCACGCTGTATTCCACCACCGATGCGATTGAAGTCGCGCTCGCTAGCGCAGATCTCATTATTGGCGCGGTACTAATTCCGGGTGCCGCTGCGCCTAAGCTAGTTTCACGGCAGATGCTCAAATTAATGAAACCCGGCTCAGTCTTGGTGGATGTCGCCATCGATCAAGGCGGCTGCTTTGAAACTTCGCACGCCACTACACACGAAGCACCCACCTATGTCGTCGAAAACGTGATTCATTATTGCGTCGCCAATATGCCCGGCGGCGTTGCTCGCACCGCAACCTTGGCGCTCACCAACGCGACCTTGCCTTTTGTGCTGGCTTTGGCCAATAAAGGTTGGCAACAAGCTTTGCATGACGATGTTCATTTACGCAATGGCCTGAATGTCTGCCAAGGAAAAGTCACCCACGCTGCCGTCGCTAAAGATTTAGAGCTGGATTATTTCACTGCGCTTGAGGTATTAAATTAAAAAATTGCCATTCTTATAAAAGAGTTCGAATGGCATTTTTATACCCTCAGCCCCAGAATAAAGCCTTTTTATGATTTGTCATTTCTAATGATTCATCAGCAGCGCACACGAAGGATTGCTATGGCTTTACCCCTCATTGGAATTGTATGTTGCCGTAGTTTAGAAAGCGGGCATTTTCATCATTGGGTTGGTGAGAAATACATCGCCGCAATCCAAGCGGCTGGCGGCTTTCCCTTATTGATTCCAGCGCTCGGCGCTACGCATCATGCACAAATTTTAAGCCGCGTAAACGGCCTACTTTTTACCGGCAGTATGAGTAATATTGAGCCACACCATTACGGTGCCAGCACCTTAGACAATGATTTTAACGACCCTGCACGCGATGCAACAACGCTCCCCCTCATCTACCAAGCCATTGCTGCAGGTATTCCAGTGCTAGGCATTTGTCGTGGTGCGCAAGAAATGAATGTCGCCTTTGGCGGCACGCTGCATCAACAAATTCAAATTCAAAATAATATGCTCGATCACCGCGAGCCAGAAGGCGATTTGCCGACCATGTATGGGTTAGCACATGAAATCACCTTGCAATCTAATGGACTACTGCGCCAACTCTACGGCCAAGATCATGCAATGGTGAATTCATTGCACCAGCAAGGCGTAAAGCAGCTCGGTAAGGGATTAATCTCTGAGGCCACCGCGCCCGATGGCTTGATCGAAGCGTTCCGCGTGGCCGATGCGCCCACCTTTAACCTCGCCGTGCAATGGCATCCTGAATGGCAATATCAAGACAACCCGCTGTCGCTGGCGATTTTTAACGCCTTTGGCGCAGCGTGTTTGGCGCATTACGAGAAAAACCGCTAGTCCACGAAAGACACGAAAAAAACACACCAGTTAAGTACTCACAAATAACAAATTAGCACTCGCGAGCACGCCCACGAAACTAAAAAAAACAACTCAATTGAAATACCATCCACGACAAAAACTTCAATCTTTCGTTCGTGCTTTTCGTGTTTTTCGTGGACTAGGAATTAAGTCTGTAAGACAGGAGCAAATATGAGCCTTATTAGCGAATGGCTGCGCGAGCGCAGAATTACCGAAGTCGAATGCGTGACGCCTGATTTCACTGGCATCGCGCGCGGCAAAATTGTGCCGCGTGAAAAATTCAATGAAGACGACGGCATGCGCTTGCCGCAAGTGGTGCTGGTGCAAACCGTGACGGGCGAATACGCCGAAAACATCACGCCCGCCACCGATCCCGATATGGTACTGATCCCCGACCCGAATACGATACGCCTAGTTCCGTGGGCGAAAGATCCGGTTGCGCAAGTAATCCACGATTGCTTTCATTTTGACGGCACGCCAGTTGAGCTATCACCACGCTATGTGCTGCGCCGCGTACTCAAGCTCTACGAAGATCGCGGCTGGGAGCCAGTCGTCGCGCCAGAAATGGAGTTTTATCTGGTGGATATTAACCGCGATCCTGATTTACCACTGCAACCACCGCTAGGCAGAACGGGTCGTCCCGAAACGGGGCGCAAAGCGTATTCAATCGACGCAGTGAACGAATATGACGACCTGTTTGAAGACGTTTACGACTATTGCGACGCGCAAGGTTTGCAAATTGATACGCTGATTCACGAAGTCGGCGCTTGCCAAATGGAGATTAATTTCCTGCATGGCAATGCGCTGGAACTGGCCGATCAGATTTTCTTATTTAAGCGCACCGTGCGCGAAGCAGCGATCCGCCATCAAATGTACGCCACTTTTATGGCCAAGCCGATGGAAAACGAGCCAGGCTCCGCGATGCATATTCATATGAGCGTGGTCGATAAAATCAGCGGCAAAAACGTATTTTCCAATGACGATGGCAGCCCGAGCGTCGAGTTTTATCAATCCATCGCTGGCATGCAAAAATACTTCCCGGCGGTGATTTCGCTGTTTGCGCCGTTCGTGAATAGCTACCGCCGCCTAACTCGCTATTACGCCGCGCCGATCAATGTGCAATGGGGCTTTGATAATCGCACTTGCGGCATCCGCATTCCGTATTCCACGCCTGCCGCGCGCCGCATCGAAAACCGCGTTCCCGGCGTCGATTGCAATCCCTATCTGGCGCTGGCCGCCACGCTCGCCTGCGGCTATTTAGGCATTGTTGAAAACTTGAGTCCTTCAGAGCCACTCACTGGCGACGCCTACAGCCTGCCCTTTGCGTTCGAACGTGGTCTCGAAGGCGCAATAACTGCATTAGCCGACTGCAAACCGATTGGCGACGTACTGGGAGAAAAATTTATCCAAGCCTATTGCGCTGTGAAGCAATCAGAATACGTGGAGTACGCCAAAGTGATTAGCCCGTGGGAGCGAAAGCACTTGTTATTACATGTTTAATCAGGAAATTAAGTACATACGGTGACAAGCAGCACCCGCAAAATCTGGCAAAGTCGCTCCTTTTTTGAATTTGGCCAAGACCATGCTGCGGCGATTCCTGCTTTCGCTTTTAATACTCGTCATCGCAAACCCAATTTGGGCGCTAGACACAGCCCCGCCGCGCTCAAAAAACGAACAAGCCATTCATGCGATGGTGAAAGACTGGGCACAGGCTTGGCAGAATCAAAACATTGCCGCATATTTGAATTTTTACTCACCCGAATTTGCACCTGCAAATGGCTTGAGTCTGGCGCAATGGCAACAGCAAAGAACGGCGCGGATTACCGAGCCACTATTTATCAAAACCGAAACCAGTGCAATCCAAGTGAGCGATTTACACGGCGACTTTGCCCAAGTGCAATTTCAACAAAAATACACCGCAGCGCAATATCACGATACCGTCACCAAAACCCTACAACTCGAACGCCAGCGCGGGCTGTGGTTAATCGTGAAAGAAAGTAGTAGCCCGAGTAAATAAGGTGTATTGCCCGCTAAGCTATACGTGGCAATAGCTACAATGAAATACCTCAGTTTGGAGTTCAGATGCCCAAGCTTGCCCATGCCCCATCGTATTACGCCGCGAGCGCGCATTCGCAGCCCGCTCGCCCGCCACTCACTGCCGATATCCAAGTCGATGTCTGCATTATCGGCGCGGGCTATACCGGGCTTTCGGCGGGATTGCATTTGGTCGAAGCTGGATTCACTGTGGCGATTTTGGAAGCAGCGCAAGTCGGCTGGGGTGCGTCGGGGCGTAATGGCGGGCAAATTGTAAATTCCTATTCCCGCGATTTGGATGTAATCGAGCGGCAATACGGCGCAGACACCGCGCAAGCGCTGGGCGATATGGCGTTTGAAGGCAATCGGATTATTCGCGAACGTATTGCGAAGTATCAGATTGCATGCGATCTGAAAAATGGCGGTCTGTTTGCCGCACTCAATCCAAAACAAATGGGGCATCTGGCTGCACAAAAGCAACTCTGGGAGCGCTACGGACATACCCAGCTAGAATTACTTGATCAAACCGCGACAAGACTAGCCGTTGCCTCTGATCGCTATGTCGGTGGCCTGCTCGATCACAGCGGCGGACATATTCATCCTCTCAATCTGGCGCTCGGCGAAGCGGCGGCGTTTGAATCGCTCGGCGGCAAAATTTACGAGCAATCGCCAGTGACGCAGATCGTGCGTGGAAAAACTCCACAAGTTAAAACCGCCACGGGTTCGGTGCGCTGCGATTTTGTCATCGTCGCCTGCAACGCCTATATCGGCGATTTAGTGCCCGAACTCGCCGCTAAAACCATGCCTTGCGGCAGCCAAATCGTCGCCACCGAGCCATTGGGCGCATTAGCCAGCACTTTAATTCCCTCTGGATTTTGCGTCGAAGACTGCAATTTTCTGCTCGATTATTACCGCATCAGCGCCGATCAACGCCTACTCTACGGCGGCGGCGTCACTTACGGCGCGCGCGATTTGGCGCATATCGAGGCCGTTATCGTGCCGAATTTGCTGCAAACGTTCCCGCAGCTAGCCAATGTAAAAATTGATTACGCGTGGACCGGAAATTTTTCACTGACGCTGTCGCGCCTACCGCAAATGGGGCGACTCGGCGACAACATCTATTACTCACAAGGTTGCAGCGGCCACGGCGTAACGTACACGCATCTTGCTGGGCGACTCTTGGCTGAAGCAATCCGTGGCCAAAGCCAACGTTTCGACGCCTTCGCCCAACTACCACACCTGCCCTTCCCCGGCGGACGGCATTTTCGAGTGCCACTCACAGCCTTAGGCGCTTGGTATTACTCTCTACGAGATAAGATGGGTATATGACTCTATTCTTTGATAATAAATGCTTTCAACTACATACCCATAAGATGTAGGTGACCTTCAAACTTACTGTTGATGCTGTACCACAATGGTTGATCTGGGGCTTAAAGTCCCTTGTATCAAGCCGAGCGAGGAACAAGCGGGTCGGGGTTTTTGCGATCAATGTTTGAGGGCGGCCGATGCTTTTGTATTTGAGGCTGACCGAGTTTTGAGCGCAACCGACTCGATTGTCCGCAGCGAGGGAATCCGACGAAGTCGGACGCAGATACTAGGGCGGCCTTCTTTTGCTTACTTTTCTTGGCCGTTCAAGAAAAGTCAGTGCCGCGCGGCATGAGCGCGACCATGGTGAGTAGAAAGTTGATACTTCAAATCAAACAGTGCCATTTTTTTATCAAAAAAAAGAGCACTACAACAGCCATCATTTCAAGCACTAAATCCCCCCATACACCCTATCCCTATCGGTAATTCTCACAATACCAAGCCGCATTCATCAGGCCGATGATGGACTCTACGCTTTAATGATTCTTACGGCGAACTTGATGCGTATCAGCCCCGCAGTTCCATAACCAGTGGAGAAACACGATGTCACAGCGATTGAAAACCGGCCTTGCCCTCACCCTTCTATGCGGCACATTTACTGTACACGCGGCGGATCGTTTGCCCAATGTGGTCATCATGGCCACTGGCGGCACGATTGCTGGCGCGGGAGCGACGAGCACGACGACCGTTGGCTATACCGCAGCAAAAATTGGCGTCGAGAGATTGATTGAAGCTGTACCCGAATTAAAGAAAGTCGCCAATGTTTCTGGCGAGCAGGTGTTTCAAATTGCCAGTGAAAATATGAACAACGATTACTGGCTAAAACTCGCCAAGCGCGTCAATGAAGTACTGAAACAGCCCGATGTCGATGGCATTGTCATCACCCACGGCACCGACACCATCGAAGAAACCGCCTACTTTCTGAATTTGGTCGTGAAAAGTAAAAAGCCCGTCGTGATTGTCGGTGCAATGCGCCCCGCCACCGCGATTAGCGCCGATGGCCCGATTAATCTGTATAACGCCGTGGCCATCGCGGGCAGTAAAGCCGCCATCGGTCAGGGTGTTTTGGTGGCGCTAAACGATGAAATCCAAGGCGCGCGCGACGTCACCAAAACCAATACGATGACCACCAATACCTTCCGCTCGCCTGAATTAGGTAGCTTGGGTTATATCGTTTCGGGGCAGGCGCAGTTTTACCGTGCCAGCACGCGCAAACACACCAGCGAAACCGAATTTGACGTCAGCAAGCTCGATAGCCTGCCCGCTGTCAATATCGCCTTTGGCGCAGCCAACGCCAACACACTCGCGATTGACGCCTTTGCCGCCGCTGGCGATGTCGGGATTGTGTATGCAGGAACAGGCAATGGCAGCTTGTCGACACCAGTTCGTGCGCGTTTGACTGAATTGCGCCAGCAAGGAATACAAATCACCCGTTCATCGCGCATTAGCAACGGCCCAACGATACGCAATGGGGAAAATAATGACGACAAAACCGATTTCACTGTATCCGATACGCTATCACCACAAAAAGCCCGAATTCTGCTGATGCTGGCGCTGACTAAAACCAAAGACAGCAAAGAAATTCAACGGATGTTTTATACCTACTAACGGATGTTACGCGGCTCACGCAAAGGTCAAAACCGGAGTCCACGAAAGGCACGAAAAAACACGAACAAGGTTCTTGCTGATTTCCATTGGCCAAGACAACGTAGCACCAAGCTAATCAGCGGGATTCCGGCGAAAGCCGGAATCCCGCTGTAATGTCCAGAGTAAATACAAGCTCGTAGGATGGGTGGAGCGTTTCAGGCTAAAACTAGAGCGTTGCTGCACAATCATTTTCACTGCAATTTCGTATGATGGCGGCTCTTCCCAAGGAGCTCATCATGAAACTTGCATCTGTTATCCTCAGCGCCCTCATCCTATCGGCCACCGCCCATGCAGCCAGTTCAAGCAGTTCTGCCGATTTTCAATTGAGCAGCACCGATCTGAAAGCCAATGCAGCAATGTCTAAGCAACATGAATTTAGCGGCTTTGGTTGCACAGGCGACAACCTGTCGCCGCAATTGCAATGGGAAAATGCGCCAGCTGGCACGAAAAGCTTTGCGATCACCGTATATGATCCGGATGCACCAACGGGTAGCGGCTGGTGGCATTGGGGCGTAGCTAATATCCCCGCCGATGTGCAATCCATCGCTGCGGGCAGCGTGCCAGCGGGTGCAGTGGAAACGCGAACCGACTACGGCGCGCCCGGCTATGGCGGCTCTTGCCCACCGGCGGGCGATAAAGCACATCGCTATATCCACACCGTTTGGGCGCTCGATGTGGCAACTTTGCCCGTCGATGCCAATAGCAGCGGCGCGCTGCTAGGCTATATGCTCAATCAACACAAACTGGGCAAGGCGACGTTGACCACGACGTATCAACGGAAAAACACAGAAAAAGCTGCGGCCATTCATTGATCGCAGATGCAATTAATCGTGATTCGTGCAAAACCATCGCCGAGCATATTCAACGCAGTTGTTGAATATTGCGAAACTCATCCAACGCGGAGAATCAGTCGCATTTGAGAAATGCAGTCTTGCGCCTAAACAATGCTGATCGGACGTAAGCCTGCATGACAATGCCAAAATGAGCGCATCTATTTAATGGCTGCCCTTATTCACAGCGCAATGGTGGGTTACGGCCGTGATGTCATATTGCTAACACACGATCCGAGAACGGCCTAAGCCACCCTACAAAACCACAGGTATATTCTTGTAGGCATTTAAAATCAATCTCTATATGGAAATACCCTTAAAATATGAATACCTCGCTTACTAAGCTCGCATGTCGATTTGTTCAGTCGCGGCTTGGTAGAGACTCTAAGCACTGCGAAGCAAGTGCTCTTGGGATACTCCCGATGAAAAACACGTATTTTATTGCGGCATTTATTTCGAGCCATAAATGAATCAAAGCCCAACCCGCCATATCCAGCACAGCATCATCCTTGCCAAAACGGCGCAAAAACTACGCCAAGTGACGTGCTTGCAAGCCTGTTTGATGCGCGTTCGGCAGGGTGAAAAGCACATTTGGCTGGATGAAAAAATGCAGATTGCGCGCAGCAGCGATTTGATTCTCGCGCCTGCGGGTTTGACGATGACGCTAACTAACCAGCCCAATGCGCATGGCTACACCTGTGAAGTGTTGATTTTAGAGCCGCAGCTACTGCAACATTTTCGCGCCACCTATCCCGAGATCACGCAAGCCGTGATCCACGCCGAGCCGCAACTGTGCATCAAGCACAGCCCAATGATTGCTCAGCAATGGGATGAGGTTTTTAGCGCGATGAATCGCAATGAGCCGACCGCCTTGCTCCATCATCGCGCCGAAGGGCTTTTGCTCGCGTTGGCAATGGCTGGACACGGCGCGGCGCTGTTCATCGACCGTGCCGATTCGCTGATCCGCCGAGTTCAGCAATTACTCTTATTGCAAACCAGCAAGGAATGGACAGTCGATCAAGTGGCGCAGCAGCTACAAATGGGCGCATCGACATTGCGTCGGCAATTGGCCAATCAGGGCAGCTCGTTTCGCCAATTGCTCGATGAAGTGCGGCTGAACACCGCGCTGAGCATGATACAAACCACCAAGATGCCAATTGGCAGCATCGCCCAACACTGCGGCTACGCCTCTGCATCACGTTTTAGCGCGAGATTTACGCAGCAATTTGGCATTAAACCGCTGCAACTGCGGGCGACAATCTAAAATTATAGAATGACTTCCAGAATATTTATCTGGGTATCTGGTTAAGTGCATTAATTTTAAAGGCTCAGAGCCAAATACCTAAGCACTTCAGCAAGCGATTAACCACCTGCGCCGATACTTGCCTGACCTTCACTACGCAGCATCAATACTTTGCCATTACGTCGAATCAAGGTATCGGTCGTTTTAGATTTGATATTCATAATCGAACCGCCCACATCCAAGTTTGTACTGATTTCAACCTCTGCACTTTTTTGGTCAGGTGCGATTTTGATACTGTGAATTTCATAATCAGAATCGAGCTGTAACATGCCGCCCATTTTTTCACCTAAAGTATCAAAACTGACGTACAGATCTTTCAGACCATCGCAGGTATCCGCTTTGTTGGCTCCGCCCTCAGTGGCACTCCCTGCCAGATCGACAGTCGCACTACTTTGAAAATCATCAGCCATAAAGGTACATAACAATTCAGGATTTCTACTTAAAGAGGCCGCCTGATAGCTTGTGTAAAACGCATTGACTTGCTGCTCATTAATTTGCCTTCCCCCCACAAAAAACCACCAAGCACCAGCAATACACAGCACGGCGAGCAGCCCCAATTTAGCTGAACCAATGCGACTCCATAGTGAATCAGCATCCGCAGTCGATACCAATTGATGTTTTGGCTCGCGCCTAGCATCAATCACTGCCGTATTTTTCTCGAGCACTTCTTGTTTCTGTGCTGCCAAGCGGCGCGGCATATCGCAACCGCACGCAACACACAAAGTTCGCTTGGCCTGCTGCTTGGCGCAGTTAGGGCAAGCCATCGATTCAATCTCAAGCGCCTGATTAAGCGAATCAGGATTTATGATCGATTGTTGGATCGCTTGAGCTGTAATACTCGGCGAATTAATCTCAGCACGTACTTCAACGCCGGCCTTATTTAATAGCCCTAAATATTGGTCAAGCTGTGCCTGAGGAAGCTCTTTTTTTAACACCGTTGGCGCTTTCGCAATCAAATAAGCGGCCTTTTGATAATCAAGCTTCAATAATTGAGCCAGCGACTGAGTGGCGATTTCAGGTGCAATACCAGGTAAAAAATTCCCCGTTAGCGTTAGGCAAAACGTCTGACTCATCAGTAAATCCATCTTTAATCGTTATTCGGAAAGCATGCCAGCGGGCAATACGCTACTAAACATTGCCCGCTGATCATTGAGTTAAATCACTTCACCACCATCGCCGCATTCGGGCTGGCGCCGAATACATCGGGCGCGTACATCGCTTCGACTCGGCTTGGCGGTAGTTGGAAAGTGCCGGCGTTGTTGAGGCGCACCGTGTATTCGACCGAAAACTTGCCGCGTGGCACGTGGCTGTAATAGGCGCGGTAGCCGGCGAAGCGGCGTTCTTCAAAGTCTGGCCATGCCCAGCCTTCACGTTTTTCGCCTTGCGTTGCCATTGCCGAATCACGCCCTAGGCCGTTGCCTAAAATCGTCGCGCCTGCGGGGATTGGGTCGTCAACGACCACTTGCGTCATATCCGCTTGCGCGTCGATTTCCAAGGTTACGCGCACCACGTCGCCTCGGCTGTATTGGCCGGATACTTTTGGCTCAAGCGGCGTCAGCGTTTTTTTGATGCTGTAACCCGCCACTTGCGGCGCTTTGAGCGCTACAGCGGCGAGCGCTTGCACTGTTACCCACGGCGCGCCTGTGCCTTGTTGTGTGATGCTCAGGTTGCTGGTCTTCGCAGGCCACGGCAGCATGACGGGCGCAGGATCAGCTGTTCCCCACGTTGCCGATTTGCTGACGTCGCCCAGCACAGCTTTTGCTTGCCCAGTCGCAGGTATTGCCTCGAAAGTCTTGCTAAATGAGGCTACGGCGAGCGTACCCCATACATTGGCATTGGTCGTCCACCAGACGCCGCGCTGTTGACGGCCTAATAATCCAGTCAACATTTTCGGCACGTCGTCGCGCCAGTTGGGCAAATCACGTACCGCCAAAATCAGGCGAGCCGCATTCACGTCGCCGTTATTCATCAGCCACCACCAGTAATCGTCTTTTTCAGTCGAAAACACCATGCGCGTGCCTTGGTAAGTGAGGCGGCCACGCAGGATTTGCTCGGCTTCGGCCAAACGGGTGGCGCGATCTGGCAGTGTTGGTACACGTTGCAATAGCGACAACCAATCGACCAGCATCGCCGTCGTCCACGTTTGTGGCTGGATATTCAGTACTGCCAACTGGCGCGGCGCAAGACGGCCATAGCGTGCCATTGCATCAAATGCAGCCAAATAACGCGCATCCAAATCGGGGCGCGGCGACCAGAAATCGCGTTTAATCCGGCCCTCAACAAAGAGCGTCAGGCCTTTGAGCATCGCATCACGCGATGCATCGGGGATTGCGTAGCCCGCTTCATGCGCTGCGCTCAGGATATACGCCGTGAGGCTATCGTAGCCCTTAGCGCCGCTACCTTCGCGTGGCGGGTAATACATCGCCAAACCATCGGAATCCAAATACAGCGGCAATTCCTGCATGATTTTGTCCCAACGGGTTTTGTCTTGCAGACCCATCGCAACCGAGGTCTTTTGCTCTAAACACACATAGGGATATTTCAAAAACCACTCGCGCACCGCAGGCATATCGCGCGTCAATTTGGCTTGAAATTGCAGATTCACGCCGCCGCGCCCCGCTTGCGCATTTGGCGGCAGAGCGACTGGCATCGTCACTGGCGCATCAAGGCGACGCAGCGATGCTTGCTGCACTGTGACCGGGATCGCAGACTCGACTTGCTGGCTATTCGCCAATTTATCAACGGCTTTTTCACCGCCCTGCTCAGCTGCGGAAAGGACCCAATCGAGTTTGCTAATACCCATCGGCACATTAACCGACCAAGCGATCTCACGTGCTTCACCTGCGCCGATGTCGACCGTTTGTGGTGGCAAATCCAAACCCGTCGCTTGTGCGCTGGCAATCACTTTCATCGCACGGCTACTGCCATTACGCAGCGTTGCCATCGCCGCAAACTGATCGCCCTCGCGTACCAACGGCGGCAAACCCGCGCTGATTTGCAAATCTTGCGTCACCGCAATCGATGTACTGCCAGTACCAAATTGCCCCGCGCCCACTTCGGCGACGGCGACGAGTTTAAATTTGGTCAACGCATCATTGAGCGGCACGGCGATGGTTGCGCTGCCGTTGGCATCGAGAATCAACTTCGGTTGCCAAACCAAGAGCGTATCGAGCAATTCACGCGTTGGCGCAACGCCACCGCCACCGCCCGGCGGCAAGGCTTTGCGGCCAAAATGGCGCTTACCGATGACTTCCTGCTGCGCCGTCGCCGTTTCAACGCCGTAAGCGCGTTGCTGCAACATGGCATCCAACAGATTCCATGAGGTATTGGGCTGTAGCTCAAGTAGAGACTCGTCTACAGCGGCAAACATCACCTCAGTACCTGCTGGCGCAGGTTTGCCATCGGGCAGTTTCACTTGCACTTTGACTTGCGCAGTTTTGCGAATACCGTACACCGCCTTGTCGGCAGTAACGCTCACTTGCAATTTATGCGCGGCTTCGCCGACTTTGATTTGCGCTAAGCCGTATTTAAACGCCGGTTTGGATAAATCGACCATCGCGGTTGGCGCTTGGAAATCGCCGCCTTCATTCCAATACGCATCCCACCATGCGCTTGGCGCTTTCCAGCCCCAGGTAAAAAAGGAATACCACGGCACATCCAGCACGCGGCCACGCACGGCCAACACCGACACATACACATTCGGTGCCCAGCTCGATGCAATCGGCAATTCAAACGTCGGATTTTTGCCCGACAATTCAATGACTTTGGTTTCAATCACGCCTTCGCGCTCAATCGCTACCCATGCGGTTGCTTTACGGAACGGCATCCGCACTTGGAATACCGCGGTTTCGCCGGGTTGATACGTCGGTTTTTCTGGTACTACATCGATACGATCATGGTTTTCGCCATCAAACCACATTTCATTTTGGCGGCTCACCCACACCGATTGCGCAGCGCTCACTTTGCGTTTGTCGGCATCACTCGTTTGCGCAATCAGCTCAATGCGGCCTTCTTCTTTGAGTTCCACATCGCAAAAGACCAAACCGCGTGCATCGCTTTTACCGCTACACACCTCGCCCAAATCATCAGTTTTTTCTTCGCTTTCATAGGCATAAAATCCGCCGACCAAGCGCTTGCGACTGGATAAATAAGTGTGGCGCACCGCGCGCACGCTCACTTCACGGCCAGCAACGGGCTTGCCCTTGGTATCGACCACCACCGCTTTCATCGCCACCGATTTACCAACGGAAGCCCAATCCTCTACTTGCAAGCCAATTTGCACCGCCGCTGGCCACAAAGTCAGCGTGCGCGAAATCGTTTGTACTTCACCATTTGGATCGGTATACGTGGCCTCAGCGACCAAATCGGTCGGCTTAGCTAGCTGCGGTAAATTCGGAATATTGATCTTGGCTGCGCCATTGGCATCCAAGACGGTGGTGGATTTATTCAGCACCACTTTGCCATCGAGCGACGGTGTTTTGACATCGTTCGAGGTTTCAGGCGCAGAAAAACTAAAGCCATCAAAACCGTCTGGGCGACCATACCGTTCGCGCAACATCGCGCTGACGCTGACGGGCAAAGCTTTAGCAGCGCCGCCATTGCCGTAAGACATCGCAATCGACAAAGCCAAATCCTTGGGAGCAACCGCCATTTTGTCATTCATACTAATTTGCCCGCGCATCACAGGCAGGCGGAATTCTTCTACACGGAATGTGCCGGTATACAGCGTTACGCCATCCTGATCATAGCCTGCGTCCTCATCCTCCCCAGAGGTATTGCGAATGCCTTTCTTGCTGAGTTTCAATGAATACGCGCCGAGCTTGGCATTGGCCGGAATCGCAAACGTCGATTCGGCATAGCGCCCATTGCGCCACGTCAGCGGGAATTTGAATTCTTGACCGCTGCCATCGTGCGTAATCGTCAGCTCGACAGGTAGCTGGCCAGCCTTAGGCAGCGCAAAGCCTTTGGAATTTTCGACGCGAATCACATGCTTCATCGATACGGTTTCGCCAGCGCGGAATAAAGTCCGGTCGAACACTGTATGCGCACGCAGCGCAGGCTGATCGCTGTAAATCGTTTGCACTGGGAAACGCCAGCTTTCTATGCCCTGATTCCACGTCGAACGCACAAACGACACGTCTTCAAGGCCTTTGGCGTCGACCTTGCGAGCGGTCACAAAGAAACCGCTCAAGCGGCGACCCGAGCATGATTTTTCTGTCAGCACTTGTGGAATTAGCGCCGCGCCATTGCTGCCCGTTTTACCCTGCCACAGCATTTCAGCGGCACAGTTGTAAACGGCAATTTTGGCGTCCGCAACGGGTTTGCCCTTATCCAACGTCGTCACCCATACGGCTGCGTTTTCTTTACTGTGCTTAAAATGCACCGCCAAATTAGTCACCAGCGCGGCTGTACGCACATACATTGGTTTATTGCTGTCGAGCAGCGCCTTGCCGAGCACTTTGGATTCCAGCTCGATAATGTGCAGGCCGGGTGTTTTGAGTGGAATACCCACCACTTCAAACGGCCATTTTCCTTTCGCATCTGGCGCGCCGGGCAGTGTTAGATTGACTGCTGATTTTTCATTTTTTAATAAGCTAAGGCGGCGGGTTTGTACGTCTTGGCCTTTCACATTAATCGTACTTTCGTGGTAATCCTCAATTTTGGCCAACCACGCCATCATCGCTTGATCATCTTTCAGCACCATTGCGCTACCGCCAATTTTGGCGGCTTTCAGCGGCACATCGGCTTCGATATGGCGCAAAGTCACGGGCAGGGCCGGATCGGCATTCAGCTCCAAAATCCCAAATGGAGCAGCGGCGAATTTAGCTAAGGGCGGATAGTCGGCAGTTTTGAATTTAAGTGGGAACGCATTGCCGTTTTTGAGTTCATCACTCAGCGCGCTCGGTAGCTTGATTTCAAACTCCGCTTCGGCGGTGAATGGGCCTTTAAAGCGCACGCTTTCAACCTCAGCCGAGCCATCCCCGTCATCCGCCGAGAAAAACGGCTTGGCTTCGCCATCTGGCGTTTTCAAACGAATTTTTTCCGCCGTACTACGGGGTATTGCTCTAGAGAAATTAAGCCTAAAGGGCTGAAAAGGGATACATCCTGATTTGGTATTTTGGCGTTCGCACGAGAAATTCGCCGTAAATTCAGGCTCTACAGTGAAATTGATCGTTTGTGGATCTCGGCTAGCAGAGCGGGAGTTAATCAACATCACTTGACTGCTCGCGGGCAAACGCTGCGCGCATTGCACCACATCCACTTGCGCGGCGATTTTTTGCAGGGACAGATGCTTGAGCAAGGTGGCTTTATCATCATTGCTGACGCGCTTCACCGGTAAACGCTCGGCTTGACCCGCGACTTGGCAGAATAATTGGCTGCTGGCTGGCGGATTACCGTTGTATTGCAAGACGAAAAATTGGTCTTCGGTAATTTGAGAGTTATTCGACGGCCAGGATTGCGTAATGACCGGCGCGCCGGTATTAAAACTAAATTTCGTTTTGCCGCTAATCGCCTCGCCATTTTGCGCTTTAAGGCTCGCCTTCACGCTAAACGTACACGTCGTCGCGGCTGGAAAATCACCAGAGAAATCCATTACCCAAGTTTTGTCATCGATCCAATGCGGATTGCCTTTCACCGGACACGCAATATCAAACGGTGCAGCCGCTGATAAATCGCCGAATTTAATCATCGGGCTAGAAAACGTCGCGCGCACTTGCTGCACTTTGACGACTTCATTTTGCGGGGAGAATTGACTGACGGTGGTGGCAAAGCTGGCCGGGATTGAGCTAGCAAGCACAATCGCCGTGAAAAGAGACTGGAGCGACATGACGTAAAACCTAGAATGGGCGCAATGGCGCTAATTTACTCCAAGCGCTGCGAAAGCCCAAATTAAGCTTGGTGAATTGTTATTTCCTGATTATTGTCTTTCTTTCAAAAACCGAAAATATGCAGTCTTAGAGTTGGCGTAGTCGACCTTGGCAGCAGTTCTTCTCACCATGGTCGCGCTCATGCCGTGCGGCACGGCATCAAAACCTAATCTGAACCGCGAGCAGCGCGGGCTGCGAACTTTAAGCGCAGCCCAACACCTGTGTTTTCCAATTAATCCGTCCATTCCACGATCAAATCATCGGCCAGCGCTTCCAGATCGCGGCGCACATGGCCTAAATCGACGCTCACAGGCGCAGAAAGCAGCGCTTGCGCATGAAACATCGTTTCGCCCGACATCGGTGCGCTATCTAGCCATGTTTCTAGCTTTTCGACGTTCACGCCAAAGCGCGCCAAAATCGTCGACACGTCTTTGACAATGCCGATTCGATCGTGCCCGACCAAGCTCAAGGCCACGCTTTGCGACGAAATATCTGATGCATCGGCCTGCTCAGCATCCAATACACCGCGCACATCCAAACCCGGCAAGCCTTGCAACGCGGCCAGAAGCGCTGCGCCATCACCATTCACCGCGACTTTCACAATCCCCGCAAATTGCCCGGCCAAACGCGAAAAGGACGACTCCAACCAATTACCCTGTTGCTGTGCAATCACCGCCGCCAATTGCTCCACCAAGCCCGGTTTATCCTGACCAATCACCGAAACAACCAAAATATTTTTCATTATTATTCCCCTTGCGATTAAGTAATTAAGCCAACTTTTATCTGAGTGCTTGGCGATCAAATTCACGACTTTGAGCTTAGCCGATTTCAGCGCCCAGCCTTTAATCTAATCGAAAGTCAGCGACGAATAATCCACATGCCTAGGCATAAATATCATCTACACAAGCTTAAATGCACTCGGCTAGATCGTCATATCAGCGCAAGCCAGTATCTACGAGAGAAGGTAAAATCAGCATTGCAGCTGGATTCCGGCCTTCGCCGGAATGACGAATTGATGATTTTTTGCCGCTTTTTGATTCATGTAGATACCGATACGCCTAGGCGAAAAAAAACCAACTTGCTAACAAGCTAGTTTTTTTAATTCATCATTCGTTTAAATCAGACCAAGGCCCCAGCATGATGGCGCAAATGGTTTTCGATAAAACTAGCGATGAAATAATAGCTATGGTCGTAGCCTGATTGCAGATTCAGCACCAGCGGATAATGTGCTGCACTGGCCGCCGCTTGCAACGCATCTGGGCGCAATTGATTGAGCAAGAAGCTATCCTGATCGCCTTGATCGATCAACATCGGCAATCGCTCGCTCGCTTTGGCGATCAATAGCGATGCGTCCCACTCTGGCCATGTACTGCGATCTTCGCCCAAATACCGCGAAAAGGCTTTTTCTCCCCAAGGCACGGCGACCGGATTGCAAATCGGCGCGAAAGCCGACACCGATTGATAGCGACCCGGATTGCGTAAAGCACACACCAGCGCGCCATGCCCGCCCATTGAATGCCCAAAAATTCCGCGTTGCGCCGAGTCCGTGAAATGGGCTTCTATCAAGGCTGGCAGCTCATGCACCACATAATCATGCATTTGATAATGCTGATTCCACGGTGCTTGCGTGGCGTTCAGATAAAAGCCCGCGCCCACACCAAAATCCCAAGCGCCATCAGGATCGCCCGGCACATTTGCGCCGCGTGGGCTGGTGTCAGGCGCAACCAAAATAAGCCCAAGCTCGGCGGCGATGCGTTGCGCACCGGCTTTTTGCACGAAATTTTCATCGGTGCACGTTAAACCCGATAACCAATACACAACAGGTAGCGACTTGTTGTGCTCCGCCTGTGGCGGCAAATACACCGAAAAATTCATCTCGCAATGCAGCACTTGCGATTGATGTTTAAAGCGCTGTTGCTGGCCGCCAAAGCATTTTTGACTACTGATTTGTTCTACATTCATCGCGCCACCCATCACTTAAAAATGAATCACAGTGCGGATGCTTTTGCCTTCGTGCATCAAATCAAACGCGGTATTGATCTCTTCCAGCGGCATCGTATGCGTAATAAACGAATCGAGCGGAATTTCGCCTGTTTGCGCTTTTTGCACGTAACTTGGCAATTCGGTACGACCGCGTACGCCGCCAAATGCCGAACCGCGCCACACGCGGCCTGTCACCAGTTGGAACGGGCGCGTGCTAATTTCTTGCCCCGCACCCGCCACACCGATAATCACCGATTCGCCCCAACCTTTATGGCAAGACTCCAGCGCGGCGCGCATCAATTGCACATTGCCAACGCACTCGAAAGAATAATCCACGCCGCCATCGGTCATTTCGACGATCACTTCTTGAATCGGCTTGCTGTGATCTTTGGGATTCACAAAATCGGTCGCACCCAGCTGCTTGGCGATTTCAAATTTGGCCGGGTTAATATCAATCGCAATAATCCGCGCCGCTTTAGCCATCGTAGCGCCAATAATCGCCGCCAAACCAATGCCGCCCATGCCGAAAATCGCCACGGTGCTGCCCTCTTCAACTTTCGCCGTATTCAGTACCGCGCCAATCCCAGTCGTCACGCCGCAACCGAGCAGACAGACTTTTTCCAGCGGAGCATCTTTAGGGATTTTGGCCAGCGAAATCTCAGGTAAAACGGTGTATTCAGAAAACGTCGAGCAGCCCATATAGTGATAAATCGGCTGGCCTTGATAAGAAAAACGCGTCGTACCATCGGGCATCACGCCCTTGCCCTGCGTGGCGCGCACCGCTTGGCATAGATTGGTTTTGCCTGATTTGCAGAATTTGCACTCACGGCATTCGGCGGTATACAGCGGAATCACATGATCGCCTACCGCGAGTGATGTAACGCCCTCACCCACCGCTTCGACAATCCCGCCACCTTCATGGCCGAGAATGCACGGAAAAACGCCTTCAGAATCTTCGCCAGACAGCGTATACGCATCGGTATGGCAAACGCCCGAAGCCACAATCCGCACTAAAACCTCGCCCGCTTTGGGCGGCTCTACATCGACTTCAACAATTTGCAAAGGTTGATTAGCAGCAAAGGCAACGGCAGCACGCGATTTGATGGTCATAGCGATTCTCTTTGATAGGGGTAACAGTGGCGCTCAGTATAGCTGAATGCCTCTGCCCTAGCAGAGCGCCCAGTAGGGTCTGTTGATGTTTGATTTACGATTGCGCTGGAGCGGGTTTCGCGGCAAATCAAGGCGTAATGAGCGACGCATAGCAGGCTATTCGAGCGAGTTACAACGCGGAGTTGCCGCGAAAAACGCCCAGCCCTTCGGGTTTTGCGGCTTTTGGCCTGATGCTGCGTTACAAAGCGCTCACTTAGAATGACTAAGTAACGCGCTTCGTGCCTTGCCTCAGGCCAAAATCCGCACAAACGCAGCTCGCAAACCAAACGTCAACAAACCCTAGCTGCAGCGGGATATTCCGCCAGTAAATAATCAATCAAACTGCTGAGCTTAGGCCGCGGCCGTGCGTCGGCGAGGTAGACCAAATTCACTGGCGTGGCTTTGGGTAAGAAGTCGGCCAAAATTGGAATCAAGCGGCCTGCGGCAATGTCTTCGGCCAGTAACACTTCGGGTTGAAAAATAATCCCCGCGCCGTTCAGCGCAGCTTGTCGCAACGCTCGGCTGTCATTGCATGCAAAACGGCTTTTACACGGCCACACCTGTTGATCACGCAAGCGCAAGCCCGGCCACTCATTGCGATGCCCCCAGACCAAATGCGTTACGCAATAGTGCTGCTGTAATTCGCTGGGATGCTGCGGAATACCGTACTGCTGCAAATACGCGGGTGATGCGCAAAGCCGTAATTGATAATTTGGCAAAGCGCGCGCCACCAAATCACTATCGCCCAAGTCACCCGTGCGAATCGCCAAGTCAAAGCCGTCTTCAATCAAATCAATGCGACTATTGCTTAGAATCAATTCCAATTTCACCTGCGGATATTGCGCTAAATAACCCGCGACCAGCGGCGAAATGACGCTTGCGCCCAAGTTAATCGGCGCACTAACGCGCAACAAGCCCTGCGGCTGGGTTTGCAGGCTTTCCACCGAGCTTTCCGCCCAGCGCACTTGTTCCAGCACTTTTTTGCAATTATCAAAATAACCGGCTCCCGCACTCGTCAGGCTTTGCTTGCGCGTCGTGCGCTCGAGCAAGCGCGTTCCCAGCATGGACTCAAGCTGCGCAATATGTTTGCCCACCATCACCGCCGAGATCATCAGCTCATTAGCAGCCGCACTAAAACTACCGCACTCCACCACGCTAACAAACACCGCCATGCTGCGCAATTTGTCCATCATTACTAACCCATGGTTTTGAATTAACTAATTATAGCGATATTTATTGCGCATTCGATTTGCATAACAATCGGTGCATTCATCAATCAGGAGAACACGATGCGACTTGGCTGCGCCACTCGTCCTTATCAAGCGCTCACATTGCCGCACGCTTGCGAACACATTGCTGCGGCGGGGTTTACTGAAGTCGCGCTGTTTTATAACCAAACTCAAGACGGCGCAGCGATTGCAGTAACAGCAGACAGCACGGCACCGCAAATCGCCGCCGCACGGCAGGCTTGCGACGCCGCAGGGCTATTGCCCTCGCTGCTACTGGCGGGTGAATGGCAAGTCGCAGGCGGTCAAGCTGCTGCACTGGATCGCTACCGCCGCCTGATTGAAAACACCCAGCAATTGGGTGCCAGCATGCTGCTGGATTTTGGCTGTGAACATGCGGATTTATTGCCCGATTATATTGCGCTGATGCAAGCGATTGAGCCTGTCGCTCGCGCCGCGAACATCACCATTTGTATCAAGCCACATGGTGGTATATCAACGCAGCCATTACACCTAATAGCCTTGAAGCAAATACTCACATCAGATGTATTTATGCTGAGTTTTGATCCGGGCAATTTACTGTATTACAGCGCAGGGCAAATCCAGCCGGAAGACTATATCGATGCGCTCGCACCCTACTGCGCCAATTTCATCATCAAAGATTACCAGCTCACGCCAAGCGGCCCTTCTGTTGCCGTCACGCCTGGCGAAGGCGAGGTTGATTTTCTCTCGCTGATTCGCAGCCTACATACGCATCAATTCAATGGCCCGCTGTATCTGGAGCTGGTCGCTGGCGCAGCGCTGCCCGAGATTGACCGCAATGTCAGGCGCAGCCAGCAGCGAATGACATCTTGGCACAAAGCCAGCAAAACCGAATTCACCTCACTTTACTGCAATTGAAAAGGCCACTTCACCATGTCCATCAAAACCCTGATCGAACAGCGCATTTCCTGCAATTATTTTGATCCCGAGCACACACTGGGCGACGCAGACATCAAGGAACTCGTCCGTTTAGCCACGCTGGCCCCCAGCGCATATAACGGCCAAAACTGGCGCTTTATTGCCGTGCAATCAGCCAGCGCAAAGCAAAATCTACTCAAGCATGCGTATGGCCAAGGCAAAGTCGCCGATGCCGCCGTGAGCTTTATTGTTTGTGGTCGCCTTGATTTGCATACCGGATTGGCGCAAGCCTTAGCACCTAGCGTGTCGGCGGGAATTTTAAAGCCCGAGTTAGCCGAAAACATGCTGCATTACGCCAATGAGGCTTATCACAATCAGCCACAGCGGCAACGCGACGAAGCCATACGCTCGGCCTCACTGGCCGCCATGACGCTAATGCTGGCCGCACAAGGCATGGGGCTAGCCAGCTGCCCAATGACGGGTTTTGACGCAACAGGCGTTGCCGAAGAATTTGAACTCTCGGCCGAGGAGATTCCGGTGATGCTGATTACCGTCGGCAAATCCGCCGCCAATAATTGGCCGCAGAAACCGAGAAAAACGCTGAACGAAGTGCTCGATTTTGCTTAAAAATATAAGCTGTTTATAAATGCAAGGCGATAAGGCATCCAGCGGATGCCTGCCCAAATTACCAATTTGCGCTAAGCTATTTCTAACTCCAATCCGTCCAAGGCAATGCCATGACGCAATATTTAGTCGCGATTCATCGCCCCAACGATTACGATCCATTGAGCGCAGAAGACGCAGCGATGTCTCGCGATATTGATGTACTCAACGATGAAATGGTCGCTGCGGGCATCCGAGTTTTCGTCGGCGGCCTGCAGCCGATCAGCGAGGCTAAATCATTGCGGCTGCAAGACGATGGTGAAGTCAGCATCAGCGATGGCCTCTACTTGAACACCGCCGAACATATTGGTGGGTTTTGGGTGCTCGAAGTCGCCAGCTTAGAGGAGGCGCTAATCTGGGGAAAAAAAGCCGCCATCGCCTGCCGCGCATCCGTCGAAGTGCGGCCGTTTCATTAACGAATAAATGGATGGCTGTCAGAGTGAGCGTAAGGCCGATTGGCTACCATTACTGCAAAGCCTAAAACGAAGCGGGGAAAACTGAAAAATAGCGGCCAATATCCCAGCTCAGCGTTAGCATCACCTCGTTCGACTTGATACAAGCGCTCTCGCGCAGCTCAACGAAATTTACAATTTAGTCGATGTATTGCCAGCTAGGTGTTGATAATTAAGGGCTGCAATCAAATACATCAATACTGCAGGGCGGGTTAGCCTTTAGGCGTAACCCGCCAATTTGAATCTGATCTCGAAAATTGCGATCAGCGCGGGTTGATAAAACTAAGCAGGACTACATGGCTCTGCAGCTACTTTGTCTTAGAGAGACTCTCAACATACTGATTGATGTAGTCTGAGAACTTGTCTACAGACATAACAGCCACAGCGAGGGATACAACAGAGAGAATAACGGCAAAAACCGCCACCAGTTCCATACGCGCCTGAGTCCGAATATTCTCTCTCGTGCTCAAGATTCCGGACAACTGCTCAAGGTGCTCACGAGTCTCCCCCTCGAGGCTTTGTGCCTGCGAAGCAAGAAAGTGGGTTCGAGAGCGAAGAGCTTCGAAGATTTCAATCGGCTTCTCTTCCCTAGGCCAAGGTTGAGTTTGAAATGTGGAACAGGTCCACTTATATGAATGAACTTTTTCGGATCTACTGGCAAGCTCTGAGGTTAGCGCGGGGATGCCAATGGATCTATCGAAGTACAGTCGTATCTGCTCTATGCACGTTGTGGTACCTTTTCGGGAGGTCGTGTCGGCTGAGATTGAACTTGGTGTAAGGCGAAGAAGCCGGATGATCTCTCGTAGTGCAGCGATTGCAGCGAAATTAACCATGATGCCTTCGATGTGGTCACTGACGATTGACGCATGTACTGCATCACTGTCGCCACCTCGATACTTCAGTTGATCTGCGGTGAGAAGACTCGTCTGAAGGTTAGCTATGGCGTGATAGCGAAGATCTCCGTCTGATTCAGGCCAACACAGAGCGAGTCCAGCACAATCCTCGAGTGTCCAGATCTCTTTGTGACCGGGCTGAGAGAGAAGACGGGTCCAATCTGCTTCTGGGCGCGTTTGTGCCCTGACTCCGACAAGCAGAGGCTCGCAAATGGTCGAAATGAGTTCGGCTGTGGGCAAACGATTGCAATCAGGGGCGCGGGAGAAAAATCCAGGAAGGTGTACTGAGAACCATTTTACAATTTGCGTTCTTGATTTGGTGCGAGCCAAGCCAACGGCGTGACGCTTGACGTGCTCAACGTCGAAGTAACGATAACCATCCTTGAGCGTCCCATATCCCGTCTTTCGATCAATGTTAAGTTCTTCGTGATACGCGTGACCCGCAGATTCCGTCAACACAAAGCAAATGATGACGGCAGTAACGGAGGGAGATAGTTGATATATATAGCCATGGGCGTAATCCACCATTTCAGGAAGTGGGGCCGTCCGGCCTTTAAGGAGAAAGCGACTCTCTCCTGGGCGCTCAATGTGACCGAGGTTTAGGTTGCCCTCGGTACCATATGTACGTTGCTCGTTAATCCAAGAAGCGGGGTTAGTATTGAGGCCAAAAGGTTGATCTTTATGCCACCCCAAATGCTTAATGGCTGCGTTAAGGGAATCGGCCTCGGCTGGCCCAAAGATCTCAATCCCCCACATGGCGATTTGTTGAAGCCGCTCTCCTTCGGGAACTCGCGTCGCTAGGTTGCTTTCTACGTCACGGCGGCGAAGGAACTCGCGATCACCGCGATTAGGGGTGGGAACTAATTGAGGGAAGCGGACATGAAGGCGGCGCCAAGCATGCTGAAAAGCGCGATCAATGGTTCTACGCAGAGGTAGAGGCGTATCTGACTCAGGTTGGGAGGAGATTGCTGGTTTAGCACTTGAAGTTGACTCTTTGCCAGAGGAGATTGTTTCGGACACAAGATACCTAACAGATAATAGGTGGCTAACCGGCCAGCCAATGCATATTAAAGCGGAGGCAGAGAAACCATAAAACCCAAAGGATCTACAATGCTTTCCGCGCATTTTGCGCACCTACTAACTAACAAAAGATGACGAGTTAGCTAATGCGCATCCATTTTTCAAGACTCTCAAGAGATGAAGCGATAACCAATAATGGCTATACCGATAAACAAGTAGAGACCAACTACTGTGCTGATGACCACATATTGATTATTCATTATCACCCTGCCATGAAACTGACGCAAAAGCAAGATAATCGACGCCATGCTGATTCACATACATAAGTGGCGAATCAATCGGATTAATTTCATTAATGAAAAAAATTCGATATCGACCTTCTTCACTCCTAACCTAAAAATACCGGCAAATTAACCGTATTCCATATAAAAAAAGGAGCCCAAAAGCTCCTTCCTAAATTTCACAAAATGAGAATATCTCAGTTCTTATGAAAACCTACATTGTTAAACATCCAAATTCCGCGCTACCAGCGCATTTTGTTCAATAAATTGGCGGCGGGGTTCGACTTGGTCGCCCATTAGCGTAGTGAAGACTTCGTCGGCGGTGATCGCGTCGCCAATCGTCACTTTCAACAGGCGGCGAACGGTGACGTCCATCGTGGTTTCCCAGAGCTGTTCTGGATTCATTTCACCCAGACCTTTATAGCGCTGAATGCTCATATTGCGGCGCACTTCGGCCAGTAGCCAATCGAGGGCTTCTTTGAAGCTGCGAATCGGCTGCTCGGCGCTGCCACGGCGGATGATGGCGTCGGGCTGCACCAAGCCCATCAAGGATTCTGCCATGCGCGCGATTTGCGCGTAGTCGCCCGACAAGATGAAATCAGCGTCGATGTATTGCATCGTCACCACGCCATGCAGGCGGCGCTCGATGCGGATTTGCCATACAGCATCGACCAAATCAGCACTAAACGTGAACGCCGGATGTTTCACTGCCGCTTGCAGGCGGGCAATGCTGTCCAAGGTGGTGGCTTCATCGTCGAGCACCAGCGGTGTGATGATGAGCATCGCATTCAAAATCATAGGATCGAGGAAACGGCTTTCGCGCTCGATGACGGCTTCGGTGATGAAGTATTGGCGCGCCAAAGTTTCCAGCGCTTCGCCGCTAATGCTAGGTGCATCCGCACTTGGCAGTAGTTCTGCGCCATTGATCGCGGCGCGCAATAAATGCTGTTTCAGCTCTTGCTCGTCTTTGAGGTAAGTTTCGTTTTTACCTTGTTTGACTTTAAATAGCGGCGGTTGCGCGATATAGATGTAGCCGCGCTCAACCAATTCTGGCAACTGGCGGTAGAAGAACGTCAACAGCAGCGTACGGATGTGTGAACCATCCACGTCCGCATCGGTCATGATAATAATGCGGTGATAGCGCAGTTTTTCGATATTGAAATCGTCTTTACCGATACCGCAACCGAGCGCCATAATCAGCGTGCCGATTTCTTGACTGGCGAGCATACGATCAAAACGCGCGCGTTCAACGTTCAGGATTTTACCTTTGAGCGGCAAAATCGCTTGGAATTTACGATCACGGCCTTGCTTGGCTGAGCCACCCGCGGAATCTCCCTCGACGAGGTAAATTTCCGACATCGCAGGATCTTTTTCTTGGCAATCGGCCAATTTACCTGGCAAACCTAAGCCATCGAGCACGCCTTTACGACGGGTGATTTCACGCGCTTTACGCGCTGCTTCACGCGCCCGCGCAGCATCCACAATCTTGCCGCAAATGATTTTGGCGTCGAGCGGATTTTCCATCAGGAAATCGGCCAAAGCGCTGCTTACCACTTCACTCACCACAGGGCCAATTTCGCTCGAAACGAGTTTATCTTTGGTTTGGCTAGAGAATTTCGGGTCGGGCATTTTGACTGACAGCACGCAGGTCAAGCCTTCGCGCATATCATCGCCGCTGGTTTCTACTTTGGCTTTTTTCGCAAAGTCGTGACTGTCGATGTATTGATTTAAGGTGCGCGTCATCACTTGGCGCAGCGCCGTCATGTGGCTACCGCCGTCGCGTTGCGGGATATTATTGGTAAAGCATTGCACTGATTCTTGGTAAGAATCATTCCATTGCATCGCGACTTCAACGCTCATGCCATCTTTTTCACCCAATGAGTAAAAAATCTTTGGATGCAGCACGGATTTGGTACGGTTCACATATTCAACAAAACCACTCACGCCACCGGTGTAATTGAAAGTTTCTTCTTTACCCGTGCGGCGGTCGATCAACTGAATATTCACGCCATTATTCAGGAAGGAGAGTTCGCGAATCCGTTTGGCGAGAATTTCAAAGTGAAACTCGATCAAACCAAAGGTTTCAAGTGAAGCCATAAAATGCACTTCAGTACCACGGCGCTCGGTGTCACCCACTACTTTGAGTGGCGCAACCGCTTCACCGAGGCGAAATTCCATCGTGTGTTTTTTGCCATCACGACGTATCGTTAGGCGAAGCCAGTCTGATAGCGCATTAACAACTGATACCCCCACCCCATGCAAACCACCAGACACTTTGTAACTGTTCTGGTCGAACTTACCGCCGGCGTGCAATTCGGTCATCACGATTTCAGCCGCCGAGCGTTTGAACTCGTCGTCTTCTTTGATTTGCGTTGGAATACCGCGACCGTTGTCTTCAATACTCACCGAACTATCGGCATGAATAATCACGCGGATCGTGTCGCAATGCCCTGCCAACGCTTCATCAATCGCGTTATCCAGTACCTCGAACACCATATGATGCAGGCCAGAGCCATCTTGCGTATCGCCGATATACATACCTGGGCGTTTACGAACGGCTTCGAGACCTTTCAAGATACGAATACTATCAGCGCCGTAATCAGCAGATTGGGCACTTTCTGGGGCTTGCGGGAGGTTTTTTTCTTCGGTCATGGCTTTTTTGAGTATGGGGATTAGGAAGTGGGGATTAGGGAGTGAGGCGCAGGTGGGGCTGATCGCCCCGTCCCTACTCCCTACTCACCGCAGCCTAGATACGCATTGGCATCACAATGTATTTGAAGTGTTCATTATCCGGAATTGTGACCAACACGCTGGAATTCACATCGCCAAAATAGCAGTGCAAGGTTTCCACCGAGAGATTAGTCAGTACATCGAGCAGATATTGAATGTTAAAGCCGATATCCAGCGGTTCGCCGCTGTAACCGACTTCAACTTCCTCTTGCGCTTCTTCTTGCTCATTGTTATTGCACAAAATCTTCAGCGTGCTGTCGGTCAGAACTAGACGAACACCACGGAATTTTTCGTTCGACAAAATCGCTGCGCGTTGCATCGACGACAACAGCGCCTGACGATCTACGGTGAGCAATTTGTCATTGTTTTGTGGGATCACGCGGTTGTAATCGGGGAATTTACCGTCGACTACTTTGCTATGAATCACGATTTTGCCAAAGCTGAACTTCACTTGATTGCTGGCGATATCAATGGTGACTTCGTCATCCACTTCACCGAGCAATTTGAAGAGTTCCAGTATGGTTTTGCGCGGCAAGATCACTTCGTTTTTCTCAAACGAAGCGGCCAATTCAGTCGATACAAAACCCAAACGGTGGCCATCGGTGGCAACCAGTTTAAGCAAATTGCCTTCGGTGACCATAAACAGGCCATTGAGGTAATAGCGAATATCTTGGTGCGCCATCGCAAATTGCACGCGGCCTAGCAAAGCTTTGAGTTGACGTTGCGGCAGGCGAATTGTCGCGCGCAAATTAGTATCAACAGCCAGCTCAGGGAAATCAGCGGCAGGCAAAGTTTGCAATGCAAAGCGGCTTTTGCCGGCTTTAATCGTCAAACGGCCTTCGGCTTCTTCGAGCGTCACGACGGTTTTGTCGGGAATCGCACGCAAAATATCCGACATTTTTTTCGCCGCAACGGTAATCGCAAAATCACCGCCCGAAAAACCCTCGGTTTGTTGGCTGCTAATTTGGATTTCTAAGTCAGTACCGGTAAAAGACAGCGCGTCGCCATCTTTTTTAATCAGTACATTCGACAGGATAGGCAGAGTGTGTCGACGCTCGACAATACCCGTTACAGTGGCCAGTGGTTTTAGGAGCGAATCGCGTTCAGCTTGCAGCAGTTGCATTTACTCTCACCCAAGTTAGATTAATTGATTTGTATGCCCCCGATTCTACCGCAAATCGGGGCTAAAATCAGGAATGCGAAAGCTTAGCGGCCTTGAAGCGAGCTACGCCCAATTTAAATTAGCGCAGCTTCAAGCCACATTCAGCGCAATGAATGGGTATATGAATGCAGCCATTACTCATAAAGCGCCGCATTGCAATACCCATCACTTCACAAAATTGAATCCCGCGTATGTAGTCCGATCAAGAACGCAACATTTGCAGCAGCACACTATATTGATGCGCCATTTCGCTGTCATTTTTGCGGAACTCTTCAATCGTGCGACAAGCATGCAAGACGGTCGTGTGATCGCGGCCACCGAAGGCATCGCCAATCGCAGGCAAACTCATTTGTGTTAGCTCTTTGGTCAGCGTCATCGCCATTTGCCGTGGCCGTGCAATATCTCGCGTGCGCTTTTTGCTGTGCATATCGGCGACTTTGATTTTGTAAAAGTCAGCGACGGTTTTTTGGATATTCTCAACCGAAACCTGGCGATTACCCGAAGCCAAAATATCGCGCAGCGCTTCTTTGGCCGACTCAACCGTGATCGGCTGATTAGTAAAGCGCACATAAGCCAACACGCGTTTGAGCGCACCTTCTAGCTCACGCACGTTGGAGCGGATATTTTTTGCCATGAAAAAAGCGACGTTGGCATCGAGCTTAAAATGCTCGGCTTCGGCTTTTTTCAACAAAATCGCCACGCGCATTTCGGTTTCTGGCGGCTCGATCGGCACGATCAAACCCCAAGAGAAACGTGAAGTTAAACGCTCTTGCAGACCATCAATTTCACGCGGAATTTTGTCGCTGGTTAAAATAATTTGCTTGCCGCTTTCAAGTAGCGCATTAAATAGATAGAAGAACTCTTCTTGCGTACGATCTTTGCCAACGAAAAACTGAATATCGTCGACCAGCAATAAATCTAAGGAATGGTAATAACGCTTAAATTCATCAAATGATTTGTGTTGATAGGCTTTCACGACGTCTTGCACGTATTTTTCGGCGTGGATATAGCGAATTTTGGCCTGCGGATTGTGCTGATGTACGAAATTACCAATCGCTTGGATCAAATGCGTTTTACCCAAGCCCACACCGCCGTACACAAACAGCGGGTTGTAGCTGACACCGGGATTTTCTGCGACTTGCATCGCGGCGGCGCGCGCCACCTGATTGGCTTTACCGGTAACGAGCGTATCAAAGCTATGCGATGGATTTAGCCGCGTGGTTTCATGGCTGGCGCCGCTGGCGTCAAAGCGTTTGCTTTGTTTCACTGGCGCAGCTGCAGATTCACCCGAATCAGCAGATGCATTGGCTGGACGCGCAGCAACGCGCGGCGGCGGCGCGGACATTTGCCCAACTTTCAACTCAATCGGCGGCGGTACGCCGTCGCATAATTTGGCCGCAGCCATTTCGATCATGCCTAAATAGCGATCACGAATAAATTGCAAGAAAATCTGATTGGGCACCGCAATGACTAAGGTTTCGTCAATCATCTGTGCCGTGAGCGGCTTGATCCAGATGTTAAATTGACTGGCGCCCAAGTTTTGCTGCAGCTCGTTGAGGCAATGCGGCCAAAGTGTTTCTATTTGCATGGGGTCAATGTCATTACGGAAAAGGTGGGTTGACACGGTATTAGCGCAGAGGGAGCCGAGCATCTATATGTATAGACGCAACAAAATACAAACAGCCAGCCTCGCAAGCACGGTAGCGATTCGCTACTGAGGTTACCGAGAAACGAGCCATTGTACCTGCAAGTGCAGGACTTATCCACAAGCACAATCAGCAATCGATCCACGGTTAATCGTCACTCTTGCTTGACAAGGTACTAGCAACACTGATTAAATCACGTGTTTACTGCCCAATTAGCACTTAGGATTTAGTCATGAAACGTACTTTCCAACCTTCTGTAATCAAACGTAAACGCACTCATGGTTTCCGTGCCCGTATGTCAACCGTTGGTGGTGTTCGCGTTCTTAACGCACGCCGCGCCAAGGGTCGTAAAGTTTTATCGGCTTAAGCTGTTGCGAACGAACGCACCTGCTTCCGTTTTGAACGGCATGCAGAGCGTACCTCGCTACCGCTTTGCGCGTGATGCACGCTTACTAAAAACGGATGATTTTTCATCCGTTTTTAGTTTGCGAGCGTCAGTGAGTAACGATTACTTCCAAGTTTTAGGCAAACCCAGCCAGCTGCCTCAAGCTAGGCTCGGTTTGGTTGTCGGCAAAAAAACCGATAAACGCGCCGTAGGTCGTAATTACATCAAGCGCACCGTTCGCGAACTCTTCCGTCAAAACACCGATCTCTTGTTAGGCCTTGATGTTGTCGTCAGATCTCGCAAGCCGTTCGAGCGTAATGACGGCGCAGCTGCGCGCCTTGCCTTACTCAGTTTATTTAAACGATTGAAGCAATGTCGCGCCTTATCATCGCACTGCTGAAACTTTATCAGTGGATGATTAGTCCACTGCTGGGGCCTCGCTGCCGCTTCATACCTACTTGTTCGCAATATGGGATTGAGGCGGTGAGTCGATATGGGCCAGTAAAAGGTAGTTGGCTCACCACAAAACGTCTGTGCCGATGCCACCCTTGGGGCGGCTGTGGGCATGATCCTGTTCCGTAATATATATAAGTCGTGCAAAAGTTTTATCGCAATGAGAAGCCGCAGATCCGTACATCTAAGTACGACTCGGAAAACCACGCTGCAATAAACTATTGCTTATCTACTTAAAGCCACCGAGTTGGGAGCTCTTCCGTTCAAATGGATACTAAGAGACTAATCCTCTTTATTGCGCTGTCTTTCAGCATTCTGTTTTTCTGGCAAAAATATATGGAGCAGCGTTACCCGCAGCCCAAAACCACTGCCAGCGCAACAGCCGCCATAGCGGCCTCTAACAGCGCAAGCACAACCGCCTCTACCGCAGCAGCCCCCGAAACCAGCGGCCTTGTTAAAGGTCAGCGGATTACGGTGACGACTGACTTATTCCGTGCTGAAATCGATAGCAACGGTGGCGATTTACGTCACGTTGAACTCTTGAAAATCGGCGCAACCAACGATCCAAGCAAACCATTTGTCTTGTTGCAAGATTCGGGTGAGCACACCTATGTGGCGCAAACGGGCTTGCTCGGCGAGGGAATGCCAACGCATAAAAGCGTTTTCAGCTCCGCCCAAGCCAGCTACACGATGGCTGAAGGTCAAAATGAAATCGCTGTTCGCCTAGAAGCCCCAGGCCCTGCTGGTGTCAAAATCGCCAAAATTTACACCTTTAAGCGTGATGAATATCTAGTCGATGTGAAGTATGAAATCGTCAACGGCGGCACCGCCCCATTGACGACCAGCGCTTACTATCGCTTGATTCGCGACGGCAAAGTTGAAAATCCGGGCATGTTTGGCACGCACACCTTTACTGGCCCTGCGCTCTTTACTCAAGAAGATAAATTCCAGAAAGTGGAATTTGATAAAATCACCAAAGGCGAAGCTAAATTCCGTCCAAGCGCAAATAATGGCTGGATTGCGATGATTCAGCACTACTTCGTTTCTGGCTGGATTTTCTCGCCAAACAACGGCAGCCCAGCTTGCACGCCGACCGATTGCCGCTTTGAAATGAAAGCACTGCCAGACAATATGTTCTCGGTAGGCGCAGTCATTGACTTGCCGAAAATCGAAGCAGGTGCGAAATTTGAGCGCACCGTGCCGATCTTTGTTGGCCCGCAAGAAAGTCGTCGCCTTGCCGCAGTTGCACCGGGTTTTGATCTGGTGAAAGACTACGGCATGTTCAAGATTTTCTCGCAACCCTTGTTTGCCGTGCTTGAATTCATTCATGGTTTGGTAGGCAATTGGGGCTGGTCGATTATCATCGTAACCTTGCTACTGAAAGCGGCGTTCTTCCCATTGGCCAGCGCCAGCTACCGTTCGATGGCGAAAATGCGCTTGCTCGCACCGCGCATGGAAGAGCTGAAAAAACGTCACGGCGAAGACCGCGTGAAGTTCCAGCAATCCGTCATGGAAATGTACAAGACTGAAAAGGTCAATCCACTCGGCGGTTGCTTGCCGATGTTGGTGCAAATTCCAGTGTTCATTGGTTTCTACTGGATGCTATTGGCCGCAGTTGAATTGCGCCAAGCACCGTGGGCATTCTGGATTCATGACTTGTCAGTTAAAGATCCACTGTATATCTTGCCGCTGATTATGGCTGCTTCGATGTACGTACAAACAATGCTATCGCCGCCACCGCCGGATCCGATGCAAGCGAAGATGATGAAGTGGATGCCGATTATATTCTCAGTATTCTTCTTCTTCTTCCCGGCTGGTTTGGTTCTGTACTGGGTGGTGAACAATGTATTGTCGATCATTCAGCAATATGTGATTACCAAGAAAATTGAGAATCAAGCCAAAGCAGCGAAGAGTTAGCTAGCAGCACCTTATTAACGCCACCGCCTCACGCCGGTGGCGTTTTTTATATCTGACGTATATTAATGCAGACCATGCCCAAACAGACTCACAACTCAATACCCATAGAAATATTGCAGTTCTTTAATGCCTATTGCGCAGCCTACAATCAACTCGATTCATCTCGCATCGCCGAGCATTTCGCCCTCCCTTCTGGGATTGCCCAGCAAGGGCAATATTTTCATTTCACTGAAAATGCAGCGCTGCTGAATAATATGCAGGCTCTGTGTGAACATTATCGACAAGATGGTTTCGTGAATGCCGACTATCAAATCAGTACATTTTTACCGCAAGGACAATATCACTGCGTTGTCGATATCGTATGGACGATTACACGGGCAAAACCCCAGCTGCCTACCCAGTTCCAGACCACGTATAATCTGATCTGGCACAAATCAGGCTGGCGCATTCAACTGTGCACCGCCTACCAAGAACAATTTAATCAGACACTGCGAGTCCATCATGCTTTACACCCCTGACACTATCGCCGCGATTGCCACAGCCCCCGGTCGTGGTGGCGTGGGTGTGATTCGCGTTTCTGGTAAAAATCTCCAAGCGCTGATTTCCGGCCTGCTTGGCCGCGAGCAATCGGCGCTGAAACCGCGCTTTGCGCACTTTACGCATTTCAAAGCGACAGACGGCAGCACCGTCGACGAGGGCATTGCGCTGTTTTTTCCAAATCCAGCGTCGTTTACTGGCGAAGACGTGCTCGAACTGCAAGGTCACGGTGGCCCTGTGATTATGAATATGCTGCTCAAGCGTTGCATCGAACTCGGCGCGCGCCACGCGGAACCCGGTGAATTTACCAAGCGTGCATTTTTGAATGGCAAACTCGATTTGGCGCAAGCCGAAGCCGTCGCCGACATTATCGATGCGCAATCGGAAGCCGCCGCCAAATCAGCGCTCAAATCACTCGATGGCGCGTTCTCACGTGAAGTGCATGCGCTGGTTGATGCGCTGATTAATTTGCGCATGTTGGTTGAAGCGACGTTGGATTTCCCCGAAGAAGACATCGACTTTCTCGAAGCCGCCGACGCGCGCGGCAAATTGCATAACATCAGCGCCCAGCTCGCTCGCGTCATGGACACCGCCACGCAAGGCAAATTGCTGCGCGAAGGCATGCATGTGGTGCTGATCGGTCAGCCCAACGTCGGCAAATCTAGCTTAATGAACGCCTTAGCGGGCGAAGACGTCGCGATTGTCACCGATATCGCTGGC
Source organism: Deefgea rivuli DSM 18356 (assembly GCF_000620145.1). Classification (GTDB taxonomy): domain Bacteria; phylum Pseudomonadota; class Gammaproteobacteria; order Burkholderiales; family Chitinibacteraceae; genus Deefgea; species Deefgea rivuli. The sequence goes on from NZ_KK211084.1 coordinate 164,195, forward strand.
ACCACCCGTGACACGGTACGCGAACTGATTCAGCTCGATGGTATTCCGCTACACATTATTGATACAGCAGGCCTGCGCGATACGACCGACACCGTCGAAAAAATCGGCATCGAGCGCACTTGGGTGGCCATCGCCAAAGCCGATTTGGCACTGCTGCTGCTCGATAGCCGCGAAGGCATCACCGCGCACGATCACGACATTCTGGCGCGCCTGCCTGAGTCGCTCAGCGTTTTGCGCGTGTTTAATAAAATTGATCTGACTGGCGACACTGCTGGTGAAATCGCTGACGATGAAATCCACGTTTCCGCCAAGCAGGGTATTGGCCTGCAAGAATTGAAGGCTAAGCTCTTGAAGAAGATAGGGTGGCAGGGTATGAACGATGGCGTATTTATTGCTCGTGAGCGCCATCTGACTGCGATTCGCACCGCGCGCGAACACTTAAACATCGCCGACAGCAGCTACCTACAAATCGAAATCCTCGCCGAAGAACTCCGTTTGGCGCAAAACAGCCTGAACGAGATTACCGGCGAATTCACATCTGATGATTTGCTTGGCGTGATTTTTAGTCGTTTTTGCATCGGCAAGTGATCGCAATTGAAAACAAGAAGCCGTCCGACTATTGGCGAGCAATCATGCTCACGACATACTCAGTGAGCACTACACTAAAGAAATTACTTTAAACCTGAGTGAATAAAATGCGCCTGATGATGGTCATGATTCTCGCCAGCCCCTTGGCTTTTAGTAAAAATGTGAGCATTCGCTGCAATGTCGTTCCAGAGTGCCAAACCCAATGGGAAAGCCCTTTAGAACGGATGCCACCACAAATCAAACTAGCATGCCAAGGCCAAGCTGTGCAGGCTAAAATGAGTACGATACGAGAAGCAAAATGGCAAAAAGTCTCCTTCGATTTTTAATCGCTTGCGGTGCCCTGCTGCTTTGCAACACGGCGCTGGCATCGGGTAGCACGATGAATGTGCGAATCTGGGTACAAGGCGGTTGCTCATTTGTCACCAGCGGCGATCTGATTATGAACTTTGGCAATTTAAGCCAAGGCGATGTCACGATTACTGCGACCACGCCGATTAGTTGTAGCAATGGCACGCAATTTCACATTTCGCTCAGCAACGGCCTCAATCCCAATGGGCAACAACGCCAAATGGCGCAGCAAAATGGTAGTGGCCGACTTCCCTATTCCCTCACCGCGACACCCGAGTCTGGCGTGAGTACAGGCAGTAATATCGATATCCTGCTCACAGCTAAAGTGCTACAGGCTGATTATCAAAGCCGACCGATTGGGCAGTATTCCGACACCGTCATTCTCACGGTAGAACCTTGATTCCATTGGCATATCTTAAAATTTATTTGAATGTAATATTTCACAACAATCCTCGGTAATACTTCAAAGCCCCCCGCCCGACTTCTCCGTAAACTGCATTCATCGACAAAGCAAGTATTAACTGCTTTATGAATACACAGGAGAACCATCATGAAACGTACCCTTACAACTAGCTTGATTGCTCTATCTTTATTGACGCTAGGTTCGCTGAGCCACGCGGCAGATAAAAATGTCATTATCAATGCCAATGTCGTGGGAACCTGTGCTTTCGTGGATACCAACGATGTAACGATCAATATGGGCGACCTAAAAGCAGGCTCAGGTGATCAAAGCAAAACTGGCACAACACAATTTTGGTGCAGTAATGGCGTGAGCTATACGCTGGATACCAATGACGGCCTGAACGCAGTCGGCGATGTGAAGCACATGAAAAGCGGTGCCAATGTGCTGCCCTACACACTGACGTTGGATCATGAGACCGGCACTGGCTCTGGCCCGAACACGCCGATTGATCTGACCTTAACCGCCGAAGTCAAAGGCAGTGATTTGGATAGCGCCACGATTGCCAATGGCTATACCGACACCGTGATCTTAACGGTCAATCCATAAAACGCGGCTGGCAAACATCAGCAGTTTCTCAATCGCAGCATCTGGTGCTGAGCTTTGTGTCAAAGTTCAGCACTAGCGCCAGTGAGCGTTTAAAATGAAGCTCTCTTCATTGGAATTAAAGGCGCATCATGCGTTGGATTTTGGCGACGATCTTAGCGGCAAGCCACGCGCTAAGCTGGGCTGGGCAATTTGCCGTCAGCCCAATCCGCGTTGAACTCGCGGCAAAAAGCAAAAGTGAAGCCATTACCGTCAGCAATAATGGCGACGCACCGTTAAGAATTGCACTCGAACTCAAACGCTGGACGCAAGATGCCAGCGGCAACGATGTCTATGTCAGTGCACCCGATGAATTAATCTACTTCCCCCGCCAATTTGAATTGCAGCCCAAACAAAAACAAGTGGTCCGTATCGCGCGAAAAACCGCCAGCGATACCGTTGAGCACGCCTATCGCCTGTATTTTAATGAGCAACCGAATCTGCCTACCGACGGCGAAAAAGGCGGCCAACTCGCGATGGTGGTGAGTTTTGGCGTACCTGTTTTTATTCAGCCCAGTACGGTAAATATGAATTTACAAGCGTCGCCGTTTAAAATTGAGCAGCAAAAACTCAGCTTTACGCTCAGTAATGAAGGCAATGTCACGCAGCGACTCAACCGCATCACGATTGGTAATCAAGGCGCAGCCATTAATCAATTTGATAATTGGTATTTGCATCCCGGCATTAGCCGCAGCTACCAACTTGCTTTGCCCAGCAATGCCTGCGCGGGCGAGAGCCCGCAACGTATCGTTATCGAAACGGATCGCAGTCCGATTATTCAACAACTGGTGATTCCAAAAAGCGCGTGCAAAAACTAAAGCTCCTTTTGCTGGCCAGCCTGTACTGCACACCGGTACTGGCTGCCGAACAACTGATTATTAGGCTCACCGTCAACGGCGTAGAGCAAGGCGATGTGCCTGCCATTTACGATCAAGGCGGGTATTGGCTTGCAGCGGAGACAATCAAAGGATCAGGGATCAATACCCTTGATGGCGAGCAGCAGACTATTGCGGGTCGCGTCTTTTTTCGTGCAGATAAACTGATCGGCATTGAAAGTAAAATGAACGAGGCGGACTTAAGTCTATCGCTCAATGCCGCAGCCAGCGAATTTGGTGAACGGCAAGTCAGCCTCAACCGCAATCGAGGCGCTTCGTTCCCAGCACCTGCACCATTTTCTGGATACCTCAATTATCAGCTTGCCGCCTTTAGCCAAGGCTCGGATCTGGAATATCAATTTAATCCAACCCTCAATTTGAATGAGGGTGCATGGAATTTCCGTAGCGCGCATTCGTTTAATACGCAAAACAGCCAACATCGCTGGACTCGCCTCAATACCACGCTCGATTACGATCAGCCGGAAAACATGTTGCGCGCCAGCGCTGGCGATATTTCGCCATCGGCGGCTGCACTGGGCTTTAGCCAAACGATGGGCGGCGTGAGCGTATCGCGCGTGTTTAATATGCAGCCCAATTTTAATAGCAGCCCCAGCTTTAGCACCCAAGCCTCAGTGACGCAGCCATCAACGGCAGAGATTTACCTGAACGGTCAGCGCGTCAGCACGCAGAATCTGCAACCGGGTATTTATAACTTTAATGATTTAAGCTTTTTTTCTGGGCTGCAAAATGTCGAAATCGTCATTCGTGATGCGGCAGGCAATGCGCAGCGAATTAGCGTGCCGTATTACTTTGATGATTCTTTGCTCAAAGCGGGACTTTCTGATTTTAATTACAGCGCGGGGCTGGCGCGGCAAAGCGGCAGTTTTGATAGCTACCAAGATTTCGCTTATTCAGCGTATCAGCGCGTTGGCGTCACAGATTGGTTTACGCTGGGCGCGCAAACCAGTGGCAATACGGACAGCAATAGCAGCGGGATTTTGGCCAACTTTGGCCTCGCCACTTACGGCACTTTGGCGACAGCGTTTGCATGGGCCAAACACGATCAACAAAATCGCGGCGCGGCGCAATTAATGCAGTATCGCTACATTAATCAGGCCTTGAGTATTTCAGCCAATGCGCGGCGGCAAGATAAAGACTTTCTGAAGCACGATGAAAACTCAGTCCTCACCGCGCCCGATTGGTCGGCTAATATCGGCATGGGCTGGGGCAATCAGCAAATTGGCAATTTGAGCATCGATATTGGCCGCCAAGTTGGTCCGAGCGATGCGCTGACGTTTAATCGCTATATGCTGGCCTACACCAAATCACCAATGCGGCAAATGTCGGTATCCATGCAAGCGCAATTACAAGATCGCGCTTCAGGCCACACCTGGTACGGCTTTTTAAATTTCTCGTGGTTTTTCGATCAAGGCCGCAATCTCTACAGCAGCGCGCGTTATGAAAATAATCAAACCCTCACCAGCGCCAACTTCAGCCAAAGTGCGCCCACAGGCGAAGGCTGGGGCTACAATTTTGGCTTCCAACAACAAGACAATGGCACGGATTACACGGCTTGGGCACAGAACAAACGCCAGCATGGGCAAGTCGATTTATCGATGATGCGCAGTAATAATTCAATTGCCTCCAATACCAATTGGCAAGCCGCTTGGTCGGGCGCGCTAGCCTATACCGAAGGTCATTACGCCCTCACCCGCCCGATTACGCAAAGCTTTGCCGTCGTTGAACTACCCGAAATCCCTAATGTCGGCGTACTGCACAACGGCAGCCAAGTCGGCACGACCGATGAACATGGTATTGTCTTTTTACCGGATCTAGCCAGCTACGGTTACCACCAAATCGGCCTTGAGCAAAACGATATCCCGATTCAATACAGCCTAGAACGGCTGCAAACAGAAACTCTGAGCGGCAATAACGATGGCCGCGTTGTGCAATTTCAAGCGCGCCAAGTCGCTGCAATCAGCGGCCAGCTCTTGCGCGCCGATGGCCGAGCTTTGGTTAATCAATGGATCAAAGTAGAAACCGATTCTGAGCCTGTGCTCTTGCAAACGGCGCTGGATGGCCGATTTTATACCGAGGCACTCACCGCTGGGCGCTACCGCTTTAGCTCAGACTTATGTAGCGGTGAACTCATCATTCCACAAACGAGCGACGTGATTACCGAATTAGCGCCCATCACCTGCAGCGAAAAGGCTTTCTAATGCGTACCAAACTATGGATTTTACTATTCAGCTTCTTGATCAGCGGCGTGAGCTGGGCTGGCTGCTCAGTCACACCACCCGAAGTGGCCTTAGGCCAATACGATCCGATCACAGGTAGTAGCGTACGCGGGATTTTTAACTTGGCGATTACTTGCAACGAGATCACCAGCTTTACCGTCACCGCTGGCCCCTCACAAACCACAGGCAGTATCAGTAGCCGACAACTGCGCGGCGAGAATCCAAGCTCATTATTAAATTATCAGCTTTGCCTTGACGGCAATTGGGGCGGCCCTTGCAATATTGTTTTTGGCTCGCCGCCCGATGGCACCGCGATTACCGGTGCCGTTTCACGCGCTGGTAGCACCGTGCTGGTGACGTTTTGGGCTTTGGTGTATGGTAATCAACCCGCGATGCCGGGCTGGCATGATGACTATGTCGTGATTACGGTCAACCCGTAAGCAAAAAAAACGCCAGATCAATGAGATCCGGCGCGCAATAAAGACATAGGATGGAAACAAAACAAATGCAGCAAACCACTGCAGACACGAAATCATGCCCCCGCCCTTAATATTAGTCAATACTGATATTTAATAAATCAACAAATTTGTCTTATCTTTGCTGCCTTTGGTCGAGATTGCTATCAAAAGCTGTATGTTTTTCGGTAAAATCGCGTGTTTTGCCTTGAGGGTAGCCGCGATGATCCAAGTCGGTGTAGTAATGGGTAGCAATAGCGATTGGGATGTCATGCAGCACGCGGCCAAACAGCTGCAAGCGTTTGGTATCGAATTTGAGTGCCGCGTCGTTTCCGCGCACCGTACCCCAGATTTATTGTTTTCGTACGCCGAAACAGCGGCAGAACGTGGCCTAACGTGCATTATCGCTGGCGCTGGTGGCGCAGCGCATTTGCCAGGTATGTTGGCAGCGAAAACGATCGTTCCCGTCTTAGGCGTGCCAGTGCCGTCTAAATACCTACGCGGCGAAGATTCATTGTTGTCGATTGTGCAAATGCCTAAAGGTATTCCAGTAGCAACTTTCGCAATTGGCGAAGCGGGCGCAGCCAATGCGGCTTTGTTCGCGATTTCAATGATTGCCAATCACAATCCAGAGCTAGCGGCCAAACTCAATGCCTTCCGCGAAGCGCAAAAACAAACCGTGCTGGCGATGGAACTACCTGCAGTAGAATAAGCTCTAAATTTGGATTAATCCTTATACCTTACTCGTACAAGGATCAATCCAGACTGAGGTAAAATGAACGATCCAGTAAAGCCCCCCCCAATGCGCTCGTTTTGGTATTGGGTGTTATATCGAGGATGCCTACTTTGGGGCGTTCCATGCTGTATCCTTTTGGCTGCTCTGCGCTACGCGAGCGGCCAAACTACTTTTATGGCAGGGGTATTTGATGCCCTGCCTTTCGGTATGTTGGGTGGCGTCATATACGGTATGGGTGCATACGGTTACAAATCGCACCAAGCAGCAAAGCACAGAATGAATATAAGGAATCAAGAAGATGGCCAATAAAAGTATTTTGCCATCAGCCATTCTGGGTATTTTAACTGGCGGACAAGCGAATGTTTGCCTTGTGCTTCAGGCCGCACGATTGAATTTAAGGAATAATGAAAATGGGCAATAAAATAATCCTCCCACCAGCAATGCTCGGAATTTTAGGTGGCGGCCAGTTGGGCCGAATGTTTGCTAGCGCAGCCAAAAATATGGGCTACGGCGTCACGGTGCTCGACCCTGATTCACACGCGCCAGCGGCGGATTTTGCCGATGTACACCTGTGCAAATCCTTTACCGACGTAGAAGCCTTGCAATATATGGCGAGCCACTGCGCCGCCATCACCACCGAATTTGAAAACGTCAACGCCGATTCAATGCGCTGGCTCGCCGAGCAAGGCGTGCCGATGTCACCCAGCGGCGATTGCGTCGCGATTGCGCAAGATCGCATTGCCGAAAAAACCTTTATCCGCGATGCGGGGCTCGACGTTGCGCCGTTCTTGGCCGTGAAAACCTCAGCCTGTTTGGACGGCGATTTGTCCGCTTATTTGCCCGGCATCCTAAAAACCGCGCGCTTGGGTTACGACGGCAAAGGCCAAATCCGCGTTAAAACGATCGATGACGTGCGTTTTGCCCACGCCGAAATGAAGCACCAGCCCTGTGTGCTCGAAAAAATGATGCCGCTGCTCAGTGAAATTTCAGCGATTGTGACGCGCACTCGCTCTGGCGAAGTCACTTGTTTCCCAATTGCCGAAAACGAACACGAAAACGGCATTTTAGATGTATCGATTGTGCCCGCACGTATCAAGCCTGAACTCGCCGAGCGCGCGCGCCAAATGGCGATGCAATTGGCGGAAAAGCTCGATTACATTGGCGTGATGGCGGTGGAGTTTTTTGTGCTCGAAGACGATCAACTCGTCATCAATGAAATGGCACCGCGCCCGCATAACTCCGGCCATTACACACTGAACGCAACGCTGACGACGCAATTTGAGCAGCAAGTTCGCGCAATGTGCGGCCTGTATCCAGGAAAAACCGACCTGCTCAGCCCAACCGTGATGGTCAATCTGCTCGGCGATTCTTGGGGTGAAGATGGCAGCGAGCCGCGTTGGGAAGTCTTGATGACTGCACCGAACACCAAATTGCATCTCTACGGTAAAAAACTCGCGCGTCCAGGCCGGAAAATGGGCCATTTTAATGTGCTCGCCGCCAGCGCCGATGCGGCGCTGGAACAAGCCCACGCGATCAAAGAAACTTTGTAAGTGTTAAAGCAAAAGTTCCCACACATCGTTGCTTTGTCTCGCCGTACCATTTGTACTGTCTTCGACTTCGCGCCTTGCGTGAGAATTTTTGCACCACGACTAAAATGCTAGCGCGCTATTTGGCTGAATATCAGCACCAGCTCAATAGCGCGGTTAATCCGATTCGTGCAGCGGGTATGTCCGCCTATATGAAGCATCAATTTAGCTTCATCGGTATACCCACCCCGACTCGCCGCAAACTGATTAAAACTGTCGAAGTCGCGGCGGTGCAGCAATGCTGCAAAGCTGATTTACTCGAATTAGCCCAAGCGCTATGGCAGCTGCCTGAGCGCGAATATCATTATTGCGCGATTGAATTGCTGGTACGCGGCCAGCTCAGCCTTGCGGCGCTGCCCGTCATAGAGCAATTCATTTGCACCCAGAGTTGGTGGGATAGCGTCGATACGCTGGCGAGTAAAGTGGTTGGCGATTTAGCGCGCCGCGAACCTGAACTCATCCCACAGCTCGATCAATGGCAAACTTCAAAGCATCTGTGGCTGCGCCGCACCGCGATTATTTATCAGCTGAGCTGGAAAACCGCCACCGACGAAGCGCGGCTATTTCAAGCCTGCTACATCAATCGCACAGATCCTGATTTTTTCATTCGCAAAGCCATCGGCTGGGCATTGCGCCAATACGCGCGCACCGCGCCGCAAGCGGTGATTGAATTTGTCGCGCAAACCCCACTGTCGCCGCTCTCGCAACGCGAAGCACTCAAGCATTGCAACACCCAAACCCAATCGACGTAGATAATTTCGCCATACTGACAGCCATCAGTTAACATCGAATACTTCCCGCGCCGTTCATATAGACGACCCACTATGAAAGTCCTCGCTCGATACGCCTTCCGCCGAGCTACGCTTGATGATCTCTTACTCGTTGTGTCTTGGGCACGTAGCGCTGAAGAACTCCGCTACGTCTTTCCACGCGCCGCGTGGCCTGCCGAAGCACTGCAATTGATCGAACATCTGGCTAGCCACGAAGAAGGCTTTGTCGTTTGCGATCAAGACCGTGTTGTCGGCTTTGCCAATCTATACAAACCGCGCGCCAGCAAAGCATGGATCGGGCATTTAATCGTTCACCCAGAACGTCGCCGCTTTGGTGTTGCCAATTATCTAATCAGCGCACTCAAAACCATCGCCAAAGAACGCTACCAATCACAGGCCATCGCGACGATTTGCTACGAAAGCAATCCCATCGGACTCGCGTTTTACCAAAAACTAGGCTTCACAATTGAAGGCTGGGAAACCCGCTTGGATCATCGCGGCGAAGCAGTGAAAGTATTTCGTTTAGAACAAACATTAAAGTAAATCCACCCCCTCCAATCTCGATCATCGTACAAGCATGCAGAAGCGCTTGAATTCAGGCAAAATAGCGCCCTAAATTCTTGATTCTTGGCTGAGTACGTACTCGTGCAAAAGTTTTATAGCAAGGCGTCGAAGCTGCAGACAGTACATGAAGTACGACAAGGCGAGACAACGATGCAAGAACACTTTTGCTTTACGATGCAGCCAATCTGTTGCCACTGGAGACTCGTATGTCCGGCCTGACTACCACCAATTTGACCAGCCTTAAAAAAATCTACTCGGGCAAAGTGCGCGACCTGTACGAAATCGACGCCACCCGTATGCTGATGATCGCCACGGATCGTTTATCAGCATTTGACGTGATTTTGGCAGAACCTATTCCAGAAAAAGGCAAAATCCTGACTGCCATTTCAAACTTCTGGTTTGAAAAACTCAAAGACGTGGTGCCTAGCCATTTCACGGGTGACCAACCCGAAGACGTCGTTTCAGCCGAAGATTTACCGCAAGTAGAAGGCCGTGCGGTTGTTTGCAAACGCCTGAAGCCCGTTCCAGTTGAAGCCATTGTGCGTGGGTATATCGCTGGCAGCGGCTGGAAAGAATACCAACAGAGCAATACCATCTGCGGCATCGCCTTGCCAGCCGGTTTGCGCGAAGCGGATAAATTACCCGAACCGATTTTCACACCATCGACCAAAGCCGAACTGGGCGACCACGATGAAAACATCAGCTACGCGCGCTGCGAAGAAATCTTGGGCGCAGAACTCGCCGCCAAAGTCAGCGCAACGGCAATCTTGCTCTACAAAACCGCCAGCGAATACGCTGCGACCCGTGGCATTATCATTGGCGACACCAAGTTTGAATTCGGTCTCGATGAACACGGTACGCTGTGCTTGATGGATGAGGCATTGACACCAGACTCAAGCCGCTTCTGGCCTGCGGACCAATACCAACCGGGCAGCAATCCACCGAGCTACGACAAGCAGTTCGTGCGCGATTGGCTAGAAACCACCGGCTGGGACAAAACCCCACCAGCGCCTGCACTACCACAAGAAGTAGCGGAAAAAACCGCAGCCAAATACCGCGAAGCGCTGGAAAAATTGACTGGCGTTTAAAATTATTCGTAGGGTGGACACTATTTTGTGTCCACGCTTTGGATTGCCGAATGCGGCATAAGTGAATATTTTACGTTAGGTAAAAGAAGGAACTATGCTCGCACTTTCGATCGTGAGTCCACATGGCCGAAATATCGCTTCTGGAAAAAAGACGCTAGAAATCCGTTCTTGGCGTCCAGCATCGCTACCAATTCGCAATCTATTGATCGTGGAAAATTCAATTTTTTTATCTATTGAAAATCCGATTGACCCCAATGGCAAAGCGGTAGCCATCGTGGATGTTGAAGAAATTCACGAGTGGCAACCATCCGAAGTCGCTGCGGCCTGTTCAAGTGCTTGGGAGCCTAATTATTGGGCTTGGTCTCTATCAAATATCCGCCCCATTACCAGTGGGCAAGCTATAGCAGCCAAGAGAAAACTGTATGAAGTTGACTTCGCGTACGTAGAAACCGAGCAAAGATCTAATAATGATTAGCGCCGAGCGATATGCTCGGCGTTTTTAATTTAAAGGAAATAAAATCTCATGATGATTCAAAGCACCAGCCACGACTTAGTCACGCCAACAGGGGTAATGCGTTCTTACCTTCACCAGCCAAGTCTTGGCGGGCAATACCCAACGATTTTGTTTTATTCTGAAATTTTCCAGCAAACGGGTCCGATTGAACGCGCAGCGCGTTTGATTGCCGGTTACGGTTACAACGTCATCGTGCCGGAAGTGTTTCATGAACTGAACCCAATTGGCACTGTGCTGGCCTACGACGATGCGGGTCGCGATAAAGGCAATGCCGACAAAATGGCCAAATCGGTCGAAGATTATGACACCGACAATGCCGCAATGATCGCGTGGGCGAAAACGCAAAGCTGGAGCAATGGTTTGTTTGGCGCGATGGGCTTTTGCATTGGCGGGCATTTGGCGTTCCGCGCCGCGCTGCAGCCAGAAATTAAAGCGACGGCGTGTTTTTATGCGACCGATTTGCACACCAACGTCATCCCGAATACTGCTGGGCAACACAGCATGGAACGCCTTGGCGACATTAGCGGCGAATTGCTGATGATTTGGGGCAAGCAAGATCCGCATATTCCTGCGAGCGGCCGTACGCTGGTGTATCAAGCTTTAGTTGCCGCCGACAAAACCTTCACGTGGCATGAATTTAACGGCCCACACGCGTTTATGCGCGACGAAGGCGAGCGCTACGATCCACAATTGGCGGGTTTAGGCAATCAATTGGCGCTGGATTTATTTAGCCGCCAGTTGCGCGCCTAAACACAATGGCGAAGCTAGCCGCTTCGCCATTTTCTATATCAAAACCATATTCAATAACAAGACGATATATAAAAGCGCTAATTGAGCTGCCGCCGCAGCGCCATATTCCGCCCCAATTGCGCCAACAACGTCGCATCGAGTAAAGCTGCAGCAGGATAAATCTGTGTTTCCTCTTGTGCTGCATGGGCAGGATAACGCAAGGCAAAATCTTGCGCCAAGGCCAGATCCAGCGCTTTGCCATCACCCGCCACCACGTGCAACAAGCTGACTCGCACTTGCTGCCACAGCGCGTCCAATTCGTCGTGCTCGGCCATCACCGTCTCAATCTGCCGCACCAACTCAGGCGAGCCTTGGCTTATTAGCGCCGGAAACAAATCTTCGTCTTCATCCTGATGATGTAGCGGTGCAGCCACATCAAAGTAACGCAAAATCGACTGTGCGCCCGCAACAGCGGCCGCATCCGCACCATTTCTTTGCACATGCCGCGCCAAAGTTTCGGTCAGCGCTGCGTACTGCCGCACCCTATCATGGCAGGCAATCAACATCGCAATCGGCGTTTCAAACGTCACCGTCTCGGTAGCAAAAGGATTGAGCATATTAAAGCTCTCGTGCTAAGTAGGACTCCTTAACTTACGCCGCTAAACCTCATTTGCCAAGGTATTAAATCAACAACCAATCAATCAGCAGCAAAAAGCCCAAGGCCATTGCTGGCCTTGGGCTTGATCACTTTACCGTGCGAGATGCTTAGGCGTTTTTGAAAATCTCGTTATAACGCGCTGAAACCGCGGCTTCGATTTGTACATTGCTCGGCGTCGTTGGGCTCATCAATAGATTGCACAATACTTTTTCGGCCTCACGCAATAAATAGCGTTTTTGTTGGCGTTTGCTTAGGCGTTTGATTTTTGCGTTCACGGTTAAATCCTCATTTCAATGTGCTTGCCAGTATAACGGGTTCAGCGCTGCGCCGCCTGCCTGCTTAGTAAGTCACCCAATCTGATCTGCTCAATCTAACTGCTGCGCCTGAAGAATATATTGTGCCAACGATTTCGCTTCCACATCAGCCAAACTCAATAATTTGATATGCCGACGAAATTTCCCGCCGCCTTCCAGTACGCCAGCTGCATCGTTCAAATCACAACCCCGACCAAACTCCAGCGAAACGTGTTTTTTATACGCAAATACACCGCAAAAATCCGCTGCAGCGCTAAACATAAATCCACCGTACATCACGCGCTCAGTCGCACTCGGTACAGTCGCGTAAATCAGTGCTCTTGTCGCTTCAACGATGGCTAATATTTCACCATCCGCCAAAGCCAGATCATGCAATAACTGCGCAACTTTCGGGTCGTTCATCATTCACTCCTTGCTAACTTTTTCAATCCACAAGCAATCAAACTGGCGACACCCCACCAAATGGCAGCCCACACAAGGATTAAAATACCCCAGCCCAGCAAGGAAGGTGCCGCCCAGCCCGCCGAAGCTGCTGAGCCCAAAACAGGCAGATTGAATGCCTGAAAGAGCATCAAAGGCCCATAAACTGTACCCGCAATGATCGCGGCCAACGAGTCTGGCGGCGCTACAATTGCTAAGCCATGCAGAGCCAAAAATACAAGCAGCAGGGATAAACGCAGTGACATTCTAAAAGCTCCACGACTAGCTAATTCAACGCTACGTCTCTTCAAGCATCACCGTATTTAGCTACAAGCCATAAGAAAAATAGCTTTCAAAGCAATACCCCGACTACAACTTGAGAGTGACCGCCAATAACGCCGTCAACACGCTGCTACCAAATTGCTTTGATCTCTCGCCATTCCAGCCCACTTCGGGCAGCGGATGGCTGGCGGTGTCTTTGAATGGCATTTCCACGGTATAGGCCAAGCAATCAAAAGTATGCCCCACCCAGTTGGTACCGAGCGTCAACGTTTCAGGGCCAAAATGGCTGTCGGTGTAGCCAAATTCGGTTTGAAAATCGGGGCTCACAGCCAGCCATGCGGCTTTAAACGTATTCTGCAAATCACGCTGTTTCGCTGAAAATGACGGATTATCTTCGCAACCGGCGACAAAATTATGCGGAATGCTCTCGTCACCATGAATATCTAAAAACACATCCACGCCGATCTGCTGCATTTGTTCGCGTACCCAGAATACCTCAGGGCTACGCTCTAAAGTTGGCGCGCCCCATTCACGGTTTAGGTTTGCACCACGCGCATTGGTGCGCAAATTGCCGCGCACGCTACCGTCCGGATTCATATTCGGTACGATGTAAAACACGCAATGTTCAAGCAAGCTACGCGCAACCGCATTTTCTGGATCCAGCAGCGTTTCCAGTAGTCCTTCAACAAACCACTCAGCCATGCTTTCACCCGGATGCTGACGCGCCGTAATCCAGATGTTTTTCTTTTGCCCTAGGGGTATACCGATGCGCAGCATGTCTAGATCATGCCCATCGGGCGTTACCCCCAGTGGCATTAAATCCATCCACGGCGCGTGGCTAAGCGCATTGCCGATCAAAGCCTGATGCCGCTCCCAAGAGTACGGCTCGAAATAGGCAAACCAAACTGCATCGGTCATCGGCGTATGTTGAATGCTTAAAGTTTGCCCATCGTATTCGGTATCGACACGAAACCAATTCTCGCGGTCATAACTCGCCACCGCCTGATAATCGGGCCAGCCATCGGGATACGCGCTCTGCCCGGCGTTTTCAATCCGCAAAGTACAGTCCTGATCACGCGCGCCTGAAAGGCGAAAGTGAAACCACTGCGCAAAATCAGACGCATTATCGGGGCGCAATTTCAAGCGAATATTCGCGGCATCGCTGGTATCGATCACGTCGATAGAGCCGGAGTCAAAATTACTCGTAATACGAGGCATGGCCTTTCCTTAGCAAACTAATCGTTAAAAACGTTCATCCAATATCGCGGGCAGCACCAACTCACGTACGTAAGACGAAGGCGATAATTGCAACAGTGCTTGCACTAGCCTAACCACATCATGTACCGGAATCAAATCACCATCGCCACGCTGGCTAGCCTGCGCGAGTGGAACACTTAAAGCATCATCGGTGTTTAAATATCCTAGTTGTAAACACGTCACAGCCAGACGCAGATCACGAAACCCCTCGCGCAAGGCATCGGCAATACCATTTAAGCCAAACTTGGACGCGCCAAAAGCCACTTCAGGTCGGCCAGAGCGAGTCAGTGCAGAAGTAGAGCCAGTCAAGATCAGTTGTGGCTTTGCTGACTTTAATAAGCGAGGAATGAACCGTTTCAATAGCAAAATCGTCGATGTTAGATTCACGTTCATCATCTGGACAATCTGCTCGTCGCTATCGGCGAGGAAATCATATTCCGCACTAAACGCTTTTTCTTCCCAAATACCCACATTGCAAATCACAACATCCAATTGCTCGGGCAAAACCTGCTCAATTTTACGGCAAGCAAGCAATGGCTCGCTTAAATCAGCCGCAACCCATTGCAACTCAACTCCGACAGGTAGCACCAAGTCACTTGGCTGTGACCGTGAAATACCAATTACAATATCACCAGCCTGTGCCAGTCCTTCAACAAAAGCGCGCCCCAAACCACGTCCAGCTCCAACAATCAAAATCTTCATGGGTGAATATCCAAATTTTTAATCTAGCGGCGACCAATCCGTCACGGCAACAAAATCTTCAGCATCAGGGCCTTTTTCAAATACGCTGCCGACTGGCGAATCAAGTAAAGCCACAACGCTGCTGTCGTAATTGGCGATGACGTTCACATCCAATTCACTGTGATTTTTTGGATTATTCAGAAAAGCCTCTTCTTCACAACCCGAAAAAAAGCGCCAGCCGCTATCACCCGCTTTGCTTGGCTTTTCTCTATACATCAGCCCAACCGGATAGCCTTCAATCGTCACTTCATCGCTAGCCACGCACAGGCCGTGGCCGGTGGCGACTTTTTTCATCCGGCTTTCATCAAGTAAATAGTCTTTGCTCATGTATATCTCTCTATCCATTAATTAATTTGGCATACCGCTAAATACCCATAAGCTCATGGGTATCTTCAGATTTAAGGCTGATGAAAAAATGCTTCACTTAAGCTAAATGCATCCATATTCTTCTCAGCATGGTCGCGCTAATGCCGCGCGGCACTTTGTATCTTGTTCAATGTGATGCTTAGCTAGTATCACATGAGGTGAAGTGAGCTTGAGCGGCACTTTAAGGCACAGACCTTGCAAGGTAGATTGAACCCTTCACCTTACTCCTTTCGCCAGTCAAGACACTGAACGGTAGCCAAGGGCTTTGACCCTGCATGTACAAGGCAAATGGGCGAATTGGGCATTTTAAAGGAGATTCTCATCATGTTTTACCTCGGTATTGATGTGGCTAAATCCAAACTCGATTGCTATTTATTACTCGACGAAACAGGCAGTAAGGGCAAAGCAAAAGTGGTGCCCAACT
>NZ_JHVM01000012.1:0-123044 GCF_000620145.1 Deefgea rivuli DSM 18356
AACAAAAATACTTAAATAGTGTTGATTGGTGTGTAGTATAATTACTTCTTCTATTGAATTCGAGTTAGCGCTGTAGGCTGATTGCGGAGATGAGACATGAAAATGTTTAAATCGAGCGAAAAGCAGAATGCGATAACTCTCGTGTAACTCGCAAGAGTTGCATCAGACAAGTTTTTGTCTGGCGACCATAGCGAGGTGGTCCCACTCCTTCCCATCCCGAACAGGACAGTGAAACACCTCAGCGCCGATGATAGTGCGGATTGCCCGTGTGAAAGTAGGTCATTGCCAGACTCCCCTTTAAGTAAGAAGCCCGATTCGAAAGAGTCGGGCTTTTTGCTGTCCGCGAGAAACGCGAGATCAAGGATAGCCAATAGTATTGCTCGCTAAGTAATAAATAGAAAGACCTGCAGTGATATACCCTTTGATATTTTTACTCGATTGTTTGTAAAGCATTGTGCATCATTGGTATTTGCACCCGTATACTCGATGTATTTGATACGGCTTTCATACTGGCGGTGTGGTGACAGTGGTATTGCAATAGTTTAGTGTGTTGCTGGGGTGTATATAAATAGACGTAGTGGATGTATCTGCTTAAAGACTCTGCTAAAGATAGGTTCTAGATAAATACCTGTCGATTTCTGAGCCGATTTATACACTTAGTATGTGGATGCGATAGACCGCTGAGATGTTTTTATTGTGCTTTCGGTCAAAGCTAGGTGCGATTGATGACGAGTTGGTTTGTGTATATTTTAAATTGTCGTGGTGGCCGCTTGTACACTGGCGTGGCGCTGGATGTTGAGCGGCGTTTTGCGCAGCATTTGGCGGGTAAAGGCGCACGTTTTACGCGGGCATTTCCGCCGGATTCCATTTTAGTGAGCTGGTGTTGTGCGAATCGACGTGTCGCTTTGCAGCTTGAATATGCGATTAAGCAGTTGAGCGCGCCGCAAAAGCAGGCATTGATTGCAGGGCAGAGCGTTAAATTATCGAGCCAATTGGTGCTAGAGCACGGCGTTTGGTGCGAACCGTGCTCTGCGATTGAAGCGGAATGTATTTCGTGATTTTAGTGTTTTTGATCAAGCTGTTCGATGGTGCTGCGCAGCCAGCAAACGAGCAATAATCCCGGAATGGCGATCAGTGCCGAGACCACAAAGAAGTTTGCCCAGCCGAGCGCAACGACTAAATAGCCTGAAGCAGGTCCAACGTAGACGCGGCCAAATGAGGCTAAAGCTGACAATAGTGCGTATTGCGTAGCGGTAAAATTGGGGTTGCATAAGCTCATTAATAGCGCGACGGCGGCGGTGGTGCCCATGCCGCCGGCTAAATTCTCTGCGCTAATTGCGAAGAGTAAGAGCGTAACGTCAGGGCTGCCGTGAATCGCAATTAACCAATAACCTAAATTCGTGAAGGCTTGCAGCACACCAAAAATCAGCAAAGAGCGGAATAATCCCCAGCGCAGCATCAAAACTGCACCCGCAAAGCCGCCGATCAAGGTCGCGATCAGGCCGAAAACTTTGTACGCTTGGCCGATGATGGATTTGCTGTAACCCATATCCAGTAGAAATTTGGTCGATAAACTACCGGCAAATGCGTCGCCGAGTTTGTAGCCGATGACCAGTGCCAATAAAATCCATGCGCCTTTGCGCGAGAAAAACTCTTTTAATGGTTCAACAATCGCTTCGCCCAAGGTTTTTGGCTGCTGTATTTGTAAGCTAGGTTCGGGCGACATAAAGGTAATCAGCGCCATTGTGCCCATTAAGCCTGCCATCACCAGATAAGTTTGTTCCCACGTTAAATAGCCGTCAGCCAGAATGAGTGCGATTGCGCCAGACGTCAACATCGCCATTCGATAACCAAACACGCCAACCGCCGCACCCGCGCCCCGCTCGTCGCTGTGCAGTACTTCGGTGCGATAGGCATCGATAACGACGTCTTGCGTCGCCGAGAAGAAAGCAATCAGCACCGCCAGCATGGCGAAAGTGGCTAAATGCGTTTTGGGATCGAGGCCACTCATTGCGGCGATGGTCAGCGCGAGCGCGATTTGGCTGATTAAAATCCAGCCACGGCGGCGACCCAGAAAGGGCATCGGGAAGCGGTCAACTAAGGGCGACCAGAGAAATTTCCACGTATACGGTTGGCCAACCAGCGTAAACCAGCCTATGGTTTTGATGTCTAGCCCAGCATCAGACAACCACGCTTGCAGCGTTGAGCCAGTTAAGGCTAAAGGTAGGCCAGAGGCAAAACCCAGCAACATCGCTGCGCAAATACGGCGGTTATTAAAAACAGCTAAATACTTTGAAAACATGGGTATTGCTCTCTAGGGCTTAATTAATAATTGCCAGAAGGCAATACCTGCTTAAACAAAAATCCTCACGCATCGAGGCTTTTCTCGCCGTACGATTGCTACTATCTTCGACTTTACGCCTTGCGTGCAAACTTTTGTACGATGACTTATAGGGTGTAGTCGTAGTCGACGATTAATGGCGCATGATCCGAGAATTTCTCATCTTTATAAATGCTGGCCTGCATCGCCAGTGCAGCGAGTTTGGGTGTGGCGATTTGGTAATCAATGCGCCAGCCGACGTCTTTGGCGTAGGCTTGGCCACGATTGCTCCACCAAGTGTAACCGGGGATTTCTGGGTAGAGCGTGCGCCAGACGTCGACCCATTTTAGTTCGCTGAGCATTTTGCTAAACCATGCGCGCTCTTCAGGTAGGAAGCCGGAATTCTTCCGATTGCCTTTCCAGTTTTTCAAGTCGATCTCGTTGTGCGCAATATTCCAGTCGCCCATGATGATGACTTCGCGGCCCGATGCAGCCAGCTCGGCCAAACGTGGCCAGAAATGCTCAAGGAATTGAAATTTCACCGCTTGTCGTTCTTCGGATGATGATCCCGACGGTAGGTACAGCGAAATGATGGATAGGCTGCCAAATTGAACTTCCAGATAGCGGCCTTCAAAGTCGATATCTTCAATACCTAAACCGACGATAACGGCATCAGGTTGACTGCGGCAATACAGGCCAACACCGCTATAACCTTTTTTCTCGGCGTAGTGAAAATAGCCGTAAAGCCCTTCTGGATTTTGCATCTCGGGGCTGAGGTCAGACGCCTGTGCTTTCAATTCCTGCACCCCAACCACATCGGCGTCTTGCGCCGCCAGCCAAGTGAAAAAGCCTTTGGTCGTGGCTGAACGAATACCGTTGAGGTTGGCAGAAATGATGCGCACGGAGAGAAATCCTTGTTCAAGGGTGATATGCTTCGGGGTTATATTTAAATCAAGTAGTAAAGCAATAAGTTTTGGCCTAAGGCCACCTAGTCTTGCAGCGTTGTCTAGCTTTGCTGTACTAAAAGTACTGTCTTTGGCTTCGACGCCTTGCAATAAAACTTTTGCACAGGTACTTAACATTTTAGAGGGATTCTTCCGCATGACCGACTTTCGCCGCGACTTCATCCAATTTGCTGTAGATAGCCAAGTACTCTGTTTTGGCGATTTTATCACCAAAGCGGGCCGTGCTTCGCCGTACTTTTTTAATGCTGGATTATTTAGCGACGGCACGTCTGTCGGCGAATTGGCGCGTTTTTATGCGCAAGCGGCACTGGCATCTGGCGTGGCGTTCGATATTTTGTTTGGACCGGCCTATAAAGGAATTGTGTTGGCGTCAAGCACGGCGGTGGCTTTGGCTAATGCGGGTCACAATGTACCGTTTGTGTTTAATCGCAAAGAAGCCAAAGATCACGGTGAAGGCGGCGTTCTCGTTGGCGCACCACTGAAAGGTCGAGTGATGATTATCGATGATGTGATTTCGGCCGGTACATCAGTGCGTGAATCAGTGAAGATTATTCGCGATGCTGGCGCAGAGCCTGCGGGCGTGTTGATTGCGCTGGATCGGATGGAACGCGGTCAAGGCGCGCTGTCGGCAGTGCAAGAAGTGGAGCAATCTGTTGGTATTCCGGTGATTCCAATTGCTAGCTTGCAAGATTTATTGGGTTTTCTTGCCGAGAAAGAGGGAATGACTGACAATCTCTCCCGTGTGCAAAATTACCGTAATCAATACGGTATTGAATAATTGAAAGGGCGGCTATGCGTTTTGCGTATGTGTTGATGTTAAGTTTACTTTGTCCGCTAACGTATGCGGCGAGTGTCTATCGCTGGGTCGATGAAACGGGCAAAGTCCAATACAGCGATAAGCCACCCGTTGGCCAATCCAAAACGCTAAAGGAATTGGATAAGTCAGGTCGTGTCCGCAAGGGTGACGAACAATTACTTTCGCCAGTAGAAAAAGCCGCCTTGGAAGAAAAAAACCGCATTGAACAAGAGCGCCGTCGCGCGGATAAGGCGTTGCTACAGTCGTTTTCTAAGACCAGCGAAATTGATTTATTGCGGGACCGACAAATTGAAGCGGTCGAGGCTGGTATTCAAACGAATCAATTACGTCGGACAACGATTGCGAAACGTGCCGGACAGCAGCAGGAGCAATTGCAACGTCTGCAGAAGGCGAAGCGACCAATTCCTGCGGATTTACAGGCAGAGATGGATGTAAGCCGTAAAGAAATTGATGATATTGATAAGGCGATTGCTGGGCAGCAGAGCGATATTGAGCTGATTAAAGAGCGCGCAGTAGCGCAGAAAAAACGCTTTTTGGAGCTTAAAAGCGTACAGCCCAATTAAGCCGCAGTTTGCGCTGCCACAAATGGGCTGGGCATGAATCGCTCTATGCTGCGGGTTTTACCGTGTTTGAAAATATGGGCAGTAATGTCAAAATTCCTCCTTTATAAGAAGTAAGCAAAAATGACAGAACAAAATACGCAAATACGTGCGGTACTCGGCATCGATATTGGGGGGACGGGCATCAAAGGTGCGCCGGTCAATATTGATACCGGTGAGTTTTTAGCTGAGCGCCATCGAATTGAAACGCCGCAACCGGCCACGCCTGAGGCGGTCGGTCAGGTTGTAAAGGCGCTGGTAGAGCACTTTAACTGGACGGGGCCGATAGGCTGTACTTTCCCTGCGATTGTGCACAATGGCATGACGATGTCGGCGGCCAATGTCGACCAAAGTTGGATTAATGCAC
The DNA here is from genome assembly GCF_000620145.1 of Deefgea rivuli DSM 18356. Taxonomy (GTDB): domain Bacteria; phylum Pseudomonadota; class Gammaproteobacteria; order Burkholderiales; family Chitinibacteraceae; genus Deefgea; species Deefgea rivuli. The sequence continues at coordinate 5,069 of NZ_JHVM01000012.1, forward strand.
CAGCACAAGACATTTTGGCTAAGGCTGTCGGCCTGCCTTTGGTGCTACTGAATGATGCCGATGCCGCGGGTTTGGCGGAAGTGGTATTTGGTGCTGCAAAGGGCCGGGGCGGTAAGACGATTGTGATTACCTTGGGTACAGGCATTGGCAGCGCGCTGATTGTCGATGGTAAATTGATTAGCAACACTGAATTTGGTCATTTGATTTTCCCAAAAAATGAAATTGCCGAGAAATATTGCTCTGCCAAAGTCAAAGAAGAAACGGATATGAAGTGGGGCGAATTTACTGAACGCCTGAATAAATATCTGCTGCATCTCCAACTGCTGTTTTCGCCAGATTTTATGATTATTGGTGGCGGAATTAGTAAAAAGCATGAGAAATTTATTCCAGATTTGAAAGACTTGCGCTTTGAAGTCGTTCCGGCGGATTTGAAAAATGATGCCGGTATCGTCGGTGCCGCCTTAGAAGCAGCGCGTTGCAATGGCCTAAAGGCGTGAAGCAAATTGCGGCATGACATTAAAAACGCTCAGCTTGTGCTGGGCGTTTTGCATTTTGGGCGCTAGGCGGAGTAAATTTTCCTTTGAAAAGCAGTGAATAACTCGCGCAAGTCTCTGTTTTGCCTTAAAATATTCGCCCTTTGCCTTTATTTGGAAGTGCGCCATGCGCTATCCCGTTCGATATGATGTGATTGTGGTCGGTGGTGGTCACGCCGGCACCGAAGCCGCGCTGGCCAGCGCCCGGATGGGGCGTAAAACTTTGCTGCTGACGCACAATATTGAAACGCTGGGGCAAATGAGCTGCAATCCGTCAATTGGCGGTATTGGCAAAGGCCATTTGGTTAAAGAAGTCGATGCGCTGGGTGGTGCGATGGCGTTGGCGACCGATATGGGAGGGATTCAATTTAAGACGCTCAATGCCAGCAAAGGCCCCGCCGTACGCGCCACGCGTGCGCAAGCGGATCGGATTTTGTATAAAGCCGCGATTCGCGGCATGCTCGAAAACCAAGAAAACCTCGATATTTTCCAGCAAGCGGTGGATGACTTGCTGCTTGATGGCGACAAAGTCGTCGGCGCGGTGACGCAAATCGGCATTCAATTTATGGCATCCAGCGTGGTGTTGACGGCAGGGACTTTTCTCGGCGGCAAGATTCACGTCGGGATGGAGAACTCGGTCGGTGGTCGCGCTGGCGATCCCGCGTCGATTACGCTCTCGCACAAATTGCGCGAACTCAATTTACCCGTTGGTCGTTTGAAAACCGGTACGCCACCACGCATCGATGGCCGTACCATCAATTTAGATATTCTCGACATTCAGCCCGGCGATACGCCAGAGCCAGTGTTCTCTGTGCGCGGTACGCAAGCGATGCATCCCCGCCAAATGCCGTGCTGGATCGCCCACACCAATGAGCGCACGCACGATATTATTCGCTCTGGCTTTGATCGCAGCCCCATGTTTACCGGCAAAATCGAAGGCGTGGGCCCACGTTATTGCCCAAGTATTGAAGACAAAATCAATCGTTTTGCCGATAAAGACAGCCATCAAATTTTCCTTGAGCCTGAAGGCTTAACGACGCACGAGTTTTATCCGAACGGGATTTCAACCAGCTTGCCGTTTGATATTCAATTGGCGGCGGTTCAGTCTATGGTTGGCTTGGAAAATGCGCGGATTATTCGTCCGGGCTATGCAATTGAATACGATTATTTTGATCCACGCGCCTTAAAAAATAGTTTTGAATCTAAAGCGATTGCGGGGCTGTTTTTTGCTGGGCAAATTAACGGTACAACGGGCTACGAAGAAGCTGCAGCGCAAGGCTTGTTTGCCGGTTTGAATGCAGCCTTGTACGCGCGTGATGAAGCGCCGTGGTGCCCGGGTCGTGAAGAGGCCTATATCGGGGTATTGGTCGACGATCTAGTTAGCAAGGGCGTTACTGAGCCATACCGTATGTTTACGAGTCGCGCCGAATTCCGCCTGCAATTGCGCGAAGACAATGCTGATTTGCGGTTGACTGAACATGGCCGTCGTTTGGGCTTGGTGGGTGATGCACAATGGCAGGCATTTGAAATCAAGCGCGAAGCGGTCGCCCTAGAATTGGAGCGCATCAAATCAACGTGGGTGAATCCGAAGATTCTCGCGGCCTCTGAGGCTGAGCGTGTGCTCGGAAAAGCAATTGAGCGTGAATACACCTTGGCCGAACTCTTGCGCCGCCCAGAAGTGACTTATGAAAGCTTGATGACGCTCGATGTTGCTGGACCCGGCGTTACGGACGAGAAAGTCGCCGAGCAAATCGAAATTCAGGTTAAATATCAAGGTTACATCGAACGGCAACAGTTTGAAGTCGCAAAACGCGATACGCTAGAGGATGTGGCGCTGCCAGCTGATTTTGATTACAGCGTGGTGTCTGGTCTATCCAAAGAAATTCAGCAAAAACTCAGCACACAGCGCCCACAAACCTTGGGTTTGGCGTCGCGGATTTCGGGCGTAACGCCGGCCGCGTTGGCGCTGTTGGTCGTTTATTTAAAGAAAAGCCAGTTGGTCGCAGCGAGCCAGCGGATACAAAATACAGAGGAAGCGAAATGAGCGTCATCACAGAAAACGGCTTGGCCGACATGTTAGCCAAGGGCTTGGCGGCAATGGGTTTGGCGCTGAGCGCTGAGCAACAAGCCAAATTATTGGCCTACGTTGGTTTGCTCGAAAAATGGAATAAAACCTACAGTTTGACGGCGATTCGCGAGCCAGAACGGATGGTGCCGCATCATTTACTTGATTCTCTCGCGCCTTTGAGCAAGTTGCCAAACCAAGCTTTGCGTATGCTGGATGTCGGTTCGGGCTTTGGTACGCCCGGCATTCCATTGGCGATTGCGCGCCCCGATTGGCAACTGACTTTGCTCGATTCAAACCATAAAAAAACCACCTTTTTGCGCCAAGCCATTATGGAATTGAAGCTGGACAATGTGACGGTAGTGACCGATCGCGTTGAGCTGTATCAGCCAGAAAGTGGCTTTCAAGTGATTACGTCACGGGCATTTTCGGATTTGGCGGAGTTTATTCGTTTGACGACGCATCTCTTGGCCGAAGGTGGAGAATGGGCTGCACTGAAAGGGGTATATCCCTATGAGGAAATTGCACTCTTGCCTACAAGCGTACACGTAGTAGGGGTAGATAGCCTGGCTGTACCGGGTTTAGATGCCGAACGCCATTTGGTGCATGTGGTTAAAGTTGTTTGATCTGTCGGCTATTCACGCTAAAGCAGTTCACACCTCGATGGGAACGACGATGAAAGTGTTGGCAATTGCGAATCAGAAAGGCGGCGTCGGTAAAACGACGACGGCGGTGAATTTAGCGGCGAGCTTGGCGCATTTGGGTAAGCGTGTCTTGCTGGTCGATTTGGATCCGCAAGCCAATGCAACGATGGGTTCGGGGATTGATAAGTCCAAACTCAAGCACTCGACGTATTCGCTATTGCTGGGTCATTCGACGATTACCGAGACGCTGCAGTATTCGGAAAGCGGCGGCTATGATTTGCTGCCTGCATCGCGCGATTTGGCCGGCGCTGAGGTGGAGTTGGTTGATGCCACTGAGCGTGAAACACGGTTGAAATCAGCGCTGGCACAAGTCAAAAATAATTACGATTACGTCTTGCTTGATTGCCCGCCCGCGCTCAATTTGTTGACGCTCAACGGCCTCGTTGCCGCTGATGCGGTGATGATTCCAATGCAGTGCGAGTACTATGCGCTCGAAGGCTTGTCCGACTTGGTGAATACATTGCGCCGAATTAAGCAAAATCTGAATAAAAAAATTGAGATCGAAGGCTTGCTACGGACGATGTTTGACCCACGTTCAACCTTGGCGCAGCAAGTGTCCGAGCAGCTCGTTAAGCATTTCACTAGCAAGCTGTATCACACCGTCATTCCACGCAATGTGCGTTTGGCCGAAGCGCCGAGCTATGGCCGCCCGATTTTGGCTTACGATAAATCCTCAAAAGGTGCGCAAGCGTATTTGCAGCTCGCTGAAGAAATGCTGGCGCGGCACGACGCGCTCGATGCGGTTCCGGTGGTATAAAAACATTCAGTGATACGGAACGCGTTTTGGCGTAGCTCGGTGTCTCTGTGCCTCTGTGGTTCAAGGTTTTAAGGTTTACATGCATGGTTAGCAAAAAATTTAAAGGTTTAGGCCGCGGTTTGGACGCATTGATGGGCGATCCATCGGCGGGCGATATGCTAAAAACCTTGCCGCTTGATGCGCTGCAGCCGGGTAAATACCAGCCGCGCACGATGATGAATGAAGAGGCGTTAGAAGAATTGGCTGATTCCATTCGTGCGCAAGGCTTGATGCAGCCCGTGTTGGTGCGTGAAATTGATATTGATCGTTACGAAATCATTGCGGGCGAGCGTCGTTGGCGTGCTTCACAACGCGCGGGATTGACTGAGATTCCGGCCTTGGTGCGCGTGATTGCCGATGAAACGGCGCTGGCGATGGCCTTGATCGAAAATATTCAGCGCGAAAACTTAAATCCACTCGAAGAAGCCATTGGTATTCAGCGTTTAGTCGATGAATTTGGCTTGACGCAAGAATCGGCGGCGCAAGCGGTGGGAAAATCACGTTCTAGCGTGGCTAATTTATTGCGCTTGCTGAATTTAACCGAGCCGGTGCGCGATATGTTGATGGCGGGGCATCTGGATATGGGCCACGCCCGTGCTTTGCTGCCGCTCGATACCCTGCAACAACTTGAAGCCGCTAGATTGGTTGTGTTGAAAGGCTTGTCTGTGCGCGATGTTGAAGCCTTAGTGAAAAAAATGCAGCAAGAGCCAGTCGTAGCGGCGGAGAAAAAAGTCGATCCTGATGTGCTGCGCTTGCAAGAATCTGTTTCTGAGCGCATCGGTGCGCGAGTGCTGATTCAATCGGGTAAGAAGGGGAGTGGCAAAGTGACGATTGAATACGGCAGTTTAGATCAATTGGATTCGCTACTGAGTCGCTTGTAAGTTTTTGGTGCGGAGCAGTGCATCAATTTAGCGCGTTTGAATTGCTGAAGGATAAGCGGATGGTTTGTTACTGTTTTTGAAAGGATTTGTGGCACTTTTTATTTGTCATGAAATAAAAATAAATCCATCAAAGTCAACGGTAATAAATTGACTCAGAGCAAATCAACTCCGTATAATCGCGTCGTTTCTCTTACGGTGGTGCTATGTACGGGAAGGCACAGATTCGGGGCGTGATTCGATTACAGATCGGATTTACGATAGCCCTCACAATTGCGTTGTTTTTGATCTTGGGTCAAAAGGCGGCAATTGCAGGTTTTTCCGGTGGTTTAATTGCAGTTCTAGGCAGCACCTTGTATTCGCTGATTGCCTATAGCGCAGGATTAGCCGCCGCAGCAGAATTGCTGCGCCGTCACTTTGCCGCAGAAATGGCAAAGCTGTCGTTAACGCTGATTGCGTTTGCAGCATTCTTTATGTTTTATCGGGAGGTCGCTTGGCTTTGGGTGTTCGTGGGATACCTTGTTGCAGCTAGCGCCTACTGGTTTGGGCTTTTAATTAAATTTGATGGTAAAAATAAAAATGTCTGAAACCGTACACGTTGCACAAACACCAACGCAATATATTCAGCATCACTTGACCTTTGCGAAGGCGAATCTGGGTTCAGGTTTCCATATGGATACCTTCTGGATTGCATTGGCATTGGGCTTGTTGTTTGTTGGCGTATTCGCTTATGTCGCACGTAAAGCAACGCCGGGTGTGCCAGGCCGTTTGCAAAACTTCGTTGAGTTGATTGTCGAAATGGTTGACGGTCAAGTTAAAGACACTTTCCATGCAAAATCAAAAGTGATCGGCCCATTGGCGCTGACGATTTTCTGCTGGGTGTTCTTAATGAATGCGATGGACTTTTTGCCAGTTGATTTGCTGCCAACGATTGCACAATGGATTGGTATGACCTTCTTTGGTGCCGATCCTCATCATGTGTATTTACGCGTTGTGCCTACTGCTGACGTGAATCAAACCTTCGCGATGTCACTCACGGTGATGTTCATGATTATTGGTTTCTCGATTGCATCGAAAGGTTTGTTCGGCTGGATTAAAGAAGTGTTTACTGCGCCATTCCATGCTGAAACACCGCTTATGATTATTTTGTTGGCACCAGCTAACTTCGCAATGCAAGTGGTTGAATTAATTGCGAAACCAATTTCATTGGCACTGCGGTTGTTCGGCAATATGTATGCTGGTGAATTGATCTTCATCTTGATCGCGTTGCTGCCATGGTGGGTGAACTGGGTACTGGGTACGCCATGGGCGATCTTCCATATCTTGGTTGTTACTTTGCAAGCCTTCGTATTTATGATGTTGACGATTGTTTACCTGAGCTTGGCAGTCGAAGACCATTGATTTTATGTCTGGTGGCGTGTATCGGTTGGGTGCGCGACATTAGACTCAGTTTTACCCAACCCTCGTAACTTTTGAATCAAACTAGGAGTATTAAAATGGCTGCACCTGAAGTAATTGCTTCCGTACAAGGCATGACTGTAATCGCTGCTGCGATCATCATTGGTTTGGCTGCTATCGGTACTGCACTTGGTTTTGCTATCCTCGGTGGCAAATTCCTTGAGTCTGCTGCACGTCAACCAGAAATGATTCCAGTTTTGCAAACTAAACTGTTTATTATCGCTGGTCTTTTGGATGCGATTTCGATGATTGGCGTTGGTGTGGCTATGCTTTACACCTTCAACAACCCATTCCTTGCTGCTCTGACTGTTGCTGCTCAATAATCATTTGATCAGCCTTTAAGGAGGACATTCAGCGTGGAATTTAATTCGTCTCTCATAGGTCAGATGATCACTTTTGGTCTCTTGATCCTGTTCACGATGAAGTTCGTTTGGCCTCCGCTGACCAAGATGATGGATGAGCGTGCTAAACGCATTGCAGATGGCCTAGCCTCTGCAGATCGTGCCAAGCAAGATCTGGAAAATGCTGAGAAAAAATCAGCAGAAAAACTTCGCGAAGCAAAGCTAAGCGCAGCCGAGATCATTGCCCACGCAGAAAAGCGTGCAGCGCAACTTGTCGATGAAGCTAAGGGTACTGCCAAAGTAGAGGGCGAACGCCTGATCGCTGGCGCCCAAGGTGAAATCGAGCAGCAAATTCAGCAAGCAAAAGAAACGCTCCGTCAGCAAGTAGCCACTTTGGCTGTTGCTGGTGCAGAGCAAATCTTGCGTCGCGAAATCGACGCTGCGAAGCATGCTGATATGCTGTCATCCATCAAAGCGGAACTGTAAGACAGTCATGGCAGAACTTATAACCGTCGCTAGACCCTACGCCGAGGCCGTATTCCGGCTGGCTAAAGAAAGCAATACGCTTTCCCTATGGTCAGATGTGTTGGGTAACTTAGCATTAATTGCTAATGACCCAACCGTTCTTGACGTAGTGGCTAATCCAAAGTGTTCTGCTGTTCAAGTACAGGAGCTGTTGGTTGGGCTCCTGGGTGCTGACGCAAACGCCGAGGTTAAAAACTTCCTGGCAGCAGTGCTCGAAAATCGTCGTTTTGCCACTTTACCGGCAATGTCGGCTTTATTTGAAGAACTGAAAGCGGCAGACGAAGGTGTAGCGCAAGCGCACATTGAATCTGCTTTTGCTATGACTGATGCCCAACTGGCCGAACTGACGGCTACGCTCACTCAGCAACTTAAACGCAAGATCAGTGCCGACGTTAGCGTCAACCCCGAGTTAATCGGTGGTGTGAAAGTAACGATTGGTGACTTGGTTATTGATGCCTCTGTTAGTGGCAAATTAACCGCCCTTGCGACAAGCCTGAAGAGTTAGGAGAAATCATGCAACTTAATCCGTCCGAAATCAGTGAACTGATTAAAGCTCGGATCCAAAATCTACCCCAAGGCGCACAATCCAGCACGACTGGTACTGTAGTGTCGGTAACTGACGGTATCGTGCGCGTGCACGGTTTGTCGGAAGTTATGCAAGGTGAGATGTTGGAGTTCCCGGGTAATACCTTTGGTCTGGCGCTTAACTTAGAGCGCGATTCTGTAGGTGCTGTTATTTTAGGTGACTACAAACACATCGCCGAAGGTGATGTTGTTAAGTGTACTGGTCGTATTTTGGAAGTGCCTATCGGTCGTGAATTGATCGGTCGCGTTGTTAACGCTTTGGGCCAACCTATCGACGGCAAAGGCCCATTGGGCACAACGCTTTCTGCGCCGATTGAAAAAATCGCGCCAGGCGTTATTGCACGTCAATCAGTATCACAACCACTGCAAACTGGTATCAAATCAATTGATACCATGGTGCCAGTGGGCCGTGGTCAACGTGAGTTGATCATTGGTGACCGTCAAACCGGTAAAACTGCTGTTGCACTCGATGCGATCATTAACCAAAAAGGTACTGGCGTTACGTGTATCTATGTGGCTATTGGTCAAAAAGCATCTTCGATTGCTAACGTGGTTCGCAAGTTGGAAGAACACGGTGCTTTGAGCCACACGATTATTGTTGCTGCTGCTGCTTCTGAAGCTGCTGCATTGCAATACATCGCTGCGTACTCAGGTTGCACGATGGGTGAGTACTTCCGTGACCTCGGTGAAGATGCCTTGATCGTATACGATGATTTGTCGAAACAAGCTGTTGCTTATCGTCAAATTTCCTTGCTATTGCGCCGTCCTCCGGGCCGTGAAGCATTCCCTGGCGACGTTTTCTATCTCCACAGCCGCTTGTTGGAACGCGCATCGCGTATCAATGAAGTTGAAGTTGAGAAATTGACGAACGGCGCAGTGAAAGGCAAAACCGGTTCATTGACTGCATTGCCTATCATCGAAACTCAAGCGGGTGACGTTTCTGCTTTCGTTCCAACTAACGTAATTTCGATTACTGACGGTCAGATTTTCTTGGAAACTGACTTGTTCAACGCGGGTATTCGCCCAGCGATGAACGCGGGTATTTCGGTATCGCGTGTGGGTGGTGCGGCACAAACTAAAGTCATCAAGAAGTTGGGTGGCGGTGTACGTTTGGCTTTGGCTCAGTATCGTGAATTGGCGGCATTTGCCCAGTTCGCTTCTGACCTAGACGAAGCAACTCGTAAGCAGCTGGAACGCGGCAAGATGGTCACTGAGTTGATGAAACAAGCTCAGTACAGCCCATTGAAAGTTGGCGAGTTGGGTGTAACCCTGCTGCTGATTAACAAAGGCGTGTATGACGACGTTGCTGTTGATCGTGCTTTGGCTTTCGAAGCTGCATTCTTGAGCGAACTCAAAGCAAATCACGCTGATGTATTGAATCGTGTTGATGACAAGGGCGACCTGTCAAGCGACGACGAAGCGATCATCATGAAAGCGGCGAATGCCTTTAAAGCCGGCGCTGCTTACTGATTTGAGACGTTGATAAAAGGATCAAATCATGGCAAGCGGTAAAGAAATTCGTACTAAGATCAAAAGCGTAAAAAATACGCAGAAGATCACCCGCGCCATGGAAATGGTTGCCACGTCGAAAATGCGCAAGGCTCAAGAGCGTATGAAAGCGGCCCGCCCTTACGGTGAAAAAATCCGTAATGTGGCTGGTCACTTGAGCCAAGCCTTGGTTGACTATGAGCATCCATATCTCCAAACGCGCGACACCGTCAAGCGGGTTGGCCTGATTATGGTGTCTTCGGACAAAGGTTTGTGTGGTGGTTTAAACACCAACGCCCTGCGTTCGGCTTTCAATAAAATGAAAGAATTGCATAACAATGGCGTTGAAACCGTTGTAACAGCAATCGGTAATAAAGGTTTGGGTTTCATGAAGCGCAATGGCGCGAAGGTGGTTTCTTCGGCAATTGGTCTTGGTGATGCGCCACATCTTGAACAGCTGATTGGCCCGATCAAAGTAATGATCGATGCTTTCATTGCTGGTGAAGTAGACGAAGTGCATATCGTTTACACACGTTTCATCAATACGATGAGACAAGAGCCAGTGATTGAGCAATTGCTACCGCTCGCAAGCGAAGCGTTTGAAAAACCGAAATCTGCGCACAACTGGGAATACCTGTATGAGCCAGATGCAAAAACGGTGATTGATGATTTGATGAACCGCTATGTAGAGGCTTTGGTTTACCAAGCCGTAGCGGAAAACATCGCATCTGAAAATGCGGCGCGTATGGTGGCAATGAAGGCTGCAACTGACAACGCTGACAATGTAATCGGCTCCCTGCAACTGCTGTATAACAAAACGCGTCAAGCAGCAATTACGAAAGAACTTTCGGAAATTGTTGGCGGCGCAGCAGCAGTTTAATTGGGCCCTGACGGATTAACTGGATTAGGAAAAACGATGAGCCAAGGTAAAATCGTACAAATCATTGGGCCAGTTGTTGACGTGGAATTCCCACGTGACAACATCCCCAAGGTGTATGACGCGCTCAAACTAGTTGGCGCAGAACTGACGCTGGAAGTTCAGCAACAGCTCGGCGACGGCGTAGTGCGCGCCATTGCCATGGGTACAACCGATGGTCTTAAACGCGGTACAGGCGTTACCAATACTGGCGCACCAATCATGGTGCCAGTAGGTAGTGCAACTCTGGGCCGTATTATGGATGTATTGGGCAACCCAATTGATGATGCGGGTCCCGTGAATGCAGAGGCAACTCGTGCCATTCACCAACTTGCACCAAAATTTGATGAGTTGAACCAAAGTGTTGATCTCTTAGAAACAGGTATCAAGGTTATTGACTTGATTTGCCCGTTTGCTAAGGGTGGTAAGGTTGGTCTGTTCGGTGGTGCCGGTGTAGGCAAAACCGTAAACATGATGGAATTGATCAATAACATCGCTAAAGCGCACAGTGGTTTGTCTGTGTTTGCTGGTGTAGGTGAGCGTACTCGTGAGGGTAATGACTTCTACCACGAAATGAAGGACTCTAACGTTCTTGATAAAGTGGCGATGGTTTACGGTCAAATGAACGAGCCACCAGGCAACCGTTTGCGCGTAGCGTTGACGGGCTTGTCGATTGCGGAACATTTCCGCGATCAAGGCCGTGACATTTTGTTTTTCGTTGATAACATCTACCGCTACACCCTTGCTGGTACTGAAGTATCTGCATTGTTGGGTCGTATGCCTTCTGCCGTGGGTTACCAACCTACATTGGCTGAAGAGATGGGTGCGCTGCAAGAGCGTATCACTTCGACTAAAACTGGCTCGATCACATCGATTCAAGCCGTTTATGTTCCTGCGGATGACTTGACCGATCCATCACCAGCAACAACTTTCGCCCATTTGGATGCGACTGTTGTTCTGAGCCGTGATATTGCATCGTTGGGTATTTATCCAGCAATCGATCCGCTGGATTCGACATCTCGCCAGATGGATCCGCAAGTTGTTGGTGAAGAGCACTACTCTGTAGCGCGCGGCGTTCAGCAAACTCTGCAAAAGTACAAAGAATTGCAAGACATTATCGCGATTCTGGGTATGGACGAATTGTCACCAGAAGACAAATTGGCTGTATCACGTGCACGTAAGATTCAACGTTTCTTGTCGCAACCGTTCCACGTTGCTGAAGTCTTCACAGGCTCACCAGGCAAGTACGTTCCGCTCAAAGAAACCCTCAAGGGCTTCAAGGGCATCTTGAATGGCGATTACGATCACCTTCCAGAGCAAGCCTTCTATATGGTTGGCGGCATCGAAGAAGCGATCGAAAAAGCCAAGTCGATGCAATAAGGGGTTAAGTGATGGCCATGACCATGCGTGTGGACGTAGTTAGCGCTGAAGAACTGATCTACTCAGGTACTGCCGAGTTTATTACGGCACCTGCCGACAAGGGCGAGATCGGTGTTTATCCGCGTCATGCACCGCTGCTAACCCGCATTCGCCCGGGCGCGATCCGTATCAAGATCGCGAATTCGAACGAAGATGATGTCATCCTGTTTGTATCGGGTGGCTTACTCGAAGTTCAGCCGGATGGGGTAACGGTATTGGCCGACACTGCGATTCGTGGTACGGACATTGACGAAGCGAAGGCGTTGGAAGCAAAACGCCGCGCAGAAGAATCATTGAAAAATTATTCTACGTCGATGGACTTTGCTATGGCGCAGGCCGAATTGATGGATGCTGTAGCGAAACTCGCTGTGGTATCGAAATTGAAACGGAACGGCCACTAATTATTGCGGTGATCTTGCAAGATTGAGCGATAGAAAACTAAAAAAGGCAGCTTAGGCTGCCTTTTTCTTTGCCTATTATTCCTGCTTAATGACAGATTATTTGCAATAAAGTGATGTCATGCTGTCCGTGAATTACGTTGAAGTTTAGAATAGCGCCAAACAATATATTTCATGGGATAGTCAAAATGAGTTCTGTATTAAACGTGGTGATTTTAGCGGCGGGTCAAGGCAAGCGCATGTATTCGAGCTTGCCGAAAGTACTGCATCGTTTAGCGGGTAAACCGCTGGTTCAGCATGTTATTGATACGGCACGTCAATTGCAGCCACAGAAAATGGTTATTGTGTATGGTCATGGCGGTGAGCAAGTTCAGCAAGAATTAGCCGCGCAAACCGACCTGACTTGGGCGCATCAAGCTCAGCAACTCGGTACGGGGCATGCGCTGGCACAGGCCATCCCACAATGCGTGGGTGGCATTACCCTGATGCTGTATGGTGATGTGCCATTAACTCGCCTTGCCACGATTCAAGCTTTGCTGGCTGCGAGTAGTGACGGCAAGTTGGGTATTTTGACTGATATTTTGGACGATGCTACGGGCTATGGCCGCATCGTTAGGAATGCGGCTGGTGAAGTCACATCCATCGTTGAGCAAAAAGATTGCACGCGTGAGCAAGCGCAAATTGGCGAAATGAATACCGGTATTTTGGCGCTGCCAACGGCGCGTGTGGCGGGTTGGTTGTCGGAACTAAAAAATGACAACGCGCAGGGCGAATATTACGCCACTGATTTGATCGCGCTGGCGGTGCGTGATGGCGTGGAGATTGCCACCGTGCAGCCTCAAGATCATTGGGAAGCGGAAGGCATTAATAATAAATTGCAGTTGGCGGGCTTGGAGCGAATTCACCAAGCTGAAATCGCCAAAGCTTTGCTCACCGCAGGTGTCGGTTTAGCCGATCCCGCAAGGATTGATGTCCGTGGTACGCTTAAGCACGGTCAAGATGTGTTGATCGACGTGAACTGCGTGTTTGAAGGTGACGTGGTGCTCGGTAAGGGCGTGACAATTGGTGCCAATTGCGTGTTGAAAAATGTGACGATTGCTGATGGTGCAGTCATTCATCCATTCTGCCATTTGGAAGACGCCATCGTTGGTGCAGGTAGTTTGATTGGCCCATACGCGCGCTTGCGCCCAGGGGCGGAGTTGGCCGAGCAAGTTCATGTGGGCAATTTTGTAGAAGTTAAAAAATCCATCGTCGGTGTTGGCTCGAAAGTGAATCACTTAAGCTATATCGGTGATACGAAAATCGGCGCAGGCGTGAATGTCGGCGCGGGTACAATTACTTGCAATTATGATGGCGTGAATAAATTCATTACGGTGATTGAAGATGACGTGCGAATTGGCAGTAATAATTGCCTCGTTGCGCCAGTTACCATCGGCGCAGGTGCGACGACCGGTGCAGGCTCGGTCATTACCCAAGATGCACCCGCCGGCGAACTCACTATCGCGCGCGCTAAGCAATTGACATTAACAGGCTGGGCGCGTCCCAGCAAGATTACAAAATAATTGATGGGTATTTTGATGTGGCCATTTATTGGTAAAGGCTACAAATAAATACCCATGGTAATCAGTTTTCGATAACAGACCGTTGAATGCGATGTATCGTCGCTTTCAGCGGTCTGTTTAAGTGTTTTATATCTGGAGTACGCTATGTCCCTATTACTTGACCAACCCTTAACTGATGAAGAAATGGATCAGCTGGATCAATTTTTATACTCAGATGCGGTCGGTAAAGACGCAATGTCTTTGTCGATGCTACACGGTTATCTGACCGCCATTTTGATTGGCCCAGCGTCCGTGATGCCAAGTCAATGGTTGGGTCAAATTTGGGATCGACCTGAAGCGGTGATTTTTGCGCTACCAGAAGGCGATGCAATTATTAATTTGGTGATGCGTTTATACAATCAAATCGCCGACGAACTGGCGCAAGATCCGCCGGTTTACGAGCCATTGCTGTATTGGGAAGATGAGTCGATGCAAAATTCTAGCATCGAAGAATGGAGCTTGGGTTTCTGCTTTGGCGCGGGTTTGGCTGAAGACGAATGGCAGCCGCTGATTGATGAAGAAGAAGGCCAGTTTATGTTTATGGCGATCATGAGCGGTTCGGACGATGAAATGCGCGAAGATATGGTTAAGGAAGGCATTGATCTCGTGCGTCACGATAATGAAGTCGCTGAGCAAATCCCCGAAATGGTCATCGAAATTCGCGATTTCTTCCGTGAAAACACCGAAACATCGCGTAGCAAACATCAATTGCATTAAATGGCGAAATTTGTAGGTTGGGTTAGCAGTTTTATCGCGTAACCCAACATGCTTTTCTGTGTGAGCATGTTGGGTTACGTTGGTTTGTCAGCCAAAATCGGCCAACAAATCAGCTAACCCAATCTACGCCTAGGCCACTTAATTTTTGTTTTTTCCGCTTTTTTCGTGTCTTTCGTAGACAAACGGTTTTGAATTTTGCCTGATGCGCGCCCACGGGCGCTTGCATCGGTTAAAATTGACGGTTTAGTATTTATTGGGCGGCATTCGTCCTGCAAGGAATGATTCATGAGTCTCAAGTGCGGTATTGTTGGCTTGCCCAACGTCGGTAAATCCACGCTGTTTAATGCGCTGACCAATTCAGGTATCGAAGCAGCCAACTATCCTTTCTGCACCATTGAGCCTAACGTCGGCATCGTTGAAGTGCCAGATCATCGCTTGGCTGAACTGGCCAAAATCGTGAATCCGCAAAAAATTCAATCAGCGATTGTTGAGTTTGTTGATATCGCGGGCTTGGTTGCTGGTGCAAGTAAAGGCGAAGGCTTGGGCAACCAATTCTTGGCCAATATCCGCGAAACTGATGCGATTGTGAATGTGGTGCGTTGTTTTGAAAACGACAACATCATTCACGTTGCGGGTCGTGTTGATCCCATCGATGACATCATCGTCATCGGCACTGAATTGGCTTTGGCCGATATGAGTACCGTTGAAAAAGCGATCCAACGCGATGGTAAAAAAGCCCGCTCTGGCGATAAAGACGCACTCGCAACCGTTGCCGTGCTGGAAAAACTCCTACCGCATCTGAACGAAGGCCTGCCAGCGCGTTCGCTCAAATTGACTGATGAAGAAAAAGCCGCGATCAAACCGTTGTGCTTACTGACGATCAAGCCTGCGATGTACGTGGCGAACGTTGCAGAAGATGGTTTTGATAACAATCCATTGCTCGACAAAGTGAAGGCTCACGCCGCACTTGAAGGCGCTCCCGTTGTTGCGGTTTGCGCTTCGATTGAAAGTGAAATTGCCGAACTCGACGAAGCCGATAAAGTGGAGTTTTTGGAATCACTCGGCCAAGCCGAACCTGGTCTGAATCGTTTGATTCGTGCGGGTTACGAGTTGCTCGGTTTGCAAACTTATTTCACTGCTGGCGTGAAAGAAGTTCGCGCGTGGACGATTCATAAAGGCGATACCGCACCACAAGCTGCTGGCGTGATCCATACCGATTTCGAGCGCGGCTTTATTCGTGCGCAAACGATTGCGTTTGAAGATTTCATCGCCTACAAGGGTGAGCAAGGCGCAAAAGAAGCCGGCAAGATGCGTGCTGAGGGTAAGGAATACGTCGTTAAAGATGGCGATGTATTGAATTTCTTATTTAACGTCTAAGTCGATTGTGATGGCAAAGTTCGCTGAGTAATGCGCAGAATTTAAATTTAATAGTGTAGGTATATTGCTGTAGTGCTTTTATTGTATTGGCTACATTAATATACCTAGCTAATTTGCTTGCGCACTTATATGACATTAGCACTGAAATCGGTTTGTGCTACAACTGCCAGTCATTAAATTGAAACATTATTGTCATATTATTGGAGAATACAATGAGTCGCACCGTGCAATGTGTGAAATTGGGCCGCGAAGCGGAAGGCTTGGACTTTGCGCCTTTGCCGGGTGAGCTGGGTAAAAAGATTTATAACCAAGTTTCCAAAGAAGCTTGGGCTGCGTGGGTTAAACACCAAACCATGTTGATCAATGAAAATCGTTTGAGCTTGGCTGATCCAAGCGCACGTAAATACTTGCAACAACAACTAGAGAATTATTTCTTTGGTTCGGGCGCTGATGCAATTCAAGGCTACGTCCCGCAGTAAACGTAATGTCATCAAACAGGCCGCATAATGCGGCCTGTTGTGTCTGTAAGTAGTAAACAAAAGTTTTGCTTTGCTGTACTCGATATGAGGCCTGCGGTTTGTCCGTTTTGCCATACGAGGTGGCCTTAGGCTAAAACTTTTGCACGAGTACTTAACATCGTTGAATGAGGTTTGTTTTTGGCCGCCGAAAATAAACCTCATTTCACTTTCATCGATCGCCACTAAAGAGCGCTGCTATGACGTATAAACCTGCCGATAATCAACTCTTACTCAATCGTGAATTGGGTTTGCTCGAATTTAACCGCCGGGTTTTGGCTCAGGCCGAAGACGTTCGTAATCCTTTGCTCGAACGCTTGAAGTTTTTATGTATTGTGTCGAGCAATTTGGATGAGTTTTTTGAAGTGCGAATGGCGTGGTTGAAAGAAAACATGCGCCACAATCCATCACGGCTTTTGCCCGAAGGGATGACGCCGCATCAAGCCTTCGATTTGGTGACCAAAGAAGCGCATGATTTGGTCGAAAAACAGTATCGTATTTTGCGCGAAAATGTATTTCCAGCAATGGAAACCGAAGGGATTTATTTCTTCCGCCGCAGCTTGTGGACTGATGCGCAGCGCGAATGGGTACGAGACTTTTTCTTCCGTGAATTGATGCCAATTTTGACGCCAATTGGGCTTGATCCTTCGCATCCCTTCCCGCGTTTATCCAACAAAATCCTGAATTTTATTGTCGAGCTAGAAGGCCGCGATGCATTTGGCCGCAATTCTGGCATTGCGATTGTGCAAGCGCCACGGATTTTGCCGCGTTTTGTCAAAATGCCGGATGAAATCGCCGGTACGCAGCATGGCTTCGTGTTCTTGTCGTCGATTTTGCATGCGCATATTGATGAGCTGTTTGCCGGTATGCACGTGCTCGGTTGCTATCAATTCCGTGTGACGCGCGATTCAGACGTATCGGTCGATGATGAAGACATCAAAGATTTACGCGCTGCGATTGAGGGGGAACTATCGCAACGCCCGTACGGCGATGCGGTGCGTTTAGAGTTGGCCGATAACTGCCCACGTCATTTACAAGATTTCTTATCCGAGCAATTTGGTTTGACGCCGGATGATATTTATCGCGTGAATGGACCGGTGAATATGGTGCGCTTGATGCAAGTGCCCGATCAAGTTGATCGCCCAGATTTAAAGTTCTTGCCGTTTATGCCAGGCGTTCCGCCGGAGCTACGCAAGCAAGCGGATTATTTTGCCGCCATTCGCCAAACTGATATTTTGCTACACCATCCATATCAAAGCTTTACGCCCGTGGTGGATTTGCTGCAACAAGCCGCGCGCGATCCGCAAGTCGTCGCGCTGAAAATGACGATTTATCGCACAGGCGCCGAGTCGGTGTTGATGGATGCGCTGCAAGAAGCGGCGGTGCGTGGTAAAGAAGTGACTGTCGTTGTTGAGTTAATGGCGCGTTTTGATGAAGAAGCCAATATCAACTGGGCGGCTAAGCTGGAGCGCGCTGGCGCGCATGTGGTATATGGCGTGTATGGTTATAAAACGCACGCCAAAATGCTGCTGATTGTGCGTCGTGAAGAAGGTAAATTAAAGCGCTATGCACACGTTGGCACGGGTAATTACCATCCGCGCACTGCGAAGCTCTATACCGATTTTGGCTTACTCACGGCCAATAGCGAAATCACCAGCGACGTGAATGATGTGTTTATGCAGTTGACCGGCTTGGGTTTGGCTGGCGATCATCATCAATTGTGGCAAGCGCCGTTTACGCTGCATAGCAAGTTTATCGAAGCAATTGAACAAGAAATTGTCCACGCCAAAGCGGGTAAAAAAGCGGTGATTATCGCCAAAATGAACTCGCTGCTTGAGCCGTCGATTATCGACAAGCTGTATGAAGCATCGAGCGCTGGCGTAACGATTCATTTGATTGTGCGCGGTGTGTGCGCGCTGCGTCCTGGCTTGCCAGGCGTATCGGAAAACATCCGCGTGCGTTCGATTATTGGCCGCTTCCTTGAGCATCATCGCGTGTTTTACTTCCTGAATGATGGCGCAGAAAATGTTTATCTTTCGAGCGCCGATTGGATGGGGCGTAATTTATTCCGCCGCATTGAAATCGCCTTCCCAGTGCTGAATCCAAAAGTGAAGCGCCGTGTGATTCGTGAGAGCTTGCGGCCGTTCTTGGTGGATAACACCCAAGCTTGGGAAATGTTGTCGGATGGCCGTTATCGTCGCAAAGTGGCGCGCGGTGCGAAGATTCGTTCGGCACAAGCCCAGTTACTGGCCGATTTGGCCGCAGGCGAGCGCTCGTAATGGATTGGATCTTATATCGCGGTATGTTGGATGTGCTCAAATGGATTTGATTTCAGATTGCGGCATGCTGAGGGAAGTGCGCTGATGGATTTAATTTTATGGCGGCATGCTGAGGCGTTCGATGGCGAAGATGATCTTGCCCGCCCACTGACACCGAAAGGCATCAAGCAGGCGAAGAAAGTCGCAGCTTGGCTGCGTGAGCAGCTGAAAGACGTTGCGGAGTATCGCTTGATTGCCAGCGAAGCCGTGCGTAGCCAAATGACAGCACAGCAGCTGCGCGAGACGTTTGAAATCGACGCAAAAATCAATCCAAATTGCCATAATGCCGCCTATTTAGAAGTGTCGCATTGGCCGCGTGATATTGGTAAATTCGTTGTTGTGGTTGGTCATCAACCCAATATTGGTGAAGTGGCGGCGCTGTTATTGACGGGTAAAGAGCTGGATTGGAATACGCGCAAAGGCGGCATTTGGTGGATACAGCGCCGTGTGATTGATGGCCGCGTGAAGTATGTGCTAAAAGCCGCGCTCAGCCCTGATTTGCTGTAATTGGCTGAATGCTTGGATATGAAAAAAGGTGGCTTAGGCCACCTTTTTTATTGGACTTGTTAAATCCGCACTTACTTCAAAGCAATCGCCAAACTAGCGCGATAATGGAAATTAGATTCTTCGCTGCGCTCAAGTCGATCGAGTAAAGCCGCCAGTTCCGCGTGAGCAATTGCTGTTGCTTTGATCGCGATACTGGCTTCAAAGTAGGTCTGCGCTTTGCCCCACAATTCGCGTTGGCGGCAGAGTCGGCCTAAAGTCAGCAATAAACGATGATCGTTGGGATGCAATTTCAGCCATTTTTCGGCTTGCTGCAATTGGCTGGTCAATTCATCGCCACTCATATTGAGCTGACCGTATTGTTCGACCAATTCACTATTCCATTCGGCATCAATCGCGGCAGCCAAAATATCGCGCGCCAAGATGACTTCACCTTGTTCTTGATATTGTGTGGCGATGCTGGCGGCCAGTTGTGGATTGAGTCGCTCGGTTTCAGGCAGTTTGCGGCACCAATCTTTGAGTTCGCGCGGCGTCATTGGGTGCTGGCGCAGTTGCTGCTGATAAGCGGCGATACGGATGTGGGCGGCTTGTTCAGCATCCATTGCATCAGCGCGCGTGAGTTGCTCTAAGAGTTTGAGTACGGCTTCAGGATTGCGTTCACGTTGGCGCAAGCGCAGCTCGATTTTCATCGCAGCAGTGAGTTTGGGTGTGATTTCACGCGCGGCAGTAATTGCCAAACTAGCTTCGTTGTAACGGCGTTCATCTAAATACAGCTCCGCCATCGACATCAAGGTCGCTAAATGCCTTTGTCCAAGGCGCGCTTGCAACTGGTCGAAATAGCTATTGCGCTTGTCATAATCACGCATTGCATGCGCGGCGCGTGCGCCTAGCATTCCGTTGGCGGCAAAGGCATCATCGGCATGGCTGGCAGAGCTTGCTTTGAAGGCCTCACTGGCGAGTCGTTCGGCGCGCTGATAGCGACCTTCGTAAAACGCAATGCGTGCTTCGCGCTCTAATTGTACAGACGCGCGTTCTTGTTGCCGCGCGCGATAGAGTTTCACGCGCTGTGGCAAGCCGCTGAGCTCAGCAAACATGCGCAAACCCAAATACAGCGCAATGACGCTGGCGAGCAGCAGCACGACGAAAATATTCAGCGAAATTTCTACGCGCCATGGCGGCAAGAAAATCAAAGCATAGCCAGTATTAAATTCGGCAAATAGCGTTAAACCGACGGCGAGGGAGAACAGGCCAATAAACCAAATTAAAAATTTCACGGGTTTGCCCTCTCAGCCGTGGTGCGGGCGCTGCGAACGGCGGTGAGGCTGGCGCTCAGATCGGGTAATGCAATCGCCAATGGCTGCGCTTCAAGCTGGCGTAGCATTTTGATTGCGTTGTCCGTCGCAGGTACGCGGGCATCAAAGAATTGCTGTAGGTAGCGCTCAGTGGCGGCAATATCGGCACGGAAGGCCGCTTCATTACGCATTAGCAAGGCCGAGCGCGCATTGAGCAGGCGTAGCTTGATGTTTTCGCGCAGGAAGAAACCTTGTTCTGGCGACAGCAGGATTAAATCAGGTTGATCGGTACGACGGATTTGGATCAGCTGCTTAAATCCATGCCAGATTTCGGCAGAAAATTGCTGCAGCAGATTGCGGTTGGTATCTGCTTTGAGTGGGGCAATCACTGGGTTGTGCCCTGCATCGACGATCAATGGCAGTTTATCGATGGTATCGATCAGGCTATTGAGTTTGGCGGTAATGCCAATGACGTCCAAATAAGGCGTACTTTTTAGCGTATTGATATCTTTGGTCAGCGCTTGCCGCACGCTAATCAGCTCTGGGCGATTAAGGCGCGCCAATTGCAGATCGATATTATTCAGCGCCGTTAACGCGCTGTTGATGTCGCCAGCAATTTGCAACTGTTGGCTGGCAAAAGACAACATTTGCTCGATTTCAGCCAAACTATGCAAGGCTTCGCCGCGAGTGAGCGTGTCGTACATATTATTCAGTGATTCTTGACGCGCCAGCGCTTCGACTTGCTTGTCTTCTTGCACCGCCAAGCGCGCCATTAATTGTTGCTGTACTTGGCTTTGTGCGAGGCTTTGCTGGCGCAATTCTTGTTGCAATTTATTATTGCTCGCCAGCTCGCGGCTTAAATCCAGTTTGAGCGTTTCCATTGCATTTTGCTGATAGAGCCAAGTGCCACCACTGGCCAGCAAGGCGACCAAGGCCAAGATCAGCGCGGGTTGCGGCAGGCTGCGACGTGGTGGAGTACTTAGCGCGGCGGAAAAAGTATTGGATGTATTTTCTTGCGTCATCGGGCTCTACTCTTTTGGAGATTGCTTTTCTGGAGATTATTCATTTGAAGAAAAATCCGGTGAAAAATACCGGCAAATCGAACGGGTAATGCCATCATCGCCTGCAGCTGTTTGTACTATATTGCGAACCCCATTTGCGCGTAAAGCTTCCGCAATTTGCGGGTGCGGCACAAAATATAATGCACATTGTAGCTTGAGGCGCGTCTCGCCTCCAGCCCAGTTAAATAAGTGTTGTGCGGCTTCTGAACTCGAAATGACAATGCCATCGCAGCCGAGCTGAAGTTGCCGTTCGATTTCTGCGGAATCCAGTTGTGGTGCACTGCGTTGATAGGCGGTGACGAGGGTGACTTCTGCACCTGCGGCGGTCAAGCCAGCTGGCAAAATATCGCGCCCGCCATTGCCACGGAATAGCACGATTTTTTTGCCGGTTTGCGGCCCCAACTTTTTCAATTGTTCGAGTAAACCTTCACCATCAAATTGCTGTGGCGGAACGATAATGCGCTGCACGCCCAGTTCAGCCGCCCGTTGCGCACTACCGGGGCCAACCACGGCAACGGCTAAATCGGCTGGCCACGGTGCATTCAGTGCAGCAAACACCGCGTTGAGTGCCGATGGACTAATAAATACCGCCAAATCAAATTGAGTGAGCTGAGCGAGGGCGGCGTTAAGCTGGCTTGAATCTGCGGCAGCGCTAATATTAAGTAGCGGAAGGGTATATGTATCTATCCCTTCTTTATTAAGGCATTCAGTTAAATACCCAGCCTGATCCTTCGGCCGCGTCACCCAAATCCGCTTCGCTATCGGTGCTAAATTCATACGGCGAGTTGTTTCAGAATCTCGCGTGCGCCTTCGGTACAGAGTAAATCGGCGACGATACGACCCAAACCATCGGCAGCGGCATGCGAGCCATTGGATTCGGCAACGACGCGGTGGCTGCCATCGGGCATTGCGACAAGGCCGCGCAAGCGCAAAAAGCCTTCTTCATCGGTGGCGTAGGCGGCGAGTGGAATTTGGCAAGAGCCATTTAAACGACGCGATAGCGCGCGCTCGGCAGTAACGCAAGCGGCAGTCACCGCGTGATTAAATGGCGCAAGTAGTTCGATTAAATCCGCCCGATCGGCGCGGATTTCAATGCCGACAGCGCCTTGGCCGGGCGCAGGCAAACTAATTTCAGGTGACAATTCGCACGTAATTCGTTCAGATAAACCCAAGCGTTTTAAACCGGCAGCGGCAAGAATAATCGCGTCAAATTCGCCATCGTCGAGTTTCTTTAAGCGGGTGCCGACATTGCCGCGCAAAGGTTTGATGACTAAATGTGGGTAGAGCGCACGGATTTGGCTTTCGCGGCGCAGGCTGGCGGTGCCAACAATCGCACCTTCCGGCAATTCATCAGGATGTTTAAAACGGTTCGATACAAAGGCATCGCGCGGATCTTCGCGTTCGCCAATTGCAGCCAAGGCAAAGCCTTCTGGTAAGACCATCGGTACGTCTTTCATTGAATGTACTGCTAAATCGGCGCGGCCTTCCGTCATGGCTTGTTCGAGCTCTTTGACGAATAAGCCTTTGCCGCCGATTTTGTTGAGCGTGACATCAAGGATTTTGTCGCCTTGCGTCGTGATGCCCAACAATTCAACGACAAGCTGAGGGTAAGTTTTTTCTAGCCACGATTTCACAAAATGAGCTTGCCAAAGCGCCAATGGGCTTTCGCGGGTGGCGATCACCACTTTAGAGGGCAGGGTTAGGCTCATTAGAAAAATCCTTCAGCAAATCAAAAACCGAAGTTTAACATGGGTGCCGCCGCGATGAGTTGCATGTCGCGGCGGGTTTAAGGCAAACCTGAAGGCTGATTAAGACTTACGATCTTCTGGCTTGTTGGGTGTGGGTTTTTCTAATTCAAAATCCGTGGAGATATCCAGCGGCGGAATGAAGTCCACATCGAATACCGGCAGGCTTTCATGCTGTGTTTCTAGCGGCTGACTATCTTGGATTAAATCGCCCGTGGTATTGGGCAAATGCAGGTCTAATAAAATATCGCTCATCGGGGCGCTTTGTACCGGCGGCGTATAGGGCACATAAGGTGGCTGTTCCTCAATCTCTAAAAACGCGTGCATCATGCTGGCCGGCGTTGGTTCGGGATGAATATCCAGCTCAACATGGGGTGAGGCTGGGCGAGCGGTGGCGCTCTCAACGACATCGGATAAGGGATTTTCAGTGCGGCGATACAAATGATTTTCTGGATCGAGCTTGGCACCGATATTCCGCACTAGCTCCCAGTCTGCTTCGTCTTTGACTATCGTACGCAGATTTTTTGCTAAGTTAGCGTACTCGGTTTTCATCCCTTGCTGGCGGAAAACACGGAATAACATTAACCAACGTTCGATATCCTCAGGTTCTTCGTCGATGCTCTTGTAGAGCAAATCAATCGCTTCAGCGACATCGCCTTGGGCCAACATCACTTGGATTTGCGCCAAGTCATTACTGCCATAGTCGCTCACTTCGATGCCTGCGCCCGGGGGATGCATCATCGACATCTGAGTCGCATGCTCACTGTATTTGTGTTTAGTAAAAGGATTAAGCTGGCCGAGTAAAGTGGGCGCACCGGCGATGGACTCGCTGCCGTAATCATCGGCCGCTTGGCGACGACGCCATGCCATTATGCCGGCGATGGCGGCCAAGAATAGAACACCGATGCCGATGAACCAGGTTTTATGTTGAGAAAAAGGCTGCGATTCGATTGGCGGACTGCTGGCTTGCGGGGTTGCAGGAGCAATTGCGGCGACTGTCGCAACAGAAGCGCCTGCGCTGGCGATACTGGGCTGGCTCGTCATCACTGCGGCGACTGAGCTTGCGTGGGTCGCATTAAGCGCATTGATCTGCTTGAGTTGGGTGTTAAGTTGTTCGACTTCAAGCTGCATTTTGAGTTGCAGCTCTTCGAGCATTTTTACTTTTTGTTCTAATTCTTTGGCGTACTGCGCTGATGAAACCGGCGCGGTATTGTGCTGCGCTGTGGGCGCTGCTGCATCAAGGCGCAATTGCCCGCTTTCGCTAATGGCGGCTGCTGCGGGTTTTTTCTTGCTGGAGCGCAATCGCTCCGGAATGACAACGGTAGTGCCAATACTTAATTCGGCAGTGGGATCTAGCTCAGGGTTGGTATTACTGAGCTTTTGCAAATAGCGCGGGTATTGCGGTGTATTTGCGGGGTAATAACGTTTGGCTAGCTCTTGCAAGCTAATTGGTTTTTTAACGATGAACTGCTCAGTTTCTTTTAGTGGCGCAAACGTAAAATCACGCGGTTTTTTTTCAACTTCGCGTGCCGTAGAGCGTGTTAACGCTTCGCGCTCATTATTAACCGGCGCAATATTTAAAAATGCCGTGAAATCTCGTGTGAATTGCTGGTTGCCGCAGGCGACTTTGAGGCTAAATCCCACGGTCGGCTCGCCGACAGCCGAGCGTGATTCGACAATAATAAATCCTGCTTGTTCGCTATTGGGGCGAAGCCGAATGGTGGCCACGCCCATGCTAGGTAATTCATTATTGGCAGGTAAAAGCTCAATACATTGTTCGTTTAACGATTCGCCCGCGTTGAGGCGGTAGGGTACTAGACCTTGAAAATGCTGGCCGACATAAGATTGCAATTGCAATTCGCCGAGTGTAATGCTGTGCGCGATTGGCGTGCTCAGGCTGAGTGCCGTGAGGGCGAAAAGCAGTGTGGTGCGACGATATTTGAAATGCGACATTGATAATTTGAGCCATGAATTCATTGTTTTATTCATTGTCAGGCCTTATTGTATTCAATTCAACAAAAAGCGTACCACTGTAATATTTAGACAATCTTAGTCGTGATATTCAAAATATTAGTAAATATAAATACACTGTTGGATAAATGATTTAATTTAAAGGCACTTAATTTCCTGCGATGAATCACCAATTGTTTTCTGCCTGAAATTAGTGTTGCAGCATTTAAGGGATCGCAAACATTAAAAGAGCACCTTTGGCGGTTTACCATAGGCAAAGCTGTTCCGGCTTGATGGCGGATTCATGAAAGCGTACGCCCAGTCCCAGTAAGCGGACTGCTTGTGCGCTGCGTTTGAGGCCTTGCTCTAGCAAATGCGTATAAATTGCTAGGTTGGGCGCAGTACACAGGCATTCCACCGTCGTTTGTGTGAAGTCGGCGAATTTGATTTTGATAAAGGCTTTATGCGCGCGTTCATTTTGAACGCGTTGCATGCGGCGGTGCCAATCGTCAAACAGTTCGGGCAGCGCGTTCTGACAATCCGTACTTGATGTTAAATCATGCGCGTAGGTATTTTCGACGGAGAGAGATTTTCGGCGCTCGGCGCTGGCGACAGGGCGATGATCGATGCCTTGTGCTTGTTCAAATAATTGCGTGCCGAGCCGACCGAATTCGGCGATTAGCTTTTCGAGCGGCCAAGCATGAATATCCGCACAGCTATGTATGCCGCGCTGAGCCAATCGTTTCGCTGTTACCTTGCCAATACCCCATAGTTTGCGCGTTGGCAATTCGGGCATGAAATCAGCAATGTCTTGCGGCCGAATGACAAACTGCCCATTCGGTTTGCGCCAATCGCTGGCGATTTTAGCGAGCAATTTATTTGGCGCAATGCCGGCGCTGGCGGTAATGCCGATGTCGCGCTCAATCCGCGCGCGAATTTCTTGTGCCATTCGCGAAGCGCTACCTTCGCAATGCGGCTGGCCGCTCACATCCAGATACGCTTCATCCAGCGACAGTGGTTCGATCAAATCGGCGTAATCAGCAAAAATCGCGCGCATCGCCATCGATGCCGCTTTGTAGCGCGCAAAATCGGGCGGTACGATGATGAGATCGCGGCACAATTGCTGGGCGCGAAAAGTCGACATCGCCGAGCGAATACCTAATTTGCGTGCTGGATAATTGCACGTTGCAATCACGCCGCGCCGATCTGCTGCGCCACCGACTGCCAAAGGCAGCTCGCGCCATTCGGGACGGTCGCGCATTTCAACGGCGGCATAAAAACAATCGCAGTCGATATGGATGATTTTTCGCTGAATAAGCACGCGGATCTGGCCGAGCAAATAAATGTTATTGTACGTTCGTTCTATTTGAAAGTCAGGGTTTTCTGCGCATATCGTATCTGAACGGTGAGGCTGTTTTGGATTTTGTTTAGGTATTGCTTAGGGGGCTTTAATCAATAAGGGCTGGCGCTAAATACATCTAATATTGATTCGAAGATTGAATTCACCCTCGCTGTGACACGAGGGTGATGAGGCTGAGACGAGGGTATTTAGCGGCAATAGCTGGCCATAGAATAACCGCGCTGTTCGGGATATTTTCGCCCTCCCGGTGCGCACGTTTTGAGTACGATATCACCGGTATCGCAGCGTCGTGACATCGTGACGCGCTGGCCGATGGTGAGTTTTTTACGTTTATTGTTGTAGGCGTTAAGGATGGAATCGTAAGTGCCGGTGGCAACGGCGCGTTCAGTGCCGTGGATGGAAATAAGCTTCAGAATGTAATTGTGCTCGGTCATGAGGACTCCAATTTACAGCTTATTGAAGCGCATTTGCGTCGCAATTCACAGCGACATTCGCGCTTAAGAGGACTAGGTTCTGTTAATGTTTGTTTTACGATCGCGCTGGTGCGTTTTTCGCGGGGAATCAAGGCGTTTCGTGCGATGCATAGCCCGCTATGCAAGTACGGAACAACATAGAGTCGCTGCGAAAACCGCCCAGCCCTTCGGGTTTGGCTGTTTTTGGCCTGACCCTGCGTTACAAAACGCTGGCATAGAGTGACTATGCTACGCGTCTTGTGCCTTGCTTCAGGCCAAAATCAGCTCAAACGCGATTCGCAAAACAAACGTTAACAGAACCTAGTATCCGATTATATTTTTACGGTTTTGTTGCAGTTAAGTAAAACTTGCAGGCTGTTGTTTTTCGGTCTTGTACCGATTATTTCGAGGTGATTGATGCGCTTTATTTGCGGGCTTTTGGTTTTGTTGATGTTGTCTGCATGTGGCCGTAGCCAATTGCAGCCGTTGCCTAAAGAAGCCGTTATTTTGGCATTTGGCGATAGCTTGACTCACGGCACGGGGGCGGCGGCAGGTGAGGATTATCCGGCGCAATTGAGCCGAATAATCGGTCATCCGGTTGTGAATGCGGGCGTTCCGGGTGAAACATCAGCGCAAGGCCGAGCGCGCTTGGTGGCGACGTTGGATGAAACTCAGCCCAAGCTGGTGCTGCTCGGCCTGGGTGGTAATGATTTTTTGCAACGCTTGCCGCAGGAAGAAACCGAAGCCAATTTGACGGCAATGTTGGTGGAATTAAAAAATCGAAAAATTCCGGTGATCTTGCTCGCAGTGCCTAAAATCAGTTTGCCGCCGCAGCCGCATCCGGTGTTTGCTGAGGTCGCGCAGCAGGCGGACGTGCCGCTGCTGGAGGATGAATGGACAGATATTTTGCGTAAAGGCAGTTTGAAATCTGATCCGGTGCATCCGAATGCCGCAGGCTATGCGCAATTTGCGCAGACAATGGCCGACTTTCTAAAAGCACACGGCGCGATTCGTGATTGAAAGCAAAACCTAAAACTTGAGTCCACGAAAAGCACGAAAAGCACGAAAAGCACGAAAAAATACCAAGCGAAATTAGCGATAATTTGATCCAGATTTTTTGCTGTTTTCGTGTGTTTTCGTGCCTTTCGTGGACAAAATGTTGTTGACCTTCTTTACCCAACTCTGTGAGCCAGCTATGACCGTTACGCCGCTTGATGATTTAACTCGCCAACGTGCCAGCCAGATTATTTATCAAATTTTCCCCGAGCGCTTTGCGATTGGTGGTGGCTTAAATAGTGCAGAAAAACTTGCCAGCGCCGCTTATGAGGTGCCGGAGGCGGCGAAATGTGATTGGGATGCAACGACGCTGAATCAGCCTTGGGGCAAGCAATTTTTTGGCGGTGATTTGGACGGCATTAGCGATAAAATCGTGTATTTAACTGATCTTGGCGTTACTGGTGTGTATTTAACGCCAGTGTTTAGTGCACCGAGTAATCATAAATACGATGCGACGGATTTTTTCACCATTGATGCAATGTTTGGCGGCGAAGCGGCGTTGCTGCGCTTAATCGAAACGCTGCATCAAAATGAGATGAGTTTGACGCTCGACGCAGTACTCAATCACGTTTCCGAATTTCACCCGTGGTTTTTGGCGGCACTTGCGGGCGACGCAGAAAAACGCGATTGGTTTACGTTTCGGGACGATGGCAGCTATTTGTGCTGGCAAGATTATGGCTTGATGCCGGAGCTGAATTTGTCCAATCCAGCGGTACGCGATGTACTGTACGCCAAGCCAAAAAGTTTGGTGCAGCATTGGCTAGCTAGGGGTATCAACAGCTGGCGCTTTGATGTCGCGCAGGACGTCGGTATACCCATCGCACAAGAAATGGCGCAGATTATTGGCGAAGCTTATCCACAGGCAGGATTACTCGGTGAGTTGAACGGTTTTTCGGGAAGCTGGTTTCAGGCCGGTGGCGGTTTTAGCGGCATGATGAATTACTGGTATCGCACGGCAATTCTGGCGTGGTTGGCCGGTGAAATCGATGCGGTGCAAATGAATGCGGCGATCCGCGACGCGCGCGCAGCGTATGGGCTGAAAGGCTTGCTGTGCTCGTGGAATATGCTGTCTAGCCACGATACGCCACGGCTGATTACTACGGTGGGCAATGTCGCGGATGCGCAGTTGGCGTTGGCGATGCAATTCACGCTGCCGGGGATTCCGCTCTTGTATTACGGCGAAGAAATTGGCATGGAAGGCGGTGCCGATCCTGATTGCCGCCGCCCTATGCGTTGGAATGAAGCCGAGTGGAATCACGGCCAACGGGCGTGGGTGAAGCAATTGATTTCAATTCGGCAGAATAATACGGCACTACAGTATGGCGATGTAACTGTTTTTGGTGATAGGCTGGCGGGCAATACCCTGATTTATCTGCGCGCCACCGAAGTGCCCGGCGAAGCTGCTTTGGTGATCGTGAATTTGAGCGATGCACTACTGAGCGCCAAATTGCTGATCCCGTATTCACACTGGTACGACGGCGTGCCGTTGCGCGATGCTCTCGGCGCTGCGCCGGATACCAAGCTGCAAGCGGGCAGCGTACAGCTGGAAATCGCGGCGCGCTCGGTGGCGATTTATGAGGCGTTCGAGCCGTATCAAAACTACACCTTCTTTAAACCGCGCAATCGTTGAAGGTCAAAGATCACGAAAGACACGAAAAAAAGACGAAATAAAATTGGTGATGTGTTTCAAAATTTTTTCGTTGATATAAGCAACGCCGCTTTAGATTCTGTTCGTGTATTTCGTGACCCCAATATTTTTTGCTGAAAACGCTTGCCAAGCCTAATGAATTCAGGAATAATCCGCCTCCTACACAGAACACACTCATGCCCGGGTGGCGGAATTGGTAGACGCAGCGGACTCAAAATCCGCCGCCGAAAGGTGTGCCGGTTCGAGTCCGGCCCCGGGCACCAAGATTAAAAAAAGCCGATCAGCAATGATCGGCTTTTTTGCGTCTGGTCGCTGCGTTCAAGCGGCGTGGAATTAAACAATTAAGTTGTCATCCTCATCAAACACCCAGCCATCTTCGTATAAAACTTCAAATAAATGCCCATTCGGGTCGCGAAAATAACCCGCGATGCCCCAAGCATTGCGCGTCGCGGGTTTCACAATGGTCGCGCCAAGCGTGGCGGCTTTGTCGAGGATACGCGGCACATCGGCGGGATCGCGCGCAATATAGGCCAGCGCAAAGCCAGAAAAACCGCCATCTTGGCTGATGGGCAATTGCACGTCTTGTGCAAAAGCCGTGCGTGATTGAATGCCAAGCACAACGCCGCCCAAATCAAATTTCACAAATTGCGCATGGCTCGATGCAGCTTTTGGCCAGCCGAGTGCTTCGTAAAAAGCCATCGATTGGGCGAGATCGTCGACGCCGAGCAGAATTAAATTAAGGCGTTGGCGCATGGTGTGGGCTTGAGTGAATGTGGAGATGGCGATTGTTTCTGCTGAACGTTAGCATGTCAATTTTCTGACAACAAATCAGCATGACATTGACAGCTCATTCGCTGCTATGGCATTTCAATCCTGAGAAATGCCGCTTTATCGCAGCGTCATTTTGCGGCAGCCAAAGCCGCTTATGCTTGAGCCTCATTTTTAAGGGGCTTGCGCATCATGGATCAAATTCTGCGTCATACACCGCTGTGGGTTTGGGGAGTTTTGTTGTTATTGCTGGTGCTGGGTTGGCGTGCACGGCAAGATAGGGAGTTGTCGCTTAATCAAACGCTGATCTTGCCTTTGGTGATTTTGGTGCTGACGACAAAAAGCCTGCTTGGTCATTTTAGCCAGCCTACAGTTTGGCTGGTTTGGGGTGTCGGGCTGGCACTGGCGCTACTGGGGATGGCACTGCTTGGGGTATCGGAACGGATGCGATTTAATCCGCAGCAGAAAACGCTGTACATCGCCGGTAGTTGGCTGCCGATGGCGCTGATGCTGGGGGTTTTTATCAGTAAATATTGCTTTGAAGTAGCGCTGGCGGTGAATCCACAGTGGGCGACGCAAATGAGCTTTGCCTTCCTCATCGCGCTGACTTATGGCGTTTTTAATGGCCTGATGTTTCGAAACCTATTACAGGTGTTTTTGCAGCGCCGCTCTGCGCAGTTGGCCGTGCAATCATGCTAAGCGATAGCGTTTGCAAGATAAGTTGTAGGTTGATTTGAAATAATACCAAACAACAAGCCGATCTTTGTCATCGGCTTTTTGTTTGGAAGAGTCGTTTTTTATTCTGCGAATGCTGCAGCTTGAGCGTTTGCTTTTGATTGACTTGTTGGTTCTGGAATCAATGAATAAACCGCCGCAGTATGCGCGACGCCATTCAGAATTAAGCGATTTCGCGCCAAACATTCAAATTGCGCACCGGACTTTTTGGCGGCTGCATTGCTGGCGGTGTTGCTGTCGATGGCCACAATTTCAATCCGCAATAAATCCAACTCTTGAAAACCAAATTGGCTGATCATTTGAATCGCTTGTGTGGCAATCCCTTGGCGCTGCCGAGATTCACGTACCCAATAGCCAAGGTTGGCCGAGCTGCGGTTGTGGCGGATGATTTCATTCAAACCGACACCACCGATGAGTTCGCGACCATCGGCAGAGAAGATTCCTAGGCTATATGCGGAGCCTGTGGTACGTGTTTGCTCGCAATGCGCAAACCAGCCTAGTGCATCCTGCTCTGAAAATTCAGCGTGACACCATGGCAACCAGCGGCCAAGCGACATCATCGATTCATGGACTGCGGCGACAAAATCCGCAGCATCGCTAGCAATAAAAGGGCGGATTATTAGATTGGCTTGTTGTAAGAGGATGGACATGGGGGGTTTGTGCATGGGTAAAAAAATATCTTAACCGTTGCGCTTACTACTTGGCTAATTGAACTCGTAATCTACTGCTTTTGATGGCAAAGATGCCCAGAAAGCTTGGGCTGTAGTCGCCTGCAACGTCAGCGACTCAAATCAAACTTCACAAATCGCGCGTGGCTAGAGGCGGCTTTTTACCTGCCGAGCGCATCATAAAACATCGTCGATAGGGCTGCATAATTGAGATGCTGGCGTAATGAGTGTGGCTGTTGTGGCTGAAATTGTGAGCGGTTTACTCCGGCGGCGCGCTGCTGAGTAATAATTCTTTTTCAGCTTTGGCGCGCAATTTGATCAACTCGCCGGAGGCGGCCATTTTTTTGATAATGGCGCTGAGGATGGGTGCTAAGTCACGATGGTTTTGGTGCAGGTAGTGATGCAGTGGCTCGCGACTAAGTTCGACTTTTTCAATTTCTTTGAGGCCCAATTTGTCGATATAAAAATCAGTCGAGCTGTCGTTATTCACAATCACGTCAAAGCGATTGGCCTCCAGCATTTTGACGAGCGATTTGGATGAATGAGTGGCGCTGGCTTTGGGAAAGTGCTTCACCATGTCGGAAGGCGATTTCAACCCTTTAACATAGCCGATGCTGTAATTCTTCAAATCACTCTTACTTTTGATATTGGCGCGCAGGCTTTTTTTGTAATACGCGGAAATGGAAAGGGCATCAATCGCGGGGTCGATTCGAATCAGATTGGGGTGTTGCTCGCCATAGCTGTCCACGCGAGCGACCTCGCCGTCGATATGGCCCATATCCGCTTCCGCGCTACTGCGGAGCCCGGGCAGCGTCACCAAGATCATCGGTATTCCAGCCTGCCGATAGACTTCAGTCAGAATGCTTGCATCAATCACGCTGGGCGGGCTGGCGGTGAGTACGGCGAGCTTAATGGGCTCGCGTGCGTGCGCATTCAGGCTAGCCAATGTCAGTATGAGGCCGATGTATTTGATGAGGGATTTCATGCGGGCAATGCTGCTATTTACATTAGCGAGGAAGCGGGTTGGCAAAATTATTGTCCTCGCAGATGTATTGAATGCTTGAAGTATATGTCGTACAAATTGAACATCAAATGTTTGTTCGCCAGCCTCTCTGCGTGTCGTATTAGGCGGCATTGCGTAGTGAAATGTTGTGTTGTTCTTCGTGATGGCTTGCTACGAGATTAGCCACCACCGCGTTTCACCTTAAATCCCCGCTTCGCCAATTCGGCCATCACCACATCGCGATGTTCGCCTTGAATTTCGATTTGGCCGTCTTTCACCGTGCCGCCGGTGCCGCACAGGGTTTTGAGCTGTTTGCCGAGCGTAGTGAGCGCGGCAGCGTCGAGAATCAATCCCGTCACCACAATCACCGCTTTGCCTTTGCGCAGCTCGCGCCCAACTCGGGCGATGCCGTCGCCTGTCGGTAGCGTGGCTTTGCAGATGCAGGCCGCTTGGGGCTGGCGACATTCAGGGCACATGGTGCCGTGTTCGGTGGAGTAAATTAAGCCGCTGTTCTTACTCATCTTGTGCTGCTTCTAGCTTTGGAAACAGCACATCGGTATAGCCAAATTGCGTCATATCGGTGATGCGTTGCGGGTAGAGCACGCCAAACAGATGGTCGCATTCATGTTGCACGACGCGGGCGTGGAAATCGCTGACGGTGCGGTCGATGGCATTGCCAAATTGATCGAAGCCTTGATAGCGTATCTGGGTATAGCGCGGAACAACGCCACGCAAGCCGGGTATCGACAAACACCCCTCCCAGCCTGATTCTATTTCCTCATCTAATGCGGTAATCACCGGATTGATGAGAATGGTTTGCGGCACGGCATCAGCATCGGGATAGCGCTCGTTCTGTTGAAAACCAAACACCACCACTTGCAAGCTCACGCCAATCTGCGGCGCGGCAATGCCAACGCCTTGGGTGGCGATCATCGTATCGAATAAATCGACAATCAGCGCGTGTAGCTCGGGCGTATCAAATTCGGTCACCGTCTGCGCCGTCGCCAGCAGCAGCGGCTCACCCATTTTAAGTACAGGACGAATAGCCATGATGGATGCCGTAGGTCATTAAAACGTCGATTTTACCCGATGTTGTACGCTGAGCGCGGAACTAAAACCACGGTTTGACGGCGCTGGCAGGTGCAGAAGTCGCTGGGCTGGTGCTGCGGATGACGATTTTGTATTCGCGGATTTCGGCAGGCGCAACGCTGGCGTCTTCCCACGGGCGGCGGTAGAAAAATTGCAAAGTGGTTTCGCCAGCTTGCCCAGCCGCCAAGCGCCACGTGGTTTCGCCGCCTGCGCCGACGGTATTTTTCTTGCTTGGCGTATGTTTCCAATTGCCAAGCAGTTTCACTACGTCATCGTCCGGCGGCGTAAATTGCCACATATAACCGGTGCTGGGATTGGCGGGCAGTTTGACGATCAATCTTTCTTTGGGTTTTACAACAATGGTTTGCTGATTATTGGCATCGTTCAGCACTTGTTCGGCCTGCGCCAGTGAGGGCAGCAGTGCGAACAAGGTGAGGAGGATTTTTTTCATGGCTAGCTCAGTCGAATGAATCGAAAAGCAGCATGCTGAGTGCTCGGCGATTTGGCTAGGGAATTATTACCTACTCATGATGGTTTTAAGTGCCTGCGGCACGGTGTTTTGGTGTCGCAATCCGCGACGGGGACTTCTTTCTTTGCGTCGCCAAAGAAAGAAGCAAAGAAAGGCGACCCGGGCGCACATCGGTCCCCGATGCCCTCGATCAGTCGTGAGCCAAACGATAAGGCTGTTTGTCTCTCTCCTTCACTCGGTGTGCTTAGACGGGTTTTTTAAGCCCCAGCTCCACGAGCGCGGCATAGCATCAACATCAAACATGAACATTACCTTTGATGTTGATGTATTTAATTGAAGGCTTTATCTATTCTTACTTGCATTGATATACCCATCAAACCAACACTTGCCGCGTACTCGCCATATAGTGATGAATCTGCTGTTCTACTGCCGGATTAATCATCAAATCAGGGCGGCGGCCGTGGGGGCAGGGGAGTGTGGGCGTCGTACCAAAAAGACGGCAAATCAGCGGCCGCTCTAAATACACCGTACAGCCTTTCTCGGCCAAATGCGGGCAACTCAATTCCGCCAGAGCAGCCTCGTGTTCCGCTGCCGTCTTACGCGGCAAGCGCGACATTTCTTCCGGCGATGTCGTCACCGGCCCACAGCAATCATGACAGCCGGGAATACACTCAAAACTTGGAATGCGCTGGCGTAAAAAACGGATCGTTTGGCTGTGCGGGGTCATGGTGAATGGCCGAGTGAGGTTTGAGGCGTAGTCTACGCTGAGAAGTGCGAGAGCGTGTTATATGCGTAGACTTGGAAGGCATTGCTGATTTAATTACAGTAGAGCAGTTCGGAGGGGTCGTTGGCGTATAAATCGAAAAACTCGGTCAAGCTGGAGGCAATTAACTTGGGTTCCTCGCCATTAATAAAATGATCAATATAGACCGCGCAGCTTGAGGCTGAAATCGGTTTGAGCCGGTAGCACCAACACGATACACAGTAGTCAGCAAACAGAATTCCTTTGCTGGACGGCTGTGGATTTTCTTCTTGAATCTCTGCGAGCGACCACAATCGCCAATATTCATTATCCATCGCAGCCATTCCACCGAGGGTGGTGTACAGGTCGATGACATCCTGCGTTGCATTCATGCCGAGCGCGCTAAACACTTGTCGAACAGTCTCTTCTTGCTCTGCAAGCAGTAAAATCACATTCTCTGAGCGCCAGCGTTCTAGCATGGTGTTTAAGTTGTGCATTGGTGGCGCTCCTAATTCGTGTTTGGTTTGTACTAAATAATAGATTATTGCTTTGTTCAGCCTATCCACCGTCGCAGGTACATTAATTCAAACTAGGAATCTATGACAAATAAATTGTTACTTAATCTTTTCCCTCAACTCGTTGAAGAGCTCCAAATGGAGTTAATTGCTTCTGGAGAACTCGATTTAGCTAATCAATTTCCTATTCTTAAAGTCCTTGTATGTAACTACGATGAGGAATGTATGGCTGGCTATATCCGTGTAGAGCCGGTTGATAATTTAAATGTCGTGGAGAAAAACATCATGGGCGCACATCATTCTCGAACACTTGCGGTGCAACATCAGTGCGATATCTATCTAGACGTAGATAATTTCGACCGAATAACAGGGATAGAAATCTTGGATGGTTCTGCATATGCTCAAGCTCTTTTAGGTCTTTGTGACTAGTTTTCTGGCTTTCCGCCCATCCGCTCAAGCCGTTCTACGATGACGCGGCATCGCCACCACCCCGAATGTGCGAGAATGGCGTTATTGATTAAGGCTAAAACCATGCACGCAAAACCTCGTTCTAAATCCCCTGTTAAACCCCACACGATTAAGGCTCCGGCTGAGTTGCATCCGCGTAATCGGCATCGTGGGCGTTATGATTTTCCGGCTTTGATTGCCGCTTGCCCTGAATTGAAATCGTTTGTCGCAGTGAATCCGTATGGCGATGAGTCGATTGATTTTGCCAATCCGGCGGCGGTGAAGACGCTGAATCGTGCTTTGTTGGCGCAATTTTACGGCGTTAAAAATTGGGATGTGCCGGCCGGTTATTTGTGTCCGCCGATTCCGGGGCGCGCTGATTATATTCACAATGTGGCCGATTTATTGGATGCGAGCTATCGCGGCAAAATCCCCGAAGTGGTGCGGGTGCTGGATATTGGTTGCGGCGCGAATTGCGTGTATCCATTGATTGGTGCGGCTGAATACGAATGGGAATTCGTTGGCTCGGAAGTGGATGCCGTGGCGCTCAAAAACGCGCAGCAGATCGTCGAGGCCAATCCGCAATTGAATATCGAGCTGCGTTTGCAGAAGATTCCAGCGGCGATGTTTTTAGGCATCGTGCAAGAGGGCGAGTTTTTTGATCTGACGATCTGCAATCCGCCGTTTCATGCTTCGCTGGCTGAGGCGACGGCTGGCTCACAGCGTAAATGGAAAAATCTGGGTAAAGCGCCACGTGGTAAAGCCGATGCCGCGCAAACTGAATCTGCTCCGGTGCTCAATTTTGGCGGCCAAGGTGGCGAGTTGTGGTGCGAGGGCGGCGAAGAGGCGTTTATCCAACGGATGATTTCCGAAAGCCGCCAGATCGGTCAGCGCTGCCTGTGGTTTACCAGCTTGGTGTCAAAAGGCTCGAGTTTGACGGTGCTGTACCGTACGCTAGAAAAAGCCGGTGCGCTGGATGTGCGCACTATTGACATGAGCCAAGGGCAAAAGCAAAGCCGCGTGCTGGCATGGACGTTTATTCCGCCCGCATCACACGAGCGGTTTTCCTCGGTTCTTTCTGAATTTGGCCGCTGAAATGCCTTTTTTGGCGGTAAATTGCCGATGAAAATTGCTCAAGCTTGGGAAGCCACTGTCGAGCGCCACGCG
Source organism: Deefgea rivuli DSM 18356 (assembly GCF_000620145.1). Lineage (GTDB taxonomy): Bacteria > Pseudomonadota > Gammaproteobacteria > Burkholderiales > Chitinibacteraceae > Deefgea > Deefgea rivuli. The sequence continues at coordinate 42,374 of NZ_JHVM01000012.1, forward strand.
CGGTAGTGCGTACTGCGTTGAAAGCAAAAGATTGCACGCGTGGCCTAGGCGCAACTCGGCCAGTAGCTCGCTAAAGCTTTTGCCCACTTGTCGCGAAATCAAGCGCTTGAGCGTGGTTTCATTGATTTTGGCTTTTGCGGCCAAGCTGCTGAGCGTGATGCTTTCGCGATAATGTTGGTGCAAGAAATCGAGCGCGATTTTGAGACGTGGATCGCCAACGGCTTCGTTGGCGGGCGCGAGTTCCAGATAGCGGGCGCGTTGGTCGCTGGGCAATTGCCGCAAAATATCGAGTAAGCACAGCACGCGCTCCAAGCCTTTGAGCTGGAGCAGCTGCGCGAAATGCGGCGCGAGTGTGGCTGCCAGTTCGCGGCTAAATACGACGCCATGGCGAATTCGCCTTAACCATTGCCCCAATTCACGCAATTCTGGCAGGCCTTGTTCCGCCAATTGATGCAGCCATTCTTCGCGAAAAAACACCACATGAATCGTGATTTGCGCGTGATTGGATGCTGTTTTTCCCTGCCAAGAATGCGCTAGGTTGGGCGCAATCAGTGTGAGATCTAGATCGGTAAACTCACTGACATCGTCGCCCAAATAGCGCAAACCGCCAGCGCCAGCAGTGAAAGTGATTTCGTATTCGGGGTGATAGTGCAGATGAAACGGGATTTCCGCGCCGACATAATGATTATGCCGCCACGGAAGCGCATTGGTGCTACCTATCCATTCACGAAATAACATCGGCGCAGCCTTTGTATATAAGTGGATTTAATTGTACCTAATGTGGATTTATCAGGGTGGGATTTGCGAAATACTGCTGAATTAAAAGCAAAGTTTTTTCATGATTATTGATCAACGCATCGAATCATATTTGAGGTAAGGGCTATGAAAAATCTAGGATTGAATCATATTAATTTGCGCGTGCCTCGCGAGCAGTTGGAGGTAATGCGGGATTTTTATTGTGATGTTGTTGAACTGAGTGTGGGATTTCGGCCTGCGTTTGATTCGCAAGGCTATTGGTTGTATGCGAGTGGTCATCCGGTGCTGCATTTATCGGTGTTCAAAGCGCCGCCAGCAACAGGTTTTGGCAAGCCAATGGATCATATTGCGTTTAGCTGTGTGGATGTGCCGCACTTTGAAGCGCGCTTGCAATCATTGGGAATCGCCTACCGGATTGAGCATTTTGATGATGAAGGCATCGTGCAAATCTTTATCAAAGATCCAGTTAATAACACGGTTGAATTGCACTTTAGCGCTGTCGCTTGAGTCAATGTTGAATTGGTAATAGGTCGCAGGCAAGGGCGTGGAAAAGTGTAAAAATACGCAATCCATTTTCAGTCTGCGGCAGTGGCTGTATTTATGCTGGGGCTATGCAATAATCGCAGCGCGCATTCTTGGCGATATTGAAATCTACTTTTAAACTTTTGAAAGGAATTGCAATGAGTACATTAGTGGTCGTGGGCTACGATGATATGTTTAAAGCCGAAGAAGTTCGTTTAACTTTGCGTAAATTGCAGGCCGATTACCTGATCGATTTGGGCGATGCCGTTGTGGCGACCAAAGACAGCAAGGGTAAAGTGAAGCTGCATCAAGCAGTGAATTTGACTGCGGCAGGCGCGGCCAGCGGCGGTTTCTGGGGCGCATTGATCGGCATGATTTTTATGATGCCGCTAGTGGGTATGGCGATTGGCGCATCGACGGGCGCATTGTCGGGTGCTTTGACTGATTTGGGGATTAACGATCAGTTTATGAAAGACTTGGCTGCCAATATGCAGCCAGAAAGCTCGGCTTTGTTTGTGTTGGTGCGTAGCTCTACGCCAGATAAAGTGCTGGAAGAGCTGCGCGGTACAGGTGGCAAGTTGATTCAAACGTCCTTGTCGCACGAAGATGAAGCTAAGCTGCAAGCGGTATTGAACGCAGTGAATAGCGAAGAAACACCCGCTTAATATTCTGTGATGCAGTAAAAAGCCGACGTTGCGACGTCGGCTTTTTTATGAGGGCGCTGAGGCTTAAAACTCACTCCATTCTTCGTCTTCATCTTTGACGCTCTGCAGAACTTTGGGTTTGCTGGGTACTTTCTTTGGTGTTTTGGTGGGGGCGTGCACCGCTAATTGCTGGTGGTGGGCATTGAGTTTAAATACGCCGACTAATTCGGATAATTGGCTGGCTTGTTCACGTAAAGACTCAGCGGCTGCCGCAGCCTCTTCGACCAAGGCTGCATTTTGCTGCGTCACTTCATCCATATTGCTCACTGCTTGATTCACTTGGCCGATTCCTGCGCTTTGCTCTTTAGACGCGGCTGCGATTTCCGCCATGATGTGCGTGACGCGCTGAATGCTGGTTTCAATCTCATTCATTGTGCTGCCGGCGGTATTTACGATCTGGCTGCCGCGCTCGACTTCAGACACGCTATCGCCAATCAGATTTTTAATTTCTTTGGCCGCAACGGCTGAACGTTGCGCTAGATTGCGCACTTCAGATGCAACGACGGCAAAGCCACGACCTTGTTCGCCCGCTCGTGCGGCTTCGACTGCGGCGTTGAGCGCCAAAATATTGGTTTGAAATGCGATGCCGTCAATCACGCTAATAATGTCGACAATTTTGCGCGAAGCCACATTGATCGAGGCCATGCTAGTAACTACTTCTTGCACCAGCCCTGAGCCTTTTTTGGCGATCAGTTCGGCATTGCTGGCTAAGTTGCTGGCTTCGATGGCATTTTCGGCATTTTGTTTGACGGTACTGGCTAGCTCCTCGCTGCTAGCGGCGGTTTCTTCCAGATTAGCCGCCTGCGCTTCGGTGCGGCGCGATAGATCGGCGTTGCCTTGTGCGATTTCTTGCGAGGCGAGCGTAATTGTGGTGCCAGAGGCTTGGATCTCGCCGACTAATTGCTGCAATTTATGCACCGTGGCATTGATGCCTTCTTTGGTCTCGCCAAAGAGACCGCGATAATCTTGCTGTATCGTCTGCGTTAAATCGCCTTGTGCCAAGGCATTGGCCACGCGCATTACATCGCGTAAACCGGTTTCGGTAACGTCTGATAAGCGATTGAGTAAGGTGGTCAAGCGTGCGCTAAAGCCTTGTTTGTCGCGAGTATCTAGCCGTGGGCTAAAGTCGCCGTGTTCGGCGGCGGCGGCGACGATGTTTTCAATTTCGGCGACGATACTGCTCAGCGCAAACACCGTATGGTTGACGCCGTCTTTGGCTTTACCAAACAGGCCGGGATAGTCTTTTTGGATGGTTTGGCTTAAATCACCGACAGAGAGCGCATTAGCGACGCGCAAAATATCGTTAAAACCGATGTCACACGTGCTAATCAGCAAATTCAAGTCTTCAATCATCGCTTTGAATTTGAATTGATAGCGGCCTGCATCGCCGCGCACGCTAAAATTGCCGTGCGCACCGGCTTCGGCCAGCATTTTAATATCGCTGCTAATCGCCACCAAAGCGTTTTTGACTTGATCCACCGCTTGAGTAATTTGCGCTTGATCGCCATTGAGTCGCAGCATATCGACATCAAAATTGCCTTGGGCGTATTGCGCGATGACAGCGACAGTTTGCTCGGTAATGTGGATATGCGAAGCGACGAGTTGATTGCTCTCAACGGCCATTTGGCTAAACGTGCCAGAAAAAGCATTCGCGTCGATACGATGTGCAGTCCAGCCCGCGCGGTGTTGCTGTGCCATTTCATTTTGCGCCTGCACAAAGCGTTGAATCGCGGTTTGCATCGACTGCATGGATTGCATTAATCGGCCCGTTTCGTCTTGCGAATGCACCAAAATTTGATTATCGAGCTGGCCTTGGGCGATATTTTCAGCAATTTGTACCGCACGCGATAATGGCAGTGAAATCGCTTTGATCAATAGTATGCAGGACACGAAGGCAAGGATTAAGCCGAGGCTAATCAGGCCAATCGAGATCAATTTGACGTTTTCGTAATTGGCCTGCGCCGCTGTGTATTCGGCTTTGGCGACATCCAATTGCAAATTCATTAATGCGCCGATTGCTTCGCCAACCGGATCAATGACATTGTAAAGTGGGGCAATAAATTGGATGAGTTCGCCTTGGATGATTGCGGTTTTGCCGATTAGAAATTGATCGAGTTTATTAATTTCCTCGTCGGCCTTGGTAAAGCGCAGCTCGGTTTCTTTGGCGAGTTTGGCTTCTTCGGTGGTGAGTGTGGTGGATTTATACGCGGCCCATTCGCGATGAATATCGGCCTGAGCTTGCTTGATATTTTTCGCGGTGTCTTCGGCACTGACCATGCCCGCATTGGCTTTATTCATCGCATCGATGATGTTGACCGCATACGCATCGGCAACGTGTTTGAGTAGCTTGAGTGGCACGACGCGATCTTCGTAAACGGTTTTGAGCGATGCATTGACTTGCTTGAGGTTGTACAGTCCAATGCCGCCCAGCAGTAGCAAGAGTAGCGATAGGAAAAGTACGGTGTAACACAGGCGTTGTTTGATTGAGATTTGCATAGTGGCCTCTTGAGCTGGGTCGATATCACTTGGCCGCTGTCCGTTAGATTGTCGGGAGAGACGAGAGAAGTCGATAATTGCTTTGTTGAGTAGTAATTTTTAAGTAATTTCATGGAATGTCAAGGACGCTGTGCTGGACTTTGGCTTGAGCGGTGTTGTTAGAGCACTGATTTTGTTGATTAAATAATTAAAATGACTAGGGAAATCCCTAGGGTCTGTTGACGTTTGGTTTGCGAATCGTGTTTGTGCTGATTTTGGCCTGAAACAAGGCGCAAGACGCGTGGCATAGTCATTCCATATTCAAGCGTTTTGCAACGCAGAGTCAGGCCAAAAGCAGCCAAACCCTGCGGGCTGGGCGCTTTTCGCGGCATCTCTGCGTTATTCCGTGCTCGAATAGCTGGCTATGCGTCGCACGAAATGCCTTGATCTACCGCGAAAATCGCTCCAGCGCGATCGTAAACCAAACGTCAACAGACCCTAGGTTCCCGTTGAGAGAAGCCCGATGATTGCCCCTGCCCCAATAGATTCTTTGCAAAATTTAAGCGCCAAAGTGAGTCAATTTGCGCAGGAACGCGATTGGCGGCAGTTCCATAGCCCGAAAAACTTATCGATGGCGCTGGCCGTTGAAGCGGCAGAATTGCTGGAGATTTTTCAGTGGCTAGAAAGTGATGAATCACACCAGCTCAGTGCGGCGCAGCGCGTAGCGAGCGAGCATGAAGTGGCTGATATTTTGCTGTATTTGCTGCGCTTTTGCGAAATGACGCAGATTGATTTAATTGCGGCAGCAGAAGCAAAAATTAAACTCAATGCCGAGAAATATCCAGTCGAACTGGCAAAAGGGAAGGCGACGCGAGCAGCGGATTTATGATTGGATCAAATCATAAGGCGGATCACGAAAGGCACGAAGGCGAAAGAAGGGCTGTGCTTGGGAAACTACTGACCTCACTGACGTGACACCGCGTATTAAAAAGTCAAAACCGTAGTTCACGAAACACACGAACAAGGCTGTGGGTGTCACTGACTCGATGCAGGAAGAAACAAGTAGTGCTGAGGATTACTTTTCGTGCTTTTCGTGTCGTTCGTGGACAATTTTTTTGCTGTTGAGCAATATTTAATCTTCAAATTGTCCGCGTTGCGGTAGCTCGCGCCACAGTTGTAGGCTGCGGTGATCAGTGATTTTTAGTGTAGTTTGATTACTGAGCCACGCGGTTAAGTCTTCGCGCAGATAATTCAGTTCTTCTACGGCAAAGCCGTACAAATCGCGCAATAAAGCGCCGTGCTGGATGCCAATTTCACCTTCAAAAATTGTCGCTGTCGCCAAATAGGCTTCGTCATTAATCAAAGCCAGCCAGTACACGCGATCTTGATCTTCGAGCAGCGCCAGCGTGCCTTTGGGCTGTTCGGCTAATTCTTGCGCGACCAAATGTGCCACAGCGTGCAGCCATTGCCAGCTTTGCTCAGTCAGATCGTCCACACCATAGGCGGGAATGTCGGTATTGATGGTGGGGATGTACACGGCTTGATTCCAGATATTTTATAGGTATATCAATGTAGGCTTTATTCAGTAAAGCCTGTATTTATATACCTATAGCTAGGCTGATATTAATTATTGTACTGATGTGCTGCCTATTATGCCTGAAGCCGCTGGCTTGATGGGCGCGCAGGAAAGGCGTCGCTAACTGATTGTATTTAAAAGAGGAAGCTGTGAATTGAATTGTTGATCCATTTGGCATCGCCAGATGCAACGCGTGTGATTCCGCGCTAAAATCAGCGCCCGATCAAAAATTGATTGGGCGATTGAAGATAAATAATAAGTTTGCGTAAAAGGGTGTCATGAGTATTTTTGAAACGCTGATTTCCGTAATTGCAGCGATTGCCGTTTTTTTGTACGCCTTGGAAGGCTTTAGCCGCGAGTTGCAAAAGGTCGGTGGCGAAACGCTGCAAGATTGGTTGTGCAAAGTGACTGCCAATCGTTGGGCAGGGTTTGGTGTTGGCGCATTGGCGACGGCGATTTTGCAATCGAGCACGGCGGTATCGACGCTAACGACGACGTTGGTGAACGCATCGGTGATTTCGTTTCGTGCCAGCTTGGGGATGTTGCTCGGTGCGAGCGTTGGCAAGACCAGCACGGTTTGGTTGGTGTCGCTGCAATTGACGGCAATTGGCCCGTTTTTTATTGCGCTTGGCGCTTTGGTGTCTTTGCTGCCCAAGCGGTTTGGGTTTTTTGGTCGTTCGCTGTTTTATTTCGGGATGATTTTTGCCGCGCTGGATTTGATCTCGCGCGCGGTGATGCCGCTGCGTGAATTGCCCGCCGTGATGGAATTGATGGCGCAAGCGAGCTCGCCTTTGGTGGGCGTTTTGGCGGGCGCGTTTATCACTTTAGTCGTGCAATCGAGCACGGTGACGACAGGTTTGGCGATTTTGTTGGTGCAGCAAGGGATGTTGCCACCACAAGCGGCGATTGCAATTGCGTTTGGCGCGAATGCCGGCACGACATCGACCGCCTTACTCGCCAGCATGGGAATGAGCACCATCGCCAAAAAAACCGCACGCTATAATTTCTTTTTTAAAACCACGGGTGTGATCGTGTTCTTTCCGCTGATTGTGCCGCTGTCGAATTTTTTGAATCAACACATCGACGACACAGGGCAAGTGGTGGCGGCAGCGCATTTGATTTTTAATTTGACGATGTCGCTGATTTTTATGCTGATGCTCAACCCGATTGTTAATTTTGCTGAGAAAAAACCACTACCCGCTGTGACGCCTTAAACGATGCATAAGGCTCGATAGGCTTGCTATCGCGGGATGTAAAAGGGTATGCAAGGCATACCCTTTATTTTTGTGCTAAATCTCACGATAAGGCTTCATTTCTATTGATTTTTTCCTGCTGTATTTCTCTGCCCATTTCCTAAAAATACTCTCGCATTTCTACTTTTGAATTGTCGCGCTTGGTAATTGTGCCAGCCTAAAAAACCACATTCGCATTATAATTAAATCGAATATAAAAATTACTTTTGGTTCTATAAATTCGATATCGCTTATTGCTTTGATCGCTAAGGCAGGTAAGCCATCAATGCGTTATAGCTATAGACACAAATCAGAAATTGCCAATCTGTTCGTCATACCGGCGATGCTCTGTGTGTCTAAAGCGAGAAGTGGCGGTCAAATTATCATTACAGCTGGATTCCGGCCTTCGCCGGAATGACAAATTGATTGGTTTTCAGTGTTTTTTTGTAGAGATTAATGCCTCAACAGAGGAGGTTCAGATGAAACAGATGATTAAGAAAGTACGCCACTTACCCACGCCGCTTGCAGGTTTGGCGCTGGGGATCGGTGGTTTGGGCATGTGTTTGGATGCGGTACTCCGCGCGCAAGGGCGCATTGAAACCGTTAGTGCGGCGCTAGCTTTACTGCTGCTCTTGGCGCTGTGCCTGCGCGTGGCGCTGCATCCCGATACCTTAAAAGCTGATCTGAAACACCCCGTTGTTGGCAGTGTAGCGCCGACTTTTGCGATGGCCTTGATGGTGGTCAGCCACGGTATTTCGCTGTATTGGCCGCAACTCGGTAGCGCGGTATGGTTGCTGGCGATTGCGATTCATCTGTATTTTTTAGTCGCGTTTATTCGCTATCGGCGGCGCGATTTTTCTTTGCATCATATGGTGCCCAGCTGGTTTGTGCCGCCAGTTGGCATTGCCGTTGCGGCGGTGGCGTGGACGGGCGAGTTCGGCAGTTTCACGCATGGGGTGGCTTGGGCTTGTATGGCGTTTGCGCTGCTTTGCTATGCGGTGATGATGCCGCTGATGTTTTATCGGATTATGTTCCGCGAGTCGATTCCAGTCGGCGCACAGCCAACGATTGCGATTTTAGCCGCGCCAGCCAGTTTAACCTTGGCAGCGTATCTACGCGTGTCACCCACGCCGTATCCCTTGCTGGTGATTGTCATGTTGGGCTTGGCCATCACGATGACGCTGATTGTGTATGGCGCGTTTATCCATCTGCTGCGGCTGCCATTTTCGCCCGGATATGCGGCGTTTACCTTCCCAATGGCAATTGGCGCAACGGCTTTGTATCGAGTGGAAGCGGTGTTTGTGAAATGGCAACTACCCGCCGAGATGATCCGGCAAGTCGATATACTAGGGCGAATTGAGCTGGGTATTGCCACAGCAGTTATCAGCTATGTGGCGCTGCGCTTTGTGCTGTTTTTGCTGTGCGGTGATGAGCGCAAGCTGGCGTAGTCGTATGGTGCGATAAGCCTGCGTTCATTTGAATCAGCGTGCAGGATATGGTTTTTTTGAAATATATCGATGGTATAGCCACGCAACGCCCATTAATAAAAGCGCACCGCTCAATACTGGCGTAAATAAAAAGCTCCAACCCAAAGGTTTGGCGGCGAGGAAAATCAGCAAGGGATTGGCTCCTGCCGGCGGATGCAGCGTTTTGCTGAGCACCATCAGTCCAATACCCAGCCCGACCGCCACTGAGGCCATCAGCGGCAAATGCGGCCATAGTGCAAACCACAGTAAGCCAATTGCGGTGGTAATAAGGTGGCCGCCGATCAGGCTGCGCGGCTGTGCCAACGGTGATTCGGGTACGGCAAACAGCAGCACGCACGATGCACCAAACGGCGCCATAATCAGCGGCAAGCCGCTTTGCTGCCCGACCAAAAGTAAGATTAAAATCGCCAACGTTGCGCCGATGGTGGCGTAGCTGGCGCGGCGGATAGGGCTGAGGCTAGCAAAGCTCATTGTGGGTTCCTGTTGCAAGTTGCAGTAAATGGGCGTGTTGGCGCTGCAATGACGCCATCGAGCCGCGAATCCGTTGCAGCAAAATCCCGCCGTGCACGCTGGCCAGCGCATCATCGGCCATTTGCTGCGCTTGTTGCTCTGGATAAAGCGGGCGAAATACACAGGCGTAAACTTCCGCCCATTGTGCAAAAAATGCCTGAATACAGGGCTGAAATAAGGAGGTAGGCGCAGCCAGTTCGAGGCTTAAATTCGCCAACAGACAGCCATCAGGATGCTGGCTAAAAAACACCTCAACCGCCTGATTAAACGCCGCCAACTCAGCCGCGCCCGCTTGCGGCGCATCCAGCACCAAGCTAAAAAGCTCGCGGCGGAAATACTCGCTGACGCGGTTCAGCGCCGCCACCGCCAGCGCCTCTTTGCTATCAAAATGATGATACAAGCTGCCTTTGCTAATCCCGCAAGCGGCAACAATATCGCTCACACTGGTCGCGCTATAGCCCTTTTGCCGGAACAGTGCCGTCGCCACATCGACCAATTCTTGTTTGTCTGCCAGTTTTGCCATCAGTATTCCTTATTTAGACAAAACATACCGTACGTTTGGTTTTTTAGCAATTAAATGTTGCTGGGGTTTGCAGTAGAGTCTGTGAAGCCAGTACGCGAGATGAAATGATCAATTGTCATACCGGCGTAGGCTGGTATCTAGAGCGATGGCAAAATCACCATTGCAGCAGGATTCTGCCCTATGCCGGAATAATGATTTGATGAAAATTGGGTTTTAGTCCGAGTAAATGGTGACGAGTTAATCGCGATGTCGATCAAGCCCCGCAGCGCACATTAAAAGCAATTTAAAGTTTTGGCGTGTTATTTTTTTGGCAATTACCTTATAAAAATAGAGATATTATTGTAATATTTTGCATGTATATTTTTTACATTTGCTTTTTAAAAGCTGTCTAATGGCCTAGGTAAAGTGCGAAGGAGCATCCCTCCTTGTCGACAACTAAACGGAAATGACTGATGTCTATTGAAAATCCTGCTCCTATTCTTGCTGGCTACAAAGCACTCGTCATCGGCATCGCTAACGAAGACTCGATTGCCTATGGCTGCGCGCAGGCGTTCCGCGCCGTTGGCGCTGATGTGGCTGTGACTTATTTGAATGAAAAAGCGAAACCCCACGTCGAGCCGCTGGCGCAGGCACTGAATGCCGCTATTTTTGCGCCACTGGATGTCTCGCAGCCGGGCGAGCTAGAGGCTTTGTTTGCACGAATCGAAAAGGAATGGGGCAAGCTGGATATCTTGGTGCACTCGATTGCTTCGGCGAAAAAAGAAGATATCAAAGGCGATCTACTCGATTGCTCGGCAGATGGTTTCGCGCTGGCGATGGATATTTCAGTGCACTCGCTGATTCGCATGAGCAAACTCGCCGCACCATTGATGAAAGACGGCGGTAGTATTTTTGCAATGACCTATCAGGGCGCCAGTAAGGTCGTTCCCAACTATAACGTCATGGGCCCGGTGAAAGCCGCGCTGGAAGCCTCTTGCCGCTATTTGGCGTATGAGCTGGGGCCGCAAGGCATTCGCGTTCATCCGATTTCCCCAGGTCCACTCAAAACTCGCGCCGCGTCGGGGCTGAAAGACTTTGATCAGTTGCTGAATGAAGCGGCTGAGCGCGCGCCGCTGGGCGAGTTGGTCGACATCATGGATGTTGGTTACACCTGCGCCTATCTCGCAACCCCTTATGCCCGCCGCCTCACTGGTGAAACGATCTATATCGATGGCGGCGTCAACATCATGGCGTAAGCCTGTTATAGCACTATCCTGCGCGCCTTCATCAGGTGCGAGAGCCGCTCACTTTGGAGAATTCTATGCCCAAGAGTACCAACACGACTGCCACCAAGGTAGTTTCAGATCGCACTACGGGCACATCGCCGAACCTGATGAACGCGACCCTGCAAGCATGGACAGCGCCGGGTGAATATGCCGTCGACGTGATGCAGCGCACGATTTTGTACTGGGATTTGTTGCGTCAGCGCAGCGAACAATATTATGTGCAAAAAGAAAAAGCCGTACCGCATGTATTGAGTTTCGACGCCGAGCTGGTGCTCGATGCTCGTACGTTTGCCCGACCAGTGAATTATTTGCTGGTGCGCGTTAATCCACCCAAAGGCGTAACGATCAATCAACAGCAGCGCCCGTTTGTTGTGGTTGATCCACGTGCGGGTCACGGCCCCGGCATTGGCGGCTTTAAAGCCGATAGTGAGCTGGGTGTCGCGATGGCCGCTGGGCATCCATGCTATTTCGTTGGCTTTACGCCTGACCCCATGCCCGGTCAAACCATCGAAGACATCATGCATGCCGAGGCGATTTTTCTTGAGAAAGTCATCGAGCTACACCCTGATGCAGAGGGTAAACCTTGCATCATCGGCAATTGCCAAGCGGGTTGGGCGGTGATGATGCTGGCGGCAACCCGACCTGAATTATGTGGTCCGGTGATTATTCCTGGCTCGCCATTGTCTTATTGGGCGGGCGTGGAAGGCGAAAATCCAATGCGTTACACCGGCGGTTTAAGCGGTGGCAGCTGGATTACGGCCTTCACTAGCGATTTGGGGAATGGCAAATTCGACGGCGGCCATTTGGTTAAAAACTTTGAAAACCTCAACCCGTCCAATACCCTATGGAGCAAGAGCTACGACATTTGGTCGAATATTGATAAGGGGGCGGCGCGTTTTCTTGAGTTTGAAAAATGGTGGGGCGGTCACGTTAATTTGAATGGTGAAGAAATTCAGTGGATCGTGGATCAACTCTTTATCGGTAATAAGCTCTCGACTGTACAAATTGTCACTAGCGAGGGCGAGCGCATCGATTTGCGAAATATCCGCTCACCGATTATTTGCTTTTGCTCCAAAGGCGACAATATCACGCCGCCGCAACAAGCTCTGGGCTGGATCAACGATCTCTATGCGACAGATGATGATGTTCGCGCCTGCGGCCAAACGATTATTTATGCGATTCATGAAAGCGTCGGCCACCTCGGGATTTTCGTTTCAGGTGGCATTGCTAAAAAAGAGCATCAAGAATTTGCGAGCAATATCGATTTTATCGATGTGTTGCCGCCCGGCCTCTATGAAGCCGTGATGACGGAAAAAAGTGCCGATGTGCACAATTCTGAGCTGGCGAATGGCGATTGGATCGTCCGCTTTGAACCACGTACCTTGGCGGATATCCGCAGCATCGTGCAGCCCAATCCAGCTAACGAGCGCCGTTTTTCTGCAGTGCAGCGGGTTTCGGAAATGAATCTCGACCTATATCGCAGCGTGTTCCAGCCTATCGTCCGAGCAACAATGAATGAGCAAACCGCCGAGTTGATTAAGCAGCTCAATCCATCCGATTTGTCCGATCAGCTATTTTCCAGTCGTAATCCTTTGATGCAACCCCTCGCACAGCTCGCTGAACTCGTGCGCCAGCAGCGTCAACCCGTGTCTGCGGATAATCCGCTGCTGGCGTGGCAAGGCATGATGTCGGATGGGATTGTTGCGGCACTAGATAGCTATCGTGATTTACGTGATAGCGGCATGGAGCAAATTTTCCTCGCTATTTATGGCTCGCCAGCCTTGCAGCTGATCCTTGGTTTGTCAGATCCCGAGGCGTCGCAACGTGTAGCACCCGCGCTTGATCCAGAGCGGATGGCATTTATCCAGCAACGCATTGCTGAGCTGAAAGCGAATATTACCGAGGGTGGCGCGCGTGAAGCTGTGATTCGTGTGCTGCTTTATATCGGCATGGCGGGAGCGGGGGCTGATGAGCGCAGCTTTAATCAATTACGCTTGATTCGGGCTGAGCATGATGGACAAAGCCTCGTCGAGTTTAAGCAAACTGTGCGCGAGCAATATTTTTCCTTGCTGCTTGATCGTGAAGCCGCACTGACTGCCATTCCTAAAATGTTACCGACCACGGCTGCGGCGCGCACAAAAATGCTGGCGATGATTCAGCGCATCGTTCAAGCCAAAGGCTCAGTGAGTGGCGAGGCTGCTGAGCGATTGGCTGAGATTGAAGCGCTGTTTAATGCTACGAAAACACCTCAATAAGGGAGCGCTATGGAACGCAAACACGAGAAATATGAGCAGTTGATTGCCCGCTGCAAAGCGTTAGCTCCAGCCGCAACGGCGGTGGCGCATCCTTGCGACGAAAGCTCGCTGCGCGGCGTGGTCGAGGCCGCTGAAATCGGAATTTTGCAACCGATATTGGTCGGCCCGCGTGGAAAAATAGAAGCGGTGGCGGCGCAATTTGGGCTGGATATTTCGCGATTTGAATTGGTCGATGCGCCGCATAGCCAAGCTTCGGCAGAGATGGCGGTGCAATTGGTTCGCGAAGGCAAAGCGGCGCTGCTAATGAAAGGCAGCTTGCATACCGATGAGCTGATGGCGGCCGTAGTACGTAGTGCCACGGGGCTACGAACTGCACGCCGTATCAGCCATGCTTTTATTATGGATGTGCCGAGTTTAGATCGGGCGATCATCATCACCGACGCCGCGATCAATATCATCCCGACGCTGAAAGACAAGGTGCATATCGTGCAAAACGCCATCGATCTGGCGCACGCACTGGGTTTTGCTGAGCCGAAGGTGGCGATTTTGTCGGCGATGGAAACGGTGAATCCTGATATTCCATCCACAGTCGAAGCGGCTGCGCTGTGCAAAATGGCAGATCGCAAGCAAATTACGGGCGGCATTCTCGATGGCCCATTGGCATTAGACAATGCGATCAATTTGAAGGCTGCCCAGATCAAAAAAATCGACTCACCTGTTGCCGGTGTTGCCGATATCCTCGTAGCGCCCGATCTTGAGTCCGGCAATATGTTGGCGAAAAGTCTGACCTTTTTGGCCGGTGCCGATGCGGCTGGGATTGTCTTGGGCGCGCGAGTGCCGATTATTCTGACTAGTCGTGCCGACTCGGTGATGACCCGCTTAGCGTCTTGTGCCGTTGCGGCCTTGGTCGCCGAAGCGAACCGAGTCAATTCAAGCCAAGTGGGGGTGTGATGAGTAAGGCGATTTTAGTTCTGAATGCAGGTTCATCCAGCATCAAATTCTCGGTTTTCCTTGAGCAAGGCGATGTCTTGAATGTGCTTCTGGGTGGTCAACTCGAAGGGCTCTACACTTCACCGCGCTTCAAGGCCAAAGACGCCGCTGGCGATTTGATGAATGAAAAGCACTGGGAGCAGGGTGAGCAACTCGGCCACGATGGTGGGATTAATTATTTAGCAGCTTTCCTGCGTGAACAATTGGGCGAGCATCAACTCGTCGCGGTCGGTCATCGAGTGGTGCATGGCGGTGTCGATTATGCTGCGCCAGTGGCTTTGAATGCTGACACGGTTAAAAATTTAGCGCGCCTGATTCCATTAGCGCCTTTGCATCAACCGCACAATCTAACACCCATCCGTACTTTGCTCGAAAAGCGCCCTGAGCTACTGCAAGTGGCCTGCTTTGATACCGCCTTTCATTGCGCCCAGCCCGCAGTGGCGCAAACCTTTGCACTTCCGGCCGAGATTTCTGAGCGCGGCGTACGGCGCTATGGTTTTCATGGGCTTTCCTATGAATATATTGCCTCTGTTTTGCCAGATTATGATGCTCAAGCCGCGCAAGGCCGCACCGTTGTTTTGCATTTAGGGAACGGCGCCAGCATGTGCGCGATGCAAAATGGGCAGAGCGTGGCCAGTACAATGGGCTTCACTGCTGTTGACGGCCTGCCGATGGGAACGCGCTGCGGCAATTTGGATCCCGGTGTCGTTCTCTATTTGATGGACGAACTGAAAATGGACACCCGCGCGATCGAGAAAATGCTGTACCAACAGTCAGGTTTGCTCGGGGTTTCGGGGATTTCCAGCGATATGCGTACGCTACTCGATTCTGCTGATCCCAAAGCACAATTTGCAGTTGAGTTGTTTATTTATCGCATTGCTCGTGAGTTAGGTTCACTCGCTGCTGCGATGGGCGGACTGGATGCGTTGGTATTTACCGCCGGTATTGGCGAGCACTCTGCCGCGATTCGCGAGCGAGTTTGCCGAGCCGCAGCGTGGCAGGGCGTCGAGCTTGATACCGCCGCCAATCTTGCGGGCGCACCGCGCATCAGCACCGCAAACAGCCGGACATCAGTCTGGGTGATTCCGACTAATGAAGAGTTAATGATCGCTCGACACACGCAGCGTATTTTGAATGCGCAAGCTTAAACGCCGTTGATCCATCCGCCGCCTTGAGAATAGCCTCGATTTCTAAGGTGTTTTTCAAGGCTTTTTTGCATAGAATATGAGACCCATACTGGTTCTGCATTTATTCGTAATGCGACCACATTCTTAATACTTTGACGGTGCGCGCTTCTGTGAGCACTTGATACACCAAACGATGTAATCCGACGGGAATACGCACCATCTAGATCGCCGACCAGTTTTTTATCCGGTGGCGGGTTTTGCAGCGGGTTTTCAGCAAGCGCCGCCAACAGCATTTTGGCGTTTTCTTTTAAGCCGTAGGCGGCAATTTTTAGCGCATCTTTTTGCGCCGCCTTGGTATAAATCAGCGCCCAAGTCACCAGCCTAATTCTGTGCGGCACTGCTCAAGCGGCGTCGCCAAGCCTTCACGAATCGACTCGCGCATATTGGGTGCCGACAGCAGAAACATCGTTTCTTGAATCGCCGACCAGTCTTCCTCAGAAATTAAGATCGCATTATTGCGTTTGCCAGTAATCACGACCGGCTCGTGGCTGTCCGCTGCTTCATCGATCAGCCGATAAAGATTCGCACGCGCCTCGCTGGCACTGAGCATTTGCATGATGATTCCCTCTTAGAGTGGCTAGAGGTGGCGTACGCTAATTGGTACGTCTTTACAAGCGGGTGTATCGCCGCTGGGCTATGTTGGCGTAGCGTATTGGTGGGTAGCGCTGGTGGATATTTCAACGTGTTAATTTAGGTATATTGATGCAGGCCTCATTCAATAGGCTATTTATGACTATACCCACTGCGCTGTGGCTTGTTGGGCTTCGTACCTCAGCGCCAACCTATAATTCTAGAAAAGCGGCAGTGGTAGGTTGGCGTTGAGCGAAGCGAAGCCCAACGTACGAGATTCAAGCGATCAAAAAAACCGCAGTAAACGTTTGGATTCATTTCATTCAGTTCAACTTAGTAAGCTGAGCAAGGGTGTTCATTAATTTGTGCCGTATTTCTTAAGGTATGATGCAGAAATAAATAAAAAATTTATGGCCACTATGCAAACAGTAAAATATAGCTTTTACCCAGCTCAGCCATACTGGGCGATTAATGCGGTTGATCTTTCCCTTACTTCGGAAGAGTTTTCTGCTTCAATGTCAGAAATTGTGTATTCATTTAATCAGGATGAATACACAGTAGAATTTTCACGAGATGGCTTGATCAGCATTAGCCGTGATGAAAAATATAGTACGAATCAATTGCGGCCTGAGTTTGAAGATACAATTCAGAAGTTGAAGTTAATCCTTAATTACATCAATGCATTGAATTTAATTTTTTGTTGTGAGGCGGATAGAGTGGATCAATTTAGCTACTTTCATTTGCAGATAGTAAATAATCGAGATTTGTTTGTTGATGAACTTCAGTGCGGAAAGTTATTAATTGGCTATCTACCTAAAAGTGGCGCTTCAAATTTATTTGAATGCCGTTATAAGAATATGCATTCAGTAGCGTGCCCAATAGAGTTTGATCCTAGGTTTATAATGCGAAGGATCGTTTCTAGAGATGCTTTACTTGCAGTTCAGGTGCTGTTTTCAAATGCTGTAAAGAATAAATCTACAATTATTTATCTTTCATTTCTGGCAAAATCTCTAGCGGAATATAAGAACTCGGCGCTAGATCACTCTTTGGTTTTGTCGTGGTTCGTTACTGAGTCGATTGTGAGTGATATTTATACGAATCAATTAAAAAGAAATAAGCGTGATTATGCTTGTGACAAAATAAATGAGTTGAAGAAACGCGGAAAGATCAAGCCTACTCTTTTTAATGAAGTAGAAAAAACACGAAAAAAACGAAATGATATTGCTCACGCAACCATGTCCACATGCATCAGCTCAGTCGACTCCAAAAGGTCAATTGAGAATGCGCTTGCATTGATTTTTATCCATTTCAAAATTGACCTTAGAGTTAATTTTGGCCAAAGCGTACTTGGAATGTAGTTTTTTATTTATGCCATAAGAGCCTAATTATTTTGATTTGCTTTTACCACGCCACCCCCGCAAACCGCCCCACCAAGAAATCCAGCAGCGCGCGTACCGCTGGGGAGAGGTGGCGGCGGGAGGGGTAGAGGGCGTAGATGGTCATTGCGGGGACTTGCCAATCAGGCAGTACGATTTGCAGTGCGCCGCTTTGGATGTAGGGATTGGCAAGGTAAGTCGGTTGCAGTGCGATGCCGCCGCCTGCGAGCGCCGCGTGTAGTAATACGGTGGCTTCATTGGCGCTGAAACGGCTGGTGACGCCGACTTGTGTGGCCTCATCGCCGCGCGAAAAGCGCCAAACGCTTTTACCAAAATTAGCGTAACTCAGACACCTATGCTGGGTAAGCGCGGCTGGATCTTTTGGTGCGCCGCTTGCAGCCAAATACTCGCTTGATGCGACCAGTACGGAATCGCAGCGCGCCAAAGGGCGGGCAATCAGCATCGGATCAGGTTCGCTGCTAATGCGGATCGCCAAATCAATCCGCGCCTCAACCAAATTCACCGCAGCGTCGCTGACATTGAGATCAATTTTGAGCTGCGGATGCAGCGCCAAAAAATCGCTAATCGCTGCCGCAAGATGGGCATGGCCGAAGGACATGCTGCTGGTGAGGCGCAATTGGCCGCGCAACTCGCCATCGTGACTGGCGGTTTCTTCCTCGACGTTTTCCATCAGCGCCAACATTTGCTGGCAACGCCGCAGGCAGTTCTCCCCAGCGTCGGTCAGCGTTACGCGCCGCGTCGTACGTTGCAGCAGGCGAGCGCCCAACCATTGCTCTAGCTCGGCGATATAGCGCGTCACCATCGCGCGCGACATATCGAGCTTATCCGCACTGGCGCTAAAGCTGCCGCTGTGCGCCACTTCGCTAAATACCCGCATTGCAGTGAGTCGATCCATGTTGTTGCCTATGCTCTGTGTTTATAAGTGCCTGCGGCACGGTGTTTTGGTGTCGCAATCCGCGACGGGGACTTCTTTCTTTGCGTCGCCAAAGAAAGAAGCAAAGAAAGGCGACCCGAGGCGCACCCCGCTCCGCGGTTCCCTCGCGTGGCGAAAGCCAAACGATGAAACTGTTTGTCTTTCTTCGTGCTCGGTGTGCTTGGACGGGGTTTTTAAGCCCCAGCTCAATCATCGCAGCACAGCATCAACCCCAATTCATGCAAAGGAGCTTTTTATCTATATGCTCGAATATTGCAACAATCATGCGCAGTTTAGTCTATTTATCCGTTCGTTTCATGCAACTACACTAGCGTCACTTTAATCAAACACCGAACGGAGTTACACCATGTTTCGCACTACTTTACTCGCTGCTACCCTTGCTTTGACTTTTGCTAATGCTCAAGCAGAAACCGCAGTTAAACCGCTCCAAATGAAAGTGTATAACGCCGATGGAAATAGTTTTCATGCCAATTCAACGCTGATCTACGGTGAAAAAGAAGCCATCGTCATCGATGCGGGCTTTACTCGCGCTGATGCGCTGCGAATTGGCGCAAATGTGCTCGATAGCGGAAAGCAATTGAAAACGATTTTTATCAGCCAAGCTGACCCTGATTATTACTTCGGCGTTGAAGTCTTAAAACAAATGTTCCCGAATGCTGAAGTGGTGGCTACGCCTGCAGTGTTAGCAAAAATCAGCAGCAAGCTCGACGGCAAAGTGGCATTTTGGGGGCCGAAAATGGGCGCCAATGCACCTAAAACCCCTGTTTTGCCAACGGCTTTGAAGGGCGACACCTTGATGGTGGATGGTGAGAAAATCGAGATTCGCGGTACTAAAGGCCCGTTGGCGCACCGCCCGTATGTGTGGATTCCTTCGCTCAAAACCATCGCTGGCAATATCGGCGTGTTTGGCGGTCTGCATGTGTGGACGGCGGATACGCAAAATGCAGCTGAACGCAACTTGTGGATCGCTCAACTCGATGAAATGGCGGCGCTGAAACCTGAAGTCGTCGTGCCGGGTCATATGCAAGCGGGTAGCAAACTGGATGCGAGTAATATTGCGTATACCAAGCAATATCTGCAAACGTTTGAGAAAAATGCTGCTGCGGCCAAAGACAGCGTTGAGCTGATCGCCAGCATGAAAAAAGCCTATCCGGATGCGGGTTTGGGTATGGCGCTGGATATTGGCGCGAAAGTGAATAAAGGTGAAATGAAATGGTAAAAATTGCTACTTCTGCAAAGGGTTTATGGCAAGGCGTCGAAGCCGCAGACAGTACATCAAGTACGGCAAGGCGAGACAACGCAGCAAGAAAGCCTTTGCTTAATTACTACTTTGATCCGCTTTGCGGCTGGTGCTATGCCGCTGCTCCCTTGATTCATGCGGCAGCCGAGTGCAATGAGTTGGCGATTCAATTACACGCTGGTGGCATGATGAGCGGCGATAATCGGCAAACTGTGACGCCCGCATTGCGCAACTACGTGATGCCGCATGATCAACGCATCGCTGCGTTGACTGGGCAGCCGTTTGGCGACGGCTACTTTAATGGCTTGTTGCTCGATGAAAGCGCCGTATTTGATTCAACGCCACCGACTTTGGCCATTTTAGCTGCTGCGGGTATGGATTGGAATGTCGGCGGTGATGAAGGCATCGGGCAGCGCGGATTGGCGATGCTGGCGCGGATTCAACATGCGCATTATGCCGAAGGGCAACGCATTGCCGATGGCACTGTGTTATTGAGTTTGGCGGTGGAGTTGGGTTTCGAAAGCGCGGCGTTTGCGCAAGCAATGACTGAACAAGCCGCAAAAGTCGATGCGCATTTCACTGCGACGCGAACCGCAATGAATCGCCAGCAGTTACGCGGTTTCCCATCGCTGGTGCTGGAAAATCAAGGCGTGCAGCAAGTGATTGATATCTCGCCGTACTTGGGCAAACCCGCTGAGTTTGTGCAATTTATTCGCAGCCAGCTTACGCAAGCCAGTGCGAATGCCGCAACGGAAGGCGCGGCGTTTTGTACGCCAGAGGGTTGCACGGTTTAATTTTGGGCTAAAGAGAGTCTATCCCAAGTGTATCTGGGATAGTTTTTAGAGCAAAGAATGAGTGTTGTGGTGCCTTGATTTTTAAAGCCAGCTTGGGATGCCAATGCTGGCTTTTTTATCGGCATTATTTTGCGGCGGCTTCGGCGCTATCGACTTTTAGCCAATCAAATGGCTTTTTGCCGGCCATGCGCTCGGCAAGGGGCTTTTTCTTGCTTGATTTCTTGACTTTGGAATGGGCGGTTTTTTTCTCAGCATTCTCAGGACGGGTCATGGATATTTCCTTAGAATCAAATTGGATGTCATATTCTACGCCTTACAAAATTGACTAAGTAGTTATCGATATCCGCAAGTATTTATCGATAAACTGCATGCTTTGGTGACATTGATTGTCAATGATGAGGCTTGTTTGATCGCTGGTCTTTGAACTAATCAACTTATTGCTGATCGTAATCTCTGAATGTTTCAGTAGTATTGCAAATTGCCGCAGCGCAAATTCAGTGGCCTGGTCTGATTTGGCGCGGCATGGCAATCGTCACAAAAGATATTTGAATCTGTACGGCGAAGCTCGTTACAATCAGCCACTTATTGATAGTGGGGCAGCCCTGATGATTGCACGTTTATTGAGCCTGATTGTGTTGAGTATTCTGACTTGCTCGGTGTTTGCGGCGGATGCCAAGGTGTTGAAATGGCCGGAATTACAGCCTGATGCGCCGGTATTGCGTAAAACGATTGCGAGTATGAGCCAAGAGCAAAAAAGCCGTTTGATGCGCGCGATTCAGCAGTTGGATCTCAAGCAGCAAGTCGATGGCGGCAAAGTGAAAGCCAGCAACTTAACCAGTGCTGACACGACATTACTGAAAGAAGATTTCAAAGATCTTAAACCTCTGATTGGCGAGATTGAAGCGTTTGAGAAAAAACGCGTTACAGAAATGATTCCGAGTTTGAACGGCCAAGTCGTTGAGCTAAGCGGCTATGTATTGCCACTGAAACTCAAGGGAAAAAAAGTGACTGAATTTCTGCTCGTGCCCGTGATCGGTGCGTGTATTCATGTGCCAGCGCCGCCACCGAATCAAATGATTGTTGTGCAATATCCTAATGGTTTCCCGCAGGGCGAATTATTTACGCCAGTGACGGTGACGGGCAAATTGGCGATTAAATCAAGTAAAGCCAATTTAGCGCTAGCCGATGGCGCGAGCGATGTGGAAGTGGGCTATCAAATGCTGGCGAGCGAAGTGCGGGAATATAAAGCGGCGAAATAAGTCATAAGGACTAGAGCTTAGGTTGCTCGCTTAGAGCGATTGCTATTTTAATAATGAATTGAATAGGGCTTGTTCGGATTACGTGTTGATGCCGTGCCGCGCGGCATTAGCGCGACCATGGTGAGCAGAAAATCAATGACTCTCAAGTCAGGCTCAGCATTTTATTTAGCAACACCGAATCTGATAAAAAATTAATAAGAGGTATTTTAATGAAGGCTTTATTTTTTATGGCAGCTATGTCAATACATACGCTGAGTATCGCTGCGGATCATGGTGCGCATGTACACGGTGCTGCTGAAATAGATGTCGTGGTCGATGGCAAAAAAGTGCTGATTACGTTAGAAAGCCCTGCGGATAATTTGCTGGGTTTTGAGCGCGCGCCGAAAAGCGATTATGAGAAAAACAAAGTCAAAGATGTCGCTGCGCAATTGCAATTTGCGGCCAATCTGTTTGCGCCGAATGCCGAATGCAAAAGCAGCAAGCCAGTTGTAACGATGCCAACGTTTAGCAAGGGCGAGCACAGCGATATTAGTGCTGAATACGCTTTTGAATGCAGCAATATGCCAACGCAAATCAAACTTCCGCTGTGGAAAAATTTTGCAGGTTTTAAAGGCCTAACGGTGAATTTGGTGACGGACAAAGGCCAGAAACAGCTCAAACTTAAACCCGGTCAAGTACTGGATTTGAAGTGATCGATTGACTTGAAATCGTCATACCGGTGGCGCTCTGCGTACCTAAAGGCAAGGGCGGTATCCAGCACGATGTTTATGCAGTGTTACTGGATTCCGGCCTACGCCGGAATGACGAATGCGCGTGGGGCGCTCAATTTTCTTCAAGGATGATCGTGGTGCTAATTGAGCTGGTCGATTTGCAATTCACATGGCCGCGCGCCGCGCAGCCTACTTTAGATATTCCGGCGTTTAGTTTAGCCAAGGGTGAGCGGCTGTTTTTGCATGGGGCTAGCGGCAGCGGCAAAAGTACGCTGCTGTCGATCTTGACTGGCATTCATACGCCACAACGCGGCCAAGTGACGATACTGGGGCAAAACCTAGCGGCGCTCTCAAACCCGCAGCGCGACCGATTTCGCGCCGATCATCTGGGCTATGTGTTCCAGCAATTTAATCTGCTGACGTATCTATCGGTACTCGATAACGTACTGCTATCGTGCCAGTTTTCCAAAATCCGCCGCCAACGTGCGGGCAATCCCAAGGCGCAAGCGCTGCATTTGCTGGATAGGCTTGATCTCACTTCGCATCTGCATCAACCCGTCAATTCACTGTCGGTCGGCCAGCAGCAGCGCGTCGCCTTGGCGCGGGCGCTCATCGGTGCGCCAGAAATCTTGATTGCGGATGAGCCGACTTCAGCGCTCGATGCAGATCGCCGTGCGGCGTTTATCAAATTACTCTTCGAATGCGCCGACGAGCACCAAACCGCCGTGCTCTTAGTCAGCCACGATCCGCAATTGGCGGTGCAGTTTGATCGCAGCATCAGCCTAAGCGAAATCAACCTCGCCGCCTTGGTCAATCAAGAATAAAAATCAAAACCTAGGATCACGAAAGGCACGAACGAAAGGCAAAAAAGGGCAAAAGAACCCTGCAAGCTTAGTAATTAAGCTTGATTTGGTGAGTTAGATGTAGCCACCTCAGTAAATCGTCATACCGGCGAAGGCCGGTATCCAGAGCGATAGTCAAATCAGCGTTACGCTAGATTTCGGTCCTCTTCGGAATGATGCAATGGGCTTGCTGAGAAGGCTGGCTAATCAGCTCATGTTTTAAGTTTTTTTGAATTTCAATTTTGAATTTTTTCGTGCTTTTCGTGATCCCCGCTTTTAAAGTTTTTGGATGAGTCTTGATGTTTAAAATTGCACTGAAAAGTTTGCTCAATCGCCGTTTAACGGTCGCGCTGGCGGTGTTGACGGTCGCCTTGTCGGTCTTGCTGCTGGTTGGCGTTGAGCGCCTACGGACAGAGGCAAGAAATAGCTTTGCCAATACGGTGAGCGGTACTGATTTGATCGTCGGCGCACGCACGGGCTCGGTGCAATTGCTGCTGTACAGCGTGTTTCGCGTTGGCAATGCGACCAATAATATCGGCTGGGATAGCTACCAAGCGCTGAGTAAAGATCCGCGCGTGGCGTGGACGATTCCGGTGTCGCTGGGTGATAGCCATCACGGATTTGCGGTGTTGGGTACGACGACGGATTACTTTAAACACCTACGCTTCGGCGATAATCAAGCTCTTGCTTTCAACCAAGGGCAGGCCTTTGCTAAGACGCATGACGCGGTGCTCGGCAGCAATGTCGCGCAGCGGCTAGCTTATCGACTAGGGCAGAAAATCACCTTGGCGCACGGTAGCGGTGATGGCGCTTTGACGGAGCACGCCGATCAGCCGTTTACCATTGTCGGTATTTTGGCTGCGACCGGAACGCCGATTGACGATACGGTGCATGTGAGCCTCGATGGCTTGACGGCGATTCATGAAGGTTGGGAATCGGGTAGTGCTTCGCTTTTATCCAGCAGCGGCGTGTTGGCCGCCGATGAAAACCGCGCTGTGCCGCCACCCGCAACGATTACGGCGTTTTATGTTGGTCTTAAATCGCGCACGTCGATATTCAGTTTTCAGCGCGCAACAAATCAATTCAAAGGCGAAACGCTGATGGCGATTATGCCCGGCGTGGCGCTGTCGGAATTGTGGGCGCTGATGAAAATTGCCGAGCAAGCGCTGTTGGTTGTGTCGGCTTTTGTCATGGTGATTGGGCTGCTCGGCATGTTGACGGCCTTGCTCACAGGATTAAATGAACGTCGCCGCGAAATGGCGATCTTGCGCTCTGTCGGCGCACGCGCTTGGCAGATTTTCGTGCTGGTTATGGGTGAAACGCTGCTCTTAGTGAGTATTGGCATTGCATCGGGTATTGCTCTGCTGTACTTACTTATCATGGTTTGCAGGCCAATACTGCGTGAAATGTATAGTTTTAATTTGACAATCAATGCGCCAACGGCAGTGGAGTGGGCGCTGATTGTTGCGACTTTGCTGGCAGGTGCTTTGATCGGCATTGTGCCGGCTTGGCGGGCGTATCGAATGTCGCTCAGCGATGGATTAAGTCAACAGCAGTAATGCATGTCATTGTGGCTTGGGGCTGCTGGATTCGGTCTGCCTACCTTAGCTACAATTCATATTCTTACAATAGATCTGTGATTATAATGTGGGCTCTTTTGCAAATAGCTTTGGGATTACGTCATGTATTCATTGAATAGTCGTTTGATGGCCGAGTTTATTGGTACGTTCTGGTTGGTGCTCGGGGGTTGCGGTAGCGCGGTTTTGGCTGCGGCTTTCCCTGAGCTAGGAATTGGTTTTGTAGGTGTGTCATTGGCGTTTGGTTTGACCGTGTTGACGATGGCGTACGCGATTGGTCATATTTCGGGTTGCCATTTGAATCCTGCGGTTTCATTGGGTTTATTGGTTGGCGGACGTTTTGCAGCTAAAGATTTTCTACCGTATGTGGGCGCACAAGTCTTGGGTGGTATTGCAGGTGCGGCGGTGTTGTATGCGATTGCCAGCGGTAAAGCGGGTTTCGTTGCTGGTGGTTTTGCGAGCAACGGTTTTGACGCATTGTCTCCTGGCGGCTACTCGATGACTGCGGTGCTAATCTGCGAAATCGTCATGACCTTTATGTTCCTAATCATCATCTTGGGCGCAACCGATAAGCGTGCTCCAGCCGGTTTTGCGCCGATTGCGATTGGTTTTGGCTTAACCTTGATTCACTTGATCTCGATTCCTGTGAGCAACACCTCAGTGAATCCAGCGCGCTCGTTGGCTGCTGCGGTATTTGCGCAAACTGGCGCATTGAGCCAAGTTTGGTTGTTCTGGGTTGCCCCATTGATTGGCGCGGCTTTGGCCGGTGTGGTTTATAAAATCATGGCTTGCGAAAAGAAATAATTCTTACGTTTTGACCCTAGCAAAAGCCCCACAGTCGTGGGGCTTTTGCTTTTTGTTAAATCCTTTAGCAAAAGTTTTTTTGCATCATTGTTTTGTTGCGCTGAGTAAGTCTTCTGTCTTATACCCTTGCCGTCAAACTTTTGCAGATGGATTTAGGTCGCGCGTGCTATTGTTCGCCACCTTTTTTGCACGTATAAAATGATGAAAAATGCCGTTCACCCCGCGCCAAGCAATCAGGACGCCGATATGACCCCCGCCGAAGAACTCCGCCAGCAAATCGCTGATATTGAAGCGGCAAAAAGCGCGCTGGATCAGCGCACGACACAATTTATTGTGATGATCGGTGAGGCGGCTTTGCAGTTTGTCATGGAAGGCCGTAAAGCAAAGCAGGCGACGACAGTACCTGCGCAATGGGCGACGCGCTTTGCGGAAGAAGATGCGCAAATGATTGCGCGGGCGATCAAAAATGCCAAAGGCGAGATCGCGCATATCGTACCGCTGGCGGCGGCTTTGAATATCGAATTGACGAAGAAAAACACGGCTTTGCTGCGTTTAGAGCAAGCGATTAGCGTGATTCAGTGGATGCCAAAGAGTCGTTCGTGATGGAGCGCCGCGCAGGATTGAGTACCCACTTTCGCGCCATTTGATGTAATCAAAATAGCCACAGCCCACTTGAAATAGAGGTGTTTCAAGTGGGCTGTGGCTGTGCTGCGTAATTAAGCGCGGCGTTGACGGCGGCGTGTAGCCAATAGTCCGATCAAGCCGATGCCCATCAAAGCGTAGGTTTCTGGCTCAGGTACTGGTGCCACAGTCGTCAAATTGCCTTTGAAGGGCTCGTAGCCGAGTTCTAAATTGCTATTGAGCGAGTTGGCAACCAAGGTGCCTTCGACGTGCGCATTGCCAAATACGCTGGCTTTTGGCGCCAAAATGCTACCGAAAACTTCAGTGCCGACGGTGAGTTGGCTGGCATTAGCAAAATTAAACAAAATACGGTCGCGGAAGGTATTAAATTGCCCGTCTTGACCGCCTGAGATCACCACATCGCTAAAGCTAGCTGCGCCCGTGCCGGTGTAATTAATAATCACCGTGGCATCTTTATGGATATTGCTCAGCGTTAGATTTTTTAATTGATTGTTACTGAAATTAAAAATTTGCGCAGTGGCGGTATTGTCGCCTTTTAAAGTCCAGCCGCCGTTTTCAGCAATCAATGTACCGTTGGCAGCGCTTTGGCTGAGTTGATTCGACAAGGCGGTGAGGTCTTGTTGGGCTTGGTTAAAGTCGACATAGCTAGCGACATTGCCTTGGCGCAAATCAGCCCAGCCAGCTTGGCCTACCGTGCCGCCATAAACGCCAAAGCCTGTTTTCCATTGATAACTGGCCGCAGCGGCTGGGCCTTTTGTGGCATTGGTATCGGTGCTGGCGCTGGTTGAGCCATTGAAAATATCAATTTTGGCGCTGACAATATTGCCGCCGACGACTAACGATGGCGTGCTGTTATTTGCATCAAAATTGCCGCGAAAGCCGATTGATTTCAGGCTATTGGCATTTAAATTACCACCAACTGCCAAGCGGCCTTCAACGTCATTGCCGCCATTTACATCGCCAAAAAAGAAACCGCTGTACTGATTGGCAACGCCCAAATCAATGACGGCCGCTTGTGCGTAGCCGGTGAAGGCGAGTGCCAGTGCTGCTGCTAAATGTGAAACGCGCATTGTGTAATCCATCTTTGAATAGTTATTAAAAATTGTCTTTCATTCCGATGGCATTTTAAGGTTGAGGGCGGGGATGTACAATCAAAACTGACGTATTTAAATGTCAACAATTGTCAGCTCAGTTTTGCGATGCATCGTCATTGTTTGCCGTTCTGGCTTGAGTAAAAACAGCAAAACCCGCCAAAGCGGGTTTTGCTATTTTGAAGCGCTGTAAAACTTAATGCTGCAATTCAGCTGGCACTTTGCCGCCGTGCTGCGCGAGTTCAGTCATTACTTGTTTGTGCAGCCACAAATTCATATCGGCGCTGCCATTCAGCTCGCCTGCATAGCCTAGCTCTTCTGCCAATTCTTTGCGATTGGCGAGACTCGAATCGAGTTTCAGCACTTTCATCAAATCAACAATCGACGTATCCCAATTAAGGTCTTCGTCGTGCTGCGCCGCCATTTGGCCAACGACAGCAATGACGTCGATTTCGATCATTGGTGCAGCTTCAGGCGCTGATGTCGGTGCCGCTTCAACCGCCGCTGCTGCGATTTCGACTGGCGCAGCCGGTGCCGCTGCCACTGCCACTTCTTCTTTATGCCCAAAAATCGCGTTTTTAATACTCGAAAAAATGCTCATAGCTTGAATCCTTGTGGAGGGGATGATGGGTGCTGCAAGCGATGAGCATAGGCTGGGATTGTTGCAGTTTGATGCTGGAGTCAATTTGCATGCTGGCACGGCAGGCGTTGGATTCGCGATAAAAAAGCGGCAGCTTGATCGCTGCCGCCGTATTGCCGTGCGTGGTTTGATTCTTATACTCTACAAGGCAATACCTCTACTTCAGGATATCCAGCGCCAAAGCTTCCGCTACTTTAATCCCGTCCACACCCGCCGATAAAATTCCACCCGCGTAACCGGCGCCTTCGCCAGCTGGATACAGGCCGCGTACGTTTAGCGATTGGCAATCGTCACCGCGCGTGATGCGCAGTGGCGAGCTGGTTCGGGTTTCCACGCCAGTCAGCACTGCATCGTGCATATCGTAGCCACGGATTTTTTTACCGAATTCGGGCAGTGCTTCGCGCATTGCGGTGATCGCGTAATCGGGTAGCGCGCTGGCCAGATCAGTCCAGTTCACACCGGGTTTATACGATGGCTCGACCGAGCCAACGTCTTTGGACCCACGGGCGGCGAGAAAATCGCCGACCAATTGCGCTGGCGCGTTGTAGTTTTCGCCGCCGAGTACGTAAGCGTGGCTTTCAAGCTGGCGTTGAAATTCAATCCCCGCCATCGCGCCGCCGGGATAGTCGCTCGGATTGATGCTGACGACCATGCCGGAGTTGGCGTTGCGCTCGTTGCGCGAATACTGGCTCATGCCGTTGGTGACAACGCGGCCAACCTCGGACGTGGCAGCAACCACCGTGCCGCCCGGGCACATACAGAAGCTATATACGGCGCGGCCATTGGCGGCGTGATGTACCAGTTTATAGTCCGCTGCGCCGAGTAAGGGATGACCAGCGAATTTGCCCCAACGCGCGGCGTCGATCAAGGATTGCGGATGCTCGATACGGAAACCGACGGCAAACGGTTTGGCTTCCATAAACACGCCGCGTTCATGCATCATTTCAAAGCTATCGCGCGCGCTGTGACCGAGCGCAATAACGACGTGCTCGCTGAGCAACTCACTGCTGCTGCCGTCAACTAAATCGGTAACGCGAACGCCACGAACTTGTTTGTTCCCATCGGGAGTATTTTCCAAAATCAAATCGTCAACGCGTTGCTGGAAGCGAATTTCGCCACCGAGCGCTTCAATATCGGCACGCATTTTTTCGACCATGCCGACCAGTTTAAACGTACCGATATGCGGCTTGGCAACGTAGAGAATCTCATCCGGCGCACCGGCTTTCACAAATTCATTCAGCACTTTGCGGCCGAGATGACGCGGATCTTTGATCTGGCTGTAGAGCTTACCGTCGGAAAACGTGCCTGCGCCGCCTTCACCAAATTGCACATTCGATTCGGGATGCAGCGTGCTTTTGCGCCATAAATCCCAAGTGTCTTTAGTGCGCTCACGTACTTTTTTACCACGTTCGAGCACAATCGGCTTAAAGCCCATTTGCGCCAGCAAGAGCGCGGCAAAGATGCCACAGGGGCCAAAACCGACGACGATGGGGCGCAAATTGATTTGCGCAGGCGCTTGGCCGACAAAGTGATAGCTGGTGTCGGGGCTCACCATGACATGCGTATCGGCTTTGAATTGCGCGAGTAATTTTTTCTCTAAGCCGCCAACATCCAGATCGATGATGTAGGCCAACATCATCTGCCCTTTGCGCGCATCGTAGCTGCGTTTGAATACGGTGTAGCTCGCGATGGCCGTCTCGGTGATGCCTAAATAAGCAGCAATGGCGGTTTTAAGATGCTCGTCGCTATGGTCGAGCGGGAGTTTGAGTTCGGTAATACGAAGCATGGTTCTTTCCTTCAAGGTTGAGGTTTATTCAACAGGGTATTGCTATGCAGCTATTTATTTGTAATGGCTACATTGATATACGTTGATATCTATTGAGTTTTAAGTGCCTACGGCACGGTGTTTTACAGTCGCAATCCGCGACGGGGACTTCTTTCTTTGCGTCGCCAAAGAAAGAAGCAAAGAAAGGCGACCCGAGGCGCACATCGGTCCCCGATACCCTCGCGTGGCGAAAGCCAAACGATGAGGCTGTTTGTCTTTCTTCGTGCTCGGTGTGCTTGGACGGGGATTTAAGCCCCAGATCGACCATTGCGGCACGGCATCAACATCAAATCTGAACATCGCTTTCATTAACTACTAAGTCAAAAGCTAGAGTCCACGAAAAATACGAAAAAGCTGTTTGGTTTCTCACTATGTTTTTGAGTCTCGCCTCGCTTTAATTAGTACTGTGCAGGTGGCATTGGGGCTTCCCCCGTTAAAGCGGACACCGCGAGAGGAGAGAGACAAACGGGTTTTTGTTTGGCTCACGACGAGCAAGGGAACGGCGGAGCCGGGTTCGCCTCGGGTCGCCTTTCTTTGCTTACTTTCTTTGGCGAAGCAAAGAAAGTGAGTCCCCGTCGCGGATTGCGACTGTAAAACACCGTGCCGCAGGCACTTAAAATCATTCGCTTCGATGCCAACGCTGCAAATTAATTCCGGCGCCTATTGTACCGCAAACGCCTCAGACAGCCATGCCCGTACCTCGGCAAATGGGTGAGCGGATAGCTGGCCGAATTGCGGCATTTTGCTGGCTTTGACGCGGCTCAATACGGGGAGCGTGATGCCGCAGAGAAAGCAGCTCAGCACATGCACGCTGGCGTTGGGGGCTTTACCTCGTAGCTCGGCGGTGAGCTCAAACGCGCTGTAATTCGATATTGGCGCGAGTGAATCTGCGGCGGGTAGTTGCGCGGGTTTGCCACGGCAGACCAAACAATGCCCACACTGCGTCGGTGCTTGTGTGTCGCCAAAATGCGCGGCCAGCGTGTGGCTGAGGCACGTCGTCGTTTCAAATAGCGCCAGCATTTGATTTAAGCGCTGCAATTCGCTGTGCTCTTTTTGCGCAAATTGTGCGTGGAGCTGGGCTGCCAGTGTCGCGGAATCAAACTGCGTATTCAGCACGCGATACACCTCAGTCATTTGTTTGACCTCCAGTCGCAGCCAGCCTTTTTCGTCCATGTATTCCAGCGCAGTAACGGCGCGGGCGCGTTGCTCGGGGAATTCGTGTTGAAAACTGGCGAAATCAAATTGATACCAGCTGCGGCCGAATTTTGCATTGCGAAAAATCCCGCGCACGAAGTCTTGCCGCTCGTCTTTAAAGTGGCCGAGCAGCTCATCCAGCTCGATATTCAGCGCAAAACGATAATCGCTGTAATAGCTATACAACGGCTCGATCAGGCCTTGGATTTCCAAATACACCAGCAGCGTTTTGAGCGGTAGTTGGCGAATATTGCTCTGCGCCGACACATCATAAATCGTCATTTCCCATTCGGAATTTTGGGTCTCAGACTGAATTCGCGTTAGCACTTGCGCAATGGCGGCAAGTTCGGGCGTATCGCCGTAAACAAAATTTTCCAGCACCGCCAAGCCTTCGCGATTGCCCAGCAAAGTACACAAAGATTGCTCGCCATCGCGGCCGGCGCGGCCGATTTCTTGGCTGTAATTTTCAATCGATTTGGGCAGATCGTAATGAATCACTTGGCGAATATTGCTTTTATCAATGCCCATGCCAAAGGCAATCGTCGCAACAATAATCAGGCTGCGGCCGTGCATAAAATCATCTTGAATCTGCTGGCGGCGCTCGTTTTCAATCCCGGCGTGGTAGGCCGTGGCGTTGAGCCCTGCGGCTTGCAAGGCGTTCGCGACGCGCTCGGCGGTGTCTTGCTGCGTGACGTAAACGACGCACGGCGCATCGGGCGTGCGTTGCAGTAATTTAAGCAGCGCGGCGTGTTTATCTTGAGTCGCGACAGGGCGAATGTGCAAATGTAAATTAGAGCGATAAAAACCCGTCACGGTGATGTGCTCGGGCGCAATCGCGAATTTGGCTGCCATATCGGCGACGACAGTCGGAGTGGCGGTTGCGGTGAGTAGTAACGCTTGCGGAATATTGAGCTGCGCTTTGGCTTGCGGCAATTTCAAATAATCGGGGCGAAAATTATGCCCCCATTCAGAAATACAATGCGCTTCATCGACGACCAGTAAAGAGACCGGCACTTGCGCGATAAAGCGCCGAAAACGCTCGTTTTTCAGCCGCTCGACTGAAATCATCAAGATTTTGAGTTCGCCATTTTTTGCCCGCGCCATCACGTCTTGCGCTTCGTCGCGGCTCTGGCTGGAATCGATCGCAGCGGCGGCAATACCTTTTTTCGCCAGAAAATCGAGCTGGTCGCGCATTAGCGCCAATAACGGTGAAATCACCAAAGTCAGATGCGGCAATTGCAGCGCGGCGAGCTGATAACACAGTGATTTGCCCGATCCCGTTGGAAAAATCGCCATCGCCGAATGCCCGCCGACCAGCGCCTCAACCACCTCACGCTGCCCACCACGAAACTCATTAAAACCGAAATACTGCTGCAGTTGGGCGTTGAGATTGGGCATGGGCGGCGTCCTAGGTTAATTTTTAGGTGATGTTCAGATGGCGTACTGAGGTTTGGATTTGCGCTTTTGTCCCCTCTCCCTTGACGGGAGAGGGCTAGGGTGAGGGTGATCTTACTGAGTGCATTTATAGGCTCAACACCCCCATCCCAGCCTTCCCCCGTCAAGGGGGAAGGGGCTACAGCAGTTCCAATCAAGCGGATGTGATCTACTCAATATGCCCCATCTTTTTAACGTATCGACACCAAGTTTGAATAAACCCAGTTTTGATGGGTATTTCTCTCTAGCCATTGTTAAATAAGATCTACATCAATATACATCGCGCAACAAAAAGCGCCATGATGTATTCACATCATGGCGCTGATATATTTGCGGCGAATTATTTCTTTTTCGCTGGCGCTGCTTGGCGGCCTTTAGCGATTAGCTCGTCCAGCATTTTAGTCAGAGTGGCATCCTCTGCACCGACCATAGATGGGCTAGTGACCCATTTGCCGTTAACAATAAACATCGGTACGCCATCGACTTGATAATCACGCGTCATCGTCGCGAGGTTTTTCAGCTGCACATTGGTCGAAAAACCATTGTAGTTGGCTTTAAATTTCGCGACGTCGATGCCTTGTTTTTTAACCCAATCCAGCAATTTGGCTTCATCACGCAGCTCGATGCGGTCTGTTTGGATCGCTTTCATCACGGCTTTTTGATGCTTGCCATCCAAGCCCATTGCTTGCAAAGCGAGGAAAATCTTCGCGTGGCCTTCCATATCATTGCGGCCATCCCACATCACATGCACACGGCGGAAATTCACGTCTTTTGGCAATTTTGCTGCCCAGCTTTCTACATACGGTTCAACCGAGAAGCAATGCGGGCAGCCATACCAGAAAAATTCGATCACTTCTTGTTTGCCAGCAACGGCAACCGGCATGGGTTTAGAAAGTGCTTTGAAGTCTTTGCCTTCGGTAAAGGCAAACGCTGCCGATGTGCTCAGTAATGAGGCGGCCAAGACGACGGTTTTAATCCATTTTTTTAACATCATTGATCCTTGAATTAATTGGCTTTAACGACAGCACTGTCGATGCCATTGGTTTTGAGTTGTCCACGTACTTTATCGATATCGGCAGCAGAATTAAATGGGCCAACGCGAACACGATGCCAAATTCCTTTGTCCGGTACATCCGAAGTGAGGATTTTGGATTCAATGCCCAGCAAGGCCAATTTTGCTTTTAGATTATCAGCATCGCCTTCTTCTTTAAACGCGCCCACTTGCAACCATGCGGGTGTCATTGCTTTGGGCTCTGCACTGCTGGTTGGTTTGGGCGCAGAAGCTTTCACTGCCGACGCTTTGGGGGCGACAGGTTTGGCATCAACGGGTTTAGTCTCGGCTGCGGGCTTATCGTTCAATTCGGGCAGCACTTTATAAAAATCAAAGCGCTCTTCGCTGGCATTGGCTGCTGCAGGTTTACTCGCAGCAGCGCTGGCCGCAGCAGTTGACGTGACTTGATTGGGCAATTCTTTACCATTGCCAGGATGCAAGACTTCAGGCGGCGCAACGGCAGTTTCAGGTGCAGAGCCAATGGCATCAGGTGGCGTGGTTTTATCCATTTTAAATGGATTACCACTGCGGTTTAAAAATAGCGCCACGACCACGGCAATGGCGATACCGACAAACAAGCCCAGCAAAAGACCCGTAATCAGCGAGCTACCGCCGTGTTTCTTTGTACTACTGGAATTTGAACTCGCGCTGCGATTAGTGCGGCTGGATTTCATGTCACGACTCATGGCTTACTTTATCTCCGGCGGATGACGCCTTTTGCTCGTGCCGCAGTGCTTGGTGTGCGTACAGCGCGATTAAATCAATCTGAATCATAGGATTCTACCGTGCTTTGGGTGATGAGGCAGCGCATTATCTACAACAAATGGGATTGTGCTGGCCATGCAGCAGAAAAACGACAAGGCACTGCCGATTGACTGAGCGCTTTGCTAAAAATGGGGCAGTGCGAAATGAAGGGGCTTGAATCAGAGAAATTTCTATTCATTTTGAAACTGTATTATAGTGCGAATCATTCTTAATTACATTGGTGTGAATGATGTTGCTGATTCGAAGCTTTTTGATTTCATTGTTTTTACTATGTTCACATTTTGTTGCCGCAGCGGAAGTGAGCCAGAAAGCCGTGCTAGAGCAATACTCGGTAATCGTTTTGGCAAATTATCAAGACAGTCTTGCTAGCGCGCGCGATTTGCAAACTAAAGTGAATGCCTTTGCGGCACAGCCGAGTAGCGAAAGCCTGAAAGCAGCGCAGGCGGCATGGTTAGAAGCACGTGAATGGTACGGCCAAACTGAAGCTTTCCGTTTTTATGGCGGCCCGATTGATTCTGAAACTGGCCCCGAAGGTTTTATCAATGCGTGGCCTTTAGATGAAGCGTATATCGATGGTGTGAAAGGCAAGCCTAAGTCAGGCATTATTAATAGCAAAACGCCAATTACCGAGGCCAAATTACGCAGCTTGAACGAGCGCGGTGGTGAGGAAAATATTGCGACCGGCTGGCACGCGATTGAGTTTTTGCTTTGGGGACAAGATTTTTATAAAGATGGCCCCGGTCAACGTGCCTACACCGATTACACCACAGCGCCCAATGCCGAGCGTCGTAAGCAATATTTGAAATTAGTCACCGATATGTTGGTGGCGGATTTGGCCAGTGTTGAAAAACAATGGCAAGCGGGTGCGAAAAACTATCGTTCGCAGTTTGAAAACAGTGGTGATGATGGCATCAAAAAAATGCTGACTGGCTTGGGTTCTTTAAGCCGTGGCGAATTGGCGGGTGAGCGCACCGAAGTCGCGCTGGATACGCAAAACCAAGAAGACGAGCACTCTTGCTTTTCGGATAACACGCATCGCGATTTGCTGAACAACGCCAAAGGCATTCAAAATGTGTGGGAAGCGCGTTTCGTGCGTCGTTCGGGTGAAGTGGTCGAAGGCGCGAGTTTGAAAGCCTTAGTAGCGCAGAAAAATCCAGCCGTTGCCGAAGCGGTAAGCCGTGATATCGCGCAAACGGTGAAATTGGCTGAAGCAGTACAAGCGCCGTTTGATCGTGAAATTGTCGGTAAAAAAGACGCGCCAGGCCGTAAACGTCTGCAAGCTTTTGTGGAATCATTGAAAGCGCAGTCAAAAAGCTTGGTCGAAGCCGCTAAAGTATTGGGCATCAAACGCCTGAATACTGGCGGTTAAATTCTAAGCAGTTGCTGCCGTTTGCCGTAGTGCAATAAAAACCTCAGCCCACGGGCTGGGGTTTTGTCTTTGATGGAATTTATTGATGACGTCGAAATTTAAATTATTAGCGCTTACTGGTCTATTGACGACAGGCATGTTGGCGTATGCGGGTACGGCGGTGTTGGCGCTGTACGAGCCGAGTGAAGCTTTGCCTGCGGGTGAAGTTGGCACCATTGATGACCATGGCAAGAACGCGTTTTCTCTGCCGTATCCAGGGCTGACTGATCAGCAGAAAACCGATTTTGTCGTAGGGAATTCATTTTTTAAAAAGGCCTGGGTTGAAGCACCCTCATCGACCAAGGCGCGTGATGGCCTAGGCCCCCACTTTATTGCGCAATCT
This sequence comes from Deefgea rivuli DSM 18356, assembly GCF_000620145.1. Classification (GTDB taxonomy): domain Bacteria; phylum Pseudomonadota; class Gammaproteobacteria; order Burkholderiales; family Chitinibacteraceae; genus Deefgea; species Deefgea rivuli. Next base: position 78,376 of record NZ_JHVM01000012.1, read on the forward strand.
TGTGCTGCCTGCCATTCCTTGGATGGCCGTGGCGCGCCGCCGGATTTTGCTAATGGAGTTCAGCAGGAGCAGCCGATGGCGCTGCTGATGCGTTTGTCGATTCCAGGGCAACCGGAACCGAAGCCCGATCCCGTCTACGGTGGGCAGTTTAATAATCGCAGTATTCCCGGTATTAAACCTGAAGGCCAAGTGGCGATTCGCTATGAAGAAATCGCCGGTCAATTTGCCGATGGTACGCCGTATAGTTTGCAAAAACCGACTTACCAGCTCACGCAATTGAATTACGGCCCTCTGCATAAAAACATTATGATCTCCCCCCGTATTGCCCCGCAGATGATAGGTTTAGGGCTGCTTGAGGCAATACCTGAGGCGAGTATTCTGGCCAATGCGGCACGTCAGCGGCAAGAAGGAAAGGGGATTGCGGGCGAGCCTAATTATGTGCTCGATCCATTTGTGGGCAAAGAAATGCTGGGGCGTTTTGGCTGGAAAGCCAATGTCGCTAGTATTGCGCAGCAAACGGCGGGCGCTTTTATTGGCGATATTGGCATTACATCGCGAATTCATCCGCATGAAGAATGCACGCTCAAGCAAAAAGACTGCCTGCAATCGCCATCGGGCGGTAAGCCAGAAATTAGCGATAAAACGCTGAATCAAGTCATTTTGTATTCGCGCACTTTGGCCGTGCCATCGCGCCGTGATGCCGATGCCAGCGATGTATTGCGTGGCAAGCAGATTTTTAGCGATGCCAACTGCGTGAGCTGCCATACGCCGAGCTATAAAACCGGCGAATTCGCGGCGATTCCGCAGCTTGCCAATCAGACGATTTACCCGTACACCGACTTGCTCTTGCACGATATGGGCGAGGGATTGGCCGATAACCGACCTGATGGGCGCGCCAATGGCAAGCAATGGAAAACGCCGCCATTGTGGGGTTTGGGTTTGATTAAAACAGTGAATGGCCACACTAATTATCTACACGATGGTCGTGCGCGCAATATGCTGGAAGCCGTGTTGTGGCATGGCGGCGAGGCCGAGGCCAGCAAGCAAGCTGTGCTGAAATTGAGCGCTGATGATAGAGAGCATCTGCTGAAATTCCTCAATTCCTTGTAATAAATAGTCCTGATTATGACTCTTGTTCAGAAAAGGTAAAAAATCGGGTTTTGTGGGAGCGACCTTGGTCGCGAAAGGGCGCTGAATCAAGGGTGCATTCGCGGGCAAGCCCGCTCCCACGGATTTTTATATAAGTAGCGGCATAAAAAAGGAATAAATATGCGTTGGATTGTTTTACTACTTGCTGCGGGTTTAGCGCAGGCGGAAACAACGGTTCCCGATGCGGCGTGGTCGCAAGCGTGGTTGGATCAAGCCTATTTGCCACGGCATGCTGCGCTAACGCAGTCGGCAGATGCTTTGGTTGCGGCAACAAAGGCATTTTGCGCGCAGCCGAGTGTGCAGGGCTTGGAACAGACACGACAAAAATGGTTGCTAGCGAGTCAAGCATGGCGCTCGATGGATGGCGCACCAGCAGGGCCTATGGTGCTAGAGCGCATGGGGCGAAAAATCGATTTTCGGCCGACTCGACCGGATGATATTGAAGCGGCGATGAATGCGCCTGACGCAAGCAATGCCGCGACGCGTGGCCTGCCTGCGATGGAATATCTGCTGTGGGGCAATGCGCAGCCCAAATTGCAATTGGCCAAACTCAAGCAGCCCGAGCGCTGTGCGTATCTGAGCCAAATCGCCACACAAGTGGCGAGCAATACGCATTTGCTCGATCAACCTTGGTCTGTTTACCGCACTGAGTTGGCGGCAGAGAATCCCTTCTTCCGCGAAAATCTGCTGTCGGAACATATCAATTTATTGTTGGCGAGCATGACCAGCTTGAGCAAACGAATGCCAACGGCGGATGGCGTCAAGCCAGAGCAATTTGTTGAATGGCGCAGCGGCAGCAGCCATGCGCAATTTATGGCGCAATTGGGCGGTATGAGTTTGGCGCTGCAAGCGGTATTGCAACGCTTGCGTGACGATGGGGCTGAGCCGATTGCAAAACAAGTTCAGGCTGATTTAGCGAAAGTGCAGCAAAACTGCCAAAGCTTGCCAGCGAATTTGGCGCAAAGCAGTGTCGCAGCGCGGATGTCGTGCAGTAAATCCTTGGCGACTTTAAAGGCGAATATTGAAAGTAAAGTCGGTGAGCAATTTGATTTGACCTTGGGCTTTACCGAAGGCGATGGCGATTGATGCTGCCACGTAGGCAATTTTTATTGCAGCTGGCGGCCTTAGCTCTGCCCTTACCGGCTTGGGCTGCGAGCGGTGAGGGTGGGCGGGTTTTGCTCAGCGCCAGTTGGGATGCCGACGCTTCGGGTGCGCCGCAAGGCTTTTTGCGCCCCACCGATGCCAGTATCGCACCGCCGATTGCTTTGCCGGGGCGTGGGCATAGTATTTTGCCATTATCAAACGGCCAAGCGATTATCGTCAGTCGGCGCTTAGGTTCGTGGTTGGCGAAAATCGATTGGCGGCAAGGTAAAGTGCTACAAATGGTCGAAGCTGAATTTGATCGGCAATTTTTCGGTCACGCGCTATTGACCCCTGATGGCAAAACGCTGATCACCACTGAAAACGATGGCGAAACCGGGCAAGGTATTTTGGGTTTGTATTCAGCGACAACACTAAAAAGGCTGGGCGAAATACCTAGCCATGGTATTGGCCCGCATGAATTGCTGTGGTTGGCTGACGGTAAGATACTGGCAGTGGCGAATGGTGGCGTTTTGACTTTACCCGAAACTGGGCGGCGAAAACTCAATGCCGGAGCGATTCAATCGGTACTGTCTTTGATCGCTTGGCCTTCGGGACAATTACTGAATGAATATCGCTTGGACGATGCCAGTTTGAGCATGCGGCATTTGGCGCGCAGCAGTGACGGTGCGCTGGGCATTGCTTTGCAGGCTGAATATCTGGATGCCAGTGCGAATCAAGATGCGCCGCTCTTGGCGATTTTTCGCGATGGCCAATTGAAACTGGCCGCAACGCAAGCAGGTTTACGCGGCTATGGCGCGAGCATTGCTACGGTGGGTAATCAGTTTTTGGTCACCGCATTGCAAGGTAATGCGCTGGCGCGTTGGACTAGCGAAGGTGACGCTTTGCCTGCATTGCCGTTTGAGCGCGCCGCTGGCATTGCCAGTGATGGTCAACAAGCATGGGTCAGTAGTGAAACTGGTGCGTTGGCGCATTTTGACCCTAAAAGCGCAAACCTCACGCCATTGCCACACGTTGCAGCGCACCGTTGGGATAATCATCTGGTGATCGCGCAAGGCTAAGCGCGCCGCTACGGGTACAATACGCGGACTCGTGCCATTGGCACCGCGCCTTAATACAAATAAAGCCTTAAAGGATTCCACCATGTTGAATAATGACGTACTGCGTAGCGTGCGCTATATGCTGGATTTGAGCGATGCCAAGCTCGTTGATATCGTGCAGTTGACCGATCATAAGGTTGATAAAGCGACGATGGCGTCGTTTCTAAAAAAAGAAGACGAAGTCGATTACGCTGAATGCGACGACATCACGATGGCAAATTTCCTCGATGGTTTGGTGTATTTCCGCCGTGGCAAAGATGAATCGCGCCCAGCGCAAGAAATTGAATTGCCGGTGACGAATAATCTGGTGCTGAAAAAACTGCGCGTCGCGTTTGAACTCAAAGACGATGACATCTACGCGATGCTGGCCGATGCAGGTTTTGAAGTGTCTAAACCGGAATTATCGGCACTGTTCCGCAAAAAAGACCACAAACACTTCCGCCCCTGCGGCGACCAATTCTTGCGCAACTTCCTTAAAGGCTTAACGCTGCGCGTGCGTAAAAACTAAAACTTAGGATCACGAAAGGCACGAAAAAAGGCCGAAAAAAGCAATAGAACGATGAACAAAAGCACTGTGAGTTATATAGATTTTCGAGCCTTTGAATGCGTTCTTATTTTCGTGGCCTTTAATAGCCACAAGATTGGAACTCGTGGGAGCGGGCTTGCCCGCGAATGCGCTGCTAATTAGATCGCTTTCGCGGGCAAGCCCGCTCCCACGAAGAACCAAAATAGGTTTCAGCTTTTTTTCGGCTTTTTTCGTGCCTTTCGTGATCCGACGTTTTTGCCCTTGCCTAAGGTCGTGCAGCATTGCGGCTAGACCCGTATAATCGGGTCATTGTTCCAACTATTTCTGGATTTCTCGCATGTCCGAATCTACAAGCAAAGCCTGGTCTGGCCGTTTTAACGAGCCGGTTTCTGAATTGGTTAAACGCTATACCGCCTCGGTGTTTTTTGATAACCGTATGGCCGAAGTGGATATTCAAGGTTCCTTAGCCCACGCCGGTATGCTCAATCAAGTCGGCGTGTTGTGCGATGAAGATTTGCGTTCAATCCAAAGTGGTATGGCCGATATTCTGGATGATATTCGCGCAGGGCGTTTTGAATGGAGCCTCGATCTCGAAGACGTGCACATGAATATCGAGCGCCGCCTCACCGATAAAATCGGCGACGCGGGTAAACGTTTGCACACTGGTCGTTCACGTAACGACCAAGTTGCGACTGATATTCGTCTGTATTTGCGCGGCGCTATTGATTTGTTGCTGGCTTTGGTGCGCGAATTGCAGCATTCGCTGATCGATTTGGCCGAGAAAAACGCCAGCACCGTGATGCCAGGCTTCACGCATTTGCAAGTGGCGCAGCCCGTGACGTTTGGTCACCATATGCTGGCTTACGTTGAAATGCTGGGCCGTGATGCCGAGCGTTTGATTGATACGCGCAAACGTGTGAATCGTATGCCGCTCGGTTCTGCTGCATTGGCGGGTACGACGTTCCCGATTGATCGCAGTATTACGGCGAAGTTATTGGGTTTTGAAGGCATTTGCGAAAACTCACTCGATGCGGTTTCGGATCGTGATTTCGCGATTGAATTTACTGCCGCTGGCGCTTTGATCATGACGCATTTATCGCGTCTATCTGAAGAGCTGATTCTGTGGATGAGCCCGCGCTTTGGCTTTATTGATATTGCCGATCGTTTCTGTACCGGCAGCTCAATCATGCCGCAAAAGAAAAATCCAGACGTTCCTGAATTGGTACGCGGTAAAACTGGCCGAGTGAATGGCAGCTTGATTTCTTTGCTGACTCTGATGAAAGGCCAACCGCTGGCGTATAACAAAGATAATCAAGAAGACAAAGAGCCGCTGTTTGATACCGTCGATACGCTGACGGACACGCTGCGGATTTATGCCGATATGATGCGTGGCATCACGGTGAAAACCGATGCGATGGAGCGCGCAGCTAAGCAAGGTTTTGCGACCGCGACTGATTTGGCCGATTACCTCGTTAAACGCGGCCTGCCATTCCGCGATGCGCACGAAGCGGTGGCTTTGGCGGTGCGTTATGCCGAGCAGAAAAAACAGGACTTATCTGATTTGACTTTGGTTGAATTGAAAAGCTTCTCGCCATTGATCGAAGATGACGTACGCCATGTACTGACTTTGCAAGGTAGCCTTGATGCGCGCAATCACGTGGGCGGTACTGCGCCGTTCCAAGTCTTGGTGCAAGTTGCCAAATGGCGTGAACGTTTGGGCTGCTAATAGAGCCAGCGTGAGTGACGAAAACCCAGCCTAGGCTGGGTTTTTTTGTGCTTTCTGTGGATATTTTTAACTATAGTGAATCTTCCCCGTCTGCTGTGGCTGTATTCACGATGAATTCAAGCTCTCAAGCATCTGTCTTGCAATTACGCCAATTGCAGCGGCATTTTGTGCTGTTCTTATTGTCGATTGCCATCCCGATTGCGGGGGTGATGTGGCTGTATAAAAAGCATACTGAAACCGCGTTACAAGAGCGTATTTTTGCCGAAGTCATCGCACACACTCAGCAGCAGCAATTGGCGCTGACCCAAGTCATTCAGATTGCAACTTCACATTTGCAGCGCTTGGGTGTGCAATTAATGGATGCATTTGCCAATCCTGAATTGTCCTTGAATGAACGCCAGTGGCAGTCTTTAAATGACATGGGTGTGCGTCGCCAAGGCAGTGGCGAATTGACTGGATCTCAGTTAGACGCAGAGACGCGAGAGCGTTATGGCGCACTCTATGTGAGCCCCAAGGCGGTGGGTAAGGCACAGCTAGACAAAGAAATTGCTGCTGCGATGGCGATTTTCCCCGCGATTAAAGCCGCGCATCATGCCTATCCTTTTTTTCAGTGGACTTATTTTTACTCCCCGCGCGAGGATTTTTCTTCGCTTTATCCCTATGTTCCTGAAACAGATATATTGCAGGCGACGGGCAGTCGTTCGATTGAAGATGCACTGAAAGTGATTTTTGATGCGGGTGGCACCAAGCCTGTGCAAATGATAGGCCCCAATCGAAATCCACAGCATCAATCGCAATGGACTGCGCCTTATTATGATGCAGGTGGCAAAGGGGCGATGGTGAGTTTGCTGAGCCCACAATATTTGCAGAAAGAATTTGTCGGCGTCATCGGTACGGATGTGACCTTGCGGATGTTTGGTGAAGTATTGCAAGGCGCACAGCGTCATTTAGGGCATGCAGTGGTGCTTGATCGCGTGGGTAATGTGATTGCCGACGATGTGGGTTTGGTGCAAAGCAATAAAGACATTCTCAAACTAGAAAAAGCATTGCCGAGTGAATTGGCTCAGTTGCTATTGGCTCGTAATAAAATGGAGAAAAACGTTATTCACCATGCCGGTGATTGGTATTGGTTGAGTGTGCCGCTTAAAGGCAGCGAATGGGATTTGCTGGTGTATTTTTCCGCACTGGAGTTGAGTTTACTGGCGGATAAAGAAGCCAAAAGTACACTTTGGATTTTACTTGGATTGATTAGTATTTTGGCGATTGCAACATGGCTGATGTCGCATTACTTTGCGTTCCCTGCGTTGCGTTTAGTCGACTTCCTGAATAAATTGATTAGTAATCCAGCGCAGTCGATTCCACCCGTACCCAAGGCGTGGCAGCCGTCATTTGAACAAGTTGCCGCCACTTCGCAAGAGCGGCATACCTATTTGCTGGCCATTGAAGCACAAGCTGAAGGTTTGGAAAAAACCGTTGCGCAAAGGACTGAGCAACTTAGTCATGCAAATACGGCTTTGCTTGCTTCGATTGAGCAACTCAAAAGCACGCAAAAAATGCTCGTTGAATCGGAAAAAATGGCCGCGCTGGGCGCTTTGGTTGCAGGGGTGGCGCATGAACTCAATACGCCGATTGGGGTGGGCGTGACGATTAGCTCGACCTTATTAGAAAAGAATCAAGCGCTGGTGCAGCAATTAGAAGAGCAAACTTTACGTAAATCAGTGCTGGCTGAATATGTGAGCGAAAATCAGCAGGGCTTAGACATTTTAAGCCGCAACTTGGCGCAAGCGGCCAACTTGGTCAGCAGCTTTAAAAAGGTCGCTGTCGATCAAGCGAGTGATCAGCGGCGTGACTTTGATTTAGCCGAAACCGTTCATGATGTAATTCAAACCATGCAGGTTTTATATGATTCGCATATCGAGCTAGTGTCGTTGGTGCCGAGTGGATTTCTGTTGGATAGCTATCCGGGTGCCTTGGTACAAGTGCTCAATAATTTGATTGCCAATGCGGAGGCACATGGTTTTGTCGGGCGTGAGCACGGCAAAGTAACGATTGCTGCTGAAGCGATTGGCGATGATCAGGTCAAGCTTATCGTCACTGATGATGGGCGAGGAATAGACTCAGAGCATTTAGCGCATATTTTTGAGCCGTTTTTTACGACCAAATTAGGTCAAGGCGGCTCAGGCTTGGGGCTCAGCATTGTTTATAACTTAGTGACGTCGATCTTAGGTGGCAAGATCGATGTGCGCAGTCAAATCGATGTGGGCACCACATTTACCCTGCAATTTCCTTTGGAAGCGCCGCGAAAAGTGAGCCCGACGCAAGTTTAGCGACGTGGCCGTAGTTCGATTTATAATCGTGTTCTTTATTGCGATTTTGAGTTTTCGATGTCACTGATTTGGCGCTGGTATACATTTTCTGAGTTTGATACGCCCACCTTATTTCAATATTTGCGCTTGCGCCAGCAAGTGTTTGTCGTTGAGCAGGCTTGCGCTTATCCCGATATCGATGATTTAGATCTGGTTTCTACGCATTTGCTTGGTTGGTCGGGCGATGCGCTTGTTGCTTGCCTACGCCTTGTCCCGCCGGGATTAAAATATGCTGAGCCTTCTTTGGGGCGCGTCATTGCGGTGCCCGAGCAGCGTGGCACAGGCCTTGGGTATCAGTTGATAGCTACTGGTTTAAAAGGCGCTGCAGGGCAATACCCTGCTATGAATAATCGGATCGGTGCTCAAGCGCATTTGCAGTCTTTTTATGCGCGGCATGGTTTTATCACCGTCTCGGATGAATATGATGAAGACGGGATTTTGCATGTGGATATGCTGTGGCGCGCGGATCAATCTGCGAGCGTTATTTGATCGCCAGTTTGCCAAGAAACAAGACAATGCACGCAAATTCATTCTTGGTGATTTCACTGCCGGAAAGATAATCGGCATTTTGATTTAATAGTTAATGAATAATTATTAACTATAATTTGTCAGCAGATTTCAGCTTTATATTGTTACGCTTTTATTTTTCTTTATAAATTGAATGATGGCGGATTTAACCTAGCGACATTTTATTTAATTTACGTTATAAGCAATCCTTAATCTCTTTTTATTGCACTGTATGCCGAAAACATCGAATTTACGTGTTGGCCTGATTGGCTACGGCTATGCCGGTAAAACTTTTCACGCCCCGCTAATTAATGCCACACCCGGTTTAAGTTTGGTGGCGATTGCCAGCTCACGCCCTGCTGATGTATTGGCCGATTGGCCAGACATCGTCGTGAAAACTGAACCGGATCGTCTATTGGCACATCCTGGGCTTGATTTGGTCGTCATTGCATCGCCAAACGACACGCATCACCCCTTGGCGCGCGCCGCGATTGCGGCGGGCAAACATGTGGTGATTGATAAGCCATTTACGCTGGATTTGCGTGAAGCCGAAGACCTTTGGGTCCGCGCTGAGCAAGCGGGATTACTCTTATCGGTATTTCATAATCGCCGTTGGGATAATGATTTTATTGCGCTGTGTGAAACCGTGCGCAGTGGCACTTTGGGGCGCGTGGTTGAATTTACGTCGCGCTTTGATCGCTATCGCCCTGAAGTCAAAACCCGCTGGCGCGAAGCGAATGTCGCGGGTGCTGGCTTGTGGTACGACCTCGGCCCGCATTTGATTGACCAAGCTTTGCAATTATTCGGCATGCCCAGCGCGATTACCGCCGATTTGGTGTTACGCCGTGCTGGTGCGCAGGCGGTTGATGATTTCCATGTGGTCTTGCATTACCCAACCATGCGCGCGGTGTTGGCCGCGAGCACTTTGGTGAGTGGCGGCACGCCGCGCTTTTTGGTGCAAGGCACTGAAGGTGCTTGGTCGGTCTCGGGCTTGGATGTGCAAGAGTCTTGCTTGAAAGCTGGATTATTGCCGGGCCAAGTTGGCTGGGGTGTTGATCCAAGACAGGCGCAATTATTTCGTAGTGAAAATGATCAAATCAGCGCCACCGATTGTCTGTTGCCGCAAGGCAATTACGCGGCATATTACGCGGGAATTTGTGATGCATTGCTCGGTAAAGGGCAAAACCCAGTGACTGCCGCACAGGCGAGAAATGTGATGCGGATTTTAGATTTAGCCCGAATCAGCGATGCCGAAGGTCGGCGAATTCCATTGATTTAGTGTTGAGAGGAGAAGTGCTTTGCGCTTCTCCTTTTGCTATTTAGGCTTTCAGAGCCGCGATTCGCGCTTTGATAAAGGCCGTCGCTTGCACCTCACCATCATTCATCAATGGCTGAATGTTTTTTGGGCTGCGATCCAGTTTGCTTTCGCAATCGAGCTTACTTTGCAGCGCTTCAGACATTTCAATAAACGGGATGTGATAAGCGCGCTCTTCCACTTCATTGCTTAGGCCGCGCGGCATATTGATGGCGGCTTTAACGCCATTTTTCTCTAAAAACTCCGGCGTAAACGCATTATTGAGCAGCAATTCATTCAAGGTGCGAATGTTATTGAGCTGCTGAAATAAGGACATATTGCCTATCATTTCATTGCGCCGATCTGAAATGGCTTCGGGCGATCTTGGCACTTCTTTGCAGCCGTTTGGATTGATTTTAATCACCCAAATTTCGTCGGGGAGATTATTCTCGCCCACATACATCGGCATAATCACTTCATCAACTGGCGGATTATCCGAGAACAAGCCGTCCCAATACGCTTTGCCATCAAACTCAACCGCTTCAAAAATATTCGGCACCGCGCACGACGACAAAATATGCTCGACGCGAATCGCTTCAGTGCGTGAATTAAATTTCGCTAATTGGCCGGTCAGCACTTCGGCTGCACCCAAAATTAAAGCGGGCAGCTCGGTATTGGCGCCCATCGCTTTGAGCTCGGCAAAGTCGATATGCGCTTCAAGCAGGCCACGAAAATCAGTAAAGTTTGGGCGAAATTGCTTGTTGGTCATCGTGCTCATCATTTGCATCAGCGGCGAGTAGGGGCTGATATTGAATTGCGGCATTTTGCCGCTATTCACTTTGCGCATTGAGTCAATCAGGTAATCGTTAAAGCGCAATTCGGCATCCGATTGCGCCGTATTGTCGGCCCACAAATCCAGCATGCGTTGTGGAATGTAGGCGTCTTTTTTCAGCATCGCATACCAAATCAGCGTTGCGCACAGCGCGCCGCCTGAGGTGCCAGTAATACTCACCAGCTCGTAATGATCGCTAAAGCCATTGTCGTACAGTGCTTTGAGTGCGCCAGCAGTAAACGCAGTTTGACTACCGCCGCCTTGGCAAGTGATCGCAATTTTTCTTTTTTTAACAGCCATGATGAATTCCTTTTAAATACAAAAGATGTCCAAGAAAAGCACGAAAAATCCCCATTTACACGCTTTATAACGTTACCGCGTGAGCGTACTCAATCTGGGTTTACTTTCGTGTCTTTCGTGCTTTTCGTGGACTAAAGGTTTTTAATGCGCAGTCCAGCAGCCATCGACTGGCAGCGCAGTGCCAGTCATCGAGCGCGCGCCGTCCGAGCAGAGGAAGGCCGCCAGCGCACCTAGCTCTTCGACTTCGACAAATTTCTTGGTTGATTGCGCGCAGAGCAATACGTCACGGACTACTTCTTCTTCAGAAATGCCGCGCGCTTTGGCGGTGTCGGGGATTTGTTTTTGTACCAGCGGCGTCATCACATAGCCGGGGCAAATCGCGTTCGCGGTGATGCCGTGCTCGGCGACTTCAAGCGCCACCGTTTTGGTCAGCCCTAAAATCGCATGTTTGGAGGCGACATACGCCGATTTGAATGGTGAGGCGACCAGCGCGTGCGCCGACGCGATATTGATAATTCGCCCCCAACCGCGCGCTTTCATGCCCGGCACAGCCAGACGGATTGCGTGGAACGCTGCTGATAAATTCAGCGCAATAATTAGATCGTATTTTTCAGGCGGGAAGTCTTCAATCGGGCAAACATGCTGCATGCCGGCATTGTTGACCAAAATATCGAGACGGCCAAACGTCGTTTCCACTTCACGAATCATCGCTTCAACGGCGGCGACTTGGGTGAGGTCGGCACCGATAAAATGCACTGCCACGCCAAATTCGGCAGCTAAATCGGCGCGAATTTTCTCAATGGCGCTAGGTTCGCCAAGGCCATTGAGTACGATGCTGGCACCTTGCGCAGCGAGAGCTTTGGCAATGCCCAAACCAATTCCACTGGTTGAGCCGGTAATCAGCGCAACTTTATCTTTTAATTTCATTTATTTCCCCTGTCTTTCGTTGTGTGACGAATTTTTCGAAAAAATGCACGAATGGCTGGGGTTTAATATAAATGATAAAGAAAGCTAGTCGTAATATGTTTGTGTGAAATTACGAATTCGCTACAGCGCCTTGTGCATTGGCCAGCAATTCGCGAACCAAATCGGCGTTGGTTTCGACGATGCTGTATTCATCCTGCCCCGGCGCGCCCATTTTGACGTTCGGATTGCGGTAAGTCATGCCGCTAGGGAAGGGCGCGCGGCCTGAACTGTGAAACTCGCGGCAACCGGTTTCAGACACTAGCTGCGCAATATTGTGGCCACGCACACCCGCGCCCGGCATCACAACGAGTCGATCTCCAGCTTGTTCTTGCAGTTTTTTAAGCAGCGCAGCGCCTTCTAGCGCCGTCGCCGCTTGGCCGCTGGATAGCAAGCGATTGCAACCCGTCGCGATAATGTCTTCGAGTGCTTGTTCAGCATTACAAGCCACATCAAACGCACGGTGGAAAGTCACTGGCATTGGTGCGGCCAGCTCAACCAAGCGTTTAGTGCGGGGTATATCGATGTGGCCATCGCTGGTCAATAGCCCGATGACAATACCATCGACGCCAATTTTTTTGCACGCCAGCACATCGCGTTCCATCACCTCAAATTCCACGTCGCTATACAGAAAATCGCCACCGCGCGGGCGGATGATCACGTTTAACGTAATCCACAGGCGATCACGCGCTGCGGCGAGTTGGCCGTAAGATGGCGTCGTGCCGCCTTCGAGCAAGTTGTCGCAAAACTCAACGCGCTGCGCGCCGCCTTCCTGCGCCGCAAGGCAAGAGGTCACCGAACCGGCGCAAATTTCGAGGGTGATGCTGGGCTGTGGAGTTTGTGTCATGGCGGGCTGTCCTGTGCGTTGAAGGCTTGATTATCGGCCAGCGCTTGGCGTTTGTAATCAGCAAGAATACCTATCAAATTCATTAACAAAAATAACGCATCGAATGATCTGGGTATTGCTCTGTATCCATTATTAAACAATAGCTTCATTGATATACCTATTAGGTTCTGATGTGTTGATTTTAGCCCGTAGCATTCTGCTGACACGATGGCGCGCTGCCTGCTAGACTTGCCGCCATTGTGTTACGCGTTTTTTAAAGGATTTGTGATGAGTTTGCGTGTTTTAACGGGCATTACCACGACGGGTACGCCGCATTTGGGCAATTATGTGGGCGCGATTCGCCCGGCGATTGTCGCCAGCCAACAGCCCAATAGCGACTGTTTCTTTTTTATGGCCGACTATCACGCGCTGATTAAATGTGACGACCCGAGCCGCATCGAGCGCTCGCGCCTTGAAATCGCCGCGACGTGGCTCGCCGCAGGGCTCGACCCAGAACGCGTGACCTTCTATCGCCAATCCGACGTGCCAGAAGTCACCGAACTCAATTGGCTGCTGACTTGCGTCACCGCCAAAGGCCAAATGAACCGTGCTCACGCCTACAAAGGCAGTACCGACGCCAACGAAGCAGCGGGCGAAGATCCCGATGCCGGCATCACGATGGGCTTGTTCTGCTACCCGATTTTGATGGCCGCCGATATTTTGCTGTTTAATCCGCATAAAGTGCCAGTCGGCCGCGATCAAATTCAGCACATCGAAATGACGCGTGATGTTGCGGCGCGTTTCAATCATTTATTCGGCCAAGGCAAGGATTTCTTCGTGTTGCCCGAAGCGCACATCGAAGAGCAAGTCGCCACGCTACCGGGTTTGGATGGCCGAAAAATGAGTAAATCGTACGACAACACGATTCCGCTGTTTGAAGGCGGCGCAAAAGCCTTGAAAGACGCGGTCGCCAAAATTGTCACCAATAGCCTATTGCCGGGCGAACCGAAAGATCCAGAATGCCATTTAGTGACGATTTATGAAGCGTTTGCGACGCCAGAGCAAGCGGCGAAATTCCGCGCTGATTTAGTCGCAGGTCTAGGCTGGGGCGATGCGAAAAAGCAATTGGTTGAACTCATCGACGCGCACGTTGGCCCGATGCGCGAGAAATACCAAGAATTAATGGCGCATCCAGAGCAAATTGAAGAATTGCTACAAATCGGCGCAGCCAAAGCCCGCGCTATTGCTGCTCCGCTGCTCAAAACCGTGCGCGAATCCGTCGGCCTACGCCGCATGAACGCGCTACCAGCAGTCAAAGAAAAAGCCATCAAAATCGCCTTGCCAAGCTTCAAGCAATTCCGTTTGGAAGACGGTCAGTTCTACTTCAACTTTAGCGATGCAGCAGGGCGTTTGTTGTTGACCAGTTCAGGCTTTGCTTCGGGTAAAGATGCGGGGCAATGGGTTGGGAAGTTGAAGAAAGAAGGCGTTGCGGCGTTGACGGGTGATACGCCAGTGGCGTTGGCGGAAGGCGTGAGTTCAGATGATGTGGCTGCGGCGCTGGTGGCGTTGACGGTGGAGTGACTTTAATAATTGAATTTTTAGAAGTGCAGGGTATTCGTACTTATTGAAATTTTATATCAGGCGTTAAGACTATGTTCCTTGTTATTTTAGATTCAAATGCACTTCATAAAGAGGGTTATGTTTCTCATGATATGTTGAGATTGGGGCGATTGGTATCAGAAAGCAAGGCAAAAATTATTTTACCGACATTAGTAAAGCGAGAGTATCTATCAAAAAGGCAGTGTGATTTTTTAGAGCATATAAAGAAATCTAAGTCAGGATTGGAAAGTGCTAAAAGATTTTCGGCAAATGAAGAGTTGAATGGTGAATTGGTTGCGGCTGAAAAATTAATCGACATTCTTACCAGTAAAGTATCGAGCCAATTAGAAAAGGATTTTGATGATTGGTTCGTTAAAAACAATGGGGAGCTAATTGATTTTGAGCTGTCATGCGTGTCAGATGTTTTTAATGATTATTTTTCTGGCTTAGGTGCATTTAAGTCTGTAAAAAATAGATCAGATATTCCAGATTCTTTTATTGGTAAATGCATCGAGTTATTTGCATTTGAAAAAACAAATGTTAATGTCATTGTTCAGGATAAGGTTTTTAGTAAACATCTAGCTACATTAGCTAATGTTAAGACATTTAACGAACTAGGCGATTTTTTAAAAGATGAAAGTGTAGTACAGACTCTTGATGAACTGGACTCTCTTCAAGATGGTATTCAGGCCTTTAAAAATCTCATTTATACTCAAGGCTTTCTAGTAAACTTGAATGCTTATCTTAAAGAGGGTATCGGATTAGGTAGCATATACATAGAAAGTGATGAAATTCCTGGTTCAGAGAAACTAGGTATTGATTTCTTTGGTATGAGCATTAATGGGGTTGTTGATGACAACTTTTATGATCGTGAAAGCCAAATTAACTTTGGCGATGTTAGTTATATTTCAGATGGAGTTTTTTCTTTGGCGGTAAGTTTAGAGGCTGCTGCTTCTTTAAGCTATTGTGTTGAATATTATGACTATCAAAGTCTTCCTTTAGCAAGAAAGAAATCACTGGAAATTACCAGCATGAATGGTGATGGTATTTGCGATGTAAGTGAATTAGTTTTGGTTACTCTGACTGGTTTTGTTGAGTTTAAATCAAGAGATGAAATTGTGACTAAAGACAGCATTGCAAGCATAGCTGATCATTTCAGCTTGGTTTTAAATGCTTTTGAAATAGATTTAGAAATTGATGCTGCAGAAATACTCGAATGCTAGCACTGTAGGTTGGGCTAAGCTTGCGCAGCCCAACGTTTACCGTGATAAATAACCGCCAGAAATTCAGGCGGTTTTGTTTTTTATGCGGCTGTGCCGCGTAGGTTTTGGGGCGCGGGCTGTGCAAACTCGTAAGCCGCAATCGTAGGGGGCAATGAGCTTTGCGAATTGCACCGCATGGGGATACATCATTCCCATTCCGCCATGATGCATGAATCAAATCGAATGGGGCTTGCCCAACGGACTGCTCGGCGCAATTCGCTGTGCTCATTGACGCCCTACGGTATAGATGTATTTACTTGCAGCCTTTTATTTTCAATGCTTAGATGGCAATACATCGACTTTATTTCAAATCTCGTCGAGCTGCGCGAGATCCCTTGTGTCAAGCCGAGCGAGGAAAAGCGGGGCGGGGTTTTTGCGATCAATGTTTGAGTGAGGCCGATGCTTTTGCCTTTGAGGCCGAACGAGTTTTGAGCGCAACCGCCTCGATTGTCCGCAGCGAGGGAATCCGACGAAGCCGGACGCAGATACTAGGGCGGCCTTCTTTGCTTACTTTCTTGGCCGTTCAAGAAAGTAAGTGCCAAGCGGCATTAGCGCGACTCAGCGTTGAAAGATCATTGCAGCTTGAGTCGAAGCCCTCTTTTGGCATAGCGCTCTTCGGTTGTTGAATCGTGTTCACGCCGACTGTGTTTCGATTCACGGCAATGCTAACTTGATCCGCTGTTCTGTGCGCAATTCCCTGCGGGAATTTCACATCCTACGTCGCCCCAAATGCCAATGTGAATAAATGATTCAATTAAACAGATCGCTGGAGAAAACGTGTTTAATCGCCTAGAAGCCATCGTATTTTTCGTCGCAGACATTCATGCTGCGGCGAATTGGTACGCTCAATTGCTTGCGACTGAGGTGCAATACGAAAATCCGCAATATGCCTTTATTCAGCGCGGTAGCATCTCGATTGGTTTCCATCCCGCAGATGCCAAATGCCCGGGAGGTGTGGGCGGAACGACGGCATATTGGAAAGTCGATGACCTTGAGCAGAGCATCAAGATTCTTGAAAAGAATGGCGCAGTTTTGTATCGCGGGCCAATTCAAACGGATTTGGGCGATCACGCAGCAATTATGCTTGACCCTTTTGGCTGCACAATAGGCTTGCACCAAGTTAAGTAGCGTATGCAGACCGCTAGGGCGACCTTCTTTTTACCCATCTTGGCCGTTCAAGAAAAGTAAGTGCCGTGCGGCATTAGCGCGACCCCGCGTTGAAATGAACTTCTGGTATCAAGTTTCCCATCAGCATTTGGATAACGTTTTTGGCTCCTCGGAACGTTGGGCGTGTGCACCTCGAATGTTGGGCTTCGCTTCGCTCAGCGCCAACCTACATTCCCCCCAAACTTCGCAACCTAAATCAATGCGCTCGGCCTATTGTTGGGCTTGGAGGACGGATGAATAAAGTCAGTACGATTGATGCCTATTCGCGGCGTTTGATGCGGGTGGTGCAAACTTTGTGGCAAGACCCGACGCGGGTGTATACGACTGAGCAATTGGCCGCCGTTGCGCATTTTTCGCCGTTTCATTTTCACCGGATTTATCGGGAAATGATGGGCGAAACGGTGGTGGCGACACAGCAGCGCTTGCGTTTGCATTATGCATCGCGTGATTTGGCGCAGGTTGATTTGCCATTGATTCGCGTTGCGCAGCGGGCGGGTTATCAAAGTAGCGCGGCGTTTGTGCGCTCGTTTGCGGCTACGCATGGTGTAACGCCAGGGGCTTATCGTCGGCAGCGTTTATCTCTCCTCCAATCTCGAATCCATCAGGAGCTTGCTATGTATAACATTGAATTTCGTTCTATTTCTGCACCTATCCATCTGGCGGCGCGGCGGCATATTGGCCCGTATTTGGATATTGGCGAGGCATTTAGCTTGCTGCAATTGGCTGAGACCGCACTGCCACTATTGCCAGAGCCGCGTTGGCTGGGTTTGTACCACGATGATCCGCAAACGATCGCGCCAGAGCAATTGCGCTCGGATGCGTGTGTTGAGATCCTTGCCGAAGGTGATTTGCCAGCCGATTTGCAAAGAGTGCAAATCTCCGCAGGGCGCTACGCGGTGATTGAGCATCGCGGCCCGTATAGTGAATTGGAGCCTGCTTATCATTGGTTATTTGGTGTTTGGTTGCCTGCGAGTGGCGAGCAAGCGCTGGCGGTGCCGATGATAGAGTCGTATTTGAATGATCCAGCCAATACGGCGCCGAAAGATTTACGCACCGAGATTTGGCTGGCGCTGGCGGATTGAGATGACTTATAGAGTGGGCAGTCAAACTTTATATTTTGTCGATGCGAGCAGGCTCAGTTGGGCTGGCGAGGGGGCGAGGCCGATGTTGCTTGACGTGTGGTATCCGGCAGTCGATAGCGCGGTAGAGCAAACACATTATTTTGGCGGCGACGAACCGTTGTTTCAGATTGAGGGCATCGCTAAGGATGCACCTTTATTGGTCGGGCAATGGCCGCTGATTGTGCTTTCGCATGGCACTGGCGGTTCGGGCTTGCAAATGGGCTGGTTGGGTCGGTATTTGGCGTCGCACGGCTTTGTCGCTGTCGCTATTTCGCATCATGGCAATACGTGTATTGAGCCTTATCTGCCGCAGGGATTTTTATTATGGTGGGAGCGGGCGACGGACTTGAGCCGTGTGATTGATTTTATGCTCGCTCATAGCGACTTTGGCGCGGTGATTGCTGCAGAAAAGATCGCGGCTGCGGGTTTTTCACTGGGCGGGTACACCGCGTTGGCGGTGGCGGGTGGCATTTGTGATTTATCGGCATTGTATGACTTTTGCGGCAGCGATGAGCGCGATGCTTCATGCGATGCACCGCCAGAATTTTCCAGTTTACTGGCGATGCGAGAGCAACTGATCGCGAGTGATCCCGCGTTTAATTCGGCGTTGCAGCGACATGCTGTGTCGTATAAAGATTCACGAGTCCGCGCCGCCTTGTTGCTGAGTCCTGCTTTAGGTCGTGCGTTTACTTCGGATGGTGTCGCCCAGATTGATATTCCGCTGCATATCGTGGTCGCGGCGGGCGATCAAATTGCGCCAGCAAAGAGTAATGGTATGTATCTGGCGCAGCTGATGCCAGAGGCCAAGTTGACCGTGCTGGATGAGGCGGTCAATCATTATGTTTATCTGTGCGAAGCGACGCCTGCGGGGAAGCAATACTTGCCAGAATTGTGTTGCGATGATGCTAGGGTAGATCGGCGTTTAATTCATCAACAAACGGCGGCGCTGGCGGTGGAATTCTTTCGGTCTTCGGGTATTGGTTTGTAGTCTTTATTCATGAAGGACTACGGTTGAATACCGCATGTATTTGTGAAGTAAAAAACGCAGCTCGATGAGCTGCGTTTTTTGTTTCGGGCTAAAAAACTTTAAGCGGCTTTCGCTGCAAATTCCTGCATTTCTGCATGCAGTGCGCCGTAGACTTGGCGCAATTTGCCGTTCAGCTCGGCGATTTGTTCGGTGAGCTGGCGGTTCATTTCTTCCAATTCTTGGATACGATCTTCCAAGGTATTGGTCGCGTTATGAATGCGTTTGATGCTTTCTAGGCGGCGGCGCAATTGCAATTGATGTTCGCGCACTTGCGTTTCCATCGGTGCCATCACGGCTTTGAGCCAGTTTTCAACGTCGCGGTTGGCGACTTCAAATACGTAAACCACGCGGCTGGCGACGGTTTCGAAGAATTTGCGTGTTAATCGGCCTTGGCTGGTGGTGAGCAGATTGCCGATGGTGTTGAAATGTTCGCGGAATGATTTCTCCAAGCGCGCGAGTTCTTTGTGATATTTCAACGTAGAAAACGGCGGTGGCGTCACTTGGCCTAGGCCGTGTTCTTCGCTGAATTTCTTGTACATCGCCGCCATCATCGCTTGAATTTCAGCGACTTGCTCGGCCGATTTGGCAATCGAGCCATTCACGTCAACAAAGAATTTATCCATCGTTGAGCGCAGGCCGGTTTCGCCAAATGAGAACAGGCTGCGATCCATTTGGTCGCGGATGCGTTCGATTTCAGCTTTCAGTGCGTCTTTGCCGAGCAGAGAAAACAGTTTATTGGTTTGCTGCGTAAACACCGAGCGCAGCGCTTGGAAGCGCACTAAACCTTGTTCAAAGTGCTTTTTGTCTTCTTGCACTTTTTCCATCATTTGCGCGATCACGTCTTGGTTTTTACCGCGCAGGCCAGTGAGTTCAGTCAGTTGCTCTTTCACGCCGTCTTGACGCGCTTGCAGAATCGAGCGGATCGACGACACGACGTCTTCCACTTCCGATTGCGTCGCATCGCGCACGATGTCTTGTTTGCCCGGTAGCAAATCATCCGATAGCGCACGCTCTAACGAAAGCAGGCAAGATTTAGTCAGCAGCGCATCGTCGTTTTGCACTTTGGCGAGCAAGGCTTTTTGCGCTGAAACTGGATAAATTTGTGAGCTTGGCATCGCCAATAAATCAGCAGTGGTTTTCACTTGTTTGGCGATTTCGGCTTCGATTTCCGCGCTGCTGCGCAAATCGTCCCACAAACCGTCAATTTTATTGAGGACGACCAGACGGCCGCGTTTGCCGCTTTGGTTGCGCACGATATGATTGCGCCATACTTCGATGTCCGATTTGGTCACGCCGGTGTCGGCGGCCAAAATAAACAAAATCGCGTGGGCGTTCGGTAGCAAATTGAGCGTCAATTCAGGCTCGGTACCAATCGCATTCAAACCTGGCGTATCCAGAATCACCAAGCCTTGTTCCAGCAGCGGGTGCGGGAAGTTGATGATGGCATGACGCCAGCATGGGATTTCGACTTCGCCATTTTTATCCAGCGCCACAACTTGATCGGGATCGCTTTCGTCGTAGAGGCCGAATTTTTTCGCCGTTTCAGCGTTGACGCGCTGAGTGCGGCCAATTTCTTTGAACGCTTCTTGCATCGAATCAGCGTCGTCGATATTCAGCGGGATATTGTGCCATTCGTCTTGGTAACGGCGATATTCAACGGTGGTGACATTGTCGCCACGGGTTTCGATCGGCAGCAATTGCAGGCACGGTGCGCGCGAACCATCGTGCAGTAATTCGGTCGGGCACATCGTCGTGCGGCCCGCGCTGGATGGCAGAATGCGTTTGCCGTAATGCGCGAAGAAAATCGCGTTAATCAGTTCTGATTTGCCGCGCGAAAATTCAGCGACAAAGGCGATATTGAGTTTGTCTTCTTTGAGGCGATCCACCAAGCCTTGAATCCGCAATGTGGTTTGCGAATCGTTCAAGTCTTGTTCGGAAAGCCAGCGGGATAATTGGGCAATCGATTGCGTTAATGAGCCGCGCCAAGCGCTGTAGGCTTGAAAATCGGCAACCAAATGATCGTTGGCTGCTACTTCTTCTTGATGTAGGTAGTCGGTACTCATACTTTCCCCTTGCGCTGTCGCGCGGTGCGGATTTGCTTTCCGCCTAATATTAGTGCGTGTTAGTGAATTTTGCCATTGTCATTGTTGACATTGCGGGCAATAAAAAGTCGCTCGCTGGCCTTGTCGAATTGTTTTTATTATTGTGCCGCATAGCCGACAAGGCTGATCGGCTCGACCATACACATAGCTATTGAGCATAAAATAGCCGCTGCGCCCGTCACTATCGACATAATCCTTTAAAGTGCTACCGCCTGCAGCAATCGCTTCGTTGAGTGTTTCTTTTATGGTAGCGACCAGTAAGCTAATTTCGGCGTCGTTGAGGCTAAGGCCTGATCGGGTGGGCGCAATTCGCGCGCGAAACAGCGATTCTGACGCATAAATATTACCAACACCGACGACGACATGATTATCCATAATCAATTGTTTAATCGCGGTGCGCCGCGTGCTTAGTTTTTGCGCCAAGTTAGCGCTATCAAACGTTAATGACAAAGGCTCAGGGCCTAAGTCTTTCAGCAATGGATGCTCATTTGTTGGGGTATTACACCACAGCCAAGACCCAAAGCGGCGTGGGTCGTGATACCTTAATCTTTTGCCGTTATCCAAAATCAAATCAATATGATCGTGTTTTTCGGCTGGAAACGCTTCGGTCAAAATTCGCAAATGCCCCGACATGCCCAAATGAATAATCAGCGTGCCGTGCTCAAATCCCAGTAGTAAATATTTGGCTCTGCGAGCTATGCTGTATATTGTTTTGCCACTGAGTAGTTCAGGCAAATCGGCAGGAACAGGCCAGCGTAGGCGGGGGTTGCGGATAATCAGCTCGGTAACTTTGGCATTGAGCAAGTGATCGTGAATGCCACGGCGCGTGGTTTCTACTTCGGGTAATTCGGGCATGGTGCGGGCTCTCTACTTGCGAGTTTGGACTTTCGCCCCCAGTTTACCTAAAGTAGGCCAGCAAAAGTTTTCTTGCATCGTAGTTTCCCGAGTCGTACTAAAATGTACTGCCTGCGGCTTGCCCGCCTTGCCATAAAACGTTTGCACTAGTACTTTGTATCGTGTCTTAACCTTTCAAATCTTAATCTTGGAACCGTCTATGTCCTTGCGCATTTATTCTTTGATGGCCGTCTTTTTGGCGGGCTTGTCGGGGTGTGCCGCAGTTGCGCCAGTGAATCCTGCAGCGAGCGCGTCTGCACCGGTGGCCGAACCTGAGATTGAGAAGTTGGATGGTTATGATCCAGCGATGTTGCCTAAAATCGCACTCAGTGATGAACTGATGATGCGCTTTTTGGTCGGTGATATTGCTGCCCAGCGCGGTAATTCAGCTTTGGCGGCGCAAGCTTGGTTAGATGTCGCCAAGCGCACGCAAGACCCGCGCACTGCACAACGTGCAACCCAGCTGGCTTTATCGGCGGGGCAACTCGCGCTGGCACAGGAAGCTGCGCAACTGTGGGTGGCGGGCGCGCCGTATTCGATTCAGGCACGACAAATTTTGGTGAGTTTACTGATTCGTAGTAAACGCATGGATCAAGTCGAGCCGCATTTACGTGTGATGTTAAATGCCAAGCCAGCAGAAATGGCACCGTTTTTTATGCAAATGCATTTGCTGTGGGATAAAGACACTGACCGTGCTGCGGTGATTTTGGTCACTGAGGAATTAACCGAAACCTATCTCAAAATGCCCGAGGCGCACTTTGCGCGCGCTGTGGCGCAAAGTAATGCCAATCAAGATCAACTGGCCTTGCTAGAACTGGATGCGGCTTTAGCGCTGCGCCCATCGTGGGAGCCTGCGGTACTCTATAAAGCGCAGCTATTGGCCGGTAAAGATAACGCAGCAGTGACTAAACTTTTGCAGAATGCCGCCAAAGCGCATCCAAAATCGGCGGCGATTTCATTGGCGCAGGCGCGGAATTTGGCCGAAACCCAAAATTACACCTTGGCTCAACAACAATATGAAGCGGCTTTAGCGCAAGATCCACAGCAGCTTGAAGCGCTGGTTGGCGCGGGTTTGGTCGCGCTAGAATTACGGGATTTAGATAAGGCGCAAAGTTATCTTGAGCGCGCCGTGACGATGAGCCCAAAAACAGTCGCCCAATTGGGGATTTATTTGGGTCAAATTGCCGAGCAGCAGCACCGCGATCAAGATGCGATTCAATGGTATTTGCAAGTGAGTCCTGAGCAAAGCGCGCGAGTGAAAACCCGCTTGCCGCGTTTATACGCACGAACGGGTAATCAAAAGGCCGCTGATGCGGCATTGGCTGCTTTGCCCGTGGTGACGCCGGAGCAACAAATTGATAAAGCACAAATCGAAGCGCAAGTTTGGCGCGAGCGTAAAAACTTAGCGCAATCACGTGATGTGATGACCGCTGCGATTGCACAGCATCCTAATGAAGCCGAGCTGTATTACGATCGCTCGCTCTATTTGGACTTGTTGGGTGATATTGCCGGTGCGGAAGCTGATTTACGTCATTATTTGGAATTAAATTCCGATCATGTCCAAGGTTTAAATGCGCTGGGGTATATCATTGCAAACCGTACTGATCGCTACGCAGAGGCAGATACCTACCTTACGAAGGCCCTTGCAAAAGACCCCGATAATCCAGTGATTTTGGATAGTATGGGTTGGTTGCGCTTTAAACAGGGCAAGCTGAATGAAGCGTTGGCGTTGCTTAAACGTGCGTACACACAAATGCCGGATCCAGAAATCGCCGCGCATTATGCTGAAGTGTTGTGGAAGAAAGGCGATCAAGCGCAGGCCTTGGCGGTGATCGAAGCGGCGAGTCAGCTCGATGCTGAAGATGAGGCCTTGCTGGCGCTACGTAAGAAAATGGGTTTATAAGTGCGCAAACTGATCGTTTGTTGCGCGGCCTTGCTGTTGACGGCTTGCGCTCAGCAGCCGCTCAAACCGCCGACTGAAGGTTTTGCTGCGCAAGGCCGAGTGAATATTCGCAGTCAAAACGACGCCAATACCGCATCGTTTGATTGGTTGGCGACGCCGGATCGTGATGTTCTATCCTTGGCAACGCCGTTGGGTACGACTTTGGCTGAGCTAACAATTGCCTATCAATATGGTGAAATCGTGTCGGCGACACTCAAGCATGGGCAAACGACTGATGTGGCTGCTGATCCTGAATCTTTATTGCTGAAAATGTCGGGCTTAGCGCTGCCGGTATCAGGAATGCGCTGGTGGTTGCGCGGCCAGCCTGATCCGCAACTGCCATTTACGCGAACTGGCGAGGCGTTTACGCAAAGCGGCTGGCTGATTAGCGCCACTGATTTTCGCGCCGGCATGCTGCCGTATAAAATTGAGCTGACGCGGGACGACCTGCGCGTTCGCGTGATGATTAATGAATGGAGTAGCGCTGCACCATGAGTTTTACTGCTGTGCTCGACGAGCAAGGCTTTGCTGCATTTCCTGCACCCGCCAAATTAAACCTGTTTTTACATATCGTTGGCCGCCGTGCCGATGGCTATCATTTACTGCAATCGGTATTTCAGTTGGTCGATGCGCAGGATACGATTTATTTACGCGTGCGTGATGATGGGCAAGTCGTGCATCACAATCCAATGCCAGGCGTTCCGGCGGAAAGCGATTTAACGGTGCGCGCGGCGCGTTTATTGCAGCAAATGGCGCCGAACTTGGGTGTGGATATTCGCGTCGAGAAACGCTTGCCGATGGGCGGGGGGATGGGGGGCGGTAGTTCCGATGCCGCGACGGTGTTATTAGCGCTCAACCGACTGTGGAATACAAATTTATCACGTAGCGATTTAATGGCGTTGGGCTTGCAGCTTGGCGCGGATGTGCCGTTCTTTATTTTTGGTCGCAATGCCTTTGTCGAAGGCATCGGCGAAATCATGACTGAAATCGACACGCCAGCGCGGCATTTCATCGTTTTACACCCACAGGTGCATGTTTCTACACCAGAAATTTTCCAAGACCCTAACTTGACAAGAGACACTCCCTCTATTAAAGTTCGCGACCTTGAAGGCGCGGTAACGCGAAATGATTTAGAAGCTTGCGCCGTGCAGAAGTATCCTGAAATTGCGCGGCATTTGGATTTGCTAAATCAATTTGCACCAGCCAGAATGACCGGATCGGGTAGCTGTGTGTTTGCAGAAATTGCTTCACAATCCGCCGCAGATGCTGTATTATTCGGCCTTCTTGAAAGTATCAACGGATTTGTAGTTCAGGCTCTAGCTCGTCATCCGTTATACGAGTACGCTGATTAAGAGTCAGCAAATAATTCGCTAGGGGAGTCGCCAAGTTGGTTAAGGCACTGGATTTTGATTCCAGCATGCGAAGGTTCGAATCCTTCTTCCCCTGCCACCTATAAAAAGAAAGCGTGTAATTACATCAATTACACGCTTTTCGTTTTTTCAGGATTCGGAAATGGCTTACGACAGCCTCATGGTATTTACCGGCAACGCCAACCCGCGCCTTGCTGAACGTGTAGTGAATCATCTGGACATCTCATTAGGGCGCGCCACCGTTGGCCGTTTCTCTGATGGCGAAGTGACGGTTGAGCTACTGGAAAACGTGCGCGGTCGTGATGTCTTTGTTCTGCAATCGACCTGTGTGCCGACCAACGACAACATTATGGAAATGATGTTGATGGTCGATGCGCTCAAACGCGCTTCGGCGGGGCGGATTACGGCAGCGATTCCTTACTTTGGCTATGCGCGCCAAGATCGCCGTCCGCGTTCTGCGCGTGTGCCGATTTCGGCCAAAGTGATTGCCAATATGTTGCAAGTTGCGGGCGTTGATCGCGTGTTGACTGTCGATGTCCATGCTGACCAAATCCAGGGCTTCTTTGATATTCCGGTCGATAACATCTACTCGACACCAGTGTTGCTCTCAGATATTCGTGCGAAAAATTACGAAAATCTGATGATTGTTTCTCCTGACGTTGGCGGCGTATTGCGCGCTCGGGCGATGGCGAAACAGCTTGGCGTGGATATGGCGATTATCGACAAACGTCGTCCGAAAGCCAATGTGGCCGAAGTGATGCACATCATTGGTGATGTAAAAGACCGTGATTGCGTGATTATCGATGACATGATCGATACTGCCAATACACTGTGCAAAGCAGCTGAAGCTTTGAAGAAATTTGGCGCAAAACGCGTGATGGCGTATGCCACGCATGCAGTGTTTTCCGGTGCTGCAGTGGATCGTATTATGCAGTCTGAGTTGGATGAAGTCGTTGTGACTGACACCATTCCAGTGAGCGAGCTGGCTCAAGCCAGTGGTCGCGTGCGTGTGGTATCGATTGCGGGTCTATTGGCTGAAACCATGCGCCGCATTAATAACGAAGAATCGGTTTCAAGTTTATTTGTCGATTGATGACAATAGATTAAGGTAGGTTGGCTTTTAGCGTAATCCACCAATAAATTCAGAGGGATTTTCCCTCGAATCGTATGCTTCTCTGGTCGCGGGGGGCGTATGTATTTTCTAGTACTGGAGTACTTTATGACTTTCGAATTAAAAGCTACAAGCCGCGCAATTCAGGGCACTGGTGCGAGCCGCCGCCTGCGTAAAGCCGGTCACTTGCCAGGTATCGTTTACGGTGGCGCTGCTGCTGCTGTATCTGTGAACTTGGATCACAACAGCATGTACTACACGCTGCAAGACGAAAAATTCCACACTGCATTGATTCAATTGTCAGTTGATGGCGCAGCTGCGGAACAAGTTGTTGTACGTGCAGTTCAATACCATCCGTTCAAGCAACAAGTTTTGCACATTGACTTCCAACGTGTAAATGCTGAAACACTGATTGAATTGCGTGTTCCATTGCACTTCGTTGATGGCGATGCTTGCCTCGGCGTGAAAATGCAAGGCGGCGCAATCAGCAATGTATTGAAAGAAGTTATGGTTCGTTGCGTTGCTTCGAAACTGCCAGAATTCATTACTGTTGACCAATCTAAATTGGCCGTTGGTAACTTGTCAGTGCATTTGTCAGACATCGTAATGCCAGAAGGCGTTCAATTGGTATCGCTATTGCGCGGTGCAGATTTGGCGGTTTCTATGTTGAACGGCGCAAAAGGTTAATTTTTAACTTTTTGGCTTTCAATGAAAAAACCCACAGAGTTTCTGTGGGTTTTTTTACGTCTGCTAAAGCTTATTTTCGTGTGAATAGCGCAAAAGCTTTATGGCAAGGCGTCGAAGTCGCAGACAGTACGTGAAGTACGGCAAGACGAGACAACGTAGCAAGAAAGATTTTGCTTATTTTCTCGCTAATGCAGCGAGTTTGCTGGCGGTTGCACTGGCGCTCAGACTGCTGTTATTCCAGTATTCAAACACCACTTCAATCCACGCTTTCTTCAAATCATCTTGCACCGCCATATTGTGCGCCCAAGATGGCACTAGCGTATTTTTGCTTGATGCTTGCGCGAAGTCTTGCGCCGATGCTTTGCCGTAGGCATCAAGCTGGTTCAAATCGATATCGGTTCGAGCTGGAATACTACCTTTGTGCTTGTTGTAGGCAATTTGTACTTCTGGCGTCATCAGCAAGGTCGCAAAATCGGTTTGTGCTTGTTGGCGTGCTGGGTCGGTTTGTTTAAAGAAGGTCAAAGTATCAGCGGCAAAACTGTATTCGCCATTTTGCGTTGGCGAAGCCCAGAACAGGTAATCGCTATTGGCTTGTTTATTCGCCATATCAAACTCACCTTTCACCCAGTCGCCCATGAGTTGCATGGCTGCGCGGCCATTGATGATGTCGGCGGTGACTAAATTCCATTCACGCCCGACTGGGTCAGCTGAACAATAGGGTTTAAGGCGGCGGAATGTTTCTAGCGCTTTGATCGTTTGTGGGCCAGATAGCGCTGCCTGATCGAGTTTGCTAAAGGCGTTGAGATAATGGCTCGCACCGCAGACACCCAGCGTGACAGCTTCAAACAGCGTCGCCACTTGCCATTTCACTTCACTGTGCGCCAAGGGCGTAATGCCTGCGGCAACGAGGCGATCACACAGGTTGAAGAATTCATCCCATGTTGCAGGCGCGCGAGTTTGGCTGACACGGCGCATGATATTGGCATTCACCCACAAGACGTTGACACGAGCAACGCCGAGCGGCACGGCGACATAATGCCCTTCAGCGTGCATTTGATCGTCCAGCACTTTGGGTAGAATTTGATTCCATTGCTGAGCGTGCGCTAAGGAATCCAGATTGGCGAAAATATCGCGCCCTGTCCAGTTTTGGATTTTTACGCCACCAATCGCCACCGCAGTGGGTAATTTACCTGCTTCAACGGCTTTTTTGAGCATGCCGGGCACGTCTTTACCGCTGTGATTATCCGACCAATGATGGTTAATTTTATTTAGGCGCGCTTTGATATCGGCCACGGCGCGAAAGCCGCTGGCGGCAAACCAGCTATGCAGCACTTCAATATCGCCCAGCTGAAATTTACCCACTGCTTCCATCAAATCGCGAGCGCGGCCATCGAGCTGTTCGAGTGCGCGTTTGGCTTGCTGCAAAGCCGAATCGCTGGATTGGCTCATCGTATTAATTTGCTCAACTGAGCGTGCCATCGTGCTGCTGGCTGCGGTTTGTTCGCGCGTTGAATCGGCAATTTCTTTAACGACGCTCACAACAGTCGCCATCCGTTCGCCAATCGTGAGCATTTGTTGGCGTGCATCTTCGGCGCGTTCGGCACTACCGGCAATCCGCCCTGCGGTGCTATTCATTGAGGTGACCACATTTTGCGTTTCGCGATCCACAGTTTCAATGCGCTGCGTAATTTCGACGGTGGCATTGGCGCTACGCTCGGCGAGTTTGCGAACTTCATCAGCAACAACTGCAAAGCCACGGCCTTGTTCACCGGCGCGCGCAGCTTCAATCGCGGCATTGAGTGCCAATAAGTTAGTTTGCTGCGCTATGTCTTTAATGACGCTAACAATGGTGCCGATTTCTTGTGAATGTTTGCTCAACGTATCCATCGTGACGCCGAGCAATTGGAATGATTCAGTCATCTGCCCAACTTCATCGGCAACGCCTTGCACCGCCGTTGCGCTGATGCTGGATAAGTTCTGTGTTTCGCCGACGGTTTGATCGACATCGTTGGCATTGTCGGCAATATGCGTGATGCTGACGGTGATTTCTTCCACGGCCGCGGCAGTGGCTGCGGCGTAATCTGATTGTGTGTGACTGTCTTTGACTAGCTGCCCAGTCACTGAGCTGAGTTCACGCAGCCCCAATGAGAGCCCTTCCATATCACGCTGCACTTCGCGAAAAGTGCTTTGTAAATTTTGGCTGTATTGGTTAAACCCACGTGCAATGTCGCCGAATTCATCCTGTGTGTTGATTTCAATCCGCGTATTAAGGTCCCCTCCGCTGGCCGCAAGGGCTTGCATCGTGTTGCGGAGTTTTTGCAACGGAGCTAATTGTGATTGCACGGCAAAATAGAGTAGCGCTGCGGTGATTGGGATTCCAAGCAGGCAAGGCAGCCAGATTGAAGCGAAAAATTGGCTGGCGCTGAGGATAGCCACTAGGCAGATGATATTGATGGCAATGCAGAGGGATAATAAGCGCTGACTGAGCGACATGCCGATCTCCTAGACCCGCTCATGGAATTTGAGCGCGTTAAAGCTGTGTGAGTTGAGTAGAAAATATAGCCTCACTCAGTATCGTACATAACTAGGGATACGCTGTAATTATTCGTTTTTGGTTGAAAAATTGGGTTAAAAATGGCGTGAGTTTGGATGGTTTTGCATGCATTGCACAATCTGTGCGGATAAGTCTGTTTGGCGTGGATGAACGTGCGTGGTATTGCAATGCAGAAAGAGTGCGGTCACGGGTATCATAGCGATCTTATTTTGAGATAAATGTTTTATGGTAAATCGTCGAAGCGGCAGTCAGCCCCGATTCATACGGTAGGACGATGCAATAAAATGTTTGTGAACGACAGACGAGAGAACGATGGCAATTAAATTGATTGTGGGCTTGGGTAATCCCGGTGCCGAGTATGAAGCAACGCGGCATAACGCTGGATTTTGGCTAGTCGATCATTTGGCGCGCGATGGGCAAATTTTTCTGCGTCACGACAGTAAATTTCATGGGCTTTGCGGCAAGGTGAAAATCGCTGGGCAGGATGTGTGGCTTTTGCAGCCGCAAACGTTTATGAATCGCAGCGGCTTGTCGGTCGTAGCTTTGGCACAATTTTATAAAATTCTGCCGGATGAGATTTTGGTCGTGCACGATGAGCTGGATATTGCGCCGGGCTTAGTGAAGCTTAAGCAAGGCGGCGGTAATGGTGGGCACAATGGCTTGAAAGACATTCAAGCGCATTTATCGACGCCGAATTTTTGGCGTTTGCGGTTGGGAATTGGTCATCCGGGTAATAAAAATGAAGTCGCCAACTTCGTACTCAAACCGCCACGGCGTGAAGAGCAAGAGCTGATTGACGATGCCATTTTGAAATCGCTAGTCGTTATACCAAAAATTATCGCTGGCGAAACAGGCGCTGCGATGAGCTTATTGCATACCGATGATTCTAAAAAACGTGAGCATAAACCTGATCCGAATAAAGCATAGGGTATTGCCATCTAGATATTTATTAATATGACCTAGCGTTATATACCCATTGAGATGATGAATGAATAAAAAAGTAATCCCAGTCAATCTGATTACTGGCTTTTTAGGCGTAGGGAAAACTACCGCCTTGATGAATTTATTGGCAGATAAACCCGCCGATGAATACTGGGCGATTGTCGTCAATGAATTTGGTGAAGTGGGCATTGATGGTGCGACCTTGGCGTCTGCCGGTGATGGCTTGCAAGTGGCTGAAGTGCCCGGCGGTTGTATTTGCTGTACGACCAGCCCGATGTTGCGCGTTACGCTGGGGAAATTAGCAAGGGGTATACGCCCAGATCGCTTATTAATCGAGCCTTCTGGCTTGGGACACCCAGCAGGTATTGTCGATTTGCTGCGTGATCCGATGTTGGCGAGTGCGTTTGATGTGCGTGCTGTGGTGAGTTTGCTCGATCCGCGCCATTTAGAAGATCAGCGCTATACCTTGCATGAAACCTGGCGCGATCAGCTGCAATTGGCCGATGTGTTGGTGATTAATAAATGCGATATTGCCGATGAAGAGCAAATCGCTCGCGCAGAAGCAATGGGCGTGGCGCTATTTCCGCCCAAGCTCGCCGTGGTCCGCGCGATTAAAGGGCGCTTTGCGCCAGAACTTCTAGAACTGGAATTGCATCCCGAACGCTGGCCGACAATTGACTCTGCCGCGCTAGAAAACACGCATGCCCGTGCGCATGGCGCGTATTCGCCAACCGCGCAGCGCAGTCCGATGCTGCAAAGCGCAGCTGCCGCGCGGGAATCTGAACCCGTCGTGTGGCCGATTTGCAAAACGCAATCGAGCTTGGGCTCGCACAGCTGTGGCTGGATTTTCTCGCCAGAGACTTTGTTTAGCAGCAGCAAAGTGGCGGATTTATTTGCCGCGATGTCGCAAGCTGAAACCTTAGGCGTACAGGGGATTTCGCGCGGGAAGGGAATTTTCAATACCGAACGCGATTGGTATCGTTTTGATTGGGTCGATGGTATGACGAGTGCCGCGCCTGCTGCATATCGGCGCGATAGTCGTTTTGAGGTGATTGTTGAGGCTGAGCAAGCTCCTGATTGGCGCTTGCTGACTGAGGTTTTGTTGGCTACGCAGATTAAGTAATGGGGCAAAAGTTCTCACGCAAGCCAAAGCAAGGCTGCGCGGGAATTTTTGGTGTTTAACCCGCCATCGCCGATTTGATTTGAAATAGATAGGCGTCGACCATATCGCCATGGCCGGCGTCTTTCATCGCTTTTTGCCAGCGATCAATACAAAAGCTCAGATCTTCAGCACTCGACATCGCATCGAACACATCGGTCAGCATAAATTCTAATTTATTCGATAAGTAGGCTTGATCGGTCATCGCGATAATGCGGCGAATTTTTTGTCGTGCATTAGCGCTGGGCATAGGGCGAGTGCCATTGCTCGTCGCGGCAGCAACGGGTGCGGTAGCCGTGGCAATTGTCGGTGCCACGGAGATTGGAGCGGGCGCTGGCCGTGCTACGGGCGGGCGTAAGTCATCTGCGCCACTATCAATAATCAGCAGTAATTCCATCAATTGATTGAGTTGTTTTTCTAGCTCGGTCGCATCTGGCTGCAAGGCGAGTAAGTCATCAAAGCGTTTGTGCCCATCAATCATGATGAGAATTTGGCGTAGTCGAATCGGAAATCCGGCACTACGGGTTTGGACTTCACGAAGCCCAGCTTCAGTTTTGCTAAAAATGGTATTTTGATTCATGACCTGCCTTCTAAACATCTTTGATTCAGCGTACATAAAATAAGCGTTTGATAGTATCGGGCTTATTCCTTATGTAATGTAAAAATATGTTGCAGTGCACTAGGTTCTCATCGCAAAAAGCAACTTGATCTGCGCAGCTTGTTGCTCGGCATAGCGCATTTTTCCTTGGTTTAGTAGCTCTGTGTGCCAAGTCTCAATCACATCTTCTAGCTCTTGCGGTGTTTGTGCATGATCGAATTGCGCTTGTAAAATTGTTGTAAAACTACCACCTAAATACAGCATGTTGCCTTGCTGTAATATGCTACGAATCTCCGCCAGCGCTTCTGCGGCGGGGAGTGGCTGAAGATTGGAGAGTGTGGGGTTTAAGTTTGTATCCACGGCATGGATCAGCCCTGCGGCTTGGAGTTTTTCCAGACGAATGAGTAGATCAGCGAGCGGCATCAGCTGAGTCAGCGCTTCTACGCTCATTTGCCCATCAATTACAATTAAGAGTTGCCGCTCACGAAAACTGAGATTGGCACTGCGCGCCGTAATTTCTTTGAATCCTGCCGTAGTTTTTGCGAAATAGGTGGAGTCCATGATGTTCTCGCTTAGAGTTTCTTTATTCAAGACTCTGGCGCAGCATTGGCACAATAAAAAAGCCGCTCATTAAGATGAGCGGCTTTCTTTGGGGCTGCGACACTTACAGGCCGCCGTAGGAGTGTAGACCAGATAAAAACATATTCACGCCGATAAAGGCGAACGTTGTGACCAACAAGCCAATCACCGCCCACCACGCCAGAATATCGCCGCGCCAGCCTTTAATGAGGCGCACATGCAGCCAAGCGGCATAGTTAAGCCACACAATTAGAGCCCAAGTTTCTTTTGGATCCCAGCTCCAGTAACCGCCCCAAGCATCGGCGGCCCACATTGCACCGAGTACCGTCGCAATCGTGAAGAACAAAAAGCCAACTGCGATGGCCTTGTACATCACTTCGCCCAGTGTGTCGTAGCTGGGCAGTTTGTCTGTCAAAATGCCGCGTGCTGATAAAAGCTGTGCGATACCGAGCATAGAGGCAATCGCAAAACTACCATAACCGACAAAGTTAGCCGGTACGTGGATCTTCATCCACCACGATTGCAAGGCCGGAATCAGCGGCTGGATTTCATGCGCTTGCTTATCCAGCGAATACCAAAGAATAAAACCCACCGCAGCAGAAATGACTAGCAAGACAAAAGCGCCCATTTGCTTGGCGGCAAAGCGGCCTTCGTAATACAGATACATTAAAGCGGTGATCAGGCAGAATAAAATAAAGACTTCATACAGATTCGACACCGGAATATGCCCAACGTCTGTACCGATCAGATAGCTTTCATACCAGCGAACCAATTTGGAAATCATTGCGGCGCCCGCAGCTGCCCAAGTTAAGCCCGATGCAATGCTGAGCGCACTTGCTGATTTACGTAATAAACCGACCCAGTACATCAGCGTAGCGAGGAAAAATAGCACGCACATCCACATGACCGCCGATTGGCTGGCGAGCACGTATTTGAGCCAAAATGCGCTTTGCCCTCGGCTCAGATCGCCTGCATACAGATTGATCGCCAATAGCGAAATGGCTGCGCACACAGGAAAGAACACGCGCATCGCTGGCCAAAACCAACCGAACCAACATAAACCGGCGACGGTGCCGATCAGAATGCCTTGCTCGTAATAATCGAGGTAATTGTGATATTGCTGCCATGCAAACAGCGCAGAGCCGCAAATCACGATGGCAAAGAGCCAGTCGAGTAAATTAAAGCGGCGATTTTTCAAACTCAGCGTATTCATTTTAGCGCGGCTCTTCAGGGGTGATGGGCTGGGTGAGTGCAGCAATATGTGCGTCAAACTCACGGTCTAAATCAGCGGTTTTTCGGTTGCTGCTCATCGCAATTAAAGTTTTGTTCGGTGCGAGACGCACCCAGATTCGATTTTCACGAATATAAAACATGCAGAAAATTCCCATAATCAGCAACAAAGAGCCGAGATAGACAATATTTTTACCCGGCGAGCGCGTCAGTTGGAAACCGCTCGATTTTACTTCTGAGAAGCCATTAAGCACCAAAAGCTTGGGCGAACCATAGTCAAATAAGCTGCTGGTCGCGACCAAACTATCCATTAAAAAGCGATATTGGGTGTCGCTAACAGGAATCGGCGCTAAGCCCGCTTGAGTTTGCGCGACATCCATCACATCAATTGCGGCGCTTTGCAGCACTTTCAGATAAGTCTGCGCGACGGTTTGGCGCTGCTCTTTCGGGACTTTTTCATCCAGAAAACGCTCAATCGCCGGGAAGCCACCTTGGCTGAATTGACTCAGCACACCTTGGGTAATTTCAGCAAACTGCGCTTCGCCGCCTTTGGAAACGCCTCCTGCTTTGAGTGCTTTGGCTGCCGTATTTTTGGCGATTTCAGCATGCAATTTAGGATCAAGAATTGCGGCTCTAAAGCGCATATAAGTATCGAGCTGCATATCTTCATTAAGGGGTATTCGCGTGAAAGCAAAAGGTGTAGCTACTTCTCGGCGCATACCTGTTATGAAGTAACTTGCATCGCCTTCAACAAAGGGTTGCATATAGTTTTGATATTCAACCGCTTGGCCGGTGTTATCACGCACTTTGAATTGAATCATCGGCCCTAAATTGCGTAAATTGCGCTCGCTTTTTACTGATTGTGCCGACGCGAGTGCGGTTTGGAATTGATTGACTGCCACCGCCGAGGTGTCACCGGCTGGCTTGGCTATGGTTTCAATATTGAATGGACGTAAATCGCCAATTTCGAGGCGATAGCGCTCTGTGCTGGCTTGCAAATCGAGTTCACTTTGCGATTGTGCGGCTAATTTCGATTGCGTGTGAGTGTTGAGATCCCATTGAATAAAGTCTAAACCTGAGCCGCCATCGCCAAAGCTGGCTTGATAAATTGCCATGCCGTTAACGACTAGAGGATGGTTTACTTTCACCGTACCACTTTGCAACAAGGCGCCGGTTTTAATATCCAGCACATCTACATCGCTGGCGAAAAGCTTGGGCATTCCAGTCGAATAGTGCTCGATATGGAATTTTTTGAGTTTGAGTACGAAAGGCAGTTCTTGGACAAAATAACCATTACCCGAATTGAGGAACACGACGCTGGCCGAGCTGCCTTCGCTTAAATTGACATTGCCACGAAACGATAAATTATTTGAGCTTAAACGAGATTGCGCTGGAATTTGGCTTTGCGGAATATTGCGTGTTTCCGAGGTTTTGATATTCAGCATCTCCATAACTTTGAGTGGCAAATTGCCATCCATCAGGCCGCCAATACAGATCACCACAATCGCCGAGTGCGTGAATAAATAACCGAGACGCTGCCAACTACCTTTCTTGGCTGCGACTACGGTTGCATCGCCGTCAGTACGCAAGCGATAGCGATAGCCGTGTTCAGTCAGGTGCGTCAGAACTTGGCTTTGATCGAGTGGGGCGCTGGTTTCATGGTGATGCGACATGAGGCGTAGCGAGTTTTGACTGGCTTTTTCACGGTAGCCGCGAATTTCGCGAATGACGCCGGGAAAGTGACGCCAAATGCACAAACAGGTCGAAGCAACCAAAAAGGCGAGGATCAGCAAAAACCAAATGGCGTGATAGACGTCAAAAAGACCGAGTGGCTGAAAAATGCTAAACCAGAAATCACCAAACTCAACACGATAATTGACGTAAGGCTCATTTTGTTTGAGCACAGTGCCGATGATGGAGGCGATCGCAAGCAGCGTCAGTAAACTAATCGCAAAGCGCATCGACGATAATAAATCGTATACAGCGCGGCGAAATGGAACAGTGTGTGAGGTCATTTTAAAATCAAAAAAGGGGCGAATCGCCCCCTTTAGTACGCGAAAACCGGAATGAGTTCCGGTTGACACTTGGTGAATCGATTAGATTAGTGAATCGATTGGATAAATTCAGCGACAGCTTTAATTTCAGCGTCGGATAGTTTCGCAGCGATATCCATCATCGGTTGATTGTTAGTACGTTCGCCATCGCGGAAGGCTTTGAGTTGAGCAATCGTATAGGCACCGTGTTGGCCGCTCATTAGTGGGTATTGCGTCGGAATCCCTGCGCCAGCTGGGCCGTGACAGGCCATACAGGCGGGAACGCTCTTGGCTGCAATACCGCCGCGATAGATTTTCTTACCGGCTTCGATCAGGGCTTTGTCTGACGCGCCACGCTGTTTCGGCGTTTGCTGGCTAAAGAAAGCGGCTACATTGGCCATATCTGCATCGGTCAAAGGCGTTGCCATTCCGAGCATGATTGGGTTTTTACGTTTTTGACTCTTGAATTCTTGCAATTGCTTAACAATATATTCTGGGTGTTGTCCAGCTAAGCTCGGGTTTGCGCTTGCAGCGCTATTTCCATCAACGCCATGACAGGCCGCACAAACTTGCTCGGCGATGACTTTGCCTTTGCTTGGATCACCTTTAACACTGGCCGCAAAAACGGCGGGTGACATCATTAAAAGTGCTGCAATGCTCACTGCAACAGACGTGCTGCGCATAAATCCGCTCCCGTATTGGAGTACGTCGGTCTAAGGTGCCGACGATAATCGTTCAAATACTGGTATTCTATAGCAAGACTCCGATACAAACCACAATGGCACCCACAGATGTCCCTATTTCAAGGCTTGCAGTTCCTCACAACTGTTAATGATTTAAAAACTTTACCGCATGAAGGCGTTGAAGTGGCTTTTGCTGGCCGCTCGAACGCTGGGAAATCGAGCGCAATTAATACGCTCGCCAATATCACGCGTTTGGCCTACGTTTCCAAAACGCCGGGGCGCACTCAGCATATCAATTACTTTGACTTCGGCAACGAGCGCCGCTTGGTTGATTTACCCGGCTATGGTTATGCCGATGTGCCAGAGCGCATTCGTAAACACTGGCAAGGCTTATTGGCGCAATACTTATCCCACCGTGATAATTTAATTGGCCTTGTACTGATTATGGATAGCCGTCGCCCGTTGACCGAGTTGGATCGAAATATGTTGAGCTGGTTTCGTCCGACTGGAAAGCCGATTCATTGTATTTTGACTAAATCTGACAAGTTAAATAATCAAGAAAAAGTCCTCGCTCTGCGTACGGTTAAAGCTGAGTTTGCCGACGATGCAATGATTACTGTGCAGCTTTTTTCTAGCCTTAAAAAGCAAGGTGTGGATGAAGTTGAGCAGGTGGTGGGTGGCTGGTTTGCTGCGGCAAAAGAGCGGCAAATCGAGCTTGATCCGACAGGCGGCGATTCAATTTCTTGATGTTTTAGTCAGAAAAACTATCTTAATCACAGGTGCGCCCCTGCACCTCCCGCTTTTCCTCCCTGAGCGGGGCTTCGTCAATTCGAAGCGCATATATGACCCCGATCTGGCATGCTTTAGGTCGGGGTTTCTTTTTTTTGTCATTTTTGCGTGCAATTTGGCGGCAAATGCCAACACCTCTCGCGGTTCACCTTGTCGAACCCTTACCGCAGGCCTTATGATTTTCCACTACGTATAAACTGTTCATCAGTTCACCTGCCGTGGGTGTACTATTTGATTGCGCTGAGTTTGGTACGATATTTGTCGTTGTTGAAACAGTAATGGGGAATCGCCAATGTCTAGTCTTGCTGGTATTAAGGTTATGGTTATCGATGACAGCAATACCATTCGACGCAGCGCTGAAATATTTTTAGGGCAAGCTGGATGTACTGTGATTTTGGCTGAAGATGGTTTTGATGCTTTATCTAAAATAACCGACAATCATCCAGATGTGATTTTTGTTGATGTGATGATGCCTCGACTCGATGGTTATCAAACCTGCGCTTTAATTAAAAAAAATCCGCGTTTTAAATCTACTCCGGTGGTGATGTTGTCTTCAAAAGATGGTTTATTTGATCGAGCCCGAGGCCGTATGGTGGGCTCTGATGAATACTTAACCAAGCCGTTTACCAAAGACAGCCTATTGGCTGCCGTGGGCACTCACGCAAGTGCGACCTAATTCAAAATTAATGGACTTAAAATTATGACGATCAAAAAGATTCTGATTGTTGATGACTCTCCGACTGAGCGTCATTTTCTTGGTGAATTACTCACGAAAAATGGATTTCAAATTATTACTTTAGAGTCGGGCGAAGAAGCCGTTGCTCGCACTAAAGAAATCATGCCTGATTTGATTTTAATGGATGTCGTTATGCCCGGCATGAACGGCTTTCAAGCGACGCGCACCATTACACGGGATGAGCCAACGAAAAACATTCCGATTATTATGTGCACTTCTAAAAATCAAGAAACCGATATGGTTTGGGCAAAACGCCAAGGCGCAACAGAATACGTTGTGAAACCAGTTGATCCACAAGAATTGCTGAATAAAATCGCCGCGCTTTAAAAAGCGTAGCGATTGAGGGCGTACGATGGCAAAGCGAATAACCGAACGGGTGAGTTTGCGTGATTACCAGCAAGGTGTAATGCAGCGGCTGCAAAGTGCAACGACAGTGGCGCAGGTGGATGCTCGTTTGGGTTTGCAAATTGGCAATGATAATTGGCTGGTCGATTTGGCTGATGTCTCCGAAGTCATGCCCGTGCCTGTAGTGGCGAGCGTGCCATTGGCGCATTCGTGGTTTAAAGGGGTTGCCAATATTCGTGGTAACTTAGTGAGTGTGGTGGATTTGCCTGCGTTCTTTGGCCAGCAACATGTAGGTTTTACTTTGTTGGCGCGCTTAGTTTTGCTACAGCCACGTCATTTGCCGCATGCGTCTGTTTTGGTCAATAAAATGCTGGGTTTAAAGCATTTGGCCGATCTAGAGGTGATGCCGCTAGAAACGACGGAAGCTGCATGGGTTGGCGGCAAATATAAAGATGCCTCTGGCCAATTATGGCGCGTGTTAGATGTGGTGAAATTAGTGAATGAGCCTGCATTTTTGCAGACAGGTATCGCATAAGTTAGATAGGCAAAAATTTTCTTGCATCGTTGTAGAGCCTTGCCATAAAACTTTTGCACGAGCACTTAAAAAAATCAAAAGTCACTCAGGGGTGGCGCGGGAGGTAGCATGGCAGTGATGGATCGCATCAAGGGTTTGTTTTCAGGCAGTGACACCGCAGGAAAGTCGCGTCAAGGCGAAAATAAAAAAGCATTCGACCCATCTAGAACTACATGGATTCTAGATAAAATTCGTTTGCCAGAGGGCGATGACGCTCAGTCGCTCAAACCCATTCCATTAATTGGTCATTTACCTGCTCGCCAGCAAATGGCAATTTTCCTTGTGGCGATGGTGCTCGGGATTGTGCTGTTTGCGGTTACTGCATTTTTATCTTTCCGTTCAAGTAGTATTAATGCAGCTAATCAAGCGACCGCCACTGAAATGCAGATGTTGTCGCAGCGGATTGCGCGTGCATCGACACAAGCCATTCGCGGGAATGCAGATGCATTTAAGGTACTAGAAGAGTCTTATAACAAATTTAATGACAACTTGAATCGACTGATGGAAGGGCGTAGCGGCTTCAACTTATTTCAAGTGTCAGGTGGCGAGCAATTAGAGCAGATTGAGTCGGTCTGGAACACCTCGTTCCGTCCAAATCCAAGCCGCCCTACTGTGGATACAATTTTGAAGCAGAGAGCTTCGCTGATGTCCGTTGGTAGCAGCGTTGAAGGTATTAACAGTAATGATGCAAAATTGCTGGAACAAACTCAGCAATTTGCATCGCTACTCGCCGATAGTGGCGGTACTTTGCGTGAACTTGATTACGCCAATCAGTTGGCGATGTTATCGCAACGAACATCAAAAAATGCGAATGCGATGTTGGCAAGTGAATTAATTAATCCTGAAGTGGTTTTCTTGCTCGGTAAAGACGTTTCGACCTTTAACGAAATTGTTAAATCCTTTTTGGACGGCAATCCAGATTTACAAATTCGCCCAGTAACCACATCGGAAATGGCCAATAAACTTGAGCAGTTGCAAACACTGTTTAAAGATTTTGAAGTTGTAGTAAGTGCTTTTTCGAAAAATATGCAGCCTTTGGTCAATACGCGCTTGGCAAACCAAGCGATTGTTCGCGATTCGGATAAATTATTGGCCGATACCAAATCACTTGCAGACGTCTATAGCAATTCGGTCGGTGGCGTCATTGTTACTATCGTCGAGCTGATTTTTATTGCGATTGCATTGGGATCGTTGCTGTTGTTGGTACGCGTCTTTAATCAGGAATCGGTAAAACGTCGTTTGGCTTCAGAAGCTGAAAACCGTAAAAATCAGGATGCGATTTTGCGCTTGCTGAATGAAATGGGCGATTTGGCGGATGGTGACTTGACGATTCGTGCTTCGGTAACCGAAGACCTGACAGGAGCGATTGCCGATTCGATTAACTTTACGATTGAAGAGTTGCGGACACTCATTACCGGTATTAACCGCGCAACCGAAAAAGTGAATGCCTCATCGGCAGAAGCACAAGAAATTTCAACTGTATTGCTCTCTGCAGCAGAGCGCCAATCCAAAGAAATTGAAACCACCAACCGCAACGTTGCGCAAATTGTTAGTTCAATTCAAGGTGTTTCGAGCACTGCTGCCGAATCAGCTAACGTGGCGAAAACATCGCTAGCTGCTGCCGAATTGGGTGCTGATGCGGTAAATAACCAGATTAAAGGGATGGGCGAAATTCGTGAGCAGATTCAAGAAACTGCGAAACGAATTAAACGTCTGGGTGAATCGTCACAAGAGATTGGCGAGATTGTTGAGCTGATTTCTGACATTACTGAGCAGACCAACGTATTGGCATTGAATGCCGCGATTCAAGCTGCGGCTGCCGGTGAAGCTGGCCGAGGCTTCTCGGTGGTGGCTGAAGAGGTTCAGCGCCTTGCTGAGCGTTCAGGCGAAGCGACGAAACAGATCGGTGCGATTGTGAAAACGATTCAGGCCGATACACATGATGCGGTTGCGGCGATGGAATTATCGACGCAAGGTGTGGTTGAGGGGGCAAAACTTTCTGATGCGGCGGGTAGCGCACTGTCTGAGATTGGTAAAGTTTCTCGTGAATTGGCGCGCTTGATTGGCTCTATTGCACATGAAACCGAAGATCAAACCCAATTGGCAAGCCAGGTGAGTATCACGATGCGCGACATTTTGTCGATTACTGAGCAAACCACCGCTGGTACTCAACAGTCCGCAGCTGCGGTAGGCCAGTTAACCGGCCTTGCAGCTGAATTGAAAGCCTCGGTTTCTGGTTTCAAACTATCCTAATTTGTTCTAATTAATCTCCAGACCGGCCTCTAGTAGGCTGGTCTTCTTCATGGAGCCCCGCCATGAGTATGCATACCGAATTTGATAAGGGCTCTTTGTTGTGGGTCAAGGCTGAAATTGATAGCACCTTGGCGCGCGCCAGTGATGCACTTTCGCAATACTCCGCCAACAAAGACACCGCAGTACTAAAACACGCCAAAACTCATTTGCATCAAGCGTATGGCGCGCTTGATTTGGTTGAACTGACCGGTTTGGCTCGTTTTTGTGAAGAAGTTGAGCAGGTGCTATTGGCTTTAGAAAATGGCGAGCATGATGTGATTGGCTTGCCCCTTGCTCTGCGTGCGATTCAAGAAATTGGGCAATATTTAGACCGACTCACTGTCGGCATGCCTAATATTCCTTTGTCTTTACTGCCGACGTTTCGTGAATTGGCGCAGTTGCGCGGTGGCAATGACTCAGGCTCTGAACTCTATTTCCCTCAATTGCTTTTAAGTATGCCGAGCGGTTTGCCACAGAAAGTGGCTGATAGCGCGGAAATGGCACAAGTCATTAAACAGCAGCGTATTCGTTATGAAAGTGGTTTACTGCGCTGGTTAAAAGGGCAAAAAGAAGTTGCACCCGTCATGGCGGCGAGTTTGGCCGAGTTAGCCAAGCATCAAACCAGTGCTTTACCACGCAGTTTTTGGTGGACTGCGGCCGCTTTAGTGGATGGCTTAGCCACTAATCGTGCGGAGTTTGATTTAGATCCGCAGCAGGTTTTACTGCGTTTGAATTTGCAAATTCGTCGTTTGGCCGATGGCTCAAGCAAAGTGGCCGAACGTTTATTTCGCGATATTTTGTATTTATTGCCTCAGCTCGATTGCGACAGCCCTTTGGCGTGTCGTTTGGCGAAAGAGTTTGATCTAAATGATTTATTCCCTAATGCGCAAACGGTAATGTCTGCCGAGGCTATGGCCTCGGAGCAAGTGGCGCGTGGATTGCGTGATGAGCTGTCTTTAGCTAAAGACGCATGGTCACGCGTCGCGGCTGGGCATTTAGAAAAAGCCAATACAGTCCGCAATCTTTTGCAGCAATTGGCGCAAAAGTCATCGCCGTTGCAGATTGAAGGTTTAGATGCTTTGTGGGCGGGCTTATTGCCTGCGGTTACACAAGGATCGGCAAGTCAGGATCTGGCGCTGGAAGTCGCGACCGGTTTATTGTTAGCCGACAATGCGCTCGCCATTTACCCAAGCCATGCCGATGATTTCGCTGAGCAAGTTAGCGCATTGCTGCGTCGATTAAATGACCCAAGCGCGGTGAATGAATTGCCGCATTTGGATGAAATCAGCCGTGAAGCTCAAGATCGCTTATTACTGACGCAGCTCGCTCTAGAAATGCGCAGTAATTTATTGGCCATCGAAGAAATTCTGGATGCATTTTTCCGTAATCCAGATGAGCGCGCTGCGCTGGTTGAGATTGAGCCCATGCTGCGCCAGGTGCAAGGTGCGCTCATGATGCTGGATCGTCAGACTGCGGTTGATTTAAGCCACGAATGTCTGCAGCGCATCACACAGCACGCCGCCGCAGAGTCGATTCCAGAACGTCAGGAATTAGAAGATCTTGCTGAAGCCTTGTCAGCTTTAGGTTTTTACGTGAATGATCTGGCACAAGAGCGCGATGATGAAGCGGCTTTATTGCCTTTATTGCAACGCCTAACCGGCCGTGAAGCGGCTGTAATTGCTGTTGATGAATTGGTCTCGCTAGAAGCTGAGCCGGAAATTGCGGGTGCGGCGGTGGCTGCCGAAGCTGAATCGGTCGCAGAGCCCGTTGCGGAGGCGCGAGCATTGCCAATCTCTGAAGCGGCGATGGATGCTGAACTGCTTGAGGTGTATCTCGAAGAAGCGGTTGAGGTGTTGGCGACGATTGAGAGCCAGCAAGTTCTATTACATAGCAATCCACAAGATCGTGAAGCCTTTACAACGATGCGCCGTAGTTTCCATACGCTCAAAGGCAGCGGACGGATGGTGGGTCTCTATCAACTAGGCGAAGTGGCTTGGTCGATTGAGCAGCTATTAAATAAATGGCTGCAATTGGATAAACCTGCGTCGGAACGTTTGTTGGCCTTACTGGACTTTACGCATATTGCGTTTGTTGGCTGGGTTGATCAGTTGCAAAAAACGGGCCAAGTGGAAGTAGAAGCCAGTGCGATTGAAGCCGAAGCGTTGGCGCTGCGGAGTGAGGTCGAACTTGCTGATGATGAGGAAGAAGATCACATTGTCAGCGAACCTGTGCTTGCCGTTGAGATCGCCGAATCGGATGAAATCAGAATTGGTAATGTATTGGTTTCTGCCACGCTGTTTACTATTTTCTGTGAAGAAGCGCGTAAATATTTAGCGGCTTTGTCGCACGGCGTTGAGGTACTGGCAGAATCCGGCGAAGTGGATGCTAATTTTGTTCTGGCTGCACATACCCTAGGGGGGATCACCTCTACAGCAGGCTTCCGACCTCAGGGTGAGCTTGCATACTCCCTAGAGCACGCGCTGCAGAACTTATCGCAAGTTGGTCGCGAGCAAGTCCCTTTATTTGCCGAAGCGGTGCAGACCTTGCATGCCATGATGGCGGATATTTTTGCT
Source organism: Deefgea rivuli DSM 18356 (assembly GCF_000620145.1). Lineage (GTDB taxonomy): Bacteria > Pseudomonadota > Gammaproteobacteria > Burkholderiales > Chitinibacteraceae > Deefgea > Deefgea rivuli. The sequence continues at coordinate 122,435 of NZ_JHVM01000012.1, forward strand.
GAGCAAGCGCCGTCAATGGCAAGTGATTTGATTGCTCGCTTGGACGCATTGCAATCTACTGGCGATGAAGTGCTGTTGTTGGAAGAGCCAGTAGCTGAAAGCGAGCTTCTGGCCGAAAGTCTAGCGACAACGGAGTTGGAAGTTGAGCCTGAAGTGGCGCTGGATGCCTTGCTTGATGATTTACTCGTCGAGGAAACGCCAGAAGTTCAAGCGCAAGAAAGCGCTGATTTAATGGCACTGGATCTACCTTCGCTGGATTTGGTCGAGCCTGCATTGGAAAGTGTGGCGCTTGAGCTGGCACCGGAATTGATCACCGCTCCAGAAGAGACCATCGCGCCATTTGCAGAACCATTGCTTGAAGCTGGCGATTCTGATTTGCTTTCTCTGGATTTAGCCGTATCTGAAAGTGTGGCAGCGGATGAAGCCGAATATATCGCAGTTCCAGAAGATTACATTGCACCATTGGCTGAGCTAACTGAATCGACTGATTCTGATTTGCCATTGCTTGATTTAATTCTGGCAGAAGACCCTACACTAGAAGCCGAAGCCGAAGCCGAAGCCGAAGCCGAAGCCGAAGCCGAAGCCGAAGCCGAAGCCGAAGCCGAAGCCG
>NZ_JHVM01000012.1:123054-162145 GCF_000620145.1 Deefgea rivuli DSM 18356
GAAGCCGAAGCCGAAGCCGAAGCCGAAGCCGAAGCCGAAGCCGAAGCCGAAGCCGAAGCCGAAGCCGAAGCCGAAGCCGAAATCACGCTCGATGAATTGATCCTCGAAGAAGACATCCCGCCGCCTGGTGAGCCAGACTTGATTGCTGTGCCAGCAGCGTTTGTTGCGACGGATTTGATCGGTAGCCTCACCCGCCCGCTCGCACCAGAAATCGATGAGTCTTCTCCACTGGCGCAATTGATTTCCAGCGAAGACACGCTCAATGCTGCGCGTGCTGAGCTGGACGCCACGTTGATTGATGATATCGACGAGCAACTGTTGCCAATTTTCATCGAAGAAAGCGAAGAATTACTACCGCAACTCAGCCACGATCTGCGTTTGTTGAGCGAAGGCTCTGATCACGAATCGGTCTTGCAGCAATTAAAACGCACTTTGCACACTGTTAAAGGCAGCGCGCGGATGAGTGGTGCGATGCGTATGGGTGAAGCCGCGCATCGGATGGAATCGCGTTTGGTCGAGGCCGTTGAAGTTGGTCCAGAGTTAGTTTCTCGTCTTGAAGGCGATTACGATCTTTTACTTGCCTTGTTTGCAGAGTTGACTGAACCTGCCAAACCGCAAGTTGATGCGGTCGTTGGTACGGGTGCGGTGCCTGTCGTGCCAAAACTATTGGCCGCTGCCGAAACCGATAATAAAACCGTGATTCGGGTTAAATCCGAGCTGGTCGATCAATTGGTCAATCAGGCTGGTGAAGTCGCTATTTCTCGCACGCGAATTGAAGCTGAAATGCTGATGTTCAAAAGCTCCTTGCTCGATTTGACTGAAAACGTGGCGCGTTTACGTACGCAATTGCGCGAGCTGGAAATTCAAGCCGAAACGCAAATGCAGGCGCGGGAAAAAGAAGTGCAAGAAATGCACGCCAGCTTTGACCCATTAGAGTTCGACCGCTTTAGCCGCTTGCAAGAGCTGACCCGCTTTATGGCGGAAAGCGTGAATGACGTGGGGACGGTACAGCAAAGTTTACTGAAAAATCTGGATGAATCTTCTGCTGCGCTGTTGGCGCAATCCAGAATGACCAAAGAGCTGCAGCAAAGCCTGATGCGCGTGCGCATGGTGCCGTTCTCTAGCGTTTCAGATCGTCTGTATCGTTTAACGCGTCAAGCCGGTAAAGAAGTCGGTAAAAAGGTCAACTTGGAGCTGAAAGGCGGCCGCGTTGAAATTGACCGTGGCGTGTTGGATAAAATGATTTCGCCGTTTGAGCACATGCTGCGTAATGCGATTGACCATGGCTTAGAAGGCGTGGAAGAGCGGATTAACAAAGGCAAGAGCGAGTTTGGTGAAATTCATATTGAAGTTCGCCAAGAGGGCAATGAGCTGGTCTTGTTGCTGAAAGACGATGGTAAAGGTCTGGATCTAGCGCGTATTCGTCAAAAAGGTCTGGATCAAGGATTGATTACTGCCGATCAAGTCGTTTCTGATAACGATTTGTGCCATTTGATTTTTGAACCCGGCTTCTCGACGGCCTCATCAGTCACCCAATTGTCTGGCCGTGGTATTGGCATGGACGTGGTGAAAAATGAAGTCAGTAACTTGGGCGGCAAGATCGATGTGTCGACCGTTGCTGGTCAAGGCACGACCTTTGTGATTCATTTGCCGCTGACTTTGGCGGTGGCGCAAGTGCTGTTGGTTAAAGCGGGTGAGCGCTTAATTGCGATTCCATCGGTGATGATCGAGCAAGTGCAAGAGCTGAAATCTGAAGCTTTGGCGCGTCTGTATGAAAATCGTGAGCAAGAATGGATGGGGCAGCGTTATCGCTTCGCTTACTTGCCGCGCTTGCTCGGTGATGCGGTTGCGATTCCAGAACAAAAACGTTATTCAACGGTCGTGTTACTGCGCTCAGGCGCGGAACGGATTGCGCTCCACGTCGATCAATTGGTGAAAAACCAAGAGGTCGTGGTGAAGCCGATTGGCCCACAATTGGCGCGGATTCCGGGTGTGGTCGGTGCGACAGTGCTGGGTACTGGCGAAATCGTCATGATTATGAATCCGCTCGCCTTGCTCGCACAAACCGCGCAAATCACCGCGCAAATGCAGCAAGGTACGGATATCAATCATCAAGCGCAGCCGACGATGCCAGAGCAATTGTCGACAGCACCCGTGGTGATGGTGGTCGATGATTCACTGACGGTACGCAAGATCACGGGTCGTTTGTTGGCGCGTGAAGGCTTCCAAGTCGTTACCGCCAAAGATGGTGTGGATGCCTTGCAGCAATTGCATGATGTGAAGCCAGCGGTGATGCTGGTCGATATCGAAATGCCACGGATGGATGGTTTCGAGTTAACGCGGAATGTACGCGTTGCCGACGATACCAAACATATCCCTATCATTATGATTACGTCGCGCACCGCCGAGAAACACAAGAAATACGCGTTCGAATTGGGCGTTAATGCTTACCTGGGTAAACCGTATCAAGAAGATGAGTTGCTCGGTTTGATTCGGAAGCTGGTCGCTGAATCGCAGGGGTAAATATTAGTTCGGTCGAAACTGGCCGAGCAGCAACAAAAAACCGCTCATTGAATCGTGAGCGGTTTTTTTTATTACCTAGGGTATTTACTTGTGGCCTTTTATCAATAAAGCCTGCGATTGAATACCCCTATTCATAATCTGGCAGGCCATAGGCCGTGAGGATGAAATCGTGCTGTGTGCCGTCCATGACATCGGCGACAAAAGGCTGCAATTGCGCCACGCGTGCCGCGTCGAGCATATAGGATAATTTCATTTCTGGATCAGGCTTGTCTTGCTCAGCAGCGAATAGGCTATATAAAAACTCGACTGACACCGTTTCGCTCAGCGGTAAGTGGCCGATAAAGCCGCCTTCCATGTCTTTTTCCCACACTTCAATGGCACGAACGATTTTCATATTTTTTCCTTGAACTGGCTGTCGGCTTGAAAGCCGACCTACGATATGGCGCCGATTATACCTGTGCCGAGCACAGTAATGAGTAGCAATGCGCTTTCGCTGACTTCGATCCCCGCACCCAAACAATCGCCAGTTACGCCGCCAAGCTTGGCTTTAAGCCATTGCCGATAAGCCAGTAGCACCAGCGGTGCCGCCAATAGCGCGGGGCTAAACCAAGCTGACGTGGCGAATAGCACGCTCCACCAAAATATCGCGACTTTGCTGCTGTTTTTCCATGCAAATTGCTCGGCCATGCCCGGCGCTAAAGCCGGCAGCGTTTGCCAAATAAACACGCCGCTACGTGCCCACGCTGGAATCAGCAGCAGCGCCGCCCATTGTTGTTGCCGTATCAGCAGCATCAGCAACACGAGTTTGAGCAGGCATTGAATAATTAGCGACAGTACGCCAAAGCTACCCAGATGCGGATCTTTCAGTACCGCTAAAAATCGCGCCGGATCACGATGCGCCGCGCCAAGCCCATCGCTCATATCGGCCAGTCCATCCAAATGCAGACCGCCAGTAATCCAAGTCCAGAGCAAAAGGCACAGGATTGCGGCCAACCACGGGTCGAGCTTGGCGCTGAGGATGGCAATGCCAAATAACAGCGTACCAATGATCGCACCGACCGCTGGAAACCAGCCGACTGATTTCGCCAGCAATGACGGTTCAAAGTCGTGGATTTGCGGCGTGGGGATGCGCGTTAAAAATTGCACCGCCAGAATCGGCTCGCGCCAGTCGAAAAACTGCGTCATGGTGCGTCGGGCAGTGTATTGCTGATGCCGAGTAACATCGGCGGCCAGTTTTCATCCCACCACAAGGTCACGCAGCCTGCGGGCGCAAGCCAAAATTGGCTGTGACGCGCGGCGGGCAAATTCAGTGTTGCAAGTAAAATCGCTTTGATCGTGCCTTGATGCGCGATGAGTACGCGGTGCTCAGCTTCGCCGCTGGCAAACCAAGCGTTTAGCGCAGTATGGATGCGGCGAGAAAAATCAGCCCAGCTTTCGCCATCGGGTAGCGGATGTTGATCTGGATCTTGCTGCCATAAATTCCAAGCGGTATGTTCCGCTGCGCTCCATGATTGCTTGGGTTTACCGTCAATACTACCCATAACTATTTCATTAAAGCCACGTTCTAAATGCAATGGAATATTCAAAGCCATTGCCGCATCCAGCGCAAAATCGGCACAGCGCGCCAAGTTCGAGCTGGCAATCGCATCGACTGGATACGCCGACAATTCACGCCAACGCGCCGCCATTTGTTCACGGCCTAGGCTGGAGAGTGGCGGATTGCTCTGACCAAAAATTGCCTCATTTGCGCCTTCGGCTACGCCGTGGCGAATTAAGGTTAAGCGAAATGCCATTACATCGCCCCCGCAGCAATTCCCGCTTCAGCAAAAGTTGCCATTTCGCGGTGCAAAGTCAGTGCCGATTGGATAATCGGTAGCGCGAGCGTTGCGCCGCTGGCTTCGCCAAGGCGCAGGCCTAAATCCAGCAGCGGTGTTAGATTCAGCGCGGCTAGCGCGCTACGGTGGCCTTGTTCTTGCGACACGTGGCTGGCGATTAGCCATTCGCCAACGGCAGGATTGGCGTGCACGGCGACGAGCGCCGCTGCGGTGGTGATAAAGCCATCGAGCAACACTGGAACGCCCGCTTCGGCGGCGGCGGTGTAAAAGCCCGCCAGTGCCGCGATTTCCAGACCACCCACTTCGCGCAACCAGTCTTGCGGCGTGACTGCGCCTGCTGCTTTGGCGCGAGCCAGTGCGTCTTTTACGACTTGAATTTTATGCAGACGCGCAGCGGCTTGAATGCCAGTGCCAAGACCGACGATATCTTCGGGGGCAGCATCCGTCAGTGCGCAAATCAGTGCTGCGGCAGACGTGGTATTGGCGATGCCCATTTCGCCGCCAATCAGAATATTTTTAGCATTTTCAATCGCATGCATCGCGCTACCTGCGCCGATTTGCCAAGCTTTTTTGCATTCTGCGGCACTCATCGCAGCGGTGACGCGCAAATTGGCGGTGCCCGCGCAAACGGGGCTGCGGAATAATCGACCGTGCGCACTGCCCGTCGGGGTTGGATAAGGTGTTTTAACGCCAACATCGACAATGCTCAGCGCGGCATTATTTTCCCGTGCCAGTACGCTAATTGCTGCGCCACCATTGATGAAATTGATGACCATTTGTGCGGTTACTTCCGCCGGAAATGCCGATACGCCCTCAACTGCAACACCGTGATCGGCAGCAAAGACGCAAATGGCCGCTTGTAATCGCTTGGGGATCGCGTTGCCGCTGCGGCCAGCAAACCAAATCGCTAAATCTTCTAGCCGCCCTAGGCTGCCCATTGGTTTGGTGAGTTGGGCTTGGCGCTCTTGCGCTTCTTGCGCGATGTGGCTGGAGATGGATTTGATGGCGTTCATAGTGCTTCCCGTTCAGAATCGTTCGACTCTAACGGCTGATGGCGGCGGGGGCAAGTGGATAGATTAACAAGATCGAGCAAACGAGCGACTACGGAGGGGATTTAAAACTCAGGTGGCGTGGGCAGCGAGGCTGGAAAAACTTCGATGCGATCAATGCCTAAATTTTTGGCCGATTGCAGTGCGGTATCTGCGGCGACGAGAATGTCTTCTAGCGTGTCCGATTCAGTGCTCAGCGCCGCCAAACCGATAGTGATTGAAATGTAAAACGCTTGTTGATTTTCAAGTTGTATCGGTAGTTTTTTAACGAGTTTTCTTAAACGTTCAGCGACGACCATTGCGCCTTTAAAATCAGTGTCGGGCAAGATGAGCGCGATTTCTTCGCCCGAATAGCGCCCCACCAAATCAAAATCACGGACTGATGACATTGCACATTCAGCCAAGCGTTTGAGCGCTAAGTCGCCAGCTTTAAGGCCATATTTGGCGTTAATGTCGGCGCAATGATCCATATCAGCAATCAGCACCGCCATTTTGTGTTGACTGCGCTGCGCGCGATTGACTTCGCGCTCGGCTAAAGCAAATAAATGCGGGCGTTGATAGAGGCCAGTAAGGGGATCGCGCAATTGTTCTTCGGCAAGGCTATGACGCAGTTGCCTGATGCGCAGCGTTTGAAAAATGCATCCTGCGGCCAATACAATGCAGAGGGCAATGAGTAAGGGCATTTTGGCGTAAGCCTTAGATACTATTGATGTTTTTTGATATTAGACTGTTTTTCGCCAAGAGCTAGGTTTGTGCTGAAAGCTCACCCTGTTAGAATACGCTAATGCGAAAAATACTGATTGTGCGCCTGTCTTCGATGGGCGACGTAATTCATCAAATGCCCGCCATCACTGATTTGGCGCGCGCTTATCCGGACGCGGTCATTGACTGGGTCGTTGAAGAAGGTTTTGCCGAGCTGCCTTTGTTACATCCGGCGATTCGCCGCGTGATTCCTGTTGCGCTACGGCGTTGGCGTAAATCGCCATTCTCAGCCGCAACCCAAGCCGAATGGGCGAAATTTAAAACTGAAATTCGCGCCTGCCGTTACGATTTGATTTTGGACGCGCAAGGCTTAATCAAAAGCGCCGCCGTTGCGCGGATGACTTGTGGTCCTGTGGCGGGTTTTGATCGACATTCTTGCCGCGAAGCACTGGCGAGTTTTGCTTATCACCGTACTTACCCGATTGCTAAAAATCTACACGCCATCGAGCGCAATCGACGTTTGACCGCCGCCGCCAATGGCTATGCCTTGCTGGGTGAAATGGATTATGGCTTAAAAGTGCCACTGCAAGAATTGCCGTGGCTGGGCGATACGCCCTATGTGGTGATGCTCACTGCGACCAGCCGTGCGGATAAAGAATGGCCTGAGGCGCACTGGATCGCACTCGCGCAGCGTTGCATCCATGCTGGAATGCGGCCTGTGTTCCCTTGGGGCAGTGCGAATGAGCAGCAGCGCGCGCAGCGTTTGGCCGCCGCAGTGCCATTGGCTATCGTAACGCCGAAATTAAGCTTAAGCGATGCGGCGATCCTGCTGGCGGGTAGCCGTATCGTCGTTGGCGTCGATACTGGCTTGGCGCATTTGGCCGCTGCGGTGGCCGTGCCCGTCGTCGCGATCTTCTGCGCATCGGAGCCAGAACTCACTGGCGTGCGCGCCGCGACGTTTGCGTTGAACTTGGGTGGTAATGGTAAGCCGCCAAGCGTCGATCAAGTGTGGGATGCTGTTGTTTCTGGACGTTTGCCGTGATTGCACGCCGCCTGTATCGGCTGGCGCTGTGGCTGGTGTTTCCGCTGATTTGGCTGTATTTACTTAAACGCAGTCAAAAACAGCCGGCGTATCGAAATTTTTGGTTAGAAAGGCTGGGGTATTACTCGCTAGCCATGCAGCAAAAATTCATTCAGTCAAATACCTCTATAAAACCAATCTGGCTGCACGCCGTATCGGTTGGTGAAATGCGCGCCAGTGCGCCAGTGATTGCAGCGCTGCGCCAACAATATCCGACACGTTCATTCTTGCTGACGTGCATGACGCCAACGGGCCGCGAAACTGCGCAAGAATTATTCGGCGATTTCGCGACGATTGTGTTCCTACCTTACGATTACCCATCCGCGATACGCCGCTTTTTACGGACATTTAAGCCGCAGTGCGGCGTGGTGATGGAAACTGAAATCTGGCCGAGTTTAATCCATGAATGCGCTGATGCTGGAGTTCCGCTGGTGCTGGCCAATGCGCGGCTGTCTGAAAAATCGTATCTGGGCTATCGCAAGGCGCTGTGCTTGATTCGCCCTGCGATGGCGCGTTGGACACAAGTCTTGGCACAGTCGCCGGCTGACGCTGAACGCTTGGCTTTGCTCGGCGCTATTACGCCGCAAGTAATGGGCTCGGTGAAGTTTGATAATCAGCCCGACGAAGCTCAAATTGAGTTGGGACAACGCTGGCGTGCGAAGTTTGGGGCGCGAGCGACTGTGCTATTGGCATCGAGCCGCGACGGCGAAGAAGCGGAGTTGCTCGCGCAATGGTCGACATTATTCCCACAGAACGCACCTCTGCTGATTATCGTGCCGCGTCATCCGCAGCGTTTTGATGTGGTGGCGAGTTTGATTGAAAATTCAGGTTTGCATCTGTTGCGCCGCAGTCAGTGGCAAGATGATTCGCTCGTCGATGCCGACGTGTTGCTGGGCGACAGCATGGGCGAAATGACCGCGTGGTTTAGCTGCGCTGATATCACGATCATGGGCGGCTCGTTGCTGCCGTTTGGCAGTCAAAATTTCATCGAAGCCTGCGCGGTGGGTTGCCCAGTTTTGCTTGGCACACATACATATAATTTCGCAGCCGCAAGCGAGGCGGCAATTGCTGCGGGCGCGGCATGGCAAGCGCCGAACTTGGCCGAACTCTGGCCAGAAATTCCCCGTCTTTTGAGTGATTCTAGTCGCCAACAGCAAATGCGTACTGCGGGCAAAACCTTTGCTCAAGCGCATCGCGGTGCGACGGACTTGCTGGTGAAATCATTGGGTATTTACCTGTAGGCCATTGTTAGTAATTCCTCTGGTTGAATACCCTTTGTCTTAGTATGGCGTATTCATTTCACTCTTTATAAGGTCGCCATCATGAATCCGCACCAATATTCTGCCGAAGAAATTAAGGCCATTTACCGCGTGATTCGTGAGCGGCGTGATATGCGGCATTTTCATCCGCAACCTTTGGCAGACGGTCAGCTGGCGCGGTTTATCGCTGCCGCGCATCAAGCGCCCAGCGTTGGCTTTATGCAGCCGTGGCGTTTTATTCGGATTTCAGATTCGGCCTTGCGCCAGCAAATTCACAGTCATGTCGACGCTGAACGCATGCTGACTGCCGAGGCCGTGGGTGAGCGATCGGATGAGTTTATGCAGTTGAAATTGGAAGGGATTTTGTCCTGCGCTGAGGTGCTGGTGGTCGCCTTGGTCGATCAGCGCGAATCTTATGTGCTAGGGCGGCGCACGATGCCAGAAATGGATTTAGCCTCCGCTGCTTGCGCCATCCAAAATATGTGGTTGGCGGCGCGCGCCGAAGGCATCGGTCTAGGCTGGGTGTCGCTATTTGAGCCGAGCGCCTTGCGCCAGTTGTGCAAGATGCCAGCAGATAGTCAGCCGATTGCGATTTTGTGCATCGGCCACGTTGATGAATTTTATCCCGCGCCGATGCTAGAAACCACCGGCTGGGACACCCGCCGCGCTAACATTGTGTATGAGAATTGCTGGGGGAGTGATGGTGGTGTTAAAGCATAAGCCAGCGGTGTGTTTTTGAATAAAACTTGCATGTATATAAATCTAAGCATTGTTAATTAGTCGCTACAGCTATATACCCTTACGATTCATCCCAATCCCATACATCACCAAACCCAGCAAAATTAATCCCGTGCCGATGATTTCTTGGCGCTGGATGATTTCGTGATTGAAGGTGTGGCCGAGCCAGAGCGAGGTGGCGGGGGTGATGAGTGAGATCAGTGCAACGCTGATTGGGCGGCATTCGCGGATCAGCCAGTAATACAAACTGAATGCAAAGACCGAGCCGATGCTGGCGAGGTAAATGAGGGCGGCAGCGGCGCGTAGTGGGATGGTTTCTGCGGTGGGCGCGCCAGCGATCAGCCAAAATAGCGTGCTGAGTATGGCGCAAATCAGCAGTGCGCCGACGTTGACGGCCAGTGGCGATTGTCCGCCCGCATGGCGTTTGAGCAGCACCGCTGCGCCCGATTGCAAAAACACCGCGATCAGCAGTGCGGCGATGCCGATCAGCCCGTCGGGTGCGAGCGTGATGCGTTGGCTAAATAAAGTCAGTAAGCCCGCCAAGCCAAGGCCGCAGGCGATGTAATCAAATTTTTGCAGTGGCGCGTGCAAAATCCAGCGCGAAAATAGCGCGGTTGCCAGCGGCACGAGGCCAAACAACACAGCGACTAAACCCGAGCTAATAAATTGCGACGCCCAAAAAGTGCACAACATCGACAAGGACGTCGCGACGCCTGCAATCGCATAGGCGGTCAGTGCAGCAGCGTGAAGCGGCAAGGATTGTCGTCGCCAAGCTAACAGCATGAGTGCGAGCAGCGCGGCCAGTGTAAATCGCGTCATCAGCGCAAAGGTAAACGGCAGGCCTGTTACGCCCCATTTAATGCCGAGCGCCGTGGTGGACCAAACCAGAATCAGCGTGAAATAGGCCGGTGAAACGCGTGAAATCATTTTTTCCTAGCGAGGCGTTTAAGCTCGGCAATCGGATCGTCTTTCGGCGCTAAATCGCTGATCGATTGAGTGAGTTTGAGCGTGCGATTTTGCCAGCCAAATACATCGGCACTGAGGTAGCCGCCACTTCCCGCCGAGCGAATCACGACAACGACTTCGCCAATGCCATCGCCATTCAAATCAGTATTAAGGACGCGCTCAACGCTGCCGTCGCGTGGATGAATTTGGCCAGTAATAAAATCATCTAGCGGGAAATCAGGGTTCGCACCGCCGTAGAGCCGAATGGCGTAGCTGCCAATGCTGCGCGGCTCATTTTCACCTTCTGATACTTGAATCAGGCTGTGATTATCGGGAAGTTGGATTTGTTTAATAAATCGGGGTATTTCAGCGTAGCCATTCATTGATATGGCTAGTGCAAATATACTGCCAATCATTAGTTTTGAGCTCATTCAAAATCATCCGCTAAAATCGCGATACCCGCCGCGCCTTGATATAGCACCACTAGCGTACCGGCAGAAACCGCGCCCAGCCCGATGATGAATGCCATGCCTAGCATCGCTTGCGCTGTTTCGCTGATTGCAAAAGGCTCGCTGGTTGAGGCCGGCTGCCATGGCTGCATGATTTGCGCCAAAGTCTTTTGGTAGGCTTGCGGCGTGCCATCGCAGGCCATACGCACATCGTCTGCCAGCGGGCTGATTTCTAAATCGCTCAGGCGTATCTGGCCGTGCTGCTGCGTGATCCATGCATCAAGCGCTTTGCTGGCTGCGACGCATTCGGGTGGCGGGGTGGCCGCATGCAGCGCTGAGCTTAGGAGTAAAGCGCTCAGCACGGCGATTTTCATAGCAAGCTCAACAGCATTTTGCTCGCCAATACAATAAGCAGTGCGGCGAAGCATTTTTTTAGTACCGGCACAGGCAGGCGATGTGCCGCAGCCGCGCCGACTTTGGTCATTGGAAAACTTGCCAATACGATGCCGAGCAGCGCGGGTAAATAAATAAATCCTAAGCTGCCACTTGGTAACAGAGGTGCAGACCAGCCGCTAACCATAAAGCCAATCGCGCCAGCAATGGCAATCGGCACGCCAATCGCCGATGAAGTGCCAATTGCGGTTTTAACCGGCACATTGCAATTGGTCAAAAACGGCACTGATAGCGAGCCGCCGCCAATCCCAACCCAGCTTGATAACACGCCGATAATGCCGCCCATTGCTGTCATTCCGGTGATTTGCGGCAGTTGCCGTGTGGGTTTGGGTTTTAAATCCAATAGCATTTGTGCTGCGACCAGATAGGCAAAGATGACGAAAACCCATTTCAAATGCACCGTCGAAATCAGCCCAGCGATTTGTGCGCCGACAAAGGTGCCGATTAAAATTCCCGGCGTGATGCGGCGAACAATATCCCAACGCACCGCGCCTTTTTGGTGATGCGCGCGAACACTGGCTAGGCCGGTGAAAATAATCGTCGCCAGCGAGGTGCCAATTGCTAAATGCTGCTGCACTTCGGGCATGACGCCGATCAGCTGAAACACCCACAGCAGTGCCGGAACAATCACCAAACCGCCACCGACGCCGAGTAGGCCGGCTAAAAATCCTGCGACGAGGCCAACGGCCAAGCAAGCTAAAATTGCTTCAATCATTGAGTAACTCTTGGATGAAATCCCATTCTTGCGGGGTGACGGGCGTGATGGATAGGCGTGAGCCTTTTTGCAGTACGACCATATTGGCCAGCGGCGCGTATTGGCGCAGCTCGGCTAATGGCACGAGCCGAGTTTTACGTACAAAAGCCACGTCGACTTGCTGCCAACGGGGTTTTTCGGGCGTGGATTTGGGGTCGAAATATTTGGATGTGGGATCAAATTGCGTTGGATCGGGGTAGGGCGCGCTGGCAACGCGGGCAATTCCTGCGATGCCGACGTGCTCGCAAGAGGAATGATAAAATAGCACGCCATCGCCGATCTGCTGGGTATCTCGCATGAAGTTGCGTGCTTGATAGTTTCTCACGCCATACCACCCCACCGTATTTAAGCGGGCCAGATCGTCGATAGAAACATCGCTGGGTTCAGATTTCATTAGCCAATAGTTCATAGCCACACCGTAAACCAGCCAGCGACGACGGGCAAGTGCAATTTATGCTGCGCAGCAAGGTCAAGGGCGAGATCACGAAAGGCACGAACAAGGGCAAAAAATATCTGCGCAGCTCGTAGGATGGGTGGAGCCATGCTTTTCGGCGATACCCATCGCCGCGATTTGATGGGTATGCTCCACCCATCTTACGAGTTCTTGCTTTCGCCTCTAGGCGAGCTGCCACTCAACTGTATTGGTTTGGCGATCCGCGCAGGCGCTGAGCAATTCATACAAGCGCATCTGATTGAGCTTCAAAGCCAAGGAACACGCCGATTCGCCTTGCTGATTTTGCAGATGCGGATTCGCGCCGCGTTCGGCTAACCACAGCGCGGCAGCGACTTGATTATTGGCCGCCGCTTTATGTAGCGCCGTCCAGCCTTCATAATTACGCGCATTGATCGCCACGCTGCCGCCCTGATTCACCAAATGTTGCATCACTAAAATATGCCCACCCACCGCCGCTTGCATCAATGGCGTAATGCCTTTGTGGCTGGCTTGCAATGGGTTGAGTTCGTGGCCGATCAGCAGCGCCACCAAGTCAGCGTTGCCATTGAGTGCCGCCCAATGCAGCAGCGTATAGCCGTGCTTGTCTTTGACTGCGAGATTCGCGCCCAATTTAATCAGCTGAATCACGATATCGAGTTTGCCAGCAAAGCAAGCGTGCATGATGGGCGTCCAGCCTGCTTCGTCTTGATGCTCAATGGCGACGCCAGCGCGAACGAACACGGGTAGCAGACCAAATTGGCGCTGCTCAATCGCGCGGCTCAGCCCTTCAGGATTCACGCCATGACCATGCTGGTTCAGTGTTTCTTTGGCAAAAGGATCGATTCTGGCGTCTGGCACATCTTTCCAAACATCCTTGCTTTGGATAGGCAAGCCATCGAGGGCAATTTGCAAGCGAAATAGCTCGGTGGCGATTTCCGGCGGGAAGCCCGCGTGCGCGGCATCGTCTTGAATTAGTAGTTCCTTAAAGCAAGCATCGAGCTGGTCTTGTTCCCAGCTGAGCATAATTTGCGCCAACACAGCCGGATAGCGCGCTTCGAGCTGGCTAGGAAATAGTGCGGGGCTCAAACTTTGTTTGAGATGGTCGACAAGAAATTGGACGTTCAGCATGATACCACCACTTAAGGTTAAGGACAGTGTCATTTGAACATTCGACGCAGTCTAGCCGCGCCGAAGCAATACCATATCAAAAGTGGAAAATTACCTTGACGTGTTTTTGAGCGAAAATGTTCAGAAAAGCAATTTGTCCACGAAAGACACGAAAAACACGTAAGTTAAACCTTTAACTTTGCTGATGGTTGCCCTTGTTCGTGGTTTTCGTGCCTTTCGTGGACTATTTATTTTGCTGTAGCTTGTAGCCAGCGCGCCGCATCAATGGCGTAGTAGGTCAAAATCGCATCGGCGCCAGCGCGTTTAAATGCCAGCAGGCTTTCTAACACGACGGCTTCCTCAGCTAACCAGCCGTTTTGCGCTGCCGCTTTGAGCATCGCGTACTCGCCGGAAACTTGGTAGACGAAGGTCGGTACTTTGAATTCATCTTTAACGCGGCGCACGATGTCTAAATATGGCATGCCCGGTTTCACCATCACCATATCCGCGCCCTCGGCCAAATCCAGCGCCACTTCGTGCAGCGCTTCATTGCTATTGGCCGGATCCATTTGATAGCTGTATTTATTGCCTTTGCCGAGGTTGCCACTGGAGCCGACCGCATCGCGGAAAGGGCCGTAAAACGCCGACGCATATTTGGCCGAGTACGCCAAAATCCGCGTGTGGATGTGATCTTCACGGTCTAGCGCTGCACGAATCGCACCAATTCGGCCATCCATCATATCGCTGGGCGCGACCATATCCGCGCCCGCAGCGGCGTGGCAGAGCGCTTGTTTGGTCAGCGCGGCGACGGTTTCGTCGTTTAATACATAACCGTTGTCATCAATAATGCCGTCTTGACCGTGAATCGTGTACGGGTCGAGCGCGATATCGGTAATGAGGCCGAGTTCAGGAAAGCGCAGTTTGAGTTCTTCCAGCGCGCGCGGCACGAGGCCACGGCGATTCCATGCTTCAGCAGCATCGAGCGATTTCAGCGCCGGTTCAATCACAGGGAATAGCGCCAAAGCCGGAATGCCGAGTTTGAGCGCGGTTTCGGCCGTGTAAAACAGTTTGTCCAAGCTTTGCCGCGTTACGCCCGGCATCGAGGCGATGTTTTCTTCGCGATTTTTACCGTCGAGTACAAACACCGGCAAAATCAAATCATTGGCGCTCAAGCTATTTTCGCGCATTAAGCGGCGCGAAAAATCATCACGGCGCATGCGGCGCAAACGGGTATTGGGAAAAAGACGATTGCTATGCATGCGGCGGACTCCGTTAAGGTCAATGTGGAACGTAGATGTGGGGCGATTTTAGCTGAGCAGCCGCACATTGTGCGCGGGAATTAGACACTTGCGTAATTGCGTAAATCGATAAGCAAAAATTTTGGCCTAAGGCCCCAGTCTTGCATCCTTGTCTCGTCTTGCCGTTCTCCACGCGAGCGAGTCACCTTGTGGACATTGGGATGTTGCATACTTTGTCGTCGCGGAGACAAAAAGCATATTTTTGATGGCCGCAGCGACATAATCAGTGAATGTGCAGGGATACTGAAGTTGAGTCGCTGGCTTTGCAGTTTGGAGCAGGCTTTAAATTTTATCTCCGGCTTATGATTTTATGGGTATATCTATGTGGCTCTTGTTATTTAATGGCTATGTAGATATACCCTTGGTCTAGTTAATGTCAATTTATTCGATTCGAGTCAAACATGATAAAAAAAATCATCAGCATGGTATTGAGCTGTGTGTTGAGCCTTTTGCTCAGCTCAGCGTGGGCGGCGGATGTGGCGTCGCAGGTTGCGGTGCAGGATGAATTTCCTTTGGTGGTGGGGCATCGCACTTTGACGACGTTTCGCGTCGGGATTTTGGCGTATTCCAGCAAAGATCGGGTTGAGGCTGCGCAATTAAGGCTGGAGCGGGTGTTGGAAGCTGCCAGAGGCGGCCATGTTCGCTCGCAACCGATTGCACCGCCAGGTATGGGCGTGGCGATTTTATTAGACGATCAATTGGTGTTTACCGTGCAGCCGGGCGATGTGAATGAGCTGGCTGGGGATACGATGGACGGGATGGTTGAGAATGCGGTCACGCAGCTGCAACACGTTTATACCGAACGCACAGAGCGCCGCGATCCGCAGCAATTGTTGCTAGCCGCTGCGCTGTCGATTGTAGCAACCGTGCTGCTGGCTGCGTGTTTTTGGTTGTTGTTGCGCGTACGCGTGAGGGTTTTGCGCTTTGGGCATCGCTATCTGACCGTACCCGTTGCGCGCGTGGCGAAAAAAACCACGGGTGTGAAATTGTCTTTACTCAATCAAATTTTGCGCTGGCTAACGAGCTTGGTGTTGGGTTTATTGGCTTTGTCGCTGTTTTATAGCTGGACTAGTTTTGTATTT
Source organism: Deefgea rivuli DSM 18356 (assembly GCF_000620145.1). Classification (GTDB taxonomy): domain Bacteria; phylum Pseudomonadota; class Gammaproteobacteria; order Burkholderiales; family Chitinibacteraceae; genus Deefgea; species Deefgea rivuli. Next base: position 138,763 of record NZ_JHVM01000012.1, read on the forward strand.
GCTCAATTTCCATTCACGCGTGCGTGGAGCGAGCAACTCAATGAGGCTTTATTTGGCTTTTTGTCTGGGGTGGGATTAGCAGCGCTGAATGCGATTCCTGGTTTGCTGGTGGTCGTATTTATTATTGTTTGCGCGCGTTATGCGACGCGATTTATTCATTTTGCGTTCTCTCGCATCGAGCGCGGTGAGTTGCATTTAGGATTTTTTGACCGAGATACCGCCAGTACGACGCGGCGGATTATGTCGTTTTTGATTTGGTTGCTGGCGATTGCAATGATTTACCCGTATCTGCCCGGCGCAAATACCGAGGCCTTTAAGGGGCTGTCGGTGATGGTCGGCTTGATGGTGTCGCTCGGTGCGTCGAGCGTTGTGGGGCAATTTGCGAGCGGCTTAATTTTGATTTATGCCAAATCGCTAAAAAATGGCGAGTACGTGCAAATCGGCGCAGTGGAAGGCACGGTGGCGCATATTGGTTTATTTGCGACCAAAATTCATACCAATTTACGCGAAGAAGTCAGCATTCCCAATTCAGTGTTAGTTGGGCAAAACGTCATTAATTTCTCACGGCTGGCCGCGGGCGGCGGCGTGATTTCGCAAGTGGTGATTACGATTGGCTACGATGTGGCGTGGCGACAAGTCGAGGCCATGCTGCTTGAGGCGGCGAAGGATACCGCAGGTGTACGCACTGATCCTGCGCCACGGGTTTTTCAGACTGCGTTATCGGACTGGTATGTGGAATATCATTTGCGCATCGCGCTGGACGAGCCGCGCCGCCGTTTGGAGATTTTGAACGATTTGCACGGCAAAGTGCAGGATGTGTTTAACACGCACGGCGTGCAAATTATGTCGCCGAATTACGAAGCTGATCCGGCGCAGGAAAAAATCGTCGCGCCAGAAAATTGGTATCCAGCGCCAGCGAAAAAACCGCAAGCGGAGTAATCGATTGTCACTGTTGGTGAGTGCGCGCTGTAGACTTTATTTTTTGGGTGGATTGAGCAAAGTCCAGCGCTCGACTTTTTGATTGAAAAAGCCTGCATCGGTATACGCACGGCGAATGCGGCCTTCTTTACGCAGTTGAGTAAGGCCTTTGTTTAAGGCAGTGAGCACTTGCTGGCCTTGCGCGGTATTGGCGATCAAAAAATGGCGGCTGCCGGGCATTGCGATTTTCATGTTTTTAATCGGCAGCAAACGAATTCCCTCTACATCAACGCTTAAATCAGACTTGCCTTTGAACGACGCCATCATAAAATCGCCACGCCCAGCATTGAGCATTTTGACGATTTGGATATAGGTCGGCGCGCTTTCGACTTTAGAAATCCCCAGTTGCTCTAAAACTTGGATATCATTTTTCCACGCGGTATTGGAAATCACGGTGAGTTTTTGCAATTGCTTAAAGTTTGCCTGCAAGACTTTTTGATTGCGCTCAAGTGTGTAAAACCCAACCTGATATTCGCCTTCCCGAATCGTTGGCACTGATAAGCTCGCTTTTTCTTTGCCAATATCGGCAGCCCATACCGTGGTGCCTAGCGCTGTGGCATGAGCCGCTTCGACTTCGATGATGCTGCGTGCATAGTTATCAATGGCAGAAAAGCGCACCACGTCGTTCAGACCTCCCAGACGCAGTGCCTGCTGAAATAAAATGAGTTCGACCGTGTCACGGCGCGAGCCTTCGCCGCTGTAATCGCGGATTTTATCCAGATTGCGTGTACCAAGAAGTTTTTGGTAATCGCTCAGCACATCTTTAGGTACCGCCACAATAATATCGGCCCAACCCGAGCCCAATTGTAGCGCCAGCACGATGCCCAGCAGCCAGCGTGGGCAGTGGGAAATACGCATTAAATGTCCTTAAACTCTGTGCGGTGGTGGGCGATAGTACCTTGTTGTGTTTTCCTGCTGTGGATTGGTGTGAGTCAAAACACAGGCTGCGGCCTAAACGCGTAAATCACTGGCGAAATCGGCTTCGGTTTGGGCGATTAATTTCCCTGAGCGGCAAGCATGGGTAAATTTCTCAAAATCGCGTTCGACTTGATCGGCATATACGGCGCTGTAGCTGCTGATCGCTTTGGCAAACGCGTCGCCTTTACCTAAATAACCCGAAATCTCTGGTGCGAGACCGCCGGCTTTGGCGTGCGCACGCGCCAAAACCCAGCCGCATAGTTCGGCATATTCGAGCAAAATTTCGCTGCTATACATTTCCACTTCGGGGCTGAGCTTCATATCGCGTAATTGGCGGAAGTAAAAATGTCGCCCCGATGGGCTCGTTGCCCAACCCAGGAAAATATCACTGGCCACTTGCATTAAGCGCTGGCCTTCGACAACGCGGCGGCCTTGCTGTTGATACGGCGTGGCGCTGCCGGCGTATTGCGCCAGTACCGACGGGCGCGCTTCTTTGATCTGCAAAAACAGCGGCTGTTCATGCACATCAGTGAGCAGCATGACGAGGCAGCGCGTACCCACACTGCCCACGCCGACCACTTTGTAGGCTGTGTCTTGATATTGATAGCGATTAAGCAGTATTTTCCGGTCGGCCACCATCGTGGTTTGATAATCGCGCATCATTTTGTCGATGCGTTGTTGCCAATCGTCTTGCTGCAGCCACTGATCGTCGGCATCAAAGAGCATGTGATGGTCTTGCAAATGAAACACCGAAGGCAGGCTGTCTCTGATCCGCCAACCGTCGGCGGTTTTTTCAGCTAATTTGGGCAGAATGTCTTGATGCGTGCGGCCCTTGGCTTTATGAATTCCGCGCTCGATCCTTTGCCGCGTGGCGGTAGATTCTGCGTGGGCTAATAGCGTTTCAAAGCTAATTTTTTCATACCAAATATCCAACTCGCCCATTAGGGTATAGCGCTGCATGTGTTTTTGGTAGCTGGCTGCAACAATATACGCCGCTTCTTTGCCAATTTTATCGCCATGATTTAAATGCCGTGCCGCCACCATAAAACTGGCCGCCAAGCGTTTGATATCCCATTCCCAAGGCCCGGGATGCGTTTCGTCAAAATCATTAATCCCAAACAGCAGTGTGCGTTCTGGCGAGGCAAAACCGCCGAAATTCATCAAATGGCAATCGCCGCAAATCTGCTGGCGCAAGCCACTGATCGGCGTGCTGGCCAGATCATGGGCTTGCAATAGCGCCGTGCCGCGATAAAACGCAAACGGTGAAGCGAGCATTCGCCCGTAACGCAGCGGCACCAAACGCGGCAAACGACCCTCGGACGATTGCATCAGCAAATCAATCGGATCGCGCTGGTGCTGCGCTTGCTCGGCATGGCTTTTGCGTGAGCAGGTATCGCGCAGTGCGCGGCCACGTTGTTGGCGTTCTTGAAGTCGGCTGGTCATTGGGAAATCCTTTCTGGCGTATGGGGCGCGAATCCGTCGCGGAATCAATTTCATTTTTGCAGTTTTTTCTTAAACCGCTGTGCTTTTCTGCAATTTGGTTTTTGCACTACTTTAGTACTTGATAATCGGCCTATTCACCCACAAATAATACGGGTAAGCTACTGAGCAATTAATTTTATAACCCAGCTTAGATAGCTGGGTTTTTCATGACCAATAGGATTTAAATCATGGCAATTATCGTAAACGGCGTTGAAATTAGCGAAGCATTGATCGAAGGCGAATTGGCGCAACACGCCGAGGCAGAAAGCCCACGCGATGCAGCAATCCAAGAATTAATCTTGCGCGAACTGCTGTTGCAAACCGCAAAACAACAAGGCGTGACTGCGCCAACAACTGAAGAAATCATCGGCACTTTGCTAGAAGCTGCAATCCCAGTTGAAGAAGCTGATGAAGCCGCTTGCCGTGATTTCTACGACAACAACCCAGAAAGTTTTACCAAAGGCGAAATGGCCTCAGCGAACCACATCTTGTTCCCATTAGGTGAAGGCTTGGCGGGCAGCTTGGCGAAAGCGAAAGCCGAAGGCGTATTGGCCGATGTGATTGCGAATCCAAACAAATTTGCTGATTTGGCTAAAGAGCATTCGACTTGCCCATCAAGCGCGCAAGGTGGCAGCTTGGGTCAATTTGGCCGTGGTCAAATGGTGCCAGAATTTGAAGCCGCGATTTTCTCCACAGAAGCGGGCGTGATTGTGCCGACTTTGGTTGAAACACAATTCGGTTACCACATCATCCAAGTGACTGAGCGCAGTGCTGGCGAATCGGTGAGCTTTGAAGAAGTGCAAGAGCGCCTGCAAGCCTTCTTGACTGATATGGCTGGCCGTAAAGCAATGCATGATTACCTCGGTAAATTGGTAACGAGCGCCAAAATCGAAGGTTACGCTTTGCCAGCAATGGCTTAAGTTCTGCTAGTGCAGCGCCGTTCATCGGCCAAGTAAGCAAAAAAAGCCAGATGCTCAATCTGGCTTTTTTTATTACAAATCAAGGTGCTAGGTATCACAGAAAGTGATACTTGCTGTGTGCCACCTCCTATGGTGACGAGGCATTTTCGATTATCATCAGCCTTACTGATGTGGTTAACTTGAGGAAAAAACTATGCGTAGTCTTATTATTGTTGGCTTACTTGGATTGGGTCTGGTGGCCTGTGGTGAGAAAAATGCCAATCCAGATGCTGCGGATAAAAACGCGAGTGTGAGTGCCGATGCGACTGCGAATTTGCAGCAGTGGTTGAGCAAATCAGCGCAGCCGTTGACCGCGCTTGATGTGGCGCAAGCGAGCGATACGCATGATCTCGATGCTTTTGGTGCCGCGCTGGGTAATGCGCGCGTGGTGGTTTTGAATGAAGAAACGTATGCCGATAAAAACGCCTATGAGTTGATGAATCGTTTGGTGCAATACCTGCATCAGTACAAAGATTTTGATGTGTTGCTGATTGAAAGTGCGATGTTTGATGTAGAAGGTGTTTGGCGCAGCGCGGTGGATAAAAATGCCAGCGTGGTGGAATTAGCACCGGGCCGCGTGTTTTATATGTATTCGCAAACGGATGCCAGCCGTAAAGCTTTGGCGTATTTGGATGAAGCGCGTAAAACTGAGCGCCCGCTGACTTTGGCCGGTTTTGATATTCCGTTGGCGGGCTCGACGTCGATTAAGGAATTATTGCCAGCGCTGACGCAATATCTACAGAACAAAGGCTCAAAAATTCCAGCGCAAGCCAATTGGGCCGAGTTTCGCCAAGTCGCGCAGCGCGCGATTGAACTCAATAGCCAAGGCATGGATTTAACGCAATTTAATCAAGTGAGTACGCAGCTTAAAGCCGAGCTATGCCAAGACACCACGCCTGCCAGCGTGGCGACATTGCGCGAATCGGCGGGCTGGTGGTGCCAACAAGTAAAAAGCATCGCCGCTGGTGTGGGCCGTCAACAGCATACTGATGACGTGAATTACGATCAACGCAATCCAGTGCTGGCCGACAATGTGCAATGGCTCTTGGATAATGCATTTGCAGGCAAAAAAGTGATTGTATGGACTAACGCATCGCACGGTTTACCGCAAGTGAGTGGTGTTGATCCAGAGACGAAACAGCCGATTTACAGCATGGGCTGGCATCTGCAGCAGCGTTTGGGTGAGAAGATTTATAATGTGAAAATCGCTGCACTCGGTGGGCAAACTAATAAGTATTGGGATACAGGCGTTCAGGATGTTGTCGTTGCGCCTAATACCCTTGAGTCTTTACTCAAAAAGCTGGATTTAAAACAAGGCTTTGTGCATGCACCGACTGATCCGGTGTTGCTGAGCCAATTTGCCCAGCTCAAGCAGCCCGCCGTGTTTGGCAAAGACTACCAAGGCGTATTTTTCTACCCGCAAGCCGAGCCTGCATTACAAGGTGCCCACGCGATGGTGCCTTTGCCGTAATCGGATGGGTATTGAAAAAGCCAGATCATTTGATCTGGCTTTTTTTATATGGCAATTAAGTTGTTCTCAGGGATTGCTTTGCGGCCTTAATAATCCAGTTTTGGGTGAGTGGCGGTAAGTTCTCAATACCACATTGGACAATAATATTAAGATTACTTAATTACATCATGGACTTGTTAATTTTTTACTTAACTTTGGCTTATTTGCGGTGTAAATTAAATATTCCTATTCTTAGTCGAGGTTAGCCATGTTTCATGTTGATATCCCAAGCCGTGAAGAATTTCTATGGTTGTCTGATGTTCGTGCCGATGCGTGTGTTTCGATTTATTTAGAAACCTCACCGCTACGTGATAAGTCAGAAGCCAGTCAAATTCAGTTGGGTAATCTCATCGATCAGGCATTGCAACAATTAGCAGATATCAATTTCGATAAGCGCCGTTTGGCTTTGCTTGAAGAAGAACTTTATTCGGTACTGGAAGATGAAACATTCTGGTTGCTGCAAGCCAATAGCTTGGCCATCTTGGCTACACCAGATCACATCAGTACTTACCGTTTGGCCAATGTGCTATCGAATCAAGTTGAAGTGAGCGAGCGTTTTTATCTGAAACCGCTGTTGCGTGCTTTGACTTTCCCGCACTCTGCCTATGTGTTGGCCTTGTCGGAAAATGAAGTTCGCATTATTGAATGCTTCGCAGATGCGCCTGCCGAAGTGGTTAGCGTTGCGGATCTACCGAAAGATGCGACCAGCGCTGTCGGTATGTCTTCATTACGTGCACGTAAATTTGATGGCGTGCATGAAAAAGTTCGCCTCGCGCAATTCACGCGCAAAATCGATCAGGCGCTACGTCCTGTGTTTGCTGGCCACAATGCGCCCTTGATTTTAGTGAGCGCTGAGCCATTAGCATCGATCTACCGTGCGACGAATACGCTGCCGAACTTGGTGAAAGAAACGCTCTTTATGAACGCCGAGCACATTGGCGTAGCTGACTTGGTAACGAAAGTTCGCCCGATTTTAGATAATCTCTATCAAGCTCAGCTCGATGCATTGAAACCGGTATTTGAATCGCGCGCAGGTGAGCGCCGCGTGACGCAAGATCTATCTGATGCCGCAAAAGCCGCGACGCACGGTGCGATTGATTTGTTGTTGATCGATATTGAACAATCCGTGCCAGGCACGATTGATGAGCAAGGCAATCTGACCTTGGCCGATCAAGCCAGCGCGCTGAGCTATGGCGTGATTGATGAAATCGCTAAGCGCGCACTTGCCACTGGAGCCCGTGTATTGGCAGTTCGCCAAGCCGATCTACCTGCTGGTGCTGCACTGAACGCGGTATTGCGCTACTCACTGTAAAATGAGTTTTGAAATTTAAAAACCCGAATCGCTATCACGGCGATTCGGGTTTTTTTATGAACCTAGAATACTGAATTGATTGCAATCATATTGCACTAATCGATTCGCCTTGGCTGAAAGGCCTATTTATGTTGCGCTGCTATGGGCAAATTTAGATAAACATCATTTAATGCACAAATGCACCGCGTGCCACTTTATAATCCGCAGTACTTGATTTGGCCCGTTTTGCATATCGCCAAATCCCCTGATAAGGAGATGCAATGAAAACACTCAAAAAAAATGGTCTGGCGCTGGCTGCGTTGCTGGCCAGCCTATTGCCTAGCCAAGCTTGGGCTTTTGCCCCTGGCATGGAAGAAAAAATCGCCGATGTCATGGTTTGGTTTGTGATTATTTTGGTGCCTATTGCGCTGATTTATCTATTTTGGAAAGTTCACGTACTGCCTGAAGTTTTTGCCGAAAAACACCATCATCCGCAAAAGCATGGGATTCAAGTTGTTTGTTTACTCTCGCTCTTATTTGGCGGTTTACTGTGGCCTATTGCGTGGCTATGGGCATTTACCAGACCTGTCGGTTACAAAATTGCCTACGGCACCGATAAACATGACGATTATTTCTTGAAGCCGGATGGCGAGCACGCGGATAAGCCGATGGATCTCGCTGTGGTGGATGATGAAATGATGCTATTGAAAGAAAAGCTTGAAGGCCTCAGCCAGAAGCGCGAAGTGATTGTGCGCAACCAGCAAGCCGCTGCGGAGAAAAACGATGCTTGAACTTATTATTGGTGGTTACTGCGGCCTGGTTTGGCTGATTTTTATTAAGCTCAAATGGTTGCCATGGAATATCAAAACCCAAGTTGGCGCGGCTACAGGTGCCATTCTATTGGCAGCGACGATTATTTTTACGATTAATGTCGTGTCACCGTCGTCGAGCGATGTACGGGTGATGAACTTTGTCGCAGAAATTGTGCCGCGTGTGCCAGGGACGGTAACGCGGGTGGCTGTCGAAGGCAATACGATGATCAAAAAAGGCGATGTTTTACTGGAAATTGATAACACGCCTTATCGTTTGAGAGTGAAAGAACTACAAGCCAAGCTGGCTGATGCAACCGCTTCGGCAAAAACACTTTGGCAAGATTTAGATAATGCCAAAAGCAATACCAGTGCCGCGCAAGCGCAGCTCGATTTAATGAAAAAACGTTTGGCGCAAGCGGCCGAATTAGCCAAAGCCGGTGCGGGCAATCAATTTGATGTGGAAAATTTTGCCACTGAAGTGAAAAAAGCCGAATCGGCAGTCGCCAGTGCAAAAACAGCCGAAGTCAAAGTAACGACCAAACTCGAAGGCGTTGTCGGCCCCGATCTGGCTAGCGTGGCGCAAATCAAAGCGCAATTAGAAGCAGCACAGTACGACCTCGATTCCACAGTGATTCGTGCACCAGCCGATGGCTATGCCGTCAATGTGGCGGTGCGCCCAGGTAATTATCTGGTCGCAATGCCATTCAAGCCTGCAATGAGTTTCGTTGAGCATGAGCAGCGTATTCTGGCGTTTTTTGCGCAAAATGAGCTGCGCTATGTGAAGCCGGGTGATAAAGCCGAAGTTGCGTTGAAAACCTTACCCGGTGAGCTGGTGTTTGCTAAAGTCGATTCGATTGTTTGGGCGACTGGGCAGGGACAATTGGTGCAATCGGGGGTGATTCCGAATGCACCGTCAGAAATGCTTCACGCACCACTGGCGCAAAAATTTGCCGTTAAGCTGGTTCCGGTGGCGAAAGAGGGCGAAAAACTGCCATTTATCCCGATGGGCTCACGCGGTGGTGGCGCTGTCTATACCGAGAAACTTGCTGCGCTGCATTTGCTGCGTATGGTGATGATTCGTGCTCAGTCGCTGGTGAATTACCTCGTGCTGAAATTACACTAAGGAGGGTGAATGTTTAAATTACGCACTTCACTCATGGCGCTGCTGGGGGCTGGTATTTTGCTCGGTTGCGCCGTGGCTACGCCGCCTAGTCAGCATGAATTAATGCCCTTGGCGCTGGGTAAAACCAGCGTGCCAGCGCAGTGGCGTTACAGCCAAACGCCGGGGCAATTTGATGCCGAAGCGCTGGGTTTTACGCCAGATGCCGCGCTTAAAGCACTGATTGCCGAAGCACAGCTTTACAATGCCGATCTGCGAATTGCTGGCGCGCGCATCGATCAGTCTCGCGCTGCGCTTAAAGCAGCGGGCGGCCCAATGTTGCCGAGTTTGGGCATTGGGGCGCAAACGGGTGATTCGGCGATTCCGACTTCCAGCATGAGCACGACTGGGATTGGCGTCATCGCCGCTTGGGAAGTCGATCTGTGGGGGCGTCTGCATTCCGAAGAAGCCGCTGCAGATGCGCGTTTTAAAGCCAGCGAACTGGATTTGCAATACAGCCAACAAGCCATCGCAGCGGCCGTTACGCGAGCATGGATTGCCACCACAGAAGCCACGCAGCAGCTGGCCTTTGCCAAGCAAATGCAGCAGATGGCCGAAAAGCAAGTGCAGCTGATCCAAACTGGGCAAAAAGTGGGCCGCAATACCGCGCAAGATGTAGCACTGAGCGAAGCGGGTGCGGCACTGTATCGCAATCAGGTGGCGGCTAATGAGCAGGCCTTAAACCAGCTGCAACGCAGTCTGGAAGTCTTGCTCGGGCGCTATCCTGCTGCTGAAGTCACTGCGGCCGCCACTTTGCCGGTCGCCAGTATGGCGCTGCCAGCCGGAATTCCTTCCGAGCTGATGACACGTCGTCCGGATGTACTGGCCGCCGAGCAACGCTTTCGTGCGGCATTTCAAGATGTTGAAGTTGCTAAACGCGCTCGGCTACCCTCGCTGAAATTAAGCGGCGGCGTGGCGTATATCGAAGATTCGGTTGTGGTGCTGGATCCTAGCCTGAAAAATCCACTTTGGGCGCTGACCGGCCAATTGCTGGCACCGATTTTCACTGGCGGCTTATTAGAAGCCCAAGTTGAAGCCAAAAATGCCAGACAGCAAGAAGCCATCGCGCAGTACAGCAAAACGGCGATCACTGCATTTAACGAAGTGGAGGGCGCATTAGCCGCCGAGCGCAGCCTGCAAAAGCGCCAACTGGCGTTGGAAAGCCAAACCGCGCAATTGAAAAAATCGCTGGTTTACGCGCAAGTGCAGCAAAAAGTGGGTAAAGGCGATTTGTATCAAGTGCTGCAACAGCAACTCAATTTAGCCAGCGCACAAGCCAACTTATTGCACCTGCAAAGCGAGCGCCTCAGCAATCGTGTGAATTTGCATCAGGCTTTAGGTGGGCACTTCCCTGAGTAATTTTTCATGGATAGTATTTAGCGATTGCAGTGGGACTGAAGATGATTACCTATTCAGTTTGAATAAAGCGGTTGTTAGATGAAATAAAAGCCAGATCGGAAGATCTGGCTTTTTTGTTTTGTAATGTAGGGTATATTAATCTGGGTTTTATTAATTAAAGCATGTACTAATATACCCATGATATTGGATGTGAAAGATTAGCCCTGTAAAATCTTCATCGGTAGGCTGAGTATTTCGTCGCCATGACCTGCAAAATACCAAATGACGCCGATTAGCGCGCCTACGGTGAGTAAATACCAGACGGTGGAAAAAATCTGGCCGTAGCGATCGAGCGGGAGCAAATGGCTTTGGTGGCGGCTGCGCCATTCAAAGACGATTTCGAGGCTACCAATCAGCAGTAAAAATCCCAGTAAAGCCAAGCCCAGCGAATAGCTGATAAACACGCCCAGTGCCGCGCCGACGATGCAGGCGATCAGGCCGACTTTGCTATGCAGTGAAAAGCTGATGCTTTTCAGAATATGCCCGCCGTCGAGCGGCAAAATCGGCAGCAGATTGAATAAATTCAGCAGCGCATTCATCGTCGCCAACCCAGCAAAAAAGATATTGCCCGTCAGCCAATAGGCCAGCATAGCGGCCAGCGAGAGCAGCAACCCAAAACACGGCCCCATAATCGCAATTACCACGTCTTGCCAGCGCGTATTGATTTTCTCGTCCGACATCGCCAAGCCGCCCATAAACGGAATCAAGTAAATCCCCTTGGTTTTCATGCCGAAATATTTCATCGCCCGAATATGGCCGTATTCGTGAAACACCAAGCAAGCCAAGAGCGCCAGCGCAAATTGGAAAGAAAACAGCCAAGAATAAGCCGCGACGCTGGCTCCGGCCAACGCTACTTTGATCATTTTGGCGCTTTTCAATAATTTGAGCGCCAGCGCACCGATGCCGAGCAGGCTGAATTTACTGTGCGTGGCCGGTGTACTCACCGGCGTTTGCCGCTCGATATCGTGCGTGTCGCGCTGACCTTGCAGCACGACTTCATCGTTAATGAATAGGCGATATTGCAGCGAAAACGGCTGCCATTGCAGTTGCGTTTCTAAACGAATGTGTAGCGTGTTGGGTGCGTCGGAGTCAGTAGAAGCAGGGGCGTGCAGCTCAAATTGCAGCACATTGTCGCCTTCACCGCGCTCGGCCGAGGCAGCTTTTTCGGCGACTAAGGCATTGTCCCAAAACAGCTGTTGCCAGCCAGCAAGGCTGCTCTCTAGCCGCAGCGATTTGCCGAGGCATTCGATATTTAATAATTCCACGATGTTGGCTCTGTGTTGGGTATATTGATGTAGCTATTTTTTAGTAATGCCTGTATCGATATACCTGAATAAATGGGTGATTTCGTTTTGCTAAGAGAGCTAGATGATCAAACTCTAACCCGTCTGTTAGTCAACAAAGTTTAGATAGAGCAAGACCTATCTAATAATTCGCTTAAATGATGGATCGTGGTGTGCAACTTTGATGTTGCTTGGTATTGGTTTTGTGTGTTGAGCCATACCGCTGAAATGCCGAGTGCATTAGCGGCAAGCACATCATTGTCAAAATGATCGCCAATCATCACGATCTCGGTGGGGTTCAGTGCTAAATCATCCAAAATGAATTGATAAAATTGAGTTGATTTAGTGAACCCAACATTAGCTTGGCAATAAATTCGCTCCATATATTGGCCTAAGCCAACGCGATCCAGTGCCGCGCGAATCTGTGCTTCATTGGAAGCCGCTGCGCTAGTGGCCAGCATGAGGCGCGATGATTGACTGAGTTTGGTCAGTAGTGCCAATGCACCGTCGACCGCCTCCACGTGCTCCCATTCGGCCATGGGCAATGATTGATTGGGATCGTCGCGCATTAAAGTATCACCCCAATCAAAGAGGTAAACCAAAGGCGATTTGGGTTTGGCAGTCATATGCATTATGATTTGTATGTTTGATTTTTATCTGGGTATATCAATGTAGATTCTATTAAATAAGCCATAAATTAATATACCCTTCATTTTTTAAGCGTGTAGATGTAATGCCTGCCGTAATGGCGCAACCGTATCTGCTGCGGCTTTGGGTTTTTTCTGTTTTCCGGCGTAATCGCTTTCCAGTAATTCTGTCGTCGCTTGCGCCGACATGCCTTGCGTTTGCAGCCATTCACCCACCATTTTCGCCAATCGATCCAGCGCGATGCGGTGCGTGGCGTCGGTGTTTTGATAGAGCCAATCGGCGAATGCCATAAAGTTCGAAAACGGCGCGTCGCCCAATAGTACCGGCAGCGTATTGGCAAAACGCCCCGAATTGGCGACCAAATCCCAGTAGCGGGCAAAACGCACTAAGCGCTGCATCGTGGTGAAATCAATGTCGCGGTTGGCCAAAATCGTATACGGCGGGAAGGGGTCGTACACCATGCCAAAATCGGCTGTGTGGCGAATAATCGGCGTACCGCGCAGGCGTTTTAAAATGCCAAATTGAATTTCATGCGGCTTGAGCGCGTACAGTTGATCAAAACCTACGCCAAAACTAGCCACCGTTTCGCCAGGCAAGCCTGCGATCAAATCCACATGTAAATGCGCGTGCGAATTGTCGGTGAGCCAACGGATATTCTCGGCGGCTTTTTCATTATTTTGCTTGCGACTGACGAGGCTTTGCACTTCAGGATTAAAACTCTGAATGCCGATTTCAAACTGCAAAGCGCCAGGCGGGAATTGCATAATGCCGTCTTTGAGCGCTTCGGGCAGATGGTCGGGGACGACCTCAAAGTGAGCGAACACCGGATCATTCGGATGCGCGGCGATTTTATCGAGGAAAAACTGCATGATGCGCAGGCTGGTTTTGATGTTCAGATTAAACGTGCGGTCGACAAATTTAAACAGCCGCGCGCCGCGCTGATACAGCGTTTCCATCTCGGCCAAAAAGCGCTCCAACTCAAACGGCCACGCGGTTTTATCCAGCGCCGACAGGCAGAACTCACACTTAAACGGACAGCCGCGCGACGCTTCGACATACAGCGTACGGTTTTTAATGTCTTCATCGGTGTACAGCGAGTAGGGCAGCTGCAAATCGTCGAGCTTGGCTTGCACGCCAACGTGGATTTTCATTAGCGGTTGCGGACCGTTCAAAATCTGGCGACACAGATCGGGCAACGTGATTTCGCCCCAGCCAGTGACGACAAAATCAGCGTCTTTGACGATGGTTTGCTCAGTCGTTTCGTACGACACTTCCGGCCCGCCGAGAATGATTTTGATCTCTGGCGCAACGCGTTTCAGCATCGCGACCAGCCGTGCCGTTTCTTCAACATTCCAGATATACACGCCAAAACCGATGATCTTGGGCTTTTTCGCCAGCAGTCGTTCGACAAACTCAGTCGTTTTACCGCCGATGACAAACTCGATGATTTCTGTTTGCTCTTGCAAATCGCCCATATTGGCCTGCAAATAGCGCAACCCGAGTGAGGCATGCGTGTAACGGGCGTTGAGCGTGGACAAAATGATCGACATAAGAAAACCGGCAGCGGAGCAAAAACGCTATTTTACGGGTTTACGGCGTAAGGCGGGTGGGTGATTGCCTAATGGTGAGTTGTGCCAAATCACGATGTAAGAAATCCCCACGCGCCAACGGCGGGGGGGGATCAAGTTGATGCTTTAACTCAGTTTGATGCGTGCTGAGTGTAGAGCCAGATTACGGGTACAGCTTGAATGTCACTACGCCAGCCATTGGATCAGCCGTCACGAGGTAAGTATTGTTTCCTTTTGGTGTGACAGTCAGTGCTTTGCCATTTTGAATAACAAACACGCCTTCTTTGGCCTCTTGATTAAGCTCGCGAGTGCTGAATTCTAGCGTGATCGGCGTTGCATATTGTTTGCATTCTGGCGCCCATGTTTCAAAGAACAGTTGCCCGTCGTTTAGCGCTGGTTTGCAGAATTCACGTGCAAAGCGATATTTAATCACGTTGCTTGGTGTATCCATCCACAGCTCGCCAGCATCGACTTTGGCTTTGGCGTAATCGAGGTGAGCTTGGTAACGTGCCAACGGTGCAGTTTCCCAATAGCCAGTATCAACGCTGTGCATGGTGCGCGTTGCCCAGCCGCCTTGATTGATGGCCGCATCGATGTGCAGATTGAGAATTTCACTGCCCATCGGGTAGAGCGACCATTTGCCATCGACGGTGAACAAGTCCCACTTAATGCGGTAAGCATTGATAAAGTCAGGTGGATTGATCCCTGCTGGCATCGTGGTGTAATCCACATTGCCATTATTGAGTAGATGCGAAGCACGACCACCTAAATACTGAGAGCTGTATTTCAGGAAGTTCGTCCCCGTCGACGATGCAGTATCGCTCGGCCAAACAAAATAGCTGGCTTTGTAGCCATCTAGATTGGCGGCAATATCCGCCGCAGAGCCATTCAATTGCGCTTCCAGCTCAGCATCGTTGATATAAGGATCAGGATGATTGCGGCTATGACTGATGATTTCATGGCCATTAGCGATCATTTGTTTGGCTGCCGCCCAGTGTTGCGGTGAGCAATTGCCAGTAATGACCGCAAAACCCGCCACCAGACCACGGTTTTTCAGCTCTGGATCCATAATTTTGATATACGGATCTGTGCCAACTGGCATCGAGCAGTAATCATCATGCACCAAGGAATACGCGCCTTTCGCGCCGTTTTTCCAAGTGGTGGTTTTTACTGATGTGACGAAAGCATGTGAGCCTGGCGTTGGGCTTGCCGATGCAGTGGGCGTTGGTGCTGGTTTTGATTTCCATTCTCCACGATGGCAAGCGCCGTCAATAGTGATAACCCACTCCCAAATGTAGCCCGGCTGCGATGGTGGTGTAGTGCCTTGTGGACCTGATGAGCAAGGTGGTGTTGTTTGGTCTGGCGTTGGCGAAGGTGTTGCCGTCGTTAAATTGATTGCACCCAAGTCTTTCCACGGACCCCATTGATCCGCAGCATTCGGCGTTTGGCCTTGTACCCACCATTTGGCTTCAAAAGTGCGGCCATTGTGGCTAACGCGTTGACCGGCGGTGTAAACCGTAGTGCTATTCCATGCGCCAATGCTTGAGATTGGGGTTGCAGTCGGGGTGGGCGTTGGCGTCGTAGTCGGTGTTGCTGTCGGGCTTCTAGTTGGGCATACGCCTGGTACTACAAACTCAACATCCCAAATGGCGGCATCGTATGTGAGTGTGGTTCCGTTATCAATCGGCCGAGTTGCTGGTGTACTGGTGTGTGTCACTTTCGCAGTGAATCGTGCCCAACCTTGGTAGTGACTATATATGTAGTTGGAAGGACGAATGTGCGTACCTGCTTGATACACCGCACCGAAAGTCCAGTAGGGGGTTTGATCAGGATTTGGAATGTTGGTGCATGGGCCATATTTACGCACTTGGCTTTCGAGCACCGTCACTTGCGTGGGCGACGTTGAAGGCGTTGGGGTTGGCGTTGGATTGATCGTTGGTGTCGGTGGATTACTCACAGTCCAACTACTGCACGTGCCGAGGTTTTTCCACAAAGTCGGGCTGGCAGCCGGATTCCAATTCGCGCCGACATAGGCGGTATGGGCGGTAAGGGCTTGGTAGTCAATATTGTTATAAGTGACGGTTTTGCCGCTGGCGTAGCTAGCGCCTTCGGCCCAAGGTTCAAACGGATTGCAAACTGCCGTGGCGGATGCCGTGTTGGCCAGCGACAGTAAACCTGTCGCAGCGAAGCTAAGCAGCAATGCTTTTTTTGCACCTGTGAAGTGCTGAGTTTTTATCATGTCTCTTCCATCCAGTTTTGTATGTATTCAGCTTGCACCGGCATCAAGGCTGAATTGATTTTCTATGGTATTGCCCGGTAAATCTTTTTGGTTATGCTCTAGCGGCATATACCTTTGGTAGTGTTGTTTTTACTCTATCTCTTTGTTGGCGGCGAATTTCGCGTCTGCGCTCGTTTTTAAATGCGCTTATTGTCGTTCCAGCAGAGCAGTATGATTTAATTTCAGCTGGGCGTTGCCACTATGCCAGCGGGATAAGTGGGTGTAAATATTCTGCGGCATTGATTTCATTTATGGGGGAGTTAAGTTTTATTTTTCATTTAAAATCAATGATTTGTCTTCATTTTGATTTGTGTCATTTTTCATGAATGGTGACATTAGTCTGGTGATACACAGCAAACAGTCATCTTGCTGGCGCGGCGCAATTCAAGGTTTAATTTTTGCGGTGTTGAGCGCGTCAATTCTTCGAGGCTAGGGTCAATAGACCCTAGCTTCAAAAAATCTATATTTTTGGATAATGCGGATTGGGTAATGTGTCACTTGCTTGATGGGTATTCCTATCTAGGCTTTTATTGTAATGCTCTGTAGGTGAATACCCTTGATGTAAGTGTTGGCTTGCTCGCTAATCCATGCGCTAAAATCAGCGATTTTGCCGCTGCTCGCACTGCGATCCGGCCAGACTAGCCAGTAGGGATATTGGTAGGGCACGCAAATATCGGTGATTTGCACTAGCGTGCCGTTGGCGAGGTGCGATTCAACCAGCGAGGTACGCGCCAACATAATGCCGTGCCCCAGCCGAGCGGCTTCGAGTTCCAGATTGCTGTCGTTGTAGGAATACGTTGGCGTCGGCCGCCAATCGGCCAGCCCTGCAGCTTGGCACCACGTTGCCCACGGTATGGCGGGATTATGGATGATCGTCGCTTTTTTAATGTCATTGGGCGACGTTGGCCGCGGTTGGTAGTGGGGCGCAGCGACGGCGATGTGATAATCATCCATCAAGTGCACTTGTTTCATGCCATCCCAGCCGCCCGCACCCATGCGCACCGCCATATCGAGCAAGCCGTTATTCATTTCCTCAAACCCCAAACCTGCGCGCAGGTTGACGGTGTATTGCGGAAATTTAGCCTTAAAATCAGGCAAGCGCGGCACGAGCCAGTTGAGCGCAAACGATGGCACCACGCCAATGGTGATGTCATTGGGTTTGGGGCGAGTCAGTACGCGTTGCGTTGCGTCCTGCATATCGGCCAATGCACCACGCACGCGCAGTGCGTAAATTCGGCCTTCTTCTGAGAGTTGCAGCCGCTTTCCTTCGCGCAAAAATAAGGAGAGCCCAAGAAAATCTTCTAAAGCGCGCAATTGATGGCTAATTGCGCTGTGCGTCACATTCAGCGATTCGGCGGCTTTGACCACACTACCCAAGCGGGCGACGGCTTCAAATGCGCGCAGGGCGCTTAAGGGCGGGATTTGGCTCATAGATTCCTTAGCAAGACGGTATAAAAATGCTTAAGTAATAAATTCTTGTTGAGTTTGTGGGAGCGGGCTTGCCCACGAAGCTGGGTATTCGCGGGCAATTTCGCGTTCACAAATTTTATTTCTGCATTAGTTTATGTGAATTTTACTCACATCAAAGCAGAAAAATCATCAGCTACAGGCTTTTATTTATTGGATATAGTGAATTTCCTATGCCAAGCGGATGAAAGAAATGGTCACCTATCTACGATTGAATGTCGCCGAAAATGAGTTGCTGGTGGTGGAACTGAGCCACGCGGCGCAGCTGTGGTGTGAAGATGGTGGGGTGTGGTTGACGCATGATCAGTTGAGCGAAGATATTGAGTTGTATCGTGGTGAGCATCGTGAGTTGATGATGGGCAAACTGCTGATTGAAGGTGCGGGGCGCTTGTGCTTTTGCGGTGAGAATTTGCAGATTAGCGCAGTGAGTAAAAGCAATGCCCAAGAAGCCGAATTGCTGGCATTTTAAATCAGGCGTTGCAATATTCATGGGATATTGTGAAATGTCATGTCACCGTCATCAGATTGCGGTATAAATCGCGAGCTGATTTGGCTATACAAGGTTTTGCTGATGTTTCAAGGTCGTTCAATCATGCAGCGCGTATTCTCGCGCTTGCGCAAAATTGCATTGGGTTTGCTCGCATTTCTTCTGTTGCAATATATCGTTTTGAGTTTGCCGATTTATTTAGAGAGTCGCTGGGCGATGGATGGCGCGTTGTGGCCGATTTTGATTTTGATCGGTTTGCTCTACGCGGTATCGGCATGCTTGGCGATGCAAAGGCGTGCTTAAAGCATCTGTAGCTGACAGTTTCAAGTGAACAATTGCGGTGAATCATGCGGCAGCGTTTAGACCGCTGGGTTCGCAAAATCACAGGCACTTTGTTATGGTGTGACCATGTCGATCGCTAACTTTATTCTCAGCTCATGGCGCGTGCTTAAAAACCCGCTGTTTTTATACCAAAATCATCGCCAGATTCATGCTTTACGCGTGATGCTGGCGTTTGCTTGCGGCGGTGCGATTGATATCGTGTTCGGCATTCCTTATGGCAGTTGGACGCTGATTACGATTGTTGTGCTGATGGGCAATGTGCAGACTCAGGGCGACGTGGCGAAAAAATCGGGCCAAAGGGTACTGGGTACATTAATTGGCGCGCTGGCTGGTTTGCTGGCGGTGGCTTTGTATTTGGTATCGCCTTGGCTGGGTTTTGCTTGGCTGGTGCTGGCAATTTTTCTGAGCGCCTATCATGCGCTGGGGCCTGCTGGTGATGCTGCAGTGATTGCTGGCGTTACGCTCGTTATCGTGGGCGGCATGGGCGATTCTGTATTGGAAGAATCACTCTGGCGTTTGCTTAATGCAATGATAGGCGCGTCGATTGCGTTTACTTTTGCATCTTTGTTGCCATCGCGGGCGATAGATCGTTGGCGATTTTTATTGGCAGAAAATTTGCGCGAGGCGGCGTTTGTCTATTGCCAAATGGGGCAGCGTAGCTCGGCCGATGTCGAGGCGGCCTTGTATCGTTTTAATGTCAGAATGATCAAAATGCGCACCTTGATTGCATCAGCAGCCAAAGAATGCGAGCTGCAAACCGTGCCATTTGAGCAAGTGCAGCGCTGCCAGCGCACGATGCTGATTATTTTAGAGCGAATGTGTGTGGATGTGCAGGCGGCACCGCAGCGGCCACTTCCGCCGCTGCAAGCTGGGATTTTCCGACGTTTAATACGCTCCGCACGTGGCTTGCGGTTTTTGCAGCGCCATTTGCTGGATAAACCTGCCGCCGCGACCCATATCGCACCGGTCGAATTGGCTGATTTTCTAACGCTGGAATTGAGCCAGACCATTGATCGCATTTACGACGAATTAAATTTCTTGCTACCGAGTATTTTGCGCATCCAACAGCCGCTGGCCTTATTACGTCCAGCAGCGCTGCGCTATTTGCGCAAGTAAGCCGGATCGTATTTATTCAGCGCTAGCTTCAGCCACTACGTGGATTTCTTCGCCGAGAACTTTGACGACCATGCCGGGGCGGATTTTGGCGGTTTTGCGGCTTTCAAGCACGCCGTCGACTTCAACCAAGCCTTCGGCGACCATCATTTTTCCCACGCCACCCGATGGCGCAATACCTAGGGTTTTTAGTAAGTCGCAGAGCGCGATGTATTCATTACGAAGTGGAAATGTTTGGATTGCCATTTTGTGTCCTTATAGGTATTGAGTTATAGCCATTTTATAGTATGGCTTGGTGGGATATACCCTTAATTATTCGGCGAGAGCGCCTAAGCCATGCTGCGCCAACAATGCCGCTGTATCGTGTAATGGTAAACCCATTACGCCGGTGAAACTACCATCCAGATGCGAAACAAATAGTCCGCCCAGCCCTTGAATCCCGTATGCACCGGCCTTGTCCATTGGCTCGCCGCTGGCGACATAGTTGGCGATTTGCGCGTCGGTCAGATCGGCAAACGTCACGCGGCTAATGCTTAGGCGGGTATCAACGCCAGCCTCAGTTTTTAACGCCAAACTGGTCAGTACTTCGTGCGTTTGTCCGGAGAGTTTGCGCAGCATATTGATTGCATCGGCTGCGTCGAGTGGTTTGCCTAAAATTTCATCAGCGAAAATTACTGAAGTATCTGAAGCAAGCACAGGTTTCAGCGCCAAACCCATTTCTTCTAAGTGCCGCCAGCCCGATTCAGCTTTTTCGACTGCCATGCGGATCACGTAATCGCGTGGGTTTTCCTTGGGCTGTGGCGTTTCATCAATCGGCGCCGCAATGCGTTCGAAAATCACGCCAGTTTGCGCGAGCAGTTCTTTACGGCGCGGGCTGCCGGAAGCGAGATAAAGTTGGGTCATGAGATTTACCTAAATAGCAGGGAATAAGAGTGTAAGAACTCAGATCTGCCTTCATACATTTGAGCATTTTTGAGAAAAATTCTTCCCGTTTTTCACGCGGACCATCATTAGTATCAATAATCCCTTGAACCGCTTTGGCAACATCTGGCGAGCCAAACAGCTGCACTCTGGTTTGCCAAAGAGCAAAATTCTTTGAATTTATATCACTTGGCTCGATCGCCGCTTTATGCAAAGCATCTAGAAGGCCAATATAGGTCTCTCTTTTTTCTTTGTATTGCAAATCGGTTCTTGCTGATTTTCGGCTAAGGAAAAAATCTACTCCTGACTTCAATAGTGCTCCAAGTCCTATCAATCCCAATGCCGCACTCCAGTCCATAGCATTTCCTTTCTTAAAAATATTTACTATTCGCGGTGATAAGGGTGATTATTGATGATCGACACGGCGCGATACAGTTGCTCGGCGAGCAGTACGCGCACCATGCCGTGTGGCATCGTCATTGCGGAGAGCTGGAGTAATTGATCGGCGCGCTGCTTGATGCGTGGATCGAGCCCATCGGTGCCGCCGATGATAAACACGGTTTCGCGACCGTCGATTTGCCAGTCTTTCATCTGCTCGGCCAGTTTCATTGTTGTCCAATTCGCGCCGCGCTCATCGAGTGCTAATACGCGCGCGCCGTCGGGAATCGCAGCCAAAATACGATCTGCTTCTTCCGCCATCACTTGTTGCGGCGTGCGGGCGCTGATGCGTTTATCGGGTTTGAGCTCAGTCAGCGTGAGCGTGAAATCGCGCGGCATGCGTTTGGCGTACTCAGCATAGCCTTCGGAAATCCAATTCGGCATTTTATGGCCGACAGCAATCAGTTGCAGTTTCATAGTGTGTCATGGTTTTTGTTTAATGCGATGGTAACAGATGTGCTTGGCAAAAATAAAAACAGCCCGTCGCAAAACGGGCTGTTTGATTTGGTACTTTGCAATTAATTATTCAGAGCGGCCGCTGGTTACGCGTTCGCGTTTGATTTTCCATTTGCCGCCCTCGCTCACCAATTCCAAGGTTTTTTCGACTACGTCTTGGTAGTTTTGCGAGCTGTAGTTTTGCTTGAACGTCACGTCGGCACGGTCTTTGCTGACATTGGCGCAGCTAAAGTTTTCAAACTTCAGGCTGATATCGCCTTCTTTGTTCACACGAGCACGGCGTTTGGCTTCCCAATCGGCGCGTGTGCGGCCAGCACCCACGTCAAACTGACTGCTGTAAAGCGCTAAATACTCATCGGCTTTCTTGCTAGACCATTGCGTGCGCCAGTTTTCAACAAACTCAGTCACGGTTTTGTCGCACGTTGCAGTGGGCGTAGTGGAAACGGGTGTCGCTGGCGTTGGAGCTAGAGATTCAGCGCTACGCGGTGGGCGCGCTGCTACAGCAGCGGCGCGATCCAGTGGAACGGCCGCGATCAAAGCGCCTGAGCAGCTGATTTTTTCATCTTCGGCCAAATTGTCGCCCAGATCATTGTCGGGCGAGGTGTTTTCGAGCGGCGAAATCTGCAAAGCAGCAAGCAATTCATGCGATTGCATCAACACCCGTGCGTAAGAGAGTTGATGATCGTATTCGGCGCGAACCAAAGCGCGTTTGGCTTCGAAGAGTTCGTTTTCAGTATCGAGCACGTCCAGTAGCGAGCGTTGGCCGATGTCGAATTGTTTACGGAAGGCATCGCGGGCTTTTTCGGTCGACAGCACGTGTTGATCGAGGTATTTGAGTTGTTCTCGCAGGCGATAAGTATCATTCCACGCGATTTGTGTGGTTTGGCGAATATCGCGGCAGGTTTTATCGCGTAGTTCTTGGGCGATATTGAGCAATTCAGCATATTGGCTGGCGCGCGCAGTATCGCTTCCACCGCGGAACAGGTTGTAATTCATGACGAGCTGAATTTTTCCGTCTTTATAGCTGCCGTCGATATTGTCGCGATTGTTGTCATAACCTTGGCTGGCGCGCAATTCAAGTTGCGGATAAAAACTGCTTTTCTTGGTTTGTGCATCAGCACGCGCAGCGCGAATATTGTAAATCGACGCACGGAAGGCCGGATTTTGTGTCATTTGCTCTTTGAGCGTGGCCAAATCTTTCGCGGTTTTTGTCGAAAAGTCCGGTGCATTACTCATTTCGGCGGCGGGCAGTGCGCCAGTCAGGCGCTCATAGCGCGCTGACACATCGTGCAAATTCGATGATTCGGTTAACCAGTTCGATTCGGCCAAAGCCAAACGACCCGATGCGGTTTCCAAATCAACGCGGCGGCCGACACCCGCAGTCACGCGTTCTTGAATTTGATTAAAGGTTTCTTGGTGAATGGCGTAGTTTTCGCTGGCGAGCTGCACCAGCTTGCGATAACGCAGCACATCCAAATACGCATTGGTGGTTTCCAGCGCTGCGGCATCACTGGCGGCGAGTAAATCGTAATAACGGGTGAGTTTGCCATAACCTAGACGGCGCACTTCTTCGGAGGTGGCAAAGCCGTCGAACAACATTTGACGCAATTCCAGCGATACGCCGGGATGGTTAAAAGTGCCGGTATTGGTATTTGGATAATCTTGGCGCTCAACGCCCGCATAGCCTTGCAAATCGATTTTTGGATAATAGTTACCACGCGCAACGTCTTGCTCATTGCCCGCAGCGCGGAAATTGAGCCACTTGGCACGGACTTCGGGATTGCGTAAAACGGTTTGTTCCACGGCATCGCGTAGATTAGATGCGGCAAAAGTGGCCGTGCTACCGCAGGCGAGCAGCAATAGTGCGAGTGGTTT
>NZ_JHVM01000013.1 GCF_000620145.1 Deefgea rivuli DSM 18356
TGAATGCGGCTGAAGATATAGTCAACCCAAGTAACAAAAATACTTAAATAGTGTTGATTGGTGTGTAGTATAATTACTTCTTCTATTGAATTCGAGTTAGCGCTGTAGGCTGATTGCGGAGATGAGACATGAAAATGTTTAAATCGAGCGAAAAGCAGAATGCGATAACTCTCGTGTGGTGAGGAGACTCACTGCATCAGACAAGTTTTTGTCTGGCGACCATAGCGAGGTGGTCCCACTCCTTCCCATCCCGAACAGGACAGTGAAACACCTCAGCGCCGATGATAGTGCGGATTGCCCGTGTGAAAGTAGGTCATTGCCAGACTCCCCTTTAAGTAAGAAGCCCGATTCAAAAGAGTCGGGCTTTTTGCTGTCCGCGAGATATGAAGTGAAGTAATGGGTATTGCTCGCTAGCCATTTATAAATAAGGAATATATCGATATACCCAATATATTCGCTCTCACTATTTAACTTTGGTTAAGTTATTAATTTATTGAAAGGGCTGTATTAAGTGCCGTACGTGCCCAATGAATGGTTTCACTGGCTGTTAGACCTACTCCATTTGGATAGTTGTTACGCCACAAGTCTGCGGCACGACCATGTAGATAGACCCCGCCACAGCTTGCATCAATGAGTTCAAGCCCTTGTGCCCATAGCGCTAGAATAATTCCGCCGAGTACGTCACCTTGCCCAGCGCTGCTCAGTGCTGAGTTTCCGGTATGGTTTTTAAACATAATGTCACCACCACAGTAAATCAGCGATTCATGACCTTTCAGAATCGCCGTGCAGTTCAGTTCTTTGCTGAGTTGGGTAATGGCTTGTTGACGATTATTTTGCACTTCTGGTGTTGTGCATTTGAGCAGGCGTGCAGCTTCTGTTGGATGGGGGGTGATTAAAGTTTCATTTTGCCGTTTTTGTAGCATTAACTTCAATGAGTTATTGCTGGCAATCAGGTTCAAACCATCGGCATCAATAATCAGCTGAGTATTTGATTTTAGGCATAAGGCCAGTAAATCCAACGCTTCCTTGCTTTGTCCTAAACCTGGGCCAATGAGTAGATGTGTTGGCTTATGACTGGCTAATAGTATTTCTGCTTCAAGAATCATCAACTCGGGTTGGAGTGGATCAACGGTAATGTTTCGATTCAGTAAGCCTAGCCATACTTTTCCTGCGCCTAAGTAAAGTGCTGCCCGCCCAGCCAGTAGAGTCGCTCCGACCATGCCCGTAGCGCCTCCAAGCACGGCAACGCTGCCGTAAAGCCCTTTATGGCTATCAGCGCAGCGAATGAGTTGTCGCAATGCGGCGGGTGGCAAGCTGATCGGCTGGATTTGCATTATTCAAGCGCTAAGCGTTTGCGATCAACCTGATTAATATAGCGCTGCAATAAGGTTTGACCACTGCCTGATAGGTTAATGAAACGGCAGCCGCTGCGTAATGTTCGAATCCCATTTTTGAGGAGTTGCTCACTACTGGTGCAAACTTCGACATCGGCGGTAATGACGCCTATTAGTGGTAATTCAATCCGGCAATTTTTTAATATGCTGCCTACATCGAGTGAAATGTCGGGAAAGTAGCCGAGCAGACCCATGCCACCTAAACTGATATCCGAAATAGAAATTTCGGCATCACCGTTGTTTAAAGGAATTAAGCAGGATAGGGGCGTAGAGAGTGGGACAGAAAGTCGATAAAAATCACGCCGTTGCAAGCGTAGAATTTGTTGGGGGCGTGGGCATTGGAATGCGGGCTTATTATTAAAAATAATTGTGCTAATTGCGTTGAAATCAAATTGGTAATGCACGCTACTGAGGTGAGCAACACAGCAAATACTGTTGGCGGATAACAAGCGCCGATTGAGGTCTTGATCGGGACCATAATCAAATAAAATTGTCTCTGGATTAACTGCTAATAAAGCGCTTAATACAAATAAATGGCGTTGCTGATCGGCGTATAAGCAGGCAAGCTCGGGTTTTTTTGCGAGCCGATTGAGCGTGTACTCAATTTCATCCGCATTGCTCACAAGGTATGGGCTTGGATCTTTAAGGTAAATTGGCGTTAATGATTGCTTGCCGGACATAGCGTTGCTTCCTGCGCTTATTTTTCTGTTGCGACTACTTGATTAGATTGGTAATTCGCAATCAGTTGTTTGAGTTGTTCGTAATTGGCACGATCATTTTTTTTTGAATTTTGATGCCGTGCAATGCTGGGTAAAACTTGTAAATGAACTTGGGTATTATCAAACCAAAATGCAATTGCGGGGGCATCTGTCTGGCGAAACTGGGTTTTTCTGGCACGACAGCTGTAGTCAATTTGCTGGTTGAGTAAAAAAATCTCGATGGCTTTGGGGTCATCGGAATAGACCAGCAAATTGATGTCTGAGTGTTTATTGGCGCTGCCTTTTAATACTGAGCCCATTAAATAAGGCTGGAAGGCTTGAAAAAAATCCAATAAGGCGAGTGATTTTTGTCGTAAAGCGAGTAAATCAATGTCGTAATCAGGGCTAAATAATTGTCGATAATCCGCCACTGCAGCTTCGATTTCATCCACGCTGGGCTGGATTTCTTTTTTCGATAAACCTAGCTCAATCGTAGCTTGCTGGCTAGCTTGTTTTAAGTCGCTTTGTTGATGGTTGCAGATCAACTGAGCCGCGCGTTGTGCGATGCGCGTTGCGGTTGAGATTGTTGAGGTCGTCATATTGTCCTTCCCGATTGCGCGTGAAAATAACAGGCGGCCGTTTTTGCTGAATCAGCTTAGATTATGGCAGGACAAAATTGCACTTGTGTAAATAAATTAAAACAATAGGTATATGACTCTAGCCATTATTTAATAGCGGACAGAGTCATATACCTAGTTGATTAAAATAGCTGTTCTTTGATCTCATCGATTGGGGCAGTTTCGCTTTCGCCACTGCCGCCACTTAGACCCAATTGTGGATTGGTTGACTGAAATTCTTGGTAAAAATATTCTGTAATCGGACCACGTTCAGTTTCTGTGGTTTTAGCAATGACACCCTCTGGCATCTGCCATGGTGATTCGGGCACATTTTTGAGTGCTTTACTCATGAAATTAACCCAGATTGGCAGTGCTGCGGCCCCCCCAGTTTCTCGTGCGCCAAGGCTTTTGGGTTGGTCAAAGCCGATCCAAGTAATGGTGACCAAGCTGGGCTGAAAGCCCGCAAACCAAGCATCAAATGCATCATTGGTGGTCCCTGTTTTACCGGCCAGATCATTGCGGCCTAGCGCTTTGGCTTTAGTTGCAGTTCCCATCCGAATTACATCGCCCATCATTGAACTCATAATGAATGCATTTCGAGCATCCAGAGTGCGTGGTGCGTTTTTTCCGGCAATTTCGGGTTGAGTCTGCGCCAGTACTTTACCTCGAGCATCTTCGATTCGGTCTACAAAAAACGAGCGAACACGGTAACCGGTATTGGCAAAGACGGCATAGCCTTCGGCCATTTGCAGTGGTGTGACGCTGCCCGCACCAAGTGCCATAGTGAGGTAGGCGGGGTGTTGCTTCGGATCAAAACCAAAACGGGTGAGATGCTGCTGCGCATAATCAGCGCCAATCGCTTGTAAGATCCGCACGGAAACCAAGTTCTTGGAAAAAGTTAAAGCGCGTCGTACAGAGGTCATCCCGGAAAAGCTGCCGTCGTAGTTTTTCGGCTCCCAACGTTGTCCACCCACTTCAATGACCAGCGGCGCATCGTTAATCATTGTGGCGGGCGTCACACCGCGCTCCAAGCTGGCCGAGTAAATAAAGGGTTTAAAGCTTGAGCCGGGTTGTCGCCACGCTTGAGTGACGTGGTTGAAGTTGCTGTTATTAAAATCAAAGCCACCGACCAGTGCGCGAATCGCGCCATTCGCCGGGTTCATCGCAACAATTGCACCTTCGACTTGCGGTAGCTGAGTGATCGCCCAGCCTTTTTCAGTGGCATTCACTCGGATAATTGCGCCAGGACGGATGCGGCTGGCTGGCGGAATTTTGTCGGAAAGTGCATTTCTAGCAAAGCGTAAGCCATCACCTTGAATGGTGATTTTTTCGCCACCGTGCAAATAGGCTGTGACTTGGTTCACATTGCTGGATAGGACGATGGCTGCGCGTAGCTCATCGGCATCTTTGGTATTGCTGAGCGTTTCATCGAGTTGCTCATCTTGCTGTGCGTTAAGTAGCGCTGCATCAATAAAGCCTTCAGGGCCTTTGTAACCGTGTCGATTGTCGTACTCCAAAATGCCACTGCGTAGTGCCGTATAGGCATCTTGCTGAGCTTGGCTATTGATGGTGGTGTAAACCTTGAAGCCTTGGGTATACGTCGCTTCTTGATACTTTTTGAGCATCATTTGCCGTACCATTTCTGCGACATATTCGGCATGAATTGGGAATTGCTGGTTGCTGCGCTTAAAAACCAACTGCTCGGTCTGAGCTGCTTTGTATTGGGCTTCGTCGATGAAATTAAGCTCAGCCATGCGGCGTAAAACGTACATTTGTCTTAATGTGGCACGTTTCGGATTAACGATTGGATTGTAGGCTGATGGGGCTTTTGGTAAGCCTGCTAGCATGGCAAATTCGGCGATACTGAGGTCTTTAAGTTCTTTTCCAAAGTAGGTTTGCGCCGCAGACGAGAAGCCATAAGCTCGCTGACCGAGGTAAATTTGGTTGATATAGAGTTCTAAAATCTGATCTTTGGATAAGTTGTGCTCAATTTTAAACGACAGAAGGGCTTCATTAAATTTGCGCGTGTAGGTTTTTTCATTCGATAAATAGAAGTTTTTTGCAACTTGCATTGTGATCGTACTGGCCCCCGATTGCGAATGGCCAGAGAGTAAATTGCCAACAATGGCACGTAGTACGCCAATGTAATCAATGCCGCCATGCTGATAAAAACGCTCATCTTCAGCGGCGAGTAATGCTTTAATCATTAACGGTGGAACTTGGTTAATCGGGGTAAATGCGCGTCGTTCTTCACCAAACTCGCCGATTAACACCTTATCTTCGCTGAAAATCCGGAGTGGTATTTTAGGTTTGTAGTCGGTAAGGGCGTCTAGGGACGGTAGTTTTGGATAGGTAACAATAACAGCGAGTGTCGCCAAACTAATGCCAATAATCGCCAAGCCAAAAAATGCGATGAATAGGGAAATAACTAATTTTTTTGCCATGTCTGCGAATCGATTATTTGATAGAGAAGTAATTTACGGGTTTTATCTGGATGTTGCAAAAAAAGAGATTAAGGTCTAGCTTACTTTACAGGAGTAAGGTCTCACTGATAGGATTTTTTACCAATTAGAATAGGGAATATTGCGTTGAACCTCGATTTTCTTAAACCGAAAGCCCCACCGCTGATCGGTGTGGACATCAGCTCGTCGGCCGTGAAAATGGTGGAGCTGAGCCAAGCCGGGCGCAATTTCAGCCTTGAACGGTATGTCATTGAGCCTTTACCTAAAGATGCGGTCACCGATAATAATATCGTGAACGCAGAGGCCGTTGCGCTGGCGATTCGCAATGCGTGGCGAAGGATGGGGAGTAAGGTTAAGAACGTCGCCGCAGCGCTACCCGCTTCAGCCGTGATTACGAAAAAAATTCTCGTTCCTGCTGGCCTGACCGAGCGAGAACTAGAAAGCCAAGTGGAAACAGAGGCGAACCAGTACATTCCATTCTCATTGGATGAAGTGAATCTGGACTTTCAGGTATTAGGCCCAGCAATCAATAATCCTGAAGAAGAAGATGTTTTGATTGCCGCCGCCAAGAAAGACAAAGTTGATGAGCGCGTTGCTGCCATTGAAGAGGCGGGCCTAAAAGCGGTCGTATTGGATGTTGAATCTTATGCGACTCAAGCCGCGTTCGAGTTAATGCGACCTCAGCTGCCCAATGGCGGCGAAAATCAAATCGTGGCGGTCGTCGATATCGGCTCAACTGCTATGCACATGAATATTTTTAAAGATGGTCAGTCGATCTATAGCCGTGATCAAGGCTATGCAGGGAATCAATTGACGCAGGAAATTCAAAGAAAATTCAATATGTCGGCAGAAGAAGCCGAGCAAGCCAAACGCCAAGGTGGCTTACCAGACAATTATGAGCCAGATGTTTTACAGCCATTTATGGACACAATGGCGCTTGAAATATCGCGTTCCTTGCAATTTTTCTATACATCTAGTAATTACAATTCAGTAGATCACATTTTACTCGCTGGCGGTTGCAGTGTTATCCATGGTTTGGATGAGGCTGTATCAAGTCGAACACAGGTTGCGAGTACGATGCGTGCGAATCCATTTTTTAGCATGTCGACAGGCAAAATAAAAGGTAAGCAAATTCAATTGGATGCACCTTCATTGTTAATTGCTTGTGGCTTGGCTATGCGGAGGTTTGACCCAGTATGATTCGAATTAATCTGCTTCCGCACCGTGAGCAAAAAAGAATAGCAAGACAAAGACGCTATGTTTCGATGTTGGTGATGTCTTTTCTGGCTGCTGCAGGGATCGTGCTCGCCGGTTATATGTTTCTTTCTGCAAAGATTGATATTCAAGCTGGCAGGAATCAATTTCTCACCGAAGAAAATGCAAAGCTAGATCGCGAAATTGCTGAAATTGATAAATTAAAAGCTGAAAAACAAGCGCTATTGGATCGGAAAAAAATTGTTGAGCGTTTGCAATCGAATCGAACTGAGACGGTTCATTTGCTAGATCAGTTGACTCGCCAAGTCCCTGAAGGTGTGTATTTACGAGATGTAAAACAGACGAATGATCAGTTGGTGTTGATGGGTTACGCACAATCCAACGCTCGGGTTTCGACGTTAATGCGCAACTTAAATGACTCTCCCGTATTTGAGCAACCGCTGCTCGTTGAAGTTAAATCCGCTATGGTTGGTAATCAACGTCTGTCTGATTTTACTTTAAACGTGAAATTGACTCGTGCTGATGAGTTAACAGAATCTACTGCAAGTGCGGTTAAAAGAGGTCAACCATGACACTTGATGATTTAAGAAACCTTGACCCAAAAGATGCGGGGAACTGGCCAATACAGGTTCAGCTCTCCTCTTTATTAGTGGTTTTAATTTTGGTTGTGGCAGGGGGGTATTTCTATCTGTGGAGTGATCAGATGGATGAACTCACTGCTGCTAAGGCAACTGAAGAGCAACTAAAAGTTGATTTTCTAGATAAAAAGAAACGTGCAATTAATCTTGCTGAATATAAGCAGCAACTACTGGAAATTCAGCAATCTTTCGGTGCATTGTTGAAGCAGCTGCCTAATCGCTCGGAAATGGAAACGTTATTAACCGAGATTAATCAGGCTGGGGTTGGTCGTGGTTTGTTGTTTGAGCTCTTTAAACCGGGCGTTGAAATTAAAACTGCAGAATTTGTCGAAGCTCCAATCTCAATTAAAGTGATTGGTAGCTACCATGATTTAGCGGCGTTTGTGAGCGATATTGCACAGCTTTCGCGCATTGTTATTCTAAGCGATGTGAAACTGATTGGCACAAAAGATCAAATGCTAACGATGGAAGCAACGATTAAAACGTATCGTGCATTAGATGAAGCAGAGTTGCAGGCAATTCGCCAGGCTGAAGCTGAAGCGCGTAAAAAGAAAAAATAAAGGTCTATCGGAGAATATATTGTGAAAAGATGGCTCCTTTACGTGCTGTTACTGAGTGGGCTTACTGGCTGCTTTGGTGATGAGCATAGTGATTTAAAAGATTGGATGGCTGAGCAATCCAAAGGATTGCGCGGTAAGGTTGAGCCTTTACCTGAGGCAAAAGTTTATGTTGCATTTCCATACGATGCTTTTGAGCTAGCAGATCCATTTCGGGCTAGTAAAATGGAATTAGCTAAAAAAAGTAATGGTACTGGTTTAGCTCCAAATACAAACCGAGTTAAAGAAGTTTTAGAAAACTACGATTTAGAAAAGCTGCGAATGGTGGGCACTTTGCAACAAGGTAAAACGGTGCAAGCTTTAGTTCGTGCTCCGGACGGCAATCTGTATCGAGTTAAGCAAGGTAGTTATATGGGACAGAACTTCGGTATGGTGGTAAAAGTTTCTGAAACTGAAATTTCGTTAAAAGAAATTGTTGAGGATAGTGGTGGTGATTGGGTTGAGCGGACCACTAGTTTGAGCTTGGATGATGCGGAGCAGAAAAAATGATGATTAATAAATTCGTAACTCGTTTAAGCCAAGTCGCTTTGTGTGTCTTTGCGCCTTTTGTATTTGCTGTAGAAGCTTCAAATATTACGCATATCGAAGTGAGTAGTGTTAGTGCTGATAAGCAGATTGTTAAAGTCACATTTAATGATGCTCCGCCAACACCAACAAGTTTTTCAGTGAATACCCCGCCTCGTATCGCGTTTGATTTTGCCAATACAGCAAATCAGACAGGAAAAAATAGTTTCCAAGTGAACGGTGCCGCACTACGGACTTTGAATGTCGCTGAAGGCACTGGCCGGACACGATTGGTATTTAATTTACAAAAGCAAGCAGGCTACGAAACGAGAGTCGAGGGTAATTCACTGTTTATTACGGTGGATGCCGCCGCCGGATCCTCTGCGACTACGACTGCTAATACGGCACCAGTGCAAAAAAATACGCCATTTGCCGAGGTAAAAGCATCTGGTAAGCGTGAGGGAATTCAGAATATCGATTTTCGTCGTGGTACAAGTGGTGAAGGCAAGGTCGTTATTGATCTTTCAAGCCCAAATGTGGGCATTGATATTCGCCAGCAAGGTAAAAACTTAGTGGTTGAGTTTGCAAAAGCGGGTTTGCCTAAGAATTTAGAGCGCAAATTGGATGTCACTGACTTTGGTACACCAATTCAAAAAATTGAAACTTTTGCTCAAGGCGATTCGGTCAAAATGCTGATCGAACCAAAAGGAAATTGGGAGTATTCAGCTTACCAAACTGAAAATCGTTTTGTAGTTGAAGTTCGCGATGCGACACTTAACAAAGATAAGCTAGCGGCGAAGGCAAACTTTAAAGGCGAGAAGCTATCGCTGAATTTTCAGAATGTAGAGGTTAGAACTGTTCTGCAAGTCATTGCTGAGTTTACTGGTTTGAATATTATTACTAGCGATTCTGTTGGTGGTGCGCTGACATTACGTTTAAAAGACGTACCTTGGGATCAGGCACTAGATATTATTTTACAAGCCAAAGGTTTGGATCAACGTAAAACCGGTAATGTAATGTGGATTGCCCCCCGTGATGAATTGGCGGCAAAAGAAAAATCAGAACTTGAAAGCAGAAAGCAAATTTCAGAATTAGAACCAACTCGGACTGAGTTCTTTCAGCTGAAATATCATAAAGCAGACGCGTTGAAAGTAATTTTGAGTGATGAAAAACAGCGTATTTTGTCTCCGAGAGGTTCCGCTGTTATCGATCAGCGAACCAATCAAGTTGTGGTACAAGATATTCCTTCCAAGCTTGAGCAAGTTCGTGAATTATTGTCCAAGATTGATATTCCTGTGCGGCAGGTGATGATTGAGTCGCGGATTGTTGAGGCTGAAGATGGCTTTCAACGTAATTTGGGTGTGAAGTTACACGGACTTTATGCAAAAAATAGTACTGCCGTCGGCGGTGGTCTAACTACAAAAGATCTTACAGGCTCAGATGGTTCAACATTCCCAGGGCCAGCGATTAATGGCGGCGCTCCTTCGGTAAACTTACCTGCAGCTGGTATTGGTGGTTTTAACCCTGGTTCGATTGCGATGTTGATTGCGGGTTCAGATGGTATTTTAGGACTTGAATTAAATGCACTTGAGCAGGATGGCAAATTAAAAATCATTTCAAGTCCACGATTAGTGACTGCGGATCAAGTTGAAGCAGTTATTGAGGATGGCCAAGAAATTCCATATTCAAGTTCTTCACAGAATGGTGCAACAACGGTTGAGTTTAAGAAAGCAACTCTTTCTTTACGGGTGACACCGCAAATCACGCCAGATGGCAGTGTATTTATGGATGTACAAGTGAATAAAGATAGCCGTGGTGAAAATACACTGAGCGGCCCTGCAATTAATACGAAGCAAATTAGAACTAAGGTTTTAGTTGAAAGTGGTGGCACAGTGGTGATTGGTGGTATTTATATTGAGGACAATAGCAACACAGTGACTCAGGTACCACTATTGGGTGATGTTCCAGTTATCGGTAATTTGTTTAAAAACCGCGCTGTGAATAAAGTTCGCCGTGAACTATTGATTTTCTTAACACCACGAGTTTTGGAGTCTGATCTTACTTTGCGCTAAGTTTTTTGAGCGAGTCTTTGCTGACTCGCTAAGCCGCAGATATTCAAGTAAAATGCCTGGCATGAAGATGCCAGGCAATTTTTATTTAGTCGGCCTAATGGGGGCTGGCAAAACGACCGTAGGGCGTGCCCTAGCGCGTGCAACCCAAAAAACCTTTTACGATTCTGATCACGAAATCGAAGCACGAACTGGCGCTAAGATTCCGATGATTTTTGAAATCGAAGGGGAGGGCGGATTCCGTGAGCGTGAAGCTGAATCAATCGTTGAGTTGACTAAGCTGCAGGGGATTGTTCTTGGAACGGGGGGCGGTGTTGTTCTGAACCCAATCAATCGAAATCTGCTACGCCGCAACGGCTATGTGATTTATCTGCGCGCAAGTCCAGAAGAACTCTACTCGCGAACATGTCACGACAAAAATCGCCCTTTACTGCAGACTGCAGACCCTCTTGGTAAACTTAAAGAGCTGTATCAAATCCGCGATCCGCTGTATCGAGAGGTGGCTGATTTAGTCATTGATACCAGCCAACAAACTGTGAATTCCCTCTTGCAATTATTGCTTAAAGAATTGGAGCGTCAGCCATGATCCGCACTGTGCACGTCGATATCGACCAAGCGCCCTACAGCATTTTAATTGGCGAGGGTTTGCTGCAATCGGTCGCGGCCATTTTGCCGTTGCTTGCGCAAAAGCGTGTGGCGATTGTGACTAATGAAACGATTGCACCTTTATATCTAGCGGGCTTAGTGACTCAATTACAGCAAGCTGGTGTTGAGTGCCAATCCATTATTTTGCCTGATGGCGAAAAATATAAAACATGGGAAAGCCTGAATCAGATTTTTGATGCGCTGCTCACTGAGCGTGCTGAGCGTAAAACGACGTTGATTGCTCTAGGTGGTGGCGTGATTGGTGATATGACGGGTTTTGCGGCGGCGGTGTATCAGCGCGGCGTACCGTTTATTCAAATTCCAACGACGCTGTTAGCTCAGGTCGATTCGTCGGTTGGTGGAAAGACGGCAATTAATCATCCACTCGGCAAGAATATGCTCGGTGCTTTTTATCAGCCGAAATTGGTATTGGCGGATTTAAGCACTTTATCGACCCTACCGCAGCGTGAATTTTCTGCAGGCATGGCAGAGGTCATTAAGTATGGTTTGATTGATGACCTAGAGTTTTTGGTTTGGCTTGAGCAAAATATTGACGGTTTAATGGCGCGTGATACCGAATTGATTGCGTATGCGGTTGAGCGTTGCTGCCAAAATAAAGCGCGTATTGTGGCTGCTGATGAAAAAGAAATGGGGCAACGCGCACTACTCAATTTAGGTCATACATTTGGTCATGCGATTGAAGCCGGCTTGGGTTACGGCGCTTGGCTGCATGGTGAAGCGGTCGCTGCAGGGATGGTATTGGCGACTTATGCTTCACGCGCAATGGGGCATCTAACGGATGCCGATGTGGCGCGAGTGATTAGCTTGCTGGAGCGAGCCGCTTTGCCGGTGGTTTCTCCTGCGTTGGGGCATGACCGCTATAAAGCACTCATGGCGCAAGACAAAAAAGTCGATGCAGGCCGCATCAAATTTATTCTCTTGCGCGCTTTGGGCGATGCTTATATTGGTGAATTGCCTGAAGTTGCAATTGATGCTGCTTTATTATCAGGTTGCGAATTAGCTAAATAATCTGCAAGTGATAAATCAAGCGCAGAGCGGGCTAACTCTAAACGAGATTCTAGCCCGCTTTCTACTTCGCTATTCAGTGGGCTGACCACCAATTCAAAGACGGCCAATAGGCTGATTTTCTCAGGGCTGCAAGCGATGAGCCATTCTCCATTTCGGGTTGACTCCACCCAATGCCGTTGCGTCATTTTCTCTAAAATTTGCTGAGTCGCATCAACGCCTAGCTCAACTTGACGACGCAATTGGTTGATATGCAATACGCGCCCTTCCTTGTGCGCAATCGCTAGCGCTCGCAGTACGCGCACTGCTTGCTCAAAGCGGGTTCCGTGGTGATTATCCCAACGCCAGCCATCGCCATACCAATACGATAGTGTTGCCGACAATACCGCACCACCCAAAATCAACACCCAGCATAAATACAGCCAAATTAAGAAAATGGGGAAACTTGCAAATGCGCCGTAGACCAGATTGTAAGTGGCGAATTGCTTGATGTACTCACCAAAAAGAACTTTCATTAGCTCTAAACAGGTACTGGTAATCAAGGCGGCAGTCAGCGCATGGGCGCGCGGTACAAAGCAATTGGGTAGGGTTAAATACAGCAGGCTCAAGGTACTAAAGATCAAGAGCCAAGACGATAATTTGAGAGCAGGAAAATTAATGCCTCCCAAGCCAGCATTTTGCGAAAACCAGCTAGTTAAGGAGAGACTCAAGCCGATTAGAATCGGCGCTAAGGTGAGTGTCGCCCAATACGTTAAGGTTCGAGAGAGAAGTTTTCTCGGGCGGTCAACGCGCCAAATCGTATTAAATGTTTTCTCAATGGTAAACATTAATAGCAGCGCGGTCGCGACCAAGCCGATCATGCCTGCTGCGGTGAGGCTGCCCGCATTATCGGCAAATTGGCGCATATACACGCCAATCACTTTTCCGGATGCTTCCGGCACTAAATTAGTCAGAATAAAATTGCGAAAACGGCCGCTATTAATACTGAACATCGGAAAAGCAGAAATCAAAGTGAGCGCAATCGTAAATAGCGGCACCACCGCCAATAGCGTGGTATAGGTTAAACTGCCCGCGCTTTCTAAACAGCGATCATTAATCAGGCGACGGCCAACAAAGCGCGAAAAACCGCTAATTCGAGCCAAAAAAGGAAAGGTGCTGGCAAAGTTCATGGTAAGCCACGGTAACAAGCGAATCCCATTATAATAGCGCATCCTGAAAGCTGGCCTTCATAATGACTGAAATTCTTGTTTTGTATTACTCGACTCACGGCGCGACGCGGCAAATGGCACAACTGATTGCGCGCGGCGTAGAGTCCGTTGCTGGCTGTAGCGCTCGGCTGCGCACGGTGCCGCGTATTTCTACTGTATGCGAAACGGTTGAATCAGATATCCCTGTCGCTGGTGCGCCGTATGTGACGCTGGACGATTTATTAGAATGCAATGGCTTGGCGCTGGGGAGCCCAACGCGCTTTGGCAATATGGCGGCGCCGATGAAATATTTTTGGGATTCGACGATTGCTGATTGGCTTAAAGGCACTTTGATCGGTAAACCGGCCTCAGTATTTACCAGCTCGGGCACTTTGCATGGCGGCAATGAATCCACGCTAATTACGATGATGTTGCCCTTGCTGCATCACGGCATGATTATTGTGGGTACGCCGTATTCAGAAACCGCGCTGATGTCGACGACAACGGGTGGCACGCCATACGGTGCTAGCCATTGGGCGGGCACAGAATCAAATCAGCCAATTTCAGAAGCTGAGCGCCAATTATGTTTAGCGCAAGGTCGCCGGATTGCTGAAATTGCGCTCAAACTTCAAGGGGCGACGCTATGAAATTCAGCCCCGCTCATTTACCGCTCTTTCAGGCCATCACGGTCACAGCGGTGATTGCGATGATTTTGCTGACCACCGTTTGGGAGCTTTGGCTCGCCCCGCTCGGTGGCACGCCTTCGTGGATCGTGTTAAAAGCGTTTGCATTGATGTTGCCTTTACGTGGTTTATTGCATGGGCGCCGTTACACTTTCCAGTGGTATACGATGTTTATTTTGTTGTTTTTTATGGAAGGTGTGATGCGCGCATGGGGCGATAAAGGCTTATCGCAAATGCTGGCAGGTGTGCAAGTCGCGTTGACAGTGATTAGCTTTTTGTCGGCGACGCTGTACGCTAAATATTCGCGGCCTAGTTTGCAGAATAAACCTGCGGCGTAGCCTTCGTGCGGGCCTTGGTTTAAATGCTGTTGATGTGGGTATTTGGTGCTAGCCATTGCTAATTAATTCCTAGAGGCATATACCCATTTTAGAAAAAAGCCCCGTTGGATAAACGGGGCTTTTTAGTTTACGGTCGGTTTCTAGCTTATCTCGCTGAGGTTCGCGAGCGGCTTAGCTTGAGCACTGCCACTTGTGGCGGCAGCCTCGCGGATCAACTGGGTAAGTCGATCCGCTCCAGAGTCGCAATAGATTTAAACCGGTTGCGGGTGAACGCGGTTGATATTGTTGTGAATTTTGTTCAGCGCGGAAATATACGCTTTCGCGCTGGCGACAATAATGTCGGTATCTGCACCTTGGCCGTTGACGATTTTCGTGTCTTTCATCAAGCGCACTGTCACTTCACCTTGGCTGTCCGTACCCGAGGTAATTGCATTCACCGAGTACAATTGCATTTCTGCGCCACTATTAAACAAAGATTCAATCGCTTTAAAGGTCGCATCGACTGTACCGTCGCCCAAGGCGGTAGCGCGGCGCTCGACGCCTGCTTCGCTCACCACCAATTCGGCGCTCGGTGTTTCGCCGGTTTCGGAAACC
This sequence comes from Deefgea rivuli DSM 18356, assembly GCF_000620145.1. Classification (GTDB taxonomy): domain Bacteria; phylum Pseudomonadota; class Gammaproteobacteria; order Burkholderiales; family Chitinibacteraceae; genus Deefgea; species Deefgea rivuli. The sequence goes on from NZ_JHVM01000013.1 coordinate 14,688, forward strand.
ACTTTCAACGAGATCAATTTGATGTGTTCTTGCTCGATGGAAATCAATTCATCTGACACCAAGGCATGTAAATCTTCGTCGAAAATCTCACGTTTTTTATCGGCCAAGGTTTTAAAGCGCGCAAAGGCTGCGTTCAGGGCTTCTTCCGATTGCAATTGGATGCCTAATTCAAGTAATTTAGTCTTGAACGCATTGCGACCCGACAATTTGCCCAAGCTCAAGCGGTTCGTGCTCCAACCCACTGATTCGGCGCTCATAATTTCATAGGTTTCGCGGCATTTCAAAATACCGTCTTGGTGAATCCCTGATTCGTGAGCGAAGGCATTGGCGCCGACAATCGCTTTATTCGGCTGAACTGGGTAGCCGGTAATCGTTGACACCAATTTGCTGGTGGTGACGATTTGTGTGGCGTCGATTCCGCATTCCACATTAAACACATCGCGGCGGGTGCGAGTCGCCATAACGATTTCTTCCAACGCCGCATTACCTGCGCGCTCGCCCAAGCCATTAATAGTGCATTCCACTTGGCGTGCGCCGCCCAAAACTGCAGCCAATGAATTGGCAACGGCCATGCCCAAATCATTATGGCAATGTGCCGACCAGATTACTTTATCGCCGCCGACGGTTTTGGCGATCAATTCACGGAAAAAGCTTTCAGTGCGTTGTGGTACGGCGTAACCGACGGTATCTGGCACATTCAATGTCGTTGCGCCAGCTTCGATTACAGCGCCAAAAATCCTAGCCAAGAAATCAATATCGCTACGCAATGCGTCTTCTGCCGAAAATTCCACGTCGTTAGTGTATTCCAGCGCGATTTTCACTGCTTTGACTGCGGCATCAACGACCTGATCCGGTGTCATGCGCAATTTGTGTTCCATATGAATCGGGCTGGTCGCGATAAAGGTATGAATCCGGCCGCGTTTCGCGTCTTTAATCGCTTCACCAGCGGCGCGCACATCACGCTCGTTGGCGCGCGCCAAAGAACAGACCGTGCTGTTCTCAATAATGCCAGCGATGGTTTTGATTGCATCGGCGTCGCCAGGGCTGGCTGCAGCAAAACCAGCTTCGATCACATCCACGCCCAATTTTTCCAATTGGCGAGCGATGCGGATTTTTTCTTCTTTGGTCATTGACGCGCCCGGCGATTGTTCGCCATCGCGCAAAGTGGTATCAAAAATAACCAAACGGTTGTTATTGCGATCGTTCATGGTGCTCTCCTGAATGGGTTGGGCTGCGGATTGCGCGCCTGTCATATAGTTTTGGATGTTGAAGCTACGGCCTTGGCTTGTGGCCAATTGGGCCAGTTTGTCCACTTGGGTGAGTGGCAAACTGCCGCGTTCACGCCATTTATAAATCGCAGCTCGGGAGACTGGGTCAGCTGGAAATGCAGCATTAAGCTGATCTGCCAAAGTGCTTGGTCCACCAAAATCAGCGATTAGACGATCAATGTCTAATGACACAGTGCTCTCCTTTGCGTTGATAGGCTTAGATTAGATATTTTCAGACGTAGTGTCAAATTGTTTAGGCGAAAAAATAGCGGCCGTGTTGTTTTGACCGCTAATTGATTCTATTTTATGAGTTTATTGGACTAAATGTCTAATTTGTCGTTGGTGTAGGGTGTTTAATGATTTTCCACAGCCAATACACATAACCCGATGCGGCATAGCAAATGAAAAAGCTAAATAGCACCAGCGCTGGGCGAGATGCGCCGATCAGTAAGATCAGCGTTGCAATCAATAAAGTTACAAACGGCACTGTCTTGCGCATGTGAAGCTCTTTGAAACTCCAAAATGGCACGTTAGACACCATCGTCAGGCCAGCAAACAGCGTGAAAAACATCGCCGCATACGGTAGCAATTCGGCCAGCGGTGCGAGATCTTCATGATATTCAATATTGATCCACACCAAGCCAGCCACCAGTGCCGCCGCCGCCGGGCTGGGTAAGCCCTGAAAAAAACGCTTATCAACCACTTCAATATTGGTATTAAAGCGCGCCAAACGCAGCGCCGCGCCAGCGCAATAAATAAACGCCACCGCCCAACCCAGTTTGCCAAAACCCGACAAACCCCATTCATACATAATCAGCGCGGGCGCAACGCCAAACGACACCATATCGGACAAACTATCAAATTGTGCACCAAATTCCGATTGAGTATGCGTCATGCGAGCGACGCGGCCATCGAGTCCATCCAAAATCATCGCAGCAAAAATCGCCAAGGCAGCGTGTTCAAACTTGCCATTCATTGCTTGAACGATGGCGTAAAAGCCAGAAAATAAAGCGGCCAGCGTGAATAAATTCGGCAGTAAATAAATACTCTGGCGGCGCAGTGTTTGCGCGCGGTTCGGCTGTGGATGGGGAGATTGCTGCATTGAAAGCCTCGTAGTACATGGCGAATTGACGCAACATTGTAACCGACGCGCAGTCGCGTCGATAGCACGGCAAGGGATACGTTATAATTCGCGCTCTTTATTGGTTTTGTGGGGACTTTTGTGTCCGAGCGTCTTTTTGTATGTTTGCAGTATGTGATTCCTAAGCTGGCTTTGACGCGATTAATGGGTTTTTTAGCGGGTTTACGTGCCGGTGGCCTAACTACTGCAGTGATTCGTGGCTTTGTGGCCAAATATCAAGTCAATATGAGCGAGGCGGCCAATCCGGATATCGCCGCCTATCCGACATTTAATGAGTTTTTCACCCGCGCTCTCAAAGACGGCGCGCGCCCTTTGGCCAATGCCGAGCTGATTTGCACGGTGGATGGTGCGATTAGCCAGTGTGGGTCTATCGAAAAAGATCAGATTTATCAGGCTAAAGGCAAAAAATTTAGCACTACCGCGCTATTGGCTGGCGATGCAGCCTTGGCGAAGAAATTTGAAAACGGCCTGTTTGCGACGATTTACCTAAGCCCCAAAGATTATCACCGTATTCACATGCCTTGCCGTGGCCGCTTGCTGGAAATGACCTATGTGCCGGGGGAATTGTTTTCGGTAAACCCCGCCACCGCGCGCGGTGTCGATGCGCTGTTTGCGCGCAATGAGCGTGTGATTTGCGTGTTTGAGGGTGATAAAGGCATGTTCGTGCAAGTACTGGTCGGAGCGACGATTGTCGGCAGTATGGCAACCGCTTGGCATGGCGTCGTGAATCCACCGCGCAGCAATGCGGTGTGGAGCAACGATTATCGCGATCAAAACATCGTACTAGAGCAGGGTGCTGAAATGGGCCGCTTCTTGCTCGGCTCAACCGTGGTGCTCTTGTTCCCTGAAGGCGATTTGGAATTTAATGCCGATTGGAAAGCGGGGCGCGGTGTTCGCCTTGGCGAAGTCATGGCTGATTGAGTATGGGTATATGGCTGTAGTCATTTATCAATATAACCTACATGTATATACCCATTGTATTTTTGTTGAATTAAAGAATAGGTTGGTGGGGCTTAAATGAGCGCAATCCGAGTTTTAGGCCACATCACGATTCCTGAATCGCTCAAGCAAAACTTGGCCGAAATTAAGCAAACGCGCAGCTCGGCGTTTGCTGCCAAAGGCGTCATCGAAGTGCATTATTATCCGCAAGGCAATCCAAACTTGCCTGTGGGCGAGGCTTGGCAACTGGATGCAGACAAAGCCGCATTTGGTTTAGCACTGCTGAGCCGCCTCGGTTTATCGACCAATTATATGCACGACGCCGCCTTGATGGGCTACGCACAGCTTGATCCGCATACCGATATTGGCTTTTTAGTGCAAGGCGAGCCGGTCGCTTTTTTGCATGTTGTTTTGACTGGCAGCGGCACTTTATTGATGCCTAGTCTTAGCGATCCAGCACTGCAAATGCTGCGCCTTACTGAAGGCATGGTCTTCATCCTCAATCCCGAAACCGAACACGCTTTCGGCGACTGCCCTGATATTCTATTCTCGCTGTCGATGGTTGTTCCTCGTTCTAAGATGCTGGATTTACCGCTGTTATAAGCATTTGTTGGATGGGTTGGGCGTAACCATTTCCATCATTCCCAAATAAAGAGCATAAAAAAACCAGCTTGTTAGGCTGGTTTTTTTGTATTTCAAACCAATTAGTTCTTGGTTTGGTCAACAATCTTGTTGGCTTGAATCCAAGGCATCATCGAGCGCAATTTGTTACCTACTACTTCAATACCGTGCGCTGCGTTGTTGCGGCGTGCTGCAGTCATTGATGCGTAGTTAGTTTGGCCTTCCAAAATGAATTGTTTCGCGTATTCGCCAGACTGAATGTTTTTCAGTGCTTGACGCATTGCTTTGCGAGATTCTTCGTTGATAACTTGTGGGCCAGTTACGTATTCGCCGTATTCAGCGTTGTTAGAAATTGAGTAGTTCATGTTCGCGATACCGCCTTCGAACATCAAATCAACGATCAATTTCAATTCGTGCAAGCACTCAAAGTAAGCCATTTCTGGTTCGTAACCGGCTTCAACCAAAGTTTCGAAGCCCATTTTAACCAATTCAACTGCGCCACCGCACAATACAGCTTGTTCGCCGAACAAGTCAGTTTCTGTTTCGTCTTTGAATGAAGTTTCGATGATACCCGTGCGGCCGCCGCCCACGCCTGAAGCGTAAGACATGGCGATTTCAAGCGCTTTGCCTGAAGCATTTTGGTAAACAGCGATCAAATCAGGAACGCCGCCGCCGCGTACGAATTCTGAACGTACGGTGTGGCCTGGTGCTTTTGGCGCGATCATGATGACGTCGAGGTCTTTACGTGGCACAACTTGGTTGTAATGAATCGCGAAACCGTGAGCGAAAGCCAATGTTGCGCCTTGCTTGATATTTGGTTCGATTTCATTTTTGTACAATGCAGATTGGAATTCATCTGGCGTCAAAATCATAACAACGTCAGCGCCAGCAACCGCAGTCGCTACATCAGTTACTTTCAAACCGTGAGCTTGTGCTTTAGCAACAGTGGCAGAACCAGTACGCAAACCAACCGTTACATCAACGCCTGAGTCTTGCAAGTTGCAAGCGTGAGCATGGCCTTGTGAACCGTAACCGATGATGGCTACTTTTTTAGATTTGATGATGCTGATGTCACAATCTTTATCGTAAGAAACTTTCATTTTATTTCCTTGGTTAAATGGGTATATGTTTGTAGGCTTTACCTGTAAATGGCTACAGGTAAATACCCCGTTATAGTTTTAAGATCCGTTCACCACGGCCAATGCCAGAGGCACCAGTGCGGACGGTTTCTAAAATCGCCGATTGATCCAGCGCACTGATGAAAGCGCTGAGCTTTTCACCGGTGCCGGTCAGTTCAATCGTGTAAGTTTTTTCAGTCACATCAATGATACGACCACGGAAAATATCCGCCATGCGTTTCATTTCGTCACGATCTTTACCCGTCGCGCGCACCTTTATGAGCATCAGTTCACGCTCAATGTGATCAGCCTCGTTCAGGTCGATCACTTTAACCACTTCGATCAGCTTGTTGAGCTGCTTGGTGATTTGCTCGATCACGTCTTCTGAGCCGTGCGTGACGATTGTCATGCGGCTCATTGTTGGATCTTCGGTGGTTTGCACCGTGAGCGAGTCAATATTGTAGCCACGAGCCGAAAACAGCCCGGTCACGCGCGATAGCGCACCAGCTTCGTTTTCAATCAGGACAGATAAAATATGGCGCATTCTCATCTCTCCTTAGCAAAGATTGCCGTAATCACGGTTGTTTTCAAATGGCACCAGCTGCATCGATTGCATATGCGGCGGCAAGTCCATTTGGTTCAAACCACGACCGTTTTGAATCATCGGGAACACATTGGCTTTTGGATTGGTGAGGAAATCCATAAATACCAAGCGCTCTTTCATCGCAAACGCTTCACGCAGCGCAGGTTCAACATCAGCAGGCTTAGTGATTTGCATACCAACGTGACCATAGGCTTCAGCCAATTTCACGAAATCAGGCAGTGCATCCACGTACGATTCGGAATAACGCGTGCCGTAGAAGAATTCTTGCCATTGGCGAACCATGCCGAGATAACCATTATTCAAATTAATGATTTTCACTGGCGTGTGGTATTGCTTGCACGTCGACAATTCTTGGATATTCATCTGAATTGAGCCATCGCCGGTAATACACGCCACCGTTGCATCTGGATTGGCGAGTTGCGCGCCCATTGCGGCTGGCAAACCAAAACCCATCGTGCCAAGACCGCCGGAATTGATCCATTGGCGTGGACGATTGAAGGCGTAGTATTGCGCCGTGTACATTTGATGCTGGCCCACGTCCGAAGTAATGATGGCGTTGCCACCTGTTACTTCATACAGTTTTTCCATTACAAATTGCGGCTGAATGATTTCGCTATCTTGTGCATACCACAAGCTTTTCGGTGCGCGCCATTCGTTGATTTGATCCCACCACGCGTTCAAAGCTTTTTCGCTTGGACGGGCATTGGTTTCTTTTAAAACTGCGATCAAATCTTTGAGTACGTCTTTCACGTCACCAACGATAGGCACATCGACTTTCACGCGTTTCGCAATCGACGATGGATCGATGTCGATTTGTACAATGCGCTTGGTTTGCGATAAGAATTGCGCTGGATTCGAAATTACGCGGTCATCAAAACGCGCGCCAATCGCGATAATTGTATCGGCGTATTGCATTGCCATATTGGCTTCATACGTGCCGTGCATGCCGAGCATACCGACAAACAGCGGATCTGAACCCGGATACGCGCCCAAACCCATTAGCGTATTGGTACAAGGCAGATTGAGCATCCGCACCAATTCGATGACTTCTTCGGAAGCATTACCCAGTACCGCACCGCCGCCTACATAAATGAAGGGGCGTTTGGCTTCAGCGAGCATTTGCGCCGCTTTTTTGATCTGGCCTGGGTGGCCTTTCACGGGCGGGTTGTAGCTGCGAATCGAGACTGATTTTGGATATTCAAAGGCGAATTTGGCTTGCGTCACGTCTTTTGGCACATCAATCACTACGGGGCCAGGGCGGCCTGTCGTGGCGATATAAAAGGCTTTTTTGATCGTCGTCGCCAGATCTTTAACGTCTTTCACCAAGAAATTGTGTTTCACAATCGGGCGTGAACAGCCGACCATGTCCACTTCTTGGAAGGCATCCGAGCCAATCGATGGCGTACCGACTTGGCCGGAAATCACCACCATCGGAATCGAATCCATAAACGCCGTCGCAATGCCGGTTAAAGCATTGGTCGCGCCGGGGCCGGATGTTACCAACGCTACGCCAATTTTTTGTGAGGAGCGTGAGTAAGCATCAGCCGCATGAACGGCAGCTTGTTCGTGACGAACGAGTACGTGTTTAAATTTATTTTGTTTGAAAATCGCATCATAGATTTCCAAAACAGCGCCGCCGGGATAGCCAAATACAAATTCGACATTTTCTTCAGCAAGGCAGCGCGCGAGAATTTCAGCGCCGGAAATCTGCATGGGTCAGAGTCCTGAGTCAATTAGTTGATCGGTTGGTGCACGCTGCCCAAGTAGAAAGACAAAACCTCTCACGCTGCGTTGCTGCGTCTCGCCGTACAAAACGTACTGTCTTCGACTTTGCGCCTTGCGTGAAAAATTTTGTACCATTACTTAGTACAGCAGGCCACTGCAATGCTTTTGATTGCAGTAAACGCCGTCGCATCGACAAGATAAGACTTGTCGCCTCCTGCGGGCGTTTTTGTTTAACTGGACATTCCGCCGTCTACTGGCTTTTGGCCATCTAAGACGAAAGTGTGATGCGCTCGCGGTTTATCTCAGTGCCCCTGCCGTCTAGTTTAAACGACCGGTCGCTATAGTGACTTTTGTGTAGGGGGCTAAAGGTAAACGATAGACCTTATTTTGGCAAGTTTTTCTGGCTGAATATTTGCTGCTTTGTTAGTATCAATCTCCTGTTTTTGCTGGTTTTTTAACTCTGAATTTGGTTTTGAAGTACTGAGGCAAAAGTTTTATGGCAAGGCGTCAAAGCCGCAGGCAGTACATTTCGTACGGCAAGGCGAGACAACGATGCAAGAAAACTTTTGCTTATTTACTTAAGGAGGTCGTTTGGCAAGCTCACAGCAATTAAATGACTTCTTGGGCAGCGTCGAGCGCCGTGCTTGGCGGCAAGCGCAGTACGCGGTTCGCGATAACGAACACGCTTTGGATATCGTACAAGACGCGATGCTCAAACTGGCGACGCGCTATAGCGACAAGACTGAGGCCGAGTGGCCGCTGCTATTTCAAACTATTTTGCAAAACACGATACGGGATTTTCAGCGCCGCGCTAAATTGCGCAATTTTTGGGTGTCTTTATTTTCTAAGTTTTCTACGTCAGATACTGAAGATGAAGCCAGTGCGGATCCGCTCAATTATTTGCCGCACACCAGCGACTTAAATCCAAGTGCCGAGAGTGAGTTGGTGCAGCAGCAAACGATGGCTTTGATCGAGGCGGGCATGACTTTATTACCTGCCCGTCAACGCGAAGCCTTTCTGCTGCGTTATTGGGAGGAGTTGGATGTGGCCGAAACGGCGCAGGTGATGGGCTGCTCGGAAGGTAGCGTAAAAACGCATTGTTCACGTGCCTGTCATACCTTGGCCGATTGGCTCAAAGAAAGGGGAGTGACCCTATGAATGAAGAACAAATTGGCCGCTTAAGCCGACAAATCGCCGATGCGCCGGTACCAGAAAGCGTGCGCGCGCGATTATTGAAGTCTCGTCAGTTGGCTAGCGCGCAAGTGCAGTCAGTTGAGCCGCGCGGCAATGTACTGGTGTTACTACGCCAGCATCCGGTGTTGAGTTTAGCGAGTCTGGTTTTGTTGGCGATGATAGCGCTGACTTTTGTGCAGCAGAATCAGCATCAAAATGATATTGCGATTGATCTTGCTCTATTGACCAGCGATGTGCCGATGGAAGCTTTGCTTGATCCGGCTTTGCTGGATAGGGCGCAATGATGAAACGATATTTCTATCTGATCGTGGCTGCGATCTTGTTATCGAGTGGTGCTTTTGCTGCAGATTCAGTCGATTGGGCGGCGCTGACACCCGCTCAGCGCGAAGTCCTCGCGCCGATGGCGCAGCAATGGGCGAGTTTGCCCGCTGAGGATCAACAGCGATTTTCAGCAATGGCAACGCGTTTACCAAAAATGCCGCCAGAAAAACAAGCTAGAATGCGCGAGCGTTTAAATCATTGGGCGGCGTTATCGCCCGAGCAGCGCGAACGTGCCCGCGAAAATTATCGCCGCCTGCAAGCGATGTCGCCGGAAGAGCGGCGAAAAGTGCTGCATGAGTTACATCAAAAAACGGCTCGCCACGCAAGTCAAATCCAACCTTTAGATCATTGAGTTTTATGAGCGATATTCTGCCAACCGCCGGTCTTGTACGCCGCGTGGTGTCTTTTTTGTATGAAATTTTATTGTTAACCGCTTTGTTGCTGATTGCCGAAGGGATTTTTCAAGGAATCTTTCAGCTGGTTTCTGGCCTGAAAGTAACGCAACTGACTGATTACCCGTGGATAGGCGTACTCAATTTCGTGTATCTGATGCTGATCACGCTACTGTATTTTGGCTGGTGCTGGACGCAAGGTGGGCAAACGCTGGCGATGAAAACTTGGCGCAGTCGTTTGTTGATGCAAGACGGCAGCAATGTGACGCGTAAAGCCGTTTTGATCCGTTTTAGCGTGGCCAGCCTGTGCTATGTACCGCTGTTGCCAGTGTATTTGTTGGCGCGCAAGCAAGCCGAATATCAGCCGCTGCTCTGGGTTGCTGTCGCTTTATTTGTTTTACCTTTGCTGTGGGCGCTGTTTGATCGCGATCGGCAGTTTCTCTATGATCGCTTAGCTAAAACTCGTTTAGTGTTTTCTGCGAAGGGCGTGCCATCCAAACATGCTAAGCCGGGACAGAATGAGGATTGAGTGGGTATATGCTTCTAGGTTTTGTAATGAAGTGCTTAGCTTGATATACCCATGATGTTATCGTTGGTGAGGTTTTTAATCTTGACGGCGCTGTTGCCATGCTGCCAGCAAGAGCAATCCAATTAAAAAGCCAATCACCGGTTTGTCGCCAGCCCATTGATACGGCGTTGTGCCTTGCATATGCCGTACTTCGCCTTCCAAAATGCCCATTGTTTCTGCCGGTAAACTGCTGACAAATTGTCCTTTTGGATTAATGATCGCGGTTTTGCCGGTGTTGGTGGCGCGGATCAAGTAGCGGCCATTTTCGAGTGCGCGGGCGCGCGCCATTTGCGCGTGTTGCTCCGCCGCCCAAGAGCCATCAAACCACGCCATATTGGTGAAGTTGGCTAGCAAGGTCGCATTGGCGGCATTGATGCGAATTTCATCGCCAAACACATCTTCGTAGCAAACATTCGCCGCGATTTTACCGCCAGCAATATCAAACGGGACTTGGGTTAATGGTGCGCGCTGAAAGCCGCTGAGTGGCATATCGAGTATTTTGTAAATGCCGCCAAACAGCCACGGTAGCGGAATATATTCGCCAAAAGGCACTAAATGCGATTTGGCATAGGCATTGCGCTGCGGTTCGGCGAGGTTAATCACCGAGTTGTAATAATGCTGCGGGTTTTCGCCTTGCGTGGCAACGCCGAGCAAGAGCGTTGCCGATTTGGCTGCGGCGGTCGTGCGTAATTCTTCGATATACCAAGCGGGAATGTCTTTGAAGAAAGACGGGATCGCTGTCTCTGGTAGCAAAATCAGCTGGCCTTTGGCTTGCAGCGTGAGCTTTAAGTAATTTTCCAGACTTTGCATGTAAAACGCGTCATTCCACTTCATGCTTTGCTGGATATTGCCTTGTAAAATACTGACCTTGACTGGCTCGCCAATCGGCTGAGTCCATGCAATCTGGCTGAGCAAACTGCTGGTACTGAGTACGGCGATGACTAGGCCGAGCGCAAAGCGCTTGTCGACTAAAAAAACGCTCACACACAGTGTCAACAGCCAGCCTACGCCATAGCTGCCAATAAGAGGGTATAGGCCACCAAGCCAATCAATCTGAGAGCTGCCGATCGATGCCCAAGGGAATCCGGTAAACAGCCAGCCGCGTAGCCATTCAGTCAAAATAAATAGCGTTGGCGCGAGCAAGGTAAAGCGCCATTTGCTCGGGCAGGGCAGTCGCCAAGTCAGCCAAGCCGCCAGCATCGGAAACAGCGCCAAGTAGGTGGCGAATAATAAAACGGCCGCGCCAGCAAACGGCGCAGGCATATTGCCATGGGTATGTAAGCTGATGTAAATCCAGCCGGCGTTGGCAGCGAAATACCCCAGCCCCCAGGCAAAACTAGGTAGCAAGGCGCGTTGTGCTGAGCCAGCTTGTTGCCAGCCGTAAAATAGAACCCACAGCGAAATCAGCATCAGCCATGCTTGCGACAGTGGCGCAAAAGCGGCAACGGCGGCTGCACCGCTCAGAAATTGGATGGTAAGTTGGACATAGCGATTTTTGAGCATTCAGGATTCTAAAAGAAATGAGTGGCTGGTGAGGGGGATCAAAACCAGTAGTCCACGAAAGACACGAAAGGCACGAACAAAAATGGATAAGGACATAGCTCGAAATAAATCCCGAAATAGAGTTCGTCATTCCCGAATGATTTTATCGGGAATCCAGCCGCGCTGCTGGATTCCCGCCAAAGGCGCGCGGGAATGACGACCGTTTAAAAATCGGGACGTGAGCAGTATCCTCAGTCAGGCTCACCCATTGTGTGGGGCTTTTCGGCCTTGTTCGTGCCTTTCGTGATCCGCCCTTAAGCGTCGTGTGCATCGGTGGTTTTTTCGAGCAAAATCGAATGCACGCGGCGGCTGTCGGCGCGTAGGATCAGGCAACGATAGCCATGGCAATCAACGCTTTCGCCGCGTTTTGGTACATGACCAAAGCAATCCATCATCACGCCAGCAATCGTGTCGAATTCGTCGGTAGGAAAGCGGCTGCCGATGGTTTCGTTCAAATCGGTGATTTCAGTCACGCCTTTGACGCGCCAAGCGCCACGGCGATCTTGCACCATATTGTCTTCGTCTTCATCTTCGTCGTATTCGTCTTCGATATCGCCGACGATTTGTTCCATCACGTCTTCAATCGTCACCAAACCGGCCACGCCGCCGTATTCATCGACAACAATCGCCATATGGTTACGATTATTGCGAAAGTCTTTTAGCAGCACATTCAGGCGTTTGGCTTCGGGGATGTAGATCGCGGGGCGGAGCTTGTCGCGGACATTAAATTCGGCGTCTTCGGCGTAATAGCGCAGCAAATCTTTCGCGAGCAGCACGCCCAGCACATGATCTTTGCTACCGTCGACAACCGGAAAGCGCGAGTGAGCGGTTTCAATGACAAAGGGGATAAATTCGGCGGGGGAGTCGTTGATGTCGATGACATCCATTTGCGAGCGCGGCACCATCACATCGCGCACTTGCATATCGCCTACATTGAGCACGCCTTCGATCATACCGAGCGCGTCGGCGTCGAGCAGTTGGCGCTCAAAAGCAGAGTGAAGAATTTCAACCAGTTCGCCGCGGTTTTCCGGCTCCCGTAACAGGAAATGAGTCAGTCTTTCTAGTAGGCTAGGCTTATGACTCGGGGACGGAACGTCGTCCATAATGCGTGTTGCTCCTTGATATGTACGCCAGAGGCGTTGAAAAGTGGATCACGAAAAGCACGAAGTGAACAGCAAAACCAAAATAAGGAGCTTGGATTTATTTTCGTGTCTTTCGTGATCCGCTGTGCTGAATTGGTTTATTCGCGTTCAGCTTGGTAAGGGTCATCATAACCCAGCTTCGTGACAATTTGTGTTTCGAGCAGTTCCATCGCCTCGGCTTCGGCTTCATCGATGTGATCGAATCCCTGCAAATGCAGCGTGCCGTGCACAATCATGTGGCAATAATGCGCCAGTAGCGGCTTTTTCTGCTCAAACGCTTCGCGCTCAATGACCGAGCCGCACAAGACCAAATCGCCAAATAAAGGCGTATTCGCCACTTGCGGCAACTCATCATCAAAAGTGAAGGTCAGCACATTGGTTGCATAATCTTTTTGCCGATAATCCCGATTGAGGGTTTGGCCTTCCTCAGCGTCGACAAAGCGCAACGTGATTTCGGCGCTTTGGATTTGCTGGGACAACGCAGCACGCACCCATTTTTTAATTAAGCTTTTACGTGGAATCGGGCTGGCGCGGCTTTCGTTTTGGATCGTAATTTGAATTGAATTGGGCATAGTGCTCATAAGTTGGTGCGGCTTATTGCGGATTTATTTGCTAAGTAACAGTACAAAAGTTTTCACGCAAGGCGCAAAGCCGAAGACAGTACAAGTGGTACGGCGAGGCGTAGCAACGAAGCGTGGGAACTTTTGTCTGCCTACTTATTGCGTAGGCGTTTTAGTTCGGCGTTGAGCCACGTCCCGGCGGGCTGTTGTGCCGATTGTGGGCACAAGATTTGATACGCTTTGCCGCTCATATAGCTTTTACTGGCGACTTCATTAATAAAATCTTCAGTGCTGTTAATTTTATCGCGCGCTTTACCGTATTTCATTGTCAGATGTTCTTGTGCTTGGGTTGCTGTGTAGTTATTGCCGCTGCGAATAAAGGTACAACCCGATTTACCAACAAAGCGCAGTAGTTTTTGCACTTCAACATCGGCAGCGGGTGTAATCGCCGACGGCATTGACTGAAATTCCGCTTAGCATCAGCGCGGTCAACAGAAGGGTATATTTCACGCAGAAAGATCCTTGCTGGTGCGACGTTGTGCATCGCGGGCGATTTCTTGTGCGGCGCGCTGCGCGGCAGTTTTTTCGTAGGCGGTGACGATTTTTTGCACTAAAGGATGGCGCACCACGTCCGCAACGGTGAAATGATGAATACCAATGCCGCGCACGCCTTGCAAGACTTCTTGTGCGTCGGTGAGACCAGATTTTTGATGCTTGGGCAAGTCAACTTGCGTTGCATCGCCCGTAATCACCGCTTTGCTACCAAAACCAATTCGCGTTAAAAACATTTTCATTTGTTCGGGCGTCGTATTTTGCGCTTCGTCCAAAATGATAAAAGCATGGCTTAAAGTGCGGCCACGCATAAACGCCAGTGGCGCGATTTCGATGATTTGTTTTTCAAACAGCTTGGTGACTTTTTCCACGCCCATTAAATCGTAGAGCGCGTCGTATAGTGGGCGCAGGTAGGGATCGACTTTTTGCACCAAATCGCCGGGCAAGAAACCGAGCTTTTCACCTGCTTCGACCGCAGGGCGAACTAAGATCAGTCTTTGCACAGTATCGCGCTCTAGCGCATCAATGGCGCTGGCTACAGCCAGATACGTCTTGCCTGTGCCTGCTGGGCCAATGCCAAAAGTCACGTCATGTTCGGCAATCGCTTTGATATAGGTATTCTGCCCTGCAGTGCGGCCGCGCAAATCGCCGCGTTTGGTGCGCAGCTGCGGCACGGTGGGGTCAATAATGACTTCAGTCGGGCTGCGCAAAATCTCAATCAAACCCAATTGCACCGTATCAATATCGAGCGGGTGATCGGCGTCTTCGTAAAAGATTTCCAATGCATCGAGCGCTTTACGTGCCGCTTTGATCGCGCCAGACACTTTAAAAACCTCATTGCGCCGACTAATGCTGACGTCCAGCGCAACTTCGATTTGCTTCAAATTATCATCCAGCGCCCCGCACAGATTGTCGAGGCGAACGTTATCGATGGGCGTGAAGCTGATAGATTCAGTGTGCAAGGGCGGGCTCTCGAATATTTAATTGGGGCAATACTCAGCAAGAATTTCAATGTTACAACTGACTTCAGAAACAAAAATCGCTCGATAGATACATGTTTAATTGACTTTAACACTGCGATCTTTGTTCTGATGTGCAGGTCGATTAGCTTGTCGTTACAATTTCAGCTGTCACGATTTCGCCACGCAAACTACGCGGGAAGGCTTCAGTTATGCGGACTTCGACAAACTGATTCATTAAGCGTGGATTGCCAACGAAATTCACGATGCGATTATTGTCGGTACGGCCTGCTAGTTCGGTTTTGTCTTTTTTCGCAAAGCGTTCGACCATCACGCGCTGTACGCTGCCGACCATCGCCAGATTAATCGCTTCGGCTTGCTGTTCCAAACGTTTTTGCATGCGTTGCAAGCGCGCCAGTTTCACTTCTTCTGGCACATCATCCGGCAGATCCGACGCTGGCGTACCAGGGCGACGGCTGTAAACAAAGCTGTAGCTGGTGTCAAAACCGACGTCTTCGATCAGCTTCATCGTGCGCTCGAAGTCTTCTTCGGTTTCGCCAGGGAAGCCGACAATAAAGTCACTCGAGAAGCACAAATCAGGGCGCGCTTCGCGCAATTTGCGAATCACCGACTTGTATTCCAAGGTCGTGTAGCCGCGTTTCATATTCACCAACACGCGATCTGAGCCCGCTTGCACTGGCAAATGCAGTTGCGAGCACAGCTTTGGCAGCGTGCGGTAGCAGTCGATAATCCGTGCCGTCATTTCTTTTGGGTGGCTGGTGGTGTAGCGGATGCGCTCGATGCCGGGGATTTCGTGCACGTATTCAAGCAGCGTCGCCAAATCGGCAATTTCGCCTTCATCGTCGCCATCTAATATCACACCGCGATAGGCATTCACGTTTTGGCCGAGTAAATGCAGCTCTTTGACGCCTTGCTGCGCCAAATGCGCGACTTCGGTCAGGATGTCTTCAAATGGACGCGATACTTCTTCGCCGCGTGTGTATGGCACGACGCAGAAACTGCAATATTTCGAACAGCCTTCCATAATCGACACATACGCAGCGCCGCCTTCAACGCGAGCAGGCGGTAGGTGGTCGAATTTTTCGATTTCAGGGAAGGAAATATCCACTTGGCTGAGGCCAGAAGCGCGGCGTTTTGCGATCAACTCTGGCAAGCGATGCAAAGTTTGCGGGCCAAATACGACGTCAACATACGGCGCGCGTTTCACAATCGCATCGCCTTCTTGCGACGCGACACAGCCGCCAACGCCGATGACGATATTGGGATTGGCGAGTTTGAGTTCACGCACGCGGCCTAAATCCGAGAACACTTTTTCTTGCGCTTTTTCGCGCACGCTACAGGTGTTAAACAAAATCACGTCGGCTTCTTCGACGTTGTCAGTTTTGACCAGGCCTTCGGAGGCGTGCAACACATCGGCCATTTTGTCCGAATCGTATTCGTTCATTTGGCAGCCGAAGGTTTTAATAAATACTTTTTTGCTCATTGCGTAACTTCTTTTCAAAAAACTGGATGTATATGCTTGGCCGCAATAATTAGTAATGCATTGGTAGGTATACCCATGAAAGACGATGAAGAGCGGCGTTGCGTTGTATCGTGCGGATGGTAGACATTAAATTATTGAGCTGGATTTTAACGCAAATTGCCATAGGAGCGGCGCTGATCGAGTGAGGATTTGTTACTAAAAACAGAGGCTTGCTGCGAAGTGAGCTGTTTTTGGTGCTTAGGTCGAAACGAGGGGCGCGAATTTAGCGCGGTGATATGAGCAATGTTGGCTCAAAAAAATGATACCTTGCCGAAGGATGACTTACTTTTGGAGTGAGCAAATAGAGCCCAACTAGCCATGCTGTGATTAAGAATTAGGTTGCCCCCGGCACTCTCTTGCACGCTGCGTTTATCGACAGCTGAACTAAACAGCGTGCAAGGAGGAGTCTCTGTGCGCAAATTGCAAATCGATTACTGAGTACGCATCGCTACGAGACTATGAAACTAGCTGCGAGCTTGTTCAGCGCTTAGCATTGAACAAATAAACACTCTAAACCAAAGAAACTAGTCCTTGGCTCTTTGATCCGGCCAATCGACTTGAGATAAGCCACTTCCTCAGGCGACAAAATCCACGCCCGCCAGATCAAATCTTGTCTGCTTGGCTCAACCTGAACCCAAATCGGCACATCTTTAGGTACTTGCTGTGGTGGAATCAAACGATTCTGAGTATCCCGAATCTGAAATGCCGCCGAAGTCTGATAGTCCTTCCCGTCCAGGCGTATCGTTGGCTGCGAGTATGAATCCAGCTGCGTATATGCACCTTCGGGCAGGATGCGGGCGGCGAGGGTGGGGCAGGTGTAGAAAATAAGAAAAATAAATACAAGTCGAATCATTGATGTTTTCCTATATAGGTAAACTGTTGATTTTAAATTTAGCGATTTAATTGATACTTGGTGTTGGTTGCTATTTTTAATTGATTTTTGGTGATTAAGGGTTTTTTTGATATTTTCTTTATTGTTATGCTTAACAAGGTGTTATCTTTTAGAAAGACCAGGCTTCTTTCTTACATTGCTTCAAAAGATTGTGCCTTTCTACTTGTGGGGTAGTTTTTATTTTTGATAGAGTGATAAAAAATTCATGTCCTATTGTTGGGGTGTGCTCAATAATGTGAAGGTTGATAAGTTCAAGATTTAATAGGTCTTGTAAAATTAATAAGGTGTGAGTTGGTGTAAAACACCATTCATGAATGTCGTAAAATTGCTGATTATTAATGATGTTATTTAATGCTTGTTTAGCATCATCTAAGTTGTGCACACAACTAAACTGTGGATTAACTGTTGTACTTGAATTCCATGCAATTTTACCATCTTTCGATGTGGCATTTAAAAAATATTCGATAACTGCTCCCGCAGAATGTATCTTTTGATTATTTAAATGATTGTCAATGATTCTAGATAAACCAGAAACGGGGCGAAAGTGGTCGAAGCAATATCTTTTATCAGGGATTGCCAATGATAAAATTCCATTTTCATTTAGTAAGTTAGAGCAATCATTTAGAAAACCAATCAAATCTGTCGTGTGTTCTATGACGTGGGATGCAATAATCCAGTCGTAAAAATTCGTTCGCCCAGTTAAATCACTGTAGCTTTCTCCGTTCCAGATGAAGTCGACATCTTCTATGTTGGCAATGTTTACACCGTGATCTTTGTATTTATCAATAAGACTGCTTTTATCAAGATGATCGATAATTTGTACGTTATATCCTGCTTTCTTTGGTGCGATGGGATTGTGGCTAGAACCAACTTCAATACCGCGTCCATTTTTAATTACGTGCTTTAAAATTATTTCTTTTCGATTCATGAGATTCTCATCCTTAATTTAGCCAAGCTTTTTTCCATTCGGCTATGTTTCTTTGTAAAATCCAGCGATCATCAATCTTTTGTTTTAGTGCCGCAGCCATGTTTATTAGAGTTGTTCGATCATTGTTGAGCCAGTTGATCGCTTCAATCCATTCGTCTTGGTTATTTACTCGAATTACAGGGAAGTCACCAAAGTACGGATCAATATTGCTGCACAGCACCGGAATGCCTAGAAAGCCAAATTCAATGATCTTTAGGTGTGACTTTCCTCGATTGAAAATATTGTTTTCTAGTGGTGCTATGGCCAAATCAATATTTAACGATGCGAGTCGAGCGGGATAGGCATCAAAGCCAACACCGGGAATGATTTCTTTTACAAAAGGACGAATTTCAGATGGGCACATCCCAAAGAAAATCCAATCAACTATATGTGCTGTTTTTTGGATAACAGACTTTATACTTAGGATATCATCCCGATGTGAGCTACCACCTGCCCAGCACACTCTTAATTTAGCACTATTATTTGCAATGTTTCTTAATCCACCCCAACGTGTAGCATCAATGAAATTGTTGACTATGCGAATATCCTTTATGAAGTCAGAGTAATAATTTGCAAGGAAATCGGTAGTTGTTACTAAAAAATCAGCGTTTTTTAAGGTGTAATTGGTGAGGTCGATACTTTGTGCGAATGAAGGATCCTGATGTATTGGATTAGACGCTGGGACTTCATGAATCAGGTCGTCAAGTTCAATTCCTAGTTTGCAATTAAGAGTCAAATTATTGTATTGGACAATTTGTCGCGTTACTTTTTCGAATACGGGGCGCTGTAAAATAATGGTGCTTGGATTAACTGCAGATATATCAATTAAGCCAAAGCCTTTTAATGACATAAGGCTTATACCTTGTATGTCATTATTAGTTTTCAGTGCTTTTAACGGTTCTTCCGTTCGATATGCAGCTACAGCGCCATGATCATTAGTCATGGTCAGAATTGTATCTAAGGGGGCAATATCTATTACATTTGTATTTGAAATGATTCTGAAGTCTGGTTCCCAATAGTGATGAGGCGTTGCTTGTCGACTGTATCGTGCCCAGATCAGGGGATTGGTTAGCCAGCGCTCTTTAAATGTGTCACTTTCGTGATGCCATACTGGTTTTCTAGCATCTAATGTTGTTTTTTCATGTTTAGATTTTAGTGATTTTGACTCTTTGTGAATTAATGCCGTTTCGGCAATGTATTGAATAGTAAGCCCGTGCATTGCAACCTTCATGCACAAGTCGATATCCTGATAAAAGGTCGTTAATTCTTCATCCATTCCATTTACTTGCTGGTATAAATTTTTTCGTATGCCAAGGCAGGCACCTGTAACAGCGGGTACGGCATGAGAAGTGCAACCAAAGAACATATAGGTCGCTTTCGCTTTTTCTTTATAAAAATAATGCCCGGCAACACCACCAAGGCCTACGCCTACACCGGCGTGTTGCAGTGTGCCATTTTCAAAGAGTAGTGGAACACCGACGATGCCCACATTGGGTTGCTCTAATGCTCCTGCAATTGTTGATAGCCAGTTTGGATCAATAATTACTGTGTCATTGTTGAGCTGAATCAGGATTTCGCCGCTAGCTTGTTGAGCTGCAGTGTTAATTAATTTTGAATAGTTGAATGGGCCAGGGTGTTGGAGAACGGTGAACTTAAATTCTTTATTGTCGTTGTAAAGAAAATCAATTGTTTCTTTTTTTGTGCTTCCATTGTCGATGATAATGATTTCATAGTTTTTGTACAGAGTTAATTTGTGAATTGAGTCTAAGCAGTCATGCAAGTCTGGTAAATTATCTTTGGTTGGGATTAGTATTGATATACTTGGCTGGCTGGAGGGTCCATAAAAAATTTTATTACCAAGTGTGTTAATGTTTTTTGATGTTTTGGCTTGGATTTTGCATCTTGATAGATGCTCATTTAGTACTGTTAACTGTTCTTCTTCGCAGAATTCAATAGGGTAAATATTATGACCTCCATCTGTGTGGTGGAAGTATAAAATTTCATCAATGCGGTGTGGTGGATTATTTTGTTCAATCGTAAATTGAAGCTTGAATTTGTAATAAGCTGAAGATGCTAAATTAGCATCTAATTTGATGCCATCTGCTTTTTTAGGGTTAAACCAAAATGCATCGCTGAAATAGTCCATGCGGCGTAATAATTCAGAATCAAACTCAGGCAATAATGTTGGTTTGCTGATGTTGGCATGTGAATCAATAAAAACTGTATTGCAATAATATGCTGGTTTGTTTACGTGTAAGTGTTCTGCAGCAACGATTGTTAAACCGTAGTTGGCTAATTGATCTCCTGCCTCAATAATGGCACTGAGGCCGTCTGTATCAAAGAGGAAGTTATTAATTATATCGGTACTGTCCTCTTCATCTGTTAATTCATGCCATTTAATATTGTTATGAGGCTGAATAGAGGAGGGGGTAAATCCAATAATTAAAAATTTCCAGTTACTGTGCGTTTGACAGCATAAACTGTTAATTGATTCTAATAATAGATGCTCTTTTCCTGGTAGTACAACGCAGGCTATCGAAAATCTAACTTCTTCAGTTAGGTATTTTTCTTTTAGATGTTGTATTTTATCTCGTGTAAATTTACGAGCTTCAGTAGCGAGTAATACGGTTTGGATGTACTGATTTTTATGCGCTAAGCCTATGCCTTTTCTGATTTCCTTAGAAAACTCTTCATAAGGCTCTTCGTAATCTGCTCCCACTGCATCGGGTATGCTGAAGTATTGATTCGGCAGGTTGGGGGCGATAGCTTTGTGGGCCAAAGGAAAAACAAAATCCAGTAACTTGATATTTTCGGTGGCAAAGGATTCGTGCACAACTAATCTAAGCGTATCAATGCCGTGCCATATTTTTTGGAAAATACAAAGCTCTCCGAGGGTTGAGCTAAACATACAACTACTGAGTAAAGTGAGGTCCCGAACGAAAGGGGTTAATTGAACCAAGTAATTTTCGCAGGATGCAGTGGTTCCTTTTATGGCTAAATAATTATTTTCAGTTGCTTGCTCTATGGCGATAGAGGCTGACTCAATTTGGGGTTGGTAGTTTTCGGGTATAAACCAAAGCCAGTCATGGGTACTTGTATCCGTTAAGTCGCTCAGTAGGATTTCATTTTTATTTTTTGCTAGGTCGATTATGTTCTTAATGAAATCATGGTTAATGGTAATGTATTTAATTTTATTCATTTCTGGCAGCTTCAATAAATTGTTCTTCAAGATTTTTTCTAGAGTGGATGTCAATAAGAGTGTTGCCATGCTTTCTTATTGTGTCTAGTTGGTGCCATAAATTTTCATGTGTACATGTGATTTTATTTTCATTTTCAGAGTTGTCTAGTTGCTTGTGATCAATATAGGTAATGGTATAAGTATTACTTGATTCTGAGGTGGATCCAATTTTTTTTATCTGGCCTTGATGAATTAATGCAAACCGATCAGCCAATCGCTCTACGTCGTGTAGTACATGCGAGCTAAAAAAGATACTCCCACCTTGTTTTTTATATTCAGACAGGCAGTCAACCACTAGCTGCCTGCCTATGGGGTCTAAGCCAGACAACGGCTCATCTAAAATTAGTAATCTAGGCTCAATTGCCATTGCATGAGCTAGTGCAGTCCTTTGCATCATGCCTTTAGAGAAACCACGAATTGTTTTGTTTGCTACATGCGCGATTTCAAATCGCTCTAACCATTTAATACAGTGAGTTTTTATTTGTTGAGGTAAAATTGATTTATGTGCTTTAACGCCCATCTGTAAAATTTCAAAGGGCGTTAAATAATCATAAAGGTATGGACTTTCTGGCACGTAGCCCATTTTCTTTCGTGCATCTGAATTACTTGCATCGCATCCGAAAATTTGCACAACTCCGCTATCTGCGCGCAGTGCTCCTGTAATGATTTTGATTGTTGTACTTTTTCCAGCACCATTGGCCCCAATAAAGCCAAAGGCTTCTCCTTCAGTTATCTTCAGGGATACATCTGTTAATGCTTGTATTTTATTATTTAGCCTTTTTCGAAATTTCTTGCTGACGGATTCAAGATTAATTGCGTATCGAGTCATATGGGTACACTGCAAAATGAGCTGGAAAAAATTATTGTGTTTTTGCTTCTTGTGAAATTATTTGTCCATTGGGACTTAGAATAAATAGCCCGCCTAGAGGGTCTGTAGGTATTGTAGTGCCAGAATCAGTAAGCTGTTTTAAATGACTTAGTCTTTGACCATTATTTTTTTCTTCCCATTTTAGCTTGGCTTTATTTAGCATTGACAGTATATCCATACGCGTAGCACGTTTTTTCAAATAGGCCGAGAATGCTTTATTTCTAGTTTCTTGAGCCATTAATCTTAAAATTTTTGCTGCTTCAGCTTTATCACCCATTCCATACCATCGAGCCGCTAGTGCCTCCATCGAGGTTTTATTCTTTTCATCTTGCATTAATTTGGCTGAATCTCTAAGGGTATTTGCTGCTTTTATTGGTGCGGATTCAAAATGTAGTTGATTAAAGGCGTAGAAAAATGCAGGCATTGGGTCGTTTGGACGGCTGTTTTTTGCTGCGTTTAGAATGTATTGTGCTTCAGTTAGGTGATTGTTCCAAGGGAGTGTTGCTGCGGCTACATAGTAATTGTCTTCATGTGCAGGATTGTAGAACGCAGCATCTTTCTGGAGTTGCGCCTGTACTGCTAGTGTTTCAGCTGGTAATTTATCCGTTCCCACCATAAATGTTCGTATGACATTAATATTTGCAGCTAAATATCTATCGCCTAGAGCATTAATTAGCTGTGCAGGAACTGGCAGATAGATACTCATATAGTCACGTGTTGCTTGTCTTGGTTTATTTAAATTGTATTTACTTGTTGTGTAATGGACTATTACTAGGGCAATTAAGATTAAAACAACAACTGAATTTTTAAATACTAGTTGCATTTATGAAAACTCTCTTTTATTAAACGCAAAAACACCAATTGCTAAGATTACTATTGTGTAGCTTGTAATTGAAAGATTGGATGCCAAAAAAATTGAAAAATCCGGTTTGATTCCATATAAAGGCCATGAGCGAATATCGAGGCGATCTAAGTCGGGAATTAACCATGCAATTTTATTGATAATTGGGGTGAAGTTATTGGCTAGTTCTGTATCTCCATCTGCACCTTGAGAAAGGTAGGTCAGAATTGGTCCCATCATTCTTGCTGAAAGCGCAAAGCCAATTCCGCAAAGCAGTGGCATGATTGCAGAAGTGGAAATCAGTGCAATTGACATTGCTACGGCTGTTACAACTGATAGATCTAATAAAATACCCAATAAGGTCCAAATCAGAGGCCACCCTAACTGCAGTTGGTGAGGAACAATGTAGCCCCAATTGGCTGCTTTAACTACAAGTACTAATACTATGGCTAGAAAAATAAGAGCGACACCTAACATGCTCATAATGCCGAAATAACGCCCTAAAACGTATACCTTTCTTGATTGTGGGTATGCTAATACAAAAAAAACGGTGCGTTTTTCAATTTCTCGACCAACTAATTCTTGTATCCAAGATAGGCTTAATAGTGTCAATGAAATTCTTATCGCCGATAATCCTACATCCAGTGCCACTGCTTGAGGTTGTCTTGCTGAAAACGCTGCGGCGAGCCAAGCGCAAGCGATAAGCCCGAGGCCGATAATACTTACGGCGATAAATGCTCTGCTACGCCAACCAGATTTCCATGTTGTGCAAAAATGACTAATAAATCCTGTAAACATGCAATGTTTCCGTTGTGTAATGGATTGATGCTTTTTTGATTATAAAACTTATGAAGTGGTTTTATATTGACAATCAAATAACTATATTTTAACAATATTTTTCTATGGGGGAGTTAAAGTTTTACATAAAAAAAAGCCTCACAAGTGTGAGGCTTTTTTTTATTTTGTGCTTAGCAAGTGCCAGCTGCGCCAGTTAATGAGCCGCCATCGCTTGAACCTGAATATAAAGTTTTACCTTTAGTAGAGCATGCTTTTGTAACAGTAATTACTGTTGAACTTGTGTCTGCGTAATCTAGTTTTACGTTTTTCGAGCAATTCATATTAAATCCTTGCTGGATAAAAGCGCCTGTGGCTACGGCCACTTGTTGCGGTGTGGTCGCGCCAGTGCAAACGGTAATTGCTGATGCGGATGTAGCAACGGTTGCTGCTGCAATCGCTAAGAGTAGGTCGGATTTTTTCATGGTATTCCCCTTAGTTTACAGTGCCGTTAGCCACAGCGTTGCTTAAGAAATTACGGCCATCAGATTGAGCTGCTTTGTCTTCGCCTTTTTTAGTGTATTCACTAAATTGAGGAATTGCGATCGCAGCTAAGATACCAATAATCGCAACGACGATCATTAGTTCGATCAAAGTAAAGCCTTTTTGCATTTTTTTCATGATCTTGTTCCTTGTTGAAAAGGGTGGGTAGTCCACTTAGTGTTGATAAAGCATAAACTGTGCCAATTAATTGCTTTGTGTGTCTGTACTAGCAGCGGTTAAAAAATTACGTGCATCACTTAGAGCCGCTTTGTCTTCCGCTTGCTTTGTGAATTGTGCATATTGTGGTACTGCAATACTCGCCAAAATCCCAATAATGGCAACGACAATCATCAATTCGATCAGGGTGAATCCATTGATTTTCATGATGTGCTCACTGAGTTGGGTTTAGCTAGATATTATAGTTAGCAGATTTAATGCCAACTGTTTATTGCGCTACCTTGAAGTCAAAGTATCGTGTTGATTTGCTTGATTTTGAACGACGGATCAAGAAAAGAGCTGATTAGCGGCTGATTGAGGGTGATGTAGAGGTGCGGCGTAGTTGGAGTATTAGTAATGCCTAATTCATGCGGAAATGTGACGTAAATCGTCAGTTGCTACGTTGATTATTGTTGGCTCGGTGATCTGGGGTTGTCTTGCTGGGTTATTTTATATTTTTAACTCAGTGCATTTACTAAAATTTCAAGGTATAGGTTTCGATACGTACTCTATTTAAAGTGAACTAATCTGTAGGAGGGGCATCAGTCGTTGATTCCTAGAACCGCGCCAAGGCAGGCTAGTTGGCTGGTCTTGCTCGTACTTTCCATCAATAATCACATCAACATATTCTAGTATTTCTAGCTCAGCGATTTCCTCATAGACATACCCCGTCCACAGCCAAATATTCTTGTCTGGATAACGTTGTTTGAAGGCTTTGCAGAGTTCGAGGATGGCGTCGCGGTTGGCGGGGTGGAGGGGGTCGCCGCCGGAGAGACTGAGGCCGTCGTGATTTTCGCAGGCGTCTAACAATTCTTGTTGAGCTTGTGCCGTAAAAGGTAAGCCTGATTTCCTATCCCACGTCGATTCGTTGTAGCAGCCTGCGCAGGCGTGGAGGCACCCCATGACGAAAAGCGTCACTCGGATGCCTTCGCCATTCACTAAATCGTGGGTGTAATAGCGATCAAAATTCATACGCTTACATAGGATTCTTGGGTATTGGCTTGTAGCTCTTTTTTGATAAGTTCTGCAGCCTTATACCCGTAGTTTTTTTGGACTTGCGCATAGTGTTTAACTCGGCGCATCACTTCTTTTTGTTTTCCCGCATTAAATGGGCGCGCATTGGGGCTGCCGAGATAGCCGCAGACGCGGCGGGTGACCGATAGCGTGGCGCTGTCGGTATTGCCGCAGTCGGGGCAGGTGAATCCCTCAAGGGTCGCCAGCGTTTCGCCCATAAAGCCACATTGCCCACACGCGTCAACAGGCGTATTACTGCCGAAATACGGCACTTTTTCGACGGCATAGTCCCAAATGCGCTCAAGCGCTAATAAATTGTGCTTCATATTGGGTAATTCGACGTACGTAATGTGTCCGCCCGTGGCGAGTTCGGCGTAACCGGTTTCGAAATCGATTTTTTCAAATGGATTGACCTTGTGCTGCACATCCAGATGGAAGGAGTTGGTGTAGTAACCCTTTGCGATCACTTCGGCAACTTCGGGGATGGTCCTAAATCGTTGTTGATCCAATTTGCAAAAACGATGGCACAGCGATTCGCTCGGTGTGGAATACAGTGAATAGCCAAATCCCGTTTCGGCTTTCCAGCGTTTCGTCGCTTCACTCATCGTTTGAATCACGCCATGCAAAAATTCGCGTGCGGTCGCGCTTTGCTCTGGGTGTGCACCAAACATCAGCGTGCTGACTTCGTGCAGCCCAATAAAGCCTAAAGAAATTGATGCGCGGCCGTTTTTGAAAATATTGATGATGTCGTCTGTGGCTTGCAGCCGAATGCCGAATGCACCTTCCATATATAAGATAGGCGCGACATTGGCTTTAACGCCTTCTAAGCGTTGAATCCGTAAATGTAGCGCCCGAAAGCAGACTTGCAGCCGTTCTTGCAATATTTCAGCAAAGTGAGCTTGATCGCCCTTGGCTTCAATCGCGATGCGAGGCAGGTTTAGGCTGACTACGCCGAGGTTATTCCGGCCATCAAGTTGTTCGATACCGTTTTCATCACGCCACGCGGGTAGAAAGCTGCGGCAGCCCATTGGCGATACGGGAACGCTAGAGCCGGTAATCTGCCGATTGAGTTTGGCCGAAATAATATCCGGATACATGCGTTTGGATGTGCATTCCAGCGCTAGCTGTTTGATGTCGTAATTGGGGTCGGCAGGCTTAAGATTGATGCCTTCATCGATAAAGAACACCAGTTTGGGGAACACGGGCGTAGTGCCTTCTTTTCCCAGGCCTTTAATCCGCACGCGCAAGATGGATTGTTGAATGATGCGCTCTGCCCAACTGGTGCCCATACCAAACGAAAACGTCACAAAGGGCTGTTGGCCATTCGAGCTAAATAGCGTGTTGATTTCGTATTCGCAGGCTTGAATGCCGTCGTAGGCTTCTTTTTCGGTACGCTCTTTGGCGTAGCGTTCTGGCTCGGCGATGCCGTATTCATGCGCGACGGCGAGATTTTTTTCATACGATTTGAGCACATACGGCGCGAGGGTTTGATCGATATTCGGAATCGTCGTTCCGCCGTATTGATGGCTGGCGACTTGCGCGATGATTTGCGCTGTAACGGCGCAAGCGACGCCGACCGATTTTGGGCTTTCGATTTTGGCATTGCCTAATCGAAAACCGTCACGCAGCATGCCTTTTAGATCGACCAAGCAGCAATTAGTAAAGGGCAGAAAAGGCGAGTAATCCAAGTCATGAAAATGAATATCGCCGCTGTTGTGTGCTTCGAGAATGTCTTTGGGTAAAAAGGTACTGGCAAATTGTTTGGAGACTATCCCCGCCATTAAATCGCGCATGACGGGGAACACGTTGGCATCTTTATTGGCGTTTTCAGTGGTGGCATCAATATCGGTTTTGTTCACTAAACCCATTAACTTAGCGTGCAGCTCAGAGCCTTGCGCGCGGATGCGATCGCGCTCGAATCGATACTGTATATATGTACGCGCGACTTCGGGGTAATCGTGCATCAATGCATTTTCAACCAGCTGTTGAATCGTCGGAATATCAAGCAATGAAGGTGTTTTATTGAAAAGGTCGGCTTCATTGAGCCTGCGACATTCATTTTCAACGTAGGTTGTGATTTGCTCGGCCAGAAGCTCAGGTTCGGCGTATTTGGCAGCCGTGGCGGCGCGGCGGCAGGCATCATAAATTTTGCTGGCCTCAAAAGCGGCTTTAGCGCCGTCGCGTTTAATCACTTTGAGCATCTTGGATTTATCCTTGGGTCAGCGGCGTGCTGACTGCGTTTTGTTGATGAATAGGTTATTCAGATTGTGTTGCTCATGGCTCTGCAATCGATGTGCAGTGAAAAAAATGGGCGAGCTGATTGCGCTCGCCCCAAGTGGCATTGGGTATAGCGCCGAGCCCTAGACTTTACTTGTGCTGGATCAATATACTGCCGAGCAACATTCTGCGTTTTGATTCAATGTTTAGGCTTTATATGTGTTGCTGAGTACGACTAAACACAATATATGGTGTTTATTCTAAGTTTGCAGCACACAATGCTGTGTTTTTGACGAAGGTCAAATCCTGACGGTGTGAATGAAGAGGGCGAGTGGGTGTTGGGTATTTGTTCGTGGAAGAGTGTCGACTGAAGGGGGCGATTCGCTTGATGTTATCCTACGTTTTTTTGTCTTGGGTACGTGCGATGTTGCAAATGAAATGGCTTTCTGGTGTGCTATTGCTCCTGCTGTTAACGCCAGCGCAGGCGCTAGAAAAACCTGATTTTCATTTGAAAGATCGAGGGAGCGTAAAACGTCAGGCTGATGCGGTGTTGGCCTTGATGTCGTATTCGGTGATTTTGGATTTGGCGTCGAGCAATCTGACGATTCAAAACTCGAATAGCGATGAAAAGAATTTAGTGATGTCGCAATTAGGCGGCGGGGATGTGATTAGTGAAACAACGCCTTTGTACCTAGAGGGCGCAATTGCCTATAGCCGTTTTGACCCGACTTTTGTCGCGACTAACGGCACAGAAACTCGCGATATTCCATTGAAATGGACGACGATCACCGGAACTGGCGGCATCGGCTGGGATTTTCCATTGAGCGAAAATTGGGTCGTGCGGCCGATTTTTGATTTTTCACTCGGTAAAGTGGTGAGTGATTTGCGTGCCGCTAATTGGTGGGTGAATCAGAAAGCCCAGACCGATTTTGATTTTTTTAAAAATGGCTCAATGAACGCTTATGGCTTGGGCGGCGCTTTGATGTTTGATTACGAGCTAGTCAAACCAGAGTATGAAGTCGATGTGGAGCTGCGTTTTTCGGCGATGCATTTAGAAACCTTTAAATCGAGCGACATTGTTTCCGGTAGCGCTGATTCGCAAACAGCCAATATCTGGACACGTTATCGTGCGCCAACGGGGATGACGCTATTGCAACGCCCAGTGCGCTATGTGCTGGAAGCATCGCATTCACATTATTTTGGCGATCAAGCGGGTGTACTCGGCTTTGATTATTTATCGACTGTGGGTGTCGGTTTGGAATTGGATTCCAGCGCGTATTCGGTCATCGTGACGCGAACTCGCTTAGTGGGTCGCTATATGTTTGGGCCTGGTGTATCTGGTTTTGGGGTCGGTTTGGCGGTGAGTTTTTAATGTTTAATGGGTATTGCGATGTAGCCATTGTTTATAAATGGCTGCATGGCAATACCCTTGTTGTTTACTTAAAGCATAAACCGCGCTAAATCATGATTTGTTGCCACGCTGGCGAGTTTGCTGCTAACAAATTCAGCATCAATCGTCACCGTGCCGCGTTTGGCTTCAAACGAAATTTCTTCTAGCAAGCGTTCCATCACCGTATACAAACGGCGCGCGCCGATGTTCTCAGTCGATTCGTTTACATGCCACGCCATTTCAGCCAAGCGTTTAATTCCATCTTCGGTGTAAATCAATTCAACATCTTCAGTTGCCAACAAAGCTTGATATTGCTTGGACAGGCAAGCATCGGTGCCCGTCAGAATACTGGCAAAATCCTCGACGGTCAGCGATTTCAGCTCAACCCGAATCGGAAAGCGGCCTTGCAGTTCGGGAATCAAATCCGATGGTTTGGCCAAATGAAACGCGCCGCTGGCGATAAATAGAATATGGTCGGTTTTGACCATGCCGTATTTAGTCGTCACCGTCGTGCCTTCAACCAGCGGCAGCAAATCGCGCTGCACACCTTGGCGCGATACTTCGCCACCTTGGCCTTCTGAGCGCGTGGTTACTTTATCGATTTCATCGATAAACACAATGCCATTTTGCTCGACCATACGCAGCGCTTCGGCTTTGGTATCGTCGTCGTTGACGAGCTTGGCGGCTTCTTCATCGATTAAGGCTTTCAGTGCCTCAGGCACTTTGAGCTTTTGCGATTTTTTCTTGTCGCCCATTGCGCCTTTAAACATATTTTGAATTTGGCTGGAAAAATCTTCCATGCCCGGCGGCGCAAATACTTCCATTGTTGGCGCGGCTGCGGCGACTTCGATCTCGATTTCTTTATCGTCGAACTTGCCTTCGCGCAGCATTTTGCGGAATTTCTGCCGCGTATCGTTCAGGCTGTCATCGTTATTGACCGCGCCATAGCTGGGCGTCGCAGGTGGCAGCAACACATCGAGCACGCGATTTTCGGCGGCGTCTTCAGCTTTGACACGATTTTTGCTGATTGCGCTATCGCGGATTTGTTTGATCGCAATTTCCATCAAGTCGCGAATAATGCTGTCGACGTCTTTGCCGACATAGCCGACTTCGGTGAATTTAGTTGCTTCCACTTTAATAAACGGCGCATCAGACAGCTTGGCTAAACGGCGCGCGATTTCGGTTTTACCGACGCCGGTAGGGCCTATCATCAGGATGTTTTTGGGTGTGATTTCGCTACGCAGTGGTTCAGCCACTTGCTGACGTCGCCAGCGATTACGCAGCGCAATCGCGACGGCTTTTTTGGCCGCAGCTTGGCCGACAATGTGCTTGTCGAGTTCGTGGACGATTTCTTGCGGAGTCATTTGGGTCATTGCTTCTATCCTGTCAATGCGGTTTATTCTCACATCGGGGCAAGGGCGACTTTTTTAAAGATCAAGCCAGGCTGGATGTGAATTTGGCCGTTATAAGAGCCGTCAATTGCTGGGTGCAATTTTAAAATTTTTGACTAGGCTGATACATAGCACACTGCGTCTGGCTAAGTAGTAAAGCAAAATTTTTTTTGCATCGTTGTCTCGCCTTGTCGTACGAACTGTACTGCCTTGGGCTTGCCCGCCTTGCCATAAAACTTTTGCACAAGTACTTATGTGCTTGGTTTGCTATTGATAGGCGCAGAGGCGACATAAGAAAACGCCAAATGATGGGGCGATTGAGGATTGATACGCCGCATGAATGGTTTTAATAAGGGGGCGCAATGATTGATGATGATAACTGGCTTGAAGACGACACGGATGCGCAGGCTAGTGTCCACCTTGAGCCATGGAATGTGTTGGTGGTGGATGATGAGCCCGATATTCATCATGTGACCAAATTGGCGCTATCCAATATTGATTTCTTGAAACGGCCATTGAATATTTTGTCTTGCTATTCGGGTGCTGAAGCGCTGGATTTGCTCGCAACGCGTGATGATATTGCGCTGGTGCTGCTCGATGTGGTCATGGAATCGGAAGACGCTGGGCTGAATGTCGCGCGGGATATTCGCGAAAAACTGCATAATCATCACATCCGGATTATTTTGCGTACCGGCCAGCCCGGCGTGGCGCCAGAACGGCATGTCATTGAAAACTACGATATCAACGATTACAAAGCCAAAACTGAGCTAACGCGCGATAAATTGTATACCGCCGTCTTGGGCACTTTGCGCTCGTATAACGACATTATGTTGATCGAGCATCAACGTCGCCAGTTGGAGGCTAATCGGCGTGGATTGATTAAAGTCGTTGATGCGTCGACGACGATTTTCAAGCAACAATCCGTGCAGAAATTTGCCCAAGGCGTGTTAGAGCAATTGCAGTCTTTACTGTTTTTTGAACAAGACGCATTGTATGTGGTGGTCAGTGGTGGCATCGCGGCGCTCAGTGATAGTGATAATTTAAAAGTCATGTATGCCACGGGCGGCTATCAGGCGTATTGCGGGCAGTCGCTGGCCGAAGCGGATTTAACGCGTTTACGGCCATCGATTGATGAGGCCTTAGAAAAACGGCAAAGCGTCTTTGCGCCCGATCATTTTGTTGGTTTTTTTCAAGCGCCGCACGGTGCGCTTAACTTGTTAATTATTGATGGCCCGGTCGAACTCTCGCATCCTGATGCCGATTTAATTGATTTATTCTGCAAAAATGTCGCGATTGCCTACGAAAATCTGATGCTCAATAAAGAGATCGAAGATACGCAGCGCAGCATTATTTATCAGTTGTCCGAAGTGATCGAAAACCGCTCTAAAGACACCGGCAAGCACATTCATCGCATGGCAGAGTTCTCACATGTTTTAGCATTGGAATTAGGTTTGAGTGAAGAAGACGCTGAAATTATCCGCACCGCCAGCCCGCTGCATGATATTGGCAAGGTTGGCATTCCTGATCTGGTGCTCAATAAGCCGGGTGTTTTAGATGCGCAAGAGCGTGCGGTCATGGATACGCACGCGCAGCTGGGTTATGACATGCTCAAAGAATCCAAGCCACGGATCTTAAAAATGGCGGCGATTATCGCGCATCAGCATCACGAAAAATGGGATGGCAGCGGTTATCCGCGCAAATTAAAAGGCGAAGAAATCCATATCGCAGGGCGGATTATTGCTTTGGCTGATGTGTATGATGCGCTGGCGCATTCACGCTGCTATAAACCGCCGTGGTCACGCGAGCGCGTACTGGAAACCATACAGGCAGGATCTGGCATTCATTTTGATCCCGAGGTGGTGGATGCGTTTTTTCGCTGCCTGCCAAAAATAGAAGAAATTCGTTTGGCTTATCGAGATTGCGAGGCGTAATCCACGCGTTAACAGGCACTTTTACGGTTAGAATGGGCGATTGCTGTTTGAATCGCCCTTTTTGTCGTCTGTTGAAGCATGCTTGAGCTGTGAGGCTGATTCATGTGATTAATCAAAGGTCTCTGCGAATGAATATAGATTATCTTGAACGAACATTATCCGCCCGAGTGTATGACGTGGCGATTGAATCGCCCTTAGAGCATGCGCCTAATTTGTCTCGCCGTATTGGCAATGCCGTTTATTTCAAGCGCGAAGATATGCAACCGGTGTTTTCGTTCAAGATTCGGGGCGCGTATAACAAAATGGTGCAACTCTCCCGCGCTGATTTAGAGCGCGGTGTCATTGCCGCGTCAGCCGGTAATCACGCACAAGGTGTAGCGATGGCGGCGCAGCATTTGAAATGCCGTGCCACGATTGTGATGCCAGCCACTGCGCCGCGAATTAAAGTCGATGCAGTGACGCGGCGTGGCGCTGAAGTCGTGCTGATTGGCGATTCGTATTCAGATTGTTACGAGCACGCGATGAAGCTGGTTGCTGAGTCGGGCGCAACCTTTGTGCATCCTTATGATGATCCCGATGTGATTGCCGGGCAGGGCACGGTGGCGATGGAAATTTTGCGCCAGCACCCAGATCCGATTCATGCGGTATTTATTCCTGTCGGTGGCGGTGGTTTATTGGCTGGAATGGCCGCGTATATCAAACGTTTGCGCCCCGAAGTTAAAGTCATCGGTGTTGAGCCAACCGATGCTAACGCGATGTATTTATCGCTGAAATTGGGCGAGCGCATCACCTTGCCGCAAGTCGGTATTTTTGCTGATGGCGTGGCCGTGAAACAAGTCGGCGAAGAAACTTTCCGCTTGTCGCAAGAGTTTGTCGATGACGTGATTTTGGTCGACACCGATGCGATGTGCGCGGCAATTAAAGACGTGTTTGAAGATAATCGCTCGATTTTAGAACCGGCAGGTGCGCTGGCGATTGCGGGGATGAAAGCGTGGGCAGCGCGTGAAAATGTGCAAGAGAAGACTTTGGTCGCCATTGCATCGGGCGCAAATATGAATTTTGATCGTCTGCGCTATGTCGCCGAGCAAGCCGAAATGGGCGAGCAGCGCGAAGCGATTATGGTCGTTACGGTGCCAGAAAAACCAGGCAGTTTCCGTACCTTCTGTAGCTTGATTGGCGCACGTAATGTCACAGAGTTTAACTATCGCTATGCCAAAGATTCAGAAGCACATGTATTTGTCGGGCTGTCGATTCAGCAACGTTCAGAAGTGGTCGATTTAATCGAAAAATTGGCTGAGCATCAGTTAGCTGCGGTGGATTTAACGGATAATGAATTGGCCAAATTGCATATCCGCCATTTGGTGGGCGGTCATGCGCCGCAAGCGGTGAATGAGCGTTTGATTCGATTTGAATTTCCAGAACGCCCAGGCGCTTTACTGAGTTTTCTCAATGGCATGAGTGATAACTGGAATATTTCGCTATTTCATTACCGGAATCATGGTGCTGACTATGCTCGAGTTTTGGTTGGGATTCAGGTGCCATCGACCGACGACGAGCAATTTAGTGCATTCTTAGCCCGTTTGGCTTATCCCTACTGGATTGAAACGCAAAATCTGGCATACCAACTTTTTCTCGGTGCCGACTAAGGGTTATTGACGTCTGGTTTGCGGTGCGCTCAAGCGGTTTAGGCGCTTCGCATTCCTGAGCGGTCTTGTCTCGTATGAGGTGGTGCAAGCTGGCATAGGCTGAGATACGCTCTATATTGATGAATGAATCCGGCCCTGCATTCCTGTGCAGGGCTTTGTTATCTCAAACTGAGTCTTTATGCAAAACATCCGACAATTTGCCGCTGCTTTACTGGCTTTGCTACTGGGCATTTTTCTGACCGCAGCCTGCGTGGGGCTGGTGTATAGCCAGATGCAGGCATCGGGCAAGCTTCGCTGGCAAGACAGCAGTGCTGCGATTGCGAAGCAACTAGCGGCTCGCTTGGCTTTGCAGGAGGAAAGCCTGCATTCAATTCAGGCTGCTTTTATCGCTCAGCCTCAATTGTCGCGCCAGCAATTTAATCAATTGGTGCTCAATAGTAATCTGTCGATTCGCACGCCTGCTGTGCTGGCGATGGGTTTTATACGTCCAGTTGAATCGCAATATATTGAGCAATACATTGCGAAAAACCGTAGCGATACTAGCTTTGCAGCCGCTTACTATTCAAATTTTGCTGTGGCAGCAGATTCGCAGCGGACGCAACTGCAGGTGCTAGAGCTGGTCAGTCCGCTCAATCGCACCACCGCGCAATGGCTGGGGGATGATCTAAGCAATGTTCAGCGCTTAAAAGCCCATTTGGAACAAGCGCGTGATCGCGGTCAGGCTTGGGGAGCGCCGATGCAAATTCGGGGCTCGGCTGTGGCGGGCTCGTATGCTTTTTATATGCCGATTTATCAGAGCCTACTTGAGCGGCCAACGGTTGAAACACTGCGAAATAATTATTTAGGCAGTGTGGTGATGTGGCTGAAACTCAGCGAATTACTCGCCGATACTGAACGTACCGCCCACGCTTCCGGCCTTGCCGTGCGCCTGCTTGATCACAGTGAACCTAATCAAGCGCCGCTGTATAGCTCGGCGAAATGGGCTGCGGCGACTGCAAGCCCACTCGAGCCGCAGCTTATCAATGCACTCGGTCGTCAATGGCGTTTAGAGTTTGTCCCGCTGGGGCCGCCTATCAATAGTGCCGAATATCAAACCTTACTTTTGCTGGCGCTGATCGGCTTACTACTGAGCGTGCTGCTGGCGATGTTGATTCATTATGTGTATCGCCGCTCTTTTGTATTACAGCAAGCCGACACGGCAGCACAGCAGGAAATGCAGCATCGTTTGGCGCATGAGCGGCAAAATCACGCCATTCTTGAGGCGGTCAGTGATCCGCTGGTGCTGCGCGACACGGCCGGGAAAATCACCTATGCCAATGCAGTCGCCGAGCATCGCTTTGGCCAGACTGAGCAAAGCATTGTGGGACAGAGCGATGCATTGCTGGATGCGCGCGAGCTGGGCATCTTGGCCATGCCGGTGCAATTAGCGATCAACCATACTGATCGCGATGGTGTGGCGCGGCACTACGATGTGATTTTGAAACCGCTGCGAGATGACCATCTCAATTGGATAGGCACAATCTTGCATGCCCGCGATATCAGTATCGGCTCTGCCAGCATTGCTGATTTGCGCTACAAACTAGACCGGCTTACCGAAATGGTAGAAATTTCGAGTGACTGGTTTTGGGAGCAAGATGCCCAAGCGCGCTTTACCCATGTATCGGGCGGATTTTTTGCCGAATTAGACATTAATCCCGCCGTGTTTATGGGCAAATGTCGTTGGGAGCTGGGAGCGGGTGGTTTAAGTGAAGCGCAATGGGCAGCGCATCGCGCCGTATTGGCGGCGAAACAACCCTATCGCGATTTTGAATATCAAGCTTACTTAAATAATCAAACCCTCTATTTCAGTGTTTCTGGGCGGCCCGTGTTTAATGCCGCAGGGGAATTTGTCGGATATCGTGGTGCAGGGCGCAATGTAACGCCGATGCGTAATGCACAAGTCGCGTTGATCGAAGCGCAGCAACGCGCGCAAGCGACGCTCGAATCGATTGCCGATGGTGTGTTAACGACGGATATCAAAGGTCGAATTGATTACATCAATCCGGTCGCATCGGCCTTATTGGGTTGGGAGCTTGAAATGGCGCGCGGCCAGTCTTTGGGTACGGTCTACCAATCGGTCGATGCCAAAACGCGCTTGCCGCTGGCCAATTTAGTCACCGCTGCATTGCATGGTGGCGTCGATAACCAAGGCGCAAGACGCAGCGTATTGCTCAATAAATTGGGTTTGAATTTCCAAATCGAAGAAAGTGCAGCGCGGATTCGCGATGAAGAGAATCGGACTTTAGGCGCAGTTTTGGTGTTTCGAGATATCAGTAATTGGCGTGATGAAGCGGAAAGAGCTTCTGTTGATTAATTGGGTATATGAACGTAGGCATTATTTATTAATGCTTTTGTCCATATACCCATTGATCTAATTAGTCAGCCAAACCTTCAAATAATTTAGTCGACAAGTAACGCTCACCAAATGATGGGATGATGATCGCAATCAGTTTGCCCGCGTTTTCTGGGCGTTTCGCCACTTGAATCGCCGCCCACGTTGCAGCACCCGCTGAAATTCCGCACAAAATCCCTTCTTGCGTCGCCATTAAGCGCGCCATCGCAAATGCGTCGTCGTTGGTCACGCGAATCACTTCATCGTAAATCGCGGTGTTCAGTACCGCAGGAACGAAACCTGCGCCAATGCCTTGAATTGGATGCGGGCCTTTTGCGCCACCACTGAGCACCGGGCTGGCATCGGGTTCAATCGCAATCGCTTGGAACGATGGTTTTTTCGCTTTGATGACTTCAGCCACGCCGGTAATCGTGCCGCCCGTGCCAACACCTGAAATCAAAATATCGATCTGGCCATCAGTGTCTTCCCATAATTCCACTGCTGTTGTATTGCGGTGAATTTCTGGATTGGCTGGATTTTCAAATTGTTGCAGTAGCAAGTAATTGCTGTGCTCTTCAGTCAAAGCTTTGGCCTTGCCAATCGCGCCGCCCATACCATCGGGGCCTGGCGTTAAAATCAATTCAGCGCCATAACCGCGTAAGAGCGCACGACGTTCTTTCGACATTGTTTCTGGCATCGTCAGCACCAATTTATAACCGCGTGCCGCGCAGACCATCGCCAAACCAATGCCGGTATTACCTGACGTCGGCTCAACAATCACCGTGTCAGCATTGATTTGTCCCGCAGCTTCCGCCGCATCAATCATGCTGACTGCAATCCGATCTTTCACCGAATGCGATGGATTCATGTACTCGAGCTTGGCAACCAAAGTCGCGACGCAGCCTTCCGTTACGCGGTTGAGTTTAACCAGCGGCGTGCGGCCGATCAGTTCGGTGACATCATTTGCGATTTTCATACGTTCATCCTGAAAGAGAATTGGGGGATAATCAGCAGATTGTAGTCTGACTTCTATGCTCAGTTGAAGTAACTCTTCATTTTAAGGAAAGAATATGCAGGTCTATCGCGTCGGTGGTGCTGTCCGAGATCGATTGTTGGGACTGCCCGTCAAAGACATCGATTGGGTCGTAGTCGGCGCAACGCCGCAGCAGATGCTCAATTTGGGCTATCAGGCCGTTGGCAAAGATTTTCCCGTGTTTTTGCATCCGAAAACCCATCAGGAGTATGCGCTTGCACGCCTTGAACGCAAAAGCGGCCATGGCTATACCGGCT
The DNA here is from genome assembly GCF_000620145.1 of Deefgea rivuli DSM 18356. Taxonomy (GTDB): domain Bacteria; phylum Pseudomonadota; class Gammaproteobacteria; order Burkholderiales; family Chitinibacteraceae; genus Deefgea; species Deefgea rivuli. The sequence continues at coordinate 52,466 of NZ_JHVM01000013.1, forward strand.
TTGAAGTGGATGCCAGCGTCAATGTCACGCTCGAAGAAGACTTGCTGCGCCGTGATTTAACGATCAACGCGATTGCCGAAGATGAGCACGGCAACTTGATTGACCCGTATGGCGGGCAAGCGGATTTGGCTGCGAAAGTGTTGCGCCATGTGTCACCCGCATTTGCGGAAGATCCCGTCCGAATTTTGCGCTTGGCGCGTTTTGCTGCGCGCTTTGGTTTTAGCGTTGCGCCAGAAACGATGGCTTTGATGCGAAAAATGGTCGTCGATGGCGAAGTCGATCATTTGGTCGCCGAGCGCGTTTGGCAAGAAATGGCCAAAGGCTTGATGGAAGATCAGCCCAGCTTGATGTTTGAAATCTTGCGTGAATGCGGCGCCTTGGCGCGAATTGCGCCCGAAATCGATGCGCTATGGGGCGTGCCGCAGCGTGCGGATTACCATCCAGAAGTCGATACCGGCGTGCACGTCATGCTGGTGCTGGATTACACCGCCGCGCAAAGTTGGCCTTTGGCGACTCGCTTTGCCGCGCTATGCCACGATTTGGGCAAAGCGAAAACGCCGCAGGATGTATTGCCGCGCCACATCATGCACGAAGCGCGCGGCGTGCCGCTGGTTGAGGCGCTGTGCCAACGTTTACGCGTGCCTAGCGATTGTAAAGACCTCGCGGTACTGACTTGCCGTGAACATACCTTGGTGCATACCGCCCAGCAATTACGGCCAGAAACAGTATTGGCGCTGCTCATGCGCTGCGACGCGCTGCGCCGTCCTGAGCGGTTTAGGCAGTTGCTCGATGCCTGCCTTGCTGATGCGCGTGGCCGCTATCAATTTGAGCTGTGCGACTATCCGCAGCACGCGTATTTATTGCAAATGCGCGCTGCCGCAGCGGCGGTCGATGCGGGTGCCATCGCGGCGCAATGCAGCAATCCCAAGGAGATCGCTGCGGCAGTGGAAGCCGCGCGGGTAGCGGCGATTGCTGAGTTTAAAAAACTGAGTTCAGACAAGCCGTGATGGGGTTTAGAACGTGTTTAGGCGGGAAAATGTTCAACGTGGGTTTGCCCTAGTCGACCGTAGTAACTGACATGTTGACCAGCCAGCCACACGGTGTAAGCCACGCAGCCCGCTGCGCGTGAAAGCGCGAGAAATTCGGGATACTTCACCTTGCCGCTTTGCGCGCCTTTGATGGCTTGTTGTAAAGCACTGATGTCGAATTCTTTGGGGATGGTGGTATTCGGTGCGGCAAGCGCTATTGCATGTGTATCGGAATTTTCTAGATAATAAGTCGTTGTGTTTGCTCGATAATCGACGCAATAGGCTTCGACGCCGACCCCAATCAGAGCTTTGACGATATCAGGAAAATATGCGCTACCGTCCATGGAGGCTGCTGCACATTGCTCGATGATTTGCTGAGTAGAAAGTTGCATTGCGATTCTCCCTAGAAACTGAATAAAGCCAAATCGGCGGATACTTTCGCCTCGTTTGTTGTTTGTATTTTTTATACCATAAAAAATGGCGACACCGCAGTGTCGCCATTTTGCGTTTACTCGCTTAGATTATTTTGCAAAGTAAGCGCTGTGGCTTTTTGCAAATTGGTAAGCTTGTTTGCTGTCCCAGTTGATTGACCACGTCATAATGCCGCGGAAATCAGGTTGTGCTTTTGCTGGTTTGTAAGTGCCGCAGTTTTGCAATTTCATAATGCAATCTAGCGCTTTTTGCGTGTCGGCAATCGACAAGTAGCCGCCCGATGGCGCGGCGCCTGCGGTTGATGGCAAGCCAAAGCCAACTTGATCGGCGCGCAATGGTGGGAATGGTTTGCTCACGTCGCCGCCCAGATTAAAGCCAGACAACAACATATCGCTCATCGCCACTTGGAAATCGATGGTGCTTTGCGCGTAGATTTTGCCGTCCGGTGCATTGATACTGCCGGTGTTGTAATGCTGAACGTGCAGCATATTCAGGTCATCACGCAGGCCGTGGATGATAGGCAAGTAGCCGCCCCATGTGCCGCCATAGTAGCCGTAGCCACCTTGCACGTAGTTCACTTCTGGCGCCATCGTCAGGATGAATTTGTCACCAAAGCGTGCTTTGATGGCTTTCACGCCGGCAATGATATTGACGATTTGCGGTGTCACTGGTTTACGGAAATCATCGCTCGCGGTGATGGTGAGATTGTTTTCCATATCCAAATCAAGGCCATCGAAACCGTATTTCGCGATGATGTCGCCTAGGGTTTTGATAAAGCGCTCACGGGCTTCAAGCGAATCAATGACGATCACGCCATTCGCGCCGCCCAAGGACACCAATACTTTGGTGCCTTGTGATTGCTTGAGTTTAATGTCGGCTATGAATTCAGCTTCATTAAACAATTTATCCAGCACAAACGCAGCCGTGCCTTTTGGCGCGGCTTGATCGCCTTCAACAAACGACACATTGATAATGTTGTATTCAGCCGGCACGTCTTTCAAACGCATCACGCCAGAACCATTATCAAAGTTGTGCCAGTAACCGACCACCACGTGTTTTGGCAGCAAGCCAGTGCTTGGCGTGGTGCTTGGTGTTGGCGTAGTTGAAGGTGTTGCAGTTGGTGTCGCAGTCGCAGTTGGGGTTGGCGTTGCGATTAAAATTTGTTTCCAGCCTATCGTGCAACCAGAGGCGTCTTTAATCGCCTCGTAAGTGTATCCGGCAGGAGGAGGCATCAAGGTTGGCAAGCTTGGGCAAGCAGATGCCGATGGTGTTGGCGTGACTACGATTGGCGTAGCAGTTGCTGTTGGTGTCGGCGTTACGGCTGTGCCAGAAACCAATTTCCACGGTCCCCATTGATCCGCGCCCGGTACATTGCCTTGCGTCCACCATTTTGCTTCATATACAGCGCTACCGACGCTAACACGAGCGCCGCCGTTATACACGGTGGCGGCGTTCCATGCTGGTATACCAGCTACAGGTGTTGCTGTGGCGGTTGGCGTTGGTGTTGGTGTTGGAGGAGGCGTTGCTGTGCCGGTAACGACCCATTCTGTAGCGCAGGTCACTGAATCTATTATTTTCCAGTAGCCGTACTGAGATGGTGTTCTGATTGGGCATACTGGTGGCGCTGTAAATGTCGGCGTTGGTGACGGTGTCGCGCTGCTGGTTCCCGTTTCTTTCCATAATGTTGGCGTAGAAGCTGGGTTCCAGCCTGCGCCCGCATAGGCAGTATGGGTAACCAAAGCGCTATAGGTTTTGCCGTTGTAATCAACAACGGTATTGACTTGATACGTCGTGTCTTCTTGCCAAGCCGCTGCGTGAACGCCTGCAGCGAGCAGCAGGCCGCCGAGTAGGGCGGCTAAGCGAGTTTTATTTGAGCGTGATTTTGCCATTGTCGTCTCTTCCTCTTATTAGTTTGCGGCGACAGGGTCTGCCGCGTTTGGCCTGAATCGAATGTTCAGGTCTCACGCGATCTTATCTGCTTTTCTTACGAAGTAAAAACCTTGCTGGTCAAATGTGGTTTATCCAGACAAGTGGTGGCTGATTGAATTGGATTTATTGTGGGTATGAATTGCGCTCATGCCAAAGCGGGCTGTGGAGTGGTAACATTCACTTCTTTGTGATTGTGAATAAGTTGCCGCGCTATGACCCATCCTTTGCGTCCGATTAGTTTTGAATTTTTCCCGCCAAAAACCGACGAAGGTGCGGCTAAATTGGCGACAACGCGCAGGCAACTCGCGCAATTTAACCCTGAATTTTTCTCGGTAACGTTTGGCGCGGGCGGCACAACGCAAGAAGGCACTTTGCGCGCCGTGGTAGATATTCAAGCCGCTGGTCATTCGGCTGCACCGCATTTATCTTGCGTTGGTTCGACCAAAGAGAATATTCGCGCTGTGGTGCAGCAATATAAAGATCACGGTATCAAGCATATTGTCGCGCTGCGCGGCGATATTCCATCGGGTATGGGCGAGTTTGGTGAGTTTCGTTACGCCAATGAATTGGTCACTTTTTTACGCAATGAATTTGGCGATTGGTTTCATATCGAAGTCGCCGCTTATCCAGAATTTCATCCGCAATCGCCCAACGCCGAAGCTGATATTCGCAACTTTGTGAATAAAGTGAACGCGGGTGCGAATTCGGCGATTACGCAGTATTTCTTTAATGCCGATGCCTACTTCCGTTTTGTCGATGAAGTACAAGGGCGCGGTGTGAATATCCCAATCGTGCCGGGCATTATGCCAATTCAAAACTACAGCCAATTGCAGCGTTTCTCGGATATGTGCGGCGCAGAAATCCCGCGCTGGTTGCGTTTGCGTTTGCAATCGTATTCTGACGACACCGCGTCGATTCGTGCTTTTGGTTTGGATTTTGTTACAGAACTATCAGATCGCCTGTTAGCGGGCGGCGCACCGGGCCTGCATTTCTATACCTTGAATGCCGCAGGCGCGGTATCGACGGTGTGTCAGCGACTGGGGTATTAATGGGTATTGTTCGCTAGCTATTGCTAGAGAAAGCTCATATCAATATACCCGTAGAAGGCTTGCCGTGTGGCAAGCCTTTTTTATTTCTGGATAGGGAGCGCTTGAACGCGGGCTGTTTGGCCGTTGGTGATGACGTCGACTTTTTGCCCAATCTGAAACGCCGGTTGCATGTCTTGCACAATCACCAAGCGCTCGCCGTTGTCTTGCATCCTTATCGTTAGTTCTTGCGCGGTTTTTTGTGTGAGTTCTCGCTCCATCTGATTACCCAAAAAGCCACCTAATAGCGCGCCAAATACGCTGCTAATTGCGCTACCACTGCCGTTTCCAATATGGTTGCCGGCCAAAATACCACCGATCACGCCACCGGCAATACTGCCAATGCCGCTACTGTCTTGCACGGCTATCATGTGAATTCGCTCAATCTGGCCGCTACGCGCTTGTGCGATTGGGCGAGCCGGTGTGCCGTCGATGGTGGGGGCGGTGCTGCAGGCACTGAGCAACAGGCTGGCGCCCAAGAGGATCTGGCAGAATAAGGTTTTAGACATGGCAGGCTCGTCGATTTTCTTTTAATTCTGTTATTTTACGCTTGCTGAGCCGTATTCGCTGTGCACTTTGTCAGTTTGCGCGGCGGCGATACCAGCCTGTGAGCGAGAGGCGTTCGCGCTGTGCAGGCAGCACTTCGTGCTCAAATCGATTGGATAAAAACACCACCAAAGTGCCGCCATGCGGCGTGACATCGATGTGGTTTTCAGCGTCCAGATAAATCCGCAACTGCCCGCCGTCGGCCTCGCCCCAATTGTGATTTAGATATTGCACGATGGTGACGACGCGCGTGTCTTGATCGCGGTGTTGATCTAAATGGCGGCGGTAAAAGCTGCCAATTGGATAGCGCGCAAAATGCCATTCCAGCTCAGCCAAGCCCAGATACAGCTCTCGGTTAAGCAGCTGCTGCAAGTCGCTCATACGCTGATTGGCCGCAGCCATCTCTGCATCATCGTTTTCAACCCACAGCACCGCATCGCCGCGAATCTCTTGGCGCACTTGATGCGCTGCTTCACGCCCTACGCCAGCTGCGACAAATTGCGCTTGCCGCACGCTGGCTAAGTTTTGCAACTCAGCCAGCGCCTCAGCGGGCAGAAAATTAGGCAACACAATCCAGCCAGGGCCCGCTAGCGCATCGGCGATGATTTCGTTGAGTGCGGCAGAACTCATGCGCTTTTGTCCTCGATAGCAACCGTTTTGGGGGCGATAAACAAATCAAGCGGTCTGCTCAGTGCACGGCGCCAGAATTTGCCCCACAGCGGTTGTAACTCGCGCAGATGGCGTTTACGCGAGCGCATCGCGACCCATAGCGCCAAAGTGAAACTAACAAATAAATTGGTCGCTCCTATCATCGCAACGCAAGCTGCGCCCCATGCCACAATCGGCCACGCCAGCGTGAAATCGAAGGCAACGACGGCATAAGCTAGGTTGGCCGCAGAGAAAGTAATGTGGCGTATATCGAGCGGTAGCCCGAGTAGAAAGCCGATGGTGCCGATACTCCCTAGCATAATCCCGAAATAGAAATTACCCGCCAGCGCGCCCAGATTGTGCTCGATATATTGGCCAAGGCGGCGGCTACGGTTTTCACCGAAAATTTTATTCAGTAGCGGCAGTGCGGCAATGCGTTGCGGGATTTGGTTATACAGCGATTTATTATCGTAATAGCCTGAAATCAAACCGGCTAAAAACAGGCAGCAACCCGCAATCGCCGCGTAAAACAGCGCATGGCCAGTAATCGGCTGTAATTCGCTCAGCATTTTGGTGGCCTTGGTGGTGTCGACCACGTGATAGCCCAATTCATACCACCAGAACCATGCAATCCCCAGCGCGACCGGAATCGCCAGCAATACATTACCGATAATGGCGATAAATTGAGTGCGGATGACTTTGACCATCAGGTCGACCAGTTCGCCATAAGTGTCGACTTTTTTGTTTTCAAGCGAAGGGAGTACGGCGGCAATCCGTGCTGCGGTCATCGCCGGCTGCTTGGTGGCCACGGTGAAGTGCAGAATATGAATCAGCATAAAGCCCAGTGCGTAATTCATGCTGAATGCAAAGGCTTCGAGCAGTGGCGGTAAATGCGCTTTGGCCGATAAAATTTTGATCAAAGCCATAAAGCCGACAATCACACCGGCACCTGCGGCCGAGCGGAACATTTGCAGCCATTCGCGGCGCGTTTCCGAAATATAGTGCTCGCCGGTATGGCTGGCGTGCTCGGTGATTTGTAGCGCCAGCAGTTCGGTGTTTTCGGCAAGTACATCGCGAATGCTGTACTTGCGATTTTCGGCTTTAACCAGTTCAAGGAATAAGCCTAATAAAGCGGGAGAATGCTTGGCTTCGGGTGTGGAATCGACCAACTGAAATAGTGTTTTTAGTCGATCAATATGCTGCTTTAAGCGTAATAAATGATAAGTCAGGCTCACTGATGCGCCATTCTTGGCGGCACGTTTCCAGACTTTGGCAATGATGGTTTCGCACTGCTCAAGCAAGACCAGAATATGCAAATGATCTTCATCGGGTGGACGGCGGGCGGTGAGGTCTTCGCGATAGCGCTCGATATAGCTCAATACTTCGGCATTTAAGCGCACAAACGGCGATTCAAATCGTTCAACATCAGGATGATTTAAAACGATTTCTGGCTCAAGGCCAATCGCCGACAATCGGCAAGACAGCACTTGAATCGCTTCCAGCTGTTGCAAGCGAATATGTGTGGGGATTTCAATGGGGTTGAGTTCTTCAATATGTGCTGCTGCACCAACTTCAAACCAAACCTCTTGGGGTATGGCGTTCAACCATATGTAATCATAATGGTTGGGGAATAATACCCCGAATAAATCTTTGAGATATTCAGGCTTAACGGGCGGTGGTAAGAGTTTGGAGCCAATCCGGCGAATGATTGCAGTCGAAATACTCTCATTGGATAAAATGCCGGTATCGGTATAGAGCTGAACTTGGCGAGTAGTGCCCAATAAAGCAAATAATTGTGTGCGCAGCGCAGCGCGATATTCGGGGTGTTGTTCTAGCAAATAGCATAGCGCGCGGGTGTTATTAATAGCGGTAACGGTATCGCTGATTTTACCGGGACGCAGTGCGTCGACTAGTTCTTTGAGGCTAGTGAGTGGATCGCTTTTGGCGTCCATCATGCGGCGTAGAGTGTGTTCCATCTTGGTTTTAATCCATCGTAATCGTCGGAATGAAGGCGCAGCAGCTTGGATCTGACAGGCTGCACGATGAAGCGTTCGATCTACTTTATTACAGTAGCCGTCCGAGTTTGATAGCGCCGATTGTACCTTGCTTTAATTCAAGGCATGAATTCAAGTCAGCGTATTAAGCACAATTTGGCCGAGTTGCACCGTGCGTATTGGCCGCTTTGCACTTCAATCGGCAGCCTTGCAATGGGCTGGGCGCGTACGTGGACGTTGCCAATGTCATCCCCTACAATGGTGCTTTCTGTAAAAGAAAGGTACTGCAATGTTAACGTTACATGGCTTTAGCCCTGCTTTTGGTTTACCCGATGTCAGCCCATTTGTGATTAAAGCGCAGCTTTTACTGAAACTTTCAGGCTTGCCGTTTGAGATGCGCTACAGCGGCCTAAAAGGCGCACCGAATGGCAAATTGCCGTGGCTAGAAGACGGCGCTGCTGTTATTGCTGATTCAACCCGAATTCGTTGGCATCTAGAGCAACAGCATGGTGTTGATTTCTCGGGTGGCTACGACGCTAACGCACTCGCTGTAGCGTGGGCTGTTGAGAAAATGCTCGAAGATCATTGCTATTGGCTTGGCGTGTATGCGCGCTGGGCGGACGATAGCAATTTTTCTAGCAGCACGGTGAAGCTGTTCAGAAAAGTCCCGCTGCCTCTGCGCGGTGTGGTGAGTTGGATGGTGCGGCGGCGATTTAACGCCGCTTTGCACGCGCAAGGTACATCGCGTCTGAGCGATGTTGATCGTGCGCGGCTGGCGCAAGAACTGATGCGTTCAGTGGCCGTCATTTTGGGCGACAAACCTTACTTACTCGGCGACACGCCCTGCGGTGCAGATGCCACCGTCTTCGCCTTCATCGCCACCGCCCTCAGCCCCAATTTCACCTCATCTCTTCGAGACGCTGCCCAAGCGCAGCCGAATCTGGTCGCTTATGTTGCGCGATTGCGGGAGATGTATTTTGCGTGAATGGGTTAGAGCTTAGAAATACTAATGGGTATGTTCACGTATTCTTTAATATTAAAGGCTTATGTGTATATACCTATGTTTTATTTTTTCTTGTTGTTGAGTTGTTATTTTTCGTAAGTCATCGCATTTGAAATGCGTCTTGTAATGCAATCTTCTACTTAAAGTTGAGTAATCCTCAACTTTTATCTTTTTTATATCTGGCATAATGCAGCGTCAAAATGTCTTGAGCCTGTCATGAAAAAAACAATGCTTCTATCTCTTACCTTGCTAATGGCATATCCAGTTTTTGCTGCACCAGAAAAACTGCCCCCGATTCCTCATCTGCATTCCAGTGTGATCCAAGGCCAATTGCCTAATGGTTTGCGCTATTTGATCAAACCGATTGCACCGCAAGCGGGTCAATCTAGCGAAGTGGAGCTGCGCTTGCTGGTCAATAGCGGCTCGCTCAGCGAAGACAAAGATGAGCGTGGTATCGCGCATTTGATCGAACATATGGCATTTCGGCAGACCCAAAATTTCGGTAAAGATGAAATCAAAGCGCTGTATTCCAGCAACGGTATGCGCATGGGCAATGACAGTAATGCCTTTACTGGACATGAAAATACGACGTATTTCTTCAAATTTAAGCGTGAATCTTTAGACCGTGGCCTGCTGCTGATGGCCGATTGGGCCAATGGCAAGATTGTGTTTGACCCCGAAGAGCTGAAAACCGAGCGGCAAGTGGTGATCGATGAGATGAATCTACGTAAAGTCGATACAGTCAATTGGCGTAGTTTTTATTCGGTGTTGATTCCTGATGCGCCGCATCTAGAAAATATGCCGATTGGCTTTGAGGAAAATGTACGTGATTTGTCGCCCGAGCGGATCGAGGCGCTGTATCGCAAGCTGTATCAGCCGCAAAAAATGACTTTGGTGATTGCTGGCGATGTGCCAAAAAACATCGAGCAAACCATCAAAACGCTGTTTGTCAAAGCGCCGATGGGTGATCAAGCTAGCCAATACCCTGCTTTACCTTTAACGCCTAAAGTGCGTAGCTATCGCGGCAATCCATGGCCGCAAGATGAGTTGGCGGTGTCTTGGGGATTCTTGCAACCGCCAATCAGTGATGCACGACAGGTTCAATTACAAAAACTGGCTATGCTGGCTTTGTCGCAACGGCTAAGCAAAATGTCTACCTTGGAAAATGAACCGTTTGCCAATGCGTCGATGGCCGACTGGAGTGGCAGTATCGGCCGCGAGTCATACTTGACCTTATATGCTGCAGTCAGGGAGCAAAATCCAGGTGCCACGCTCACTCAGATGTATCGAGAAATTCGCCGTGCGCGCGAATTTGGCTTAACTGCGGCTGAAGTGACCGAGGCCATCGATATGTACATGTTGGCGATAAAGAATATTCCAGCATCGAATGAAACTTGGGCCAATAGCTTAACGAGTTCGGCCAAAATGGGCGTGCCTGAATTGTATGTCGCTGAGCAGAAATCGATTTTCGATCCGGCAATGATCACGCCGCAAGCGGTGAATGCCGCGCTACAGCAAATCTTAACTACGCCCGATCAGGTCGCCATTTTAATTGGTAAGACCACGACGAAGGCCGCAAATGAGGATTATTACAGCTGGCATGACGATAAATTGAACGCGATGATCGCCGCAGTGGAGACAGAGACTTTGCAAGCGCCGGTCGCCCATGTTGCAAAACCGCTGCTGGCCAAAGAGCCACCGCGTGGCAAGGTCGTACAGACAAAAACAGAAAATGGCGTCACCGTTTGGACGTTGAGCAACGGCGCGCAAGTTTTAGTTCGCCAGCAACGTCAGCCAGACGAGCGCATTGGCATTAATGGACGCTTTGCGGGAGGCGCATTGGCCTTGCCCAAAGAGTGGCGCTTTGTCTCGCAAATCTTGCCCAAGTATATGGCGGCAGCGGGAGCTGGGAATTTGACGGCTGCCGAGATTGGCCAAGCGATTCGTAATGAAGAGCTGCAATTGCAACCGATGTTTGAAACTGCCCAGCATGGTTTTGGCGGTGTCGCTGCAGAGCGCTCTTTGAAACCCTTGATGCAGTTGATTTACCTTGGTCTTGCTGAGCCGCGCAGTGATGACGCAGCCCGAAAAAATACGCCAGATCAAGCGTATGCCGCTTATTGGCCTAACGGCCCCGGCTTTTTGCAAAATCTCTACGGTGCTGCGTGGCCTTATCGGGTTTGGGGCAGTCTGACCGACTTTGAGATTACAACTGAAAAACTCAATGAGCTACGTGACCAGTTGTATGGCAATCCAGCGCAGTTGCGGATCGTTTTAACTGGCGTTGCGGACATGTCGCAGATGAAAGACTTGGTGGAGCGCTATATCGCCAGTATTCCGCCAGCGAGGCCAACGGCAGTGTCCTTGTTACCGACCAAAATTGAACCGAAAGTCCAATCTTTATCGAACACAGTGTTAAGTGAACGTCTGAAAGAGTCGCTAAAGACATTTACGTTTCGTGATGATAAGTATACGGTCTGGAGCGTTGCATTAGATGGTTCAGGGTCGAATACCCAGAATGCCTTCCTGCAAGAAGGCTTAAACGATGTGATTAAACAGCGCTTGTTTACGACATTGCGCGAGCAAGCGGGGGATTCTTATGCCGTGAATAGCGCTGGCGAAATGTCGCCCTACTATGGTCCTACGCTCGATATTAGTTACAGCGTATCGCGTGAAAAATGCGGAGAGGCTTTAGTGCTCACCGCGCAGGAATTAAGAAAACTGAGCCAAAATTCGGTCACCGATGCCGAGTTGAAGTCTATGCATGAGTTGATGCAAAAAGGCTTGGATAATGGCCCGAAATATCCGTTTGGATATGCTTATTCACAAATGTTCCATTGGGTGAATAATAGCGATTTAAGCTGGGTGAATCCAAAGCCAGAGTTGATTTTGACTCGGGCCAATGTTGATGCGGCTGCTAAAAGCTGGTTTGTGCCAGAAAAATGGATCGTCGCAGCGGATGCGTGCAAAACCTTGCCTGATCTGACCGTGCTAGATCGCAAAGTAACGGCGGTAAGTGCCAGCAAATAGTCCGCACTTCTCTAATAAGCCACGGCACTTTAGCATTGCAGTGGCTTATGATTGCTTACAAAGTTCCCGCAAGAATGCGTAAAAATCGTCTTCAATGTTGGTATTATTTGCGCGATGATTTGTCAGAAAAATCACAGAGCATAAAACATTCTACTTTTATGATGTTGGCTTACCGACTGGAGATTGCCATGAAATCCCTACTTAATCTTGTTTTAGGCCTTGCGCTGAGCGCCCCCGCATTGGTGCATGCTGATCCACAAATCCCCGAGCAAATGATGCGTGGCCGTAGCTCGCAATATCAGGATGGATTTCGCGATGGTTTTCGTGAGGCAGTGCAGATGATGAATAACGGCGGCGGTAATATGGGCGGCGGTGGCAACCACTGGGAGCGGGGTATTCGGATTATCTCAGCAGTTTATGGTACGGATCGCGGCGGCTCTTGTGATTTAACTCGTAAATTGGCGCATCAGGCGAATGGCAAAAAAACATTTAACTTTGCGTCAAACGATAGCTGGTGCGGCGATCCTGCCGTGGGTCATGTGAAATACGCCAATATTGTTTTTAGTTGCAATGGCCGTGAGCACTCCGAGTCGATTCGTCAGGAGCGCAGCTCGACTTTGCGTTGTTATTAAGCGCATTGCGTAGTGGCTACTTACTTATTTGGCTTTGAGTTGATATCGAATTCTTAGGCAATATTCAAATTTTAGCTTGATGTATTTGTCTATGCCCTTTTATTTTAAAGGCTTGTGTGGCAATACATCAGTGCTATATCAATACCGATGCTTGGATTGTGCTCGTTTACGCCGATGCAGTTCAATCAAAAAACTTGAGGTGCTGTCATGATCTCAAGCTGCGTCAAATAAAGCATCGCTTCTGTCTTGGAATTACCGCACATCTCAAACGAAGGCTTTAATCCCGCACAAACGGCAGGGCGCTCGGGCTGGCCGAAGATTTTACAGCTGAGTTTTTCATCGAGCTGAATACAGGCGACGCCAGCGGGCTTGCCATTTGGCATGCCAGGTATCGGACTAGAGATGGACGGCGCGGTGCAGCAGGCGGCGCAAAGAGGGCGGCATTGGAAAGTCATGGCGCCGATTTCACCGTATCGTGTGCTTTTGGGCAAGGCATTTCGGCTGGGCGAACGGCTTAATCCGAGGTTTTGCTGTAATCGATTGCGCGCGGCGTGTGCAATTGCTTTATCTTTTCTTTAAAACGACATTCATTGTAAGAAAAACATGCGACAATCGGAAAAGACCCTATCGCTAGTATTGGTAAACTATGCCTACCGACGCCTTGATTTCATTTGAGATACTTGCTGCATTATTCGATATTTCTCCGTCGGGCATTGCCATTGCGGATGAAAAAGGGCGTTATTTGCGGGTGAACGATGCATATTGCCGAATTTTCGGTTTTTGCCGTGAAGAGCTGATTGGCCGCACTTTTGGCATTACTTTGCTGGCGGAAGACAAGGCTTTAGAACCTGAGATTTTGAGGATGGCTTTGGAGCAGGATGAGTCTGCTCCGACGGAATGGCGGGTTCAGCATCAAGATGGTCGAGTGCTGTTTGTGCATTCAGCATTTAAGACGTTTTTTGCGCCTGATGGCAGTGCGCGAATTTTAACGATTTTGAGCGATGTGTCGACGCTGGTTTCCAATTTGCGAGCGATGCAAGAGCATGAAGCTCAGTTGCATAAAGCCAATGAAAGCTTGGAGGCGATAGTCAGCAGCCGCACGGTGCTGCTTGAACAGGCAAATCGTGAATTGGCGCGGCTGGCAACCGAAGATCCATTGGCGGGAATTTATAATCGCCGCGCTTTTGAAGCCGAAGCGGCTAAAGCGATTGCAAGTGCTGATCGTTCAGGTCGCCCGCTCTCGCTGCTGTTTTTGGATATCGATCACTTTAAATCGATTAATGATCGGTTTGGCCATGCGGCGGGTGATGATGTAATCCAGAAAGTAGCCGCATTGAGCAAAGATTTATTACGCAGTAGTGATTTGCTAGCGCGCTGGGGCGGCGAGGAATTTGTGCTGCTCTTGCCGGATACCGCTTTAGCGCAAGCTATTGTGGTGGGCGAAAAAATCCTAGCGGCAGTGCGAAACTGCGCTTTTGAGTCTCCACAGTGTTCAATCACCATTAGCGGCGGTGTGGCTGAGCGCTCATTTGCGCAACCACTCGAATCGCTACTCATTGAGGCCGATCAATTGCTTTATAGGGCCAAGCATGCGGGGCGTAATCGCCTGGTATGGAGCCTCAATACGCAAGATGCGGTCGTGTCCAATGCATCGGTTTCGCGGTTTGTGCAATCGCTGGTTTAGCGAGATTAGCTAATTTTAGTAATGGGTATATTGATGTAGGCTTTTATTTGTAATGCTTAGATGGCAATACCTGTTGTAGTTAGTTGGTTAATAAAAAAACGACCCGAAGGTCGTTTTTTTATTGGGTGAACTACGCTTAGAAATACAAAATCACTGGCCCTTTATTCATAAATTCCAACCAGCCGCGCGGTACGGGTAGGCCGCTGATGGCGGGGAAGTAGGCGATAAACAGCACGAGGGCGACGCTAAATAAGCCCCACGGCAAGTATTGCGCCCATTTGCGATCTGGATTGTAAATTTGCAGACGTTGCAGCCACCACACCAGCGCCAGAATAATAAACGGCACCGATGCAAAGAAATGGTAGATAAACACTAATTTGCGGGGGATCACCGCCCATGGCAGAAATTGCGCCAAGCCTGCGATTAAAATAAAGCCCAGTGCGAGTTTTTGGCTGTCGCTCACATTAAAGCGTTCAACTGTTGCTTTTGATCCGGCCAATACGGCGCGCCAAGCCAGCGCAAAGATAAATGCCAGCGTACCCAAATACCAAGTGATTGGATTACCAAAGGCGCTAATCGTCGAGGCTTTGAGCGGGCCAGCCCATTCGCTGCCGCCGTAATACCACATCGGTTTCACCATCGTCGGCCATTCATACCAGAACGAGCTAAACGGATGCGTGGCTTTCAATTGGCTGTGATAGGCCAACATGCTTGATTGATTGGCAAACATGCCCGATAAACCTTGGCCCGTCGCTTGCATTAACGGGATGTAGGCGGCGGTATAGATCAGCGCCGGAATCACGATAAACGCGACAATCGACACCAATACAGTTTGCGTTACCCACTGCGCATAGCCGCGTTGATCGGGCATGAGCGGGCCTTGTGCTTTGGCGACTTGCGCTTGTCGCCATAGATTCCAGCAATACAGCGCCGCTAAGCCCACTCCGTGGTACAGCACAATCCATTTACTCGCCGCGCCCAGACCAAACATCATGCCGCACAGCAGCAGCGATTTCACATCAGTTTTCCAGCCATTTTGCACTGGCTCGCTTTGCATAAAGCGCAGCATCCAGTACGAGCTGACCAAAATAAAGAACACGCCATAGGTATCAATCGTGGCAATCCGCGTTTGCGTGAAATGCATGAAATCGACGGCCAAGAAAGCGGTGGCCAATAGCGCGAAATTGTCCGAGCGGAACAGGCGGCGTGATAGGCAGAAGAATACCGGCAACATCAAAATACCAAAGGTCACACCCATAAAGCGGAAACCAAACGGGTTCATACCAAATAGCGCAATACCGATACCGATAATGATTTTGCCCAGGGGTGGATGCGTATTTTCGGTCGCGTCGATGCCTTGGTACATTTCCCAAGCACTGTGCGCGTGATACACCTCGTCAAAATACATGCCGTTAAAGGCGGTGGAGGGTGATTCAAATTTGTCTTGCTCATCAAACAGCGCGGCCGCTTCATCGGGGCCGCTGATTTGTTTGACTGGCAACACTTGGCCTTGCGCATCGAGCAGTGCCAGTTCATTCATTTGCAATGAACCGGTGCTTAAGCCCACTTTGAAATAGCGCGCAGCGACATTGGCATCCACTTTGCGCCAGCGGAATTCGGCAAAGCGGTTGTCGACAATAATGCCTTTGCCATCAACCCAAGTCTGCCCATCGTTTGACCAAGCCAGTGCATATTCACCTGTGCCTAAACCATGGTGGTATTGGACTGTAGACACCGTCTGCGTTGAACCCAGGTCATATACTGCCCAGTCTCCAGCGGCGGGTGGATTCCAGAATTTTTGTGGTGACGCAAAATTACCCAGATAAGTAAACGCAGCAATCGAGTACAGCACGCAAATTGTCGCCAGCGCGATCCACGCGTTTTTGCTGACTTTCGCCAGCGGCGTATCGCTAGGGATGAGGTTGGCCGGTTTTGCTGATAATTGTTCTGCGGATAGTGGCGTTGCTGCTGCCGAATCAGGCAAAAGCTGGATATTGCCGCGCAAGAAAATATCGTAGCCCACGCGGAAGGTTTGAATCAGCAAAATGACGTTCGCCAGCGAGCCTATCCACAAAAACACATTGCTGTTTTCAACCAAGGAGCTTTGCAAGCGCGTCATCATATCCAGCGTGATGAGCGTGTTGATAAACGTCGTTAAGCTTGCGCCAATCGCCAGCCACAGCACGCGTTTATCGCGAATCAGCAAGAAGGCGGTAAAGCCAATAAACGCCGCTGGGAATAAATAGCGCTCGTGCATTTTTGGCCCGAGCACGAAAAACAGCAGGTAAATCGCAAACGCACCAAACAGATAGCTCCCGACTTTATGCCCGCCTTGATTGCTTTTGATGATGCCGTAAATCACCGCGCCCAGCGCCGATAAAGTCAGCACCCAAGCCCAAGTGCTTACTTGCAAGCCGATAAATAGTGTTTCATTCGGCAACCAGTTTTGGCCGAGCAGCGCGTACAGGTTAAACGCATTCAAAGTTAGGTAGTTGTAGCTGGCCAGCGTGCCGGCATACAGGCTGAAAATCCAAGTTGGTTCGCGCGAAATGGTAAACGGCAGCGATAGCAAAATGAACGTGCCAATCGCAGCGCCAACAGCTTTCAGTTGCAGCGGAATATCGCGCAATGAGAATAAGGCCACCAAGGCAATCGGCCCGACGAGCAGGGCTTGTGGCTTAAATAACACCGCTACGGCATATAAACTTGCCGCCAAAATCACACGGCGTCGTTCGAGCATCAAGAAGGAGGCCGCCAACACGAGCGTGAAAATGCTATCTACTTGTCCCCAGAAGGCCGAAGTGACAATCGCCAAAGGATTGAGTAACCACAGCAAGGCGGCGAGCAAGGCTAAGGCACGCTCAGTCAGATTATTGCGCGCCAGGCTCAAGAGGAAGATTGCGCCCGCAATATCGGCTAGCATCGCTGGCATTTTCAGCAGCACTAAAAAGCCCGGCGTGCCGTACTGAATGCCAAACCAATTAGAGATCCCGCCAACCAGCCATAACACGGTGATATAGCCCGGTGGATAATCGGCAAAATAGCCGGGCATATAAAAACCGGCAAAGCCACGGCTATACATATCGATGGCCCACGCGCTAAACGTGCCAACGTCTTGCGTGTAACCTGTGACTGAGCCTGCGCCCCAAGCTTTGAGCAAGACCACGAGGGCAATTAAAGCCAGCGCTGGCCAAGTTTGCGCTAGCGGCGTGATGCCATCGGCTATCGCGCCAAAACGTTGATTGAGTGTATTGCGTTGCTTGATGGCAAATGCGGCGAGCAGCAAAAAGCTCAATGTCACGCCAACGGCAAGCGTAGAAACTAGCGCGGAAGAGGCTTTTCCGCTGGGTGTTTCAGCGGCAGGTGCTGGTGGCGGCGAAATAAAGCTAATCACTTTCGCGCCAGCAGCAGGCTCGCTTGGAACCAGCGCAATATCGTCAAACCAAGCGCTGCCCGTGGCTAAACTGCCGTAAAAACCAAGCCGAACTGCAATTTTGATTTCAGTTTGCTCTGGACCAGTTTTTCCCCAAGCGACGATTTCTTGCCAATCACTATCGCCTTTAATGTCGCCAGCAAATTCCATTGCATCAACCACGCTGATGTTTGCGCCGACTTTAGTGTCTGCGGGTATGCCTTGGGTCTTCACCCAGCTGGATACGCGATACCAAGTATCGGGTTTAACTTTGATCGCTTGCGTGAGCTTGCCATCGTCGCCTTGTTGTAGATTGATTTTGAGTGAGGACTTTCCGCTGCGTGCCACGGTTTCATCGCGTGTCGCGGTGCTGGGCGGGTCGCCTTGAGTCCAATGATCGAAAGTCCAGCCGGCTGCGCCGCCTGATGGGCTGGCGTCTTCGGCGCTGGCATTACGCACCAAGGCGGTGTCTGTGGTGGCATGGACACGGCCAGTGATTGCCAGCATCAGCAATAAGATGGCAATACAACACTGCGCCCAGACCGTTCGTACAGATAAATTCGACATGATTGAGTACTCAAGCAACACCTTGGGGAAGTGCGCACTATAGCGGCTCTCAATCCTTACGCCTAGTTCCGTCCAGAGAAACGCCGATCTACATCACAATTCGGGATTGACTGTATGTCGGCGATGTTTCTTACAAACTCAATCTGGCTGCGGCCTAGGCGCAATAGTGCATTGCAGCAACGCTATTGCTATATCAGCAATCGCTAAAGCGTTTATTTGCTTGGATTTGTCGTGTAATTGCATCACTCGTTTTGCAGGGCAACAAGTAAAGCCAATTGCTTTGTGAAATAGCCCATTGGGCGGGGTTTCCAAGCTGAGCTTGATGCTGTAAGGTTGATCCTCATCGGTTTTGTAACCAGACCGACGTGACTACAAAAAAAATTAAAACAACCCCAGCGGTTGGCGGTTGCAGTAGGGCATTGAAAAACGTAGCGAGAAGCTCGAAGGCAAGGCAAAAAATGGCGAAAAACCGCAGTTTACAGTTGTAAATGAGGATTTTGAGCCATTTTTTAACGCAGATTTCGAGGTTCGAAGTAGTTTTTCAGTGTTCTGCTATGAGCGCATGGATGGAGAGAGGAAATGCAACAACGTTTATCAGTGGTAATCCCGTGTTACAACGAAGAAGAAGTGATAGGCGAAACGCTGAAACGCTTGCGTGATTTCCGTGCGATGGTCACCGACATGGATTGCGAATTCATTTTTGTTGATGACGGCAGTAAAGATCGCACGCGTGAATTACTGATGGCGGCGCAAGCAGCGGATCCAGAAATCCGCATCGTCGGCTTTGCGCGCAATTTCGGCCACCAAACTGCTGTGACAGCAGGGATCGACGCGGCGAGCGGCGATGCGGTGGTGTTGATTGACGCCGATTTGCAAGATCCGCCTGAAGTGGTCACTGAAATGATTGCCTTATGGCGTGCGGGTTATCACGTGGTGTACGGTACTCGCGTTGATCGTCCGGGTGAATCGGCATTCAAACTGGTTACGGCGCGTGCTTTCTACCGTGTCCTGAATAAACTCTCTGATGTACCGATTCCGCTCGATACCGGCGATTTCCGTTTGATGGATCGCAAGGTCGTTGATGTGCTCAAAGCGATGCCAGAACGTGATCGATTTATTCGCGGCATGGTGAGCTGGGTGGGTTTCAAACAAGTCGCGCTACCGTACCGCCGCGCCGAGCGCTTTGCCGGTGAGAGCAAATATCCGCTGCGCAAAATGATTCGTTTTGCCACCGACGGCATTATGTCGTTCTCTACCAAACCCCTGCAATTGTCGATTAGCATTGGCTTGTTGTCGTCTTTTATTGCTCTGATGGGGATTATCAATACTTTGTATGTGCGCTTAACGACGCCGGATTGGGTGGCGGGTTGGGCGGAAATCATGGTGGCGATTTTGTTCCTAGGCGGCGTACAGCTGATGTGTATCGGGATTTTGGGCGAATATATTGGCCGGATTTACAACGAAATCAAACGCCGTCCGCTCTACGTGGTGCAAGATAAAATCGGCTTTCCGACGGAAGAATAATTCGATCACGACGGATTATGAAGGGCACGAAAGAAAGGCGAAAAAATCGCTTCAGCTCGATCATTAAACTAGCCTTCTCAGTTAAACCCTCATACCGGCGAAGGCCGGTATCCAGAGCTTGGCTCTAATTGGGCATTGTCGCTGGATTTCGGCCTTCGCTGAAATGACGAAATAAGGTTTATTTGAAGTAACTAGAGCGTTTAAATTTTTTCGTGTTTTTTGTATTTCTTTCGTGCCTTTCGTGATCCCCCGTTTTTAATGGATTTGCCATGCCTCCGATTATCAAAAAATTCCTGACCTTTGCCGCCGTAGGCGTATGCGGCACGGGCATTCAATATTTGGTGTTGTGGTTGGGCGTTGAGCATTTGGCAATGAAAGCGGCCGTAGCATCGGGAATTGGTTACGCATTAGGCTCTGTCGCTAATTATTTGCTGAATTTCTTTGTGACTTTTAAAAGCCATGAGACGCAGCAATCGCACCGTGCCGCAGTCGCCAAGTTTTACACTATCACCGGAATCGGCTGGTGTATCAATACCGGCCTGATGGCGCTCTTTGTTGGTCATTGGCATTGGGGCTATTGGCTCGCGCAATTACTCACGACAGCGATTGGTTTGCTGTGGAATTTTAGCGGTAGCCATTGGTGGGCTTTTCGTCATCCAAAGTCGGCAAGTGCTCTGACGCAATCATCGGCACTGAAGTAATTTATTTAAAGTGAGTCGAATAATGCAGTGGCTGCTTGATTCTTTATATTTCATTAAAGACTCCCATCATGGCGGGGCTAAATTTATTCGTTATGGATTAATTGGTGGTAGTGCTGCAGTACTCGATTTTTCTGTGTTTTTTGTGTGTTTCAAATTGCTGTTGGCTATTTCTTATTCTTCTACAATGATTCCTTTTCATGCAATATCGATTGCCAATACCCTTGGTATTCTTTCGGGGTTTGTGTGGGGTTTTTTTATGCAAAAGAAATGGGCATTTCAAGCTGATGGCCGCACGCAGTCTCAATTTGTATATACAACATTGTTATTGATTTTTAATATCTTGGTTTCCAGTTGGGCGATTTATCCCCTATCAGAAATGTTAAACGGTAATGCTTCGATTGCAAAGTTAGTGATGCAAGTCCTTGTCGTTTTTTGGAATTATTTCATTTACAGTTATTTCATTTTTAAAGCTGCTGGAGTTGTTAATGAAAAATAATAATAATATTTTATCCGCGGTCATTCCTGTTTTTAATGAAGGGCTTATGATTAAACAGAGTGTGCAGCGTGTTGATCGAGTGCTAACAGACTCCGGCATCCCTCATGAAATTATTTTGATTGATGATGGCTCTACAGATCATTCATGGGCAGAAATTCAATCCTGTGTGAACACGATGGCAGGTGTAAAAGCCATTAAGTTGAGCCGGAATTTTGGTAAAGAAAGTGCATTGTGTGCGGGCTTGAACCTAGTTAAAGGCGACTGCTGTGTGTGCCTTGATTCTGATATGCAGCATCCACCCGAAATCATACCGCAAATGTATCAGCTTTGGCTGAATGAAGGTTATGAGGTCGTTGAGGGTGTTAAAAGCAATCGTGGAAAAGAAAGTTTAAGTTACAAATTAAGTGCAGGTCTATTTTATAAGGTATTACAAACGACATCAGGTATTGATTTAAATAATGCTTCTGATTTTCGTTTGTTAGATCGTAATGCTTTAATGGCTTGGCAAGCGATGCCTGAAAAGCAAACATTTTTTCGTGGTATGTCATCTTGGATTGGTTTTCAGCGTACTCAAGTTGAGTTTGAGGTGGCTGAACGAGAAATGGGCACATCAAAATGGTCATTTACTAATTTAGTCAAATTAGCGGTTCAAGGGGTTACTTCATATACTGCTGCGCCACTTTATGCTTCGGCGTTTATGGGCGCTGCACTCTTATTGGCATTTTTTGTTTTACTTTGCCAAACATTTATTATGAAAGCGTTGGGCTACGCTGCGGATGGTTTTACAACAGTGATTGCATTGCAGTTAGTGATTGGCGGAGCACTGATGCTGTCGGTCGGAATTATTGGTATTTATATTGAGAAAATTTACGAAGAAGTTAAAGGTCGGCCACGCTATATCGTGCAGCAGCAATTAGAAAATCCCGTTTTTTATGCGAACACATCGTCAGCTCAAGTTAGTAATAAGGAATAAACAGAATGGCATACTGGAATGATTTTCTATTGGGCTTTTTTTGGTCGATCGTGTTGTTGGTATTAATTTTACAGTTTGCGTATCGTCCCTTGCACGCACGCATTGATTGTAAATTGGTAGAAAAATTTAATGGCTCTTTTGAAGAGAATCAAATTGATGCGCAGCGCTTATTGTTTTATTTAATTTTCTTGTTGGCGGTTGCCGTTCGTATATGGGATTTTGGTGCAATTCCTGCTGGCTTTAATCAAGATGGTGCAATGGCTGCGGTGGATGCAAAAGCATTGGCAGATTATGGTACTGACCGATTCGGGATGAAATTGCCCGCGCATTTTACCGCCTGGGGCTATGGGCAAATGAGTGTGCTGCTGTCATATCTGATGGTGCCATTTATTAAAATTTTTGGTTTGAGTATAATTTCTGCACGAATTCCGGTGCTGATTCTTAGTCTGTGTGGGATGTTGGCCGCGTATGGTTTTGTTAAAAATGGGTTTGGACGGACGACTGCATTAATTGCATTTTTCTTATTGGCGATTAATCCTTGGCATATTATGCAAAGCCGCTGGGCTCTTGATTGTAATATATTTCCACATTTTTTCATTATCGGCTGCTATTTCT
Source organism: Deefgea rivuli DSM 18356 (assembly GCF_000620145.1). Taxonomy (GTDB): domain Bacteria; phylum Pseudomonadota; class Gammaproteobacteria; order Burkholderiales; family Chitinibacteraceae; genus Deefgea; species Deefgea rivuli. Next base: position 74,765 of record NZ_JHVM01000013.1, read on the forward strand.
TAACTTTACTGCATGTAAAAAGATATTTTTTGTATTTGTCGATGTTGTCTTTTGCTTTGTGTATGTATAGCTATGGTATTGCTTTCCTTACCGTCCCTATTTTCTTGCTAGGCATTGCTATTTATATGTCGCTAAAGAAAATTGTTAGTGTTAAAGAGATGCTATTAAGTGTGCTTACTTATACTTTAGTTGCATTGCCGGTTTTCTTGGTGATGATTATTAATTTTCTTAAATTTCCAACGATTAATACGCCATTTTTTACTATTCCATTTTTTCCAGATAGCGTTCGCTCTGCGGAAATTTTATTTTTTTCACCTCAGTTTGCTACTCAATTAAGTACTAATTTTAATGCTCTGCTCAATACAACTCTATTGCAACGTCCAGACTTGCCGTGGAATGCGATTGATAATTTTGCGACTTTATATTTGTTTTCGATGCCTTTGGTCGCTTTGGGTGTGATTTCGGTTCTTGTCGGTCAGTGCACTATTAAAGATGAAGTGATTGTGGATGCCCCTGCTATTCGATTTGCACGGTTTATTTTGTTAATGGGGGGCTTTATTGCTTTATGGGCTGGGCTCGTGGTTGGCTCGGTCAATGTAAATCGAATTAATATTGCCTATTATTTCTTGATTATATTTTCTGGTATTGGCCTGGCTCAAGTCTATAAATGCTTTAAGCCTGCTTTTGTGGTCACTAGCTTAATTTATTGTGTGTCGTTTATATTATTTTGTAGCCAATATTTTGGTTTATGGTCGCGGGATATTAGTGTGTATTTTTTCGATGGGATGGGCAAGGCACTGCAACAGGCGGCCAAAATTGATACCCCGAAATATTACATCACGATCAATAGTCAGTTTGAAGGGGCAAAGGCAACGAGTGAGATTTTGACGATGTTCCATCATCAGATTGATGCGAAATATTTTCAAGGTGACGCGCTTCATTCGCCCTCTGCAGCAACGGTTTCGGCCAATAAATACCAGAAGTCTTATGCTGAGCGCTATGTGTATATCGATCCAAAACAAGTGACGATTAATCCACAAGAGGCGGCGGTTTATATTGTGGCAGAGAGCGAGCTGAAATATTTTGATCCGCAGTTTTTCAATATTACGCCGTATCAAGGGTTTTCATTGGTGGTACAAAAAAGTTTGAATTGATTTTGAGTGATTTTTTTGTCGTGCACTATGCACCGAATATAAAAAGCCTCATTCTCTAGCTAAAGAGAATGAGGCTTTTTATTGCTGCTTCAATTGATCTAGCTTAGAAGTTTTAAGCTAGGTATTGCCGTCTAGCCTTTTAAATTTAAGGGCTAGATCGAAATACATCATGAAAATAGTTTGCCTTTCAATAGACCCATTGCTGCGCCCATTAAATCTGGACTGCCACCTTCGACTTCACCGTTGGGCGTAAGTCCGTCGATGAGTTGTGGCAATAAAGTTGAAATTTGTCCTGCTGCGGCTTGTGGATCAACGCCAAATTTTTCTGCTATCGATGCGACCATATCGCTGCCAAGTACCGATTGAATTTGTTCGGCAGAAATCGGTAGGTTTTGTCCAGTTGAAACCCAAGATTGCGCCACTTCGCCGAGGCCGCCTTGCTGGAATTTTTCGAGCAAACCTGAAACACCGCCTTGCTGTTCCAAAAGACCCGCGAGGGCGCCCATACCACCTTCAGTATTGCCACCGCCAAGGAGCTGGCCTGCTAGAGAATCGAGTAAACCCATGATGTTTTCCTATTGATGGATGAGTGTTAGCTTGCAAAAAAGGCGATTAACCTCCGCAGGTATTCTTAATGAGCGCGTCAAGAATGGCAAGTTAAATTTCGGCTTGCGCTAGGAGCTGTTGACGTTTGGTTTACGATGCAAACCAAACATCCACAGACCCTAAGGGGAGGGGCGGGCGCTTAGTAATTGCGCGAATTCGGTGGCGGGAAGTGGGTGGCCTAGTAGATATCCCTGAATTTGATCGCATTCAATTTGCTGTAAAAAAGCCAGTTGGGTTGCGGTTTCTACACCTTCGGCGATCAGGCGCAAATTCAGGCTGCGTGCAATGCCGCAAATTGCATTCACAATCCCAGCGCTGCTTTTATCATCGGGTAAGCCACGAATAAAGCTTTGGTCGATTTTGAGGTAGTCGAGTGTGAAGCGTTGCAAGTAGGATAAATTGGAATAACCGGTGCCAAAGTCATCCAGCGCCAGCGAAAAACCGGCCGTTTTAAGTTCTCGTAAAAGGTTGAGCGTGATTTCGTCGCTTTGCATCAGTATGGATTCGGTGAGTTCTAATTCGATTCGATTGGGCTGGAGCTGCAGGCTGTCGAGTCGGTGGATGAGTTGTTCGGGTAGATTGGCTTTGAATTGCCGTGCCGAAAGATTAATTGCCAAACGCGGCAGAAATTGATGATTGGCATCCCATTGAGCCAATTGCCGCGTGGCCTCAAAGATGACCCATTCGCCAATGGGGATGATTAAGCCAGTTTCTTCGGCAAAGGGAATAAATTCAGCCGGCGAAATAAAACCTCGGCTTGGGTGTTGCCAGCGAATTAGGGCTTCTGCACCAACAAGCTCAGCGCTTTGAGCATCGTATTGGCCTTGGTAAAAAAGCTGTAGTTCATGGCGCTCTAAAGCATGATGCAATTCACTGGTGAGCTTGAGTCGCGCCATTGAGCGTTGATTCATTTCGGGCGAATAAAACAGCATTTCTTGCTGTGCTTGTTTACCGCGGTGCAGCGCCACTGCGGCTTGATTGATGAGCTTTTCGGCATCGCGCCCATCGTCAGGATAAACACTGATCCCAATACTGGCATTGAGTAGTAATTCTTCGTGGCCCAGCATGAGTGGCAGGCTGATGGCATGCAGAATACGTTGTGCCACCAAACTAGCATCATCGCGGTGGCTAATATCAAATAGGCCAATATAAAACTCGTCGGCACCAAAGCGCGACACAACATCTTCATCACGCAAACTGGCACGAATCCGTAGCGCGACTTCAATCAGTACCTGATCGGCAGCGCGATGGCCGAACGAATCATTTAGTGCTTTAAAGCGAGCAATATTAAAACAGAGTAGTGCGCCATGCTGGTTATTGCGCCGTGCCTCGGTGAGCGCTTGTTCTAGCAGTGCGAACAGCATAATTCGATTGGGCAAATTCGTGAGTTGATCAAAATAAGCTAAGCGATGAATTTGTGCTTCGGCTTGTTTTTGCTCGCTCAAATCGGAAAATACCGCGAAGTAATGCGTGAGTTCACCGCGTTTATTTTTCACGCCGCTGATGGTGAGATGAATCGGGTAGCGCTGGCCGGATGCGCGCTGATCCCACAGCTCGCCTTTCCAGTGGCCGAGTAGATTGAGTTGCTCATACAGTGGGATGCCGGGCTCGTGTTGCAGCGCTTGCAAAAAGCTGGGTAATTGACCGAGTGTTTGTTCAATATTTTTTTCGGTCATCTGCTGGTAGGCTGCATTACAGCCGACGCAGTGAAAGTCGAGATTGGTAATCACAATCGCGTCGGTGGCTTGCTCGAATATATGATTATAAAGCCGATTTTTTTCTTCAAATGCCAGTTGCTCGGTGATGTCGGTGACATAACCAATCATACGCACGGCTTGATTTTCGCTGTTACGTACGAGGGTGAGATGGATATTGGCCCAGAAGGTATCGCCATTTTTTTTACGCCGCAAAACTTCCATTTGCGCGTGGCCTTGCACCAGAACCGTATTGAAATCGGCGCTGTCATCAGCGCTTTCTTCTGCATATAACATCAAAATGTGCTGGCCGATAACATCGTCGGCACTGTAGCCAAAGAGCTGTGCAGCGCCTTTGTTCCAGCCGGTGATATAGCCTTGTAAATCCAGCGTGATGAGTGATGCCGCCAGCTCATTGATAAGCTGGCTACTGCTGCCTAGTTCGTTAGATTTTGGCACTTTAGTGCGACTCGCAAATCAAGCGGTGCGCCCAAGCAATGGCTTTGAGCTCACAATTGACCCAAGCCGCCTGCTTGGCCAGTAGGGGGGCGATCAGCGGATTGTGGCGCTCACCCGCTTCCAGCGCAGTGAGTTGCTTTAGAGCCAATCCTAATACGCCTTCGCCGGATAAAAGGGCGCTGCGTAAATGCAGATCAAGTGGTAGCAAGGCCATTAGCTCGGTGAGTGGCTCGGCAAATAGCCGATCTAATAGCGACAACATACCGCACAAGAACGCTTCATCTTGATTGGTATTTCCTAGCCAGCCGTGCTCGGCCCAGAGCGCGAGCCGTTTTCCCCGCAATGCGGCGGCAATCAGAATGGCAGGCGTCGCCTCACCATATTGCTCGGCATAAAGTAATAGCTGCAGCCAGCGCTGCAATTGTCGCCGTCCTAGTAAAGTAATTGCTTGGCGAATACTGCGTGCGGGTGCAGCACTGCCCATGCTGACTGAATTGACCAATTTGAGTAAATTGAACATCAATTGTGGCGCTTTAGCGAGCGTCATTTCCAGCGCCGACGTTTCGGCATCACTGACAATTAAGCTGAGTAGTTCGAGCAAGACCGGTTTGCTGGGATTGGCCGCGTTGGCTGTGGGACTGGCCTCGGTATACCATGGGCCACACGCGACATCGAGAGGATTTAGCGCTGTAAAATCACTGCTATGTTGCAGTTGAAAATGCAGGCGAGCGCTATTCGGCAGCACAATCCCATGTTCGTCTTGTTGGACATTCACTAAGCCTTCCGTGCTGTGCTGTCCCAGTGCATAGCAGGCAACACCCCGCAGCGGCTGATTGAGTAAAGCTGCGCCTAGAATATCGCCAAATTGATCGGCGTTATGGGCAAATAGCCCGATCCAACGCTGTTGTTGATCCCAAACCAGTTCAAGCAAAATCATAAATTGAGTCTCAATGACGTAGCTATTCGTGCAAAAGTTTTATGGCAAGGCATCGAAGCCGCAGACAGTATGTGTAGTACGGCAAGGCGAGATAACAATGCAAGACTGGGTGGCCTTAGGCCAAGGCTTTTGCTTTACTACTTAGTTATTAAAGCTAGGCACTGGATGGGGCTAGGGCAAGAAATTGTCTGTGATTTAACTATGGACTACTTTTTTACTTATTTCGCAGACGCAGCTAGAGAAACGCATTTTTGCGGCAGCCTTGTCGCTTAATTATCAAAGATTTATTCAAGTAATTACGCTGAGTGCTTACAGCGTGGGCTTTTCAAACTAAGATAAAGCGTCGACGCCGTGTGGCGCGCAACTTAAGTGAAAGATAATGATTAATTCATACAATAAACCCATCGGCGTAATCGATGATGAAGAGGCGCTGGATATTGTCGGTTCAGCCGTTTTAAAACTGTGGGATGCGGTGGATGATTTGTCGCGTTTGCGCCCCGCACACACGCCTGATTACCATGTGACGATTTTTGGTTCTGCACGGATTGAAGACAATACGCCTGCGTATGAAGCGGTTAAACAACTCGCTTCGCAGCTGGCCGCGATGGGCTGCCGGATTGTCACTGGCGGCGGGCCGGGCTTGATGCAGGCTGCGAACGAAGGCGCCAGCCAAGGCGCACCGAATAAACCCGAATCCTCGGTTGGGATTCGAATTGATTTGGATTTTGAGCAAAATGTGAATGATTTTGTTGGCCGCGTGTTTGAACACAAAACGTTTTTCTCACGTCTGCATCATTTCATCATGCGCTCAAATGCGTTTATTGTGACGCCAGGTGGGATTGGTACTTTGCTTGAATTGTCGATGGTGTGGCAATTGATTCAAGTGCGCAAACTGTACGATACGCCGATTATTTTGGTCGGTGATATGTGGGGCGAGTTGGTTGATTGGGCACAGCGCCATATGGTTGACAATAATGCAGGATTAGCTAGCCCGGTGGATATGCAAATCCCGATTGTTGTCGATACGATAGAAGATGCGATCCATTTGATTCGTGAGCATCACGAACGCTGGCAAAAAATTGATGGTGAACTGAGGCCAACACGCACTTCGCCACCGCGTTAAGCGGCGTAGCGGTTTTTCAATTGCAGCCCAAATATGGATATTCGTCCATATTTGGGCTTACTTTTTTGCGTGAGATTGATCGCTTGGCATCTCGCGCAGGCGAATCCTTAGATTCTGCCGGTGAGTAGCAAAATCAACAGAATAATCACGATCAAACCGACGCCACCACTCGGGCCATAGCCCCAGCTTTTACTGTGCGACCAGCTTGGGATGACGCCGATGAGCATCAAAATCAAAACAATTAATAATATAGTGGCTAAGCTCATGGTGGTTTTCCTAGTGTGAAATGAATGGCGTTGCCGCCAGATTGTTTAAGGCTGCGTATGCGCTGCCGAATTTGAATCTTGTAAAAAATTGAGTAAATCTCGGCTAAGTCGATCTTTCGCTGTGGCAAAGAGGCCATGTGGGGCGTCTTCGTATTCGATGAGCGTTGATCCGGCGATCGCTTGCGCAGTCGCTCGGCTCATACTGACGGGTACCGTTTTATCGTTCGTGCCGTGAATAATCAGCGTCTGCACTTTGAACGCGGCCAAATCGGGGCGAAAGTCGGTCGTTGAAAACGAATGCGCACAAGCTAAAGTCGCTTTCAAACTGGCCTGCATCGCCATTCCCCGCGCCCATTCGATAAGCGCTTCGCTCACCGGCTGGGCGATCAGGCCAATGCCGAAAAAGGATTTGAAAAAGCCCGCAAAAAACTGCGCACGGTCTTCATTAATATCCTGCGTCATATTGAAAAAATGTGCTTCGTCGATACCGTCAGGATTGTCAGTTGTTTTCAACATATACGGGACAACGGACGAGATCAGTACCGCTTTACTGACTGATTTACCGCCATGCCGCGACATATAGCGGGCAATTTCACCGCCGCCCATTGAGAAGCCAACTAGCGTAACGCCTTCAACGCCCGTTTGCTGAATGACCGCCGCCAAATCATCAGCCAGCGTGTCGTAATCGTATCCGCTCCACGGCTGCGAAGAGCGGCCAAAACCGCGCCTATCGTAGCTAATGACGCGATAGCCCGCTTCGGCCAATGCCATCGCTTGATCGTCCCAACTATCGGATGACAGCGGCCAGCCACTGATTAAAATCACCGGGCGACCCGTGCCCCAGTCTTTAACAAATAATTGTGTTTGATCTGCAGTCGTAATGGTGTACATAGCAAAACTCCGGTGATTGGATAGCAATAAACGATCCTTAATTAACAAATAGCGCGATCAAAATAATGATCGGAATAGGGATACCTAAGAAGTACAGTAAAAGTGAACGCATGATGGGCTCCGTTAAATGTTAAATATCGCGCTGTCGACCGCCATAAATCGCCGTCACACTCGCCGTGAATGCACCGATCAATAAAGAAATAAACAGCCATAGCGCGGCATACGCCGAGGCTTTTCGATTGAGCTCTGCGGCGGCATTGGCGCGCAGCATTTCGGTATTAATTGCCGTTTGTAGGTTGTGAAAACTTAAGGCGCTGCGTTGCTCGGCGGCAAGACGCGAAATACCGGTGTAATCGGTGACTCGCTCAGTGACATAGCGCAAATCATCGGCGGGTAATAAGCCCAAACGCAGGCCATTGCTAAAAATCGCTGCAATTTCATCCGATGTTTTGCGGCTGAGTGGCGGTGTTTTTGCATTGGCTAAGGCGGGGAAATCTTGGCGGAACAGGCCATCAATCAAATACGTTCGTACATCCTCGCTCAATTTCGGTGGCGCTAAAGCATCGACTCGGGCGGCAATCGCGGTATCAACTCGGCCTACAATCGGCTCACGATGCAAAATGGATGTAATCGCTGCACTCAATAACATGGCCGTGAGCAGAGTCGCCATCGCCCAAGACAGCAAACCATGCGCGCTGTCTCGAAAAAATACTTCATTGGTATCGACCTCTAGCCATTTCACTCTAAGGCGTCCAGTTAAATACCCACCCATGCCCGCTGCGACGAGCTGAGTTAAGGCCAGCCATAAAATGGTCGAAATCCCTAAAGTGACAGCGCTCATGCCATTTTGCATCCATGGCGACATCGCCGATAAACCGAGACCAACGCCCAAGAGCAAGAGAATGAGCGACAAAGCGGCCGTAACGGCTGCGCCAGCCAAAATCGCCGCCCAAGACACCGCGCTGGCGTTAAAGAGTGAATGATCGATGGCACGCTGTGCTGTGCTCGCTGCTGTGGAAATGGGGAGTGTATTCATCGTGGCCTTTGTTCAGTGAAGCGGCCGCGATAGGCAGGCTGCTCTGGAAGATGAGCCACTGTGCGCCAATGCAGATTGTGCGTCTGTGCGTTAGCGAACCGATGCAAATGAACATGGGTTCAATCCTAGTGAGCGTTCAATCTAGCGCTATGTTAGCTAGCAAACAGACGCTCATTGGCGAAGTGTGTGATGATCTGCGCGAGGTGCATACGCACTGGCCTTGACCGGCTCATCATCCACAAAGGCTAGAAATGCAAAATAAGTACAATATTTCATCGGCTGGCCTGATTAACACGGGCGCTGAAGACAGCGTGGAAGTGCAGCGCGAAGAGGCCTTGCTCAAAACCGGCGCCTTGCAGCGTGCGATTTTTAATAGCGCCAATTTCTCCAGCATCGCTACTGACGCCAAAGGCGTGATTCAGATTTTCAACGTCGGCGCTGAGCGGATGCTGGGTTTTGCCGCCGCTGATGTGGTCAATAAAATCACGCCTGCTGATATTTCCGACCCGCAAGAAGTCATCGCTCGCGCCGCAGCGCTGAGTTTGGAATTGGGCGTGACGATTAGCCCCGGCTTTGAAGCCTTGGTGTTTAAAGCTTCGCGCGGCATCGAAGATATTTATGAACTGACTTATATTCGTGAAGACGGCAGTCGTTTTCCGGCCGTCGTCTCAGTAACGGCATTGCGCGATGAGCAAGAGACCATCATCGGTTATTTGCTGATTGGCACTGACAATACCGCACGCAAACAAGTGGAAGCTGAGCAGCAAAAGCTCGATCAACGCCTACGTGATCAACAGTTTTATACGCGTTCGCTGATTGAAGCGAATATCGATGCGATTATGACCACCGATCCGGCGGGGATTATTTCTGATGTGAATAAGCAAATGGAAGCGCTGACTGGTTGCACGCGCGATGAATTAATCGGTGCGCCTTTTAAAAGCTTTTTCACCGATCCAGCCCGCGCCGAAGCGGGCATTAAACGCGTATTAAGCGAAAATAAAATCACCGATTACGAACTGACCGCCCGCGCTTGGGATGGCAAAGAAACAGTCGTGTCGTATAACGCGACGACGTTTTATGATCGAGATCGCAATTTGCAAGGCGTGTTCGCTGCCGCGCGCGACGTCACGGAGCGCAAACGGCTCGATCAAATTCTTGCTGAAAATAATATCGAGTTAGAACACGCCAAATCAGCAGCCGAGAAGGCCAATTTGGCCAAATCTGATTTCCTCTCCAGCATGAGCCACGAGTTGCGCACGCCTTTAAGCGCGATTTTGGGCTTTGCGCAACTGATCGAATCAGGCAACCCATTACCAACGCCCAATCAAAAACGCAGCCTCGATCAAATCCTACAAGCGGGCTGGTATTTATTGGAGTTGATCAATGAAATCTTGGATTTGGCGCTCATCGAATCGGGTAAATTATCCTTATCGATGGAGCCGGTTTTACTCGCGGAAGTGATGCAAGAATGCGAAGCGATGATCGAGCCGCAGGCGCTTAAACGTGGTATTGGCGTCAGCTTTCCAAAGTTTGAAGCGCTGCACTGCGTTCAAGGCGACCGTATTCGCATTAAGCAAGTGCTGGTGAATTTGCTCTCGAACGCGATTAAATACAATAAAGTCGACGGCACGGTTACGGTGACCTGCGTGCAAGCCACGCCAGAGCGAATTCGGATTTGCGTTGCCGATACGGGTGAAGGTTTGTCGCCCGAGCAAATCGCCCAACTCTTTCAACCGTTTAATCGGCTCGGTCAAGAATCCAATACCGAAGAAGGCACTGGTATTGGCTTGGTCGTCACCAAGCGTTTGATTGAGTTGATGGACGGCAGCATCGGCTTTGAAAGCACGCTGGGCAGCGGCAGCGTATTTTGGGTGGAAATGAATTTAACGCAGGCGCTTCAGGCTGTTGAGATCGAAAGCGTGCATATCGAAACGACGCAAGTACGTACTTATTCTAAAACCGCGCTGTATCGACTGCTGTATGTTGAAGATAATCCAGCCAATTTAATGCTGATTGAAGACCTGATTAGCCGGCGACCCGATATTAGCTTGCTGACGACGCGTGATGCCTTGAGCGGTATCACGATGGCGCAAACCTCGCAGCCCGATTTGATTTTAATGGACATTAATTTGCCTGGCATTAGTGGGATTGAAGCCTTGAAAATTCTGGGTGAAGACCCGTTAACGCAGCATATTCCGGTGATTGCGCTCAGCGCTAACGCCATTCCTAGAGATATTGAGAAAGGCTTGCAGGCGGGGTTTTTCCGCTATTTGACCAAACCCATCAAAGTGAATGAATTTATGGAAACGCTCGATACTGCGCTCGAGTTTGTCCAGAAAAAAAACCTCTGCGCTAATGAAGAAGATCCAGCATGAAACTCACGCCAAACGATTTTTTTAATGCCTTTATTTTGATTGTTGATGATCAAAAAGCCAATGTCATGCTGCTAGAACAGCTACTGAGCGAGGCGGGTTACACCAATGTGCATGCGACGATGAATCCGCAAGACGTTTGTGTTTTGCATCGACAATACAATTTTGATTTGATTTTGCTCGATCTACAAATGCCAGAAATGGACGGTTTTCAAGTGATGGAATGCTTGAAAACCAATACGGGTGATGATTATTTGCCCGTGATTGTCTTGACTGCACAGCCCGGGCATAAATTGCGTGCGCTACAAGCGGGTGCCAAAGACTTTATTAGTAAGCCGTTTGATTTGGTCGAAGTCAAAACGCGAATTCACAATATGCTCGAAGTGCGCTTGCTGTACAAAAAGCTCGAATCGTATAACCAACTGTTGGAAGCGACAGTCTTAGAGCGCACCGCACAATTATGCGAAAGCGAAGCGCGCTTTCGCAGCCTCACTGAGCTGGCCTCCGATTGGTATTGGGAGCAAGACGAGCACGAAAATTTCACCAAAGTATCGGGTCCGGTACTGGAAATGCTCGGCATTCGCGTCACCCCCTTGATGGGCGACGAAACCACGAGCGAGCCAGTTGATGATTCCGGCTGGAATCCGGCCGAGCGCGAATGGCTGCAAGCCACCATCGCCGCGCGCCAACCGTTTCTGGATTTTGCCTTTAGCCGCACGCTCAGCGACGGCAGCAAGCGGCATTACCGCGTCAGCGGCGAACCGATGTTCGATCAAGCCTGCCGTTTTACCGGCTATCGCGGCATTGGCATTGAATGCCAAGCCTTGCCCAGTTTAAAGGTCAACCATGATCCTCTTACCTAATCCTCAGCAAAATCAACTGCTCGCCGCGCTAAGCAGCGACGAAAGCGCGCGACTTAGCCCGCATTTAGAATTGGTGAGCATGCGGTTGGGCGATATGCTGTATCAGCCCAATGAGCAATTGCGCCACGCCTACTTTCCGACGACGGCGATTGTGTCTTTGCATTACGTCACCGAATCGGGCGCATCGGCCGAAGTCTCGGGCGTGGGCCACGAAGGCGTGGTCGGCATTCCGCTGTTTATGGGCGGCAACACCACCAGTAGCTCGGCCGTGGTGCAAACCGCTGGCCATGCTTATCGTCTGGATCGCGCCCTATTTAAAGAGGAGTTTAGCCGTGGCGGGGCTATGCAGCGGCGCTTGCTGAGCTATACCCAAGCGCTCATCACGCAAATGTTCCAAACCGCCGCCTGCAATCGCCACCACAGCATCGAGCAGCAACTGTGCCGCTGGCTCTTGCTGACGCTAGATCGGATTCCAGCCGGTGAGTTTTTAATGACGCAAGAACTGGTCGCCAATACCTTGGGCGTGCGCCGTGAAAGCGTCACCGAAGCAGCCGGCCAATTGCAACGCGACGGCTACATCAGTTACCGTCGCGGCCACATCTCGGTACTAAGCCGCACGGGCTTAGAGCAACTTAGCTGCGAATGTTATGCCGTGGTTAAAAAAGAATTGATTCGCTTGGAAACGGCGACACACTAAATCGAGATCAACTTGTGGCCGTGCCAGCGCTGCGCGTCAAAGCAACAAGATCGGCCATGTTCAGATTACGTGCTGATGGTTTAAAGTGCCTGCGGCACGGTGTTTTGGTGTCGCAATCCGCGACAGGGACTTCTTTCTTTGCGTCGCCAAAGAAAGAAGCAAAGAAAGGCGACCCGGGCGCTTAGACGGGGATTTTAAGCCCCAGCTCAACGAGCGCGGCACAGCATAAAATCTGAACATTGCCACAAGTCAACAGTATTGCCTTGCAGGTCATATCAATAAATGGCTACAAGGCAATACCAACAGCACACTATCCAGCCTTGCCGCCGTGCAGGGCTTTTTTTTGCGCGGCGTTTGCTGATATTCATTTCGCATTAATCCAAATGATTACCGCCTATGTGCGACGGCGAACCGACTGTCTGCGTCAAACGCCGTAAAAAGGAGTCATTCAGGGTGATTTAGCCCTTTTCAAAGTAAAGCGAGCACAACGATGTTTATCTATTACAAGCAATGTTTCACCGTTTTGGGCCTGAGCGCCATTCTGTTGGTATCGGCATGCAGCAGCATGAAAGGGCCTGCGACAACTGAAGTGGCGGTGTCGGCTGCGGCGGTTGATAGTGCGGCGGCGGCAGGTGCGACTGAATTTGCGCCAGTTGAAATGAATTTGGCACGCGAAAAAATGACTTTGGCACGCGCTGCCTTGGCCAAAAAAGACTATGCCAAAGCCACTGATCTGGCCAACCAAGCCGAAGCCGATGCGAAATTAGCCCAAACCAAAGCGGCATCCAGCAAAGCACAAGCGGCAGCCCAAGGCTTGCAAGACGACATTCAAGTGCTGCGCGATGAACTGATCCGCGCCAACAATAAATAATCTCGCCCTTAAATAATCTCACTAGCACTTTACGATGCGGGCGCGATTGCGCCGCATTTTCAGCGACCTCGGAGTTCATTATGAATAAATTCACCCCAGCCCTTTTAGCCATGACCACTTTGCTTTGGGCATGTAGCACCACGCCGACGCAAACGTCTTTGCTGGATCAAACACGCAGCGAATATAGCCTAGCGAAAAATAACCCAAGCATCGCCAAATACGCGCCGCTGGAATTAAAGCAAGCGGGCGAAGCGCTCGACCAAGCCAATGCCGCAGCGAGCAAAAAAGAATCGATCGAAGTCGTTGATGGTTTGGCGTATGTGGCCAAACAAAAAATTGCGTTAATGCAAAGTACGGCGACGCAAAAATCGGCCGAAGCCGATATGGCCAACAGTAGCAAGCAACGCGATCAAGTACGTTTAGAGCAAAGAACCAACGAAGCTAATCAAGCAACGGCCAGCGCAGTGCAAGCCAAAGCCGATTTGCAAGACGCACAGCGCGAAACCCAAGTGGCCAAAGCTGATGCATCGAGTTTGTTGCAGCAATTGAGCGATTTGAAAGCCAAAAATACCGAACGCGGGATTGTGATTACTTTGGGTGATGTGCTGTTTGCCAGCAACCAATCGCAGTTGACGGCGGCGGGTGTGGCGACGGCGCAAAAGCTAGCTGATGTCTTGCAAAAAAATCCGCAGCGCAAAGTATTGATCGAAGGTTTTACCGATAACACCGGCACAGTGGCGCATAACCAAATGCTCTCCACGCGCCGTGCTACAGCGGTAAGCGCTGCGTTGCAACAATTGGGCATCGCCAGCGAACGCATTGCGGTGCAAGGTTATGGCGAGAGTTTCCCAGTGGCCTCGAATGCGACCAGCCAAAATCGCCAATTAAATCGCCGCGTTGAAATTGTATTGTCGGACGACAACGGCAAAATCAACCCACGCTAATCAGCGCGATTAAACCGATTTTTTGAGTGCAGTGCGGCGAACTTTGCCAATCTGCACCCCTTTTATTTTTAGGAGTTTTACGATGTTTGAATCTAATAGCCATAAAATCGATCAAGACCTGAATGTTTTAGTGAAAGACGTTCAAGCGCTATTTCAAGAAGCCGCGAGTTTAAGTGGCGATAAAGCCGACGCGCTGCGCCAGCAAGCGATGCAGTTGCTCGATAGCGCAGTCGATACGCAAAAAACGGCTTCTGAGCGCCTGTATTGTTCAGGGAAGAAAATCGCTGGCACGGCCTATGATTGCGCAAAAACGCACCCATGGAGCACCGTCGCCGCAGTTGCTGGTTTTGGTCTATTGCTCGGCGTGATTTTGGGTCGTAAATAAACTGATTTAACGGCTGGCGCAGGCGATGCATCGAGTATCCAGCACCAGCGTTTACGAAGCCCAACTATTGCGGTCAATGTTGGGCTTTATCGTATCCATCTCAAGCTTTAAATCATCTGTGCTTTGACGTCATCTAAGCGGCTTAAAATCAAAACTCAGAACTGAATGCTCTATCGTGCTGCGCAGTGTTGTGGCCTCACTCCATGCTCAAAGGATATCCAATGGTAAGGCGTACCAGTAAAAAGCGATGGAGTGGTTCATTTGGGCGCGCCTTGAATGCAATGACACGAATTTCGCTGCGCGCCACGTCAAAAGCAATCAAAGATTCCTTGAGTGTTGCACCCGCCGCCAAAAAAACGCGCAGTAAAAAAACCACTGCTGTTTCGGCTAACTGGACGACAGGCATCGCGATGGGTACGGCAGGCCCAAGGCGCTATCGACTCTATAAACCACCGGGTGTTCAGCACCATGAGCAGCTGCCGCTGTTGGTGATGTTGCACGGCTGCGGTCAGGATGCACAAGCGATGGCGAGCAGTAGCCGCATGAATCAGATTGCCGCCCGTGAGCGATTTTTTGTGCTGTACCCTGAGCAAGATCGCTTGTCGAATCTGCAAGGCTGCTGGAACTGGTTTGACACCCGAACAGGTAGAGCGCAGGCAGAAGAAAATTCAATTATTGCGGCCATCGAAACGGTTTGCCTGACGCAGCCCGTGGATCGCAACAAAGTCGCCCTCGCGGGCCTTTCTGCGGGTGCCAGTATGGCGGTATTGCTCGCAACGCAGCACCCAAAGCGGTTTGCTGCGATTGCCATGCATTCAGGCATCGCGCCGGGGGTTGCTCACTCATCGGTCGGTGCGATCAAAGCGATGTTTGGCCAAAGTGTGAATCCGGCACCATTGCCACCCATCCCGCGCAGTACACAACTACCCTCGCTGCTGGTGATTCACGGTTCTGCTGATCACATCGTGGCACTGAGTAATGGGGAAGAAGCAGCCATGCGCTGGGGTGAACGAGTGGGTGCAAAAGCAGGTAAATCGCGCACTGTACAGCGCGGCGCGCGTTATGCCGCAACCATCACCGATTACAAAAAAGCGGGTCATCTGATCGCAACGCTCTGCGTTGTCGACGGCCTTGGCCATGCATGGAGTGGTGGCGCCGCCAGCCAGCCTTTTAGCGACCCCAAAGGCCCCGATGCATCACGCATGATCTGGGCTTTTGTCGCCAAGCAATTTGAGCGAACGGTCGATTAGCTGGATTCAATATTTTGACGATACCCATCAGTGCCACTGGAATAACAGCTATCTACATAGCTGGCAGCTCTCGACCCAAAGCGGTCATTATTTAGTTCCGTTAGTTTTCCTCGGCAGAAGCCCAAAAAATGCCTCTAAGTTATCTTTGGGGACAAGGAATCGAGCTGTGACGCTAAGTGCTTGGTATTTCTCTTCGGACTCCTCCTTGGCGATGTAGCAAACATCCTTTCCGCGGCTTGTATTTGCCCGTATTCCTATATCTAGCACCTCGTTCCGAAATGCCCCAGATATGGATACATTAAGCACATCGTAGATTTCAAACTCTCCGTCACCGGGGTGGCCTAATGGTCCATTTGTATAACTTCCTAGCCTATTTCCATCCATATTAATTTGATAATCTTTCTTCATATCAAATGTTGTCCCCGAAAACATTCGGGCTGAAAAAGGGTGGATGGTAAGTGTCTTCCCACGAAACATGCCATTGACGTAGTTGCGCAGCATTATTTCATACTCATTGACATATATTTCCAAAGTTCCATCCGTGATTGACACTCCATTTTCAGAAATATCTCCGATAAATTCGAAACGGGTTGTTGGCATATGACTTACCTGACATTTGAGTCGATGCGATTGAATCGTGAAGCATAATAATCGTTGGAGCGAAACTGAAGCTACAGAGCTGAACTTCCGCTATTGGCCGATAGCCGTAGCTCAAACGCAGTTTAACGCAGCTATCGAAAACGAGCATTATACGCAGATTGAGGTGGGCGAAATAACTCAAGGCGATGGGGGATTAATGGATTGAGCCATGATTTTTAGCCAAGCCGATCAACGTCTATCGCTTCGCCCAAGCTGTGCGCCCATCAACGTTAATCACTCGTTAGTGAATCATCTTGGCAAACCCTATTTCGTCATTCCGGCGAAAGCCGGAATCTAGCTGCAATGCTTATTTGACCATCGCTCTGGATACCGGCTTTCGCCGGTATGACGATCTACTGAGTTGTTTAGCTAATCAGGAATTGATTTCAGCACCACATCACTACGCAGACGCGATTGAAAAAAACAATTATTGATTCGTTCTGGCCGTCGATTGCTTGAGTAACTGAGTCAACTGCGCAATTTGCTGCTGTTGCAGCGTGATCAATTCTGCCCATTGCGTTTCGCGCAAGACGTCGACTTTTTGGTGTAGTGCCATCACTTCCAGCTCGGCTTTCAGATTGACTTCGTAATCGTGCTGCGCGGCGGCGCGATCTTTGGCGGCGCTGCGGTTTTGCGACATCAAGATAATCGGCGCTTGTAAGGCGGCGAGCATCGACAAAATCAGGTTCAAAAATACAAAGGGATAGGGATCAACACCACGCGTCAAAATCAACGTATTAAGGGCAATCCACAGCACCAGCAAACCGATAAATAGCAGGATAAACGTCCACGATCCACCAAAAATCGCAATGCGATCCGCGAGTTTTTGCCCGATTGTTGATGCCTCATCCATCTCGGTATTGGTATTGCGGCTGATATGGCTTCTTTGCCGCAGTCGCAGCAGCACTTGCTGCTCGCTGTCGTTTAGATTGCGATGGTTTTTTATAAATTCATTGGCAAAATCATCGATCAGATTATTCATGTTCGTCCTTGTATTCAGATTTCCTCGGTGCTTGCCATAACTAAAAAAACCGCCTTTTTTCATCGGCGGGGAAGATAAAGAAATTTGCATACAGGCTCGATCATGCAGTGATTGGCGCACCGCCCTAGAGCGGTGCGCCATACTGAGTTTAGAAAGTCAGAGATTGCGCTTTTACGCTTTTTACGCCCAATACGTTTTTAGCCAATTCAATCGCTAAAGAACGCTCTGCGCCGCTGGTGACTTTGCCGCTTAAAGTCACCACGCCACCTTGTGTTTTCACGTTGATGTCAGAGCCCGCCACATTGCTGGAATACAAGTAAGTCGATTTCACTTTCGCGGTGATCCAGCTATCGCTAATGCTGCGCTCTGCATCAAGTGCAGCGCTTTTGGCGGTATCAGCGGCATTGAGCTTGGTGCCGCCGACGATCAATTGATTGTCGACCGCGACTACGCCACGCGTTGTCATTGCCAAGCGGCCTGCAACAGCTTTGGATTCGGCGGTTTTGGCACTACCGCGCAGCAGCACTTTGCCGGCGTTGGTGTCGACCGTGGCGCTTAAACCATCGGTTTGCTTGCTCCACATGATTTTGGATTTAATCGCTGCGGTGATGTAGGCATCGTCAGTCACCTCACCATAGCTGCGCGTGGTCGTTGCGGGCGGCGCGACATAATCGGCTTGCACCACAATTTGGTTATCGACTTCTTTAATTCCGCTCACACCCAAAGCGATTTGTTTGGCGAGATCTTTATTGACGCTGTCTTCAACGCGGCCGGTGATGGTGGCTTTACCGCTTTTGACGCTGACTTTCAAATCATTGGCGCGCAAATACGGGCTGAGCGCATAGGTGGTCCAGATTTGGCTTTCTTGTTTGGCTTCAACAATTTCTTGGGAAACGGTTTCTGCGAAGGCCGGGGCGCTGATCGTCACCATGGCAATCATGGCTGCGACCATGCTGGAAGCAAGTAGACGTTGAGGGTATTGGATTTTCATAAAATAACTCCGTAAAGAAGAAAGTCACTCAGTGCGATTCAAGATGAATTAAAGCAACCGTAGCGGTCTGTGCAGCACTGGACTTGTCGCTAGCTTAATACTGACTAGATCACAGGTCTGTGCGTTAACTCGCACAAGTCGCTTAAGACGCAGAGTCAACTCAATGAAAGTTAACATCAGCTTTGTGCGCCAACGAACAGACTTTGATTGCTCGGATTGATTAATCTGGCTGCAGTGGAACAACCGCCGCCCTAAACATTGGCGGTGATACGGATGCTGCGTTGGCAATATCGTCAATGGCATGCCGAAATAGAAAAGGAGTAGGCGCGATGAACTGGGATATCGTTGAAGGAAATTGGCTGCAATTGAAAGGCAAAATCCAGCAAGAATGGGGCAATCTAACGGATGACCATTTAGATGTGATTGCAGGCCAGCGCGAAAAATTGCTGGGGCAATTGCAAGAAGCCTACGGCATTTCTAAAGACGTGGCCGAAGAAAAAATCAAAGACTTTGAAGCGCGTAATACACCGCCAAAATAGGTTTTCAACACGATCTATTTGCCGCACGAATGCGGTGAATGGCTAAAAATACTGACCCATTTGGAGTATGACTATGAAACCCATTAGCAAATTTTTATCTGCCGCCTTCGTTGCTGTCGCTTTATTGTCGGCGGTCGGTTGCTCATCGACTGCCAAGCAAGAAGGCACGGGCGAATATATTGACGACAGCGTGATTACCACTAAAGTAAAAGCCGCCATCTTGGATGAGCCAACGCTTAAAGTCGCTGAAATCAACGTTGAAACCTTTAAAGGTACTGTGCAATTGAGCGGCTTTGTTAGCTCGCCAACGGCAGCGGCTAAAGCGGTGCAAGTGACTCGCACTGTGAAAGGCGTGAAATCAGTTAAAAACGATATGCAAATTAAGTAAGTGCTTTGTCGCTTACCGATTGCTATAAGTCGGTGTGGTGCGATTAAAGAACTTCAATTTGCGTAGCTTTAAAAAAACCGCCTTTCGGCGGTTTTTTTTATGGCGCTGGCGGTTTGAGTTGGCGTATTAGGCTGCGTGCCATCAAGGCCAATACACCAACAGCCAAAATCAACGCGCCCCAGAGTAGCCATTTTTTCTGCTGCGCAGGATCGCTTTCGCTCGGCGGTGTCGCGTTGGCCATCGCGCTGGCGGCACTGGCGGCACTGGCGGCGCCAATCGGTGTGGCGGGATCAATCAGCAAATCAGCTTCGCTTTGTGCGGCGCTACTGATGGCTTTATTGCCGTAGGCCAGCGTAAACGGCGGATTGCCGCGCGCAACAAATAACAAGGTACTCGGAATCCAGCCCATTTCAATTTTGGCCTGGCCTGATCCTAGGCCACCACCTTGGGTATCGAGCTGTAGCTTCCATTGAGTATGGCTGTTCGGGCTAAACATGGCGGGGGTATTATTAAGCTCGGCTTTATTGCGCACCAGTCGATACAGCACACCTTGCCAGCGCGATTGCCATGCCGCGTCAGAGCGCGGGCGAGAATAGAGTTGTGCCCGCACCACGGTATTCACTTCGGGCAGGGTGATGCGCATTTGATCAACAGGCGTGGCGGTGAGCGTGTTGAAAAGCAGTGCGTCTTGTTTGGACTTGCTGATGCCCACGCTTTGCCATTCATGCTGCGCTGCAACTTGGCCATTGAGTAAACCTACTTGGACGGAGTGTAGTTGCGGTGCGCCATCTGGCCAGCTTAGGCGCAAATATTTGGCCTTACTTTTCGGCAAGGTCAGCGTTTGCTGTGCTAGCTGTTGGTCTTGATATTGCAAGCTCAGCACATTACCGCGTTGCAATTCGTGCCATCGCTGTAAATCATCGCTGGCTTCAATGACCACCGTGCCGCTGTATTCGGGATTTTGCCAAGCAAAGGTGATGCTGCTGAGTGGCGCTTTGATTTTGCTGGCATCAACGAGGAAACTGACGATGTTTTTTTGCAGCGCTTGCTGTGTGATTTGCACCAAGCTACCGTCAGAATTGCGCTGAATTTGCGTGCTGCTGCCGGCGGTATTTTGTAGCTCAGTTTGTGGAAAAAATGGCAGTGAGACTGAGTGTTGTGTCGGTGCCAGCGCGGGCGGTGTGCGTAATGCGTAGGGCACCAATTCGCCAGCAGCATTAAATACACGCAAATCACCGATGTCGCTGCGCTGGCTGTGTTGATAGACGTTCAGCGGCAGGCTCAGCTGATATTGCGCGCTGCCGCTGGGCGTGATTAAAGCTTGGCTGTAATTGAAATCAGCAGGCTTAGGATTGCCCCAAGCCGCAGAACTGAGCAGCCCCACTAGAAGCCAAAGACGCATGATTATTCCTCGGAAGGCGCAACATCGCGTGGTGGGAGTGGCGAAAAATAGCCGATCAGCAGCAGTAAGACACCGACGCCAATAAACGCAATAATCCGCTCAATGCCGCTAATTCGCGATAAATCAAAGATAAATAGTTTAACGACAACAACGCCAAGCAGTGCCGCCCCGACCAGCCACAAGGCGCGCTCAATCCTGCGTGTTGCGGCGAGCATCAGTGCTAAGGCGATCAGCGTCCAGAAAATCGTTAAACTCATTTGCACTAACATCGAGTCGGCCAGCGCATCGATTTGGTAAGCAATGTGCTGAGTGTGATGCAGCGTGCGCAGCAAGACGGCGTTCAGCCACACAAAGATAGTTCCCCCTGTCGCAGCAAAAATCAAGGTATTAGGCCAAGCAAAATCAGGCCATTCATCTTTGATACGCACTAACCATAGTGCCAAAATCCCCAGCGTGAGCCATTGCATAATGTCGATGGGATTCAGTAGTGGCAAATAAGGCAGCGGTGCCATATTGCCATCGGCTTGTGCGCTGTAAATTCCCCACAAGTACAAAAAGGCACACACCGGCAATGGGCCGATTCCCCAATAAACACGGCGGTAATCGGCAACAGGCCATAAATCACCCAATTTGAGCAGCAAGAAAATCGCCGCGCTAAGCGCCAATGGCCATGCAGTGAGTGACCAAACCCCTTCGGGTATATGCTTCAAAACTAATAGATTAAAGTCATGGGCGAATATACCCATTATTAGCCATAAGCTAATAAGGTGTAGCGTTTCACTTAATATGCTTTGTTCTTCATCATCGTGGCGATGGAGCAGCCAGTAATTTACGGCGATGGCGATGGGCCAAATCAGATTGTTCAAGAAGAAACTGGATGGATCGAGAGCCAGTAGCGCTAAAACAATCGGCAATGCTTGCGTTGGCCAACGTGCGGCTAGCCACCAGCCTCGCTGCCAAATCACACTAAACACACCGCTGGTGATGACGGCTAGAACGACAAAGGCGAGATTACGCTGCGGCCAATCGATAAAATATTGGATTTCATTGGCGTTGCCGCCGACCCACCATAGCAAACCCCAAGTGGCGAGAATCCAGCCTGCGCTGTGCAATGTGTCTTGATAGCGTAGCCAAAAATCATTGCGAACTTTGTGCAGTTGCCAGCCACAAAACAGACCCGCCAGTGCCAACATCAGGCTGCCGATATAGTTGCCATTTAAAATGGGCGTAATGGCGTCGTGATGATTGTTCGCTAAAAAGCCGAGCCCAGCTAAAAATTGTAAAACGAGACCAAAGCTCAGCGCCAAACGGCGCTGCTGGCGCAAGCTGACCCAAACTACGCCAGCGCCTTCGAGCGCCCAAATTGCAGCGCTGACCTTGCCATCGAACGCCAGTGGAATTGCCAACGTGGCAAAGATAATTCCCAGCGCGAGCAAGGATTCGAGTATGAGTTTCAAGCGTGGATTGTGTTGGCGGATTAAAAATAATCCCAGTCCTAAGTAAAACAGCGCCATAAGGACGGCGGAATACGCGAGGCCATATTCAATGCCTTGCATCAATTTGGCTTGCAGCGCAAAGCAAACCATCGGTGTGCCAAAAACTAAAGTGCCATCGACGGGCGATTTGATTTCACAGCTTTGGCGTAGCGCATAGAGCACGCTGATGCCAACATAAAATAAGAAAAATAAAATGAGGAAAGGCAGGGTGCTAGCGAGTAGATCGGGATGATAAGACAGCGCCCCCCAGAATGTCGCAATCGAAAAAGTGAAAACAAAGCCTAATAAATTGAGTGGTCGCCACGCTTTAAACCATGCCATACCAAAAATGCCAGAGTTTAAAATCGCGTAATAGCTAAACAGCATCACATGGTTGCCGCCGCCAGTCGACGTGAGGATAGGCGCTAAAAAGCCGCCAATAATGCCCATCACCGCTAAAGAGCGTGCGTTTTGTAGAATTGCTAATGTGGCTGAGAAAATGCCAATGGCGACCAATAAACCCAGTGCTAAACCCGCGGGCAGCAATTGATACAGTTTGAGCGCGCCGAATATCGTCATATACAGCACACCGATGCCGCCGCCCTGCAATATCAGTGCGTAATCTGATTTTTTGCTGCGCAGTCGCCAGCCGATCACCAATAAAGCCATCGCGCCCAGCGCAAGGCCAGTCAGGCGGTATTCAATCGGCAACATGCTGTTATCAGCGGCGTATTTCAGTAAAAAGCCTACGCCGAAAAATAAAATCAAGATCCCAACGCGCACGACGGTATTGCCACCCAATAGCCATGCTTTGGCTTTGCAAAACAGCTCTTCCAAAACGTCGGGTTGGCTAGGTGTGGTGATGGTTGTTGGGCGAGGCTGAGGACGAGGTGTTGCAGGTGTTGCAGGTGTTGCAGGTGTTGTGATGGTTGGGGTTGTAGTGGTTTCTGTAACTGATGTTGTGATGGGCGTGCTGCTAATGAGCGAGGGCGATACGACAGCAGGGCGGATGGTTTCGCTGGCAGATACTTCACTTGGCGCATCGCTGCTCGCTTGCCCTGTGCGCAGCGCTTGAACTTCTTGTTCTAAGCGTTGCACGCGGTTTTGTAGTTGTATCAATTGTTGATGTAAAGAGAGCGGGGCGCCGGCTGTGTTACTGGCGGCTGGCGGTTTACTGCGATTTTGGCTATCGATTAAATGCCCAATGATGCCACCAATCGCACCTAAAATTAGGGCAGAAGGCCATTCATAAATACTCCAGCCGAAAGCAAAACCGATTAAAAATAAGAAAAACCGCAGCATAGCGCACGCCTAAAAGTAACTGTGCTGTCATCATAATGTATTTTTAATAATCAGTTATGCGAGGATCGGTTTTTTCGATGTGTTGACTATATGGCATATTTTTGTAAAATTATCCGTGTAAAGACTTTTTGTTTTTTAGTGGTAAAAGTACAACGAATTGTTTTAAAAGTGCACGTATTATCACTTCTATGGAACGCGCCTTGAACACGCTACCAGACGAGAGAACCACCGAATGCCCCATCCTGAACAATGGGGCATTTTTACGTCGGTGCTATCGCTGAGTAATGGCTATTTCAGTTTATCTCGTGGCTTATATGAAAAAATACACGCTGAATTGGGTATAAATGCAAAGTTAGAAAACACGTTAAACGTTATTATTATTTCTGTTGGAACGCGATTGAACACGCAGCAAGACACTATGCCCCGTACTGAACGACGGGGCATTTTTACGTTTGGAATTAAGAAAGACATAAAAAATGCCGCCCTTAAAGAGAGCGGCATTTTTGGTGCTACAGATGTTTATTTGATGCTTGGCTTGTCTTTGTTGAGCATCAGTTGCTGAACTTTGAGCACGCTAATCGCTTGTTGCAATTGGTAGTCTGACTTAGATACCAATTCACGCGGATTTTCATCGGCCTCAGCAGCGCTGGCATTAGTTTTGGCTGGTTTTTTAGTTTCAACTTTAACTGGCGCTGGCGTTGCCGCTACTTTGCCGGCGTCTTTATCCGTTGGATTATCCAAATGCTTGCCCAAATCGGCTTCACGCAGGCGGAATCCATTGTCTTCTTTACCGCTGAGCGTTGCGTCTTCAACGATAATATCAGGGGTAATGCCCTTGGCTTGAATAGACCTGCCGGCTGGCGTGAAATACCTAGCAGTCGTTAATTTCAAGGCGCTCTTCGCGTCAATTGGCAGAATCGTTTGTACCGAGCCTTTACCGAAGGTTTGCGTACCGACGACCAAAGCGCGTTTGTGATCTTGCAGCGCACCAGCGACAATTTCAGATGCAGAGGCTGAGCCACTATTGACCAAGACAACCAGCGGAACGGTCTTCACTTCCGGTGGCAGGTTTTTAAAGAAGTCTTTTTTGCTATCGCGTTGGTAATATTGCGGATTCGCTGTGAGCTTGATTTTCGAATCGGCAACACGGCCTTCGGTGTACACGACTAGCGCATCTTTAGGTAAGAATGCGGCAGAGACGCCGACTGCACCATCGAGCAAACCACCCGGATCATTACGCAAATCAAGCACGATGCCTTTGAGTGGCGCTTTGTTTTCTTTGTACAGCGCTTCAATGGCTTCGCCGAGTTTTTCAGAGGTGTGCTCTTGGAACTGCGTCACGCGGATATAGCCGTAACCGGGTTCGGCCAGTTTGAATTTCACCGATTGCACTTTGATGATTGCGCGTTTGAGCGTAATCACAATTGGTTTGCCTTCGCCTTTACGCAGTAAAGTCAACGTTACTGGCTCACCCACTTTACCGCGCATTTTCGACACGGCTTCATTGAGCGTTAAGCCTTGAACTTGAACATCACCAATTTTGACAATAAAGTCACCGGCTTTCACACCAGCACGATAGGCAGGAGAATCTTCAATCGGCGAAACGACGCGAACAAGGCCGTCTTCCATATTAACTTCTATTCCGAGTCCACCGAACTCGCCTTGGGTATTCACTTTGAGTTCTTTGAACGCTTCTTCATCAAGGTAAGACGAGTGCGGATCAAGACCCGCTACCATGCCTTTGATGGCTTCGTTGATGAGTTTTTTGTCATCCACAGGCTCGACATAGCTTTGCTTGATGACGCCAAATACGGTTGAAAATGCACGCAATTCATCAATCGGTAGCGGATTGCTGACCGTTTCTTTATCGGCTGTCGCATTAAATGACAGACTAATGGCGACACCGAGTCCAGCGCCGGCAGCAATGAGGCTGACTTTTTTCCAGCGACTGTAGGCTTTATTCGACATCCGTTTATATCCTGTATGTAATCGTTAAGGCTTTAGTGGCCTAATTCATTGACTGCATGCAAAAGTTTTATGGCAATCAGATCAATTGCGGCAAGAAAACTTTTGCGTAATTAATTTATTTAACCCATGCCGCCGGATCAAGCGGGCGGCTGTTTTGGCGTATTTCAAAGTATACGCCGGAATCTGCCATTCCGCCGCTATTGCCCGCGTTGGCAATATTGTCACCGGCTTTAACTGTATCGCCTACCCGTTTCAACAGGCTTTCATTTGCGCCGTAAAGGCTCATATAGCCGCCACCATGATCGACAATCATCAAATTACCAAAGCCGCGTAACCAATCGGCAAAGACAATTCGCCCTGAGGCCACGGCATGCACCGATTCGCCGGTATTGGTGCGGATAAATAGGCCTTTCCAAGTGCCACCTTCACCGCGTGCAGCGCCAAAGCGGCCAATGATTTCGCCTTTGGCGGGTAAGCGCATCTTTCCTTTGAGCGATACAAAGCTCGCGCCAGCTTGGCTGGCGTCCGGCACGGTATTATTTACGCCACTTGGTGTTGGGGCTGATTCTTCTTTTGGTTCTGGTGGTGCGCTTGGTGCAGGTTTTCCCGCTGACTTGGCGGCTTGTTCTAATTTGGCTTGGCGTGCTGCGCGTTCTAATTTGGCTTTGGCTTGCGCTGCTGCACGTTTTTCTGCGGCTTGTTTCTCCGCTTGTTTTTGTTTCGCGGCTTCTCGAGCACGTGCGATTTCTTGCTGTTTGATGATCGCATTAAGGCGGTCAATCAGCTGCGTTACGCGTTTTTCATCGGCAGCGAGCTTTTGGATTTGATTGCGCTGCGTGCTAATCGTTTGTGATAGCTCGCTCAGCAGCTCTTTTTTCTCTTGCTGTTGCGATACGAGCTCTTGGCGCTGGCGTTGCTTGTTATTGGCGATTTCTTGTAAGCGGTCATTTTTTTCTTGAATCGCATCCGCCAGAAGATTGAGCTCGCTAAGCTGGCCCTCTAGTTTTTTAGCAATATCTTGCTGCGATTTTGCAATGTAGCGGTAATAGCTCAGATCGCGACCCGCTTGGCCTGGATCTTTTTGATTCAGCAGCAAGCGCCATGCTTCGGTATTACCCGTTTTATAACGGCTTTTGAGTAATTCGCTGAGGCGTTTTTGGCTGGCCTGAATATGTTGGCGAGTATTGCTAATGTCTTGCTGCAAACTAGCGAGTTCAGCGGCTGTGAGTTGCCTCTCGTTTGCGAGTTCATTCAGGACGCGATTAGCTTCTGAAATTGAGCTTTCCGAAGTTTTGAGCGCATCGGCGGCTTCCGAACGATTCGATTCGTTGGCGGATAGGTCTTTCTGGAGTTGCTTAATTTGCCCGCGTAGCTCTTGCAGTTCGGCTTGTTTAGCCTCAGGAACACTCGCTGTGTTGGCCGTTTTGGCTTGGGGCGCAGCTAAGGCGGTATTAAAAATACCAGTGGTGATCATCAGGAGGAGGGGGAGTAGTCGTCGCAGCACTAAAATCGACTCGAATCAATAATCATTAGAAACGCTACTGTACGCGAATCGTTGCGACGACTAAACCCTTAGTATGGTTCGCGGTGCGATTCAGTGAGAATCACATCGCTTTTGGTACTTTTTTACAAAAACTTAATCAACGATGTACCTGTCATTTCTGCAGGCTGCGCCACGCCCATCATTGCCAGTAACGATGGTGCAATGTCTTGCAGTGCGCCGGCCGGTGCTAAACGTGCTTCACGGCCCACGTAGCAAAATGGCACGAGATCAGTGGTGTGCTGCGTATGCGCTTGGCCTGAGTCTTTGTCGAACATCATTTCGCAATTGCCATGATCGGCGGTAATGATGACTTCGCCGCCAATCGCCAATTGCGCTGCAACGACTTTGCCTACGCATTCGTCGAGTGTTTCAACGGCTTTGACCGCAGCATCAAAAATCCCGCTATGGCCGACCATATCGCCGTTGGCGTAGTTACAGATAATCGCGGCGTATTGACGGCTTTCGATGGCAGCGATGAGTTTATCGGTCACTTCGTGTGCTGACATTTCAGGTTTCAAATCGTAAGTGGCTACTTTTGGCGATGGCACCAAAATACGATCTTCACCGGCGTATTCGCTTTCTTCACCGCCCGACAGGAAGTAGGTGACGTGAGGATATTTTTCAGTTTCGGCAATCCGTAATTGCTTCAAGCCCAAACTCGCGACGTATTCACCAAAGCCGTTTTGTACTTTCGGCTTGGTGTAGGCGACGGGGTGATTGTAGGCTGAGCCGTAATCGGTGGCGGTGCAGAAGTAGCCAAACGCCGGTTGGCGTTGTGGATGTTCAAAGCTGCTGAAACCTGTCGTAGTGAGGGCGCTGGTGAGTTGACGTGCACGGTCGGCGCGGAAATTCATAAAGATCACCGCATCGCCATCACTCATTTGCGTAGGCTCGCCAATCACGGTGGCAGAAACGAATTCGTCGTTTTCATCACGTTTATACGCGTCTTCCAAGCCTTCGATCGCGGTTGGGGCGCTGTACAGTCCGATGCCATCAACGATGAGTTTGTAGGCTGGCTCTACGCGCTCCCAACGGTTGTCGCGGTCCATCGCCCAGTAGCGACCGACGATGCCGACGATTTTCGCGCCATTGGCGTCGCAAACGGCTTGCAGCTTGTCGATATAGCGTTCTGCGCTGCGTGGTGGCGTGTCGCGGCCGTCCAAGAAGGCATGCACGCGAATATCGCTCACGCCCGCCTCATGTGCGGCTTTAATCAGCGCAAACACATGCGCTTCGTGACAGTGCACACCACCATCGGACATCAAGCCCATAATATGCAAAGCTTTGCCGCTGTTTTTGGCGGAATCAATCGCTGCTTTAAGCACTGGATTGTCTTTCAGTGTATTGTCGGCTACATCACAATCAATTCGGCTGATGTCTTGTTGCACGATGCGACCTGCGCCAATATTCAGGTGGCCGACTTCAGAATTACCAAATTGACCCGCTGGCAAGCCAACGAATTGCTCAGAAGCATTGATGGTCGTAAATGGGTATTGGCTGAAAAGGCGGTCGAAATGATGCTTGCGGGCGTGTAAAATGGCATTGTCATTGCCGCCAGTGCGGTAACCAAAACCATCCAAAATTAAAAGTAAAACAGGCGTGATTGCTTGCGTCATATCTCGGTCCTTGAGGCTGAAGTAGAAAGGGTGAAATCGCGTGGCGCGTAATTTAATCTGTGAGTTCGGTTGGAATCAATTTCAATTATATGTAGTATTCTAACCTAAGCCGGTATCATGCCGTGGTCGTTTAGTCTTTTTGCTGATTGAAAGCAGAAAAAATAAAATTAGATTTAAAGAAAAAAGATAAGAGACATGATGGATTCTATTGCACTAATGGACGACGAGCACATTGATCAAGCCTCCCGCGCGATGAAGGCCATGTCGCACCCGCTGCGTTTGAAAATTTTATGTGTGCTAGCCGATCAAGAAGTCAGCGTGCAAGATATCGTGGAACGCGTAGGAACGACGCAATCGAATATCTCTCAGCATTTGGCGCTGATGCGCGAGAAAGGCGTGCTGCGTACACGTAAAGATGCGAACCGCGTGTTTTACCGTGTTGGCGATCAGCGCACTTTAGAAGTCGTCGCGATGATGCGCGACGTGTTCTGCGGATTTTAGGGTATTGGCTTGTAGCCATTGATCAGCAATGGCTACGTTGATATACCTACTTGGTTAGCGCTTTAAGCTGACCGTCTAGTTTTTCCTTGCTCAGCCTTCCCAATTCCTTTGCAATTAGATTTCCCTTGGCGTCGAAAATGACGGTAAAGGGCAGGCCGCCTTGCACATTGCCTTGCGCGCGCATCATCTCCATTGCGCTATTGCCGCCAATCAGAGTGGGAAAGTTCACTTTGTATTGCTTTACAAAAGTGCTGACGGGTGCGACATCATCAATTGCAATACCGATGAACTGTACTTTGCCCTGATACTTCTTCTGTAATTCGACTAATTCTGGCATTTCTTGTCGGCACGGCCCACACCACGTTGCCCAGTAATTCACCACTAGCGGTTTACCCTGCCATTGCTTGATGGCCTGCGGCTTGCCGGCTAAATCGTTAAAGCTGGCGGCCATAAAATCGGCAGCCTGTGCCAAATTTGCGAGCGCCATCAGGCTGGCGGCGAGGATTAGTTTTTTCATGGTTGCGCCTGTTCAATTAGTTTTAGCGTTTTGAGAAATTCGCTCGGATTTTGAAAACCAATGACGCGGGGTTTTAATTCTTGGCCGTTTGGCGAATAAAAAATCAGCGCGGGCGGGCCATACAGCGCAAATCGAGCGAGTAGGGCGGC
The DNA here is from genome assembly GCF_000620145.1 of Deefgea rivuli DSM 18356. Classification (GTDB taxonomy): domain Bacteria; phylum Pseudomonadota; class Gammaproteobacteria; order Burkholderiales; family Chitinibacteraceae; genus Deefgea; species Deefgea rivuli. Next base: position 104,325 of record NZ_JHVM01000013.1, read on the forward strand.
GTCTGCTGCTGTGTTCTGCGTCACATCTGCGCGGATCAAGACGATGTCTTTCAGCGCTGTTTGAACTTGTTTATCGCTCAAAGTTTCGCGTTCAAATTCAACGCAGGCGACGCACCAATCGGCGTAAAAATCGAGCATCACGGTTTTGCCGCGTGCCGCGAGTAGTGCTTGGTCGAGTTGGGCCGATGAGTTGATATTCTGAAAGCTCAGTTCATGCTGTGCTGGCGCGAAGTAGGGCGCCCACAGCGGGCGAGACACCCACACTGCCATCGCCAGCAGCACGATACCAAAAAATAGTTTTATGCCTTGCATCACTCGACCAGAGAGTCGCGGCAAAATCGTTGAACCAAATGCGCCGATCAACAGCAAGGGCACGCCAAGGCCGAGCGCCATCACGTAGAGTGCGCTGCCGCCCAAAATCAGATCGCCTGTTTTGCCCAAATAAGCCAAGGCCGCAGCCAGTGGTGGCGCGATGCATGGGCCCACCAGCAGCGCGGATAAAATACCCATCACAAACACTGAAATCCAGCGCCCACCTGGCAGGCGATTGGCTAGATTATTGATGAAATTATGCGGGCCTTGCGGCAGCTGCAAATGAAATACGCCGAGCATCGCCAGCGCCATGACGACAAAAAACAGCGCAAATGTGGCGATCACCCAGGGTTGCTGCAACACGACGACCAATAAAGTACCCGTTGCGGCGGCGGCAATGCCCAGCGCCGTGTAGGCCAGCGCCATGCCTTGCACGTAAACGAACGTGAGGCCAAAGGCTTGCCAGCGGCGTGGTTTGACTTGCTTGGCGTTATGCCCGATGACAATGCCGGACACAATGGGAATCAGCGGATACATGCAAGCTGTCAGCGCAAGGCCAATACCGGCCAAAAAAAACACGCCTAGCGTGCCGAGAAAGCCACCAGAAAAATAATCGGGTTCGATGGAGGAAGGCTCGGGAGCTGCGCTATTCGCGCCAAAAATATCTTTGATGCTATTGTTTTGTGAATTTTTACCCGCTTGCAATGTTTGCGTTTGCGGCGGGTAGCAAATTCCAGCTTCGGCACAACCTTGGTATTTGAAGTTGATTTTCTGCGTGCTAGGGACTGGCTCTTTGAATTTCAGCAGAATTTGCGTGTCATGTTTGTAGACTTCGACTTTACCAAAGCTGGGATCGTCTTTGATTTCACCTTTGGGGAACACCGCTTCTAGCTTTTTGCCATCAGCACTAAAGCTCATTCGGTCGCGATACAGATAGTATTGGGGCGCAACGGTGAAGCTGGCTGCAAAGGTTTGATCGTCGATTTGCTTGAGGCTGGGTACGAAAGCTTTTTCAGGCGACAAGAATTGCGTTTCGGCTTGCGCGCCGAACGCAATAAACAGAAACAGTAGGTAGCTTAAAAATCGTTGCATTCAAATCTTCTCTATCGAGTCGTGCACCCAGGCGATATAGGCAGGCAAGCCTTGTGTCACAGGAAGTGCGATAATCTCTGGGATTGTATAGGGATGGTGAGTTTGTAACCATCCCTCTAATTTGGGATACGCCGCCGCTGTTGTTTTAATCATCAACGGAACTTCGGTGGCGGTTTCTAGCCTATCTTCCCAATGGTAGATAGATTGCACTGCGGGCAAAACGTTCACGCAGGCGGCGAGTTTTTCTTTGACTAAGCCTGAGGCCAGCGCGGTCGCGCTGTTTGCATCAGGACAGTTGCACCACACAATGAATATTTCAGTTGGAGTTGTTGTCATGCCTTACCTTTTATTTGGATTATTGTTGGCTTACCCGTTTTTTGAGGTGATGTCTTTGATTTGGCTGGCCGATACGATTGGCGGTGCTTGGACGATGCTCTGGGTGATCGTCTCATTTGCTTTGGGCGTATTGATGTTACGCCATCATCGTTTGGCGGTGGGGCTCAAAGTGATGGGCGATATGCGGCGAGGCCAAGTGGGGCTTAATAGTTTGCTTGGGATTGCGCGCTACTTTATTGCGGCGATTTTATTGATTATTCCGGGATTAATCAGTGACGTAATTGCCTTGATTTTACTGTTGCCATGGCAAAGTAAATCCACAATTGGCCAGCCAAAGGCTGACGATGGGATTATTGATGCGGAGTATCGTCGGGTTGATCCGATTGACGATACGCCGCGTATTGACCGCTAATGGGTATTGCTCGCTAGGCTAAGCTGGATTTAGCTTTTCGGGCGATACCTTGCTGCCTGTGATGGTGAAGACTTTGTTCTGTGTGTTTTCACCACTCACTAATCCCACTTGCTGTGGCCGCACGCCAAATTGATCGGCGAGCCACGTCACCAAACATAAATTCATTTTGCTGCTGACGGGCGGTGTCGCGACACGGATTTTGAGCGCATCGCCATAGTAGCCAAGACACTCGGTTTTTTTGCCGCTTGCTTGGACATGAATCCGCAAAGTGAATGCGTTGCCAGATTGAGAAAACCAACGATTGTGAGCCATTACGCAGTTACCACGACTTGTTGCAAGATGATGGGTTCCATTTGGGCGACAAAGACATTCAGCAAGAGCTGAATGAGTAAAATCAAAATAAATGGGGTGATGTCGACGCCGCCAATCGGATGAATGACTTTCTGAATGGGGCGCAAAAAAGGCGCGGTTAATCCATTCACAATTGGCATGAGTGGATTGTAGGGCGAGAGCCAGCTCATCAATGCTTGACCAATGACGGCGGCAAATAAGAGATACAGCGACATTTTGAATAATTCCAGCGTCGCAATCAAAATCAGCGCCAGAATCGATTCGCCTGACATGAAATTAAACGGCCACGGGCTAATCGCCAACAGCATCGCGTGCATGGTCAGCGCGCATAGCCAAGCCAGCGCCAGACTGCTGCTGTCATAGCCTTTCAGTGGCGGTATTAGGCGTCTGATGGGCAGCACTGCCCAATTGGTCATTGCTAAAACAAATTGGCCTATTGGATGATGGAACGATACTTTGGCGGCTTGCAAATAAAAGCGCGCCAAGAGTAAAAGGATAAAAAAATCCAAGACATTGCGCAGTAAAAAATCCAACACGCTACTTAGCATATTCACTCCTTGCGATTACTCGCTATCACGTCCGAGTTCATCACCTAATTCACGCGAACGCGCGGCGGCTGCCGACGCTGCGGCAATGATCGTGGTGCGGACTTGGCTAGTTTCGAGCGCTTTAATCGCGCGCTCAGTGGTACCGCCTTTGGACGTTACTTTCACTTGCAAAGTTCCGGCATCGTCTTCGCTATGAATCGCTAACTTCACTGCACCAGCAAAAGTTTGATATGCCAGTTTTTGTGCAATTTCCGCATTGAAACCTTGTGCTTTTGCAGCGGCTTGTAGCGCTTCCATAAAGTAAAATACATACGCTGGACCACTACCTGAAATGGCGGTAATGCCATCGATTTGGCTTTCTTCATCAACCCAAACTTGTTCACCGATTGAGGCAAGAATCCGCTCAGTTAATGCTTTGTCGTCAGCAGTCACATCTGCTGCGGCATAGACGCCAGAAATACCAGCTTGTACCAGCGCTGGCGTATTGGGCATTACACGGATAATTCGGCCATAGCCATTTAGCCATTTAGAAATTGTTTCGGCACGAATGCCTGCGGCAATTGAGATCACCAACGCGTCGTTCAGTTGCGGCAAAACTTGAGCCGCCACACTGCGAAACTGTTGTGGCTTGATCGCAAACACAATCGCTAGACTTGCTGGTAGCGCTTCATCCGGTGCGCTGGTGCTGATACCGTATTGCGTGCTGAGTTCCTGACGTTTATTGGCATCGGGCTCAACGACGTGAATCTCATTGCCGGTAAATCCTTGCGATAACATACCGCCTATCATGGCTGCAGCCATATTGCCGCCGCCGATATAAGTTATTTTCATGGTTATATGCTTCCTAATGGATAGGTTCTGGCGCCAAAAATGGCGCTACCAACACGAACTAAAGTCGATCCAGAGGCGATCGCTAATTCTAAATCATTCGACATACCCATCGAGAGGGTGTCCAGCGTAAAGCCTTGTGCGGTGAGTTGCTCTTTTAATTGCACTAGGGTGGCAAACTGTTCCGCCAATAAAGCTTGATTCTCAGTTGCTTCGGGGATGCACATCAAGCCACGGATTTGCAGCCGAGGCAAGTGACCAACTTGTTGCGCCAATTCAAGCAAGTGCGAGGGAGCGACGCCAGATTTGCTGCTTTCGCCAGAAACATTGACTTGCAGGCAAATATTGAGTGGCGCTAAATGGCTTGGACGCTGCTCGGAAAGTCGTTCAGCAATTTTAAAGCGATCTATGGTATGCACCCATGCCGCACTTTCAGCAATCAGCCGCGTTTTATTACTTTGTATTGGGCCAATAAAGTGCCATTCTAAATCTGTGCAATCCTTAAGGTCTTGATATTTAGACGCTAATTCTTGCGCGTAATTTTCTCCAAATGCACGCTGACCATATTCATAAAGCTCGCGTATATCGCAGCTTGGAAAAGTTTTACTGACAGCCAGCAGGGAAACGTCGCCGCTATTTCGCGCTGCGGCTGTGCATGCAGCGTGAATCCTCGCGTGTACGTCTTGCAATGCAGTAAATATCGTTGCCATAATGGACAGAATCACTCAAGGGCCACTTGCCCTTTACTTTCAGGGTTTGTTGTTAGGCCTGTAGATGGATAAGTAGGCAAGCAAAAGTTTTCTTAGGATTGTTCGTAGCACCAAGTCGTACTGGCTGTACTAACTTGTGGCTTTACGCTTCGTTATAAAACTTTTGCGCAATTACTTATAAGAGGAATAATTATAAATGGAAATCTCAGAACTCTTAGCCTTTTCGGTAAAGAATAAAGCATCCGACTTGCATCTTTCTGCGGGTTTGCCACCGATGATTCGGGTTCATGGCGATGTGCGGCGGATTAATTTGCCTGCGATGGAGCATAAAGACGTACATGATATGGTGTACGACATCATGAATGATGGCCAGCGTAAAATTTACGAAGATACCTTAGAGTGCGATTTTTCTTTTGAAATTCCGAATTTAGCGCGTTTTCGGGTCAATGCTTTTGTGCAAAATCGCGGGGCTGGCGCTGTATTTCGGACGATTCCATCAAAAGTGCTGTCACTTGAAGAATTAGGCTGCCCGAAAGTCTTCCAAGATATTGCCCAAAATCCGCGTGGGTTGGTGTTGGTCACTGGGCCAACGGGCTCGGGTAAATCAACGACGCTAGCAGCAATGGTCAATTTCATTAATGATAATGAATATGGTCATATATTGACCGTTGAAGATCCGATTGAGTTTGTGCATCAATCCAAAAAATGCTTAATTAATCAGCGCGAAGTCGGCCCGCATACCATGTCGTTTTCAAATGCACTACGTAGTGCTTTGCGTGAAGATCCTGATGTGATTTTAGTGGGTGAAATGCGCGATTTGGAAACAATTCGTTTGGCGTTAACAGCGGCAGAAACTGGGCATTTGGTGTTTGGTACTTTGCATACGACGTCTGCCGCCAAAACAATTGACCGCGTGGTTGACGTTTTCCCCGCAGCAGAAAAAGAAATGGTTCGATCTATGCTTTCGGAATCATTACGCGCCGTGATTTCACAAACCCTATTAAAAACCAAAGATGGGCAAGGCCGTGTCGCCGCGCATGAAATCATGATAGGGATTCCGGCGATTCGAAATTTGATCCGCGAGAATAAAATCGCCCAAATGTATTCGTCGATTCAAACGGGTTCGCAGTATGGTATGCAAACTTTGGATCAATGCCTGCAGAACTTGGTACAACGCAACATTGTTTCGATTGCTGATGCGCGTAGTAAAGCCGCGATTCCGGATAATTTTAAAGGCTAAGCCAGCACCATGGAAACAGAATAAGCCGCATTGTTCATCCATGATTTGCTGCGCGATATGCGCGATGGGTGTGTTGAATTTAGGCCATAGCGGCTATTACAAATAGAAATAGTTTAAAAGGTAGCTAAGTGATGGAAAAAGAACAAGCCGCCAAGTTTATGCATGATTTGCTGCGCCATATGCGCGGCAAAAATGCGTCGGATCTGTTTATTACGGTCGATTTCCCGCCTGCCATGAAAATTGATGGCCGTGTTACGCCGGTGTCTAATCAACAGCTCACCGCGCAGCACACCAAAGAATTAGCACGAGCGATTATGAATGATCGCCAAGCTGAAGATTTCGAAGCGCATAAAGAATGTAATTTCGCAATTAGCCCTGGCACGATGGGGCGCTTTCGCGTGAATGCGTTTATGCAGCAAGGCCGAGTAGGGATGGTGCTGCGGACGATTAATTCAGAAATTCCGAAACTTGAGGATTTAAATCTGCCACCCGTGCTACGCGATATTGCGATGACTAAACGCGGCTTGGTGGTGTTTGTTGGCGGTACAGGCTCAGGGAAGTCGACTTCTTTGGCTGCCATGATTGGCCATCGCAACCAAAATGCTTATGACCACATCATCACGATTGAAGATCCAATCGAATATGTACATGAACACCGCAATTCAATTATCACGCAGCGTGAAGTAGGAGTGGATACCGACTCTTGGATGGCGGCGCTGAAAAATACTTTGCGCCAAGCACCTGACGTAATTTTGATTGGTGAGATTCGTGATCGCGAAACGATGGATTACGCGATTGCTTTTGCTGAAACGGGTCATCTTTGCATGGCAACTTTGCATGCTAACTCATCGAATCAAGCCCTTGATCGGATTATTAACTTCTTCCCAGAAGAGCGTAGGTCACAGCTTTTGATGGACTTATCGTTGAATTTGAAAGCTTTTGTATCGCAACGTTTAGTGCCGCATTTATCCGGGAAAGGGCGCGTCGCTGCTGTTGAGGTGATGCTTAATTCTCCGTTGATTTCTGAATTGATTTTCAAAGGCGAAGTACACGAAATCAAAGAAATCATGAAAAAGTCCCGGGAGCTGGGCATGCAAACTTTTGATCAGTCTTTGTTTGATTTGTTTGAAGCGAATCGAATTAGTTACGAAGATGCCTTGCGTAACGCTGACTCTGTCAATGATTTGCGCTTGCAAATTAAATTGAATGGCACGGAATCTAAAAATCGAGACGTTTTATCGGGATTGGAGCATCTTGATATTGTTTAATGACAAAGCATGTTTTAACGCAGCTATGAAGAAATAATGATAAGAAAACGGCCTCACTCAATGCTTAAATCCCGTATGTTTCTGGCTGTTATGGCGACTTTGCTAGCCGCAGAGTCGTCTTCAGCCATGCTTGGCGATATTCGCGTGAATTCTGCTTTGGGCGAAAAATTTGATGCCAGCATTTCTGTCGCAGCGACCGACGAAGAGGAAATAAGCAGCAATTGTTTTCGTTTGGTCAGCCCACATGAGGATGATGAGCAAAATGTGTTACGCCGTGCCAAGCTGATTTTTCAGCAAAATGGTGATGGTGGCCGTTTGCTGGTACATGGGCTTGATGCATTACAAGAGCCGGTGGTGAATGTATCGGTTAGAGTGAAATGCCCAGGCCAAGAAGATCGTGTTTTTCAGCGTGATTACAGCGTTTTACTCGACCCTCGTGAATACAAATCAGGGCAAAACCGTAAGCCCATTGAAACTCAGGCAAGCAATAAACAAAGCAAACGCAGTCTGCCACGATTAGGTACGGCATGGCTGACAGAAGAGGGCGATACTGTCGCCAATATTGCGAAACGTTACTACCCAACAGATGAAACGCGGCGAGCAAAATTCATTGAAGGTATCTTTGATCTCAACCCCGATTTGCCGCAAGGCACATCGGCTCGCTTGGGCGGTGATTGGCGTCTGCAGTTGCCTTCGCCGATTGCTGCTACGTCAACCTTAGAGAATGCACCAACTCGTGTTGCACCGATGAGCCAACGCGAAGCTCTGCCTCGTTTGACTTTAGATCCGGCTCCCCCAGTTGTTGCGATAGCGCCCACTGCGACTGATGAGTCAAGTGGTGATTTTCGGCTCCGCTTATCTCAGCCGAGTATAGATTTAACCCAAAAAAATAATCTGTCCCCAGAGGAAACATTACGCTTACGTGAGCGTTTATTGTCTTTAGAATCTGATGAGCAAGCAGCACAGATGCTGCAGCTCAAGTATCAAATTACTCAATTAGAAAAACAGCTTGGCAGTCTACGGGGTGGCGCGGCCAGTGCAGCGACTTCGTCATTAAGTGTTGAGGGTAAGCAGGATAGTGGCAGCAGTGGTTTTTCTTGGAAATGGCTCTACCTCGTGGCGCTGTTGGCGATTGCGAGTTTGCTGCTATTTTGGCGGCAGCGCATGATTCGTCGCCGATCTCAAGAAGAGCCTTATTCTATGCTGGGGATTTCGACCTTGCATGTTGGAAACCCGTATGGCGCAGCTGCAAGCCATAGGCCAACGACGAGCTTTAATAGCCAGTTTGCTTCACGCACCGGTGGTTTTGATCATGATGAAGTGGGCATCCCTATTCGCAATATGGATGAGGATGAGTGGCAAAATGAAGATATGGACGTGGTATCGCCAAATTCAGTTGCAGAAGAAGCACAACTTCTCATCGATCATGGTCTAACCAAACAAGCCATTAATTTACTGATGCACGAAGTTGCAGAACGACCGACTTCACTGGCTTTGTGGATGAAGCTGTTTGATGTGTTCCAGCAAAATAATATGGTTGATTTGTTTCAGGAGCGAGCCGTTGCATTTCGTTTGCAATTTTCTAGCGAAGCCCTGTGGCAGCAGGTTCAGGCGCTGGGTTTACAAATAGACCCAACAAACCCTTTGTATCAATCTGTTGATGCAATGTCTGATTTCAGTTTATTTGCTGAGCCAGAGCAGACTAAGGAAATCATCACCGACCGTAATTTGGCGCAGGCTTTGTACGATGATGTGGGGTTGACTGCTCCCTCTGTTGACGCGTCACTTGAGCTAGTAGAAAGTGATGAGCTGGGTTTTGACATTGATTTTTCGCCACTGAATGATGAACCTATGGCTGAGGAGCAGGCGGATGAGGCTATTTTTGCCTCAATCCCTGAAGCATTTTCGCTTGACGAGGGGGAGCATTTCGCTGAGCCAGCATCGGCATCAACACTAGCCATTACACCAATAGCGACATCAGAAATATCAGCGCTACCGATTGATGTGGCAGATTTTGCTTCTGATGATGAAACGCTGCAGCAAATTGCTAAGCTGATCACCGAGGGGCAACGACGCGAAGCTTTCGATTATTTAGAAATCTTGCTTTACAAAGGGACGATGCCACAGCGATTAACAGCATCAAAGTGGCTAGATAAATTGCTCAGTAAATATGGTAAGCCTTAAATTCTTGTATTTGTTCATGAAAACAGTCCACTTTATTTTAAAGTGGACTTTTTTTTATGGTTTGAGATGAGTGCTGCGTGATTTTGTTTCACATCCCAATGTTATGCACTGTTTTTGTGATGGTATCTAGTTAGCTCAAGTTTATTTGAGGGTAAGTCAATATAACTCCCTGATTAGCGTGCCATTTCAGCTACGCACCGCAGGAGCGGACTTGCCCGCGAAAGCAAGGGTGATACGAAAGTGAATATCAAATAGTGTCTTCGTGGGTAAGTCCACTCCTGCAAATGCAAAATGTCGATTTGCTGAGATAGCAGGCTAATTAATGTAAAAAAAGCTGCCAGTAACTGGCAGCTTGGGGTTTTCTGGAGTACAGCTTCGGCTTGTGTTCGGCAAATTAGAGCTTGAAATTGCCGAAGAGCTGGCGCAAGAAGACGGCCAGATCAGTGAGCTGATGCACTGCGCCAGTGGCTCGGTGCAGCGCGGCATCGGATTGCTGCATTTGATTGGTGATGTTTTCTGCGCTTTGTGCCATTGCGGTAGTGGCATCTTGTTGTTCTTTGGTTGAGTGGGCAATCTCACCAATTTTGACCATCACCGTGTGCATGTTCTCACGAATATGGGCGATTTTCTCGGCGGCAGATTCAGACAGCGCAACGCCACTTTGCACAGTCGTGATGGTCGATTGCATATTGGCGACGGCGGCATCTGTTTCATGGCGAATGCCGTCAATCATCCCAGTAATTTCTACTGTGGCTTGACCTGTACGCTCTGCCAATTTGCGAACTTCATCCGCAACGACAGCAAAGCCGCGCCCTTGCTCGCCCGCTCGTGCGGCTTCAATTGCGGCATTGAGCGCCAAAAGATTGGTTTGATCGGCAATCTCTTTGATCACGCGAATAATGCCGCTGATATCTTGTGATCGCTGATTTAGGCTATTGAGTAAGCTGGCTAATCCTTCTACTTCAGTCGCTGATTTGCTAACTTCTTTTGCTACTTCGCGTACCGTTGATGCAGATTCTCCTGATAGTGCCCCAGTGCTAGTAACGAGTTGATTGGCGTCATTGGAATTGTCGGCAATGTGGCTGATGCTGACGGTGATTTCCTCTATCGTTGCTGCGTTGGCCGCCGCTAGATCAGAAAGTAGCGCTGAATCGTTGGCAAGTTGCTGCAATACGCTATTAATGTCGGTCACGCCGTGGGTGAGGTTTTCTGTCTCTTTGCGAATATCAATAAACATGGTGCGAAGCTGGCCGGTAAATTGATTAAACGCGACGGCCATTTGGGCAATTTCATCGTTGCCACGAATATCCAGAGTTCGCGTCAAATCTCCGCCGCCATTAGCAATTTGCTGCATACGGTCACGCATCACTCGCAGATTCGCGAGCATTTTGCTAACTAACATACTCGACAATGGAATCAGAACGACAAGCAAACCAATCAATGCGACAAAAGCAATAATGAGCAATTGATTAAGCGGTGCAAGTGCAATATTTTTATCAATCACAAACATCAAATACATATCCGAGCCTTCAATCGACTGGATATACACAAGCCGCGATTTATCATCGAGTTGTACGGTATTCAGAGTTCTTTCGCCAGCGTATTTCTCGAGTAATTCGACGGATAAATCGGGAGTCACTTCGTTGATGGATTTCTGGATGTAAGCCTGATTGCTATGGACTAGCACTTTGCCATCTTTCCCCAGCAGCACGGCATAGCCTTCGCCGGTTAACTTGATATTGAGGACGTCTTTGACAATATCATCAAGCATGATGTCGGTACCGACCACGCCAGCAAGCACGCCGTTGCTTTCTACTGGCGAGGCAAATGACATAGTGAGGCGCTTACTCCCTGCATCAACATACGGTGCAGTTAGAATGGTGCGCTTTTCTGCGACGGCTTGTTGATACCAAGGACGGCTCGTTGGATCGTAACCTGCGGGCAGCCCCAGCTCTCGGCTGGTAATCATTTGTTTATCAGCAGTACCAAAATAGGCTGAATCAAATTTGGCACTTTTTGCGCCCTGTACCAAGGCCGGCATTGGATCGGTGGCACTACCCAGCGCAGTGGCCATTGAGGTGACGATCATTTTATGACCGTCAACCCAGTTGCGTAAGGTGACGTTATAGCCAGAAGCGGTACCGGAAATCTCATTTTGCAATGAATCCAGCATCACGCCGCGCATTTTGAAATAACCACCTAAGGAAATTAAGCCGATTGTGATTAACAATAAGAGCGCAATAAAAGCGATCAATTTATTGCGGAGCGAGTTAAACATGGCGTGCCTCGATAATGTCAGTTGAGCTTTGGATAAGAATAGATATTATCGGCAAGAAAACCCAAATCTTTTCCAATGACACTCGTATAAACGTCATATTTCTCGTTTTCTTATAACCTCGATACGCGAATCACACCCTGAACATCTTTAAGGCGAACAAATACTTTTTGTAATTGCTCACTGTCTTTAATTTCAATCGTAAAACGCATTTGTGATCGCGCATCTTTGTTTTGTGTATTCACAGCCGTCACATTGATTTTATCTCGCACCATCACGTCCGACACATCGCGCAGCATGCTTGGGCGTTCTAGCGTTTCGACTAAAATATCGACTGAAAATACATGCCCGATAGATTGGCCCCAATCGGCTTTAATCAGGCGTTCTGGGGCGGTTGCTGCTAGATGTTTGAGTGCAGTGCAATCGGAGCGGTGAATTGAAATTCCCCGACCTTTGGTAACAAAGCCCATGACTTGATCGGGCGGCACGGGTTTGCAGCATTTGGCGAGCATCGTCATTAATTTATCGATGCCTTCGATCAAAATACCTTCGCCATTTTGTTTGGCGCGGGCGGTTTTGACGAAGTCTTCGGGCTCATCCGGTACTTCAACGGGAGCAAGCGATTCATTAAAGGCAATCGATAGCGCGCGCAGTGAGCATTCACCTTGACCCAGTGCAGCAAAAACGTCTTCGATATTTTTGTAGCCGAGTTTTTGCGCAATCAGCTCGTGGCTGATGTTGTTCGCGCCGGCGCGCGATGATTCTTTGTCAAACAGCGTACGCCCCGCTTCGATGGCAACATCAAGATGCTGCTGACGTACCCAATGGCGAATTTTTTGCTGTGCACGGTGGCTTTTGACATAACCTTGGTGCAGCCAATCAAGGCTAGGTCCACCTTCTTTGGCGGCTAAAATCTCAACGCGTTGACCATTTTCGAGTGGCGTTCCCAGTGGCACAATCGCGCCATTCACTTTCGCGCCTCGGCAACGATGCCCCAGATCGGTATGTAAATTATAAGCAAAGTCGACTGCCGTACTGCCTTTGGGCAGTGAAATCACTCGGCCTGCGGGTGTCAGCACATAAATCGTGTCGTCAAACAGTTCGGCTTTAAATGCATCGGAGAAATCAGTTTCATTGGCAATATCCTCGCGCCAATCGAGTAGCTGGCGCAGCCAAGCAATTTTTTCTTCGTAGCGCGAGTCGCCTTTGCCGCCTTCCTTGTAGCGCCAATGCGCTGCGACGCCAAATTCGGCGTGTTCGTGCATATCGAAAGTACGGATTTGCACTTCAACCGCTTTATCATTCGGGCCTATCACAGCAGTATGCAGCGAGCGATAAAAATTGCCTTTTGGCTGCGCGATATAATCGTCAAATTCGCCAGGAATCGGTTGCCATAAGTTATGCACGATGCCGAGCACCGTATAGCAATCCTTCACATCGTCGACCAAGACCCGCACCGCGCGAATGTCGTACAGCTCAGAAAAATCGAGCTTCTTTTTCTGCATCTTTTTCCAGATGCTATAGATGTGTTTGGGCCGCCCCATCAAATCGACGTGGGTGACGCCAGCCAGCGCGAGTTCGCTACGTAGTTTGGCAATAACATCACCAATGAACTGCTCGCGATCAACGCGGCGCTCATCAAGTAATTTAGCGATTTTTTTATAAGTTTCGGTATGCAAATAACGGAAACCTAAGTCTTCTAGTTCCCATTTAATCTGCCAAACACCCAAGCGATTGGCTAAAGGCGCAAATAAATCCAAGGTTTCGCGCGCAATAATGCGGCGTTGTTCTTCGGGGATATTGGCAAGGCTGTGCATGGTTTGCGTGCGCCACGCGAGTTTAATCAGTACCGCGCGAATATCCTCGACCATCGCCAATAGCATTTTGCGCTGCGCTTCCACTTGCTGCGCGTAATCATCGATCTTGCCGCGTTGTGGTTGTGCGAGTTGTCGCAACTGCCGCACTTTTAAAATCCCATCAACGAGAGCGGTGACGGTACTGCCAAAACGTTTATTGATTTGTTCTGCGGCGTTGTTGAGTTTATCCGGCGCACAAAATAGCAGTGCAGCAATGACCGCGTTGGCGTCCATGCGCAAATCGGCAACAATCGACGCGCTGGCGACTGCGTGCAGAAAGAGTGAAGTTTGCGTATCTGGATTCAGTGCATTGCCGTACAACTCGGCCGCCCAGTCGAGCGCCTCGCGCAGGCGCGTAATATCCTGCGGCGGATAGCGCTCAGAAAGGGCGAGTAGCCAACGATCTGGATCGGCTGCTTCGGCGATGGACTGGGCGAGCGGGCGGGTAACGGCAACCATGATTTTCTATTTATCTATTTGCTGAAGCGAATAATTGAATTTTGCGTTAATAATTCGGTCTGTCATAGCTAAATCAACGAGAAACCCGCCGAATGCCCCGCAAATATTTACGTCGCTGCTTACCAGATCATCAAAGCATGCTGAAAAACCGCTTTCTACGTCGGTTTGCACATTGGTTTGAGCATCCAAATTTATTTCATTTAAATCGAAAATCAGTTGCGGGCGGCTTGGCTGTGGGGATGATTGGTGGATTGATACCTGGCCCATTGCAGGTGATTACCTCGGCCATTTTATGCCTGATTTTTCGTGTCAATTTACCCGTTGCGATTTTGGGTACGTTTTATACGAATCCATTAACGATTGCACCGATCTATTGGCTGGCGTATCAGCTTGGGGTGTGGGTAACGGGAACGAATGGGGTGGTGAGCACTGCGATCCCCTCGTTTTCCGATGCTTCGCTGATGCAGTGGATGGGGGCGATGTGGCGGTGGGCGGAATCCCTTGGTGCGCCATTACTCATTGGCTTGCCTTTGTTGGCTGGTTTGCTCGCGGTAATCGCGTATTTTTCAGTGCATCTTGGCTGGCGCCTGTGGGTGTATTGGTCGCTGTGGCAGCGCAGGAAACGCTACGGTAACGATACCTAATTAAAGGGGGCGATGTTCAGATTAGGTGTTGATGCTATGCCAGCGCTCGTTGAGCTGGGGCTTAAAAATCCCGTCTAAGCGCACCGAGTGAGGGCGAGAGACAAACAGTTTTATCGTTTGGCTCACGACTGATCGAGGGCATCGGGGATCGATGCGCGCCCGGGTCGCCTTTCTTTGCTTCTTTCTTTGGCGAAGCAAAGAAAGAAGTCCCCGCCGCGGATTGCGACTGTAAAACACCGTGCCGCAGGCACTTAAAACCATCAACACGTAATAAGGGGCGATTAAAAAGACACAACTCAGCCAAGTAATGCTCAGCATATCGAGCGTTGATGCAGTGATTACTCGGCCAAGACCCGATTTCTCCCTGCTGCCTTGGCTTGGTACAGTCGTGAGTCTGCTACCTGTAATAAGCTATCGGCAGTAGGCTGTACGGCGGCGCGGCTACTGGCAATACCAATACTCACCGTGACGCAAGCATAGTCCGTTGATTTTTCATGCGGGATGTGGAGCTCTGCAATGGCACGGCATAAGGCCTCGGCTAGCTCAAGCGCGCCATCAAGCGGGGTGTCTGGCATGATGAGGACGAATTCTTCCCCACCATAGCGAGCTGCGACATCGCAAGGCCGCTTCAAGTTACCACTGAGTACGCGGGCAATGCTTTGTAGTACGCGATCACCCATGGCATGACCATAAAAGTCGTTATAGGGCTTGAAAAAATCGACATCGAGCAGCGCCACCGACAATGGATTGCCGGTGCGCCCAGCGCGTGAGCATTCAGCGGCTAATACTGCATCGAGTTGACGTCGGTTGGGTAGCTCGGTCAGCGCATCAATATTGGCGAGGGTTTCCAGCATACGGCGTTGTCGTGCAACTTGCATATGCACTGCGACGCGCGCTTTGACCACGGCCGGATGAAATGGCTTGGTAATATAGTCGGACGCCCCCAGTAGTAGGCCACGCTCTTCGTCGGCGGGGGTGTCCAGCCCGGTAATGAAGATCACGCCAATGGAGGCGGTGTGCAGATCGGCTTTGAGCTGACTCAACACTTCATACCCATCCATCTCCGGCATGACGACATCTAGCAAAATCAGATCAGGTAACTGTTGACGCGTACGCAGCAAGGCTTGTTCGCCATTTTTGGCCAAGAGTACGGTGTAGTCCGCTTGTAGCAGTTCGCCTAATAGTTGTCGATTACTGGCTGAATCATCCACCACTAGAATTTTTTGTCGCTCGGTCATGTCGTCGTGTCCTGTTGGGTGCGTAATGCCTGTTGCAGCTCAAGGAGCGCTGCGACGGCGGCATCCGTCTCCATATAGTCAAATAGGCGGCCAATTTCGCTAACTTGCTCCTGCCAGCGGGCATCCATTAATTTGCTTAAGTGATCGAGCCGCTGGTTGGCGGCAAAATTCCCAGCTTGAATCAGTGGAGCGAGCGCTTCAAGTTGCGCCAAAACTGTGGCGGTATCTGCTTCTGCACTGGGTGATGGCTTGTCGTGCATAGCGATAGTGTCTGCAATCGCATCAAGGGTCATCGCAAGGTGCTGCTGAAAATAGGCCACGCGCTCGGGGATTTCGCTGCTTTTTTCAAGTCGTGCTGCAGTTTCCAGCGCGGCGGCGCTGCTCGATAGCGTGCTAGCCCCTAAGTAGGCGGCGGCTGATTTGACGGCATGGGCTCGATCAGCAATTCGGATGTATTCCCCTTGTGCCAAAGCCTCGCTGATGGTTAAGCCGGCCGAACCATAATCACGGACAAAGATAACTAATGAGCGTTGGAGTAAGTTTTGATTGCCGCCAAGTAATTTGAGTGCCACGACTAAATCGAGGCCGATGGTGGGGACTTGGGTCAGCGGCGCTGCCATAATGGATGCGCTTTGTTGCTCAAGTTGCTCGGGAATGGCGCGCCCGAGTAGCTGACTGGGTTTAATCCAATTGAGTAAAGCTTGGATGAGTTGTGCCGCTTCAATTGGTTTTGTAATGTGATCGTTCATTCCCGATGCCAAGCTGGCTTCTCTATCCCCCACCATGGCGTGCGCCGTCATCGCAATAATCGGCAGTGAGGCACAATCCGTTAATTGGCGAATGGCGCGGGTGGCGCTTAGGCCATCCATCACAGGCATTTGAATATCCATGAGTACCAAGTCATATTGGCCGAGCTTCACTTTATCCAGTGCGATCTGACCATTTTCGGCAATGTCCACATTGATGCGTGCTTCGCCGAGAATACCCAGAATGATTTCCCGATTAAATTCGGTATCGTCGACCAATAAGATGCGAGCGCCATTCAGTTGCGCCAGTGGATCGCCATCATTAAGGCTTTGTGGCTTGCTGGCATCGCTGTTGGGGTAAAAAATGGCCATAAGCTGCTCTTGCAGCAACTGCCGATTGACGGGTTTGGCGAGGAAACCATCCAATTTAACTGCCTCAGCGAGCGGCATGACTTCGCTTTCGGCAGAGACGGTTACCATGAGTATTGCAGCAGGGGCTTTTATAAGTATGCCCTCTGAGCGTATACGTCGAATTGTTTCTATTCCATCCCAGTCGGGCATATGCCAATCCATCAACACAAGATCGATAGGCTGGCCTGATTCGGCGGCGATGATTAAAGTTTCTAGCGCGGCTTTTCCTGAGTCAGCCATGAGGACTTCCGGGCCGAATGAACTCAGCATTTCTGCCAGTGCTTCACGGGCAATGGCATGGTCATCGACAATCAGTACTCGGTGCGCAGTCAGTAGGGGGAGGTCTGGTTTAATATACGCTGAATGAGCGGTGTCGATGCCCAATTCAATAGTGAAACGAAACGAGCTACCTTGGCCGAGCGTGCTGCCCACCGTCAGCGTGCCGCCCATCATTTCGACGAGTTGCTTGCTAATACTGAGGCCTAAACCTGTTCCGCCATATTTTCGAGTGATCGAATTATCCGCTTGAGTAAAGGATTGAAATAGCGTCGCCAGTTGCGGGGGCGTCATGCCGATGCCTGTATCACTGAGGCTAAAGCGTAACGCCACTCGGTCGGCATATCGCGCTTCAACTTTAATATCCAGCACGATTTCGCCGTGTTCGGTGAATTTACTCGCGTTGCTGGCCAGGTTATTGAGTACTTGACTGAGACGCAGTCGATCGCCGATCAGTTGCTGTGGCACATCACGTGCGATGCGAAATACCACTTCGACGGCTTTGGACTCGGTACGCAGCATAATCAGATCTGAGAGCGGATTGAGTAGGCTGTCTAATTGAAAAGGAATCGCTTCGAGTTCGAGTTTTCCGGCTTCTATTTTTGAAAAATCGAGAATGTCATTAATAATGCCGAGTAAATTTTCGGCTGAAATAACGATTTTTTGCAGGTAATTGCGCTGTTTTTCGTCGCTGGCCGTTTTCAATGCGAGTCGACTCATTCCCATCACCGCATTCATTGGTGTACGAATTTCGTGGCTCATATTGGCGAGAAACAGCGACTTGGCTTGCGTTGCGGCTTCAGCACGCTCTTTGGCTTCCGCCAGCGTCTGCTCGGCCTGTTTGCGTTCAGAAATATCCTGAATCGTGGTGATAATGCCTTGCTCTGGATGCTGGCTATCGAGTAAACGGGCATGAACTTCGCAGCAGATGGGCTGGCCATTTTTATGCATCAAAGGCAGATCTGCGTGGTAGCCACCATTTTTTGCAATCTGCGAATAAGCGATTTGGGAGTAGTGCTCCGATTCCTCATCGCTGGCATAAAGCACGCGGGTTGATTGACCGATTAATGCCTCACGCTCATAGCCAAATAGTTGTGCCAGCCCAGCGTTGCAGCGCTGCACGATACGGTCTTTGATAAAGGCGATACCAATGACCGTATTGTCGAAAATGGCCTGCTGTTCGAGCAAGGCTTGATTGAGGTTGGCGGTGCGCTCAAAGACTTGACGTTCAAGATTATCGTAAAGCCTGGCGTTATCGATCGAGATGAGCGCTTGTACCGCCACGACTCGGAGAAACTCAACTCGGTCTTGCGTAAAAACACCTGCAGTTAGATTATTTTCCAAATAAAGAACGCCAGTCACTTGTGAGAAACGTTTAATGGGTAGGCACATCACTGATTTTGGATGTTTCGCTAATACATAGGGATCAATCGCATAATTGTCTGAGCTGCTGATGTTTTCTTCAATCACCTCATTGCCGCTGCGTACCACATAGCGCAGTAGACTCAGTGGCAGTAGCGGACTGCTGAGCGCATTCAATGGGATGGCTAGGGATTGGAGTACCTCGACCTTATTAGAGGACGCTTCACCTTCTAAGAACCAATGCTCGCCGTTATGCGCAGTGTGCGTCAGTAATAAACGCACCGTTTGCGCGCCAGAGTTTTCTTTGACGATCTCGAGTAGCGTAGCGAGTACATGACTCAACGCTACTTCGCTTGATAGTGCGTGATTGGCTTTCAGAATGGAAGCCAGATCAAGAAAGTGGATGCTATCTGAGGTACTGGCGGTATTCACCAAGGTGACTGTTGACGCTGATTTTTGTACTACAGCGCGGCTTACAGGTCGTAGTTCAGGATGTTTGTTCTGCAGTTGAGCTACTTTCCCTTCCGCGCCCCAAGCACGGTAAAGGTGCAGTGCATCGCGCAAAAAGACCTCGGCAATGCGTTCTTGTCGCTGAGCAAGCCAGAAATCGCCATACAACTCATTGGAGAGCGCTTCCACATTGATATAGTTGCTGCTTTTTGCCATTGAGATGGCTTGTGGATAGAGCGCAATCGCGCTGGCGATATCGCCGTTTGATTGCGCCAATTGTGCCTGTAGCAGCAGCGATTTGGCGGCAAAATTAGCTGGACATTGCAGCGCCCAAACTGAGAATTTTTCGCTGAGTTGCGCCAATAGGGCTTGAATGGCGTTGTGATCATTACGAGCTGGATGGCGTTGCAGTGCGCGTAGCCAAATCAGCGCAGTATAAAAAGTCGCTTCGGGGATTTTGCATTGGCCCGGCACAAATTGTTCGACGAGGGCTAATTTCTCGGCCAGTGCTTCGGCGTTTTCGGCATCAAACAAAAACGCGTTGCGGATTTTTCCGTGGTAGAAATAGGCCAGGTGCAGTGGTTTGGCGGCATAGTCGATGAGGAATTTTGCTTCGCTAAACTGCGCATCGTCATAAGTCGCCGCATGTGTCGTTTGCCCCAGCAGATTTTTGATCGACTGCACCGTGCCGACTCGGGTGCAGTCCACCATATCTTGTTGCCCAGTGCTTTCGAGTAAAAGAATATCGCGCTCGCAACTGGCCAGTAGATCTGGCAGATTGATCCCTTGAATGACGCGATCACTCGCGCGAACCGCGATAATGTAGCCCACCGTGGCAAAGTCGCCGCTTTCTAAACTCCAGCTGTAGGCGTCGTCGTAATAGGTGTTCGATGTCGCCAGTGGCTGATTCCAGTAATTGGTAAAGGTGGCAAACAGAAAGTGGGTGCTGCCACGAATACCCAGATTGGTTTGTGTATTGGCTAGCTCAACCGCCATCGTACCAAATTGATAACCGACCTCGTATTGCTTGAGGATAAACGCCACGATAAATGCGTAATTGACATAAGCAAACGGTGAAATATCACAATGACCGGCTTGCAATGACAAACGCGTCATCGTGGTGGTGGTCAGCGCATTAAGATTAGACAAACCCGCCAGATAGCTGGCGTACCACATGCCAAATAGCAGTTGCATCGCCGCCAGCTGCTCGGGATCCGCCATGGTTTTCGCTTGCATCAGCTCGGTCATCATGCGATTGGCGGTCATGTTGGCAATATCAGTAAAACCTTGTCTCACTTCTTGTAATAGCGCGGCATCGTCTTCGGGAATGACGAATCCAAGTAAATGTAAGCCGATGCGCTGGATGTTAATGGCTTCTAAGAAACGACCTTCTAGCTGGTATTGACTTGCCTGCACCGTGTAGCAACGGATCTGGTCCAATACCCCCTTGCAATGGCTTAGGGCGAGTGGGTAAAGACTTTCTGCCGTAGCAAAATCGCCCGATAGGTAGGCACTTTCTGCTGCGCCAATGTGTAGATCAAGGCTGAGCATTGGGCAACACTGCCCAGCATCATTTGGCAGCAGGCTGAGTCCAATTTGCATGTGGTGAAATGCGGCTTGATAGGCCGCTGAGGTACGCGCTTTAAGGCCGGCTTGCAGATTCAGGTGCGCAATGGCAATGCGCTCAGCGGGATCGCGAATCAAATCGCGCCCAGCATTAAATTGCTCAACAATGGCGAATAATTGATTTTCGACCTGCTTGCTTGAGGTATTGCTCAGTAATAAACGGCCAATGCTAAGGTGATGTTGCTGTTTTTGTTCGTCACCGGCCAGTGCATACGCGGCTTGCTGCACGCGGTCATGCAGAAAACGGTAGCTAATTTCAGGGCTGGTTTCATCTTCCAGCAAATATTTGTAATGCTGATCCAGTGGCAAAATCAGATCACTTTGCAAGGCAGGCCAGAGGCATTGTTGAGTTTGGTAGGGCGTCAGTTTGCAGACGGTGGCCAGCGTGACCAGCTCGAAGCGATTACCAATGCTGGCTGCCAGTTGCAATAACTGTTGGGTCTGTTCGGGTTGGCGGCGAATTTTACTGACCATTAATTCAACGACATTGGCAGTGAAATCGGCATTTTCGATTTGCGCCATATCCCAAACCCAATGATTGAGGTCAAAGTCATAATTGAGATAGCCCAGTTCATGAATGGTGCTTAAAAACTGATTCAGGAAAAACGGATTACCTCGGGTTTTATCAAAGCAGAGTTGGGCCAGCACTTGGCAACTGGCAATGGGCGCGCGCAAGGTGTCGGCAATCAATTTGGTAACATGGTGTTCTTGTAATGGCGCTAAGGTGAGCGTGTGTAGCGCAACGTGGCGTTTGAGTAAATCGTCTCTGAGCGCAATTAAAGGATGAGCCGCATCGACTTCATTGTCGCGATAAGCGCCAATAAACATCAGATAGCGCTCGTCTGGATTGCGCATAAACCATTCGATGAGTTTCAACGTCGGCTGGTCGGCCCATTGCAGATCATCCAGAAAAATCACTAAGGGGTGTGCTTCGCTGGCAAAAACTTGGATAAAGCGCTCAAACAGTCGGTTGAGTCGATGTTGTGATTCCAGTGGTGGCAGTTCGGCGACGGGTTCGCTTGCGCCAATAATCAGCGTGAGATCGGGAATAAGCTGGGTTAGCACCCCCGCATTTGCGCCCAGTGCGGCTTGAATCAGGGCGGTCCATTGTTCCAGTTGGGCGCGTGGCTCGCTGAGTAATTGGCGGATTAAATCTTGAAATGCTTGGACCAACGATGAATACGGAATATTGCGCGTGTATTGGTCAAATTTACCCGCGACAAAATAGCCGCGCCGCGCCACGATGGCGCGGTGAATTTCGTTGACGATGGCCGATTTGCCAATGCCAGAGAAACCCGCCACCAGCAGCATTTCGCTTTGCCCCATGCTAACGCGATCAAATGCCGCCATTAAGACTTCCGCATCTTGCTCGCGGCCATAGAGTTTTTGCGGGATATGAAAGACACCGCTATGGTCGCTTAAACCGATGCCGCCATCGACCGCTGCTGCTTGCGGTTGGGACTGAGATTGACAGTGCTTCAAATCTTTAATTAAACCACTCAGGCTTTGATAGCGTGCCTCGGCATTTTTTTCCAGTAGGCGCTGGAGTACGGTAATCAGTTGTGGTGGCAGGGCTTGGAATGCGGCTGAGGACCAATCTGGTGTGCGTGCCAAATGGCAGTGAATGATTTCCATTGCATCATGACTGACAAATGGCGGTTTACCGCTCAGCAATTCATAAAATGTAATGCCCATCGAATAAAAATCAGAGCGGTAATCAACAACACGGTTCATTCGCCCCGTCTGTTCGGGCGACATATACGCTAGCGTGCCTTCCATCGCATGTGGACTTTGAATCAGCGGTGTTTCTTGGCCTAATTCGCTAGCGACACCAAAGTCGATGACTTGCAGTTGGCAAGATTGCTGATTCCAGCACAAATTGGCCGGATTGATGTCTTTGTGAATGATTTTGTGTTGATGAATCAGCGTTAGCGCCGCGCAGAGTTGCAAAGCGATGTCATAAAATGTAGCCAAATCAATCGGCTGGTCTTGCTTAAGTGCGGGATGTTGGTTGAGCGAGGTGCAAGCTTGATCTTTGATGATCATCACCCAGCGCGATTGATGCTGAGTCAGTGCCAAGGGGCGGGCAATGGCAGGGTGAGTCAGCCGCTGCGCAATCGTGTATTCGCGTTTGAAGCGGGAGATATCGTGCTGCGACGGATTTGCTTTGCAAAAAAACTTCAGGATGACACGGGTCTGATCCCGCTCATCGATGGCGCGATACACAATGGATTGTTCACTATTGTGTAATTGATCGAGCAAGCGATACGGCGGGATCGTAATCAAGTTGTAGCCTTTTGTATTTAAAAAATTCTCGTCGATCAATAGCAGATTGGTGATGCCATGCACGCCCGAGCCTGCGGGCGTGC
The DNA here is from genome assembly GCF_000620145.1 of Deefgea rivuli DSM 18356. Classification (GTDB taxonomy): domain Bacteria; phylum Pseudomonadota; class Gammaproteobacteria; order Burkholderiales; family Chitinibacteraceae; genus Deefgea; species Deefgea rivuli. The sequence goes on from NZ_JHVM01000013.1 coordinate 127,318, forward strand.
TGATTTGCTAATTATTAAAATGTTTCATGCTGAATGGCTATAGGATAGCCAGTTAAAGCCCTTGCCGCTTGTAAGCCTGAGATGACTGTGGATTCTACGCAACCCAAATTGAGCGCTGCATTGTCGACCCAGTCGCCAGCCAGATATAAATTGGCAAAGCTGGACTGATCGGCTTTCAAGCGGTATTGATTGGTATTGGCGGCGTTGCAAACATAGCGCTCGGTTGGGTCGATATTGGCGCGGAAATACTGCCCATCAAGCCGAGCTTCACCGAGGCGATTTTCTAGGTCGACCAACTTGGCAAAATCCAGACTCCGACCATTCGCTTGCGTTGCGTACGGCCATAAATGACCGGTGTAATGAGCCAGCCATTCCTTGGCACTTTGCTTGACGCGTGCTTCTTGCTCGGCAGGGAAGGCGTGATCGGTAAATGGGGGTATAGGCTGGGCGTCCTTGAGATTATTGCAGAAGTAGGCAATACCATGGGGGAGTTCATTCTGTGGCCAGTTTTCTTTATCCAGCGTTTGATCCATCGCCGCCCAAGTATTAAACGGCTCGCCATAGGCATCCAGAATCGGGCTCGCCAGCGGCCAACCCATTTCTTCCAGATTGATATTGAGCCACAACTGCATGGCTTGGGTTTGCGTGGTTGCAGCATGCTTGAGCATCGCTTGCCAGGCTGGATTGGCTTGAGCCAGTTCTGAGGTGATATACGGCAGCGCAGCGACCGAAATCCCCATGACCACCAAATCAAAATCCTGCCCTAGTTTCAACGTTTTTTTCGCGACCGCAGGCCAAGGGGTCCACGCCGATTCCAGATTAATGTCTTGCGCTTTGAGCGCCTGCCCTTGTTCGAGTTGCTCGTACAGCGGCGCAGATGGCCAGCAAGCTAGATCTTTCACGTCGTACAGCGGATTGTAGGCGGCGATATTCGGTTTGAGTGTCGCCTGCACGTCGATGTCAATTTCGGCGATTTGCTGTTGATCTGCGCTTAAGTGTACGTCGGTCACTTTATTGAAAAATTCGAATTTCACGCCGCGTTGCTTCAGCACTTGATAGATAGGCGTCATGACCACATCGCCCATGCCAGCCTGCATTTTCCACATCACCGCGCCTTTGTAGCATAGGGTGACCAGAATATAGCTGTGCAGCAATTCACCCGCCGACACATTGCCGCCAATGGCGACACCATCGCCGACGATCTTGTTTTCGCCATTCGGAAAGCCCAAATACAGATCATAAAATGCCCGCACCAGCGCCGAATTAGCCGCGTCAACACTCGCGCCGTTGCGGATCAGCCATTCGGTAAAATCGTATTGATTGATTGCGGTATAGCCTTTAAGCAAGACGCCATCGAGCAGAATACCCTTGGCAATCGCCAACGCTAAATCGACCACGGTCAAAATACGGCGAATCGAATCGAGCACTTCGGCAAACGGGGCGATGATTTGATCGATTAGACCTCTGATCTCGGCAATCACGTCCAGCCAGTGGCTCGGGTCTTGAGCGTGAACTGTATGTAATGAGGCCGCATCGCCGCGCTGTGGGAAAGATTCGTACAGTTTTTGAAGCGCAGTAAAGACGCGCTCCACTTCATGTTCAACGACAAATTCAACGGGCTTGGCAACCACATCGAGCACTTTGCCAAGCAAGCTTTCCCCCGTATGCGACACGCTGCGCGCAAAGTGGCGAGCAACGGCATGGCGAGTGGTTTCTGATTGGTTAATGTGCCGTTTCAGCTCTTGGTGCAGCTCAGCGAGTGATTCGCGTAAATGGGCAAAAAAGCCCATTGGGTGATCGCTTTTACTTGCGCCTTGCCCTGGAATTTCACCGTCGGGCTTGAACGACAGCGCCCATGTGCGCCATTCTTCTCTGACATATTCTTCGACGACAATCGTGTTATGCGGCTTAAAGGCTTGATCCCACGTCGCCAGTGGCGAATTGCTGGAACGCGCTAGCTCTGCATAGCAATTTTGAATCAGCGCAAAGGCATTGTCGTAATAGCCAAACCAAATATGCAGACCATGCTCTTCGATGCGGTCGGCGATCTCGCGATTTCTGCCGCTTGCGCCTTTGCCACCCAAACGCCAGCCCATTTGGTACAGCGTAATTTCGTATTTTGACTGCCAGTCTGGGTCTTGCGTGATGCCATAAGCCGTCGTTAACGAGCCGATGCCACCGCCTAAAATCGCGATTTTCTGTTTCGGCGGCGCAATAGAAAGCATGTTTTTGCCCGTTTCTAAAGCAAAATCGACATTGACCCAGAAACCCTTGGTTTCAACCGTATCCATATCGGCGGTACTCGACGTTGGCGTCAGACCCAGCTGCGCCACAATCGGGTGGCTGGCTAGGCGCGCAAATTGTAAGTCGAATTTTTTCAGGCCAAGACCTTTCAGCCAAGGAAATCCGCCGTGGAAAGCTTGTAGCTGAAACGGCGCGCTGGTGATGCTGCGGACTTGCGCGTTTTGTGCGCCTTCAATGGCGGGGAATTGTTTGATAAATAGCGCGGGGCAGTCGGCCAGAACGTCGGCGTTAATCTCACCTAGCACTTCGCCCGTTTCGGCGCACGTCCATTGGGAGCCAAACAAATGCTCAATCATTCCGGCGGCGGCGTCGCTGGTGCTGGCCCACGCCTGAGCGATTGGCGTCTCGTGTTCGTTATTAACAAGAGAAATAAAATCATACTGTTGTGCGATGCTGTCGGCGCTTAAGTTTTTAAAGCCGCAGGTGCTGGCGGTGAACTCTGGATGCCAGACGTTCAGCTCGCCGTGCGGATATTGAAATGCCGCGAGTTGTTTGCGAAAACCAAACATTTCGCGGCCAGTCGTAATCGCCGAGAAACTATCAGGAAACAGAAAGGGTAAAAACAGCGCTGGTTTAAATTCACCGCGCGCTAAAGCTTTGCGATCGTAACAAGGAATCCAGAATGACAGCTCCGAATAACGCTCCTTGCCGTAGGCCACACCGTCAGGATTGCTCGCATCCACCGTCATCTGCGCCATAATCATGATGCTCAAGGCCTGACCCTTAACGGCTAGAGAGCGGTATTGGTACTGGCCTTGCGATGGTTGATTAATATAGGTATCGAGTAACTGATTTAAGGCCCCGGCCTGACTGTCGAGCATAAATGTCGCCATCTTGGCGTCGCTAAAATGGTAGGGCTGACCCAGAATCGGTAAGCCAACTTGGTCGACAATATACGGAAAGGACGGGTTCATAAACACCTAGAGATAGTTTGAAGTCAGTCAGCTGACGGAATCACTATTCTAGTATGCTTTTATGAAAAATGTTCTATTGAACGAGGGGAGTTGATGTAGGACGATGAGGCTTGAAATATACGTAGGTATTACCATGTAGACATTGTTTTTAAATGCCTACAAGGTAATACCTATTGATGTTGCTTAGTATTTACTGGCGGCGTTGGCGGTAAGTTCGTCTTGCAGCCTATGCAAAAAGGCGAGGCGTTCTGCGGCAATCGTGCCGTCGCTAATCGCGCCATGAATCGCGCAACCTGGCTCCTGGCGGTGGCGGCAATTATGGAAACGGCATTGGCCTAAATGGCGCGCCATATCCGGCATTAAGCGCGGCAATTCTTCAACGCCAATGTGCGCCAAACCAAACGATTGCAGGCCGGGCGAATCGATGAGTTCAGACGTTGCATTTAATTTATACAATTGTGCATGCGTCGTCGTGTGTTTGCCCGAATCGAGCGCGGTCGAGATTTCTTTGACGCGCGCTTTGGCATCAGGAATCAGCGCATTGGTAATCGTCGATTTACCCATTCCCGATTGGCCGACCAGTACCGAAACTTGCCCTTCCAGCCAAGGCTCCAGCGGCGCTAAATCTTGCATCGCCGAAATCTCAACCACCGGATAACCCAGCCCGCTGTAATACGCCAAGCGCGAGCGTGCAGTGTCGGCCACGGGTAGATCACATTTATTCAGGCAAATAATGGGGCGAATGCCTTCAGCTTCGGCGGCAATCAGCGCGCGGCTAATCAATTCATCCGAAAAACTCGGTTCGGTCGCAACGACAATCACAATCTGCGTCACATTCGCCGCGATCATTTTGCTGCGCCACGCATCTGAGCGATAGAGCAGCGTTTTGCGTTTGAGGGCCTTATTAATAACGGCTTGCTCGGCATTGAGCACGTCGATGTCGACTTGATCGCCACAGGCATAATCGGTTTTTTTGCCTCGGGTTGAGGCGGAAAGGCGGCGGCCATCGGCCAATTCTACGATGTAGACCTTGCCATAACTGGTAACGATGCGGGCGGTTTCGCTCATGAGGCCTTTAAAGTGGGGTTAATGCAAAAGTTTCTAGTCATGTTGTCTCGCCTTGCTATAAAACTTTTGCACGTTAAATTAAGTAAGAATTAAGCCATCCACGCGGGCGGCGCAGATAAAGTCGTTGCGCGATAAGCCGCCCACTGAATGCGTATTCCAAATCAGCTTGCAACGGCTAAAGCTCAGGTTAATGTCGGGGTGATGATCTTGCTGATGGGCGATGTACGCCACGGCATTGGCAAAAGCCATCGTTTCGTGAAAACTTTTAAAGCGAAAAGTTTTTTCTAGCGTGTCGTTGACGAGCAACCAATCGTTCAGTTCGGTCGACAACATTTCAGCAGCCATATGATCGAGTTTTTCAACGCTATTGCTGCAACGTTCAGTATTTAAAGACATGGCGTGGCTCCTTTGTAAATGCCTCTGTTGTAGCCCACACCACTTCAATCCGCCAAAGCTAATTAGTTGGCAAGCCGTTGTAAGGCGGCAATTCGCAAACTGGCTGGTGGATGGCTGTCGTAAAACACGCTATGCCATGGATCAGGTGTCAGCGTCGCGGCATTGTCGCGGTAGAGTTTTACCAGCGCATTGACTAAATCGCTACTGGATGATTGGCTAGCGGCAAACGCATCGGCTTCATATTCATGCTTGCGCGACATCATTGAGCTGATTGGCGCGAACAGGAAAGTAAATACCGGCAACACCATAAAGAACAGCATCAGCGCCGTTGCCGTCGATGGTGTCGTTACGCCTAAGCCTTGATAAAACCACATTTGTGCTTTGAGCTGGCCAAGCAGCCACAACAGACCGAGCATCATCGCAAAGGTCCACACCAAGCGTTTCACAATATGGCGATGCTTAAAGTGGCCGAGCTCATGGGCCAATACCGCTTCAACTTCCGGTGGCGATAGATGCTTGAGCAAGGTATCAAAAAACACGATGCGTTTAGATTTACCCAATCCCGTGAAATAAGCATTGCCGTGGCTGGAACGTTTACTGCCGTCCATCACAAACAAGCCGTTCGATTGAAAGCCACAGCGATTGAGCAGGCCGACGATGCGGTCTTTCATTTCGCCGTCTTCCATTGGTACGAATTTATTAAATAGCGGCGCGATAAACGTCGGGAACACCCACATCAACGTTAACGAGAACGCGAGCCACGTCGCCCACACATACAGCCACCAGTTGTCGCCCATGGCACCCATTAACCACAACACGGCAGCAATCAGCGGCAAGCCAATTGCCGCTCCAATCGCAGTGGATTTGATCAAATCGGTAATAAACAGCTTGGCGCTCATTTGATTAAAACCAAAGCGCGCTTCGATCACAAAAGTGGAAATCAGCGAAAATGGCAGCGATAACAGACTGCTGACCACGCCCAGCGCCGCAATCAGCGCCACGCCATGCGCGGTGGAATTGGGGGTAAACCACTGTGCGGTGAGTTGCGATAACCATTCAATGCCGCCGCCCAGCGTAAACGCCGCCAACACCATCGCATCAAATAGCGTCGTCATCATGCCAAAGCGGGTTTTTACCACGGTATACGCCGCGGCGCGTTGGTGCGATTCGAGTGTGATTTGTTCGGCAAACTCGCTCGGTACGTCACGGCAATGGCGTTTTACATGATTGATATGACGCAGCGCCAACCAAAGTTGTAATAAAACGCTAGAAACCAGCGCAAATAGAAAAAGAAGTGAAAATTGATGTGCGCTAAACAGGTCGGTCATGAAGTAAAATGATGTTTTTTATAGGGATTGCGCCAGTATGCCACAAGACCAGAACCGACTCATCTGGGTCGACATGGAAATGACAGGTTTAGAGCCTGAAACAGACCGTGTGATCGAAATTGCCATCGTCATTACCGACAATGATTTGAATATCGTCGCTGAAGGCCCCGTCGTCGTCATTCATCAGCCCGATGAATTAATGAATAGCATGGACGAGTGGTGTGTGAAAACCCACGGTAATTCTGGCCTGACCGCCAAAGTGAAAGCGTCAACGACGACCGAGGCGGAAGCTGAAGCCTTGTTAATTGCATTTATCGCCGAATACGTGCCAAAAGGTGTATCGCCACTCTGCGGCAACTCGGTGCATCAAGACCGTCGTTTCTTGGTGAAGTATTTGCCGACGTTGGAAACCTGGTTCCATTACCGCAATTTGGATGTGTCGACTTTGAAAGAGTTGTGCAAACGCTGGCAGCCAGCAATTGCTAAAGGCTTCAAAAAACGCGGCGCACACACGGCCTTGGCCGATATTGTTGAATCAATCGACGAACTCAAATATTACCGCGACAACTTTATCCAAGCGCCAGCGGTGGAAGAAGCATCTTAATCGGATAAAACCTTGGATCACGAAAGGCACGAACAAGGCCGAACAAGGCCGAACAAGGCCGAACAAAAGCCGAACAAAAGCAAGTCGCTTTTTATGGTTTAAGGGTCTGGTTAAAAATAACTTACCGAAATCGCGCTATCAACAAAGGCGTCATCCCCGAGTGCTTTTATCGGGGATCCAGCAGTAGCGCTGGATTCCAGCCAAAGACACGCTGGAATGACAGTTTTTTGAAAATGGGCAGTTAATCTGAACCAAGTCTTAAACGGCTTTTTGTTTGCGGTTTTATGAGTTGACAGAAGCGTTTCGAGAAAACTCATATTTAATAGATTTTCGATTTTTTTTGCCTTGTTTTCGTGTTTTTCGTGATCCGATTTTGTTCTTGGGGTTTGAATGTTTAGTGTTGAAATTAATGCGCTGGCTGCTGAGCTGGGGCAATTGCTATTGGCGCGTGGCGAGACGGTGACGACGGCTGAGTCGTGTACTGGCGGCTTGATCGCTGGTGCGATTACCGAGATCGCTGGATCAAGCGCGTGGTTTGATCGTGGCTATATTACTTACGCTAATCAAGCCAAAGCGGCGATGCTCGATGTGCCGATGGCGTTTATCGATGGCCTCGGTGCGGTCAGCGAACCCGTGGTCGCCGCGATGGCGCAAGGCGCTGCCGATGGTGCGTGTGCACGTTGGGCTGTGGCAGTATCCGGCATCGCCGGGCCAACGGGTGGCACGCCAGAAAAACCAGTCGGCACCGTCTGGCTAGCTTGGGCAACGCCGTATGGCATTACGACGGAAAAGCAGGTATTTGCTGGTGGTCGTTCAGAAGTAAGGGCTGCAACGGTATACCGTGCATTGTCTCGCTTAGTTGAGTTAATGAAGGAACAAGCATGAGCCTGCGTCATTCCCGCGTGATTTTGGCGGGAATCTAGCCGCGCCGCTGGATCCCCGATACCAGCACTCGGGGATGACGATTTAATCTGGTGCGTCCTTTGAAATGCAATTGCGCGATACATTTAAGAAAGGAAAATTATGACAACGATTGTTGCCGTAAAAAAAGACGGCGTGATTAGCATTGCTGCTGATAGCCAATCGACGTTTGGTGATACTCGCCTTGCCGCGCTGGATGATGCGCGTTGGAATAAAATTTTTAAACACGGCGATAGCTATTTTGCGATTTGCGGCAGCGCGGCGCACGATTTGGTTTTGCAATCGGCGCTGAAAAAAATCAAAAAGCTTGATTTTTCCAATCGTGCCGCCATTTTTGAATCATTCCGGAAACTCCACGGCAAACTGAAAGACGACTTTTTCCTTAAAACGGAAGAGGAAGAAGATGACGCCTACGAATCGAGCCAAATGACAGTGTTGATCGCGAATGCCCACGGTATTTTTGGCGTGTACAGCTTGCGCGAAGTGTATGAATTTGAGCGTTTCTGGGCGATAGGCAGTGGCCGTGATTATGCGATTGGTGCGATGCACGCGGTTTATGATCAGTTGAGCTCCAGCGAAATCGCCAAAGTTGGCGTAGAAACCGGCTGTATGTTTGACGTGGCGTCCAGTTTGCCGATGACGAGTTATAGCGCGGCTTATGTTGGCGCTGCGCCAGCGGCGGTTACAATTACAAAGAGTAAAAAATGAAAGATATTTTAGAGCGTTTCCTGTTTGATAAAGCCCCAGTGCGTGGCGAGTTGGTGCAGTTGGATGCGACGTATAAAGAAGTCCTCGCGCGGCATCAATATCCGCTGGTGCTGCAACGAATTATTGGCGAATTGATGGCGGCGAGCGCCTTGCTGTCGGCGATGCTGAAATTTGACGGCACGCTGATTATGCAAATGCATGGCACGGGTGCGGTGCAATTGATCGTTATTGAATTTACGTCGGATCGCACGATGCGCGCAACGGCGCGTTGGGATGCCGACAAAATCCAAACCTTTGGTCCAGGCTCGTCACTGGCTGAATTGCTTGGCCGTGGCCGCTTTATGATTACGCTCGATCCTACCGTTGGCGAAGCATATCAAGGCGTCGTTGGCATGGAGCGCGGGCAATCGGTGGCGCAAATTATCGAACACTATATGGCCACCTCCGAGCAACTGGAAACGCGGATTTGGTTGGCGTGCAGCGAGGCGAGTAGCGACAACAAAATGGCCGCTGGCATGATGTTGCAAAAAATGCCCGCTGAGGCCGACGAAACGCAAACCTACGCGCATTTGGTGACCTTGGCCGAAACCGTGAAGCCAGAAGAATTACTCGATTTACCGGCGCGTGAAGTGCTGTACCGCTTATTCCACGAAGACAGCGTTCGTGTGTTCGACCCGACCACGCCGCGCTTTGCATGCTCATGCTCGCGCCACCGCGTTGCTGGCATGATTAAATTGATGGAACGCGATGAAGTCGATGAAGTCCTTGCCGAGCGTGGCAATGTGCATATCGTGTGCGATTTCTGTGGCAAAGAATACGAATTCGACGCGGTTGATATTGGTGCCTTGTATGCGGGTAGCCCAGAAACAGGATCGGTGCAGTAGGGTATTGCTGTCTGGCCTTTGCTAAATAATGGCTAGTTTCATATACCTATTGATTGAATGAAAGGCTATTTTACGGAGTAATGCCGTTCACTTAAGGTGATATTTGTACTGTAGGGTCGGCTTTAGCCGACCTGTTTGTCGTATCAGTCGGCTAAAGCCGACCCTACAAGTTAATCGGGCGAATTAAATTCAAAGTCACTCTGCGGAGTGGCTTTTTTTATGCGCTGATAGTTATCACAGCGTCATTTGCCGCTATCATTGGCTTTTGCTGTTTTTGGTGCGAGCGATGCGAATTTTACTGGCTTTAGGTTTGGTGTTATTCAATGCTGCTGCGCTCGCAGCGACTTCTGCGGTGCAGGCTAAGCCTGCCGCGCCAGCCTACCAATTGGGTGCAGGGCAGCTTGGTTTGGTCGTGAATAAAAATGATTCGCTCTCCGTGGAAATCGCCGCTTATTACGTCAGCCAGCATCATTTAAAACCAGAGCAAATCCTCGAAATTAGCCTGCCGACGGATAGAGTCTGGATTACCGAAGGTGAGTTAGAGCAAGTCAAAGCGCAAATCGACTCGCATTTTTCACCGCAGATTCAAGCGCTGGCTTTGGCGTGGAGCAAGCCATATCGCGTGAATTGCCTCGGAATCACCTATGGCATTACGCTGGGCTACGTGGAAGGCGTGTGCAGTAATCTGGGCAAACCTACGCCGGAATCTCCGTATTTTAATCACACGACAACGCAGCCTTTTACCGATTTGGGCATCCGCCCGAGCATGATGTTGGCGGCGAAAGATTTGCCTAGCGCCAAAAAATTAATTGATCGGGGCGTAGCCGCTTGGGGTAATCAGCCCAAAGGCACTGCTTATTTTTTGACGACGAGCGATAAAAATCGCAGCTCGCGCGCTGTGCTGTTTCCTCCGAGCCAAGTCGTCAAAAAACCAGCGATTAAAATCGAAAATATCGTAGCCAATACGCTGAAGGATAAAAGCGATATTTTGGTTTATCAAACGGGATTGGCGAGTGTGGCCGACTTAGAAACGCTGCGCTTTGTGCCCGGTGCGCTGGCCGATCATTTAACCTCGTTCGGCGGTATGCTCACCGATAGCAGCCAAATGAGCAGTATGAAATGGCTGGAAAGTGGCGCAACGGCGAGCTACGGCACGGTGAGTGAGCCTTACAGCCACCCGCAAAAATTCCCGCACCCGCAAGTTTTGCTCGGGCATTATTTGTTCGGTGCAACAGCGGTTGAAGCATACTGGAAAAGCGTAGCCTGGCCCGCGCAAGGCGTATTTATCGGCGATCCACTCGCTGCGCCATATCGAAATTTGAGCCCGTTTAAGCAGTAACGCGATACGAGTTGTATCGCGCTAAATCCTCGCGGCGCAGCCACTTAAAAATAAGCTGGATTAGCTGCGTTGGTCGATCGCCATAATCGCTAAAAATGTCACTGGCCCATTTTCCGTGGACGCTGGCGCTTTGTAGCAGCCCAATGCACCGAGGAAATGCACTGCGATGGCGGTCAGTTCCCATGCCATCGCTTCATCGCCAATTTCAAACACATGATCCAAGCCAAATAGTGCAATGCCCGTCAGTGCTTCAAGCTCTTTGAGTTTGGCAGCGCGCTCGCGCAGTGCGGGCAAGACGGTTTCATTGCTCCACGCCCATTTCCACGTGTTTGCTTTTGGTGAGTAGCTACCGATGTCGATCACGTCGGCTTCGGCTTCTAAGTTGTCGGCGGCGTCGAAAAATTGCAGTTTCCCTGTGGTTTGCTCAAACCACCAACGGCCCGCGCCATTGCCCAGACCATAGCTTTCGCTTAATGCAACTTGCTTTTGCTCCAGCTCGGCAAAGGTGCTATCCATAAAGGCGTAAAATTCATCATCGGTCATGCTCATACAAATATCCTTGCTCTCAAACTTTAATCAAAATTTTCAATTGATTGCCCGATCTGCTTTTTATCGACGAATCGATTTTAAGTCAACTGCCAATTGGCTTTGTTGATGTATTGCTATCTAAGCATTGGTCAATAATGGCTACAGGTAGATACATCGATATGTAGGGTGTCAAAAGCTATGCGAATTGCACCGATTTGGCAGTTATGGCTTGATATCGAGTATCAAAAGCTATGCGAATGGTACCGTTTCGACTCGTGATTTATGGTTTGTGTCGGTCAGATGAGCCAAAGGCGTTATCCGACTTGGCATTTTTTTATTCTGTTACAGCAATGATCTTTTAAATCGGGATCGGCGCTAATGCCGCGCGGCACCTACTTTTCTTTGCTTCGCCAAAGAAAAGTAGGCAAAAGAAAGGCGACCCTGCATCTGCGTCCGACTTCGTCGGATTCCCTCGCTGCGGACAATCGAGGCGGTTGCGCTCAAAACTCGTTCGGCCTCAACAACAAAAGCATCGGCCTCGCTCAAACATTGATCGCAAAAACCCCGCCCCGCTTTTCCTTCGCTCGGCTTGATACAAGGGATTTTTAAGCCCCAGCTCAATGATCAAGAAATTATTTCGATGTATTGCCAGCTAAGCTTTGATAAATAATGGCTGCAGGTAGATACATTGGTGTTGTAGGGTGTGAAAGTCCCGCAGGGATTTGCGCACCGAAAGCGATCCGTTTATGGGATTGCGGTTTACGAGTTACAGGCTGAAAATGAAGGATTGCGAGACAGGCTTAGCTACAAAGAGGCTCACATCGACGACTTGCGAGCTACAGTTCGTTTGTTGGAGTTTAAACTGTCTGAGCGGTGTATGTGGTGGGCATTTTGGACGTGATATTTTCTACAAGGGGGTTGTTTTGAAAGCTCTGATTATTGCTATAGCAGCATTATCTTCTGTGCCTGTATTTTCTGAGGAACCAGAAGCTTTTTCTATTAAAAATTACACTGTTGGGACAGCAATGGAATCATGTCCTCCTGAAACAGTGAGGCAGATTAAACGAGGGGTAAAACTTAGCTGTTTTTTGCCTGCGACCACTTATGCAGGAGCAGAAGTAAAGGATATGCTTCTGACGTTGTATGATAATGAAGTTATTTCTGTAATGGCATTTTTCGCAAGAAAAGGACGGAATGAAAATATTGATGTAAAAAATGCGTTGACGCTTAAATTTGGGAAAGCCTATCAAGAAAAACCGCATATAAATCAGTATTATTGGCAAAAAGGGGATTTATCACTTTTGTTTGATGGCTGGGGCGGTGTTCTAATGTTAACCGACAGTAAAAAAAGCGAAGCTGCTAAACTAAAAGATGCGGAAGCCAAGCAAAGTGACATGTAATAATAAATAATAAATCACTCCAACATCGTATGATGTTGGAATGATTTTCTAAATTATTGCCCGTTCAAACCAATTTTAATTTTGATCCATTCAACCATAAGTTCTTGTGATACTTGCAGCGCAGTACCCAACGTTACTGGAGCTAAGTCCTTAATTTTAGACCATAGAATAGGTTTGGTTGACGCTTCAAAATATTGCTCAGCTTGATCTGTTGTTCGATATTCTATTGGCGTAAAGTTTATTTCTCTATCATGATCGACGTCGCAAATATTTTTACTGCTTGATGACGTGATAATCCATCTTGAGTCAACCATCCTTTGAAGATGAAATTTTAATTGTTCCGCAGTGAATTTTTTTAGAGATTCATCGCTAGCAATTTCATTAATTCCTATTTCAGATTGTTCTGAGTTTATAAAAATTGTTAAAATTGATTTTAAACACTCATGATCTATGCGCATATTAAATCCTATCTTATTAATTTATTTGGTGAATCCGCCACTTTACCCCAACGCCTTCGTCACAATCTCAAACGTATCGCTAGACAATCCTTCTGTCCCGCGAATCCGTTCCAGCTCTTGTTTCATCAACTCACGCCGTCCTGCGTCGACTTTCGTCCAGCGGTTAAAGCTGCTGGCGAGGCGCGCTGCGATTTGGGGGTTGATGGCGTCGAGCGCAATGATGTGGTCGGCGGCGAAGGCGTAGCCGTAGCCATCCGCAGCGTGGAAATGCGGTGGGTTGGCGAGGCAGAATGCGGTAATGAGTGAGCGCACTTTGTTCGGGTTTTTGATCGAAAATGCGGGATGCTCTAGTAATTGTTGCACACGGCTTAGTGCGCCAGGGCGGCGGCTGGTGGCTTGCAGTGTGAACCATTTGTCCATCACTAGCGCGTCAGATTGCCATTGCGCGGCAAAGTCGGCGAGTTGGGCTTCGCCACCATCGCGGTTGACCAGCGCTTTGAGCGCCGCCAAGCGGTCGGTCATATTGTCAGCGCGCTGATATTGTTTCGCGATCAGCGAGCTAATCATCGACTCATCCAGTTCCGCCAGATAATCCAGACAAATATTTTTTAAGCTGCGGCGCGCGACTTGTTCGCCGTCATACGCATACGGCGCGCCGTCGTTCAGGCGTTGATAGACGGCGAGGAGTTCTTGGCGTAATTCGCGGGCGATTTGTTGTTTGAGCGCGCGGCAGACTTCGTATAAACGAACTGGATCAACGTCGCTGAGCTGCTCCAGCAAGTAATTTTCGCGCGGTAATTCCAGCATTAGCGCGACCAGCGCGGGGTCGAGTTTGTCGCTCGTGAGTAGTTTTTGGTAGGCGGCGATAAACGCAGCTGGCGCGGCCAAGGTTTCGCCACGACCTGCGGCGGCGTATTGATTTTTTAATAGTTGCAGCGCAAAGGTATTGGCTGCTTCCCAGCGCGCAAACGCGTCGCTGTCATTGGCCATCAAAAACACCAGCTCATCGTCGCTATACGCAAAATCCAGCACGACGGGCGCGGAGAAATCGCGCAGCAAGGACGGCACAGGCGGGCAGGGCACGTTGATAAACGTGAAGGTTTGCGTGGTGTTGGTAATTTCTAATACGCGAGTAGAACCTTTTGCCGCGATTTCACCCGCGAGTTGCAAGGGTAAATCTTGCCCACGTCTATCAATCAGGCCGATGGCAAACGGCAGATGGAACGGTAGTTTTTCAGCTTGGCCAGGCGTTGCCGCGCAGCTTTGCGTAACAGACAGGGTGTATGTCTGTGCAGCCTCGTTGTACTCTGCCTTAGCGCTCAATACCGGCGTACCTGCTTGGCTGTACCAACGCTCGAATTGATCAAGGTTTGTTCCGTTCGCATCCGCCATCGCGGCGCGGAAATCGTCGCAGGTGACGGCTTGGCCGTCGTGGCGCTTAAAGTACAAATCCATGCCTGCGCGGAAACCGTCCGTACCGAGCAAAGTAGCGTACATGCGTACAACTTCGCTGCCTTTTTCGTAAATCGTCCACGTATAGAAATTATTAATTTCCAAATATTCATCAGGGCGAATCGGATGCGCTTGCGGGCCAGCGTCTTCGGCAAATTGCGTTTCGCGTAGCGCGCGCACATTGGAAATGCGTTGCACAGCGCGCGAGCCGATGTCGCTAGAGAATTCCTGATCGCGATAGACGGTCAGGCCTTCTTTGAGTGAGAGCTGAAACCAGTCGCGACAGGTCACGCGATTGCCCGTCCAGTTGTGGAAATATTCATGCGCGACGACCGAATCAATGCCGTCAAAATCCACATCTGTGGCGGTGTCGGGCTTGGCGAGCACGAACTTGGTATTGAAAATATTCAGGCCCTTGTTTTCCATCGCGCCCATATTAAAGTCGCTGACCGCGACGATCATATAAGTATCTAAATCGTATTCCAGCCCAAAACGTTCCTCGTCCCAGGCCATCGCTTTTTGCGCGGCGGCGAGTGCGTGATGGCATTTATCCAGATTGCCCGGCTCGACATAAATCTCGATATTGATGCAGCGCTTGGAAGGCGTGGTGTGCGTTCCGGCCAACACGACCAATTTACCGGCGACCAAGGCGAATAAATACGCTGGTTTCTTAAACGGATCGACCCATTTCACCCAATGGCGATTTTTGTCCAACTGGCCCGAGCCGACGCGATTGCCGTTAGAGAGCAACACCGGAAACTTGGTTTTATCCGCAATAATCGTCGTCGTGAATTTGGCCATCACATCGGGGCGATCGAGGTAATAGGTGATTTTGCGAAAGCCTTCGGCCTCGCATTGGGTAAAGAAATTGCCGTTGGACTGATACAAACCCATCAAACTGGTATTTTCTGCGGGCAATAGACGGGTGGTGATTTCCAAAATGCCATCATCGGGCATAGACGCAATCGTTAGCGTCGAATCATCAATGACGTAGTGCGCGCTGGTGAGCGGCGTGCCATCGAGTTTGATGCTTTCTAGTGTGAGTTCTTCGCCATGCAAGACCAGCGGCGTATCGCTACTCACCCCAATATTACGTTTAATAATCAAGCGAGAGATGACTTTGGCATGGGTATCGCTCAGCTCGAAAGTTAAATCAACGCGGTCAATCAAATAGCTAGGGGGGGTATAATCGAGACGACGAATCGCTTGGCGGCTGCTCATAGTGGGCGGCTCTTTTTGATGGCAGAAAGCTTGCAAGCTTAAACCCGCAGCGATGTCATTACAATGACGTAAAGCCTAAGGGTTTTCATCCGTTGCGGTGGAAGTACAAAAATGCTTGTTTGTTAGAGGCTGAGCTGCGTTTATTCCCAAAAAGTTCGATCTTAGACAAAAACAATCATTCAGAATATAAGGGCAGGCTGGTATCATTACGGCCATATTTTGCCGTCATTACGGAATCACTGAACGATGTATATTTACGACGAGTACGACCAGCAGATTGTGGACCAGCGCGTAGCGCAGTATCGCGATCAAACTAAACGCTATTTAGCCGGTGAACTCACGGATGAAGAGTTCCGTCCACTGCGTTTGCAAAATGGCTTATATATTCAGCGTCATGCGCCTATGCTGCGCGTGGCGATTCCGTATGGCCATTTGACTAGCCGTCAAATGCGTAAACTCGGCGAAATCGCGCGTAAATACGACAAAGACTATGCTCACTTTACGACGCGTCAAAATATTCAATATAACTGGCCGTTATTAGAAAACGTGCCGGATATTTTGGCTGAACTTGCTAGTGTGCAAATGCACGCGATTCAAACTTCGGGCAATTGCATCCGTAATACGACATCGGATCAGTTTGCTGGCGTAGCGCATGATGAATTGATCGATCCGCGTCCGTGGTGCGAAATTATCCGTCAATGGTCGACTTTCCATCCTGAATTTGCGCATTTACCGCGTAAATTTAAAATCGCCGTGAATGGCTCGGAGCAAGATCGCGCGGCGATTCTGGTGCACGATATTGGTATCAACGTCGTCAAAAACGAAGCTGGTGTGGTGGGTTTTGAAGTGTATGTCGGTGGTGGTTTGGGCCGTACACCGATTGTTGGTAGCTTGATTAAGCCTTTCCTTGAGCAAGAACATTTGCTGTCGTACTTGGATGCCGTGTTGCGTGTGTATAACCGCTACGGTCGCCGCGATAATAAATATAAAGCGCGGATTAAAATCCTCGTTAAAGCAATGACGCCAGAAGCATTTGGCGCGAAAGTCGATCAAGAGTGGGCGTTTACTAAAAATGGCCCAATGACGTTGACGCAAGACGAAATCCTGCGCAATCACAAATTCTTCACCGTGCCAGCCTACGAAAGCTTTGCGGGCGATGATGCTGAGTTCACGCGTCTGAAAGCAGAAAATCCAGCGTTCGCACGTTGGGTGTCGCGCAATGTCTTCGGTCACAAACAGCCAGGTTATGCGGCGGTGACGTTTAGCTTGAAGCCAACTGGCGTTGCGCCAGGCGATGCCAGCTCGGCGCAGTTGGATGCGGTAGCCGATTTGGCCGATCAATACAGTTTTGGCGAACTCCGCGTGTCGCACGAACAAAATCTGATTTTGGCCGATGTGAAACAAAGCGAGCTGTTTACACTATGGGAAGCGGCGAAAGCGATTGGTTTTGCGACGCCGAATATCGGGTTGTTGACCGACGTGATTTGCTGCCCAGGCGGTGATTTCTGCTCATTAGCGAATGCCAAATCGATCCCAATCGCACTGGCAATTCAAGAGCGCTTTGATAATCTCGACTATCTGTTTGATTTGGGCGAGATTGATCTGAATATGTCGGGCTGTATGAATGCCTGTGGTCACCATCACGTCGGCAATATCGGCATTTTGGGCGTCGATAAAAACGGCTCGGAATGGTATCAAGTGTCGCTGGGTGGTCGCCAAGGCCGCCAAGCCAGCTTGGCTAAAGTGATCGGCCCGTCGTTCGCACAAGATCAAATGCCCGAAGTGATGGAAAAAATCATTAATGTGTTCGTCGCCAATCGTTTGGCAGATGAGAAATTCATCGATGTATTTGATCGCGTCGGTATCGAGCCATTTAAAGTGGGCGTGTACGGCGAAAAACCAGCGAAGAAGGAGCCAGCAAATGTCTAAAGTCATCATCAATCGTGAAGTCGTTGATAATCGCTGGATTCGCGTTGTGGCGAATGAAGAGGGCGTGGTATCTGTCCCTAGCGAAGGCGCAGTGCTGGTTCCATATCAATACTGGTTGAGTAATCAGGCCGAGTTGGCTGGTCGTGAAGTGGCTGTGTGCTTTGCGCCAGATGACGAGCCAGAAAGCTTGCCAGTCGACGCGAATACGTTCGCGATGATTGCTTGTGATTTCCCTGCGTTCACCGATGGTCGTGGCTTCTCGATTGGCCGTTTGCTGCGCGAGCGTCATGGCTTCACGGGTGAATTACGCGCCGTCGGCGATGTATTTAAAGATACGATTAATTATCTAGCGCGTTGCGGCTTTACCGCGTTTGACGTGCGTAGCGATAAAGACATTGTTGAAGCCGCGAAAGGCCTGGATGACTTTACCGAGCAATATCAATCTAGCGTCGCTCAGCCTTTGCCGCTGTTCCGCCGCCGTGGTGTGACTGCTTAAGTCCGCAGCTTGTTTGGAATGCAAAATACCCCGATTTTTCGGGGTATTTTTATGTGTGCTTCATTAAATAAAGCTTGTAGGGTAATACCTACTGTATCGCTAATTCGGCACTTGTAGTAAGCGGTTTAGCCATTGCCATCGAGCGAATATCAAATCCCAGTTCTTGATAGAGCTGTATGGCGGCCTGATTAAAGCTAAAAACATTCAGCCTAACTTCGCTGGCGTTCTCAGCTTGCGCCCAGCGCTCAATGTTGAGCATCAACTGTTTACCAATGCCTAGCCCGCGATATGCCGTTGCCACGCAGATCGTGCCAATTCGGCAAAAGTTAAAATTTACCAGCATCGGTGATTCATCCCGACAGATTTGCCCGGTCACAAAGCCAATCACGCCATCTTCATTACTCGCCACAAAGCAGCCCGCATTCCCTATCGCATAGCGCCAGTGCGCCGCATCGCGTTCCAGCTCGCTGACTTCAGCAAACAAATTCGGCCACACTTGCTGATGCAGACGATTCACCTCGTTACCCAAATAGCAGATCGCGTGCAAATCGGTCATGGTGGCAGGGCGGTAGTGGATGTTGGGCATGTGTATATATACATTCAATAAAAGCCGCCCATTTTGGCATGGCGCGGCGGATGGGCTGGTGAAAATTAGCGGATTAGTATTTTTCGATGATTTGCTTGAGGACTTCTTCTTGATAAGGGTGCAATTCGCTGGCGTCTTCCAATTCGGCCAGTAGCGCAGGTTTATTAAACTTGGTGCGCGCTTCCTCGTAATACGGGATTTGTACGCGGCGATAGAGGTCAACGTATTCATCAAAATCGAGCACATGACAATAATTGCGGTAGCGGCCACGCGCTTTGATTTTGCCCAAACTAATAAACGACAATAGATAAGTGCTGCCTTTACTGCCGAGAAATTCAGTGAGCGGCACTGAAGAAGGAAAGGACGGTGGCTCGCAAACGAACTTGTGAATGATCTTGAAATCAAAATCACGTTGATCAATATCGTGCCGCCAGATGACGTAACCGTCTTCGGCAGAGTGAATTGTCTTGCCGCAGGTGTCGCAAATCCATTCTTGCAGGGGTTTGAGCATGATGCGCTCCAAAATTAGGCCGTTTTTCAGTTTAGATAAAACTGACAGAATGGCTAGTTGGGATTGAGGTTCGATTTTAGAATTGATTTAAATCAATAACTTATCAAGCTATTTCAGTTATATTTGCATTCAGGTGTTGACGCACCTCGGGCTGTGCCGTATATTTCGGCCTCTCTGCTGCTGACACAGCAAACGAAACAAGCAGTTTTCCAGCAAGTTTCGGTGTCTAAGCCACTGATCTTTAACAAAATACAGCCGATGAGTGTGAGTGCTTGGTTTGCCAGTCAAACAAGTGCTTACACTCTCAAAATGATCTGTTGAATGTAAATTCTTCAGGTTTGAAGTGATGTAGGAATGGCGTTAAAACCATTTCAAAAGTAAGCCAAGTTGTACAAATTAGCACAGAGATTAAACGAAAGAGTTTGATCCTGGCTCAGATTGAA
>NZ_JHVM01000014.1 GCF_000620145.1 Deefgea rivuli DSM 18356
CGCCAGCGTTCAATCTGAGCCAGGATCAAACTCTTTCGTTTAATCTCTGTGCTAATTTGTACAACTTGGCTTACTTTTGAAATGGTTTTAACGCCATTCCTACATCACTTCAAACCTGAAGAATTTACATTCAACAGATCATTTTGAGAGTGTAAGCACTTGTTTGACTGGCAAACCAAGCACTCACACTCATCGGCTGTATTTTGTTAAAGATCAGTGGCTTAGACACCGAAACTCGCTGGAAAACTGCTTGTTTCGTTTGCTGTGTCAGCAGCAGAGAGGCCGAAATATACGGCAGCCCCGCAGGTGCGTCAACACCTGCGTGCAAATAAAATGGGGCTAGGTAGATAAGCGTTTGATTTACATAGAATATAAAATTAGCACTAAAGCAACGCGACTGCTAAAACCGAAGCAAGCCCAATCAACATCGCCGCGATAAATCACCTTATATCTAATCAAAACTTAAGCAAAACGCTCGAACGCGTACAATTGCGCCATTCAAGCCCTTTTTATATGTATATATATGCTCAGTTATCGCCACGCCTTTCACGCCGGCAATCATGCCGACGTACTCAAGCATTGCATCGAAGTGATGTTGCTCGATTATATGAATCAGAAAGATAAACCTTGGTGGTATATCGATACGCATGCGGGAGCGGGTGTGTATTCGCTAACGCAAGGCTATGCAACCAAGAATGCCGAGTTCGAAACTGGCATCGCGCGACTATGGCAGCGCACTGATTTACCTGCGCCGCTGCAACGCTATATTGATGTCGTTAAAGAGCTGAACGCGGGGAGCGCACATTTGCAGCTGTATCCCGGCTCGCCGTATGTGGCGCAAGCTTTGCAACGTCGCGACGATAAATTGCGTTTATTTGAATTGCATCCGAGCGACAGTAAATTACTCACCGAGAATTTCCTCGATGCAGGCCGCGCAGCCAAAGTGGTGCAAGCCGATGGTTTTGCTAGCATCAAAAGCGTGTTACCGCCGCCGCCACGCCGCGCTTTGATGCTGATTGATCCGCCGTATGAAGAGAAGCATGATTATGTGCGCGTCGTTGAAACGCTGAAAGAAGCATTAGAGCGCTTCCCGACGGGCACGTATGCCGTGTGGTATCCGCAATTGTCGCGTGAAGAAACGAAGCAACTGCCAGAGAAATTGAAAAAGCTTGGTGCAAAGAGCTGGGTACATGTGGCGCTCACCATTCATGCGCCGCGTGTTGATGGTTTTGGCATGCATGGCAGCGGGATGTTTATTTTAAATCCGCCGTGGACTTTGGCCAAAGAACTCAAAGAAATGATGCCCTACTTGGTGCAACACTTAGGCATCGATAAAGGCGCTAAATATATACTGGAACAATTGGCGGCTTAAGCGCCAGAGGATAGACAACATAATGGCTAGGTATAGACACCTAGCCATTATTGATTAAAGTCTACAAAGTAATACCTACTTATTCGCTTGTACCCACGCTTGCCACGCCGTATAGAGTGATGGCGTGCGTGCGGCGACGGCGCTGCGATGCCATGGGTTTTCTTGCCAATAGTCCTTGTGGAAAATCGAACCGACTTCCCCACCCGACTCCAGCAAAATCAACACCCCCGCAGCGTAATCCCAGAGTTTTTGCGCGCCGTGCAGCATCACATCAGTGCGCCCTGCCGCCAGCCAGCACCAATCAATCGTCGATGCGCCAAAGTTACGGTGGCTATGATACGGATTCACCGTCACAATCCGCGTCGCCAAATGGCCGGATAACCATTTGGTTTCGACCGATGCCATCGCATGTTTCAAGACTTTATCATCACCCAAAAACGGCAGCCGCTCATGATTCAACCACGCGCCCTGCCCCGCTTCCGCCGCAAAACATTCGTCCAATACCGGAATATAGACCACGCCCAGCACCGGGCGATGCGCACGAAATAAGGCAATCGATACGGCAAAGTAGGGCAAGCCATGCGCGAAATTACTCGTGCCATCGATCGGATCGACCACCCACAAACCATCGGCGTGCTGTTCCCACAATGCCTCTTGCTCGGCCTGCGTCATTTCCTCGCCCAAAACTGGGCAGTCAACCAAGGTCGGCAACAAGCGCTGCAAGGCGACTTGTGCGGCTAAATCGGCTTCGGTGAACAGGCTGCCATCATGCTTCACTTCCGCCACGACTTTTTTATAGCGCGGCATGATCTCGGTCGCGGCCACATTGCGGGCGATAGCGCATAAAGCTTGTAGGGTTTCGCTGGGTTGGGACACGATCAAATCTCTTTTGATGATTACAAACGACTTTACTGGGCTGTACTGCATAGCAACATTGTATCGGACTGAGTCCATCTCTGCTGCAAGGGATTTATCTTATTAAATCAATTCATTAGCTGCAATATCAAAAAAAGCCCGCACCAAAAAGGTACGGGCTTTTATCATTCAGCACTCGCCCATTACTGGGCAATCGCGCTTAGTATGTCCATTTCCAGTTTTTCACTTCATCCATATCATCGCCGAATTCTGCGATGTATTCAGCATGCTCAACCAATTTACCAACCAGTTTTTGACGAACATGAGCACCAATTTTTTGCAATTTAGGTACACGATCAATCACATCGATGGCCAAGTTGAAACGATCCAACTGATTCACCACAACCATATCGAACGGAGTCGAAGTAGAACCTTCTTCGATGTAACCACGAGCATGGATGTTGGCGTGGCCGTTACGACGGTAAGTTAAGCGATGGATCAACCATGGGTAACCGTGGAAGGCAAACATCACTGGTTTGTCTGTCGTGAAGACTGAATCAAATTCACGATCCGACAAGCCGTGTGGATGCTCTTCTTCTGGTTGCAAGGTCATCAAATCGCAGACGTTAACGAAACGGATTTTCAAGTCTGGGAAGTGCTGGCGTAGCAAATCAGTTGCCGCCAAGGCTTCCATCGTTGGAATTTCACCCGCACACGCCATCACTACATCTGGCTCGCCGCCTTGGTCGTTCGATGCCCAGTCCCAGATACCCAAACCCGTTGTAGCGTGTTTAATCGCTTGTTCCATCGTTAGATATTGCAATGCAGGTTGTTTACCCGCAACGATCACGTTCACATAGTGGCGTGAGCGCAATACATGATCAGTCACTGACAACAAGGTGTTCGCATCTGCTGGCAAGTACACACGAATCACTTCAGCTTTCTTGTTGATCACGTGATCCAAGAAACCTGGATCTTGATGCGAGAAACCGTTGTGGTCTTGACGCCAAACGTGTGAAGTCAACAAGTAGTTCAATGACGGAATTGGTTTGCGCCAGTTGATGTGTTTCGTTGTTTTCAACCATTTTGCGTGTTGGTTAAACATCGAATCGATCACGTGGATAAACGCTTCGTAGCAGCTAAAGAAGCCGTGACGACCGGTCAAGTTGTACGCTTCGAGCCAACCTTGGCAAGTGTGCTCCGACAAGATTTCCATAACACGGCCATCTTGTTGCAAGAAGTCATTGGTTTTGTCTTCTTCGAAGAAGTTCGCCATCCATGCTTTGCCTGATACTTCAAACACATCGTTCCAACGATTCGATGCAGTTTCATCTGGGCCAAAGATACGGAAGTTTTTCTCAGCTTCGTTTTCTTTCATCACGTCGCGTAGGAATTTACCCATGACGCGCGTCATTTCTGCATTTTCAGTACCTGGTTTCGCAAATTTAACTTCATATTTACGGAAGTCAGGCATTTTCAGGTCTTTACTCATCTGACCATGCACGACTGGGTTAGAACCAAAGCGTTTAATGCCTTTTGGTGCCAAATCAACGATATCTTGTTTTACTGAACCATCGTCGTTGAACAAGGTTTCAACTTGGTACGAGCGCATCCAGTTTTCCAAGTTGATCACATTTTCTGCATCGATATCAGAGAATGGAACTTGGTGGCTGCGCCAGTAGTCTTCTACTTTTTTGCCTTTAATTTCTTTCGGGCCAGTCCAGCCTTTTGGCGTGCGCATCACAATCATTGGCCAGCGTGGGCGAACAATCGGTTGGCCTGCAGCCACTTCAGCTTCAGCTTTTGCACGAATCGCAGCAAATTTATCCATACACAAGTCCATCGCCGCAGCCATGTCTTGGTGAATTTGGTCGAATGTTTCGAGCTTGTCGTTGAAGGTTTCTTGTTTCAATTCAACGAAAATTGGCTCGTAGCCGTAACCTTTAAATAGGTTAGTCACTTCTTCTTTATCCATACGGGCAAGAAGTGTTGGATTGGCAATTTTGTAGCCGTTCAAATGCAAGATCGGTAATACGAAACCGTCATTGATCGGATGTGCATATTTAGTTGAGTGCCAAGACGCTGCCAACGGGCCAGTTTCAGCTTCACCATCACCCACCACTGCGATCACAACTTGATCTGGATTATCCAGCGCTGCGCCGTAAGCGTGTGAAACGCTATAACCCAATTCGCCACCTTCGTGCATAGAACCTGGGGTTTCTGGTGCTACGTGCGATGGTATGCCGCGTGGGAAAGAGAATTGTTTAAACAAGCGTTGCATACCGGCTTCAGTACGGTCAATCGCTGGGAAGAATTCTTCATACGAACCTTCGAGCCAAGTGTTTGCAACGAAACCAGGGCCGCCATGACCAGGGCCAGTGATGTAAATCATCGATACATCGCGCTCAACAATCACACGGTTGGCGTGAACAAAAATGAAGTTCAAACCCGGAGTCGTGCCCCAGTGACCCAACAGACGTGGCTTGATGTGCTCACGTTTCAATGGTTGTTTCAACATTGGGTTGTCAAGCAAATAAATCTGACCTACAGACAGGTAATTCGCTGCCTGGAAGTAACGATGCATTTTACCAATTTGTTCTTTTGATAGTTGAGCCACGGTTAAACCTCTTCGGGGTTGTGATAGTGTAATTGCTCGGTGATTGCTACTGAGGAAATCACCTTATGTGATGCAGTATACGGAGACCCTACAGTTGCCTACTGATACAAATCAAAGTTGCGGCAAGACATGAATATTTCGGCTATTGCTATTTGATGCAAAACAAAAACAGCCCAACATCACCGCCGATCAACCAGTGAAGCAAAGCCAACACAGGAAATAATAACATTAGAAGTAAAACATGCCAGTGACAAATACAGAGCAAAACACTTTATAAATTACATTGACTTTATGTAGATTGAAATAATCAAATCACGTCATTTTCAAGCCACTCTTTCAACGCAGCACCACGCCACTGCAACGCCAAGAAGCCAGCTCATCCACAACGCCTCCGAAATACTCATCAGCGATTTTACGATGCAAACTGTGGGCGAAAAAAAAGGCCAGCAATGCTGGCCTTTCCATCAAGCAATTCAACAATCAAAAGAACACGAATGTCATCAAGATAAACACCGGCAACAGGCAAACGCACGACCACGCCATATAACCGAAGAAGCTTGGCATTTTCACACCCCGATCTTCAGCCACCGCTTTCACCATAAAGTTCGGTGCATTCCCGATATAGCTCAGCGCCCCCATAAAGACCGCACCGACTGAAATCGCCAATAAGGTCGATGCCATCGGCCCCATCATCATTTCAGCATCGCCGTGCGCCAGATTGAAGAACACCAGATACGTTGGTGCATTATCCAAGAAGGCCGACAAAATCCCGGTCATCCAGAAATACATATAGTTAATTGGCGCGCCATCGGCCGTGCTCACCATTTTGACTAAATCGGCCATTTCACCCGCTGAGCCCGCGCGCAGAATCGCAATCGCTGGCGCCATCGCAATAAAGATCGCGGCAAACAGCTTGGCGACTTCTAAAATCGGCCCCCAATTGAAATCATTACCAGCGCGCACTTGTTTTGGCGTGAGTTTCAAAGAAATCAGCGCAATCACCACCAACAACACATCACGCATTAAATCTTGCAGCGCCAATTCTGTACCTAGCACATGCCAAGCAATCCCCGGCTTCCACACGCCCGACATCACCACGCAGCCGACAATCGCCGCGATCAATGCAAAATTCCACAGACCAAAAAATTGCAATTTGCTGTCAGGGGTTTTATCCACCGGCAATATGCCTTCTTTCTTATAGAAGTAACTATCAATCGCGTAAAACATCACCAGCAAAATACTCGCGGCAAACGCCACCGGTGCCAGCATATGCTCGACCGTCCACAAGAAATCGATGCCTTTCAAAAAGCCCAAGAACAGTGGTGGATCACCCAATGGCGTTAAACCGCCGCCGATATTGGCAACCAAGAAAATAAAAAACACCACCACATGCACATTATGTTGACGATTGTCGTTGGCTCTCAGCAGCGGGCGGATCAGCAACATCGCCGCGCCCGTCGTCCCCATCAGCGATGCAATCACCGTACCGAATGCCAAAATACCGGTATTCAGTGCAGGCGAACCGTGCAAATTACCGCGCACCAAAATCCCACCCGACACCGTATACAGCGCGAATAAAATCAAAATAAACGGGACATATTCATCCAAAATTGCGTGCGCCACAATTCCACTCGCTGGTGCGACGCCATACACAGCAATAAACGGCAGCAAAAATGCCGCCGCCCAAAACGCCGAAATTTTGCCGAAATGATGATGCCAAAATCCCGGCGCAAAAATAGGAAATAGCGCAATCGACAACAACAAACCCGCAAACGGCGCAGCCCATAGCAAAGAGAGCTGCGCGCCATCAAAATCTGCCGCCATCGCCAATCCCGGCACCGCAGCGAGCAGCCAGAGTAATTTTTTAATCATCAGAGCACTCAATTAAACTCGGTTTATACGATGTATATGCCCGTAAACATTATTAAATAATGCCTGCGATCACATACCCTTAAGGCTGGATAAATTCAATTTTATAACCGTCTGGATCTTCCACAAAAGCAATCACGGTCGTGCCATGCTGCATCGGCCCTGGTTCACGCACTACTTTACCGCCTTTAGCGCGCACTGCCTCGCACGTTGCGACAATATCATCCGTCTCTATCGCCAAATGCCCAAACGCGGTACCGATTTCGTACGCCTTGGTATCCCAGTTATGCGTTAACTCGATCACGGTCTGATTGGCCTCTTCGCCATAACCCACAAATGCCAAAGTGAAGCGACCGGCAGGGTAATCCTGCTGACGCAATAAGCGCATTCTCAACACATCACAATAAAAAGCCAGTGATCGTTCTAAATCCACTACGCGCAACATCGTATGTAATAAACGCACTTCGCTCTCCCTAAATTAAAAGATAAACACATTGTACGCGATGGCCGTTTCGCAATGCAGTGTCATATTACGGTCACTATTTTGAACTTTTTTACGAAAAAGGGTTGACGATTATTTCAAACCCACTATAATCGCTGTCTCTGAACGAAGCAGTTCGGGTCGTTAGCTCAGTTGGTAGAGCAGTGGACTTTTAATCCATTTGTCGCAGGTTCGAATCCCGCACGACCCACCACTCCCTTGCGAGGGCTGTTAGCTCAGCTGGTAGAGCAGCGGACTCTTAATCCGTAGGTCGGCGGTTCGAACCCGCCACAGCCCACCAGTAATAAGTAGTACCCCACTCGTTGGGTCGTTAGCTCAGTTGGTAGAGCAGTGGACTTTTAATCCATTTGTCGCAGGTTCGAATCCCGCACGACCCACACCCAATACCAAATCAAAAAGCCCAGCTGAAAAGTTGGGCTTTTTGCATTGCGGCAACTTCATCGCTGACTGTCAATCAGCGACACCATCTCATTGCAAAGCTGGCACCGCTTGCGCTGGCACCACATACGCTCGACTACCTTTGGTTTGTAATTGCAGAAAACTCACAATCGAATCGACGGTAATCGTATCTATCTTCCCGCTCATGCGCCTATCAGTGGGATGATCATCAAACGCAATATTCGCGCGGAACATGCGCCCGCCAAGGCGTTTGAGCGTATTGATTTTTAATTCCGTCGGCTGATAATTCATCAACTTCAACCATTGCTGCGCTTGTTCGCGATTTTTGATTTCCAGATCGCGGCTCATCGCCGAAGCCAAACCTTCAAGCACCCACTGATTTGAATTTTGATATTCAGTTGAAAATGGATAGGCCAACATATTGTAGCGTTCACCCCGCATTTTTTGCATTTTGGCAGGATCAGACAGCCATGCGTACAGTTTGGCCTGCACTTCAGGCGGCGGCACAATGATCAACGCATCATAAGAAAACGGATCGTCCATAAAGAAATTGCCCAAACCTTCAGTCCATAAATCCGATTGCGCCGTGCCACATTGATTGAGCAAATGTTTAACACGCCATTGCTCCGCTTGCGATGGATCACGCCAAACAAAACCAATGTGAGAAAATTTAAGGCGATACTCGGATAAGTCTTGCCCCACCCGTGCGATCAAAGCCACCTGCGGCTTGAGTTTATCCAGCTCTAATTGATTGGCATACGCCGCCGACATCGCTTGGCGGAACACTTCCGTTTTCGGCGCTTCGTCTTTACACGGGCGCCCTGCCCAAGTCGGGAGCATCGTACAGCTTAAGATTGTCGCCAAAGTCAGATGAATCAATCGCATTGTTGCCCCTTATTTAAGTACCTACATGCGCTACACAGCTCAGACACCGTCTGCTAAAAAACTATTTGGCGGTCACACGAGATTGGTGCAGTAACGCCATACCGATTTCATTCGGGATAAATGCCAATAATTTACCCGAAGCCACTAAAGCGTAGCCCGTGCTCTCCGCGACGGCCTTGACCGAAGTGCCCACTGTTAAGCCCACTTCTTTTAACATCACTTCGCTGACCTTAATCATATAGCGGCTGCCATCACTGGCTTTTTCTAACGTCACTGCGCTCACTTCGCCGCCCATCTGACTCATGCCGACCACGGTCAAGCCCACACCCATTCCCAACGCAGCCGATGCTTCGATTGGCTTGCCACTCAATGATAAGAGCGGCGACATCACCACCGATGCAAGACCACTTTGGAAAATTTCACTGCCTTCATTACGCGCTTGCACAGGGCTGCAAAGTAAAGTTGCCGTTGCGACAAATGCGCTTAAGCCAAAACGAATCGACCTCATTTTTACAACTCCTTTGAATTAAACCCATCGCTAAACTGTGAATATGAAAACTTGATGTCAGCATAATTTGCAGCTCACTATGCCGTAACTTTTTTGAAATATCAAACAAACGCCTTATTTTCTTTCGGGAGCAATAGGTACTGCCCCAGCATCACTGCTGCGCTGATGTGCAGTAGTCAATACGCCATCAACCCAGCAAAAATCAAGCAAAGGGCAATCACTCAGTGTATAAATGGCAACCCCATTGATGACCGACGACCAATGAAAATCAGCCTTGTTATTCCCTTTTTCAATCCGAATCCCACGCATTTTAGCGAGATGCTGCAAGGGCTCTTGCAGGCCGATTGGCGGGAATTTCAGCAAGTCGAAGTGATTTTGATTAACGATGGCGGCTCGTTCTCAGGGCAGGGGCAAATTGCTGACTTTATTCAGCAAGCGCCGTTGATGAGCGTACAAATGATTGAGCTGGCGAGCAATCAAGGCGTATCTTGCGCCAGAAATGCCGGCATGGCGGCGGCAACGGGCGATTGGATTGCGTTTCACGATGCCGATGACATCAGCTTGCCGCAGCGCTTTATTCAATCCGCGCAGTTTTTGCAGCAGAATCCAGATGTGATTGCCGTGGCGGGTGATATGCACGTGTTTGACGAGGCCAATCCGTTGGCATCGGTGCGCTTATTTCCATTAAGCCACACCGAGATTACAGTCGATAATCTATTTTATTGCGCGATGGCGCAGCCTGCATTGATGATTAATCGCCAGCGCTGGCTCGCCAGTGGCGTGTATTACACGCCGAAAATGGATATGGCGCAGGATTGGGATTTTTTAATCCGATTGGGTTTGCACGGGCAATTGGCGAATTTGGGGGTTCCGCTGGTGCGTTACCGACAGCATCAGCAGCAGCGCAGCAGCGGCATCCAGCGCGAACATGCGAATCGACATGTACGGCAAATCTGGCAAGATCAACTCCAGCGCCTTGGCATCGCCGTCACGCCCGAATTACTGCACGCGCATGGTTTATTGTCGCCGTATTGGCTGTGGCAAATCACCGATCTGGACGGTGCATGGGCACTGACTGAATCCGCCGTTCAATACTGGGGCGAGGCGCTGATTGAACACAATCACAGCAGCAGCTATGTCGACCCCACCTTGCTACAACAACGCATCCGCCACATTCAACGCCAATGGCGCGCCTGGCAAGCCAGCGGCCAAGCCAGCGCTCAGGTCACACAGCTATTTACTTAAACTAAGCAAATCGGGATCAAAGATAATGGGTATATAAATGCAGCCATGGTGAAAAAATGCCTACATTCATATACCCATGTTTATCGCAAACTAATCAAACGGCTCAAACTAACATTGTTCCGCGCATTAGTGACATCATTCCAGTACACCAGCACATCAATCCGCTGCACGTCACATCCAGTCGCGCAGTTGGTATTGTTATTAAAGCTACTCGGGCTGGCGCTACTTTTATTCACGGTGAGCCAGTTAATTTCATAAGTGGCATTGACGCCAGCGATGCTGCCCGCCGTCTTCGATTGCGGAGTTAGCCTTGCGACGCTGGATTGCTGAATCAACTGATTCATTTGCTGATTCGCGAGCAAGGTCGCTTCGGCGCGTTGCATCGCAATCGCCTGATTTTGCGTGATCTGCGTTTGAAATCGCGTAAGCGTTAAAAAGCCGCCCGCCAAAATCAATAATGAAATCAGCACTTCAATCAAACCCACACCGGCTTGGCGTGTAGAAAAAGGCTTATTGAACATAATCACGCCAGCGCCCCGCTTGCCGAGAAACCGAAAAATTCGCCAAAATATTCAAACCTTGCAAGTGGCGCAGCTCGGTTTTAGTCGCAAATGAACCCGTTCCCACAATGTCGCCATCAACAATCCCCGCACCATTGATTTGCATTACGCCAGTGAAATTGAGATTGCCACGCACATAGCTCGCGCCATAAGTGAGTAGCCGTGATTTAGACGGCAAAGTTAAATTGCCATCAAAAATCAAGGTCACACCACGGTTATACGAATAACCTGCCGCCAGTGCGGCATTACCAATCGCTGGGTCGCCAGCGGCCAGAGGAATAAAGTCGGCACTGCTCAGCGCAGGCACATCGGGTGGGCCGGAAATCGCACCCGCGCCATTATCGGTAGTTAGCGTTTGGCTATATCCCGCAATGCAGTTTTTCCCTGCGATCAGATTAATCGTTCCTGCTGCGCCCGCATCCAGCGATGGATCTATCCAGTACACGGCACCGCGTGGGGTTTTGGTAAAACTGGCATCGGGCCCCGCCACATACGTCGGCGTATACGATGCAGGCTTATAGGGCCGCCTTAATTCGCTATTTTTGTTTTGGCATTCGGCATTAAATTCCGCCACGCTCAGGCGGCGATACATGCTGTTGTCGTAGGCGGCCGTAGTTTGCCCACCCGAAGTCTGATAACGCGTAAATTTACTCACATCCAGATATTGACTCGGCTGCTGACCAAACACGCTATAAAACAAATCGTTGGCACTGGTACCGGCTAAAGTGCTGTCGCTTTTTTTACTGTCATCAGCCCAGCCTTTTTTCCCATTGCGAAACTGCGCTGGTGCGCCAGTGGCCGTGCTGCCTGAATTTAACGATACGCCAGTCAGTGGTGAATCAGGCTGCATACTGACATCCACCGCGCCCCATACATTGACACTGCCTCTCACAGTCAATGAATTCGCCAAGCCCACCGCCGCCAGATTCAAATCTTGCGTGATGACGGTCTTGGCCGAACATAAATTCGACCAATTGGAAAAAGTCCCTGTCAGCGCTGGGCAATCGGCAAAGCCAGTGCTCGCGATACGCAGCGTATTGTTATTGATTTGATTAACTTGAAAAAAGAAGGCACTCGCACGACCCAATGCATTCAGACTACCAATCACTCGATTCTCGGCAAAGATCACATTTCCATTGTTATCCAGCGCCGCATTGCTCGCCGTCAACATCACATTATTGGTATCTAAATACAGACTGCTATTACGCTGAATATCGGCAATAAAAAAATCAATTCCAGCTTCCGCCGCATGGCGTGCCTGTACATTCCACATTTGATTGGAAATCGATTTTTGCTCAATAAACAAACCACGATTGAGGTAAGCCAAAATCCCGGTCGACAGCAATAAAATCATAATGCTAGTAAACAGCGTGGCCATTCCATTTTCTGCTTGCCGTATCTTCATCACTCACCTCACTGAAATGCCGTCACTCGGTTTTCTAGCCAGACGGTCGTCGTCAACTGACGCACTTCAGTCGGCCGAGTCGTTAAACGACCACTGATGGTGACTTTTAAAGACAACACCGGCGCGCCGCTGGGCCACGGGCATTGCGATGCAGGTGGCGACGAGCCGCTGCAGGCCAGATCACCATTGCTAAAACTGAGGGCGGTAATTTCAATCAAGGTGCTATCCGTGAGATCGCTCCACGTTCCCGCCGAGCAGCTGGTATACGAACACACCACACACGAAGTTCGCACCTGCAACACGCCATTACTCAAGCGCACTCCGGTTAACTCGCCATCGTCATACAAATCTACTCTGCGATCGGCTGTTAAATTGCCGTTACGGTTGTAGCCATACAAGAGGCAACTGCCCGCTGGCGTAACAACAGGGCGATACATGCGTAAAAACGTATCTGGATTCACTGTGGCATTAATCGGATTGATATTATTTCCGGTGATCCCCGCAGTGCTTAGCTCAGCTAGATCGGCACTTGCCAAAGACGGTAGGCCTTGGTAATAACCGGCGCGCTTCACATCATTACTAATAAATTGCAGCGCCAGACGCAGCTCGGCATCGAGTTTATTGCGCGTTAGATTATTGCCACTGCTTTGCAGCATATTGATAAAAAACGTGCTCGCGCCCAGCAATAAAAATAAGCCAATCGTCATTGCGATCATCAGCTCGATGAGATTAAAGCCGCGTGCACGGCCTAGTGAGCGATGGATTATGGGCATGCCGGATACCCCGCCATTGCTGTTTTGGCGCAGGATTTTAAGCGCCCAACCGGATTAAGCGTAATCGTGATAGCCATTTGGCTATCGCGCTGGCTCGTGAGCGTCATCACCTGATTACTAGTCAATACGGTTGAAGTTTTACTCAAGGGAAAACCGCGCACCGCATCAAACTGAATCGCGTCAAAACCGGTTTTAGTCAAGCTGGTGTTTTTGCCTTCCGCCACGGTGTAATTGAGCAAATCACAAACCGTGCTCGCTCCCGGCTGACAGCTGCACGGGCTGCTGGGTGTGCCACTGGCGCGCGCGACACCCACGCACCAAACCGTACCACTTTCGACCACCAGATACGAGTTTCGATTCGAGCGAATGGCTTCGCTGCGCGCCAAATTAATCGCCGACAACACCGCCTCTGCGCCGCTCACTGTGTTTTTCTTCGCCATCATTTGAGTAAATGATGGCAAGGCAATCGACAGCAGGATGCCTAAAATCACCACGACCACCATCGCCTCGATCAGCGTAAAACCTTGAGAAAAATGAATTTTCGACCGAGCCCGCATGGCAACTCCGTAATGCAATCAAAGTGCACTTCAGCATAGGCCGACTTCGGCCGAATGATCTGCGCCACTCAAGCGAGTGGCACACTTGAACGGATAAAAGGAAAAGTACAGCCAACACTTGCTGAAACCAAGCTAACAATACAGCAAGGATCTCATCAGAAAACGCAAGGAATTAGCTAGGGTAATCAACGCTAAGCCATGCGATACATAGCTTGCATTATAATACCCCAATGCAGTATAAACATCATAAAACGCTAATGTAAATAAGTACATCCCCATCCAATCACTGCAAATTCACACTGGTGCGGCGAAAATCCCGCACCTTTAATCAGGCCAACTTATTACCTAATAACAAAACTTCATCCAAGCTTTATAATTGTGTCTTTAAATTTTAATCGTAGCCTGATAGTGAAGTTACCAAGCTCTTTCTCGCCCGCGCTTTTGCTGCGCCTCGCTCTTCCTCTTTTGCCCATTCTGGCGCTAATTGGCGGCAGAATCTGGGTGGATACACAATGGAATATGCCCAGAATGGGCTTTTCCTTGCTGCTGTATTTTTTCTTCGCGGCATTTTTGCAGCGTTGGGCTGCCGTGGTCGCCACTTTGGCGCTGGAAGGGTTGCTGCTAAATATTTCGTATGTGAAAGAAGCTGCAACCAGCGAGCCTTTGCTCGGCGTGGATTTGTTTGAAGTCGGCCAAGGCATGGCGCTCACTGGCTATATGGATTGGCATATCTGGGCGTATGCGCTCATCCTGTTCGCAGCGCTGGGCTACGGCCTATGGCGTCGCCCGCCACTGCGCGCGTTACGCCTTGGCATGGCACTGCTGCTGTGTATTTTGGTCGGCATGCAGCTTGATCGCACCGGTAGAATGTCGGCCTATGCCCAGCCTTTGATGGCGCAATATCTGGGTAGCAATTATTCCAATTACAACTTCCGCGTGAATGCCAAAGACAATGGCATTTTGGGACATTTGCTACTCACCGCCGAAACCGCGCATAAACCCAAAGCCGGCCAGCACCAGTTTTACGCGCAAACTTTGCCGCCCGAAGCCAATCCCAGCAGCCCCGATATCGTCGTTGTGATGTGTGAGTCTTGCTATACCGAGCCGCGCTTTGCGACCAAAATGGCCGAACTCACGCAGGCTGGGTTTACCGAAGCCCGCGTGATTAGTCCGGTGTACGGCGGCGGCACCGCCGAAGCGGAATTTGAAGCACTCACCGGCCTATCGGCCTACACGCTACCGGGCATCGATTTTCAAAACTTCGCGGGCCAATTTAGCGACAAAATCAGCGCGCTACCGCATGCACTGAATGATGTCGGTTACACCACGATTGGCATGCACAATTACTTTGGCACTTTCTGGAAACGAAAAACGGTCTACCCGAAATTGGGCTTTGAGCAAATTGCCTTTGTCGACCAAATGCATTGGAAACGTAAAGACGGCTGGCCAAAAGATCAATCGCTCTACAAGCAAGCTTTAGCGCACTATCACGTCGCGCCAGCGGGGAAAAAACAGTTTATGTTTTTGGTCACCGTGAACACGCACGGGCCGTTTATCAAGCAAAACGACAGCGGCGTCGGCCAATATCAAGAACGCCTAGACCAAGCGATAGATGATTTTTCCGCGTTCACACAGCAACTCGAAGCCAGCGCAAAAAAACGCAAACGCGATGTGGTGATCGTGATTTTTGGCGACCATAAACCGGGATTGAATCAGGAGTTTTTTGAACGCGGCATTTTGGACGCCAGCTTTTTTAGCAACCGTAACCCAAACAATTTGCAGTTCAAAAACATTTTAAGCAATGAACAAACGCGAATTCGCGGCGATGTACCACTATTCATCAAATACAGCCGCCACCCCGAACAAGCACAAGCCATCGCCGAAAAATTACAAAACCGCCCGCTATTTTGCCTGCCCGCAGAACTAGCAAGATTGACGAATAACACCGACCCATTCTTCGACGCCGTCGCCCAACGTTGCGCCAGCAATGACAGCTTCTACACCAAAGATCTATGGTGGCGAAGTGTGTTTCCTGAGGCGGTGTATGCAGAGCGCTTGTTTGCGGAAACGAACTAAAGCAGCACCAGAAAAATCTATAGGTATATAGCCACAAGCCATTAGCTAAAAAGCTTAGGAACAAATACCCATAAAAAAGCCGTTCAGCCATCAAACTGAACGGCTTTAAAATGGCTGAATCATTTACTTTGCTAATCGCGCCAGCGCCTCGCGGCTTGGGGCAAAGAACGCTGCGCCGCTGACGGCGCGGCTGAAATTGAGTAGATGGTCGACACGGCCATCGGACGTTGGTGCGATCATTTTGGCGAGCATTTTTTCGAAATTCGCGGGCGTTTTGCAATACGACGCGAAATACAGGCCTTGATCGCCACCTGGGGTGCCATACGGCAAAGAATGGCGCAGGATTTCGAGTTCTTCCCCATTTTCTTCAATCACCACGCGGCTAATGTGCGCGGTAAGTGGCTTGTCGTCATCGGCTAATTCTTCATTGCTTTCTTTGGTGCGCCCTATCACGGCTTCTTGCTGCTTCACCGGCAATTTATTCCACGTTTCCATGCGGTGTACATAGCGCTGAATATGCAAATAGCTGCCGCCCGCCCATGCCGCATCCTCAGATCCAACCAGCGCCACTTGCGCGCGGGCTTCATCTTGCGGATTTTCTGTGCCATCAACAAAGCCGGTGAGATCGCGGCAATCGCGGTAGCGAAAACCATGCGTGGTTTCAATCACATCAAGGCAATGACTGCTGGCTTGCACCACCATCGTGGCAAATTCATGCAGCAAATCGTAACGCTCAGCGCGTAAATGCAACACGACATCGGCCGAAGTAGAGGGTGCGGGATGAATCGCACCGGGAATACGCGGAAAACTTCGCAGCAATTCAGGCTTTTCGCCCAAATAAAATTCCGGCCAAACTTCAGCACCAAATCCTAGCACCACACAGAACTGCGCTTCTGGATGGGCTGCAGCCAGCTCGTCGGCCTTGCTCGGCAAAGTGGCAAAGAACGCTTTCAGTTCGGCATCGGCTCGACGACCGAGGCGGCGGCGAAATAATAAAAACAAACCATTACTCGAAGCAGCGGGCAAAATGCCACTTTGCGGTGTAAACATGCCTTTCCTTTGTAATCAATTAATTCGTCGTTCTTTGACAAGCAAATGCCCAGATTTCGGGCAAATACGCTGGGTAGTCAATAAAACTATGGTCACCGCCAGGAATAATTGTTTGCTGGCTGGCGGCATACCATTGCACTGCATCCTTAAAATCCAGCACTTCATCGCCCGTTTGTACGAGTAGCCAGTAGCGATCAAAAGCGCTCGGCGCACGCTCAAGCTGACAAAGTTTATCAGCAAAACTGGCGTCGATAAAATGGATTTCACCGGTTTGGTAATTGGTTTGCTCGCCCAAATACTGATTGATTAAAGTATACGGACGAACGGCCGGATTAATCAGCACCGCTCTACCTCCAAATTTCTCAACCGCCCATGTGGCGAAAAATCCACCCAATGAGCTACCGATCAAACAAAAATCACCCTGCAAAGGCGCGAGCAGCTCTGTGAGCATTTGCTCAGCCGCTTGCGGCTCCATCGGAATGCTTGGGCAGAGATAATGCGCCGCCAAACCTTGCTGCGCCATCCATGCCGCCGTGTCTTGTGCTTTTTGCGACAGTGGGCTGGATAAAAATCCGTGCAAATAGATCAATGTTGTCATGGCAATAAGATCGTCGAACCCTGAGTACGGCGCGCGGCCAAATCCAAGTGCGCCTGCTGTACATCCGCCAAGGCGTAACTTTGGCCAATTTGCGGCGTGATCCACGATTTGGCCAGCGCGGCGAAATAATCTTGCGCGGTTTCGACCAGTTCAGCGCGATTGGCGGTGTAATGTCCTAAAGTCGGTCGAGTAAAAAACAGCGAACCTTTTTGTGCCAATAAGCCCGGATTAAAGCTAGGCACTGCGCCCGATGAATTACCAAAGCTCACCATCATGCCGCGCATCGCCAAGCAATCGAGCGATCCGGCAAAGGTCGCGACGCCTACGCCGTCGTACACCACCGGCACGCCTTGACCATCTGTCAAATCGCGCACTTGCGCCACCCAATCGTCATCGCTGTAATCAATAACGTGATCGCACCACGCGCTGGCTTGCTCTGCTTTCTCTGCAGAGCCAACCGTGCCGATCACTCTCACACCCAAAGCTTGCGCCCATTGGCAGGCAATTTGCCCAACGCCGCCTGCTGCTGCATGAAATAGAATCGTTTGCCCGGCTTGCACCGCAAAAGTGCGTTTCAATAAATACTGCGCCGTCATTCCGCGTAGCAAGGTTCCAGCGGCAACTTCATTAGGTATTGCCTCAGGAACCAGCACCAGCTTATCCGCAGAGACAATACGGTGTCTTGCATACGCGCCAACACCCGCCCCCACATAGGCGACGCGGTCGCCAACTTGCAAATCATGAATACCATGCCCTAGCGCGATAATCTCGCCACAAGCTTCTAAACCCAAGCCCGACGGCATAGGCAGCGGATAAAGGCCGCTGCGATGATAGGTATCAATAAAATTTACGCCTATGGCCAAATGCTGCAAGAGCACTTCGCCCGCGCCCAAGGGCGGCAAATCGGCCGGCACCAGTGCCATCACTTCCACACCGCCGTGCTGCTGGATTTCAATTCGCGTTGTCTGCATTTGCCGTCTCCTCAGGAATATTTATCTTATTCCAGCATCTTGCCCAATGCTCAGTTAAATTTACAAGCGCAAACATCAGCAGTCGAGTATTAGGCCGCAAATCCTTCGCCAAATATAGGCAAAATTACCAAGAATTAATCCAGCAAAAATAGAGCTTTGTCATATAAAGAAAAGCTCGCTCGCGCTATAGTCACGCCATTGCCCACAGTCTGGGCCGCTAGAATTAGGTTTATAAATATGCAAACATTTTTTATTGCGCCAACGCGGCTGAATGTCGGCCTAACTTCAGTCACACTCGGCGTGGTGCGTTGCCTGCAAAATCAGGGTTTGAAAGTCGGCTTTGTTAAACCCGTCGCACAAGATCAATCGGCGTGCGAGATTGAACGCTCAACGCATTTTGCGCGACAAATTTGCCAGCTCGACGTGCCCGATGCACTGCCCGCCAATTATGCGATTGAGCAAGTTTCCAACGATGAAACTGATGATTTGCTTGAAGAAATCATCACGATGAGTATGGCTGCTGGCAAAGACGCCGATGTGCTCGTCGTTGAAGGCCTGCATCCTGATGCTAGTAACCCATTCACGACGCAACTTAATACGCAAATGGCGCTGGGTCTACAGGCCACGGTGATTTTGATTACCGATGCCAGCGCGAAAAATGCCGTTGAAGAAATCAAAGTCGCCGAGCGCCAATTTCGCAATGAAGGCGTGCGCGTTGGTGGTGTGATTTTCAATAAAGCGGCTGCAGAATTTAATCTGGCCGCGACGCAGGCCGAAATCGGCGAACTCAAAATCTGGGGCGTGGTGCAATTTGATCCTAAATTGCTCGCACCACGCACGCTGGATGTCGCATTGCATTTGAATGCCGAAATTATCGTCAAAGGCGAGCTAACCCGCCGCCGCGTTAGCGAAACTGTGGTCGCTGCGCGCGCCGTACCGGAAGTGATTCGCCGCCTGAAAGCCGGCGCTTTGATTGTCAGTTCGGGCGATAGAGACGACGTGATTTTGGCAACCGCACTGGCCGCCAGCAATGGCGTGCAACTCGCCGGTCTGATCCTGACCCACAATACCGAACTGAACGAAACCGTGCGTGCGTTTACCGAAATGGCGTTCCGCACTGGGATTCCAGTGCTACGTACCGATGGCGATAGCTTTGGCACCGCGCTGGCGATCAGCACCGTACCGACTGCCGTACCTGCCGATGACCGCGACCGTATGACGCGCGTGATGAATGCCGTTGCCGAGCAACTCGATAGCGAAGCGCTGAATGTCGGAGTGAATACCAAAGCGGCGCATCATCTCAGCCCGCCCGCTTTCCGCTATCAGCTGATTCAAAAAGCGCGCAATGCCAATAAACGGATTGTGCTGCCCGAAGGCGAAGAACCACGCACGATCAACGCGGCGATTGTCTGCGAAGAAAAAGGCATCGCCCGCTGTGTATTACTCGGCAAACGCTCAGTGATTGAAGGCATCGCGGCCACTCAAGGGCTCACGCTGCCTGCCTCACTTGAGATCCTTGATCCAGAAGAAATCCGTGCTCAATACGTTGCGCCTATGGTTGAACTGAGAAAATCCAAAGGCCTCACCGAAATCCAAGCACTGCGCCAACTCGAAGACAATGTCGTGCTCGGCACGATGATGTTGGCGATTGATGAAGTCGATGGCTTAGTTTCAGGTGCGATTCACACCACCGCCAATACGATACGCCCTGCACTCCAGCTCATTAAAACCGCACCCGGCTCGTCGATTGTATCGTCAGTGTTCTTTATGTTGATGCCTGAGCAAGTGTTGGTTTACGGCGATTGCGCGGTGAATCCCAATCCAGATGCCGAGCAACTCGCCGAAATCGCCGCACAAAGCGCGTATTCAGCCAAAGCGTTTGGTATCGAGCCAAAAGTAGCGATGATTAGTTATTCAACAGGCCAATCGGGTACGGGCGTTGATGTCGATAAAGTACGTAGCGCGACTGAAATTGCCAAAGCACGTCATCCGCAATTGTTGATTGATGGCCCGCTGCAATACGATGCCGCGTCGGTACTAGAAGTCGGCCAACAAAAAGCACCGGGCAGTTTGGTAGCTGGTCGCGCCACGGTGTTCGTATTTCCCGATCTGAATACCGGCAACACCACCTATAAAGCGGTGCAACGCAGCGCTGATGTGGTTAGCGTGGGGCCGATGTTGCAAGGCTTACGCAAACCCGTGAATGATTTATCGCGTGGCGCTTTGGTCGACGATATTGTGTTCACGATTGCATTAACGGCCATTCAAGCCGAGCAAATGACAGCACAATAATGACAATGGGTATTAGCATCTAGCCATTACCTATAATGCTTTACAAACAAATACCCCCACATCAAACTGGGGGTATTTTTTATTGCGGATACAGATCAAAGCCATCGCGACAGCCTGTCTTTATTCCTTGGTATTTCCCGCTATATACAACTAAAACACAATAACCACCCCAAAAACCGTAAGGTGAACAAGATGCTCAAACGATTTTTAATCTGTTGTTTTGCATCGAGCGTAACACTCAGCCTACCCGTACAAGCGTGTAGCAAAGTCATGAAAATGGCCATCGAACAATGGCCACCGTATATTTACACCGATGCCAAGGGTCAGCCCGCAGGTTTAGATATTGAATTGGCGAAAGCGATTTTTGCCGAAGCGGGATGTAAACTCCAAATTGGAGAGGAGCTACCTAGAAAACGGCGACAAGAGATGTTTATGCGCGGCGAAATTGACCTGATGCTGGCCGCCTCAATTACCCCCGAACGCGAAGCATTTAGCCGCTTTACCGCGCCCTATCGCAATGAATCGATTAGCTTATTTACGACTCCCGATAAAATCGCCAAATACCGCAATATCGACGGCTTTGCACCGATTCTGCAGCAAAAAATCACACTACTGGCGCCCAATGCAGGCTGGTATGGTGAAGATTACAAAAAGCATTATTTCTGGCTCAATGAAGCGAATTTAATTTCGCCATTTGAAACCTTTACCCAAGCCATCAAAATGACCGCAGCCAAACGTACCGAACTATTGATGGGCGATACTGGCGCAATGATTTACGAGTCCAAATTGCGCAATGTACCGATTGTGGCGCTGCCCAAACTCATCGTAAACGATCATGTGCGCATGATGCTCAGCAAGAAAAGCACTACCGAGGCTGACCGCCAAGCGCTGGATGACGCGATTGCGCGATTAGAAAAACGCGGCGTGCTCAAAAAAATCCGCAGCCCTTATGGTATCGCGCTCACGCTCGTCACAGCGCCAGCCCCAAGTGCTACGCCGCAGTAATTAAGGCTTTTTACGATACACAATCAGCGCAGCAGCCAGCGCAATCAAAATTAAAGCCGCTGCGACAGCAAACGTCAGATGCATCCCGCTCGCTACCGCAGCGGGAGACGCGGTGTTGATGTCTTTACTCGTCGATGCAAACACTGCGCCCATCAACGATGCGCCAGTCATCAAGCCCAAATTACGCGAAAGACTCAACATGCCAGAGATCACGCCGCGCTGCTCTGCACGAATATCACGCATCACGGCAGTATTATTAGCGACCATAAACAGTGCATAACTACTGGTGATCAGCGTTATCGGCAGCAGATAGCCCAACACGCCAAACGCCACTGGCATCAGCGCTAAAGCCACGCAACCCAGCGCGATCCCAATCAAGCCAAGCATCGTCATTCGCTGCGCGCCCAAACGATCCACCAAGCGGCCTGCAGGCACACCCGCAATAGCCGCTACTAGTGGGCCGATAGATAAAACAAGCCCAGCCTGCAAAGCATCCAAGCCAAAAGCGCGTGACAAATAAAACGGACCAACAACTAAAGTCGTCATCATCACCGTCGCAACCAAAGCGCTCATCAGCAGGCTAGCGCTGAGCGCCACATCACGGAACAGACTTAAGCGAATTAAAGGTGAAGCGACTTTTCTCTCAACAAAAACAAACAGCCCGATACCGATACCTGCAAGCAGTAACAAAACCAAATTAAGCGAACCAAAATAACCGCGCCCCAAAGTCATCGCCAGCGCATACGCGCCCAGTGTCAATGCCAAAAGCAGCGTTCCCAGCCAATCAAAGTCGATCTGTTTTTTGAGCTGATCCTGCGGTAAAAAACGATACGCCAGCAAAAATGCCAACAAACCCAGAGGCACATTCACCAAAAAAATAGCGGGCCAGCCCCAGCCAGCAATCAAAATGCCGCCCAAAGATGGACCAAGTGCCGTGCCCACCGCCGACATCGTTCCCAGTAAGCCCATCGCGCTACCTGTTTTTTCTTTAGCGACAGTTTCACCGATCAAAGCCACGCTCAGCGCCATCATCATTGCCGCGCCAAAACCCTGTATGGCTCTCGCTGCGATCAATAAGCCCAAAGTTGGCGCAATCGCGCACAAAATCGTAGCCAGCGTGAACACCGCAAGGCCAGACAATAGTAATCGGCGGCGACCTAACATGTCACCGAGCCGCCCAGCACTGACAATCAGCGTCGTGATCGCCAACAGGTAAGCGAGCACCACCCACTGCAATTGTTGAAATGAAGCACTGAATGCATGGGCTAAAGTCGGAAGGCTCACATTGGCAATACTGCTGCCCAGTGAGGCCAGTAGCATTGCAAGCGATAAGCTGGCCAGTGCCCAGCGAGCAGTGGGAGTCAAAGCTTCACTTCCCGTGACTTCTGAACCGATAGCAGTCGGCGTTGCTGTGAGAGATGTGTGTGGCATTTGAATCTGTCCGAAACATTGATCTACACAGCGTATTCTTCAGCCCAATCATGCACAAGACGCAGCATTTGCACTTTATTAATGCATACAACGCCATATTAAAACTGAGCTAGAATCATCTTTATGCCCAATCCTGATTTCAATTTACTACTCACGCTTGATGCTGTGCTCACTGAAGGCAGCGTAGCACGTGCGGCCAAACGCTTGCGGCTGAGCCCATCGGCAATGAGCCGCGCATTAACACGATTACGCGAAACCACTGGCGATCCACTTTTGGTGCGAGCCGGACGCGGTCTCGTGCCGACGCCCAGAGCACTTGAACTTCGTGAATTAGTGAATCATCTAGTGCAAGACGTAGAGGCCGTGCTGCGCCCTGCTGAACAGTTGGAGCTGACGCAGCTACAGCGAACATTCACGCTGCGTAGCAGTGATGGCTTTGTTGAAAACTTTGGCGCAGAGCTGATTAGTCGCATCAGCGCGCAAGCGCCTCAAGTGCGGCTGCGCTTTGTGCAAAAACTAGATAAAGACAGCAGCGCACTGCGTGAAGGTAGCGTTGATTTAGAAACGGGTGTGATCGGCAATACGACAGGCCCCGAAGTGCGAACGCGAGCGCTGTTTCGTGATCATGCGGTGGGTGTCGTCCGAATAGGACATGCGCTCAGCGAAGGGGAAATAAGCCCATCCCGCTATGCATCAGGCCAGCATATTTTGGTATCGCGGCGCGGTTTGAATAAAGGGCCAATCGATGAAGCTTTAAAATCACTCGGGCTAGAACGCGAAATCAATACTTTCGTCAGTGGATTTTCAGCCGCGCTGGCGCTCGCGCGGGGAAGTGATTTGATTACCACCGTTCCCGAGCGGCATACACGCGCGCTGCGCGCTGGTATGCATACGTTTGCACTACCTTTTTCTACGCCCGAAATCACAATTTCGATGCTATGGCATCCCAGAATGGATGCCGACCCCGCGCATCGT
Organism: Deefgea rivuli DSM 18356; assembly: GCF_000620145.1. Classification (GTDB taxonomy): domain Bacteria; phylum Pseudomonadota; class Gammaproteobacteria; order Burkholderiales; family Chitinibacteraceae; genus Deefgea; species Deefgea rivuli. The sequence continues at coordinate 23,946 of NZ_JHVM01000014.1, forward strand.
TGGTTACGCAATTTGGTTTTCGACGTTTGCAGCGCCAACTAAGCCTTGCGCGCATCCAATGGAATGGTCACATAGCGATAGCATAAGCATGAACCAATGCCGCAAAATGCCAAAGTCGCGGCCAAGGGCAAGCTGCTGCCATCATGCCAAACGCCCATCAACACCCCCGCGACCGTCGCAATACTAAATTGCATCGTGCCCATCAGCGCCGAGGCCAGCCCAGCTTGCTGGCCGTGATGCGCAAGCGCGCCCGCCGCCGCATTCGATGCCGCAAAACCAAGCGCAATCAGATACAAATAAATGCAGCCAACCACCAGCCAAAACGGAGGCTGCCCCAGCAAGCTGGCAATCAATAAGATGCTCGTTGTCAGCGCCAGCATCGTCGTTGAGCGTTGCAGCAATTGATCAATCGAATAGGTTTTCAAGGCACGCGCGTTAAATTGACTTGCAACGATATAACACGCGGCGATACTGCCGAATGTCAGACTGTATTGCGTTGGCGTGAGGCCATAGACTTGCATCATTACAATCGGCGAGCCGGTGATATAGGCAAATAAGCCCGCCGTCGCCAAGCCACCCGTCATTGCATAACCCATAAAATGCCGATCAGCGAGCAGCGCACGATAGGCACGCAGCGTGTCGCCAATATGAAATGGCTCGCCCACTTTCGCCGGGCGCGATTCGGGCAGTAGATAATGCATCGCAATCAAACTGATCAGCGCCGCCAACGCCAGTAAAGCAAAAATAGCGCGCCAGCTCAGCACTGAGACGACCCAACTGCCCAATAGCGGCGCCAAAATCGGCGCGATGCCCATTACCAACACCAAGGACGAAAACACCTGCGCCGCCATTCGTGGCTCGCAACGATCCCGCACAACAGCACGCGAAATCACCATGCCCGCGCAACCGCCCAGCGCCTGAACAAAGCGCAGCGCAATCAGCGCTTCAATGCTCGTTGCCAGCGCGCAGCCTATCGACGCCAGCAAAAACACGCCCAAACCAATCAATAGCGGCGGCTTGCGCCCAAAGTGATCCGACAAAGGCCCATACAAAATCTGCCCCAGCGCCAGACCAATAAAATAGCTCGCCAACGTCAGCTGAACCGTGCCATCGTCAGTGTGCAAACTACTGGCAATGGCAGGCAGACCCGGCAAATACATATCAATTGATAGCGGCCCAAGTGCAGTTAGCGCAGCGAGCAGTAAAATCCAACCGGCAAAGCGGCTTTCAGGTGCGGGGATAGCAGAGGCGTGAAGTGTCTTCATGGGTATATGATGCCAGCGCTTATAGAATAAATTCTCTATCGATATACCTAAGCAGATATAACAGACTGGCTTTTCAGAAGGTAACATTCCATTAGATGCTCAATCTAAGGATGCTTCAAGTGTAAAAGTACAAACTCACGCCAGATAAAACCCTATCAAACACGATCAAAAACACTCAGGCCGCATAGGTATATTAATCCAAGCCTTAATATAAAAAGCCTAGATCAACATACCCATCACGCCATAATATTCATGCCGCCATCAACATAAAACGTACTGCCTGTTAACCGGGCTGCGCCCGCTTCGCATAAGAAGGCTGCGGCTTCGCCGACATCGTCGATATCCGGTAATTCACGCAATGGCGCGCTGCCAGTCGCGTTGCTAATCAGCAGATCAAATTCACGAATCCCACTCGCGGCGCGCGTTTTGACTGGGCCGGGCGACACCGCATGCACGCGGATTTTTTTCGGGCCTAGCTCAGCGGCCATATAGCGCACCGCAGATTCTAGCGCCGCTTTAACGGGCCCCATCATGCCGTAATTAGGAACGACTTTCTCCGCGCCGTAATAACTCATCGCCAACAAAGTGCCGCCTTGCTTCATCAATGGCTCGGCGTGATGCGCCATGCGGATGAAAGAATGACACGACACATCCATCGCCAAGGCAAAACCCGCCGCCGAGCTATCCACCACGCGACCATGCAAGTCTTCTTTTTGCGCGAACGCAATCGAATGCACGCCAATATCAAGCTGGCCGTATTTTTGCGTGATCGCCGCAAACAGCGCGCTCACCGATGCCTCGTCTTGCACATCGCAGAGCTGCGTAAGGCCAGGTTGTAATTCATCAAATAAGGGCTGGATAAATTTCAGCGTTTTCTCAGTCTGGTACGTCAACACCACTGTCGCGCCACGTGCTTTGAGCGACTTGGCAACGCCATAAGCAATTGAATGCTCATTGGCTAGACCCATAATCAATGCGACTTTTCCTTCGAGTGAACCGGCCATAATGATCTCTCCCTACGATTTCAAGATTGAGGCTTGCGCCTGTTGCATTGCACCAATCATACTCCCAAGATGATTTGCCCGATATGTCCTTATTAGGAGATCAATCGCAGCAAGAGTATTCACTTGGCGCAAAAAAACCAGCGCTGTGGCTGGTTTTTTTGTGCGTGGCAAAATGACTAAACTGATGCTCATTGCATCGTCCAAAATTACCCTAAGCAATGGCTTTAATGGATGCGCTTGGCTTAGCCTCTTCACGAGGTTCTGGCTTAGGCGGGCTGGCCTCAGCTTGCTGTTTATTGTATTCGGCCACTGCGGCTGCCGTTTGGCGATTTTGTATTTTTTGTGTCGCATTCAATACTTGCTCAGTGCTCACGCCGCTGCTAGTTGATGGATCTTCATCATAACGATCTGCGGCATTGGCGGCACTCGCGGCATACGTTTCCAACTGCTTCTGCGCTTGGTTTGAAATATACACTTGCTCAACAACGGGCTTGGCTTTTTCACGCACTTCTTGCTGTTGTTGCTGCTGCTGTTTTTGCAAATCAGCAACGTTACTGCCCGTTGCACCACTGGGTGGCGTGACTATCGCACTACTAACACTGGAAGAACTGATCGGTGACATGATAGCGGCTCCTTACTTTGAACTAATGACTCTAGCATACGCCGCAATTGACAAAACTGCAGTGTAAAAAGACCAATGGAATCAAATTCATGCGTGCATATCGAAGAGCTGGCCGACGCCCACATCCGCCTCATCTTCGTTCGATGAGGCCATCGCCACATAATCCTGCAGACGAGCTGGCGACGCGCTACGTGGCGGCAGCATTTGCACCAGCGCCAAAGTCGAAAAGAGGGGCAAATCTGCAGGTGCTTTGACCGCCAGATCATCAGACCGCTGCGTCGTCAACACGCCCATTTGCGCAGTATTCGCGCCACGAGTCGGTAATGGCAGGCTATCCATTCGATCTTGCGGACGATCACCCTCTTTCGCCCGCTGCATTGAGCTAGCGAAAGAAATCGGCTTAATCGGGCGTATAGATTGAACGACCAGCGGCGACATACGAAACAACTCCTATAAATTCATACCCTTAGCCTAAAGGCAAACACCACGAAGAAATAGGCACAAAGTCCGCTTCGAAATGCTAATTAATACCAAAGCCGCCGCTACCAGCCTGCGCATCAGACCATCGGCAGTAAGGCAATTGGCTGCTGCCATGGTAAAATGTCAGGTTGACCGATTTAATTTCTGGATTATTCATGACCCGCCTCAAACAGCTCCAAGCTTTACTTGAACAACGCATCCTGATTTTGGATGGCGGCATGGGCACGATGATCCAGCAATACAAGCTCAACGAAGAACAATACCGTGGCGAGCGCTTTGCCGATTGGCATACCGATGTCAAAGGCAATAACGATCTGTTGGTGCTGAGCCAACCGCATATCATTGCCGAAATTCACCAAGCCTATCTCGATGCGGGCGCCGATATTATCGAGACCAATAGCTTTAACGGCACTGCGCCCGCGATGGCCGATTACGATATGGAAAGCTTAGTGTGGGAGCTTAATTTCGCTGCCGCCAAGCTGGTCAAAGAGCTGTGCGTTGCGCAAACGGCTAAAACGCCAGAAAAACCGCGCTTTTGTGCTGGCGTACTTGGCCCAACCAGCCGTACCTGCTCGATTTCACCTGATGTGAATGATCCCGGTTTCCGTAATGTGACGTTTGACGAGCTGGTCACCGCCTACCTCGAATCCATCGACGGCCTCGTGCAAGGTGGTGCTGATATTCTGATGGTCGAAACGATTTTTGATACGTTGAATGCCAAAGCCGCGGTATTCGCAATTAAGAAATACTTCGCCGACCGCCCCGATATCGAAGAATTGCCGATTATGGTTTCCGGCACGATTACCGACCAATCTGGCCGTACGCTCACCGGCCAGACCACTGAAGCTTTCTACAATTCATTGCACCATGCCGATGCGATTTCCTTCGGCTTAAACTGCGCGCTCGGGCCTGATCTGCTGCGCCCTTACGTCGAAGAAATGAGCCGCATTTCCGATACTTTTGTATCAGTGCATGCCAATGCCGGTTTGCCAAATCCATTGGCTGAAACCGGCTACGATTTGTCGCCTGAAGATATGGCGCCGCAAGTGGCTGAATGGGCGCAATCAGGTCTGGTGAATATCATCGGCGGTTGCTGCGGCACGACGCCAGCGCATATCGCGGCAATTTATCAAGCGGTAAAAGATCTACCACCGCGTAAAATCCCCGAAATCGAGCCTAAATGTCGTCTTTCTGGCCTAGAGCCGTTCAACATCGGCGATAAAGATCTATTCGTCAACGTCGGCGAGCGCACTAACGTCACCGGCTCGAAAGCCTTTGCGCGTTTGATTTTGAATGGCGACTACACCACCGCGCTGGATGTGGCGCGGCAGCAAGTGGTGAACGGCGCGCAAGTCATCGACATTAATATGGACGAGGGCATGCTCGACGCGCATAAGGCGATGGTCACCTTCCTGAACCTAATCGCCGCCGAGCCAGATATTTCACGCGTGCCGATCATGATCGACAGCTCGAAATGGGATGTTATCGAAGCCGGCCTGAAATGCGTGCAGGGCAAATGTATTGTTAACTCGATTTCGATGAAAGAAGGCGTTGAGCAGTTCAAACATCACGCGCGCTTGCTGAAAATGTACGGCGCAGCGGTGATTGTGATGGCTTTTGATGAAGTGGGTCAGGCCGACACTTACGCCCGTAAAATCGAGATTTGCGAAAAATCCTACCGCATCTTGGTCGACGAAATTGGCTACAACCCAGCCGATATTATTTTCGACCCAAATATTTTCGCGATTGCCACTGGTATCGACGAGCACGCGCGTTACGGCCTCGATTTTATCGAAGCGACCGGCTGGATTAAGCAAAACCTACCGCACGCCAAAATCAGCGGCGGCGTATCCAACGTGTCGTTTAGTTTCCGTGGCAATAACAAGGTGCGCGAAGCGATTCACGCGGTGTTCCTGTATCACGCGATTCAGCAAGGTATGACGATGGGGATCGTCAACGCGGGCGCGCTGGAAACCTACGACGAAGTGCCGAAAACGCTGCGCGACGCGATTGAATCGGTCGTTCTGATGACGACGGACGACGCGCTCGCGGCCACCGAAGCGCTGATTGTGCTGGCCGAAGCGTTTAAAGGCGACGCCAACGTGGCCAAAGGCGAAGACCTGAGCTGGCGCGAATTGCCGCTGCAAGACCGCATGACGCATTCGCTCGTCAAAGGCATTACGACCTTTATCGTTGAAGACACCGAAGAAGCGCGCTGTTCGGTCGAGCGGCCGATTCACGTCATCGAAGGCCATTTGATGAATGGCATGAACGTCGTTGGCGATCTATTTGGCGCGGGTAAAATGTTCCTGCCGCAAGTGGTGAAAGCCGCGCGCGTGATGAAAGCCGCCGTCGCGCATTTAGAGCCGTTTATCGACGCTGAAAAAATCGCGCTCGGCCTACAAGATGAGCCAGCCAAAGGCGTGATTGTGATGGCGACGGTCAAAGGCGACGTGCACGATATTGGTAAAAACATCGTCGGTGTCGTACTGCGTTGTAATAATTATCAAGTCACCGACTTGGGCGTGATGGTGCCCGCGCAAAAAATCCTCGATACCGCGCGCGAAATCAAGGCGGATATTATTGGTCTCTCTGGTTTGATCACGCCGAGTTTGGAAGAAATGAGCCACGTTGCCAAAGAAATGCAGCGCCAAGGCTTTACGATTCCGCTGCTGATCGGCGGCGCGACGACATCCAAGGTACACACGGCGGTGAAAATCGAGCCGCATTATCAGAACGACCAAGTGATCTACGTGGCCGACGCCAGCCGTGCGGTGGGCGTGTGCTCAAGCTTATTGAGCGACGAACTAAAACCCGCTTTCGCTGCCGAAGTAAAAGCCGAATACGCCAAAGCGCGGCAGATTTTTGAGAATAAAGATCGCACCAAACTCATTAGCCTAGCAGAAGCTCGCTCACACAAGTTCGCCCCCGATTGGACGATGTATACACCGCCAAAGCCATCCTTCCTTGGCGTGCGTGAATATACCAACTATAGCCTTGAGGAAATCGAACCGTTTATTGATTGGACGCCGTTCTTCCAAAGCTGGGAATTGCATGGCCGTTATCCAGCGATTCTGACCGACGAAGTCGTCGGCGAAGCAGCACGCAGCTTGTATGCTGATGCGAAAGCCATGCTGCAAAAAATCATCGACGAAAAATGGATCGCCGCTGCGGGCGTGATTGGTTTCTTCCCCGCTAATAGTGTGAATCACGACGACATCGAGCTATACGATCCTGTCACTGGCGAAGTCGCAATGGTTTGGCACAATCTGCGCCAACAATTGCCGAAACCAAAAACTGGCGAAGTGAAACCGAACTGGTGCTTGGCCGACTTTATCGCGCCGAAAGAATCCGGCATTAAAGACTACATTGGCGCATTTGCCGTCACCGGCGGCATCGGCATTGATGAACCAGTGAAAGCCTTTGAAGACGCGAATGACGACTACAGCGCGATCTTGCTCAAATCGCTCGCCGACCGATTTGCGGAGGCCTTCGCCGAACACATGCACCACCGCGTACGCACCGAATTGTGGGGCTACGCGGCGGATGAACGCCTGAGCAACGACGAGCTAGTCGACGAGAAATACGTCGGCGTACGCCCAGCCCCCGGCTACCCAGCCTGCCCAGACCACACGCCGAAAGTTGACCTATTCAAAGTGCTGAACGCACCGAATATCGGCATGGAATTGACCGAAGGCTACGCCATGCTGCCAACTGCAGCCGTCAGTGGGTTCTACTTCAGCCATCCAGAATCGCGCTATTTTGGCGTGGGGAAAGTGACCTTGGATCAGGTGGAAGATTACGCAGCGCGCCGTGGTGTTTCACTGGCTCAAGCCGAAAGAGACTTAGCACCAAACTTGGGGTATGTAGCATAAGCCCTTGTTAAGTATTTTTTGGCGACCAATACCCATTAAAAAGCCTCGCAGATGCGAGGCTTTTTGTTTCATCTGAATGAGTGGTGATATTTCGTAGTGAGTCGCGCTAATGCCGCGCGGCACTTACTTTTCTTAAGCGGCCAAGAAAAGTAAGCAAAAGAAATCCGCCCTAGTATCTGCGCCGACTTCGTCGGTGCCCTCGCTGCGGACAATCGAGGCGGTTGTGGTCAAAACTCGGCCTTCGGCCTCAAACATTGACCCCAAAAACCCCGCCCCGCTTGTTCCTCGCTCGGCTTGACACAAGGGATCTCGCGCAGCTCAACGAGATTTGATTTTAATACGATGTATTGCCCGCTAAGCTTTTAAAATAAAAGCCTCCAAGCAAATACATCAACACCGTAGGTTGGCGTTGAGCGAAGCGAAGCCCAACAAATTCGTAGCTAATTCATCGGGCATACGCGGTAAACGCTGGGCTGTGCAGGCTTAGCACCAGCCTACCGTGCTGTGATTTAGGTGTGGTAAGCTAACTGGTAGTTATAGGGCTAATTGATAAAGAAATGATTCAGCCATATCGACAGATAGATTAGCACTGACGATAAACACCGGCACGTTACTACTGAGATTTTTGGATAAAAAAAGATGATTTTCACTCCAAATGCTCTTATTGAGCAAATAAAGAACGGTAAAATAATAAAGAACCTATCTGAGCGAGAACTAACCAACGCAGAAGGGGTTGGATTTGATTTACAGCTCAATACACTTTCAATTTTAAGTGATGGGAGTGGTAGTTTAAGAGTCCAGACAAGGCGTACTCCAGCCACAACAATAATTACACCCAATCCAGACGGCTGTTATTTTCTTGAAAAGGAAAAAATATATTTAGCCACTACAACAGAAGAATTTGATTTGCCATCAGACTTAGCAGCAACTTTCTTTCCTAGAAGCACGTTATTTCGTAGCGGAATACAATTCACGTCAAGTATTTTACCCGCTGGCTACAAAGGCCCAATGACGTTTTCGCTAATAAATCTGAACAGTCAAGCTTTCGAAATAGAAAAAGGAGCAAGATTTGCTCATGTTGTTTTTCATTCAGTAGAAGGTAATGTTGGCCTTTATCGTGGTCAATGGCAAGGTGGTCGGATTTCTCAACCTTTTGATGAAGGGCAAGTTTAATGAGTATTGTTCAGATCAAAGGAAGAACTAGTACCTCAGAGGAAGAATTCAATAATTATGCGCTATCAAGTAACAGCTTCATTTATACAGATGCAGAGAAAATTGAGGAGTTTTCAATTGAGCTAACCTTAGGCGAAGGCTGGAATGAAAATTACTCTGAACATAATAGGAATTTATTTCAGATCGAAGAGTCTATTACCATTCGCGGGCAAGATTCAATTGTTGTTGAAACAAAAGAACGGATATCCATTCCTCATAATAGGTATGGAATTGTACTGCCAACTGGTAGTTTATTTTTATCGAAGGGAATACTAGTTGCTTCAGCAAAAATCGAACCTGCATTCCACGGAAAGTTACAACTGAGAATATACAATACAACAAACCGAAGCCAAAAAATAGAAAAAGGTGTGAAGATTGCGTCAGCTATTTTCTTTTCTACTGAATCAACAAAGGTACATGCACGTACTTATCGTTCCAGCGATATTTCTGCACTACAGAAATCAAAAATAAAAGAAATAAGGAAATGGCTTTCTAACAATAAAACTTCATGGATTGGATGGATTGCATCAGGAATTTTCAGCTCAGGACTAACTTTTGCTTTAACCTACACACTATATTACAAACATATGCTTGATAATAAAACATCTCCCCCTGCTCAGCACAATCAAACACCGCCAGCACAAAGTAAAAATCAAAATACTCAAATCAAAACACCATGATTCCAATAGAAAAAAATCTTGAGCACTTAGTAAATCAATACGAAATCTGCGACAAGCAATTAATCGACGAATACTCATTGAAAATCCGGCTAGGGAAAAGTTATTATAAACCCGACCCAGAAAAATTCGGTAAAGTGATTACGTATAACGTAGGCCCAGAACCCAAGACATTGTTTATGGAAAGAGCAAATGCCGAGCAGAATTTATCACTTGAACCAGGAGAGTGCTTAATTGCCAGCAGCCAACACAAATATAAAATACCTCACGATTATTTCGGGCTTGTCCAAACCAAAGGGACTCTTGCAAGGTTATTTGTGCAAGCAACATGCAATGATGGGCAGATTGAACCCGGATTTGATGGCTACATAACACTTGAAATAGTTAATTTATCAAAATGGAAAATACAAATACCAATTGGCAGTGATGTTGCTCAATTATATTTAGTAAAATGTAGCAGCCCTGCAGACAGAGCGTATAGCGGTAGATATTCGGAAGAATGCAAAAATGGCCCTACACTAGCTATATTTAGAGAGTGATTTCCAATTTGACTGAACAGATAATCTGATAGTACGTAGGGCGGGTTAGGTTTATCAACCCGCGCTGATCGCGATTTGTGATTTTGGAATCAGATTGGCGGGTTACGCCCTCGGCTAACCCGCCCTACGGAATTGATGTATTTGATTGTAGCCCTTTATCTACCAAGCCTAGCTGGCAATACATCGACTCAATATCAAACCTCATTGAGCTGCGCGAGATCCCTTGTGTCGCGCCGAGCGAGGAACAAGCGGCAAGGGGGTTTCGGCGGGTTCTGTTTTGTTAAAACCCGCCGCCTTGCCGATTGTCCGCAGCGAGGGAATCCGACGAAGTCGGACGCAGATACAGGGCGGCCTTCTTTTGCTTACTTTTCTTGGCCGTTCAAGAAAAGTCAGTGCCGCGCGGCATTAGCGCGACTCAAGGTTAAAAAAACATAGCAGTCGCAGATTTAGAAAATGCTAAGTCGGATAACGCCTTCGGCTCATCCGACCTACGCAAACCGTAAATCGCGAATCAAAACGGTGCAATTCGCTTCGCTCATTGACACCCTACGGCATTGATGTATTTGATTGCAGCCTTTTATATACAATGCCTAGAAGGCAATACATCAACCTAATGGCAAACCTCGTTGAGCTGCGCGAGATCCCTTGTGTCAAGCCGAGCGAGGAACAAGCGGGGCGGGGTTTTTGCGATCAATGTTTGAGCGAGGCCGATGCTTTTGTTTTTGAGGCCGAACGAGTTTTGAGAGCAACCGCCTCGATTGTCCGCAGCGAGGGCATCCGACGAAGTCGGACGCAGATACTAGGGCGGCCTTCTTTTGCTTACTTTTCTTGGCCGTTCAAGAAAAGTCAGTGCCGCGCGGCATTAGCGCGACTCAGCGTGAACAACCACTCCAGATTGAATCAAAGAAAAATTCAAAATCCGGTGCAATTCGCTTCGCTCATTGGCACCCTACGTATCGATGTATTTTATTGCAGCCCTTTACTTACAATGCCTAGCTGGCAATACATCGACTAAATTGTAAACCTCGTTGAGCTGCGCGGGATCCCTTGTGTCAAGCCGAGCGAGGAACAAGCAGGGAGGGAATCCGACGAAGTCGGACGCAGATACTAGGGCGGCCTTCTTTTGCTTACTTTTCTTGGCCGTTCAAGAAAAGTCAGTGCCGCGCGGCATGAGCGCGACCATGCATGAAGAATCACTGCCAGCGATTGATCCACAATGATGCTGATGATTTGACCATCGCTCTGGATACCGGCCTGCGCCGGTATGACGAAGAGAATAAGCATGAACGGCAACGGTTTATCAACTCGCGCTGCCGCCCATCAGTTACTCCAATTAGCTCAGCAACGCCCCCTCTGCTTACCGCAAAAATGGCCGATAAATTCAGTATGCTTTGCATGCGAGCGGGCTCTCAAACGCATGCGTTCACCATTCGAGGTGCATGATGCGGATTGTCGAATCGGATTTGGCGCTGTCGGCGCAGCGTAGTTTTCAACGTGAACACGTCGAACGCGTGTCGATCCGTTATGAAGCGCCACGCCCCGCGCCGAGTAGCGTCGACGATTCGGTGAGTATTTCTAGCGCTGCGCGCATGATTGAAGAGCAGGAAGAAGCCGTCAATAATGATCCACGGCTCAGAATGATTAAAAGCCTACTTGAAGCCATGCTAGGTCGGGAAATTAAACTAGGGCATGAGGCGCTAGACACCACTCAAGAAGCGCCACAGCGCAATACCCCAAGCCCTACTCAGTTAGAAGACGGCCTTAGCATCGAATACCATGCCAGCGAAAACGAAAGCGAAGAAACGCAATTTAATGCCAGTGGCGTGATCAAAACTGCTGATGGTCGCGAAATCAGCTTTACGGCCGAGCTGAATTTAAGCCGCAGTTTTAGCCAAACCATCGACATCAACATCGCAACGGGCAGCGCGGCGCGACCGAAAAAAGACCCGCTGGTGCTCAATTACGACGCCCCGGTCGTGACGCTATCGGACAAAACCTTCCAATTTGATATCGATGCCGATGACAGCAAAGAAACGCTGCACATGCTCAATCGCGGCAGCGCCTATTTGGCACTGGATCGCAATGGCGATGGCAAAATTAATGATGGCAAAGAGTTATTTGGCGCCCAAAGTGGCAATGGCTTTACCGATTTAGCGCAGTATGATGGCGACCAAAATGGCTGGATCGACGACGCCGACGCCGTGTATGCCAACCTCAAACTCTGGCTCAAAGACGCAAGCGGGCAGGATCAGCTGCACAGCTTAAATCAGCTACGCATCGGTGCGATTTATTTGGGCTATGCCCGTGGCGACTTCGATTTGAATAACAGCCAAAACCAAAATTACGGGCAAATTCGCAGCTCTGGCGTCTATTTGCACGAAAACGGCCAAGTCGGCACGGTGCAGCAACTCGACCTCAGCGTTTAAGCATCAGTGCCAGTGAATAACCTTGCCGATTTTCAGTACAAGATGAGATGCGCGCCGTTTAGCGAAGCTGCGTGCTCAGTTCTCAACGCACAGTACGGTGCAAGCAACGCAAAACCGCATGCAATCTTAGTTTCGACTCGGGTTGATCGTGAAAATCCGCTGAATTGGGGCGCTACTATTTGGGCCAAACCAACGGTTGAAAATCGCCAGCGCTTCACCGCTTTTTTCCATCTCAAGCAGTGCATTATTGATCGCAGTTTGTAAGGCTTTTTCGCCTTTCGGGATACCTACGCCATAGATTTCCAGCGCCAACGCAAAATCACTCAGCGCATAGCGGCTACGCTGTGCTTCGGGTATTTTATTCAGCGCTATCGCCAGCACCGGCGCATCGTCAACCACACCTTCGACAATATCGGCCTGCAGTGCTTTGACCATTTCAGGTACATCATCAAATTCGGCCAGCTTGGTTTTGGGAAAACTTTGGCGTAGCAATTTAGCGCCAGTCGATGCATTCGCAGCGGCTAAATAAGCGCCCACCAAATCCTTATCGCTCTTGAAGCGCCCTTTTTTGGCCAAAATCCGCGTGTCGGTTACGAAATAACCCACGCTAAAATCGATTTCTTTTTCCCGCTCTGGCGTACGCGATAACACGGCCACGACGATATCGACCTTATTTTGCTTTAGCCATGGCAAGCGATCATTCGACTCCAAGGTTTTAAACACCGGCTTCACATTCAGGCGTTTGGCAATCCCCTGCGCAAACTCAATGTCGTAGCCTTTTAAAGCGCGGGTTTGAGGATCAAGTACAGAAAAAGGCGGTGATGAATCACGTACACCAATCACGATTGTGCCATTGCGCTGAATCGACTCCAGCGAGCTAGCTTGCGCTAGGGCGGCAGCAAACAATAAAGCAGCAGACAAAATAGTACGTAACATTTTTAGCCTTTTTGAGCGAGTGATCTCGTTGATTTTTGCGGCTCTGGGGGAGGGGCTGCCAAACAGCCGCTCACCCTTTGCAAAGAGCTGGCAGTGTAGGCGAATTGATGACATTCGCTAGCTAGGGAAAGGGATTAATACATCAGCATGGCGCATGCGCATTGCATGCATTTCGTATTCAACTTCTGCTTAAATTGCATCGGTGGTGATTTTTTACGCTGGGTTAGCGCTGCTGTAGCTCCTTCCCCCTTGACGGGGGAAGGCTGGGATGGGGGTGTTGAGCCTAAATTGCACTCCGTAGTATCACCCCCACCCTAACCCTCCCCCGTCAAGGGGGGGGAATGCCGTGATTCTTTAACCACTATCAACTTGTAATCTAAACATGCTCTGTTAATTCTATGTATTGCCATATAGGCAAGATAAATAAAGGCCTACAATCAAATACATAGATACTGTTGGGCGAGCCAGCCGAAGGTGTAAGCCGCCAATTTGATGCCGATTTCACACATTGCAATCAGCGCTGGTTTAGGTGCAATTCGCGGTGAAACCCCACTGATGCTAGCGCAGCGCTTAGAGCACCTTGCACTCACTGCGATTGCGCCCATTGGCCTTGGCTTGATACAAAGCCTGATCAGCATGCAGCAAGGCCACATCGAGACTTTGATGCGCCCAATGGTGCTCGGCGATGCCTGCCGAGAAAGTAATCGCGAGCGGCAGGCCGTTGATGATAGGAGGCTGAAGGTGCAGCAGCTCACGCCATGCTGCAACTTGCTGGACGACATGCTCGGCGCTGGTATCGGGCAGCAGAACGAGAAATTCTTCGCCGCCGATGCGAAATAAAAAGTCACTTTGCCGCAAATGCGTTTGCAATAACTGCGCCACATGGCGCAGCACGATGTCGCCAGCGGCGTGACCGTGCTGATCGTTAATGGCTTTGAAATGATCCAAATCGATCATCACCAAAGACAGCGTTTGCTGTTTTCGCGTGGCGCTGGCCAGCAGACTAGGGATAATTTCGTCGAGGAAACGGCGATTGTGCAGGCTGGTGAGCGGATCGTGAATCGCGGCTTCGTGCAATTGCTGCTGTAGCGTGGCATTAGATTCGAGTTGTTCTTCGAGCAAAATCAGCGCTTGTTGCAGCTCAAGCTGTATCAGTTTGTGGTGCGTGATATTGCGCAGCACCAGCAACAAACCGATGGCTTGATGCTGGTAATACACCGTGACCGAGCGCAGATCGTAATAGGCGTCGCCTAGATTCAGCTCAAACTCGACTGGCAATTCCTTATCCCACAGCGAGGGCAAAATGCTGCTGAGATAATCAAGCCGCGCCAATGGTAGGCCGGTGGCATTGGCGGGCATGTCGGGCAGCGCTTGCGCGGCACGATTAAGCTGCGCGATTTGTTTGGCTTCGTTAATCACCAAGACCGCGTCGGGCATTGCATCGAGCAAAACATCGTGCGCAATCGGTAGCAAATCAAATAGTTGCCGATGCGAAATTAGCCAGTAAAACACGCCGCCCATGAGCAAAAAGCTAAACGGCGTTGGATCAAAATCAAACAGCGTAACTAAGCCTGTCACATAGGATGCATTAGCCAGCCACGGCACCGCCATTGCAATCGCCAAACCGACATAATGCCGCCGATGCAATTGGCTGGCGCGCGCCAGCGCATTCAAAATCACCAACATGCTCAGCGACATATAGCCGTACATAAACATCGCCGCGATAAAAAACCACGGACCATGCTCATACGCAATCGCAGCACCCGGCGCGGCGCTGACTGGCAAAGTGCTTTTATACATCCAATGATGCGCACTATTAGTCAGCGCGATCACAACGGTGATGATGGGCATCAACCACAAGCCCAGCTGCCATTGCCACGTCGGGCGCTGATAATAACCTTTGACGTAAGACCAAACAAACATCGCCCAAAAGCTCGGCACAGCCATAATCCCAAACCAAGCGAACTGTGCGCACAGCACTTTTGCCGCTGGCGCTTGTAGCCACATTTCCATTCCCGCTGCCGCGCTCCACCATGCCGCCGCTAACAAAGTGGCAACATAATAATATCGGGCCGGAAAGACTTTGCGCCGCGCCGTATAGAGCGCCAACGTCAAGGTCAGCACCATGCACAACAGCAATAAAAAAGCCGCCCAATTCATCGCAAGCGCTTTGAATCAATGAGGGATTTTGCCGGAACGGCAATCGATGAAAATGTCATGCGAACATTGTAGTGCAATGCCTTCACCAGCGGCGTGATCAAATCAAACCTGCAACAAAACTGCGCGGCAATGATGTCGCGCGGTTTTGCCTAATTGAAGTGGCGCTGCGAGCATTGCCGCTATGGGCTGAGCTTGGCTGGAATATTCAGCAGCTTATCCACCGTGGTGAAACGATAACCTTGCTGCTTGAGCTGCGGAATCAATGTGGCGCTGGCCATGATGGTAGGTTTACGGCCGCGTCCACCTGCATCGTGCAAAAGCACAATCGCCTCAGGATGAATATATTGCAGCACCACGCTGACGATTTTGCCGCTGGCGACTTCATCGACGCTGTTTTGATAAGTATGAAACCAATCGGCACTGTCCACCGACCATAAAATGGCCTGCATTTTTTTATCTTTCAGTGCTTTAATTTGTGCATCACCCAAAAAGCCATACGGTGGGCGCATCATACTGGGCTGAAATCCGACCACTTTTTGATACGCTTGCTGAGTTTTGGCTAATTGCTGATCCCACCAAGCATTATCCGCCGGAAGCTCAGTCAGATTCGGATGGTTAAAGCTGTGATTGGCTAGCACATGGCCTTCCGCTAAGGCGCGTTTCACAATCTCGGGATACTTCAGCACATTCTGACCTTGCCAAAAAAACGTCGCTTTCACTTGCTGCTGCTTTAATAAATCCAGCAAAGCGGGCGTGTCTTCACTCGGGCCATCATCATAAGTCAGCGCGATTTCTTTGCGATCACCTGGTCCTTCGATAAAGAAAGTCTCAGGGAAAGCCTTCGCTTGGCGCTCCATTTCAGCGGGCGGCAATTGGTTCCATGCCTCGATATACGGCGTACGCAAACGCGGCGGCGTTTGCGCCATGACAGACTGACCAGCCAACAAGGCCGCGAGAAAAAGCCCACAGTATGGTTTAAACATGACACTCCCTAGGCGATAGAATCAAGGCCGCCGACATATATCGGCACACCGGCAGTGTAGAGCCGCAACATCAAGCACACTTTGCAAATCTTGCTCGATGTGGATTAAGTTTCCAGCCCTCGTTTTATTGCAAAGAAGAATGCAAGCCACTCCACCGAATCGCGCTAAACACTTAACGTTGCGCCAAGCGCTTTGCCGCATCCAGCAGCATCGTTTCGGTGCTCGTCCAATCCACGCAAGCATCCGTTACCGAGCAGCCGTAAATCAATTCGGCCAAATCGGCTGGGATTTTTTGATTGCCAGCGACCAGATTCGATTCAATCATCACGCCGACCAAAGCTTGGCTGCCGTTCACGATTTGATTAATCACATCAGCCATGACCAGCGGTTGCAATTCGGCTTTTTTGTAGCTGTTCGCGTGCGAGCAATCGACGATGATATTGGTCGGGAGTTTGGCTTTTTTCAGCGCTTGCTCGGCCATCGCCACCGACACGGTGTCGTAATTGGGCCGACCATCACCACCACGCAATACCACGTGGCCGTATTGATTACCGCGCGTACGCACAATGGATACTCGACCTTGGCCGTTTAAGCCCAAGAAAGAATGCGGATGCGATGCGGATAAAATCGCATTAATCGCAATGCTGATATCGCCATCAGTGCCGTTTTTAAAGCCCACTGGCGTTGACAAACCCGACGACATTTCGCGATGCGTTTGCGATTCAGTGGTGCGCGCGCCAATCGCCGTCCATGCGATCAAATCGCCCAAGTATTGCGGTGAAATAGGATCGAGCGCTTCGGTCGCCGTCGGCAAGCCTAACTCGCACACATCAAGCAAGAAACGACGCGCTTTTTCCATGCCCAAATCCACCTGGAAAGAATCATCCATACTTGGATCATTGATGTATCCCTTCCAGCCTGTTGTAGTACGTGGCTTCTCGAAATATACCCGCATGACCAATAGCATTGTGTCTTTGACTTCTTCTTGCAGCGCTTTCAAGCGCCGCGCGTAATCAAGACCCGCAACAGGATCATGAATCGAACAGGGGCCAACGACGACGATCAAACGATTATCTTTGCGATCCAGAATATTTTTCAGCGCTTCACGCCCCGCATCAACAACTTGAGCGGCATATTCAGAAATCGGCAAACGCGCATGCAGGTCTTCCGGCGTTGGCATCGCGTCAAACGAAAGGACGTTAATATTTTCTAATTTATTCATTTTGGCAGCTCAAGCAAGGTGGGCAATATAAGCATTATAAACACCTGCTCTGCGCTGCATAGACTGCGTATTACAGCAAGCTGCAATACGCATACGTTTAGTTGGCGACGCCACTCAAGCTTTCACGTGCGGCGGCGATGGCTAGATCGCGAACATCAGGTCCCATAGCTAGCCCTTCGGCAGAAATCACGCGGATATCGCTAATGCCGATAAAGCCCAGCACCACGCGCAGATAATCAATATGCGCAATGCCGGTTGCCGTGCCTTGATGCTGGCCGCCCGCCGTCGCAACAATCACCGCGCGTTTGTCAGTCGCCAAACCTTCAGCGCCATTTGCGCCGTATTTAAACGTCACGCCGGCCACGGTAATCATATCGATCCATGCTTTAAGCTGGCTAGGTACCGAAAAGTTATACATCGGCGCGCCCAGCACCAACACATCAGCGGCTAAAAATTCAGCCATTACCGCTTCAGACAAAGCCACTTGCGCTGCTTGCTCGGCGCTACGTGATTCGGCTGGCGTGCCTTTGGCGGCTAAAAATGCATCGTCGAGTTGCAAATTGAGTTGGCGCGTTACATCGCGGTAAGTGACGTTCACACTTGGCTCGGCGAGGCGAATGCTTTCAACCACTTCGGCGGTGAGTTGGCGTGATACTGAATGGTCGCCAAGAATGCTGGAATCGATATGAAGAAGGTTCATTTTGTTGCCTCTTGCGTTAAATGATTAGATGTACACATCGTACATTTGATGCAAAATAAGCACTAGACAGCAAAATCAGGAAGGATTGTCCTAGCTATGTTACCAATCGATATTGATTACAACGATTACGTCTATTTTGCTCGCGTGATTGAATTTGGCGGCTTTTCGGCGGCGGCGCGGCAAATGGGGATTCCTAAATCACGTTTATCACGGCGAATTGCCGGATTAGAAGAACGCTTGGGCGTACGGCTACTGCAACGCAGTACGCGAAAATTGACGCTAACCGACGTGGGGCAAAAATTTCTGACCCACTGCCAAGCGCTGCAACGCGAAGCGGAAATTGCTGAGTGCATCGTTGCCAGCGTGAAAGCCGAGCCTTCGGGGCGAGTGCGGCTCAGCATGCCGCCGGCATTGCTCGATGGCTTAGCACCGGTTTTGCAGCGTTTTATCGTTGAAAATCCCAAAGTCGTGCTGGAAACCATCGCGACAACACGCCGTGTCGATTTGCTCGAAGAAGGTATCGACGTCGCGCTGCGCGTGCGGGCGACCGATGATGAAGACCCGCAATGGGCAACACGCCGTCTGCGCGCCACACGCGGTATTTTGGTGGCCAGCCCTGAATTAGTCGCAAAACTGGGGGGCTTGACCACGCCCGGCGCACTCACGCTCGCGCCAGCGCTCGGCACGGTCAACGCCGATCAACGCATTCATTGGCGGCTGGTGAATGCAGCAGGCGAGGTTCGCGAATTTGTACTGCCACCGCGCTTGGTCAGCGAGCATTTTGGCTTGCGTCGCCAAGCGGCGATTGATGGCCTTGGCGTGACGATGTTGCCGCAAGAAGATGCTAGTGCAGATATTGCGGCTGGATTATTGGTCGAAGTGCTACCCGAATGGCGTTTCCCGCTCAGCCATTTACAAGCGGTCTACGCCAGCCAACGCGGCCTAGCGCCTGCGGTGCGTGCCTTATTGGATTTATTGGTGGAGACGATGGCTTAAGAATAAATACCTAAATTGCCAATTCATTGATGCGGAGAATTAAGCCGCGCTGCACTATACTAAAACCACTTTTAATTGATCCACAGGCCAACATCATGCGAATGTATCAGCTACTGACTGCAATCACCCTCGCCCTACTCTCGGTCAGCAGCTTGGCGAAACATCATGATTGCAAGGAGTTCAAAAACGAGCAAGCTCGGCAAAACTGCCGCGAGCATCACGATGATAAAAAACACAATTGCTATGATTCAAAAAACAATAAAACGAAAGAGAAATGCCGCAACGACGGCAATTATTATGGCAATGGCGATAAAAATGACAAAATGTACCGGCCAGATCAGCAGCACAGAACCAAATCGCAGAAAGAGGCACAGCAATTTTGCGCTAGCGCACACAGCGCGCTCGATCATGATGCTTGCATGAGCGGCCAAGGCTACCCAAAACGCTAATTGCAAAGATATTTAAAGACATTAAAAAAAGCCGCAGCAGCGGCTTTTTTTAATCTAAAGATTTCAACTTACAGCAATTTAGTTGCGACCGTAACGGCGGCGGCGGATCACCGTAAAGCCAATGACACCCAAGGCAATCATTGCGTAGATTTGCGAATCACCATCATCTTTAACGGCTTTAACGCTTGGCGTAGGCTTCACCGACAACACATTCGCCCCCAGAGGAGCCGGCACCGCCAGCAAATTGGCCGACTCTAGGCTGCCATTCGCAGCAGCAAATACTGCAGCCCCTTGCAATCCGCCCGCTGCCGACAATACGGCGGCCTGCGCAGGTGCTGCCAAACTCAGCGCAGCGAGCATTAAGCTTAATATCCGAAGTCGCAACATAGCGCTGCCCCTAAAATGGTTTATATGAAGTGCATTTTACCTGCTCTTAGATTACAAATCTATGACAAGTAACCATATTATGCTGCACCTGCACATTTTTGTGGGCTACTTCACGCGTAAGTTATACCCGCCACGCGCTGCTAATCGGTTTGGCGCGAAATATGAGTAATTAATACCGCTGTGCTATGTTGATGGCTTACTGCACAGCATTGAAATTGATGTCAGCATAAGGGCTATTGTGGAGATTTTATTGTGATTGCAATTGAGTTATTGGTGGTGCTGGGCGCCATTTTATTGGGCGCACGCTTATCAGGGGTCGGCCTTGGCGTGATGGGTGGCTTGGGCTTGGCGATCTTGGTGTTTGTGTTCGGCTTACGCCCAACCTCTGCGCCGATTGATGTGATGCTGATGATACTCGCGGTCATCACGACGGCGGCGTGTTTACAGGCGGCAGGCGGGATGGCATTTTTGGTGCAAATCGCCGAGAAAATCTTACGCCGAAATCCCAAGCGCATCACTTTTTTCGCGCCCTTGGTGACTTACTTTTTCACGCTGTTTGCCGGAACAGGCCATGTTGCTTACGCGGTGTTGCCTGTCATTGCCGAAGTGGCGCATGAATCAGGCGTACGCCCAGAGCGGCCTTTATCGATTGCCGTGATTGCATCGCAAGCGGCGATTACTGCCAGCCCGATTTCAGCTGCCACGGTGGCTTTGTTGGCGTTGTTGTCGCCAGCAGGCATTCATTTGGGCGATATTTTGCAAATTGCGATTCCAGCCACCTTGATCGGCACGATGGCGGGCGCGTTAATGGCGAGTCGCCAAGGTTGCGAGCTGCATTTAGATCCCGTCTACCGCGAACGACTTGAGCGCGGCGATTTTGCGCAAAACCAGCAGCAAGCATCGATTACCTTGCCCCACGGTGCGCGCCGCTCAGTGGCGATCTTTTTTGCGGCAGTGGTCACCGTCGTTTTGCTGGGCTCTATCCCAACGCTGCGCCCAACGTGGCTGGTCGATGGCACCATCGTGCAGCTGGATATGTCGCAAGCGATTGAAATCGTCATGTTATCGGCTGCGGCGTTGATGCTCTTGCTGTGTAAAGTGAACCCCGAAGAAGTGATAAAAAGCTCGGTGTTTCGTGCGGGTTCCGCAGCGGTAATCGGGATTTTTGGCGTGGCGTGGATGGGTGACACTTTTATTCAAAGCAATTTGAGCTTTTTTTCTGGCTCAATCCAAAGCATCGTCACCGCGCAGCCGTGGCTGTTTGCGGTAGCTTTATTTGGCATGTCGATTTTATTGTATTCGCAAGCGGCAACGATACGCGCCATGCTGCCGCTGGGCATCGCGCTGGGTCTGCCTGCACCCGCTTTGATCGCAATGTTCCCGAGTGTGAATGGCTACTTTTTTATCCCCAACTACCCCACCGTGATTGCCGCGATTAATTTTGACCGCACTGGCACAACCCGCATCGGCAAATATTTACTCAATCACAGCTTTATGCTGCCCGGCTTGGTGTGTTCGATTACGTCGGTCGCGAGCGGATTTTTACTGAGCAGTATTCTGCTGTAGCTTCTGCGACCCTCAGGCTTCTAATAAAAAGGCCATCCTTTGATGGCCTTTTTCAATTTCATTTGACTGTAGGCAGCAAACCTTGCGTGCGTAAACTCGCCTTTGCGATATCAATCCGCTTGGGTAAATCACTGGCATCGGGAATGTCCATATTCAGCGCAAAGCTATACAATTTGCCGTCTTGCTCCACCCAACCGACAAACCAGCCTATCGATGGCTGCTTGCGGCCAGTCCAACCTGTTTTGCCATATAACTTCCAATTTCTGCCGGTTTCCAGCAACGTAATCTCACGTACCGCCGCCTGTATTTCTGCCGAATAAGGTAATGCACCTTGCGCAAGGCGAGTCAAAAATTGCACTTGCTCTACCGCGCTGATTTTCAGCGAATCATTCAGCCAAAATTGATCGACACCGCCCTCTATCGTTTTATTACCATAATTCAACAAGCTTAGATTTTGCTGCATAGGCGTCAAACCAATCCGCCGCGCCAGCTCTTGATACGCCGATACATTCGACACAGGCAAAGCGCCGCGCAAACCCATATCGTGTTCCCACGATTTCAGATATTGCGGCGTGCCGTCGTAATGATAAAACACCTCGTCCACACTGCTTACCGAGCCGGTCGCCAAACCAATCAGGCTATTGGGAATTTTAAACGTCGATGCCGGTGAATACCGCGTCGCCGCACGCGCCGTATTGTGGCCTATCCAGCGCTGCGCGCCCACATCCAGCATCACAAACGTGCCGCTCACCTTGGCATCACGAAAGTGTGCTGCAATTTGCGGGCTCGTTTGAATCTCCAGCGCCAAGGCGGCAGGGCTGAGTAAAAAAGCAAATAAGAACAAAAAACGACGCATCACAATCTCCCAAAAATTCGAGCTATTTTGCCAAAATCTACGCGGCGTCGCTTGGTATTAATGCATGGGTATTGCCACAAAGGCATTATTAAACAAAGCCTACGAGAAAATACATCAAGGTAAAACATCATTTTCAATTGCCTATCTGACTCCCACCCAAACGAAACGATGCTGCACTGCACTTTGGTGATAAAAAAAAGCCGATTTTTTTATCTTCATGAACCATACTAATTTTTAAATTTATTCGTAACTAGCCGCTTAATTTTCACAGGACAGCATTTATGTTTTCACTGAGTCGTTTATTTAATCGGCAAAATGCCCAAGATATTGTCAATGCATTGAACACCACGCAAGCCGTGATCCAATTCAAACTTGATGGCACGATTGAAAATGCCAATCCTATTTTTTTGCAATTACTCGGTTATCGGCTCGATGAAGTGGTCGGCCAGCATCATCGGATTTTCGTCGCGAAAGACGAAGCTAATAGTGCTGAATATCGTGAATTCTGGGAAAAACTACGCAGCGGCCAAGCGCAAACTCAGTCGTTTAAGCGCATTACCAAAAGCGGCCAAGAAATCTGGATTCAAGCGTCCTACACGCCGATTTTTCGCAATGGCAAAGTAACGAGAGTTATCAAATTCGCGACTAATATCACCGAGCAAGTGATTAAAAATTCGGATTATTCGTCGCAAGTTGAGGCGATTAGCCGTGCGCAAGCGGTGATTGAATTTGATTTGCAAGGTACGATTTTGCGCGCCAATCAAAACTTCCTGCAATTGATGGGCTATAGCGAAAACGAAGTGGTGGGCAAGCATCACCAGATTTTTGTCGATAGCCAAGAAGCCAATAGCCCGGAATATCGCGCTTTTTGGGATAAGCTGAGAAAAGGCGAATACCAAACTGCGGAATATCGCCGCTTTGGTAAAGGCGGCAAGGAAGTGTGGATTCATGCCACGTATAACCCGATTAAAACTCCCGATGGCACTTTAATTAAAGTCGTTAAATATGCCAGCGATATTACCGAGCAAATCCGCCAGCGTGCCGAATTCAGATTGCTGTCTTTAGTCGTGAATGAAACCGATAATTCAATCATTATTACCGATGCGAATGGTTTGATTATTTTTGTAAATCACGGATTTACTAATTTGACTGGCTATTCAGCAGCTGAAGCAAAAGGCAAAAAACCAGGGCAATTATTGCAAGGCAAGCAAACCGATCCAGCAACGATAGTGGCGATTCGCCAGAGCCTACAGAGTAAAACGCCGTTTTATGGTGAAATTCTGAATTACGATAAGCGCGGTAATCCGCATTGGATTTCTTTAGCGATTAATCCTGTCACAAATGATAGCGGCAAATTGACGAATTACATTTCAATTCAAGCTGATATTTCCGCCACCAAAGAAAAATCCGTCGAATACGGTATGCGTTTTGAAGCGATTGGTCGCACTAATGCGGTGGGCGAATGGGATAAAGACGGTAAATTATTCGAAGCCAATAGCTATATCATGCAACATTTGGGTTTTTCCGATCAGAAAGCTTTAATCGCACACAGCCGTACTTTGCCAGAAATTATGGGCCAAGAAAAATTCGAACGGGTGCTGCGGGGCGAGCAAGTGTCGGGTGAATTTGAATTATATGATGTGAATGAAAAAATCGTACTGCTGTCGTCAACGGTATCGCCCTTATTAGATACCGAAGGCAAGCTCAAATATATCGTGAGTTATGGCGTGGATGTCACTTCCAAAATGGAAGCCAGCCGCGTCACCGACGAAGAAATGGGGCAAGTGATTGCATCAAGCAATCAAATCCGACTCATTATCAACACCATCAATTCGATTGCAGCACAAACCAATTTGCTGGCACTCAATGCGGCGATTGAAGCCGCTCGCGCTGGCGAAGCCGGACGGGGCTTTGCCGTCGTGGCCGATGAAGTACGTAAATTAGCCGTTGAATCGGCCAGCTCTGCACAAGAAATTCAAAAGTTGGTTGAGGAATCTGTGCACCGGATCGAAAGTCTAGAAACCTCTTTACGACGTTTAAGTAGCAGCAGCCAAGAATAATGACGATTTCTTTTCACCCTCACCCGACATTCTATTGATAGGTATTGCCATGTAGTCCTTTTTAAATAAAGGCTACAACAAGATACATCAATTAAATAAATTAGCGCGATGACAGCCGATTGATCATCGCTTCGCAATTCTCCGCTGAATTTCTAGAACGATGAATAGCGAAAAACTCAAGCTTCAATGGGGGTGGGGACTCGCTGCAATCTTGCCCACACCGCGAGTTTTTCTTGATCAGAGTTTTTTGACCAAGCGCGAATTTCATCCAGCGTGCGCAGGCACGCGACGCAATGCTGACGGCGTTCATTCAATTTGCACAAATTAATACAGGGCGATGCGACGGTCATGATCTTTAGGATTTGAGCTGCGAAGGGGCGTATTGAACGGGATATGCGCCAAGGATGCAAGCCATTCAATACAAACGACCTTTGGTCAGCCAAGCTGTCACTCAAGCATTATTTTTAGCTGTAAGCACTACAACTAAACCATCACTCCGCTGTTTTAATGGGGATTATCATGAGCATTCGCTGGAAATTAATTAGCCTCAGTGCTGGGCTGCTGTTTCTTATGCTTGCACTGGGTGTCTTTGGTATTAAAGGCTTGGCCGCAACCAACTTAGCCTTTGAAACCACTTATAAAGATCGCGTCTTACCGATCAATCAGCTCAAAATTATTGCCGATATGTATGCGGTGAATATTGTCGACACCACGCATAAAACCAATCACCAAAATATCAAACCCGCCGAAGCGTTGGCGCTGGTCAAAGAAGCCAAGCTGCAAATTGAAACGCAATGGCGGGCTTATACCGCCACTCAATTCACCGATAGCGAAGCTCAGCTGGTCGCCGATGCGACGGCGGCACGGCAAAAAGCCGATGCGGCGGTGGCGCAGCTAGAGCAATTGCTAATCAGCAATGATGCTGCTGCGCTCGACACCTTTGCACGCCAAACGCTCTACCCGGCAATTGATCCGCTTTCGGGGATTATTTCCAAACTGGTTGAATTGCAATTATCTGAAACCAAAAACAATTTTGAAACGGCGCAAAAAGAATATACCCAAATGCGAGTGCTAACGATCAGCCTCATCCTGATTGCACTGTGCTTTGGCGCCGCCTATTCGGCGTGGGTGATTATCGGTATGAATCGCAAAATTCAGGCGCTGCGCCAATGCCTATATGCCGCGCGAGATCAACAAAACCTAACGCTACGCGCACCGACCCCAGGTGATGATGAAATCGACGGTATTGCCCAAGCGTATAACGATCTCGCCAACAAAACTCAGCACTTGGTGAGCAATGTCGCCCAAGCCATTCGGGTGGTAACGCAAGAAACCCATAATCTAGCCAGTAGTAGCGAAGAAGTCGCGCAAGCCACACATCTGGGCGCCGAAGCGACCAGCTCAATGGCGGCAGCAGTCGAAGAAGTCACCGTCGCCATTTCCCATGTAGCCGATAGCGCACACGATGCAAAAACACTGGGTACGCAAACACGCCATGCCGCAGAAAAAAGTAGCCGTGCGATTCAAGATACGGTGCGCGAAATTCAAGGCATCGATCAAGCTGTTGCGGTGGCCGCAGAAAAAGTAGCGATGCTGGGTAATGACGCGGAAAAAATCAGCTCGGTGGTGAGTGTAATTAAAGATGTGGCCGAGCAAACCAATTTGCTCGCCCTCAATGCCGCAATTGAAGCCGCACGCGCGGGTGAACAAGGCCGCGGCTTTGCCGTCGTCGCCGATGAAGTACGTAAACTCGCTGAGCGCACCGCCGCTGCCACCGTCGACATTCAAAAAATGGTCAGCCTAATCGGCCAAACCAGCCAAGATGCAGTCACCAGTATTAACCGCACCGTGCATCTAGCGCACGGCTGCGCGCAAATGGCAGGCGATGCAGGGGAAAGTATCGAAGGCATTAATCATGATGTGGGCAAAGCGGATGTGGCGATTAGCAATATTGCTGACTCGCTGGGCGAGCAAAAATCCAGCACGCTACTGATTGCGCAGCAAGTTGAGCGCGTCGCACAAATGACCGATCAAAACACCGCCGCCGTCGGCAGCATGAGCCAATCGGCAGCAAACTTAGGCCACCTGACGCATCAGCTACTTGAAGAAATTAATCACTTCAAATACCAAGGCACTTAGGGCTGTTGACGAGCCGAAGCTGGCTTGATTCTAAGTAGCGCTGAACTAGCCCAACAGGTAAACGTTGGGCTTTATACATTCTGCTCAAACTACCATGCTGGCAGCTCTCGACCCACTACAGACACTCTGTCGTAGGCGCAATGAGTGGCAGGTAACATGGGCAAGCTGTCGTTCGCCATCAGAAGCGGACTATTGCTTATTGCAAAAACCATCGTTTGTGTAGATACGTAGCAGCCAACAAGGTTGGTTTAGGTGTGCGATAGCACATCGGAATGCGCATAAATTTTTTAGGCTGACCAGTGACTTTTGCAACCACTTATGGATTATTTTATTTCCGTCGAATCATGATTGCTTGCTTTTCGATGCCAAAACTCTGCTCGCTCTTTATCTATGGATACGCCCAGCCCAATTACATAGAGCATACTGAGCATGACTTGAGCTTCAACGTCACCTTGCTCTGCTGATTTGATAAACCAATTAGCAGCGTTGGTATCATTTTTTGATACGCCACGCCCTTTCATATACATAGTAGCAAGCTTAAATTGCGCTTTTGCATGACCTTGTTCAGCTGCTTTTCGATACCATATCATTGCCTTAGCATCATTCTGAGCAAGCACTTCGCCTGCATCATATAAAGTAGCCAGATTGAATTGTGCAACTGGATTGCCTTGCTCAACCTCTTTGATGTATGCCAGTTCCTGCTTGGATGATATGCTGGCTACGGAGTTCGCTGTTTCTTTGAGTTTGAGCGAAGCCTCACTACCTCCTTGAGTAACCGCTTTGCTATGCAAGCTCTTAGCTTGAGTAAAATTCTGCGGCACCCCGTGCCCTTCTTTATACAAGTCACCCAGTTTAGATTGAGCTTCAAGACAACTAGCAGCAACGCAACTTGTGCCAGCAGCTTTACGGTACCAAGCAATAGCTTGTTCAAGGTTTTTTTCTACTCCCCGCCCATTCATATACATATCAGCCAAAGTTAATTGGGCTGAGCTCGCACTCATCCCGTGTGAGTTAGCCAATTGCCGATACCAGTATGCCGCTTGAACTTCGTCTTTAGGTATGCCTTTACCCTTCATATATTTGTCGGCAAGCATACGTTGAGCATCTTCGTTATTTTGAATCGCTGATTTTTTAAGCCAAAATACGGCTAGAGCATCATTTTTCGGCACTCCGCGACCAAGCGTATACATGGCTCCAATCTTTGCTTGAGCCTCATCATCACCTTGTTCTGCTGCCTTACGAAACCAATATTCTGCTTGCGTATTATCAACGGGCAAATCTCCTCTTGTATACATAATGCCTAGCTGATTCTGCGCTTCAATATAATTTTGCGTGGCCGCTTTTTTATACCAATTAACGGCTTGCACTAAATCGTCTGGCTCCTTCGATTTTTCTGGGGATAACATGGCGTTTACCCACTTAGAGTGGTAGCTACTACCTAGTTTAAATTGCCCCTCTGCATCTCCTTGTTCAGCAGCCTTTCGATACCAAAACATGGCTTTAACCTGATTACTAGGTACCTCTGAGTTTTTCTCATAAATCAGGCCTAGTTTCACTTGTGCTGTGGCATTACCTTGCTCAGCCGCTTTCTGATACCAAGCTAGAGCTAGCCCGTCGTCACTTCGGATGCCTTCAGCCCGGCGGGGCCCATCACCTAGTATGTATAACTCACCCATTTCTAATTGCGCGGGGATACTGCCTAACTCGGCAAGTTGGCGATACCATGTTACAACTTGCTTTTTGTCTTGCGAATTACCTTCCAAAACATAGGATATTTTTTGTAGCTGTGTGAGTGCTGGCGCATGTCCTCTATCGGCAGCCTTACGGTACCAAATTGCAGCATAGCGCTTATCTTGTGGCACGCCGTGGCCGAGTCTGTAAAGTTCAGCAAGCCTAAATTGCGCTTCAGAGTCCTCTTTGTCTGCCGCTTTTCGATACCAACTAGCTGCAAGCACAGGATTTTCGAATACTCCTTTGCCCTCTTCATACATCAACGCAAGATAACGTTGCGCTACTGAGTTGTCGCTCGCGAACGGCTTAAATTCAACCAGTGCCTGTTCATAGTTTTTGTTGTTATATAAAGTGATGGCATCAGCCATCTGAGCGGCATTTGCCGAAAATATGGATAAGGACAAAATAGAAATAGAAATAGAAATGAATTTATTTATTTTCACAATTGAACTCCAAGGCTGATTTGGTCGGATTTGGACGAGGAGTTGGCGCTCGCGACACAGTTTGAGCGTCTGCAGTTGGAGTCATTGACGACGTTCATTTACCTCAAAATTGTTGAGTGTCAGAGTCTGTTGTTGGCCGACATCGGCCTGTCGCTCAGTCTAACCGAACAGCCTCAGCCAAGCATCAAGCTATCAGTGGCAAGATCAATCATTGGGTCGATACATCAAGCAAAATTTCGCAGTGCTAGTTCAATCTTCATTGGCACTGAAGCCGCCCAGTTCAAATACATTAAGGCAACAGGTATATTAATGTGGGGCTTATTTAACCATGTCTACAATGAAATACCCATCAATCAAGTATTCGGTTTCTCGGCTTTTTCTGGAGAAAATACCGCAATTTCAATTCGGTTTCGTCCAGCTGCTTTGGCTTGATACAGCGCAGCATCAGCGCGCTCCATCACACTGGCAAAGGCTTCATTTTCCGCCATTTCAGCGACACCTGCGCTGCAGGTCACTACCAGCTGATTCGGCCATGGGGTTTGTGCAAGACTTGCACGAATTTTTTCGGCCAAGCCTGCAGCGCCAGCCAGATTGGTTTTAATGCTAATTAATAAAAACTCTTCACCACCCCAGCGCACTAGGCAATCTGTCGTACGAATTTGCTGCGAAACCCAGCTGGCAAACTGCTGTAAAACGGCATCACCAACGGCATGTCCATGCGCATCGTTAATTTTCTTAAAATGATCTAGATCCAAAAAAATCAGGCTAATCGGCTGATCTTGGCTTTGGCAGTGCTGTGACAGGAAATTAGCCAAGCCTTCACGATTACAAATTTGCGTGAGCGGATCAACCCGCACACGATCAGCCAGTAATTGCGTTTCTTGCGTTAACACCAGATTGGTATTTTCTAACCATTGCTGCCTTTGCCGACTACTGCGAAGTTTACTGACATCGCTACGCCACTCCCAAAGCAAGCTAATAAAACCCGCGAACAACCACATAAACAGCAGTAATAAACGTAAGTTAGCCGCGCTAATCCATTTTCCCGTGAATTCAATCCACGCAATCGTAAACTGCTGCTTTCCCGCTTGCACATCGTAGCCCGTGACAATCCGCATCTGCACCACGCGATCAAACTCAACCCCCGCT
This sequence comes from Deefgea rivuli DSM 18356, assembly GCF_000620145.1. Lineage (GTDB taxonomy): Bacteria > Pseudomonadota > Gammaproteobacteria > Burkholderiales > Chitinibacteraceae > Deefgea > Deefgea rivuli. The sequence continues at coordinate 53,823 of NZ_JHVM01000014.1, forward strand.
TCTTTGGGTAATGCGCCTCGCTGCAAAATCCACCATGTAGGCACATTAAAATCCCATAAGGAGAACGTCTGCTCTTGCCATTCTGGCTGCGCCAGCAAAACCACATCCTCAATTTTATTACTCAGATAATCATTGGACTTACTAAATTTAGGCGAGAAATTAAATAAAGAAACGCGTAGATGCTGCGATGGTTCGACATAGTGATAACGAATTCGCACCGTATCAAACTGGGATAAATTAATCCCTTCACCAGCGGGCTTAAAAAAGAGATCGAAGCCGCAATACGGCGCGCGTTTTGATAAAACCAGCTCGCAATCGACGCGCCAGCCGTCGCTTTGCGGTGTAACACGGCTAGTGCTCAAGCCTGCACCATCTGAGATTAATTCTGATGTCGGCTCCGCTTTAAAATACGGCGGTTCGATTCTTAAATGCCGATTCATTCCCCAGTGATGCCAAAGTAGTAAAGCCGTTGTGATCAACGATAAAGCGCCGATCAGCATAATGCGCCGCCGTTTAGCAGGGAGCTGACTGATAGCGCGAATGAGTCGATGTGGCTTCATGCTAGCTCGACAATGTGGTCAATACCCACATCGTCGCATCCAGTTGATATTGATTAAAATGCGAAGCATCGCAGTGGCATTGTTGCAATAAGGTGGCGTCGGGCAGTTCGCCTTGCTCGCTTTGAATTGCCAAATTCAAATACGGTGTTAATACGGTAGGACTGCCCGCCAGCGTTTGCGCAACGAGTTCAGGCATTTTCAATTCGCTGAGCAATAAGCTACGCGGCACGCGCAACAAATAATCAAGTAGAGAAAACAAACCTGTTAAAAACAGCAGTTCACATTGCGCTGGCGACAAATGTGCTAGGCCGAGCAATTCCATCAAGCGCGCACGGGTTAATGCCGCTTCTAGCAAAGTATCATCGAGTGGACTGGCATCGCTCGGATTAAATAGCAGCAAAGCCAACCAGCGATACAGCCGCTGCTGCCCCAACACATTCAGTGCATCAATTAAGTAATTAATCGGGTGATTGAGCCCCAAGGCGGCAGAGTTCACATAACGCAATAAGCGTGTCGATAAAGCAGGATCAACACGAATCGTTTCGGCAATATCGGTAAATGGCGCCCCCGCTTGCGCTTGTTGCAAAGCCTGATTCAAGCGCATAAATGATGCGGGTAAATGCCCCCCCAGTTGGGGTGGATGGCTAAAAATCGCGCCCGAAACGAAATTAATCCCCATCCCGATGCAGGCTTCGGCAGTTTCTTGGCTATTGACGCCATCGGCCCAAAGCTTGGCATTGGGTGCGAACTGATGGCATTTTTGGATAAGCTGGCTGATTTGGCTGATATCGGCATCGGCAATTTGGATATGAATCAGCTGAATTTGCTCACCCAGATGCGGCACGCTCAAAAGTTGCGCATCATAGGTGCAGCCCAAAGTATGCGTTGCCCAATGCTGTTTAAATTCGTGAATCAACGGCCCCGTTTCGCTTGGCAAGCGCCCGCGCGCCAACAGGGTGAGCGCGTGATCGGTTTGAATACCCGCAAAGCGAGATGAAGCCAAGCTCTCCCATTCCAGCTCTAACCACAATGGCCGCTGTGGCGCATGGTCTTGCGCCAGCAGCAGGCTGACTTCGCAGAGTAAGATTTCGTCATTGCGCAGCAAATGCGCGTTAGCGTGCGTTGCTTGCGGTAAATGCCGCAAAGACAGCGCATACGCATGTGCGCGCAAATGGTGATCGAGTACCAATTGCCGCCGCATTAAACCTGGATGTGCTGTCGGTTTCGCGCTGCTGGATGCCGAGCGCAATGGCGGTGCAGTCGCGAGAGTGGGCGTAGGTTTGTGAAACCAATCTTTAAGCCAAGTTAGCATCATAAATTCAATCGCGATTGATCGAATTCTTAGCTTAGTTCATCTACGCGATTTCTGAGTTGGCCATCAGCCCCAGATCGTGATCTGGGGTCGATTGACGTTTAGCTGCAAGTTTATTTTTGCGCGGGCTCAGCCACAAAAATCTCTACGCGGCGGTTTTGTGCGCGACCGGCTACGGATTCATTGCTAGCGACAGGCGAGCTTGAACCCAATCCATCAATACTCATCCGCTGGCTGGCAACGCCCAAACCCGTTAAGTAATTACGCGTTGCTGCCGCACGATTCACCGACAATGGATTATTAATCGCATCGCTACCGGTGTTATCGGTATGGCCCACGATGCGTACTTGCGTCACCGGATTTTGATTCAGCGTTTGCGCTAATCGATTCAGCACGGGCTGCATATTCGGCTTGATATTCGCTTTGCCAATGTCAAACGAGAAATCGGCCGGAATTTCGATTTTTAATTCGTTATTTGCCGTTTGCGAGACTTCAATACCAGTGCCTTGTGTGGCTTGCTCCATGGCTTGTTTTTGCTTCTCCATATTTGAAGACCACAAATAAGCGCCTAAAGCGCCCGCCGCCGCACCAATCGCAGCATCACGGCCCGTGTGATTACCTTTTGATGCTTTGCTCACTCCAGCACCCAGTGCTGCGCCACCCAAAGCACCGAGCAATGTATTTTCGGTGGTCGACATATTGGCGCAGCCTGTGATGGCCAAGCTCAAAGCTAATAAAGTCGGTAAAAGTGCGCGTTTCATGTGTCATCCTAATTGGTGAAATAATCCCTAACATCAGACCATGATTTATGCCATTTCGCTATACACAAAATACCAAAACCAAAGTGAGTCATCTAACAGATTTTGTTGCCGGATAGTGCTAAAAAAGCCGCTTAATTTGCATGCAATTTGCTAAATTGCAAATGCTTAAAACTTCTTACGGTTAGTTTTTTCTATTGGTAATATACTAGATTCATATTGCATTATTTAAATCGAAACGTATGCCTAAGCCACTTAAAACAAAGCGTTTTATTTATTTGTCATGGGTGTCTCTGTGCCTACTAAGTTTTAGCCTTTATACGCTGTATTGGTGGCAGCACCAGCATATTTTGCATAATCAAAAACATAATGCAATTGCACAGCAAATTGCCCAATTACAAGCCCAAGCCGATACCACTTTAGAAAGTTTTGCTGCATTTCAATCTCGGCTATCATTTCCACGCGATCAATCGATTCGCCCATTTGCCCAATTGCTGCTTGAACGCAATCCACATATTTATTGCTTACAACTCGTACAGCGTACATTGCATGCCGATATTAAAAAACTCGAACGCACCATGCGTGCAGCGGGCTACCATCAATTTCAAGTCCACGATTTTGATTACGATTTTCGCCGTCAATCCATCCCATTAAACACTCGCCCAGTGCACTTTCCGATTGTCTTTATGGAACCCATGCCGCGTGCAGCCGAAGCGGTCCTCGGACTAGACATCAATGCCGTGCATTTTTTAGGCCCGCAGCTCCAAGATGCCGGCAGCAAAGTCAGAGCGTGGAGCACAGGGCCGTTTAAATTGATCGAAGGCGATATTGCTTACGGCATGACCATTCCGGTCTATCAATTGGGCGGGCAAAATAGCGATAGCAGTTGGCCGCTGTATGCCGGGCTAGTCGTTACCGCGAATGCTTTGATGCCTAATTTGCATGACTTCCCGCCGGGCTGGCAATTCAGCATGCACTACACTGGATCGGCGATCACGCAGCTAAGCCACTTATTTGATATCCAATCAGCAGGAGAGCCCAATTGGTTGGATCAACTCTTGCCGATCATCGAAGTGAATTCGGCAATTGCATCAGACTCCCAGCCCTATTCGCTCAACTCGCGCCAGCAGCTCAGCTGGCGGACTTGGCTGGGTTTGGTGCCATTAATGATGGCGGCTTTTTTGATTCTGGTTTTGCTATTGGCACTGCGCTGGCAGCACAGTGAACGCTTGCGCCGGATTACCGTACAGCGCCATCGTAATCAACTGCACCGCTGGGCCACGCAAGATCGCTTAACTCACTGCGCGAATCGGCAAAGTTTTGATCAGCACATGATACGTGTGAGCAAAAATCGCACGCCATTCACTTTAATTTATCTGGATCTGGATTTTTTCAAACCCATTAATGATCATTACGGCCATCAGGCAGGTGATGCCGTGTTGGTTGAGGTCGCCCAACGTTTGCGACACACCGTACGCAGCGAGGACATGGTGGCGCGTTGGGGCGGTGATGAATTTGCGATTTTGGTGGTGGGTTTAGGCGATAACGAACGCTGCATGGCACTGCGCCAAGCCCTACTCGATGCGCTAGTCCCACCGTTTATTTGGCAATTGCAAACCATCCATCTATCGGCCAGTATCGGCCTCGCCAGCTATCCAGCAGAAGCCGATAATTTAAGCGATTTGCTGCAATTAGCCGATCAGCGTATGTACCAGCATAAAACAGCAATGCGTAATCGTGAAGTGATATTTGATGGTATTGCCATCTAGCCAATATTTAACAATAGCTAGATGGCAATACCCTTTATTACTTCCCTTTCACCAACGCCATAATTTCACCCGCATTCAATGTACTAGCGCGCTTTTGGATTTCTGGCAGATATTGCGTTTGCATATTCTTGGCCGAGCCCAAAGTCTCTTGGAAGGTCTGCTGCAACACCGCCGTACTCATCGTGCGACCGCCGGCGTAATAGCGCTTGGCGACTTGACCCAAGGCATACGTACTGGCGAATGAAAACGCCATTCCGGTTGCCGCGCCGCCCAAGGTTTTCCCCCATTTTCCGCCGACTTTGCCAAACAATCCGCCCATCAGTTTGCGGCCAAATTGCTCTAAGTATTGCGAAGTCAGCCCCACGCCCACTGTCGAAATAAATTCCCGGATATGGCCCTGATCCAAATCGTAGCCATAACGCTGGCCGATGTTATAAACCAGTTTGATTTGCAGAGGAATAATCGCCACCGAAGCCCAAGTTTGCGGCAGCAACTCTAGCGCGCCATTCAAAATCGACGATTTTAAAATACTGCTATCAATCGCGGCAGTGTCCACCGTGCTACTCTGAACGGCTTGTACCGAAGAGCTTGAACTCGGTACTGGCGCGTACTGCGGCACGATGCTTTGACCCGCGTGCGCCAGCGTATCGGCTTCGCGCTGAAATAGCGAAGACGTCGGCGTATCTTGCCCAAGGCGCATTTTCAAGTCGGCTAAAAAAGCGCGCTCTGCCGCGCTGGTACTGCCATCGGCGTCACAGACGCATACCGCCATTTCGTAGGCAAATTGACGTTCTGCCGAATCGGTCAGTTGTGCGCAAACGCTGGCTAAATCGACGCGCTTGAATAAAACATCCTGATACAGTCGGCTTAAATCCAGTCCGCTTTCTTGGCCTAAAGATTGCGCCAAACCACGAATATGTTCGCGCTCACGTTCATCGTTATTGCCGTCGGCAAACGCAGCTAATAGCGCAATGCTTAAAATGGCTTGTTGTTGGCTTGCTTGCATAATGTGCTCTCAATAAGTGGATGTTAACTAGACCTTAGCGAGCGCACTTTTGTTCCCTTTAACTCACGCGCGCCGTACGCAAATATTGCAACAAACGCCCGCGATAAGCGCTGCCATCATGCAAGGGCGTGACCAGCATGGTTTCAAGCATCGTAAAGCCACGCATCGCCATTTGTTTATGAAAAGCGCTGCGGTTGCTACGGTTTGGATCAACGATCAGCACTTCAACCACAGGTGCCGCGTGTTGATCGATAAACTCCGCCAACACTTCAGGGTGACCCCGCTCGTACAACACGTCGCTGGCAATAATCAAATCAAACTCACCTAAATCCGCATTCAGCCGCCCCCAATTGCCAGTGCAATATTTCAGTGCGGGTAGCGTATTCAATAATAAGTTTTCATTTAGAAACGTTTCGGTCAGCGGATGGCAATCGCTCGCGGTGATATCACCCAAGCGGCGATGAATCACCATACTGGCCAGCGCCAGGCCGCAGCCGATTTCTAAAATCCGCCGCCCGCCCAGTTCATACACCTGCATTAAATCGGCTAGCTTTTGCGCGGAAGGCCAGATTTGACCAAAGAGTGACCAGCACGCTTCAGAAATTCCAGCCGCTTCGGCCTCGCCTAGGGGGTCAAAAAATTGCTGTTTATCGAGCAGAGAGCGAATTTCGAGCGCCAAACCATCGGCAACGGCGACGGACTGACATTTGACTTGATAGCCAAGCGGTGGAGCTAATGGCATAAGTGCCTTGAGCATATGCGGCGGAGAATGCTATTCGAACCGACATGGCGCATGGGCGGCATTGCAAGGCGAGGAGTAGACGTCGGGGCAGGGGTGCGAGAGTTGAAAGATAGGCCATGCTAACACTCTGCACGGCAAGACCATTAAAAAAGCAGCTCAAGTCCCGTCATCCAGCGAGAGCAAATGCGGTGCTGTGATAATTTAGGGTTTGAAATACGGGCGGCGTTGATCCAGCGGTAAATCGTATTTTTTAGCTAATTGCTCGTACAAACCTTGCTCACGCAACAATTGCAAAGCCTGATTAAAACGATCGCGTACCATTGGATCGATAAACTCTAAGCGATATAAAGTCGGCGCAAAGATCGAGTACGAACACAGCGGCTGATTCACTTGCGGATCGACTTGCTGCTGCACATGCTTAAAAATATTAATATCGCTAATCACAACATCAATCCGCCGCGCTAGCAGCATTCGGTTCATCAATTGCTGAGGCGCTAATTCACGATAGCGCTGTTTATTCGCGGCAATTCGCGCAAAGTCAGCCCCCAAATATTGACTCGCATTGTGAAAAGCGATGACTTGAAACGGCGCTAAACCATCCACACTAGCGATTGAAATCTGCTGTGAACACAGTGTAATCGCCATATTCTGATAGGCAATATATGGCTCAGACAGATAGCGCCCCGCATTACTAATTGCGCCATCCAATCGGCCTTCATGCAACTCCAGTTGCGCCCGTTTATTGGGCAGATAATCAAACTGCACCGTATACCCCGCACGCAGCAGCGCTTGGCTGACGATGTCATACTCAATACCGCTCTGGGTTTCAGCTGAAACATACGGCATTTTGGTTTCGCCCAGCGCAATCCGTAGCGCAGGCGCGGCCAATACCTTGCCGCTTAAACACAAGATGACGAAGGCAACACGCAATAATGACAACATGGCAGCCTCCTTTTTCGCCCTAAATATTGAGTTTAGGTGATCAGGCCAGCGAATGTTGTTTTGATTTCAGATCATAAGAGGTTCAAAACACCCTTATGCCTGCACCCACACCGAAACCGATCCGGCTGGGCACACAAAATCAGCCCAACCATCGTTATTGGTATAAATCGGCTCAGGGTAATGCTGTGTAATGTCATTAAAACGGCAACTTGCACGGCCTACAAACATCCGTTTATGCCCTGCTAAGCCATTACTCATTACCACCGCCATCGCTTTAGGATGCTGAACATCACCCAAGCGCGTCCAGCCGATGCAATTGGGATAATTAAAATAATCGACCTGTTCACCGTAAGCAAACTGCTGGCGGGCGTGCAAAAAGCGATCAATTAAAAAACGATGACTCACCAAGTTCACTTCGTGGGTATGGCCGTCCGCGCCAATGTCTTCGTAGCGTGCGCCGTAATAGTCGGGATAAAAAATGCAGGGATAGCCTTGTTGGCGCAGCAAAATAAATGCGTACGCCAGCGGTTTAAACCACGCTTCAACGGGCGACTCCAACGCTTGCAAAGGCTGAGAGTCGTGATTATCGACAAAGGTCACCACATGCTCGGGCCGCGCTTGATCGACCGTATTGCTACCAAGTTGGCATAAGTTGTAGGCCGCACCTTCGCGGCTGGCGGTGTGAAATTGATAATGCAGCGGCACATCAAACGCGGCAATGCGCCCGCCAATTCGGTCAATATAATGGATCAACTCTTGCGAATCAGGCGTCCAATATTCACCCACAACGAATAAATCTTTGCCCGCGTGCTGCTCCATCGCATCAATCCACGTCGGAAAAAACCACGCGGCGATGTGCTTCACCGCATCTAAACGAAAGCCATCGACGCCTGTGGTATCTAGCGTCCATTTGCCCCAGTTGATGACTTCGGCTTGCACTTCAGGATTTTGGAAATCCAAATCACAGCCCATTAAATACGCGTAATTACCGCGATCCAGCGCCACTTCATCGTCAAATTTTTTGCCTCCCAGCAAGTAAATCGTATCGTGTTCCTGCGGATTGAGCGCATCGTAATCCACAGCATCAAAATGCGTGTGATTCCACTGAAAGCTCGAATATTGACCTTCCCGTGCAGGGAAATTGAATTGCGTATATGCGCTGATTTCGCGTGTGGCAGCAACAGGATTGAGGCGGTCATTTTGCGCATAGGGTGTGGCGCGGCAGATTTCAGCAACATCACCGCCCATCCGGTGATTGAGCACCGCATCGGCATAAATTTGTAGGCCAGCGGCTTGCGCGATTTGGATCGCGGCGAGATATTGCGCTTTCGTGCCGTATTTAGTGCGAGTGCTGCCTTGTTGTGCGAATTCGCCCAAGTCATACATATCGTAAACGGCGTAACCGACTTCGTTCGCGCCATTGATGCCTTTATAAGCGGGTGGCAGCCACAGCGCCGTGATGCCTGCTTGTGCCAGATCCGCCGCATTAGCGTGAACTTCATCCCACAGCGTGCCATCCGCCGCGTTATACCAATGGAAGTACTGCATCATTACGCCATTTGTTGCCGCCATGATTCTCTGACTCCGCAAAATCGGACTGAAAACCCATATCTTACTGAGAAAACGCGCCACAAGGATGACAACAAGATGACGAATCAAATATTAGCTAATTGGGTATTGCTGGCTGAGCATCGACAGATATTGGCTAGAGGGCGATACCTATTAGGAATAATTTTAACGTTGCAATGCGACTTTCAGAATCTCGGCCAGCTCGCCGCTGCCATGCATTTTAGTCAGCCCGCGATTAAAGCGCTGCATCAATGCTTCGGCGCCCGGTGTTTTTCGGCTAATTAATAAATACAGCGGTTCTTCGTGGACCGTTTTTGGGCTGATATTGATTTTTTGCAGCGCCGCTGGGCCCAGCTGATGGCGAAGTAAATCGATGCCAACGACCTCTTCGCAGGGAAATCCGTCGATCCGCTTGGCGAGTAATTTGGCGAAATTTTGCGTGTCAGTATTCGCTTGATCACCAATCAGTACGCGGCTATTGAGCAGCGCTTCCCAAATTTTCCCATAGCTATAGCCATTGGTAATGCCAAAACGGCCGCCCTTTAAATCTTCTGGGTATTGCCACAGCAAAGGCCGATCACGATGAAAAAAAAGCACCGTGCGGCTGCTGTATACCGGCTGGCTAATCAGAAAATCTTTTTGCCGATCCGCATTGCTCGTCCAAAGCAAAGTGCCCGCCACTTTGCCCGCGCGCGCCTCTTCCAAGGACCGCTTCCATGGATAAAACTTATAGTTCACTTTGATTTTTTCCAGTGCAAACGCACGCCGTACAATCTGACTGGCATAACCATTATTCGGTAAATTCTCTCCAAGCAGCGGCGACCACTCGCCATTGGCCAGCTCGATTTGCTGCGGCGCAGCCCAGCAGGAATGAGTCAGTAAAATTAGACAAAGAAAACAAATTAAATTAAGCATGCGGCAATGATGGGCTTTTCAGAAATAGCGATTCAACGAGTAAAAAATGCCGTACTGTGGATTGTTTGTAAGTAAGTAATCAGCAAGACTAAAGCTATTATATGACAATGATGTTACCAAACATAAGCATTTGCTAATTTACAGAGAAACCCAGCCAAAATTGCTGAGAAAAAGCAAAAGCCTTGTGCCAGATTGACAATGTATTCTGCGGCTTATTTACTGTTTTTCTGATCATAAAATCGGTATTCTTTTGGCATACCATTTCATTTTTTCAGAGGTTGATATGCGTCATATTTTAATTATTAATGCTGGCAAAGCATTCGGTCATTCCAATGGCCAGCTCAACCAAACGCTGAGTGAAATCGCACAAAAGACCTTGCTAGAAAGTGGCCACAAAGTACAAATCAGCCATCTTGAGCAGGGGCATAACGTTGAAGCCGAAGTGGCTAAATATTTATGGGCCGATACCATCATTTATCAAATGCCAGCTTGGTGGATGGGCGCGCCGTGGACTTTGAAAAAATACATCGATGAAGTCTTTACCGCAGGGCACGGCCGCCTGTACGGCAGCGATGGTCGCAGCCGCAATGATCCAGCCAAAAAATACGGCTCGGGCGGGCTGATTCAGGGTAAAACGTATATGTTGTCGGTGACGTGGAATGCGCCAGTCAGCGCTTTTGACGATCCAACAGACTTCTTCGCGGGGATTGGCGTGGATGGCGTGTATTTACCATTTCACAAAGCCAACGAATTCCTCGGCATGCGCGCACTGCCGACGTTTATGTGCAACGACGTGATCAAACAACCGGATATTGAAGGTGACATCGCCCGCTATCGCGAGCATTTGGCCAAGCATATTCCAGCTGCGGTAGCGAAAGTCGAGCAAGAAGCGGCGTGCGTGAATTAAATAATGGCGATGTTCAGATTGGGTGTTGATGCTGTGCCATGATGATTGAGCTGCGCGAAATCCCTTGTATCGCGCCGAGCGAGGAACAAGCGGCAAGGAGCCTTCGGCGGGTTCTGTTTTGTTAAAACCAGCCGCCTTGCCGATTGTCCGCAGCGAGGGTATCCGGCGTAGCCGGACGCAGATACTAGGGCGGCCTTCTTTTGCTTACTTTTCTTGGCCGTTCAAGAAAAGTCAGTGCCGCGCGGCATTAGCACGACCATGGTGAGCAGAAAATTGACGCATTCAATTTAAAGAGACAATTTTTTAATCAACACCAAATCAGAATATTGCCTCAATAATCTACGTATCTGCTTCTAGCCTAATTATTTAAATGGCTAGAAGCAGATACATGTACAACTCAATCAAAATTTCTCACCGCGCAGTACGCGCACTTCGCTCAGCCATTGCACCAAGGCGTAATTTGCACCAAATTGCTGCTGAATTGCCGCCGCAAGATTTTCAGCGCTGGCTGTATCGGTAATTAGCTCAATTTGAATATTCTCGTTCGCATCAAAATTACCGTGCTTCTCGCCATGCGCACCATTGCCGCGCGCCGCAACAATCGTCCAGCCGCGTATCGATTTGGCCGTAAACAATTCGATCAAGTCATTCTCTAACACCGCTTCGGTGACAATCGTCAGCAGCGTTTTAGTTGGGAAATTCATCACAATTCCTTCAGAATTTTAGTACACACGGTGTATGCCAAGACGAAATAACGATGCAAAGCAGCGCCGACTTAAGCACTGACATAATGCGCAAATTGATGATACAGCGGGATACCAAATAAGATATTGAATGGGAAAGTTACGCCCAGCGCCGCGCCGAGTGACAGCGCCGGATTCGCCTCAGGCAGCGCCATCCGCATCGCTGCGGGTGCGGCAATATAAGACGCCGAAGCCGCCAAAATCGCCATCAATGTGAGGCCGCCCAAAGACAAGCCCATCAACAAGCCAAACGCAATGCCGACCCAGCTCAGCGCCAGCGGCAAACCGATGCCGATGGCCAGCACCAGCAGGCCGTGTTTACGCAAAATGCCGAGTTTGCCCGCGACGACCAAACCCATTTCCAGCAAAAACAGCGTCAGCACAGGTTTGAATAGATCGATATACAGTTTATCTAGCGGTTTGATTCCTTCTGGCCCAGCCAAAGCGCCAATCAGCAAGCCCCCCATCAGCAGCACCATGCTTTTGCCGAGGAACACTTCGTGCAGCAATTTGCCCCAACCATGGCCCGATTTCGCCGCGCTCGGCCCTAACCGCGCCAATACGACGCCGACCATCAGCGCGGGCATTTCCAGCAGCACCAAAAACAGCGTTGTTTGCGATTCATAACTGATGTTTTGCCGTGCCAAAAAAGCCACGCCCACCGCATAAGTGACTACCGAAACCGAGCCGTAATGTGCCGCCATACTGGCCGAATCGACCTGGCTCAGCTTGAGCCGTAATAGTGGATAAATCAGCAAGGGAATCAACGCGCCCATCAGCAGCACCAATAACGCTTGCGGCAAGATGGTCAGCAGCGGCTGTTTCGCTAAAATCAGCCCACCTTTAATCCCAATCGCCAACAATAAAAAGACCGACAAGGTTTCATACAGCGCACTCGGCAGTTTAAGGTCGGATTTGGCCCAGCCAGCAGCCAAACCTAGCAAGAAAAACAGCACCACTGGATCGATTTGCATGTAGGAATATTTCGTGTTTATTGCGGATAAAATCGAATTTACTACAAAATATATAAGATAAAAACCTAATAATGATAGGGTTACCTATTTAGTTCTGTAGTCAAATTACGTAGCTAATTGATAGAAACCACCGTAAATACGCCAAAGGTAAGCGCCGACTGCGATAAAGAAGAGCCGTTCATTCAAACGTAAAACAGGCGCAGATTAAGCATAAACCGATACAGATTTAATAATAGGTATATCTATATAGCCATTATTTTATAGTGCAGATAGAGACATACCCACCATAACAGCGATACAAACAACTTGACTCCACAGCGTTAAACTCAACAAATCTACAAATACAAATAGAGCGCCCATAAAAAATCCGGCTACATTTTTAGGCCGGATTTTTACATGAAATACAGGCTAGAACGCCGACGTAAAATTCAGAATTAAGGCAGAATTTCGACCGATTTCACATCGATATTGCGGCTCAATAATGAGGCATCAACTTCACCGCGCAAGCGCACTTTGTTCGTGTGATCAAATTGTTGCGCGGGTAGGTATTTTTGATCAATTTCAACTTCGATACTGCCGGTTGCGTCTTTGAATTCGTAATGTTCATTTTTAATTTTGCGAACAATATGCCCTTCTAGCAGCACCGGAGTGTCATCTGCAGCGCTTTGCGCTGCAACAACGGTATTCACTGTGTTGGCGACATTACTACCTGGCCCCGTAAATTGGGCTTGTGCAAAGAGCGGGAGTAGCGCCAAAGTCAATATTGCGCGTCGTAGCATGCTGGATTCCTTATCAAAATTGAAAGATTGATCAAATAGCGTACGGCAAGTCATCGCAGAGTGGCAGAGAAAAAGAGTACTTCGTCACTATTCACGCCTTGCTTAGATACAGTAAAACCGAAAAAATGCAGAGGGATAAAGACGTTTAAGCCACTCTTTAGGCTAGTGCATACGGCTGGCGAAGCAAAGCCCGCATTTCATTCAAACCGAATACATGGCCGCCCCGCACCCAATGCGTAGCACGGGCAATTGGCAAATGAACCATCGGGCTTCACCACCAGTGTATGCGCGTCGATTTTGCACCAACGCTGGCTCAGCGGCTCTTGGGCATGATCGACATCTTTCTCATTGCCACTGGCCTGCCCCGCTGCAATCCAGTAAAAACCGTGATTGTCATCCCACACTTTGACCGCCTGTTGGCTTTGATTGACAACACGACCATTGAGCGGCCACGGCCAATGCCCATCGCGTTCTTTTTCATTAAAAATCAAAAAAGCCAAGGCCACACCCAAGAAACTCAATGCCACAAGGCCAAAGAAGAATTTTTTTGCACTCATGCAAAGCCACTTTCTAAATCAAATATTGCGGTCATTTTAAACTTTCCACCACCAGCTCGCCGCTGTGCCTGCTGCGAGCAAATATACCGGCCAGCTTGCGCCGAGTAGAAAAAACAGCAGCAAAGTCAGCACCGCGCCGACCAACCACGCGGGTAGGTTTTCACTTAGCGGATTGGATTTTTTGCCCCGCGTTAACAGTTGCGCCAGATCGTCGGATAACTCTGAACTATTGCGCGCGGTGGGCGGCGCGTCGGCAGAATATTTGATCGGCGCCACATTGCCATTCGCCGCGTCAACCCGCGCTTGTCGCTCGGTTTCAGCTTGCACATGTTGCCGCCCGCCCGCTTCCATCCATTCGGCCAGCACGGTAAATTCGCCGTTATCCAGCCACACACCGTGCTCGCGGCATTCATCGACGATCACCGCAATGTGCCGACTAAACGCATTGCGATTCATCATGCGCTGGCAAACCGCACACGGTTTGTAGCGCACCGCATCGGGTTTAACGCGCTGCGTAATAATTTGTTTAAGTCGCCCGTGATTAATTTCGCGCACTTGCGCGGCGACATGATCGAGCGTAATCGGCAAAGCGCCGGGCGCAAAATGTAGACCGAAGCAGCTCGTACAATGCCCTACTGTAGAGCCCATTCCCGCGCCCAGTTGCAAGAGTTGCAAATCGCCGCAGCCATTGGGGCAAGCCATCTCGCTATGCTCGGCCAGCACTTTAAAATCACGAATCGCCAGCAAATCCACAGCATTATGCAAGCCGCAATACGTGCAGACCAACTTATCCACCGCTAATGCTGCGCCACATCCAGTACAGTTCATTGGCCTTCCCTTGTTCAAATTCATTGCCGCTTAAGCGGCGAAGTCAGCATAACTGCTGCAAGCCGATAATATTATTGACCCGCCTCATTCGCGGAGCTTAAGCCATTCTAATCAGCCGCGCTAATTGCGCAATTTTCGCATCCATCGCCTCACACGGCACTTGCGCGTAGCCGAGGATAAAGCCATTGCTGTGCGGCGTTGGCGTGCCGATGACGTAGGCGCTTAATGGTCGGGCGACTAAGCCTTGCGCCAGCGCGGTGTCGCTAATCCGCTGATCGCAAAAATCGCTCGGAATCCCAATCGATAAATGCATTCCCGATGCGCCGCCGTACAGCGTGGCGATATCGCCCAAATGCGTATGCAGCGCGTCTTGCATCGCATCGCGGCGCGCGGCATACAGGCGGCGCATTTTACGCAAATGGCTGGCAAATTCGCCGCTGTGTAAAAATTGCGCCAGTGCGATTTGTTCGACTTGCCGCCCACGCGGATGGCATTGCGCCAGCATCGTCGCAACGCTATCGGCTAAAGCGCGCGGCACAACGATAAATCCGGTGCGCAGCGCTGGAAACAGGCTTTTGCTAAACGTGCCCAAATAAATCACTGGCGCGTCCGCTGCCAAGCCTTGAATTGCTGGCAGCGGTGGGCCGCTGCGGCGAAATTCGCTGTCGTAATCGTCTTCAATAATCAGCGCGCCCACCGCTTTAGCATTCGCAAGCAGCTGCAAACGCCGCGCTAAACTCAGCACACTGCCCAGCGGATATTGATGCGACGGCGTCGTGTAAATCAGCTTGGGCGGATGCTGTTGCCAATCGCTCTCTTGCGGCGCGAGGCCGTCCAAATCAACCGGAATCCCTTTGATTTGCAATTGCGCCGTCGCAAACGCATTGGCTGCGCCGCCATAACCGGGGTTTTCTATCCACGCGATATCGCCCACATCGGCAAACAATTTGGCGCAAAGATCGAGGCTATTTTGCGTGCCATCGGTGATAAACACTTGCGATGCATCGCAGACCACGCCACGCCCGGCGCGTAAATGCGCGGCAATCGCTTCGCGTAATTGCGGCTCGCCCGCCGAATGCCCATAAGCGAGTTTTTCTGGCGTGACTTTTTGCCAACTTTGCGCCACACAGCGCTGCCAGCGCGCAATCGGAAAATCGGCCAAGGACGGCACGCCCGGCGTAAACGCTTGCACCGTATCGACATCGGCAAACGGCGTCGCAAACGCGCGCCCACGCCGCGACAGACCTTGCGGCGGCTGCGCAGATGCGCCGATTGCACTCGCCATTTTGAGTGTTGCCACCCGCGTACCGCGCCGGTCTGCATGTAAAAACCCTTCGGCAATCAATTGCTCATATGCATAAATTACCGAATTGCGGGCGATACCCAGCTCTTGCGCCAATAAGCGCGACGCAGGCAAACGGGTGTCTGCGGCCAAAGTGCCTTGCAGAATCGCCGCGCGTAGCGCCGTATACAAGCGTTGTTGCCGCGACATCGCGCCTTGCTCAGGCTCACCTTGCAGTAAGAGAGAATAATCCATTGGTTCTAATTTTTTATCAGTTAGTGGATCTTATCGCAGAACCAGCTTGAGATTAAGCTAATGGCATTCAAAGTGAGATTCAGATGCAAACCAACAACCGCCTCCGCCCGAAAATGGGCGGTATTTATCTAAGAAAACAGGAGAAAATCTCAATGTCGACCGCCAGCAGCCCCCGCACCAAAATCCGCCGCATCCCAGAAAATGCCGCTTATGATCGCGAAACCTTGTACGCGATTATCGATGCCACCTATCTCTGCCATATCGCATTTCACGACGATAATGGCACGCACTGTTTGCCGATGGCGTGCTGGCGCACGGGCGAGTATTTATATATTCACGGCTCAAACGGCAGTCGCCTAATGAAGCAACTCGCTGGCGGCCTTGAGGTGTCGATTGCGATTTCACATCTGGACGGGCTGGTGTTGGCGCGCTCGGCGTTTAATCATTCGATGAACTATCGCTCGGCGGTGATTTACGGGCAATTTCAGAAGATAGCTACAGAAGCCGACAAAAGTACGGCGATGGATGCTTTTATGGACAAAATTGCCATCGGCCGCAAAAACGAAGCGCGCGGTGGTAGCCAGCAAGAACTCGGCGCGACCATTGTGCTGCGGATTCCACTCAATGAGGCCGCAGCCAAAGTGCGCAGTGGCCCACCGATTGACGACGAAAAAGATCTGCACATTCAGGCGTGGACTGGCGTATTGCCAATTGTGGCGCAGCATGTCACACCGATTGCTGAGGCGGGGAATGATGTGGCGGAGCCGGAGTATGTGCTGTTGTGGACTAAGTAATGCAATGTGTATATCGATGTAGGCACTATTAAATAATGTCAGCATAGATATACCCACAACACATCAGATTACTAAGGCGTCAAAAGCTAGATGGATTGCACCCGACGACACTTCATAATGGTAAGAAACGATATTTTCATGGCATTGACATTGCATGACTAAGATCATTTTCGTGTGTGGTAATCATTGAATTTACCACTTCAATCTTGCCCATAAGTTCTTCTGCAAGATCTGGTATTTCAAGCTTTAGAGCAAGTGAGTGTATTGCATTTACGTACAGACCAATCGCACAGAGCGTGAGGAATACAGCAAAAGATTTTTTTTCAGCAAGATATGACTTAAATGCATCTTCACGAGTTACTTCGGGCAAGTAATTGAGAGTGGTTGAATTAAATATGTCATCGGGGAAACCATGGATCGCATCAGAAGAAGATGCAAATACTGTGCGATACAACTCTTCTGCCCCAACTGCAGAAAATCGATCAAATGCAGAAAGCCAAGGTTTTACGCCTTTAAAACGTAGACTCAAATCAAACTGTTCACGCCAGTACTGTAAGTGCTCTAGCTTTTGCCTCGCACTTTGGACCGAGCTATTTTTTTTATGTGCTTCAGAAAATTTTAGCCAAAGTAATGTTTTTTTTGTGGCTTCGGTAACGTAGCTTGAAATAAGAGATTTAGCTCGTTCATCAGCATTCCCTCCAATGACATAAATTAAATTTACTGCTTGCTCGCTGGCGACGCGTGAAAGAGCTTCTACTGTACAAGAACGATTGCTCTCTAACATTTCAACGAGTGATTTGTTGAGATCGGCTAATGCATACAAATTAAAATCAACATTAGCCTTTAGAAAAAATGGGAGCGTTTCCATTTTTGGAATAAGTATAGAAATTGCCGCATCAAGTTGTTCAACAATAATTTTAAGAGGTGGAATTTGCGATAGATGTGCTTCACACATATTACGAACTTCGGAAATTTTGTCTATTATATTTTTCATAATTAAAACCTATACGATTTAAGACTGGCTTTTAATTCGAGCAGACCAAATATCTAAAATGTATCTGGCATCGCCATCACCGAATTAAGTCTGTGATAAATTATCATAAGCATCCATTATTTGCATAATGAAGAACTACTGCACTGCACACACCAGTGACCAATTGCTTTCTTCCAGCCATAATAAGCCGTCACCGATTCCACTGGAGCTTGTTATGCCGCACTACACGATTCTTGCGCCAAAAATTTCGCCTTTTTTCCCGCCGCGCCGCACTTTGATGGGGCCGGGGCCGTCGGATGTGCATCCTAGCGTGCTGGCTGCGGGCGCGAAGCCGACGCTCGGCCATCTGGATCCGCTGTTTGTGGGCATGATGGATGAAGTCAAAACGCTGCTGCAATACGCATTCCAGACGCAAAACGAGATGACGCTGGCGGTGTCTGCGCCCGGCTCGGCGGGGATGGAGGCGTGTTTTGTGAACTTGGTCGAACCCGGTGAAAAAGTCATCGTTTGCCGCAACGGCGTATTTGGCGAGCGGATGCGGCAAAACGTTGAGCGCGTCGGCGCGGTGGCGGTGCTGGTCGACAATGAATGGGGCACGGCAGTCGATGTGGCGGCAGTTGAAGCAGCGCTGCAAGCGCATCCCGACGCGAAATTTCTGGCGTTTGTACACGCCGAAACGTCGACTGGCGCACGCTCGGACGCGCAAGCCTTGTGTGCGCTGGCCAAGCAATACGGTTGCCTGAGCATTGTCGACGCGGTGACGTCACTGGGCGGCATCGAGTTGCGCGTTGACGCTTGGGGCATCGACGCGATTTATTCAGGTAGCCAAAAATGCTTGTCCTGCGTGCCGGGTTTGTCGCCGTTGTCGTTTTCACCCGCCGCCGTCGAAAAACTCAAAGCGCGCAAAACGCCGGTACAAAGCTGGTTTCTCGACCAAACCTTGGTGATGGGGTATTGGTCTAGCAGCCAAGGTGCAAAACGCAGCTATCACCATACCGCCCCTGTTAATGCGCTGTACGCTTTGCACGAAGCACTACGCTTGTTGGCCGAAGAAGGCCTAGAAGCCGCATGGGCGCGCCACGCGGCGATGCACGCCGAGCTGCGCGATGGCTTGGAAGCCATGGGCATTGAATTCGTCGTCGCTGCCGCAGACCGCCTGCCGCAACTGAACACCGTGCATATCCCAGCTGGCGTCGACGACGCAGCAGTTCGCGCGCGGCTACTAGCCGATTACAACCTCGAAATCGGCGCCGGCCTTGGTGCGCTGGCTGGCAAAGCATGGCGCATCGGCCTAATGGGCTACGCTGCCCGCAGGGAAAATATTGCACTGCTGCTGAAAGCGCTGGGGGATGTACTGGGGAAATAGCGCTTGCATGGGTATATGAATCTAGACATTAATTAACAAGACCTAGATTAATATACCCAAATCATAGTAAATAACTATTAGTTCGGTGATGACAATCAACTTCACCAATCAAATACGAACCATTATCATTTGCCTATCGAATCCATTCCCGCTGAAATCAGCCGAGGAGGCAATATGTTGAAAACCATCACTTTCGCTATCGTTCACTTTAGCGTCGCGTTCAGCGTGGCGTATTTCTTCCACGAAAAAGCGTGGGATGCGTATCGTGCTGCGCAGCAGCAGGCCACAAACTTACTGCATCTAAATTAATTACGATGTATTAGCTTATAGCCCTTACTAATTAAAGCATTCAAGCCAATACATCAAGCATCACGGCGATGTTCAGATTTGGTGTTGATACGTTAATAAGACGGCAATATCGAGTAGATCGCATTCGCTGGGTTTGAGTTGCCGTAGCTCCTTCCCCCTTGACGGGGGAAGGCTGGGATGGGGGTGCTAAGCCATAAAATGCACTCCGTAGTATCACCCCCACCCTAACCCTCCCCCGTCAAGGGGGAGGGAATGCCTCGATTCTTTAACCACCATCAACACGTAATCTGAACAAACCCAGCATCACGGCAACAATCGTTGCTGAAAATACGTGTTAATTTTCTGATTCACCAGCGCGGTTTCTTGTCGATCAAATCCAACTGGGTCGCCGATGAGTTGGGCGATCAGGCCTTCCAGTGGCGAACGGATGGGTGAGAGTAGTGCGCCGTGGCCGCCGGTTTTGAAATCATGCAGTAGCGTGCAGCTTTGGCACACTTGCAAAATTGGGTCGCTGTGAAATTGCGGATGCAGCCAGACGTCTTTGCGCGCCGTAATCAGCGCGGCGGGGATTTTGGGCTGAGCGAGTGAATTCAAATCAAATACCACACCATACGGCACGCCAGCAACAATCGCCGTAATGCGTGGATCGGTATGGCTGTGCGATTGCGCATCGTTAAAGCGCCAGCGCAAAGTGAGCTGCACAATGGCGACTTTAAGCCAATCCCAGATGCCACCATTGAGCTGAAACACCGTTCCAGCGCAGGCATTAAAATCTTCGCGAATATGTACCTTGCAATGCTGCACCATCTGCGCCGATGACCAACGACCACCCGCCAAGGTGAGCGCCGTCAGGCCGCCCGCCGAAATACCATACATACCGACGCGATCCAGTTGCAAAGATGGCGCAAAGCGCGCGTCTTGCGCGATGGCATCAATCGCGCGGCTGACTTCCTGTGGCCGAAGTTGCCAACTCACTGGACCCGCATCGCGACCGTTTTGATGATTGTCGCCGGCGTGTTCGGGCATCGCGACGACAAATCCCGCATCGACCAACACGCCCGCCAAATCAGCATAATCCCACGGCGATCCAGCAGAGCCATGCGACATCACAATCAAGCGTCCATTACCTTTGATGGGCGGCGCATTGGGCAAAGCCGAAACGGGCAAACCGATTTTATTGAGGATTTCATTTTTACCGCCGGCCGGATAAAACACCGTCACCAAGCCATGCTGCGGCGTGGCGGCGATTTCGGTGAGACCAGTCGCCGCATACAGCGCGGACGCCGCGCAGAGTAAAAGAAAAGCAAATAGCGCTTTGATCGACATGGCAAACTTTGGTCATTGCAATGCCAGCACCTTAGCAGAGCGCAATGAATGCGGTGTGACAATTTATTGGGGGGATGGACGGCAAAGATCGAACCAAAGCCATCATTTAATAGGGGATCGTAGGGTGTGAAACGCGAAGCGTTGCGCACCAAAACAGGCATTTTTAAAATACGCAGCAAGACAAAGACGCGCTGTTATGCGTACGCAAATCCGAATTTACAAACGCTTTTTGGCTTATTTAGCCGGATTACCCTTTACCGTTGCACCCGCTGCAACATTACGCGTGACGACACTGCCCGCGCCAATAATGGCGTCATCACCGATGATCACTCCTGGCAAAATAATCGCGCCCGAGCCTATCCAGACATTTTTACCGATTTTGACTGGAATGCCGCTCTCGTAACCTTGTTTGCGTAGTTCTGGATCGCGCGGATGATCTGCAGTCAGGATTTGTACTGAAGTCCCAATCAGCGTTCCTTCGCCGATTTCAATTTTGGCAACATCGAGCATGACACAGCCAAAATTGATAAATACCCGAGCGCCTAGATGAATGTTGTAGCCAAAATCACAGTAAAACGGCGCACGAATCAGACCGCCTTCGCCAAGACTGCCGAGTAATTCATTTAGAATCGGCGCGGCTTGACTGGTTTGTGAACGACTTAGGGCATTGTATTGGCGAGTAAGCGTGTCAGCGCGGATGCTATCGGCGATGATTTCATCGCCTTCCACCGCGCGATACAATTCACCGGCCAGCATTTTTTCTTTTTCGCTTCTTTGATCCACACCGATTCTCCATGGTCGCTTTTTGGCCGACAATGGCCAAGAGCATAAGTATATTGCCGCTCTTTAAACCCAGCTTCAACTCCTCGTGTGAAGTAGACAAAATCACCCAGCACTATGCCGGTATGGCGTGGATCTGATTTGTGCTCGAAAATAATGCATCGCACACCATCAATCCAGCCAGAAACAGCCACCACCTCACCCGTTTAACACATAAAAATACAGCGCGATTTCCCATTGCCCAGCGTGGGCGCGTACCATGTGCGGTAATAACGCGAATTGAGAGAACAAAAGTATGAGTAAACAGTTGAGCAAAGATGAAATGGCATCGCTGATCGAAGTGAGCCGTGGTCTGAAAAGCACGCGCTTAAGCCACGCGGTCTTTAAAAATGTCAAAGTGCTGACCGGGCAAAAATTGGCCGCTTACGAGCGTAAAACCGGCATTTTGCAAATTACCGAACTGGGCAAGCAAACCGTTTTTATGGCGCAATGCATCGACAGCCTGCGCCAATTAAAAGTGAATCCAATGCTCAAAATCAATGGCGAAGCGCTGGCGTTTTTGCTGCGTAAGGGCCATCTGGAAACACGCGAAGGCGAAGTGGGTCATTTCATCACCACCAAAGGTGAAGAATCTCTGGCCGATATTGATTCGCAAAAATAATTAGCAGCACGCCGTTGAATCTTCTTTCAACGCGCCGCTAAACAACAAATTCCTGAATTGTCATTCCCCAAGCCGCGCTCCAGCGGCTTTTACACCTTGCCATAAAGCTTTTACACGATGACTTACCTAATAAGCAGCAATACTAAATTTAGCGTCGTGAACCGCCTTCACTGGCGCTGCTAAACACATCCTCAATCCTATCTCCGCCTTGTTTCCTTATGCATAGCGTCTATGCTGAGATACTGCTCTTTTCGCCGTAACTAGGAAACCTAAATGAAAATCGCTCACAAACTAATGGCATTAATCGCGCTGGCTGCATTAGCGATTGTGCTGTTAACCGCCGTGAATTACAGCAAATTCCAAAATGTAAAAACCGATTCGGCCATCGTTAGCGACAATGCGATGCCTTCAGTGGCTTTAATTGCCGAGATTAATTTAATTTTTTCGAATGCGCGCCGTGAATTGCTATTTCATATTATTCAAACCGATGCAGCCCAAAAAGCAGAGGTACAAAAAGCACTTAATGCTGATTTAGCATCGATACATGAAAAATTAAAAACCTATAGTGACAATTATGTCTCCAATCCAGAAGATCAACAAAACATCGCCAATATTCGCACTGAAATTGATCAATGGGAAGCCTTGAGCAAAATGGTAATAACGGCTTCGGATATGAGCGATAGCAGCAGCGCCGAAGCTTTGATACGCACAAAAACAACACCACAAGCGATTAAAGCCGTTGAAAAATTAAAACTGGCAACCCAGTTTAATGAAGCTGCAGCCAATCAAGCCAAAAAAGAAATTGCCAACGAAATTACATCGGCAATGAGTATTTCAATCGGCATGGGCGTGGTTTTAATTATTGCGATTGCCATCATCGGCCTATTGATTGCACGCAGTATTGTGACGCCACTGAATGCGATGCGACAATTTGTTGTGCAATTAGGCAGTGATTATGATTTTACGCGCCGTATTACAGTGAATAGTCGCGATGAAATTGGCGAATCCCTCGATGCGATTAATAGCCTCATCACGACTTTGCAAAACAGTTTGCAACAGCTCAATCGAATTGGCCGTGATGTAACCAGCTCTGCAACGGGCTTATCCAATGCCAGCCACGAACTTTCCGATGCGTCACAAAGTGTTAGTAATGCCGCGTCGAGTATGGCGGCGGGCGTTGAGGAAGTGACCGTGAGTATTAGTCATGTCGCCGACCGCGCTGATGAGTGCGATCGCACTGCGCGTGAAGCGGGGCAAATGGCCAGTACCGGCGGTGCGGTGATTGAAACAACGATCACCAGCATCAACCAAATTGCCGATGATGTACGCGTTTCGGCGCAGCAAATCGAATCGCTCAAAGAGCGCACCGCCAGCATTAATGCGGTGGTCAATGTGATTAAAGACATCGCCGATCAAACTAATTTGCTGGCGCTCAATGCGGCGATTGAAGCCGCACGGGCGGGTGATTTAGGCCGAGGTTTTGCCGTCGTCGCCGATGAAGTGCGTAAATTAGCTGAACGCACGGCCAGCTCAACCCACGAAATCATTGCTACCGTCAGCGCCATTCAAAGCGAGGCCAATGCCACCGTGACAACGATGCAGCAAACCGTGCGCCAAGTGGATTTGGGCGTCGAACGTGCGCAAGAAGCCAGCGATGCAATTTCAAAAATTCGCCACAATGCCGATCAAGTGGTTGAGCAAGTTAGCGAAATTACGGGCTCAATGCGCGAGCAAAGCGCTGCCAGTGCAATGATGGCGCAGCAAGTCGAACAAGTCGCGCAAATGTCGGAAGAAAGTAGCTCGGTCGCGCAAAATACCGCCAGCGAGGGCGAACGCTTACGTCAACTGAGCCAAGAGCTAGATTCGGCAATTTCGCGCTACCGCGTTTAAACGAAATGCAGCTTCAACTAAAAAGGCCACGATGTGGCCTTTTTAGTTCATTCATTCCCATCACACTCTCACAGGCCAGTGATGCATTGAAGTTTACTCCGCTGGATCGAGACTAGGAATGTCCAGTATAAACTTAGAGCCCTCATTCAAACTACTCTCCAAACGAATACCCCCACCCAATAAGCTCGTAACTAAATTAAACACCATATACAAACCCAAGCCACCACTGCCCTGACCAAAGTGCGTGGTGAAAAACGGATTAAATACTTGAGCCAAATGTTTCTGTGCGATACCGCAGCCATTATCTGCAACGCTTAACTGCACTTTGCCGCCCTCTGCAACGGCCTGCAAAGTAATTTTTGGATGGGTAGGCAGCATCGCAAAACCATGCTTGATGGCGTTATTAATCAGTTGCAATAAAATTTGCCGCAAAGCCGCCCGCCGAGTCGTCAGCACCAGCTCAGCTGGAATATCAACAATAAAATCGATGCCGATTTCACCTTGATTTCGACACAAAGCCAGCACTTCAATACACAGCTCGCGCAATCGAATTGTTTGCAAACTTTCACCATTCGGATCAATGACAATCTGCTGAAAACTTTGCACCAAATGACTCGCGCGGACGATGTTCTTATCCAGCAAAGCGCCCGCTTCTTGTACGTGTTGCAATGATTTCATCGTTGCATTGCGTGCAATTGTGCCGCTACCCAATTGCGCGAGCAGATGGCTCACTTCCTCATTGAGCAAACTCACTGCCGTCGTTGCAACGCCCAAAGGAGTGTTCAATTCATGGGCAATGCCTGCAACTAAATGACCCAGCGCTGCCATTTTTTCGATCTGCACCAACTTGGCCATTGCTTGTTCAAGTTCTTGATTGGCTTTTTTCAATTGCAGAGTACGGCGTTCAACTCTGGCTTCTAGCTCTTGATTGGCCTGAATCAACTCTGCATTAAGTGTTTGAATTTGCTCGGACAATTGCACACGATGCTGCAGCGTTTCAATCCGCGCGGCCATATCGGCGAGCATACCAGCGTATAAAATTTCATCTGGCGTCCAATTATGCTGCTCGTTCGCATGCTCTAACACCAAAAAACTCGCTGGGCGACTGGCGACATGAACCGGCACCGCCAAGAGTGAAAATAAATCAGGATTCACCGTCGGCTCGCACAGCGGCCACGTCAAAGGATGATGCCGCGCATCGTGTGCAATCACCATCCAACCTTGCTGATGACAGTTTAAAAAGCCAGCCGCCGTCGATGCTGGCCACTCGGCACGCATCGGCAGTGGCGTTTGCCAAATCATGCGCCATTGCCCACTCAAATATTGCCGCCAACTCGCCGCGCTCAATTGCAAAATATCGCAAGCCTCGCGCAAAATCAGCGCAAACGCAGCACTGGCCTCTCCCGCTTCAAGCAGCGGATGGTTCGCCAAGCTGGCGATGCGTTTCGCCGTATCGGGGCTAAGCACCGCATGTTGATGCTCTTGCTCACGGCTTTGGCTGGCTTCGGATTGAATTTGTTCTAGCGCCTGCACTTGTGCTTTCAGATGTGGATAAGCTTGGGCGATGTCGCCCTGCATTTCGCAGTAGCGCGCAGCGGCAGCATTGAGCCGCATCATTTGATCGCGGTAATGAATCCGCTCGGCGATTTTCAAGCCTTCGCGTGCAATCACCAGCGCTTCTGCTGGCGCGCCCAACTTGGCAAGCAACTCGGCTTGGCGCGCAATAATGCCGGTTTCAGCCCATTGATAGCCGACCTTTTGCGCCAATTGCCGCGCAGCGGCCAAGTCATGACCCGCCAGCTCGAATAGATTATTTTCTAAGCCCAATTCGCCCAAGCGAAATTGCGCCTCAGCGGCGTAATCGTAAATTTCATTTTCAAGGCATAGCCCCAAAGCCAAACGCAAATGATGGGCTGCGGCTTCAGTTTCACCGATGGGCGCTAAATTAACGCCTAAATTGATTCGAACTTTGGCCTCTAAAAACACATCAATAACTTGTGGCAGAATGGCTAGCGCTTGGGTATGCAGATGAACGGCTTGATGATGTTGGCCTAGCGCGTCATACACCTGCCCCATACCCACGCGACCATAAATCAATCCACTGGGCTGATCGCCCAATTGTTCGGCCAAGTCGGTAGTGCGCTGCCAATATTGCAAAGCCAACCGATATTGCGCGTTCATATAGTGATTGCGCGCAATTTGTTCAGAGAGGCGCATTTCAGCAACAAAGTCGTGTAAATGTTGCGCCAATTGCAGCGCTTCAAACAATAAATTGCGGCTGGCTTCGCCAGTGATCTCTTGGCAATACAGCTCAGCTGTCGCAATAAACACTTTATTGTGGCGGGCTTGGCGCGCAGCATTGAGCAATGCCAGACCTCGTTCGCGCAACTGCATTTTATCGGTATTAAACAGCGAACTCAGCGTGGCCAGCTCGGCCTCAAGCTGCGCCGGAAGCCATAGAATCGGTGACTGCAACATGACGATCATCCTATCTGCTAGACACTCAGCATGGCACAAGTCGCCTGCTTTTTATAGCCAAGATCCGCTCCATAAACCCTGCCCCAAAGTGCCACTGTTGTAATTAATCCGCCGAACTCCCCGCTTGTAAGCTTAGATTGACAGCTTACAGTTTGACGCATAGGCTTTGATCGCCTGCCATCAGAGCAGCGTCAAAATAACGAGGAGACAGCCAGCCGCGCTGGCTACAGGAGCAGTTTATGCAAAAATGGATTTCACCTAGCCTATTGATGCTGGGTCTTTTGGCGATGAGCAATGCCAATGCCGCCTGCAAAGGTAATTGGGCTGAGGGTTTGAGCTACACCGTCGGCGACACCGTGCAATATCAAAGCAAAGTTTACACCGCGCAAGTGACGCACACCGCGTACGTTGGCACTAACTGGAACCCAGTTGCTGCGCCTACGCTGTGGAAAGTGGGTGGCGTTTGTGGCAGCGCGACAGCGACTCCGACCGCAACACCAACAGTAGCACCAACGACAACGCCGAAACCGACAGCTTCACCAACACCAACGGCAACCCCGACTACGACGCCAACTGCAACACCAAAACCAACGGCTTCGCCAACTCCAACAATAGCGCCAACAGTGGCCCCGACTGTCGCACCAACTGCCTCACCAACTCCGACAGCTGTGCCAACGGCGACACCAACAGTCGCACCTACAGTTGCGCCAACGCCCGTTCCAACGGCCACCCCCACAGCAACACCAATCGCCACGCCCGCACCTAGCGGCGCGCCGACTCAAATTTTGCTACGCAATCGTTTCGATCAATACGCCAACGGCCTTTATCAAGCCGCGCAATTTCAAAACGATTGGAATACGTCACCAGGCGAATCAACGGGTGTAAACGCTGGGCGCTTGAGCATCGTTACCGATCCCGATCAAGCCAGCAATAAAGTACTGCGCGTGACTTATATGCCGGGGCAAGTGGGTGGCAATTCGGCAATGACGTTTGATGCACCGCTAGCTGGCAATTCGCGCTCGCTCTTTCTGCAATATAAATTGCGCTTTGATAATGCGTTTACATGGGTCAAAGGCGGCAAACTGCCAGGGCTTGGCGGCGGTGATACACCAACGGGCTGCATCCAAAACGGCACTTTTGATGGCTTTACAACGCGCTTAATGTGGCGTGAAAATGGCGTTGGTTTCCAGTATTACTACTTCCCAGGCAAAGTTGAGCAATGCGGTGATTATGCGGGGTTGGCGCGACGCTTTGAGGCGGGCCGCTGGTACACGCTGACGCAACAAGTGGTGCTGAACGACATCGGCCAAAGCAATGGCGAATTTCGCCAATGGATTGATGGCGAATTGGTACTCGAAAACAAAACCATGCTGCTGCGCAATTCAGCCAGTGTCAGCGTTTCAGCGATCAAGATGGATACCTTCTTTGGCGGCAGCAGCGGCGATTGGGCACCTGTGAGCGAGCAATACGCTTATTTTGACGATTTCATCGTGAGTGCCGATTCACCCTTGGGCTTGGTCGATACGCGCGTCACACCACCGATCTACAGCCATCCGATTGCAGGCTATTCACAATGGCAAACGAGCGGTGCATACCCAAAAAATAGTGTGGTGTACCGGATTGATGCCA
This sequence comes from Deefgea rivuli DSM 18356, assembly GCF_000620145.1. Classification (GTDB taxonomy): domain Bacteria; phylum Pseudomonadota; class Gammaproteobacteria; order Burkholderiales; family Chitinibacteraceae; genus Deefgea; species Deefgea rivuli. The sequence continues at coordinate 81,948 of NZ_JHVM01000014.1, forward strand.
ATGGCCAATATCGCTATTTCAAATCCCGTGGCTATACCGCTGCTGGCGTTGATCCACTCAGTAGCAATCTGCTCGAAATCTATGTTGGCGTTTATTCACCGATCCGCCTTGATACCGCGCAAAAATGGATAGAGCTAGCGAAGCCATAATCGTCAATTCACCACTCGCAAGACGCAAAAAAGCCGCCAAACGATTTTGGCGGCTTTTTTTTATCACTACAGCACGCAATTAAGCGCGGCTAGTAACCACCAGCAAGTGATAACCAAACTGAGTCTTCACAGGACCTTGAACTTCATTCAACGGTGCGCTGAAAACCACTTTATCAAATTCTGGCACCATCATACCTGGGCCAAATGAGCCCAAAGCACCACCTTGTGCAGACGATGGGCAACTTGAATTGGCTTTCGCCACTTCTGCAAAATCAGCACCTGCTAAAATTTCTTGTTTCAATGCTTCGCATTGCGCTTCAGTTTTTACCAATAAGTGGCTGGCGGTAGCTTGGACCATAATTTACTCCTGCAAAGACGATTTGCTTTTAGTTAAACATACGAAATTTATTCTTATTTTAATAGATGGCGTTCATGCAGGCAATTTCAAGCCAGTAGCGCACATCTCAAGACTAATTTTGCGCCTGCCCAGCCAAGCAATCATTCACGAATCATCATAAAAACGTCATCAAATTACAACCATCGTTAGGGTTTTATATTATTCAAAGTACAGTCTGATAATATACAACTCTGCTTTAGTTAGAAATCAGAAAGGTAAGCCATGACTCTAGAAGAATTTTTTGAGCATTTTGCGATTGTTTATTCGCAGCTCGATGTGGATGGCGTGAGCCAGCTCTTTGCGATGCCGTTTTTTACCTTGATTAATGACGAACGCACGGATTGGCCAGAAATGGCCCCGCTATACGAAACCACCCAAGTACTCTTTAATTGGTACGCTGCGCAAGGTTTTCATGGTGCCTCGTATAAAATTTTAAGTTGCATGGAAATCAGCAGTACGCTGGCCACCGCGCAGCTCTGCTGGCGCGTCATTCGCAACGATGGCACGCCATGGGAATATCGAACCAGCTACCACCTCAAATGGATTAACGAGTCGTGGAAAATCTCTGGCGTGATCCAATTTGATGAAGAAACCCCAAATGTTGCGAGCCTGAACGAGCAAACAGCCAGTAAGCAATCATCGCCTTTACTGGTTCTTGCAGAAGAAGCTTTACGCGATAAAATCCCTCATCCGACCGCTGTTAGCCCCATAGAAAATGAACTTAAGTCCTTGATTCAATAAAGACTGTTTATTTTTAGCAACAAAATGTAGTCAATAATTCGCAACTACATAAGTTTTGGCTTATACATACACTCTGTGCCATCGAAGCAGAGTGTCATCATGGAAAACGCGATTTATCACAAAACAGCCCTAGGCCAGCAAGAACTCACCCAGCGCGGCGGTTTGATCGGGCAAAAAGAACGACAAGTGCTGTTTATGATCGATGGCGCTCGCCACAGCATGGCACTCGCGGGCATGTTACCCAATATCGATGTACTGGGCATTGTGCACAAACTGTATAGCCTCGGTTTTATTAGTGCCGTTTCGCAAAGCAAAACCATAGATCAAATTCAATTTTCCGGCCCGACCACGGTTGCACCGCAAATCTCGCAAGACTTACTACAAAAACGCCAAATCGATGCAGCACGCCAAGTTATTTTGGCCGTAACCCAAGAATACCTCGGGAAAAATTGGGAAGATCGACTGAGCGAATTGCTCAGCACCGTACGCCGCCCAGAAGATTTTGCCCCGATTGTCGAGCAATGGGGCGTTGCGCTGCGTCGCTCGGGCTATCGCAGCGCTGCGGACTTGGGCGAGCGTGAAGTGAAAGCCGTTTTCGCCAGCTAAAAAATAATGATTTAAGTTATCGAGCCGCCCCACTAGGCGGCTCGATTCATTTTGAGCGCTTCAAATCTAAATCGGCTTGGTTCCCACATCGATCTGCCGCAACACGCCTGCACCGCTGTGCTCGCCCAGCCAAACACTACTAGCGCGAATTTGCCCCAGCACATCGCCTTGCTGCACGATGCTAAACTCGGTTTTTGCCGACACCACTGCCAAAGCGCCCACGCCGGCCTGACTCAAACTCCGTACGCCATCGCCCTCAACGCCCGTATCCAGCTGTTGCCAAAGCCGTAAATCTTTAAACGCAGCATCGCCTTCATCAATCCAGCCATTGTGATCTTCATCCAGTGCCGCCAACTCAGTAAAACCTTGCCCGGTTTTCGGGCCAAACAGCTCGCTGCCGTCATCAGCCCTGCCGTTGCGATTACGATCCAGAAATAGCCATGCCGACGAGCTACTGGGCATAGTCATTAGCTCTTTTTTACCATCGCAATCCAAATCAAACTCGACCGTTTTATCACTCAACAGGGCTGTTGGCGCGCCAAAATCCAGCACCAGCGGATCTTGCAAGTTCATCCATTGCGCGCCAAGCGCTCGCGTAGTTTCTGTTTGTCGCGACAATTGATAATCCACCGCAAATTGCCGCGTGCTGCCATCCGCAAGGCAAACTTTGCCGTTGGCCGCAAAACTGCATTGCTCGCTCTCACGCAGCTGTTCGACGGCAAAAACCTGCAATTGCGTCATTTTCACCGGCGCCGCTGTAGTCAGTTTGGCATCCTGAATCACTGGAGGCGGTGAACACGGCGTACTACCTGTTTTATTCTCACCAAACAGCAACTCCATCAAGGATTGAAAGCGCTTGGCCTTTTCCTGTTGCACCGTTTCCATCTCGACCGCCTTAGGAGGAGGCGCAGATGGTGTGGGCAGCGACATCGCGCTAATTTGCTCATTGAGCTGCTTAGAAAATAGCGCAGCCATATCGGCGGAGAGTTGAAATTGAATTGTGGATTCTTGCTGCAGCTGATGCTCACTCGTGAGCTTCAGATCGGTGTGCTGAACTTTCATGATGGCAACCTCGTGAGGGGTGGAAGTTTCACTCACGCATAAAACATGCCAACTCGGTACGCTCTTGTCACTCAAGCGATTGCTGGTAAGACATTTAATCAATACTATGATGTATATCTTTCCAAGCTCTACTAAATAAGGCTTAGCGATAAATACCCAATGATAGACTAAATTTTAGGCAATAAAAAAGAGCCGCAGCGCGACTCTTTTTTATATTTATTCTGGCAGGGGAAGAAGGATTCGAACCTTCGCATGCTGGAATCAAAATCCAGTGCCTTAACCAACTTGGCGACTCCCCTAGCGACTAGCCTTGCTGCGGTGAAAACTAGATTCAGCAAGTTAGGGGGCGGATAATACCTGATATTTTTTCAAACCGTAAGTCTTTTTCGGTAATTTTTTTGTATTTTTTCACAAAACCACGCCAAATCAGCCACCTAGAACTGATTACACTCATCTCCACGCCCCGCATTCGAGCACTTCACGGTAGAATGCAGCCCTGCATGTTTTAGCCACTCGGACTTTTTGAATGCCGCACAACGATCTCGGTACCATCGCCAGCTCGCAAGACAAATGGCTCGTGCAGGCTTTGATTTTCGCGATTTTATTGCACATTCTATTCCTGCTGATTCCTGCGCCCGAAAAAACTAAACCCAAAACCAGCGCCAGCAATGCGCTGGAAATGACGCTGCAAAAAAAACAGCCGCCCAAAGCGCCAGAACCCGAGCCTGAACCCGAAGCCAAAGTGATGACACAAGCGCCAACGGTAAAAAAACCGCTGTACCGCGCCAAACCCGTACCGAAAAAAATCAGCACCGCCAGTGCGCCCAAAGTCATTGCGCAACCGTCTGCAACTCGAGAAGTGGAAATCGCTGGTCTTGATATCGCCACCGGCACCGCCAAACAAGGCAAACCCAAGCCATTAATTATGGATTACGCCTCGGTCAAACATTTGGTCGAAGAGCCGCAATCTGAAGACGCGGCAGTTCGCAGTCAAGAAGGCTCAGACAAAACGAAAGCAATTTTTGGCATTTGGGAACGGCAAATTCGGCAGAAAGTCGAACGTGTTGGCCAGCAAAACTTCCCGCGCGATGAAAATGGCCGGCCTTTATTTGGCCTGATGCAATTTCGCGTGGTACTGAATGCCGACGGCAGCATTGCCGCGCTCAGCCTCACTCGCTCATCGGGCAACGAGAAACTGGATAAAGACGCACTGCAAATCATCCGCATCGCCGCGCCCTTTGGCCCTGTACCCGTCGAGCTACTCGATAGCCGCCGCCAAATTACGCTGCTGCGCTATTACGAATTTGTCGACGAACGTAATGTGCGTTGGAAGAAATAAATGGCGCTCAGCCCCGGTATACTACCAATCACGATCAAGCACTGCCAAGGCTGCGGCATTGAATTTACTTGCGGTGAGGGTGGCCAAAACGGCGGCTGTTGGTGCATGGATCAGCCCATCGGCTTGCCCGTGCCCAGTAGTGACAGCAACAGCGATTGCTATTGCCCAAACTGCCTAGAGAAAATTCGTCAGCAGTATTTAAACAAGGGTATTTAACGCCAAACCATGATTAACAAGCGCCAGCGTTAAATACCCTTGGTTAATTTCAGATTGAGTATGAATGCCCGTCCACAGGCACTTCAATCACTTAACAATGCCGATTTTCATAAAAAATATGCCCGCCCATTGCGCTAACGCGATCAACTGCCGCCGCGCGCGCCCAAGATGGACTGACACCACGCGCATGATAGAGCACCGCATCGCTTGGCTTAGCCCCATCGGCAATGAACTCGTACACCACCGATTTCACCCGCACATACGTCGCAGGCTCACGCGATTTTGCCGCCGACAAAGTGCGCGCGCTGCCATGCTGCCAAGTCCAAGAAAATTGCTTCCGTTGATACACCACATCATGCACCGTGTCGGGATAACAGGCCGAGCCGACTCGCGCCATCGTCACACCCAACACGGCGCGAATCCCCGCAGCGGGCTCACCACGCGCTTCGTTAAACGCATTCAAAATTAAAGCGTCGATATCTTTTTGACTAAATTGATACTGCGTCGTTGCCGATGCAACGGCCGGAATCGATGCCTCCACCACACTCGCAGCACTGGCGACCGACGCCTCTTTCACTGCCTCTGCAGGCATAAACTCCTGCACCGCACAGCCTGTCACCAAGCTCCCAACTAAGACTACACTGCCCCATTTTACGCCTAGCGTCATTCCACCTCCTTTTGCTACCATTCCCCCAAAAAAGGCGAGGAATGCACAGCCATCATTGACGGCTCTGCTGCAACTTTTTAAACTAAGGCCGCGATAATAAATAAAAACCCTAGTCTTTTCAGTGACATAGTTACAAGTCATCCTTGAGGCATAAAAAAATAAGCATGCAAAAACAAACTTTGGCACTCATCCGTGCTGATCTATTACGCATCGAATGTCTGCACGCGCTACGCGAAATTGCGCTGCCGCAAGCCATGATTTGTGCGGGATTTGTTCGGAATTTAATCTGGGATACAGCACATGAATTCACCTCTGCCACGCCCTTGGCAGATGTGGATATTGCATGGTTTGATGCGAGCAACGTGGCGGCAGAATTTGATCTGGAAATAGAATTCGAACTACAAAAACGCCTGCCAACGGTGCAATGGCAAGTGCGCAATCAAGCACGAATGCATTTACGCAATGACGTTGCGGCATACACATCGGCGATTGACGCAGTGCGGCGTTTTCCAGAAACCGCCACTTGCCTTGCTGTGAGTTTGAATCAGAGCGGTGAAATTGTGTGGGAAGTTGAAACAGGTTTGCTTGACGCGTGGGCGCTGCGCTTGCGACACAACCTTCATTCAGGTTTACCGCAGCAGATCACAACGCAGCGTATTCACAGTAAACAATGGCAGGCGCACTGGCCGCGCCTGCGAATTGATTGAACGCTCCTAAACTTTAAGCTTTTTCATCCAGTGCTTTTTTACTCGGATCATAATCAGGGCTTAAATCCACATGGCGTGGTCCGCCGGGTAGGTTGAGCAATTGCAGCGACATTTCACCCAAAAGTTGCAACGCGTTTTTGCCATCGCTATCGGTGCTGAACAATGAAAATGGCTTAAAGGCAGGTTCACTCGTTAAGCGTTGCAGCAAATCCATCGCCGTGCCAGCAAAATCTTGCTTGAAAGCATTGCGGTCATTTTTCTCCGCCCGATCTGCTGTACGAGATTTTTCGGCTGCTGCAGTAGTTTCAGCCTGTGACGGCGCTGCGAGCAAATCGGCCACATCAATGACATTAGCAGCACCACTAGGTATTGCCTTCGGAGTATTGCTAGTATTGCTCTGCCGAGCAATACTAGCACCTTCAATCACTGATTCATAACGAATTTCAATTTCGATATCAAAGCGCTGACCATCCGCCGTCGTTAACGTGCCTTTGCCCGTAAAGTGGCTGGCATCGCTCAGGCGAAACGCACTGGCTTGGCTGCTGCCTTGCGCGCTTTGGCTAGTTTGCTGTAGCGCGGTAAAACTCGATTCGGCACTCAAACTCATTTCATCAAATTCAATCGTCATGCCTTTGGCCTGATCACCAAATAACTGCTGCGCAAATTGATTAATGAAATCACTGGCCATTTGCGTCGTAGCCGCACCCAGATGATCCACTCGCTGCTGCATCAGCTCACTGCCTTTGGCTAAGGCCTTACCCGTCGACGCCGCCAAATCGCTCATTTTGCGCAACGACTGCGCCAAGCTCGGATCATTGGTGCGCAGGCCAGACGACGGACCAGCTCCAAAAGCAGTAAGCGAATTCATGATGACACCTCGGCAAAGATGATATGGCAAGATAAGGATTATCTTTTGTATCGACGTTTTTAGCGCAAACTAAAATCAATCGACGGCGTAGCAGATTAACGGTCAAGCGCTAATTCGATGATTTTTCAGCGAATTTGACTATGCTAAAACTAAATCACAATAAATCGTCTTTTTTCAATCCAGACCATTAATTTTTGCAATTAAACCAATAAATAGCACTGCAAAATTGGAATTTAGATCATGAAAACGCTCAAAGCCAAAATTCGTCTCGCGCTCATTTTTACTGCCAGTTTGGCGGTTTTGGTGTTTAGCACTTTCAGTTATGTCGACTCCAAGCGGATTATTTTGGAATCCATCGACGCGCGTTTGCTCACCGCCGCACAAGGCTATCGTTATGTCGTTGACGATAATTTCCATGAAAACATCGTGCCACGCGAGCAAGCCGATCTCAAAGCCAAACACGCCGCCGCGCTCAAACTCACCGAATACAGCAAGGCGATCAAGCTGCCGTATATCTATAGCTTTGTCATGCAAAACAATAAGCCGGTGTATTTGGTGAGCTCCTTATCCGCAGAAGAACTCGCTAAACCCGATATCGAACATTATCTGCTGCCCTACGACACCGCCACCGATGGACTACTCAAGGCGTTCACGAGCAATAGCATCGCTTTCGCCGAATATAACGACCAATATGGCGAATTTCGCTCCATTTACTTACCCTTTAAAAACAACGCAGGGCAAACCATCGTCGCCGTTGCCGATATTGGTTTGGGCTATGTCACCGAAACGCTGCGCGCTGCGCTATTTAAATCCATCGGCATTGGCGTGGTACTGATGCTGATTGCAATCTTGATTTCAGTCTGGCTGAGCAATCTGGTGGTGAAACCACTAAACGAATTACTAAAAACAATGCAGTGCCTTTCCAGCGGCGAAGCGGATCTCACTGCAAGATTGGATGATAGCCGCGCCGATGAAACCGGTGCGATTGCGGGTGCATTTAACCAGTTTATCGCCGAAATTCAGCGCATTATGCGCATTGTTAAACAAGAAAGCAGCCAACTGAGCCAAGGCGTGCAGCAAATTGAACAAGTCGCGCAGCAGCTCTCTAAAGACTCGCGCCAACAAGCCGATTTAGCCGCGTCATCCGCCGCAACGATTGAAGAAGTCACCGTCAGCATCGCCCACATTGCCGATAGCTCGGCAGTGGTGCAAGACACCGTCACGCAAGCGGGGCGCGAAGCCGAAAAAAGCGCCTCATCAATGTCCAAAATGCGCCACGACACGCAAAAAATCAGTCATCAGCTCAATGAACTGGGCAACGTGATGCAGCAACTGGATCAGCAATCGCACAAAATCACGCACATCACCAATACGATTAAAGAAATCGCCAACCAAACCAATCTGCTCGCACTCAATGCGGCAATTGAAGCCGCGCGCGCAGGCGAGCAAGGCCGTGGCTTTGCCGTTGTCGCCGATGAAGTGCGTACCTTGGCCGAACGCACCGCCCGCGCTACTGTCGAAATCGAAACCATGCTGACTGCGGTTAGCGCCGAAACGCAGCTCGCCGTCGGCCAAGTTCAATCCGCGCACGGCGTTTCAGGGCAAAATTTACAGCAAGCCGAAACGGTGTTTAATCAACTGAGTTTGGTGCAAGGCGAAATGCAAACCGTCGTCGCGCAAATTGTTGAGATTTCCAACGCCACGCGTGAGCAATCAATTGCCACCGAACAAATCGCGCAAGTTGCCGAAAAAATGAATCATCAAGTGGTGCAAACTGATTCGGCACTAGAGCGCACCAGCCAAACGCTGCGCGAACTCAGTAAAATGGCGCAAGAGCTGCAACAGGTCGTGAATCGCTTTAAACTTTAAACGCCAAAGGATGAGGCTGCACGGCACGGGATTTCAACGGTAAATCGACAGCCTTGGCCAGACAAACCAGCCGACAGCTCAATCTGACCGTTCAAGCGTGCAACCGCCTGCGCCACAATCGCTAAGCCCAAGCCCGTCCCCGCCACATCATGCCCTGCGCCACGATAAAAACGCTCGAAAATCCGTTCGCGATCCGCCTCGGCAATGCCGGGGCCATTATCAGCAACGGATAAAATGATGGCCTCAGCGCTTTGACGCAACTCGACCTCAACCTGCCCGCCTTCATGCACGTATAAAATGGCGTTATTAAGTAGGTTTTGCACAATCGATTGCAGCACATTCGCATCGATAACGCTGAGCAGCGTATCAGGCGCAGCAAGCGACAGTTCAATTTGCCGCGCCATAGCAGCGGGCGCCAAGCGTGCCAATTCTTGCTGTAACAAGGTCACCAGATCAATCGTGTCTGTTGCCGTTAAACGATCATTGTCGATGTGCGACATTTCTAGCAATTGCGCAATTAAGTGCGAAGCGCGGCCAATGGCCAACTCAAGATTTTGCTCCGCCGCCAAGCGCTCTGCTGGCGTACTCGCTAGCGCCAACACATGAGCTTGCGCTGAAATCACCGCCATCGGCGTGCGTAACTCATGCGCCGCATCTTGAACAAAAGCATGTTCACGCTCAATTTTGCTATGCAATTGATGTAATAAGCGATCTAGCCCAGCAGTGAGCGGCTTTAGCTCGGCGTATTCACTAGTAAAATTGAGCGGAGATAGATCATCTTTGTTTTTATCTGCAATCAGGTTAGATAAAATCCGTAATGGCCTTAAACCACGCGCAACCAGCAGCCAAATCGTCAATACCATAATCGGTAAAGCAATTAGCATTTGCACGCTCATTTCCATAATGACCATCATAAAAAACCAAGGCGAATTCAAAATTGGAGCCGCCCACATCACGTCCCAACGTGATGTCTGTGCGTGAAAAACACGATACAACTCCCCATTCACTTTGGCATCAAACAATTGAGACTGGCCTGCGGGCAATTGAGCATTTCCCCCTTCAGGAGAAAAATAAATTCTTCGCCCCTCCAAATCATTCAGTTGCAACAACATAACCCGTGGAATTTTAAACTCACGATAGCTTTGATTAAAGATATCGGAATAGGTTGAGATGACCTTCAGTGCGTCGCTCTCCGTTGTTGCCTTTTCAAGCGCTGATACTAAAGTCCTTCCATGAGCGAGATATACTCGATCACGCTCCGTTGGGTCAGTCTCCCGCCAATAGCCAAAAACAGCCAAAACCACCCAGCACAAAGCCATAGCAATCAAAACCGCAATCACCACCCGCCGAATTAAGCTCGGACCAAAATATTTTAGATAGCGTTTCATAGCACCAACATATAGCCAATACCGCGCACCGTACGAATCCGCTGCGCGCCAATTTTACGCCGCAAGTTCGACAGATGAACTTCAAGCGCGCCAAAATCAATCGCATCGCCCAGCGGCTCTAAGCGTTGTGCCAATGCGCCTTTAGGCACCACAACGCCGGGCTCTCGGGCTAGCTCCAGCAACAAATGAAACTCACGCGGCGACAAATCTAATTTTGCCCCCGCTAAGCTAGCGTGATAACGACGCGGCTCGATTTGCAAATCACCAATCGTCCAGACATCACTGGCCTGCTGCGCATAACGTCGCAACACCGCCCGCATCCGCGCGATCAACTCTGCGGTCGCAAAGGGCTTGATAATAAAATCGTCTGCGCCGCCGTCCAAACCCGCCAATCGATCGTCCAAAGCCGAGCGCGCCGTAATCACAATAATCGGCGTGGCGATGCCAGCCTTTCGCCAGCGATTGAGCAAATCAAAACCGATGCCATCGGGCAAAGTTAAATCCAGCAGTACACAGTCAAATTCCATGTCTTGCGCAGAACGCGGCGCATCAGCGATGCTGCGCCGCCATTCGCTGCTAATGTCTTCGGCCTTAAGCGTCTGCTGGAGTGCGAACCCGAGATCGAGGTCGTCTTCAATAATCAAAATATGCATGCCGCTACTCTACCTGAAGAACCTTAAGCTTGGCTTAAGCTTGCATTTGTCATACTACTTGCGATTCAAACCGCAAAACGCTTCTGCTTTAAGTCGCTCAGTTTATGAAGCCAATGTGGGAATTCTGATTTTTTAGATTGGAGAACGCAATGTGGAGTTTGTACCGAACACCATGGCATTTCGATCAACGCTTGGCAAAACCAGCAGCGCACACACCGCCATCTGCGGCACAACCAAAAGCACTTGATCCTCAACATCGCGCTCAGCGTGACAGTAAATCAAACATCAACAAAACCTAGCCCAACATCCATTTAGCTCTTTTTAAACAAGGAAAATTTTTATGCGTTACCCCCTCATTTTATCTTTACTGCTGCTCAGCCCAATGAGCCAAGCTGAGGAAGTCGCTCTGAACTCGAACATCGAACAAGGTTTATCGCGCCTACAAAGCCTGTGGGCAGAAGCCAGCGATGGCCAGAATTGGCAAATCGCAGCAGGGCTAGGCGTGGCGTATTCGCCTGAAGTCATGGGTGGCGACGTTTATAAAGCCACGCCGATTCCTAGTTTTGATATTGCCCATCGCTCTGGTTTCTTTCTTGGCACCAGCAAAGGCTTAGGTTGGAGTTATGCAGTGAATCCAGACTGGCAAGCAGCAATTTTTCTAGCGCCAAGTGGTGCACGCGAAGAAAAAGACCAGCTTACCGATAAAAAAACATTCAAAGGAATGGGCGACATTAAATCCGCAGCGCAGGCCGGCTTAGCGCTCAATTACGCCGTGGCTGATTTAAATCTATCCATGCTGATGCTCACTGGCTTGAGTGATAAAAATCGAGGAGAGCAACTCACCCTCAGTGCCGATTACACCGTGTATGGCAGCGAGCATTTCGCGCTGATCTTAAACAGTGCGCTCACCGCCAGTAATTCAGATTATCAACAACGCTGGTACGGCGTTACGGCACAACAAGCGAAACAAAGTGGTTTCAAAGCCTACAACGCAGGCAGTGGCCTCAATCTCGGCACGGTCGGAATCACTGGCATCGTGCCAATCAGCAAGCAGCTGCGCCTGATTAGCAATCTGAGCTACAACCAGCTACTGGGCGATGCCGCAGACAGCCCCTTAGTTACATCAAAAGGCAGCGGCGCATTTTCTGCGCTACTGCAATACACCTGGTAACACACCAAACAAGCCCCCCGATAAGGAAACCCAGATGCATTTCAAATTAATGCTCCGCAATGTCTCTAGCTTTATCGCTAACTCGGGGGGCGCAAACCCTAGCGATGCCCGCCCCATATCAAGCGCTGCAACGATAGAAAACCAAGCGCAACTCCAAGCCAAAGTGGCGCGTTTTCGCCTTGAGCATCATTTACCCGGCCTCGCCGTTGCCCTAGTTCAAAACGACACGATTTATCACGCTTGTAGTGGCCAACGGCGGATCGATGCGCCTGATTTAATTCAAAGCAGCGACCATTTTCCGCTCGGCGCATTGGGCAAAGCCGTCACCGCCACATTAATCGCCAGCTTGATAGCGCAAGGCAAAATACGCTGGGATGCCACGCTGGCCGAGTTATTACCCGCTTGGCGCGAACAAATGCTCGCTCAATATCAATCGCTGACCATCACGCAATTACTGCAGCACCGTGCAGGCCTCGCCCGTGATTTTTGCGATATGAATTACCCCAGCTTATTAGCCATCCTCGGTGGCAATCACATCGCAGATCGAATCACCGCAGCGCGCTGGTTACTACAGCAGCCTTTGACTCAAACCGCCAATCAAAAAAGGAGCTACTCGAACCTAGGGTATTTGATTGCAAGCATTATTGCTGAACTAAGAGGAGGAGATACCTATGAAAATCTTCTTGAGCAATATGTATTTCAGCCGCTCAATATCAACGCCCATTTCGGCGCTTCGGTTTTAGTGCAAGGCCATCGCTGGATTTCGACCGGCTACTTGGCAAGGCCAAAATGGCAAATTGCAAAAAACCATGCAGACGATCAGCAGCAGCTGTGCAGGCTCAATGCCAGCAGCGAAATCAAGCTGTCCTTGCCGGACTATGGCGTATTTTTACGTGAACATTTGCGCGGATTGCGCGGCCAATCCACATTGCTAAACGCAGCCTGCTTCAAACGGCTGCATACACCCAACGATCATTACGCACTCGGCTGGTCGGTCATTCAATCGCCACAATATGGGCCAATCAGCGTGCACGATAGCGCAGCAGGCGGCTACTCAAGCTACGCCTTAATGATGCCACGCCACAACACCGCAGTAGCGGTGATCTGTAACGGAGAAAATAGTCGTACAGCGAGCAAGCTGATTCAACTCGCCGAATCGCTAGCCACCTGATTTCTACATAGACACTTGCCTTGAACTATCGCGCAGCTTATAAACGAGCAGCGCAATGGATAAAAGGCTCAATATGCAGCTCAGCCCCGAAGAACGGCTGGTTTTTCTCAGCAAAAATCCCAGCTTCACCGAACTCATCAACGCTTGCCCTGCGGCGTGGCAAAGCGTGCGTACCGAACTCGAAGGCATCTTTGCGCGGCGCGATCCAGCGGAACTCAAAGCCATCGTCGAAAAAGTCCGCATTCGCGCACCGCACGATGCGCGGTTTTTATCCGGAGAAAGAGATGGTCGCGCTTACGCTGAGTTCGTCGCGCAGCAAGAGCGGCAACGCCTGATCGAACTGGCACTACGCCAATATGCGTTCTCGACCGCGACGGGGGTTGGCGCGGGCAAAGTGCGCTTTAATCTGTGGAATGGCCTCATCATGCAGCGCTTGTTGTTTGAGCGTGATTTGGTGCGCAAACCGGTGTCGATACGGCGCTTTAAATGGACTTGGCCGCTGATTACGCAAAAGCATTTCTTAATGCCCTTGGTCGAAAAACGCGGGATTTACTGCTTCTACAGCAAGGAATTGATTGCTGGATTAGCCCAAGTGATCGGCAACCGCGCTTGCCTTGAAATCGCCGCTGGCGACGGCACGCTCAGCCGCTTTTTACGTGGGCAGAATGTAGCCATCACTGCGTGCGATGATTTTAGCTGGGGCAAAGTCGTCAACTACCCCGCCGACGTGCAAAAGCTCGACGCCAGCACCGCGATTGCGCAACACCAACCCGAAGTCGTCCTCTGCTGCTGGCCACCAGCGGGCAATCACTTTGAAAAACAAATCTTCCGCCAACGCTGTGTGCAAACCTACATCGTCATCGGCAGTCATTCGCGCTTTATCACCGGCAATTGGGGCGATTACGAAGCGCAAACTTTGTTTGATAGTCAAGAAAGGCGCGACCTCAGCCGCTTAGTCTTGCCACCGGAATTGGGGGCGGGGGTTTGGGTTTTTCAGAGAAAACAAACATAGGATGGGTGGAGCGGAGCGATACCCATCATTGCAATTAGATGGGTATTTCAATACAAGTATTGATTAATAAAGCCCATATAGCAATACCCACACCTATTCGAACAGTAAGTATTACCAAAATACACCTCATGTCAGCTGACCTGTCTTATCCTCGCAATATTCAATGCAAATCACGGCAAGAGAAAACAATGAGCTGGCATAATCGCAGACATTGTCGGTTTATATGCTGACCCTTTATGCTTTAGTGAGCTTCCTGATGAGTCTTGCAACACCCAACGTAAGTGAACTACTCAATGAAAATAAAGCAAAAATTGCTGCTATTTTTATGGAGCACTTAGAAAGTCAGCGTGAATCGGATCCATTAATCGGTGCAAAAATTGGTGGCAAAGAACTGCTTGAACGCTTATTGGCAGGAATGCAAACCGAAAAAGGCGTGCATGCTGAAAGCTTGTTGTGTGCTCTGGGTTCACTAGCAGGTTACTCATGCCAAGCAGCGGTGCGCGCAGAATGGGTAGATGAAAAAGGCCAGCCAGAGAAAAAGGTGTTCTCCATAATTGAGACACAGAACCGACAGCGCTTCTTTTTTGGTGATTTACCAAATCAAACGCTAGGAGAAAATGAGTATTCGGTGCTGAAATTAAGTGCTGCAGCAGCTCTTGAACTAGGTCTAGGTAAACTCATAGATTTTAAATCGATCTTCGAGCATGTAGCTGGGAGCATAGGATGGGATCATTTTGGTACTCCACGACTGCCTGCGGGACACCAACCGGGTGATCTTCCTATCAATTACGTTATGCACTTGTGGCCAAGTTGCTTGGAGTTACTCAAGCAATTTTGTGCGAAACCAGCAGAGTGGCCAATTTTATTGGGCGTAGCCATTCAACAGGGAATGCGATATTGCAAAGATGTAATTGATCCCGCCTTGGCGCTAACGATAGTCATGGAAAGCGCAATCCCAATGGCCAAAATTGATCTGCAAGGGAAATTGGCGCAGATCAAAGCAGAAGAAAAAACACGAAATTCTGCGTTACCATTTTGGCTGCATTCACAAGAAGCAAAAGTAGTATGCGTGGGCTCAATCATTCATATTGGCTTAGCGATATTCGGGCCTTTAGGGCTTGGCTATCTTGAATTGCCTTTCTTATATACTCTGACCTCGCTCATTATTCCTTTTATGCTCTTAATCTGTGCTTATAGATTCGATGTCTTTAAGAAAGATTTTCAAGGAATGTGGTTGGACAAAGTTTTATTTTGGGGAATTGCGCTAATGCCCGTCTTACTGCAAATCTACAATTTTCTAAAAGCTCAGTTGGTATAGTTTCAGGTGCGTAGGATGGGTGGAGCGAAGCGATACCCATCACTGCAAGACGATGGGCATCGCCAAAATACGGCTCAACCCATCCTACGAATTAATTATCAAAACTAACCCGCTCCACCTTAAACCCCCGCTTCGCCAATAACGCTGGCAGGCCGTTTTTTCCTATCATGTGCAGGCTACCGACGGCGACGAAAATCGGTGCGGATTGGCTGTGGAGTTTGGCAATGCTGTCGACCATCGGTGGATTGCGCTCATCGAGCAAACGCCGTAGATCGGCACGCTGTTTGGGCGTGTTCATACAGTTGCACCAGTCGGCAAAGGTTTCCAAGGTGAATAAATCCGATGCCGCCCACGCGTCAAGCAGCTTGATCGTCATCGCTTGGCCGTTATTATTTTCGATCAAGGACAATGCTTCGGCATATTCAGCGGGGCTGACTTTGCCATCGCCGAGCAAGGCATGCATTTGGCTTTCGGCGGTTTCCAAGGCGACAATTCTCTTGCCCGCGTTTTTGGTGCCAGCCAGCACATACTCGGTGCCGTAAGCGGTTTCAAAGCCTGCTTCACGCAAACCGAGCACGCCCAAGGTCGAAAATAACAGTGCCGGATGAATCCCGGATACGATGGTCTCGGGTAGACAGACTTTATCCAACTGCGTTTTCAGGCGAGATTTAAGCGCCGCTGGCACTTGCCCCGCGCCTTGGCTGCCTAATTGCTGCAATTTGGCTAAGGTGGCCGGATCGGTCAGATCTAACTCTAAGGCAATGGTTTGGCTTTGTTGCAAGGCTTGCAGCGTTTTCGGCCCTGGCAGTGCCGCCGATAGACGGTTAATGTGGATCGAGCCATAGAGCCAAGAATGACTGCCATCCTTGCTGATCTTCCATAAAAACCCACGGTCTTTCGCGCTGGCTTGCAAAGCCTGTATTTGCTCGACTGTGGGCATCGCTAGCGGGGGTACACACTCAGCGGCAGCGTTTTTACTCGCGAATAAAGCAATACCCAATGAAAAACAACGCACAGTACGCAGTAACAAAGACATAAATAACCTAGTAATAAACGATAAACAGGCCGGTTTTCACCTGCCACGCAAAAAATATCCAGTGGATTTTAAGCGCATACGATGACGCTGCTGTATTAAATTTATTTAATACAGCAGCACTGCGCAACGACAGGCTGTAGCCATCAGGCGAAGTCACCCGCAATCAGAGTTTAGCGATTGAAATAGATAGCATGCAGGTATTTAACTATAGGGCATGATATGTATTGCCTACAGTCAAATACCCATAGAGCCTATTGCAAATGCGATAGGTTTTCCTCGGCATATCGCTTTGCCGTGGCATAACCCACTTGATACAGCCGCGTTAAATTACTGCGCGACCAGTCAAAGACATCGGGCAAATCCGCATCGGGAATGGATTCGAGCAGCGGTACTTTATGCAGCGTGATGCCATCACTGTGTAGCGCTTCGAACAATTTCACGTCATCGCGCGCGATTTCGACCAGCGGCGTAATCATCGACATCACCCACGCATCGTATAAATCTTTTGGTTTGCGCAGCAGTTTCTCCGCACCAAGCAAATCGAAAATGACGATTTCTTCGAGATCGGGATAGTTTTTGCGCAGGTCTTTAAAGTTCAAACAATCAATCGCCGCGCCTTCCATATAAAAATCACCATCGATCTCGGTGGGCGCATACAGAAAAGGGAAAGACAGCGCAGCTTGCAATTGCTTCACGCCAATTTTTTGCCGTGGCCAGTTCGCCATTTCATGCTGGCTGAGATTGTACGCATTGACCCAAATATCAGTCCCCGGCTGCTGCAAGGCAGCAAAATCAATCAGTTGCTCAACAAACGGCGCGTGAGCGCACAGACCCAGTGATGCGCTATCTACGTCACTTGGGCAAGCCGTGGCGATGCTAAGCTGAGTTACATCTTTGAACGTCTGCGAAAAACTATCCTTTGGTTGCCATTGCGCCAGCATTGCCTGAAAAGGCGCAGTCATTTGGCGATACATATCCGCCTTTGCACCGGGCTTATTGAAGACTTTGAAATTCACTGGAAATACCTGATACAAATAATCGGCAATGCCCATTTCTTGCAAGCTACGCAAAGTGCTGACCGGATCGCCATTTTTAGGCGCCAAATACATCAAGCCCAATAAAGCGCCCGCACCCGCAGTGGAAATCACATCAAATTGCAGCCCCAACTCGTGAAAAGCTTCGAGTGCGCCAGCAACCAAAGTGGCATTGGGTGCGCCACCGCTAATAATCAGTGCTGTTCGCGCCATAATCTTGCTCCATAAAAATTTTGCATGAAGTACTTATACCCATTGCAAATATTTACATCAACAACAAAATTTATGAAAGCTATATGACATTGTATTAGCCTTGAACTCCATTGGCTTCAACGAGACGAGCATGCAAGCTGGCGTTTTTATTTAACACACTGATGAATAAAAACCGCCATAGGCAAGGTGCAATAGATGCGCGATGATAGTCGGCTATTTGCTGGAATCGAGATATGGATACGACGCTGCTCTTCTTACTGCCCACCGCATTTATTGCGGGCTTGATCGATGCCGCAGTCGGCGGCGGCGGATTAATTTTGCTGCCCGGTCTGCTCACCGCATTGCCAAAAGAAATCCCTGCCGCATTGTTCGGCACGAATAAATTCACAGCAGTATGGGGTACTGCCGCAGCGGCATTGAATTACATGCGTCGCATTCGTATACCTTGGAAAATTATTCTGCCAGCAGCGGCAACGGCATTCGTTGGCTCGCTGAGTGGTGCGCGCATTACGCATTATTTGCCCGCTGATGTAATTCGCCCCTTGGTCATTATTTTGCTCGCCGTGATGCTAGCGTATACCTGGTTCAAACCGGCCTTTGGCGACGAAGATGCAGGCCGTACGCTAACACGCCGCGATCTATACATCGGTATGGCGATTGGTGCTGTGATTGGCTTTTATGATGGTCTGTTTGGCCCCGGCACGGGATCATTTTTGGTGTTTTTGTTTGTGCGGTTTTTTCACTTTGATTTTATGCGCGCAACCGCCTGCGCCAAAGTCGTCAACCTCACCACCAACGCCGCCGCGCTGGTGTTTTTTATTCCCGCCAAACTCGTGCTGTTTAGCTATGCCATCCCGATGGCGATTGCCAATATTGCAGGCGCACAGCTGGGCAGTTATTTGGCGATACGCGGCGGCAATAGATGGATTCGACGCTTGTTTTTGCTACTCGCGATCTGCTTATTGAGTAAATTGATTTGGCAGCAATACGGCGCTTAAATTTATTCTATTTAAACAAAGCCCCACAGCCTATCCACCCCTTTTCCCTTACTTACTCACAGACTAATCCACAAGCATCTGCTAAAACGAAAGAATGCGTTGCGCAGCAGCGCAGACGTTTAATTGGAGGATGAGGTCATGTTGAGCAAAACCCTACACGGCGCAGTGAGTATTATGTCGCGCGTGGACTTTATTCGAATGGCATCGACTGAAATGGCGCAGGCGGTGATTTTTTTAACTTACGATACGACTGATGAGCGCACGAGCAACTCGCGCGGCAAACTGCTGCACTATCTCAGTGAAATTGGCATGACGACTGAAGCACAAGCGATTGAAGCGCACAAATCGATTTTGATGTATGAGCTGGCCAGTGACGCAGTGCGAGCCTGGCAACAGATTAATGACCATACGCATGTTGTCGCAGCGCATGTATTTTGGCATGGTCTACAAGATGATGCGGTGCATAGCGCATTGCTACAGGCAAGACCAAAAGAAATTAGCCCATTAGCCCATCACTAAAGGTGATCATTAAGGTATATTTCGCTAGGCCTTTATTAATTAGGCCTAGCGAGCAATACCAATCAGTTATTTTCTAATGCCACCCACATTACGTTCACTCAACTGCGCGAAATAAAACCATTCATTACCCGGCACAGCGCTTGGATTTGGGAACAGTACAAAACCATCGCACGGCGCGGTTTCCAAACTACCATCATGACGGGTACCAATCACTTCGCCAGCTTTGACCGGATCAAAACTAGCCCATGTTTTAGTAAAAACATCATCCGCATGGTGACGATCAATTACGCGGCTAATTTTCAAAACTTCCAAATCCGTCTGCACCACCGCTGGCGGCACATCGGCCAGATTCAAGCAGGCAATCGCATTGCGTACCCCTTGATACGCCACTTCAGGCGAGGTTACATCTTTGTGCTGGCCGCATTCCAGCGTCAATGAATAACCGCCATGCGCGCGCGTGTATTCGGTCGTGCCAACACCATAGCTTGGATCGGTATTAAGCAAGTGTGAGCGCTCGCAGGCTGGCGTATACGCCATACGATGCTTAACGCCTTCGGCATAAGTGCAGAGCCAGCCTTCCACAATCCGATGCGGCCCTAAGCGAACTGCCAAAGCCTCTTCTTCGTTGGCCAAGGCAAACGGCTGTAAATCACCCTCGTTATTCTCAGGTCCCAACATAATAAACGGCTCGCCCGGATTATTCGTTGAATGCAAATCCAGTAGCACATCATGATCGGCCAGCAAAGGACAAAGCGCATTGGCGATACGATCTTCAAAATCGTGCGGTTCATCGGTCACGCGAAAATTGCGGTTTAAATTGCGATCACCATTGCGCTGTCCTTTCTCAAAAGCCAAAGGATTGGTGATCGGCACAAAGGTAATCCGCCCACGCAATAGCTGCAACTCACCCGAATCCAATTCAGCCATCACGCGATGAATCGCCTTGGTGCCGCAATCTTCATTGCCATGCACGGCGCCCAGTACGATCAAACTCGGCCCCGCATCGAGCGCAGAATAAGCAAACGATTTGAGTTGAAAACGTTGGTGCGGCAATACGGCGCTCGACATAAAAAACCTCAATAGCAAATTCAAATGGTGGGACGAATTATCAGCTCATTAAACGGTGCTGTACATGGCCGAAGCGACAAAATGTGAATTTCTCTCGACAATAAAAAAGTCCCCCGCAGGGGCTTTTAAGATCACATCAGATGCGCTTAGCATTGTGGAAAACGCAAAGCCTGTGGATAAGGGAAAAAGTCTTCAATAATGCCGTTTTTTATCCGCATTTTGGTGTCTTGCCAAAACTTGGGGGTGAGTAAATCGGCGTGATATTGATGAAACGCGGCTTTCACATCAGCTCGCGCCAATAGAAAACTACCAAATTCCTCGGGATAAACTTCGTTTTTATTACCGCTAAACCAAGTCTCACCGCTCATTTCAAATTCAGGTGTCGGGGGTGGCGGAATTCGGCGGAAATCGCAATCGGTCATATATTCAATTTCATCATAATCATAAAACACCACGCGCCCAGCACGCGTCACGCCAAAATTCTTGAATAGCATATCGCCAGGAAAAATATTGGCAATTGCCAATTCGCGCAGCGCATTACCATAATCGCGAATCACCGCATTCACGTCTTCGCCACGGCGATGCTCAATAAACAGATTCAGCGGTTTCATCCGGCATTCGATATACATATGCCGAAACACCACTGTATCGCCATCAACTTCAACAATCGACGGTGCCAATAATTGCATTTCGGCCAGTAATTCAGCATCGAAACGCGCCAATGGCAATGCAACATCCGAAAACTCTAAAGAATCGGCCATACGACCAACCCGATCATGGGTTTTCACCAACAGATATTTCGCCATTACGGTGGCGCGATCCACTTCTTTCGGCGGCGCAAAAACATCTTTAATGATTTTAAATACAAAAGGAAATGAAGGCAGCGTGAAAACAATCATCACCATCCCTTTCGTACCGGGAGCGCTAACAAAGGGATCTGAAGAATGGCGCAAATGATGAAATAGCTCGCGGTAAAACATCGTTTTACCTTGTTTACCCAAGCCCAACATCGTATACAACTCAGCACGCGATTTATCTGGAATTAAATCATGTAGGAATTGCACATAAGCCGAAGGCACTTCCATATCGACGAGGAAATAGGCGCGCGATAGCGAAAATAATTGCCGAATATGCACCATTTTAAACAGTGCCGCATCCACATAGAGCTGTGCCGCATCATTGCGATATAAAGGAATCGCAAACGGGATTTCAATATCGCCGTGTGTTGCCTTACCAATAATATAAGCCGCTTTATTGCGATAAAATGGCGATGCCAAAATTTGAATTTGCGAATTAAATTCAGGGACTAATTTCTTAGCTAAATGCCGACGCAGCACTGCCAAAATTCGTGCGACATCCCTATCTAAATCCACAAAAGACAAAGCCCAATTAAAATCACGTAAGATTTTTTTTAAAGTCGCAGCTAAGCCTAAATTATTCACATAATAACTACGGAAAGTGGCTTCGGTTTCTTCAATATATTCGGTAGAAACCGCAGGGCGATAAAAAATAAAATCGTTATGGAAATAAGTGCGGTGCAAAATTCGGCAACAAACCGAATTAAAAAAAGTTTCTGCCAATTCAATTTGCTGATGCTTAAATAACAAAGCAATATATTGCTGTTTCACCGCCAACCAAGCTTGATCGGATAAGGTTTCAGCGGCGAATTCTTTTTTTAGTCGTTCAACGCTTTCTAAAACCCGTGCATCATAAAAAGCAATTCGATTTCTCACACCATCACGCTGCGCTAACACATCACCCGCTTCAAAATTGAGCTTCGCGGCGCTGCTAGCAATGCGAAATAATGCATAGTGATGATTAAATCCTTCCAGCAAGGCCTGCGCAATTGCAGCTGCGCACAATGTGTCATCAGAAGAAATCAATGGGGAAACGGCATTCATATTGGCACCGATGAAGAAAGAGTCGCTTCATTCTAGGCAATATTCAACCATGCTGCGCTACAGCATTACTCGTACTTTCTCGCGGACAGCAAAAAGCCCGACTCTTTCGAATCGGGCTTCTTACTTAAAGGGGAGTCTGGCAATGACCTACTTTCACACGGGCAATCCGCACTATCATCGGCGCTGAGGTGTTTCACTGTCCTGTTCGGGATGGGAAGGAGTGGGACCACCTCGCTATGGTCGCCAGACAAAAACTTGTCTGATGCAGTGAGTCTCCTCACCACACGAGAGTTATCGCATTCTGCTTTTC
Organism: Deefgea rivuli DSM 18356; assembly: GCF_000620145.1. Taxonomy (GTDB): domain Bacteria; phylum Pseudomonadota; class Gammaproteobacteria; order Burkholderiales; family Chitinibacteraceae; genus Deefgea; species Deefgea rivuli. The sequence goes on from NZ_JHVM01000014.1 coordinate 104,361, forward strand.
GCTCGATTTAAACATTTTCATGTCTCATCTCCGCAATCAGCCTACAGCGCTAACTCGAATT
>NZ_JHVM01000015.1 GCF_000620145.1 Deefgea rivuli DSM 18356
GTGCCGTGCTGTACATGGCGGCGATGGTTGGGATCAAGCACAATCCGCATGTTAAGGATTTATATGAGCGTCTATTGGTGAAAGGAAAAAGCAAAATGTCTGCCCTTGGCGCGGCAATGCGTAAGCTAGTTCATCTCTGTTTCGGCGTACTGAAAACCCAAAAAAAGTATCAAGCAGAGTATCAAAATGCTTGACGAACAAGACGGTATCTACCTTTCTTGAACGGCCAAGAAAGGTAAGCCAAAGAAGGCCGCCCTAGTATCTGCGTCCGACTTCGTCGGATCCCCTCGCTGTGGACAATCGGCAAGGCGGCGGGTTTTAACAAAACAGAACCCGCCGAAACCCCCTTGCCGCTTGTTCCTCGCTCGGCTTGATACAAGGGACTTCGCGCAGTCCAACCATAGCAGCACAGCATCAACACCAAATCTGAACATTGCCATTAATTAATGGGTATATTAATACAGTCATTTATTTTTATAGGCCAGGTCGATATACCCATTACTTGTTAATTACTCAGTTTCGTCTGCCAAGCGCTCATCCGCCTCAATCTGCATCACCGTCGATTTATTCAATCCTTGCCAATCAAATTTGCGCGTCAAGATCATCACGCCGCTCAATAAGCCAAATAGAGTCAAACTGCCCATTAACAAAGCCATGTCTTCGGATTGCAAGATTCCAAATAGCAATCCGTACAGCGCAGCCAGTACCACTGCAAAGCCGATCCCGCGCTGCCAAGCGACCAAGACAAAGCTGATATAAAACCCGAGCAGCAGCGTCGATGCGCTCGCGGCGATCCAATACGCTTTGCTAAAGCCAATGTGTTCTGATAAGGATAAAGTCAGCAAGAAAAACAAGGCCAACGCCGCGCCGACCAAGGCATATTGCACCGGATGAATCGATATTCTATTCATCGCCGACATCAAAAATACAGCGCCAAACATCACCAATACAAATAATTCGGCGTATTTCAAAGTGCGCTCATTCAGCACATAGCGGTCCACCGGATCGATCAAACGCAGACCGAGCATCGCGCTAGCGCAGTTTTCTTCAGCACATTGAGTCGCTTGTGCACCGCCAGTGGCGAGCTGGCTAGTTTGCCAGCGCGCAGTGAATCCTTGCGCGGTAACGCTGCGTTCAACGGGTGCAAAGTTGCCACTAAAGCTTGGATGCGGCCAATTGCCAGACAGTGTGACGTGGCTTTCTTTGCCAATCGGCGCGATGTGCAATTGCGTGGTACCGGTGAGCTTGAGATTCAATTTGAAATCAAGCGACTGATTGTTCAGTGCATTGACATCCAGCGCCAGCAGCGCATGCGCGCCTTTGCCCAATTTGGACGCCGCAGTGCCCGGCTCAAAAGTCAGATTATTACCCGCGATTTGCCCGCCCAAGTTTTGAATCCCGCGCACATCCGACAAGCTCAGCGCCAAATACGGTACGCCCCAAGTGCTGCTAATTTTTTCCATATTCGAGCTGGCTTTACGCTCATATTGCGTCAGTGCGCCAAGGTTAAATCGCCCCGACAAAATCAAACTACTGCGATAAATCGGCGCTTCAAAAATGCCGCGTTTCAGGCTTTCAACCGCAAGCTGACCATTCGCGGTGTACTTTTCAGGGCTGATTAAAATAACGCGCTCATGGCTGGTTTCACTCCATTCGCTGATTTTGCCGTTCGGCGTAGCTTTTTCGGTCAACACCGCCACCGTTTCGGTGATCGGTAGCACCAAAAATGGCCCTTTCAGCGTTTGCTCACCAGCGCTAAACTGCGCGATTTCGGCGCGAACCGCATCGGCGCGCTGCTGCCGCTCAAACACCAAACCACGCACTAAATTCAGCGCAAACAACATCCCCAGTAACAACGCCACCAGCGTGACAATTTTCCACTGCGTTTTCATTTTGTTCTCCTTGTGATTGCTCTATCGACAAGGCCAGTGTGCCGCGTTGATGTGGAGAGAAAATGCGCGGAATGTGGAGATTGTGTGGAGATGGCGAACTATTTACCATGACAGCCCATTTACTGCAGCTCACAATCGGCAAGCCTTATTCCCAATAAAGATCGCCTATGCAACGCCGAAGTTTTCTCGCCCTACTCGCTGGTTTACCGATGATAGTCAGGGCGCAAGCCACCCTCGACGATTTGCAAGCCGAGGCGCGGCGTAGGACGGGCATTTTTTTGGCGCAAGTGAATAAAATGGCCAGCGATCAACCCGCTGCGACGTATTTCAACGCGGCCGATCCTGTCTTTGGCGCGCAGAAGGCAAAACGCACGGTGCTGGTTTTTACTGATTTTAACTGCCCTTATTGCCGCAAAATTGACGCGACTTTGCAGCAGGTCGCCCGTGAAGGCGAGGTGCGATTTGTATTGAAATGGCAGGCGATAATGGCCGATAGCAGCGCGGCAGCGGCGAACTATGCCATGCACGTATGGCGCACGGCGCGGCCGCAATACCCAGACATCCACGCCGCTTTAATGCAAGCGCCACTCCCGATTACGCAGCAAGCGATGCGCGACATTGCGCGGCACAGTAAAACCGAGCATTTACTCGATCTAACTGAGCCCGAAGCGCTGGCCGCCAGCGTGGATTTGGGTAAACAACTGCGCATTTTTGCGACGCCCAGCATGCTAATCGGCAATCGAATCATCAGCGGCATGACCGATGCAGCAACGCTAAAAAGCACGATTAAGCAGTGGCCGAGTGGCGGCTAGTCGTCAGATTCCTAGTCGGCGTTCTCCGGCAAGGCGCAGCGCGTAACCAACAATCCATAGTATCGACACAAGTTCAAAACCTATCATTTAGATCGTCATACCGGCGTAGGCCGGTATCCAGGGCGACGGTGAAATCACCATTGCAGCTAGATCCCGGCCTTCGCCGGAATGACGAATTGATGATTTTTTGCGGCGTTTTGAATTGTGTAGATAGTTATCCCGACCTACGACCTTTAAGCGCTCGGCAACTGAATCCGCACTTCAACGCCGCCATGCTCAGCATTGCGAATATGGATTTGCCCGCCGTGCAATTGGATAATCGTTCGCGTCAGTACCAAGCCCAGTCCCGTGCTTTTTTGCCCATTCGGGCGCGGTAGTGAGTAAAAGCGATCAAATAATCGACTCAGTGCGTACTCAGGTATTGCCTCGCCGTTATTGTAAATAGAGAGCTGCAAGCCAATACCATCACTAGCGCATTCTACTTGAATGCTAATTTTGCCATCATTGGGCGTGAAATCAATCGCGTTTTGCAGCACATTGCGCAGCGCTTGGCCGAGCAAAAAGGCTTCACCCAAAACAAAACTCGTCTCGACAATATCAATTTGAATTGTGCGCTGGCCTGCTTGGCTGCGTAGCGCGTCGATTTGCAAACTAATCAATTCTTTTAGATTAATCATTTGCGCATCTTGCAATTCATTACGCGCCTCAAGTGAAGCCAACTGCAGCAAATAGTCGACAATATGCTGCATTCTGGCGACTTCGGTATCGATATGCTGCAAAAATCGTGCTTTGTCTAGTGCCGCCAAATCATCGTGCAAAATCTCCGCTGACGCGCGAATGCCAGCCAGTGGCGACTTTAATTCGTGCGTCAGTTCGTGCACATAATTTTCGATATACGTTTTACCGTCGAGCTGATCGCGCATCGCACCCAGCGCAGTGGCGAGGCTGGTCAGTTCGCGGTTGGCGACAAAGCGCGGCACTGGCGCGGGCTGGCCAGCACTGACATCCTGCGCAAAGCGCGTTAATTTGGTAATGCCGTGGCTCAGCCACCATGAAAACAGCGCACCGATCCCGAGGCCGACGATCAATAGCACCAGCCCAGCGCGCCACAGCTTACCTTCCGAGCGCTCAATAAACGGCTGCATCGCCCAATTAGGGCGCGCCACGGTGAGCACGCCGACGATTTTGTCGCCATCCTTGATCGGCGCGGCGACGTGCATCATCGTCGACAGTGGATCTTTTTGGTCGGCCAGTGTGCTGCGCGCGCCGTATTCGCCGCGCAGCGTCAGCGCCACATCGCGCCATTGGCTGTAATCTTGGCCAATCGCCTGCCCCGTCGAATCGAGTTTGACGATGCCTTTGGCGTCGGTGACATACACGCGCAAAAACGTTTTATCCCGCGCCACGCCCCACACTTTGGCCTGCGGATTGCGCGCCGCAAATTGCTGCATCGCCCGCGCAAAGCTCCCATCATCCAGCCGCCCAGCGACAAAATCCGGCTGAATCAATTCAGCCAACAGATTCGCCGTATCGACCAGAACTTCTTCACTGGATTGCCGCACCGCAGGCTTGATTTCCTCTTTCACCAAACTCAGCACGTAGGCCGCCAGCAGGCTTACCAGCAGGAAATAACCAAAGAAAATCCGAAGTGAAAAGCGCATGTGGGGGGCTTTTTAAGGGTTATGAAGTGGCTTTGGGTGAGGTAGGATGGGTGGAGCTGTATTTTGGCGATACCCATCATTTTGCATTGATGGGTATCGCTTCGCTCCACCCATCCTACATATTGAGACTTCTTTCCATAAAAATCTCAGCGACGTCATTATTGTTGTACTTTGGAATTTCATAAAAACCATATTTTTTAAAAACAATTATCGCAGATTCAGATTTTTTCATTGTGTCGAGTCTGATTTTTTCGAATTTAACTTCTTCGGCGAAACGGATCGCGTGAGCCATTAGCTTTCCGCCAATTCCTTGCCGCTGGTAAGACGGCAATACAAAATACCTTTTGATTTCACCAATCCGCTTTTCAGGATCTATGGCTCGAATCGCAATACTGCCAATTATCGAATTATGATCTTCCAGTACCCAAAACTCACCACCACAATCTTGGTATGTTTCTTTAATATTTCGTATATCTGGCGGCAAATTTAAACGATCAAATGAATAACCGCGAGATTCCTGCATTATTTGTAGAAACGCTTCCAATTTATCCTGTAAATCGGGGCGGAATGAAATTAATTTCATACACTATCCTAAAACTTGCTAGAAAGCAGGTGCTGCTTGAATGGACCGAATTTATTAATTAGTTAGGATGAGTTGAGCTCAGCGTTCATCGAAGTAAGTTGGCGCTAAAGGATGCTCAAATATCTTTCCGTCATCAAAGGCCTGATGAATATCTTCTGGCAGCATTTTATTCATACGCCTGTAAAGCGATTCGGAAAGAATGTCGTACACTCCAGAAGAACCTTTACTACCTAGAAATTCATGCACTGCCTCAAGGTCAGGATAGTGCAGGGGCTGATGGAAGAACTGAAGGTACTCAGCCAGCGTTTGGTGAATATACATAAGGTCACGCAACGAGACTGTCACCCCTCTATCAGCGGCGATTTGGTCAAGGCCATACTCAACCCGTTCTTTCGGCATACTGTGATTTGGCATGATGATATAAACTCTAAAAAGTACATTAACTGAGCTAAGGGCGTAGGTTCTGTGCCTTTCGTGATCCCAAGCCCTTAACTTTTCTCCAACGCATACCCAAACCCTCTATGCGTCGCAATCGGGTCGAGTTCGGGGCGGATGGTTCGTAGTTTGGCGCGTAGGCTTTTGATGTGGCTGTCGATGGTGCGCTCGAAGCTGTCTTCGGCGGCTTCGCCCAGCGCGTCGAGGAGTTGGCTGCGGCTAAACACATGGCCGGGATGCGCCAACAGCGTAATCAATAGGCGATATTCGGATGGCGTGAGCATTAGATTTTGCCCCGCAAACTGCACGCGTTTGGCTTGGGTATCGTGCTGAAACAAATGATTATCAATGCTTGGCTGGCTATACATCGATGTTTTCTGACTGCGTTTTAAAATCGTTTTGGCGCGTGCCGCGACTTCGCGTGGGCTAAAGGGTTTGACGACGTAATCATCCGCGCCCAATTCCAAGCCCAAAATCCGATCAAACTCTTCAGCACGCGCGGTAAGCAGCAGCACTGGCATTTCACTGCTTTTGCGTAGGCGTTTCAGGACTTCCAGCCCACTATCATCGGGCAGGCCAATATCCAAAATCACTAAATCAGCCTGCTGCGCGGCGGTTTCGCCTTCTCGCGCCAGCGCGCACCAGGTGACGCGGTAGCCTTCACGTTCCAGCGCAAAGCGCAGCGTGTCGGCAATGGCGGGTTCGTCTTCGATTAAAACAATGTGCATGGGCTGTTCGGGATGAAAGAGTTGGCTGCTAGTGTAAGCGCCGATGCGGTCAGTTGTCATCGTAGGTTGAGGTATTACGTGCGCGGCGGTTTTTTTAACCGCGCTCCCTGCATTCAAGGATGGTGAAACGAATCAGCAGCGGCTAAGCTGAAAATCGCACGGCAAAAGGGGAATGGCGATGTGGCGAAAATTGGGCTTGGCGACGGCATTTGCGCTATTTTCTGTGGCGCACGCGGCCGATTTGATTGGCTTTACCGAAGAATTTGCGCCATTTAATTACACCAAAAATGGGAAAGACCAAGGCTTAGCAAATCAGATTATCGACAAAATTATTGCACGCAGTGGGCTCACCATCACGCGCAAAACATATCCGTGGCTGCGCGCCGTAGAAGGCAATCAGGCCACTGCCAATAGCCTGTTGTTTACGACGGTGCGAACCCCTGATCGAGAAACAAAATACCTCTGGGTGGGGCCCTATGATTTGTGTGAAGTTTGGCTGATCAAACTTAAAAAGCGCAAAGATGTGCGGGCGACGACGTTGGACGAAGCTAAGCAATATCGTGTCGGTGCGCCACGTGGTTCTGCGGGTCACAGTATTTTGCTCAGCAAGGGATTTCCTGAGGATAAATTGGATTTAAGCTTGGACGAAGAGCGTAATATTCGTAAATTGTATGCCGAGCGCTTTGATTATTCGGTGGGGATGATCATTCCGCATAGTGCCAATGCAAAAAGGCTAGGCTTAGCGGTAACGGAGCTGGAAGCCAGCCTAAAACTTGAAAAAGGTTTGGGCTGCTATTTTGCGTTTAATCCCAAAGTGGACCCGCAACTATTTCAACGCTTTACGGACGCGTTTGCCGAGCTGGAAAAAAGCGGTGAATTGAAAAAAATTCGTGATGCCTATTTAAACTAGTATCATCAGCGCGCTGTTTGGATCAATTGGAGAGCTGTTATGGAATCACGCATCACCGAATTAGAAATCCGCCTCGCTTTGCAAGACGATTTGCTCGACGATCTAAACCAGATTATTGCGCGGCAACAGCAGCAATTAGATCAAATCCGCCAAGAATTGCGCCACCTGCAAGAACGCAGCAGCGGGCAGGAACAGACCGGTCGCAGCCTGCTGGATGAAATTCCACCGCATTATTAAAATCCTTTTCAAAAAGGATGCGGCCAGAAAAATCTAGGCCAAGCTACTATTTTAGCTAGGGTATATGAATACAGGCATTAAATAATAATACCTACATTCATATACCGCCTTGGAAATACTATCCAAGGCGGATTGCTTGATTTTATAACTAGCTACGTTGCCCAGTAAAACTACCATCGTTCCCAGGGCTTGCTGTATATCGCCATGTACCTGTAATGGTGCCAGTGCCAGCATTAATCGTACCTGTAAAGATCGATGCACCCGCATTGCCCGCCGCATTAATCGACACAGCACCGCCTGCAGCAACGCTTCCGGTGATTGAGAAATTCAAGTTATACGTATTTGAATGGCCATTACCGGTGATCGTGCCATTGTTGGCGATGTTAATCGTCCACGTTCCTGCTTCATTCCCACCATAACTACCGCTATATACACCCGCATAACTGGCCACTGGGCTAGGTGTTGCGATTGGCGTGGCGCTTGGATTCGGGCTTGATGACGGACTAGGTGTGCTACTTGCGATTGGGCTGGCGGCACCCAGTACGAGACAAGTGGGCAGTTGTAGCTCGGTATTGCCAATTTTGACGGTGGCGGCCATATCAAATCTGCGCAGCGCTTCATTTAAAATAGAGACGCTTGAATTGCCACTTTTCTTAACGGCTAGTCTAAATTTACCGGCGGTATCGCTGTAAGTGGTACTCGATCCGGTGTAATCAATACCATTGCTCAGTATCGCTGTGGCAGCGAGCGGTTTGCCTTGTGCATTTTGCACACAACCCGAGATATAAGTGGTGTCGTACACTTTATCGCTATTCCACGTCGAGAAATGCGCCACAGTGCCTTCGTAATATTGATTGGGTCCGCTGCCTTTTAAGCTGGCACTGCCTTCTTCTACCCAGCGGCCGCTGCTTTCATTGAAATAAAATAGCGGTATCGTCGCAGGGAAGACCACGCCACTACGTGCAACCGCAGGGATACGCAGCGTAGCGGTTTGTCCGGCGGCGAGGTTGAGTTTACGGCCTTCGGCATCGCTAAAATTCACTTGGATTGCGCCAAATGATTCAATTTGCTGTAAAGCGCCACCCGCTGCCGCAGTGTAATTGCCCGGCATCCGGCTGGAATCAACGCTTGGATCAATCAGCGTGATTTCAGCACGCGCTTGTCCAACCGCCGCAGCACCCGCATCGCGCACTAAAGTGCCTGCGCCAAGTTGTACCGATGCTGTCGAGCCACTCACTGTTAAGTTGTTGGCGATTTTTGGATCAAAATTGCTGATCGTGGTAATTGGCAATAAAGTCGCATTGGCATAGCCCGTTGCGCCTGCGGCTAAAGTTTGATCTTGCGTTGCAAATTGTTGTGCGTATGCAGTTTTGCTAAATGCAATCAATCGAGTGCTGCCATTGGCTGCCACGGCAATTTGATAGCGGCCATTGGCATCGGTTTCTGCCACGTTCCCCTGGGTGCTAACGCGTACGCCAGCAACAGGATTGCCATTGGTATCGCGTACCAAACCAGCCACGACTGCCATTGAGCTTGGGCTAGCGCTTGGTGCTACAGCAGACAAGCTAGGCGTACTAGTGCCGCCACCGCCACATGCCGCTAGTATCGAGAAGGTGAGATAGGCGCATCCAGTGCGCCATAAATTGGCTTTCATGGTTGATTCACTTTTAAAAAATGGTCGCTAAAGTAGGCGTGCGTGCTAGCAGAGTTGCTTAAACAACGCCGCAATTTGTAAAACTAGGGAATTTACTTAGTAATTTTTTACTGGTCAATATTTCGCGAAAATTTGATATTTAGAAAGAAATTGGGATGGTGCTATTTAACGGCGCAAATCCCATGCCAAAACCATAGTTTGCTTACGCAACTGTACATAGTTGCGTAGGCTGTTGCATGACAGCGTGTTAAGGTGTTGATTCTGTAAATAAAAGGAGCGGCGGATGACGACGTCTACTTTACCCACACGAACCACATTTTGTTGGCCGGTGGTCTTACCCAGCATGGCCTTGGTGCTGGCGCTATTGATGTTCTCGATTTTCTCTCCGGGTGACACGGAGCAGATTTTTATCTCTAGTAAAACGTGGGTCACGCAATATTTCTCTTGGTTTTACACTTTAGCCGTCGCAGGTTTTGTGATTTTGTTGCTCGGTATTGCGATGAGTCGCTACGGCAAAATCCGGCTGGGCCCTGATGATGCTGAGCCAGAATTCCGCTTTTCGTCTTGGATTGCAATGTTGTTTGCAGCGGGTATGGGCGTGGGGCTGATGTATTTCGGCGTCGGTGAGCCGATACAGCACTTAATTGCACCACCGACTGCCGCAATAGGCACGCCTGCTGCCGCGCGTGAAGCGATGCTAATGACGTTTTTCCATTGGGGCATTCATGCTTGGGCGATTTATGCCGTCGTGGGGCTGGTGCTGGCCTACTTTGGTTTTCGCTATAACTTACCGCTCACCATCCGCTCTGGCCTTTATCCCATCCTGAAGCAAAAAATCCACGGGCCTTGGGGCCATGCGGTCGATGTATTTGCGCTGTGCGGTACGATTTTTGGGATTGCGACCACTTTAGGTTACGGCGTGATGCAATTGTCGGCTGGCCTTAGCCATGTAACGGGCTGGGATTTTGGCGGCATTCATATGCAGTTAGGCTTAATTGTCGCTGTCGTGGTATTGGCGGGTTTGTCGGCGGCTTCGGGCGTCGGCAAAGGCGTGCGGATTCTGAGTGAAGTGAATTTATTATTGGCGATTGCGCTGCTTGCTTTTGTGCTGATTGCTGGCCCGACTTTGTATTTATTGGGCGCTTTTAGCGAAAACATCGGTAATTATCTCGCCAATATCGTTCAGCTCACTTTCCGTAATTTCACCTATGAAGCGGCGAATTCGGAAGGCTGGTATCAAGGCTGGACGATTCTGTATTGGGCTTGGTGGATTTCTTGGGCGCCATTTGTAGGGATGTTTATTGCGCGTATTTCGCGCGGGCGCACGATACGTGAGTTCATTATCGGCGTGCTGGTGATTCCGGCGACATTCAACTTTTTGTGGATGACGGTGTTTGGCAATGCAGCAATCTGGATCGACACCAATGTAGCGATGGGCGCTTTAAGTGCCAGCGCGGGCAATGTGGATGCGCTGCTGTTTGCGTTCTTGGATTACCTGCCGTGGGCGGGTTTTAGCTCGGCCTTGGCGATTGTGTTGATTGCGATTTTCTTTGTTACGTCGGCTGATTCGGGCGCGCTGGTGATTGATAATATTGCGAGCCGTGGCAATCCTAAATCGCCGGTATGGCAGCGCTTATTCTGGGCGGTAATATTGGGATTGGTGGCCGGTTGCCTCTTGACTGCGGGCGGGCTTAAAGCACTGCAAGCGATGACGATTGTTGCTGCCTTACCGTTTGCCGTAGTGATGATCTTGCTCTGCTGGGGTCTATTGAAAGGTTTGCGCGCCGATGAATTGCATTCACGCCAAAAGCTGTCGCATGCGAGTAATTTTTGGAATGGCAAACAATGGCGGAAACGCTTGGCGCAAATTTTACGCCAGACTGACCAGGCCGATGTGCATCGTTTTTTTGCTGAAACTGTCACACCCGCGATGTATTTAATCGAGCAAGAATTGACCCAGCGCGGCGTTAAAGCCCAGGTGCAATTTATCGATGCCGACACGATGCAATTGGTCGTTGAGCAAGATCAACTGCGCGATTTTGTGTACGGCGTGAAGTGTACTCAACAAGCCGTTCCTGATTTTGCGTTGGCGAATGAAGCCTTGCCGTTGTCGAGCCAGCCGGTGACGTTCGAGCCGACGACTTACTTTGTTGATGGTCGTAAAGGCTACGATATTCAGTACTTCACCGAAGAAGAACTGCTAGCAGATATTTTAAAGCAGTACGAACGGCATTTAAGCCTGTCGCTCAACGCTGATGCGGCGCTATTGCAGCATGCGCCGTCGCACCGCTGATGGCTAGCTGATGTACTGGCTGATGCGCGAAGTAAGGGATTCGCGCATCGGCCAGCAATACCATTTTGAGCTATAAAGCGGCATCACAAACGATAAAATAGATGCGAATGCGACCTTCATTGATGCAGCGCTGCGCTGCTTTAAAGCCCACTCTGTCACGCCTTGGCGTGTATTTCTTTTTTGCGATTGTGATTGGGCTGGGTTTATTGCTCAGCGTGGTCGTGATCCATAGCGGCCATCAAGTGAATGCGGTCATTCAACCCTTAGTGACCCAATCCATGCCCACTTTACGCACAATTAGTGAGCTAAAAACCGAAGTCACCGAGCGCCAAGTGATTTTGAATCAGTATTTTGCCTACGGCTTGAATCACGCCCAATTTCGGCAAAAGTATCAAAGCAATGAACACGAAATGGCTTTATTGCTGCAAAAAACCAATCCCGAGTGGAAACTCAATCAACGCTATAAAACGCTGATGGCGCTCAATGAAAACGCCAAATTAGTCTCAGAACAATTAGAACAAATCATGACGCAAGAGCAGCCCGATCTGGATGAAGCGCGCGCCGTGCTAGTGGAAAACGCGATTGATACCAATGAATTTTTGCATCAATTAGATATGTCGTTTGTCGATGCCAGCAAAGCCATTGAGCAAGCAGGGCAAATTTCGCTGGATGAAGTCAGCGCCATGATTCGGCTGGTGCTGGCGTATAGCTTGGCGATTGTGATTATCGCGATCTTGGTTGCTTATTATATCTATGCGCGGCAACGCGCCGAAAATCGGCTCGCTCACGCCGCACGCCACGATAGGCTGACTGATTTACTCAATCGCAGTATGTTTGAAGCAGATATTGCAGCGCTAAAGCAAAAACCGCATTTAGGGCTACTGATTTCAATTGATCGTTTTCAGCGCGTACTCGGCGGCTTGGGTTATGAGGCCGGTGACGAGCTCATTCTGGCGGTCAAAGCGCGGCTGCTACCGATTGTGCAGCAATTGGGAGGCACTTTATATCGATTGGAAGGCACGCATTTCGCAGCGATTTTTCCAATAAAAAATCCACAAGCATTACACACCGTCGATCAGCGTTTATTGCACGCTTTAAATGGTGCGGTGATGGTGTCTGGGCATGAGTTATTTGCGACCTTGAGCATCGGCGGCGCGATGTATCCGCAAGATGGTAGCGATGCCGTAACGCTAATCCGCAATATGGATGCCGCATTAGAGCAAGCCCAAGCACAAGGCGGCAATGCCGCACAAACGTATAGCCAAGAAATGAATGCGCGCGCAGTCGAACGGTTGGCGCTAGAAGGCGAATTGCGCCATGCCGTTGAGCGCAATGAATTGCGCCTGTACTTTCAACCACAAGCCTTGCTGAGTAATCAGCAAGTGATCGGCGTTGAATGTTTGGTGCGCTGGCAGCATCAAGGCCAGCTTGTACCGCCGATTGAATTTATTCCTTTGGCCGAAGAATCCGGCTTGATTATCCCAATTGGCGAATGGATTTTGCGTACCGCCTGCCAGCAAGCCAAAGCATGGCAAGTGCAAGGCATGCCGCTGGTGGTGGCGGTGAATATCTCGGCAAGGCAGTTTCAGCATCCCAATTTTCTCGCTTTACTGCGCCAAGTGCTGCATGAAACCCAAGTTGATCCGCAATACATCGAGCTAGAAATTACCGAGGGCGTGGTCATGCAAGACGCCGATCACACGATTAATCTGCTGCATCAATTGCGTGCTTTGGGCTTAATGCTGTCGATTGATGACTTTGGCACTGGATATTCTAGCCTGTCTTATCTAAAGCGTTTTCCGCTCAATAAGCTCAAAATTGATCAAAGTTTCATTCGCAATTTGGAATCCAATAACGGCGACGCGGCGATTGTCGAGGCGGTGATTCGTTTGGGGCATAGCCTGAATTTGACCGTCATTGCCGAAGGCGTCGAAACCGCCGAACACGTCGCCATTTTAAAAGCTTTAGGCTGCGATGAATTGCAGGGCTATTATTTTTCTCGCCCACTTCCGCTGGCAGACGCTCAAGTCTTTTTGCAACAAAGGTTACAGCCAGTGTCAATCAGCTAACGCGGCTTTCTGGCTCTGCTTCGATTTAGATTTAATTACCGTCAAAAACCTGTAATAAGCGCAAATTGTGCAGTTTAAAGTCGTGAATTTCGGTATAAGAGAGCCTTCGTGTTTTACTGCCATTGAATTTGGAGTTCCTATGCCTAGCAAAAAATCATCTTCCCTTAAAACAGTCGCAGTCATTGGCGGCGGACCGGCTGGCCTGATGGCGGCCGAGGTGATTGCTGCGGCAGGATTTTCCGTAGAACTTTTTGATGCAATGCCCTCAATTGGCCGTAAATTCTTGCTCGCCGGTGTAGGCGGGATGAATATTACGCACTCTGAAGACGCGCCAAGCTTTTTAGCTCGCTACGGTAACGCCAGTGCTGATTTAGCGCCGATAATCGCCGACTTTGGCGCGAATGAACTCACAAGCTGGGTGCATGGCCTAGGCATTGATACCTTTATCGGTTCATCTGGCCGCGTTTTCCCGAAAGAAATGAAAGCCGCACCTTTGCTGCGCGCTTGGTTGGCGCGCCTAAAAGCGAGCGGTGTGCTTGTTAATGTTCGCCACCGTTGGTTGGGCTGGGATGCCAAAAAAGCACTACGCTTTAGCAACCCCGAAGGCGAAATTAGCCGCGAATTTGATGCTGTCGTATTGGCATTGGGCGGTGCAAGCTGGGCAAAATTAGGATCAGACGGTGCTTGGGTGCCTTTATTGGCCGAGCAAGGCGTTGACGTTACGGCGCTGCAGCCATCCAATTGCGGTTTTGATGTGGCTTGGAGCACGCATCTGAGCGATAAATTTGCTGGCGCACCCATCAAAACCGTAGCGGCATCAGCGCGGCAACATGACGCGAAAAAAGCCGGTGAATTCGTGCTGACGCAAGGCGGCGTGGAAGGCAGTTTGGTTTACGCACTCTCCAGCCAGCTGCGCAACGATATTGCTGAAAGTGGCACGGCGACTTTGTGGCTGGATTTAGTGCCGCAAAAATCTTTGGCGCGCATTACTGAAGAGCTGTCATTGCCACGCGGTGCTGATTCGATGGCGAATCATCTGCGTCGAAAACTCGGCATAGAAGGTGTAAAAGCGGGCTTGTTACGTGAATTAGTCAGTAAAGATGATTTCACGCAACCCGCTAAACTCGCTGCGGCAATTAAATCGCTGCCGATTACTTTAATTGCGCCACGGCCAATTAATGAAGCGATTAGCAGCGCCGGTGGCGTAACGTTTACTGGGCTGGATAAGAACTTGATGTTGCAGCAAGCGCCGGGCGTGTTTTGCGCTGGTGAAATGCTGGATTGGGAAGCACCAACGGGCGGCTATTTACTCACCGCCTGTTTCAGCAGTGGCCGCGCAGCGGGTTTGGGCGCAGTCGCTTGGCTTAATCGCGCTGAAAAGCCAGTTGCTGTTAAAAAAGCAAAGAAAGTCGTGCCGGAAGTCGCGGTAGAAGTGGTAACAGTGGAAGAAGTCGCCGCCAAGCCAGCGCGTAAAGTGGCAAAGCCTAAAACGCCTGCTGCAGAAGTTGTAGAGGCCGTTTCCGAAGCCGCGCCAGTAGTCGCTAAACGCGTGACTAAAGCGCCGAAAACCGTAGCTGCACCGCCAGTCGCAGCCGTTGAAGTCTTGCCAGAAACGGCAGCGGCTGAAGCAACCGTTGCTAAGCCAAAACGTGCGAGCAAGGCCAAAGCCGCTGCGCCTGAAGTGATCGCGGATGTGATCGTAGAAGTTGTCGCCGACAAACCTAAGCGTGTGGCTAAACCGAAAGCAAAGCCTGCGGCAGTTGCTGCGAATGTAGCTGAGCCTGAAGTTGCGACTGAAACCGCAGAAAAACCAAAACGCACGCGCAAAGTGGCAGCAACAGCCGCTTTGACAGAAGCCCCAGCAGCGATTGCGGCAGAAGAAGCTGCTCCAGCCAAAGCTAAACGCGTCCGCAAAGCGGCGCAAGAATAATTTTTATTACTATTTAATTGAGACTCATGATGACTGATATGCAAGAACCTTTGTTTTCCCTGCTCGATACCGCGCTATCGAATCGCTCTAGCTTGATTGAGCAATTGACCGCTGAGCAAACCAATACTTACCGTCTATTTCACGGCAGCATTGAAGGTGTGCCGGGTTTGACGATTGATAGATACAACGATTTGATCTTGGTGCAAACCTTCCACCGCGCGCTGACGGTTGAGCAATTTGAAGAAATCAAAGCGTTTTACGCCCGCATTTATCCTGAAAGCGCCATGGTGTACAACGACCGTAGCCACGGCAATTCGCGCGTAATGAACCGCCTGTCTGAAGCCGAAGAAATCATCGCCTACGAGCCGCGCATCGCGCAGGAACTCGGCGTGAATTACCGCATTCAAGGCCGTCACGCTGGCCAAGATCCGTGGCTATTCCTCGATTTGCGCGCCGGTCGCCGTCGCATCATGGCTGAAGCTGAAGGTAAATCGGTACTGAATTTATTCGCCTACACTTGCGGCGTCGGCATTGCAGCCGCCAAAGCCGGTGCGCGCCATGTGGTGAATATCGACTTTGCCGAATCGAGCATCTTGGTCGGTAAAGACAATGCCAAATTGAACGATTTGCCGATCCGCGTGCGCTTTGTGCAATCAGACGCGTTTGCGGCGCTGAATCAATTGTCGGGCAAAGGCCAAGCGGCGATGGTGCGCGGTAAACGCATGCCTAACTTCCCGAAACTGGAAAAGCAGCAATTTGATTTGGTGATGCTTGATCCACCACGCTTCTCAAAAAGCCCGTTTGGCGTTGTCGATTTGGTCAACGATTACGCGTCCGTTTTCAAGCCTGCGCTCTTGTCGACCAATGAAGGCGGCACGCTGATTTGCTGCAATAACGTCGCGCAAGTCTCGCGTGAAGCATGGCTGGATCAATTGGAGCGCTCAGCGGTTAAAGCGGGCCGCCCAATCAGCAGCATGGAATGGATCAAGCCGGATAGCGATTTCCCAACTTCGGATGGCCAGCATCCACTCAAAATCGCGCTACTGCGCGTTTAAATGTTCGAATGATGATGGCCTGCTTTTGCAGGCCTTTTTTATTGGCATCTAAACTTATTGCAAACCTTCGGTAGCTACGCAGCTCAAATGCATTGAAAGCGCTATTCGATTTAGCATAGCGTGGATTGGATGCCGAAAGTCTATTCCTAAGCGGGGTCGGCGCTAATGCCGCGCGGCACTTACTTTTCTTTGCTTCGCCAAAAGAAAAGTAAGCAAAAGAAAGGCGACCCTAGTATCTGCGTCCGACTTCGTCGGATGCCCTCGCTGCGGACAATCGAGTCGGTTGCGCTCAAAACTCGTTCGGCCTCAAAACCAAAAGCATCGGCCTCGCTCAAACATTGATCGCAAAAACCCCGACCCGCTTGTTCCTCGCTCGGCTTGATACAAGGGATTTCTAAGCCCCAGTCCGACGACCAAGAAATAATTCAGATGTATTGCCAGCTAAGCTTTGATAATCAATGGCTACGGTTAAATACATCTGCATTGTAGGGCGACAATGAGCCTAGCGAATTGCACCGATTGAGCAGCAAACAAACATCGCAACGGTGCGATTCACTCATCAGCACCCTAGGTTATTGCGCCGTACGCGGTACATGACTACATAAGGTTTGTATATTATGAACATAATCTCTCCAAACTTACAGATAGTGCTGCAAGATTTTCATAATCAGATATGAAATTACAAACCTCTAGTTTAAATTGAACTGCAGAAATATTTTGTTCTTCCGCACATTTTTTAAGAACCAAAAATAATCCTTTTCCATTACTGTCTTTAGACGATGAAGATTCAGATTTGTAGCTATCAACAATATCTCTTAATGCTCTAACTCGATAAAACAAATCACCAAACTCTCGGATAAACTTATCATCTGGATTCGTTATTATTTTTAATAATAAATACTTCTCTAAGCTTTGAATTGGCAAAAATCCTTTCGCAAGAGGTGAAATTTTATTCTTCGCCCCATTCTCATACTTGGCTTTATAATCTTGTTTAATATCGCCATCTAGAATAGATATAATTTTACACTTTACCCCTGCGACCACGGAGCTTTGCATTTCCTCATGCAATTCAAGTGTTTTTTCCCATCCTCCGCATGGTAAGACTTTAATCAAGCGGCTACGATGAAACCCTTGAGCCCTTATTGATTTCTCCACCAGATTCTTTGCTAATTCATCCTCTACTAAAAGCAAAAGATCGAATCCATCTGCTGTATTCATACATCGAGTTGCATATGCGGGGTAGCATGGATTAATAACCTCCAAGCTTCCACTGAGGGATGATTCAATATGGTAAATATTATCAGGTCTAATATTGTTAATTATTTGCGGACTATGAGTAGACAAGTAAACACAGAAATTATGTTCTGCTGAAATTTTATTTAGCAGTATTGAAAGTCGATTTTGTGCTGCAGGATGAAGTGCCAATTCAACTTCATCCATAATTATCAAACCGATATCCTCAATTTTCTTGTCGCTTTTATATTCCAACTTAGTTTGAATATAATGCAATAGACCAATAATTAAGAACTCACCAGAGCTCATTTTGAATTGATGAATCCATTTCCCATCTATTTCATTAATGTACGGAATAGAATTAAACCCCATACCTTTAGCAACAGATATACTTTTAACTCTCATTAGTTTAGGGTATGCGGTTTTATTATTTTTTAAAATAAATCCCAAATTCTCTTTCACAAAATCACTTGCATCACATACATCAACTGTTTTTATTTTACTTGAACCCGAAAGCAACGAAGTATGTGCATCAGAAAATCTATTACCAAATATTATACTACCTTCAAAAAAACCATTCACCAGAATATCTTTACTCTGATGATTTGCTTTATTCCACGAAATACCTTTAACCCAAGTATTTTCCTCACCATTAAGTCGGTAAGTTATCTTAGACTGGCTATCACCATCTGCTCTAAAATAATTTTTCAAAGCTGCTCGATAAACCACTTTTGCTAAGGCACTGAAAATTGTACTTTTTCCTGTTCCATTAGTTGCGGTTACTGCATATACACCTTTTTCAAATGGCAAAGATATTTTAAATTTTTTAATGTTTCGTAAATTTTCAATTTCTAATTCAAGCATAAAAGTCCAATTAGTTACTTTAAAATTTATTTATAGCGACAATGGCAAAGCCCCCAAATTTTTAGGACAGCATACCTTTCATCGGAACAGTATCTTATGCCTTTGTCCTACAAAATGTAAGCCTAATTACACGAATTTTTCGCCATGTTGTCAAAGCTCAATGCCAACCAATCCACCAACACCTGCACCTTAGGCGCTAAATATCGATTCGGAGGGTAAAGCAAATACGCCATGCCTTGGTAGGCGGTTTGGAGCTGCCAGTTAGGGAGGGCTCGCGTGAGGCGTCCATCGGCCAGCGCGGCTTGGGCGGTGAAGAGCGGTAGGCTGGCGATGCCCCAATCGTCGAGCGCGGCGGCGAGGCGGATTTCGGTGTGGTTGGCGACGAAACGACCGCTGACGACAACGCTGTGGCTGACATCACCTTGGCGCAATACCCAGCGATTGTCGTTCGCATGTTCACCCAGATAAATACAATCATGCTGGGTAAGCTCCGCTGGCGATTGTGGTATGCCGCGTTGCTGTAGATACCCACTCGATGCCACCAAGACTTGCTCAATCGGCATCAGCGCTTTGGCGATTAAGCCTTCGGGTGGTTGGTCGGTGATGCGGATCGCTAGATCGATGTCTTCTTGCAGCAGGTCGGTGAGGCGGTCGGTGACGATGAGCTGCAAATTCACTGCGGGGTATTGCTGTAAAAAGCGGCTGAGCAGCGGTTGGATCACTTGTTTGGTGAAGGCTTTGGGCGCGGACAGGCGCACCAAGCCTTGCGGCGCAGCGCGTACATCGCTGACGGCAGCGGCGGCGCGGGCGGCGGCCAGCATGTCGGCCGCGTGTTGCGCGATGGATTGCCCCGCTTCAGACAGGCGCAGCGTGCGTGTGGTGCGGACAAATAGCTGTACGTTCAGTGCAGCTTCTAGCCGCGAGATTTGCCGGCTAACGCTAGACGGCGTGCAGTTCAGGCCGCGTGCCGCCGCCGAAAAACTCCCGCTTTCCACCACTTTCACCAGCACAGCCAAATCGGGTAGCAAAGCCAGTAATCGATCATTAATGCTCATGACGCATAAGTCCTATGCAGTTGATGTAGATTATCAAGTTTCAAGTATAAATTGATAATGGCAAGGCGGGATCACGAAAGACACGAAAGTAGGGCAAAAAGGGCGCACGAAAACTGATTTGGGCTGGGCTGGTGGATTTTGCTGTGAGTGCTTATTTCGCAGCGCCACGGTGCAGTTCGCTGCGCTGAATGCACCCTACGGTTTTTGCCTTTTTTTGCCTTTTTTTGCCTTACTTTCGTGCCTTTCGTGATCTGATTTTGACCTTACCGAGAGCCACCATGCGCCACCGCTTGCCCCTTGCTGAACTGATGTTATTTGCTGTTGCCCTTGTCTGGGGCTGTAGTTATGGCGTGGCGAAGATCGCGCTGATTTACTATCCGGTGCTGGGATTTTTGGCGCTGCGCTTTGGGATTACTTTTGCCTTGCTGCTGCCCAGCTTGCGGGATTTTCGTAGCGCCGAGGTACAAACCGCGCTGCGGATCGGCCTGCCTTTGGGCGTGATTTTATTGGCGATTTTCCTGTGCGAGACTTACGGTATTGCGCAAACGTCGGCGGCGAATGCGGCGTTTTTGATTTCGCTATGCATCGTGCTGACGCCCTTGGTCGAATGGCTGCTGCTCAAACAGCGCCCAGACAATTTCACCTTGGGTGCAGCAATGATCGCGATGCTGGGCGCGGCGCTGCTGGGCAGCAATCTGAATGCGGCGTTCAATTTAGGCGATGGCTTGATTTTGGCGGCGGCGGTTTTACGCGCGCTGTTGATGGTCGAAACCAAACGCCGCTGCGCAGGGCAAAAGCTCTCCACATTAGCGTTGACTGCGGTGCAATCGGGCGTCTTGATGTTGGGCTGCGTATTGTTGGCGCTTTTGACTCCGAGCGGCCTGCCTGCGCTGCCTACTTCGCCGACATTTTGGCTGGCGACGCTCTTTTTGGTGCTGTTTTGCACGCTGTTTGCGTTCTTCGCGCAAAACTACGCCATCCGCCGCAGCACGCCATCACGCGTCGCACTCTTACTCGGTACCGAGCCGGTATTTGGCGCGCTGTTCGCGGCGCTAGCCTTGGGTGAAACATTGAGCAGCAACGTCATTATCGGCGGCGCGCTGATTGTGTTGGCGTCGCTCGCCGCCAGCGTGCAGCCGCAATCGTTAAAACTAGCGGGGCAAAATGCGTAAATACGCGTTCGTAGGTCGCCCTTCAGGCCGATGATTCGGCTTATCTTATCTACAGCCCGAGTCTTCGTCATACCGGCGCAGGCCGGTATCCAGAGCGACGGTAATATAGGCATTGCAGCTGGATTCCGGCCTTCGCCGGAATGACGAGTCGATGGGTGGGCGCGTGGCTTATTGTCATACGGCATTGCTAAATTGACATTGCCAGTCAAGCTATATACATTTTGCCGACAACTTATTCCCCCATCCTTTCCTGCCTCGCCCTTTTTGGAGTTGCCCATGTTTTCCGCTTTTCAGCCGCAAGCCGCACAGATTGTTCGTTCTTGGTCTTTAGAAGAAAAGGTGGGGCAGCTATTTATTCTGGCTTTTCCCGGCTCGGACGCCGCTGCAGCGCGGCCTTTGATTGAGCGCTATAACTTGGGCGGCTGCTATTTGAGCCAAGATAATGCGACGACGTTTGACGAGGCGCGCGCGCTGACGCAAGCGATGGCAGAGATCGTTAATCAACGCGCCAATTCTGTTCCGCTACTGCTCGGCGTCGATCAAGAAGGTGCGTGGAGCGTGCTCACGCCCGAATCGACGACTGGCCCCGGCAATTTGGCGCTCGGTAGCGCGAATCAGCCCGAATTAACGGCGGCGATATATCAAGTGTTTGGCCAAGAAATGCGCTCGGCGGGCTTTAACTGCGTGCTCGGCCCCTGCGCCGATGTGAATTTGCAGCCCAATTCGCCGATTATTGATACGCGCGCGTTTGGCGAAACGCCTAGCCAAGTGGCGGCGCAAGTCGCGGCGGCGGTGAACGGCGCGCATCAGGGCGGCATTGTCGCTTGCGCCAAACATTTCCCCGGCCACGGCGACACCACCGGGGATACGCACCGCGAGATTCCACAAGTGGATAAATCGCTGGCGACCTTGCTGGTCGAGGATTTAGCGCCGTTTCAAGCAGCGATTGATGCGGGTGTCGAGCTAATCATGACCTCGCATATTTGTTATCCACAGATTGATCCACAGTACCCAGCTACGTTGTCGAAGGCGATTTTGCAAGATGTGCTGCGCGGTGAATTGGGATTTAAAGGCATCGTCATTTCCGACAGTATGAATATGGGCGCAATTCGGCGTAATTTCGCGCCTGTTGACGCCGCGATCACTGCATTTCACGCCGGTATCGATATGATGATGCTGTCGGAAGAGCATTACGATCACAACCCGAATTATCTCGATAATCAAATCGCGATGATCGAAGCGATTGTGGCTGCGGTGAACGATGGCCGCATGGCAGAGGCCGAAATCAACGCGATTGCCGAGCGCGTGGTCGCATTCAAACTCGCGCGCCTTGTGCCTATGCCGCTGTATCAAGACTTTGATCTGGCCGCGCATCGCGAAATTGAAGCCGCAGCAGCAAGCGCCGCGGTGAAAATCCTGCGTGATGAAGCTGGCAATCTGCCGCTGCAAGACGATCAGCAAATTATCGTTATTCAAACCACGCCGATGGACGATTACGCCAATCTAATCAACCCACGCGGTATTGGCCCAAATCAGGAAATTCCGGCATTTGAATATTTTGCCGCTGAGCTGGCGCTGCACGTTCCAGAAGGGCAATTGCATTGCCTTGATTACGAAGCGGCGCAGGAGTTTTTCAAAGAAGTGCCGCTCAATTCGCGCCAGCGTATCTTGGCCGTGACCGAAAATTATCCACTGCCCGGCGAAGATTTTGCACAAGCCGCATCCAAAGCTTTTGTCGCGCAACTGACCGCCAAATTTGGCGAGCAATTGATTTTAGTCGCGCTACGCAACGGCTACGACGCCGCACCCGAAGGCACTAGCCACGTCTGCGCCTACAGCAGCCGAGAATGCAGCGCCCGCGCTGCGGCGCAGCTGTGTTTGGGATAATAGATACGGAGGCAGTTTTGATTTAATTGCAAAGCTAATTTCACCAAAAGGCCGCCATTTTGGCGGCCTTTTGCTTCCTAGTGGGTATACACATGAAAGGCTTTATTGAAAAGGACTGGAAGGTAATACCTAAGAATAATTGGTGATATTCAGATTTGGTATTGATAAAAACAGCGTATCACTTAAATGAACGCATCAATTTCCTATTCACCATGGTTGCGCTAATGCCGCGCGGCACTGACTTTTCTTGAACGGCCAAGAAAAGTAAGCAAAAGAAGGCCGCCCTAGTATCTGCGTCCGGCTACGCCGGATACCCTCGCTGCGGACAATCGAGTCGGTTGCGCTCAAAACTCGTTCGGCCTCAAATACAAAACCGTCGGCCTCGCTCAAACATTGATCGCAAAAACCCCGACCCGCTTGTTCCTCGCTCGGCTTGATACAAGGGACTTTAAGCCCTTGCTCAACGATCGCGGCACGGCATCAACCCCAATTTTAATATTGCCAATATCTTATGGGTATTTGTTCGTAGAACTTATTAAATATGCGCTGCATATATATACCCATCAAGCCAATAGATTGACGGCCTCAACACCCAATCTAATTAATAACCCACCGTAAACCGTTGACGCTCATGCTGTGGCTGCTCTAATTCGTTAATCATCGCCACTGCGTAGTCTTCGACCGAAATATGGCTCTTGCCTTCAGTGTCGCTTAATAGTTGGTCGCCACCGAGGCGGAACTCGTTGGTGCGTTGGCCTGGGGCGATCATTGCTGATGGGCTGAGCATCGTCCAATTGAGGCTCGTTTCTTGGCACAGCAAGTTCAATGCTAGGCGTGCGCCTTCGGCTGAGGCTTTGTATTCAGCGGGGAAGTTCGGCGTATCGATCACTTGCACGCCCGGTGCCACTTCGAGCGAGCCCGCACCGCCGACGACCAATAAGCGCGGCGCGGCGGCCGTTTTGGCGGCTTGAATAATGTTGCTAATCCCCGCAACGTAATAGCCCAAAGTATCAGCATTAGCATGACCGCTAAATGCGCTAATCACCGCATCAAAACCTTGCAATTGCGTTGTCAGTTGACCGAGGTTTTGCACATCCGTCGCGACAGCAAGCAGATTGTCGGCAGGGGCGAGTTTTTCTGGATGCGCGGCAAATGCGGTTACATGGTGGCCACGGCTGAGTGCTTCAGCGAGCAAAGCAGAACCAATAAAGCCAGTAGCGCCGATCAGTGCGATTTTCATTTTATTTTCCTTGAAGTGATTGAACATAGGTCTCTACAAACCTCAATTCGTCATTCCGGCGAAAGCCGGAATCCAGCTGCAATGGTGGATTTACCCTGCACTCTGGATACCGGCCTACGCCGGTATGACGATCTAAATGACTGATTTTGAACTTGTGTAGATACTTATGGGTAATTAAATATGAATCGAGTGACTGCAGTTTGCCTGTGTTTATTGACGCGATAAACAGCAAAATCCATAATTTATTGTTATGGAATTCTTAACAATTGCCCACTAGCGAGTTACGTCTATGTCTACCCTAGATCAGATTGATTTGAATGCGCTGCGCATTTTTAATGCTGTGGTTGAAGCGAAAAGCTTTACTGCGGCGGCCGAGCGTTTGGGCGTCGCCAAGGCCAAAGTGAGTTTGCAAATTAGTCGGCTAGAACAGCAGCTAGGCACCGCGCTATTTACGCGCACGACGCGGCAAGTCAACTTGACCGATGCTGGGCGCACGCTGCATCAGCATTGCCAGCCGCTGCTGATGGGCTTGCACGAAGCGTTAACGCAGCTCGGTAGTGAGCAGGGCGAATTAACGGGGCTGCTGCGAATTTCGGCTAGCGTGGCGCATGCCAGCCTATCGGTTGCGCCCGCGCTGGCACAATTTGCGGCGCGGCATCCGCAGCTACGCATTGATTTGCGCACGGGTGATCGCGTCACCGATCAAGTAGCCGATGGCATTGATTTATCGTTTAGGGTGGGTTGGCTCAAAGATTCATCGCAGCGCGCGATTCAATTGGGCGAATTTGCGCAATATATCGTCGCTGCGCCTAGCTATTTGCAGCAGCACGGCGCGCCACAGCAACCGGCCGATTTAAGCGAACATGCGTGGGTTGCGCTGTCGCTGTTGCCCACGCCGTTAACGTGGAAACTGCGCGATGCCGCTGGGAATACACAAACGGTGCAAATGAAATCACGGCTGCAAGTTGATTCGCCGAATGCCTTGCTGGCTCTACTGGAATTCGGCGCGGGGCTGTCGGTGATGGATGAAATGAGTTCACAAGCGGCGCTGAGCAGCGGTCAATTAGTGCGGGTGCTCGCGGACTGGTCTTTGCCTAACGGCGGCATTTACGCGGTTTTCCCGCCAGGGCGACACGTGCCCGCCAAAGTGCGCGCTTTTGTAGATTTTTATCGCGAGTTTATCCGCTTGTCCTAAGCGCTATTTACGCGCAAGCTGCTGCGCTATCGCACCCACCGCTCACTTGATGAAGGAAATATTGTGGATCGCAAAGAAATCATCGCACTTATGAAAAGCCAAAGCACTTGGCGTTTGTATTTGCTGAGTCTGTTTAGCTTTGGCATTTACACGGCAATTTATATCCAACAGCAAAGCCAAAAGCTAGTGCAGATTCCAAATGCCCAGCCCATTTCAAGCAATTTTGTGAGTAGTTTGATCGCTGCGTATGGGCTGAGTGCGGTGCTGACGGTCGGCTCGTTTTTTGTACCTCCTGAGCATGCCTTGAGCTTTGCGAGTACTGCATTTGCACTCATTAGTGGTGTGATGGCCTTGCTGTGGGCGTTTCAAATGCGCAGCCGCTTGAATCAACTCTTGGCGCTCACACCAGAACATGCCGATTGGCTTCACGGTAGCTGGACGTTTTTGTTCACTGCGTTTTACATTAATTACAAAATTAATCAGCTGTATGCTGGGCAAGAAGATTTAGGTACTGCAAGTTAATGCATCATTAGCCAAAGCGTATTCAAGCCACTTTGGCCGTGTGAATTACAACAGCGGCCCCAGCATCGCAATCGTGTTATTCCACAAACGGCGACGGATAGTCCATTGCGCGACCATATCGACGGTGACGAGTTCGCTTTGCGTTAGATATTCACTTTGCCGTTGGCGCATTTCCGCGGTTAAGGCCGCATCAAAAAACAGAATATTGTTTTCAAAATTCAGCTCAAAACTGCGCCTATCCAGATTCGCTGAGCCGATCAACGTCATTTCGCCATCCAGCGTCAGCGATTTGGTGTGCAGCACGCCGCCGACAAATTCATAAATCTGCACGCCCGCTGCGAGTAATTCCTCGTAATAACTATGGCTCGCGGCCTCAACAATCCATGAATCATTGCGCTGCGGAAAAATCACCGTCGTACTCACACCACGTCGCGCCGTGGCGCACAGCGCCGCTTGCATTGCCTCGTCGGGGACAAAATACGGTGTCGTAATCACCAATTCGCGCCGCGCGGCGTACATCAGCGTCGTGAACATTTCAGGCATCGCCGTGTACGGCTGCGTCGGCCCAGTGCCTATCACTTGCGCGACAACACCTTGGCCGATATGCGTATTAGCGATTGGTTGCAAATATTCGGTCAAATCGTCGCCGGTTTGCGCCATCCAATCGCTTTTAAATAAAAAGTGATTTTGCTGCGCAATCGGCCCGGTAAAGCGCATCACCGCATCGACCCACGGCGCAAACTTGGCTTTGACCAAAAACTCCGCATCGGCGCAATTCTGGCTACCGCAGTAGGTAATATGCCGGTCGATGACGACGATTTTGCGGTGATTGCGTAAATCAATTCGGCCACTAAACGGGCGCAGCAGCGGATTACCAATCGGCAGCGCGACGGCCACTTGCACGCCAGCGTCTTGCATCGCTTTCCAATGTTTAGACGCAATCATCGAACGCGAACCCAAACCATCTGCCATTGCACGGCAGGCCACACCGCGCGCGGCAGCGCGTTTCAGTGCTTCAACAATTTGCAGCCCGCTGTGATCAGTCAGCCAAATATAAAAGATCAGATGAATATGCTCGGTCGCCGCATCCATATCCGCGACCATCGCGGCAATCATGCCGTCCGCTGGCAGCAATTGCCCCGTATTGCCCGCAACGGGCGGAAAGCCATTCACTGACTGGCCAAACTGAAACAGCTGACTAAAACGCTCGGGAATTTGCTGCGGCCACGGCGTGGTTTCAGACGATTGCAGGGCTGACTTAGCTTGATTCAAGCGCGCAACACGGCGGCGACCAATGCTGGTTTCGCCTAATAAAATATACGCCAGCACACCGACAATCGGCAGCAGCGCAATGACGACAATCCACGCGACGCGCGACGCTGGTTCACGCTGCGGCCGCAAAATAGCCCGCCCAATAAATAGCAGTTGAATCAACACAAACGCAATTGGCAGCAAAGAATACAGCGACATAAAACCTCTTCCACGGTAATGAACGGCACGCCGAGAATACCACGAGCAAATGACGCTGCGAGCGGCGTCCCTCACTGCGAGTGCCAGCCATTATGTACGGCCTATTTGCGCGATGCAGCATCCAAGACGCAATTGAGCGCGCGGCACAATTCGCAGCGTCATAAGCCCGTGCTAAACTGCCGCCGCACCGCATTATTTCAACCAGTGCTATGGCGCGCGTTTCGCGTGCAGATAGTCGCCTGCAGGGCCAAAACCATGACCGTGATGAATCGCAAACCGCAAGAAAGCTTGCAAGACAGCCTGCAACAAGTCACGCGCTTGCTGGAGCGGCACAAGCTGGTTGAAGGCATGGTGCACAAGCAAGAAGGCCCGAAACACGATCTGGTCGAACAACTCGTTCATCGGCAAAACCTCGCTGAGCTAGAAAACAAGCTCGCCAATCTACATCCGGCCGACATTGCCTATATTTTGGAAGCGCTGCCGCCAGTTGATCGTTTAACCGTATGGGGTTTGGTCGACGCCGATGACGACGGCGAGATTCTGCTTGAAGTGTCGGACGCGGTACGTGAATCCTTGCTGGCCGATATGGCGCCGCATGAAATGGTCGCCGCCGCAGGGCAACTCGATACCGATGAGCTGGCCGATTTGGTGCCCGATTTACCGTCGGATGTGCAAAGCGCCGTGCTCGGCACGCTGGATGCGGAAGATCGCGCCGAAGTGCAATCGGCGATGTCGTATACCGACGATCAAGTCGGTGCGCTGATGGATTTTGAGATGGTGACCATCCGCGCCGACGTCAAGCTTGAAGTCGTACTGCGCTATTTGCGCCGCTTTGACGAGTTGCCGACGCATACGGATAAATTGTTTGTCGTTGACGACAATGACATCCTAAAAGGGGTATTGCCGCTTAACGTGTTACTGATAAGCGATCCAGAGCAATACGTCGAAGCCGTCATGGCCGATGATGTGGTGGTGTTTCAGCCGTTTGATGACGCGGGCGACGCCGCGCAAGCATTTGAGCGTTACGACTTAGTTTCTGCGCCTGTCGTCGACTCCAATCACAAAGTCATTGGCCGCATTACCGTCGATCAAATGGTCGACGTGATTCGTGAAGAATCCGACGCTGAAGTACTATCTTTGGCTGGTTTGAAAGACGAAGACCTGTTTTCCAGCGTCGGGAAAGCGGTCAAAAACCGCTGGCCGTGGTTGGCGCTGAATATCTGCACCGCGTTTATCGCCAGCCGCGTGATTGGCGCGTTTGAAGACACGATTGCGCACTTGGTCGCACTGGCCGCATTGATGCCGATTGTGTCAGGCATCGGCGGCAATACCGGCACCCAAACCACGACCTTGATTATTCGCGGTTTAGCGCTCGGGCAAATTCAACCCTCACACACACGGATGCTACTGCTTAAAGAACTGGGCATTGCGCTGATTAATGGCCTGATGTGGGGCGCGGTGCTGGGGCTGATGGCGTGGGCGCTGTATGGAAAATGGGATTTGGGGCTGGTGATGATGGGTGCGATGATGCTCAATATGATCGTCGCGGCGCTGGTGGGCCTGTTCGTGCCGCTCACCATGCAAAAATTCGGCCGCGACCCCGCGTACGGCTCATCGGTGATGATTACCGCGCTAACCGATAGCTTGGGATTCTTTATTTTTCTGGGCTTGGCGACGATTTTCTTGATGTAAATTGAGGGTTAATGCTGTGCCACGCTGGTTGGTCTGGGGCTTAAAAATCCCGTCTAAGCACACCGAGTGAAGGAGAGAGACGAACAGTTTTATCGTTTGGCTCACGACTGATCGAGGGCATCGGGGACCGATGTGCGCCCGGGTCGCCTTTCTTTGCTTACTTTCTTTGGCGAAGCAAAGAAAGTAAGTCCCCGCCGCGGATTGCGGCTCTAAAAAACCGTGCCGCAGGCACTTAAAAAAACTATTAACTAAAATATGCCCACTTATCGTGAACTGATCCAAACCAGCAGCCTTGAGCGTTTTGATGCTCAGGTTTTGCTGCTGCACATCGTGCAAAAAAACCGTGCTTGGCTGATTACGCATGACACTGATCTGGCCAGCGACGAACACAGCGCCGCGTTTGCAGCGCTGGCGGCGCGGCGGCGGATTGGCGAGCCGGTGGCGTATATCCTCGGCAGCCGTGAATTTTATGGCCGCGAGTTTGTGGTGACGCCTGCGGTGCTAATACCGCGCCCTGATACCGAATTGCTAGTCGAGCTGGCTATCGCACGTGCGCCACAAGCTGGCCGCGTGATCGACTTGGGTACCGGTTCGGGCTGTATTCCGATTACGCTGAAACTCGAACGCCCTGATTTAAATGTCGCTGCGCTGGATATTTCGACCGACGCTTTGGCAGTCGCAACGCAAAATGCCGCCGCGCTGAACGCTGACGTGCGCTTTTTACCATCCGATTGGCTGGCCGCAGTGGCGGGTGAACAGTTTGAATTGATCGTCAGCAATCCACCGTATATCGAAGCGAACGACGCGCATCTAACGCAGGGCGACTTGCGCTTTGAGCCGAGCGGCGCGTTGACCGACGGCAGCGATGGCTTGCAGCATTTAGCCACCATCATCACCCAAGCCAAGCAGCATCTCGTTTCTGGCGCTTGGCTATTGCTCGAGCACGGCTGGGATCAAGGCGCAGCCTGCCGCGAATTGCTGCAACAAGCGGGTTATGCGGAAGCGCAAACATGGCGCGATCTGGGCGATAACGACCGCGTGAGCGGCGGGCAGTGGCGCAGCTAAAATTGAACAACCGCTAGTCATGGATTATGGCATTGTCACTTGTGCTTGAAACTGGCCGAAGTATGGTTAGGGTTTCAATAGGCAAGGAGCACCATCATGTGGCAAGCCCATTTAACATTGATATGCAGTGTCGGTTTAGTCGCTTGTGCAGGGCCGAAAAACATGCCGCCGCAGGCAAAAGCCGAGTTGCAATCGGCTGCGGGGCAAAAAATCAACGGCGAGCTGCTGTTTTATCAACAAGACAGCGGGCCGGTCTTACTTAGGATCAAAGTGGCAGGCCTAAAGCCCAATAGTGAACACGGCTTTCATATCCACATGACGGGCGATTGCAGCAAAGCCGATTTTAGCAGCGCGGGTGGGCATTTTAATCCACAACAACACGCGCACGGCGCGCAAGCAGCTGAACATCATGCGGGCGACATCCCCAATCTCAACGCAAACGCCGATGGCTTGGCCGAAACACAATTCACACTCGCGCAACTCAGCCTGCTGCCCGGCACAAACAATATCATCGGTAAAGCGGTGATTATTCATGCCAACCCTGATGATTACCACAGCCAACCGGCGGGCAACGCTGGCGCCCGAATCGCTTGCGCCGTGATTCAAGCCACGCCGTAGCGCCACCCCAACGGGCTTGCCGCGTTTGGAGCATCGGCTTACAATACCCGACTAAATCTATCAACCTTTGTGAGCATCATCATGAGCATTCAAGACACAATTCGCCAGCAAGTGACCGAAAATCCAGTGGTTTTATACATGAAAGGCACGCCGTCTTTCCCACAATGCGGCTTTTCTTCGGGCGCAGTGCAAATGCTGAAAAACTGTGGCGTGAATTTTGCTGCGGTGAATGTATTGGCCGACCAAGACATCCGCCAAGGCATCAAAGAATACGCCAACTGGCCAACGATTCCACAGCTCTACATCAAGGGCGAATTTGTTGGCGGTTCGGACATTATGAAAGAGCTATTCGCCAGCGGCGAATTGCAAACGATGTTGGCTGAATTTAAAGCTGAGTAATTCAGCAAGCCAGCGATGCCTTCCAATTGGAAGGCATTTTTTTTGTCATTTTATTAAATGCGAATGTGTAGGATGGGTGGAGCGAAGCGATACCCATTGATATAACGTTGATGGGTATCGCCCAAATACGGCTCAACCCACCTTACACGCAAATACCCTCAAAAAAAATATCGATGTATATGCATGTAGAGCATATATAAAAATCCCTACATCAATATACCCATCAACCCCACATTAGTAATCCTGAGCAACACCATTTTTTGATAGCATGCAGGGATCAATTTCCCTGAGACTTTAAAATGACTTCTGCTCTACTCCCTTGCGTCACCATTGAAACCGCTCCGAATCCAACTGCAACCGTCATTTGGCTGCATGGCTTGGGCGCAGATGGCAATGATTTTGCAGGCATCGTGCCTGAGCTGGGTTTGCCGGCCGATTTGGCCGTGCGCTTTATTTTTCCGCATGCGCCGACCATGCCGATTACTTGCAATAACGGCTATGTGATGCGCGCTTGGTATGACATCGTGCATTTCGACCAAATCAGCCGCCAAGCCGATATCGCTGGCGTGCAGCAATCAGTGCAATCCATTCGCGATTTGATTGCTGCTGAGAATGCCAAAGGCATACCTAGCCACCGTATCGTGCTAGCGGGCTTTTCCCAAGGCGGTGCGATTGCCTATACCGCTGGTTTAACTCATCCAGAAGCGCTGGCTGGGATTGTCGCTTTATCGACTTACCTGCCTGCTGAATCGCTGCTCACAGCTGACACCATCGCCGCCAATCAAACCACGCCGGTACTGGCTGCACATGGTAGCCAAGATCCTGTCGTCGGCGTTGTGCTCGGTGAAAAAGCCAAAGATTTCGTCGCGAATTTAGGCGTGAAGGTCGATTGGCATACTTATCCAATGCAACATTCGGTGTGCTTGCCCGAGATTCAATTGATTGGGAAATTTATCACCGCCAACTTACGCTAAATGCAGCAATTAGCCGTTAATATCAGACATTAACGGCTAATTAACCAGTTCCAGTGCATCCCTCAAAGCAGACTGTGGCTTGCTGTCAATCTGGCTTACTTTCACATTGCAGCGAAAATGATGCGCGCTGGCCACCAGCACCGAATCCATCACCTTAATCTGCATTGGAAAATATTCATTCTTCTTATGCGAAACATCGTGCAGCTCTAGAAACAAGCGCAATTCAAGGCCGGCTTTGAGTGAATTGAGTGAGATCAGCTCAAGCTGTGTTTCAGACGCCTGCGATACTTTCACCAGCAAAGGTTCTGTGCCCTCTAGCAGAACCGCAGCCCGCCAGCTCACTCGTTTAAGCTTGTTTTCACTCATTTTTCACGTCCAATAAAAATCAATCAAAACCCACGGCTTTTAGGGACGACTCAATACAAAATCAGCGATACGCTCGCCCAATTGCAGGCGATACTCGCGCCGCGCAAAGGTGTGATCGGCGTCCGGCCACGCTTCAAACGTCGCTTGCGGCAAGCAAGCGGCGACTTGTTCGCCGATTTCTACCGGAACGGCTTGATCGAGCTGACCATGCACGACCAGCGTCGGAATATTCAACGTCGCCAAGCCCGAAAACGGTGCGAGTTGAGCGAGCTCTTGCCGGAATGTTTGGTTAATTTCTAAAGCCAAAAAATCCACACAATCAGTACGATCAGTGTGGTGCGCGGCAGAATTAGCGCTCGCCACCGACTCAACCAATTGCGCTAAATTAGCCGCTGGTGCGAGCAAAGTCATCGAGCGCATCGCTGCACTATCGACCAAGGCGGTTTGCAACGCGACCAAGCCGCCCATGCTAAAGCCGAGCACATGCCGCGCGTATTGTGGGTAATTTGCAGCCAGATGCGCTAATAAATGCTGAGTTTGTGCCACTTGGCTGGCCACAGAAATGTTGGCAAATTCGCCATCACTTTCGCCGCACCCCAAGAAATCAAAGCGAAACACCGCAATCCCCCGCGCTGCCAGCACGCGTGCCAGCGTTACGAAAAAATACGTGTATTCGATCCGATTGCCAGTAAAACCATGCAGCATCAACACAGCATGCTCGGCAGCAGCAGGCAAATGCGCGCTGCCGATGAGCTGCTGGCCGCCAAAATCCAGCGCCAGCGGTGTGATTGGCGTCGCTACTGACGCAGAATGTCCGCTTAGCATTGCGCTAACGCGATTTTAGCCGCCGCCAAAGTCGCCGCAATATCAGCGTCGGTATGCGCAGCCGACACAAAGCCCGCTTCAAATGCCGATGGCGCGAGATAAATGCCTTGTTCCAGCATCGCGTGGAAAAACGCGTTGAAACGGGTGCGATCAGATTGCATTACATCGGCGAATGACGTTGGCACAACTTCGGCGAAATACACGCCAAACATACCGCCAACAGACTGTGCACAAAGTCCGTGATCTGCGCCGATTTCATTTAATCCAGAGACGAATTTCGCCGTTTGTGCGGCTAAATTCTCAAAGAAGTTAGGTTTACTAATTTCGGCTAACGTCGCCAAACCCGCAGCAACGGCAACTGGATTTCCCGATAAAGTACCCGCTTGATAAACAGGGCCCAGCGGCGCTAAAAACGCCATAATATCGGCGCGGCCACCAAATGCCGCCAGCGGCATGCCGCCACCAACGACTTTGCCCAAGCAAGTCAGATCAGGGGTAATGCCGTGCAGGCCTTGCGTGCAGTGCAATCCAACGCGAAACCCCGTCATTACTTCATCGTAAATCAGCACCGCGCCGTGTTGCGTGGTGAGATTACGCATCGCGGCAACAAACTGCTCACTTGGCTGCACCATATTCATATTGCCAGCAATCGGTTCGACGATGATCGCTGCAATTTCGCCGCCGTTCGCTGCAAATAAGCTTTCCAACGCAGCCACATCGTTGTACGGCAACACAATCGTATCGGCCGCCACCGCAGCCGGAACACCAGCGGAAGAGGGATTACCAAAGGTCAGCAGGCCAGAACCTGCTTTCACCAGCAAACTATCGGCGTGGCCGTGGTAGCAGCCTTCGAATTTGACCAATTTATCGCGGCCAGTAAAGCCGCGCGCGAGGCGAATCGCGCTCATTGTCGCTTCGGTACCGCTGGAAACGAGGCGAACTTGCTCCAGTGACGGCAGCATTTGGCACAGCAAATCAGCCAGCTCAACTTCGCCCTCAGTCGGCGCGCCAAAGCTCATGCCGTTTTTGGCGGTATTCACCACCGCGTCGATGACCGCTGGGTGTGCGTGGCCAAGAATCAACGGGCCCCAAGAACCGACATAATCGATATATTGCTTATCGTCCGCATCCCAAACAAAAGCGCCCGCGCCTTTTTTAAAAAAGCGCGGCGTACCGCCCACCGAGCCAAAAGCTCGTACTGGCGAATTCACGCCACCAGGGATGTGTTTTTTGGCAGATTCAAAAAGTTGTTCGTTACGGCTGGTCATAGTGATTACCTTTGTTTAATGGGTATATGGATGGAGGCATTTTTGATTAATGGCTGCATTCGTATACCTACTTAATATTTGAAATTTAATTTTGATGAAAAGTGCAGCGTTTAACTTAAAACATCAACATTCTAATCGCCATGGTCGCGCTCATGCCGCGCGGCACTTACTTTCTTTGCTTCGCCAAAGAAAGTAAGCAAAGAAAGGCGACCCTAGTATCTGCGTCCGGCTGCGCCGGATCCCCTCGCTGCGGACAATCGGGTCGGTTGCGCTCAAAACTCGTTCGGCCTCAAATACAAAAGCATCGGCCTCGCTCAAACATTGATCGCAAAAACCCCGCCCCGCTTGTTCCTCGCTCGGCGCGATACAAGGGATCTCGCGCAGATCAACGAGGTTTGTTTTTAAGTCGATGTATTGCCAGCTAAGCATTGTAAATAAAAGGCTATGATCAAATACATCAATTCCGATGTGTGGATCAGCCTTAAGCGTAAGTCTGTTCTACTTGGACAAAAGGCGCTGTCGGGGTGCCTTGGTGGAAAATCATGCTCCATTTTTCTAACTCGAAACGCCATAGCGAGCTACGTAATGAATGGCGCACTAAAGTGCCATCTGCGGCGAAATGCGCGGCTTTATAAATCAACAGGGCGACCTGATCACTGATCATTTTCAACTCATAATCTTGTGACCAAACCTTGGCTGGGTTTTCTGATTGCAAGGCTTGAATAATCGCCGCGCGATCGTAGCTATTACCCGATCCGCCGATTTCAAAAAAATCCGCATGCAGTAACTCTGCTAATTGTGCTGCATTTTTACGCACATCGGCTTGATGCAATACTTGCTCATACGCAATGAGCTGCTTTAAAAGATCATTCACCAAAAACTCCCAATAATCCGCCACGATTAAACACAAACTAGACCTGCCGCATCAGCTCAGCCACCGCGCCATGCAACATCGGTGCACCAGCGAGGACGGAATAAATTTGCTCGGGGGCGCTGGCGGATAGATCGAGTTTGAGCGGCGCGCCGTTGCTGGCGGTGTAAATGCCGCCCGCTTCTTGAATCAGCAACATTGGTGCGGCGATGTCCCAGAGGCGGGTGCTTTGATTGAGCATGCCGCCCAAGCGCCCGTCGGCGGTGTAGGCGGCATCGATCAGGCTATTGGTGGCGCGCACATTGCGTACGCGTTGTAGTAATTGCGTTAGTAGCCGTATATCGCGCTCCGCCGCTGCCACACTGGTCTGCGCATCCATACCATACGCCCATAGCACATTGTGCAGCTCAGCCTCTAGGCTGACATGGATGCGTTGCCCGTTGCGCTCGGCGCCACTGCCTTTTTCGGCCAGATACAGATCGCCATTCACCGGCGTATGCAGCAC
Organism: Deefgea rivuli DSM 18356; assembly: GCF_000620145.1. Classification (GTDB taxonomy): domain Bacteria; phylum Pseudomonadota; class Gammaproteobacteria; order Burkholderiales; family Chitinibacteraceae; genus Deefgea; species Deefgea rivuli. Next base: position 35,481 of record NZ_JHVM01000015.1, read on the forward strand.
CGCCAAAATCGGCTCGGTGCCACGAAACAGCGCAATCAGCACGCCAAACCACGGAATCCCCGCCGCGTAATTGGATGTGCCATCCAGTGGATCGACAATCCACGTGTAATCCGATGGCCGCAAATCGCTGCCGAGTTCTTCCGAAATAATCGAGTGCCCCGGAAAGCGCTGGCGCAAACCGGCGACAATAATCTGCTCGGCACGCGTGTCGGCGGCGGTAACAATATTGCTAACATCGCCCTTCATCGTCACGGCCTGCGTTTGGCCAAAACGATCCAGCAAAGAATGCCCCGCCAATTGAGCAAGTTCGATCGCGATATTTAGCATGAAGTGGATTCCGGAGATAGATTACTTTGAAGTTGGTCGAGTTTAATTAAAACGTTGCTGTAGTCCGTTTTGATGAGTCAAAATGATTAGGTATTGCGAGCTAGCCATTTTAAATAAAGAGCTACAATCAAACACCTCAATGCCGTAGGGCGAGTTAGCCTTTAGGCGTAACCCGCCAATCAGACCAATATCGCAACGATAATCAACGCGGGTCTTGACCCGCCCTACACGCTACACAGCCCTCAAATTATGCCGTTAACAATGTTTCGGCTTTATCCCAAACTTGAATTTCCACATACAGCTCAAAATCCGTTTCCCAGTATTTTTCGTACGGCACGAGATGGTCGTTGTTGGGAATGCCGAAACGTTGCGCCATGGCTTCAAGCTCATCCAGCAGAAAAACTTGTTTGAAATAAGGTTTATCGGCTCGGCTCATCGTCATAAAACTATCGGGAAACGTCACCGACGTGGTTGCGGGGTTGAGCTTTGCCAGTGGAATGCTGATTTCTTGATGGCTCTCGTTTAAGCCTTTAAACCACGCGGACATCCCCAGCGTGAGATAAAGTGGGTGCTCAACTTGCGGCGCGCCACCCCGCGCAATAAACAGCTCGCGCAACGCTTGCTCGGTTTCTCGCCGACGTTGAATGTATTCGCGGCCAAAACGGCGGCGATAGGCAGGATCGTGTTGATGCCGATTTAACAGTTCAAGAAAAATCGGGTTATCACCGCCGCCTTCTAAACTCGATAAACTCTTAAACGGGCCGTTTTCGGGTAGGAAATAATGGGTCGCAAATTCAGGAATCGGCATTAGTTTCTCGCTATCAAAACACATCAAATTATGTCAGTGACTCAGCGTTACAAAGCAATCAGCGCGGATTGATAAAATTAAGCCGTCCTATTCGACTATCCTTGGCACCCTCGCCGCAAAAGCCCAAATTGCACAAAATCATGAAACTTGCCTCCCCAAAATCCCGCCTCGCGTAACTGTCCTTCATGCGTAAAACCGAGTTTGGGCATCAGTTTGAGCGAGGCGGTGTTATCAGGATGAATTTGTGCTTCGATGCGGTTGAGGTTCATTTCACTAAAGCCATACGGCAAAATCGCAGCGAGCGCTTCCAACATATAGCCCTGCCCCCACGCAGACTGTGCAAGTTCATAGCCGACCATCGCGCTGTGCCAAGCGTGGTTCCAACGGAATAGGCCGCAAGTGCCGATGAGCTGACCGTTTTGCTCGATGCCCCAGCGAATGCCCGATTGCGCTTCGCCACGCCAATCCGCAAAAGCGGTAATCAATGCTTGCGCTTGCGCGAGCTCTAACATGGGATCTGCGCCGAAATAACGCATCACATTTGCGTTGCCATGAATGGCAAAAATCGCCGCAGCATCGGCGGCGACGATTTCACGTAGGATTAAACGCTCAGTTCTTAAAACCGGAAAATCACTCATACAACCTCATTTCGTTCACATGGCGCTTGGCAACAGAAACCTTCGCGGCCGAGCCCGCTCCCACGCGGCGGCAGATGCTTCACGTTCGTACCTCAAGGGTATTTCCTGCGGAGCATGTTTTTTCGTGCTTTTCGTGGACCACTGTTTTTAAACTATTTCCACGCACTGAACGGCATCAATGACAGTGCGCTGTTGTAATAACGCGCGTCACCTGAGACCTCTAGCCCCAACCATGCGGGCTGTGGATAAGTCGCTTCTTCAGAAGCCAATTCCAGCTCGGCAACGATCAATCCGGCATTCGCACCGTGAAATTCGTCGATTTCAAAAGTGTGGCCATCGATGTCGACCAAATGGCGAGTTTTATCCAGCACATTCGGGCAAAGTTTAAGCATATCAAGCGCGTCGGCGACGGGGATTTCGTATTCGAATTCAGCGCGGCTGATGCCGGCATTTTTGCCTTTAATCGTCAAAAAAGCCGCTTCACCTTTGGTGCGAACGCGCACGGTGCGCTCGATATCGGTACACAGATAGCCTTGCGCAATACGCGTGCTGCGGCTGATTTGTTCGCGCCATGCGTCGTTGGCTATGAGGAATTTTCGCTCGATTTCGACTGCCATTATTCAACCGCCTTAGCGATGGTGGCGTCTTTGCTTAGGTGATGTGCACCGTCGTCGGCTTTATACACATTACTTGCCCAATCGGTTGCCAGCTCATACACACTCCAATCGGTGTATTTCTGCTCAACAATGGCTTTGCGTGCCTCCTCAACGGTGCAATACACCGCCATGCCACGGTAATAGCCCTGAGCATCTAATAAACCATCAGGAAACTCCGCTTGTACTTCCGCTGGCATCGCCGATTTTGCAATTCGACCGGGCGCTGGTTTAGCCTGCTCGCTCGCTTCAGGGCTTTTGAGGATGTCTTTAATTTGGTTCGGACCAATCGCATACACACCGCAACTTGCCGCAGCGCTGGCCGCAGTCGTTGACGACGATTCATCACAGGCGCTGAGTAGCGCAATCAACAACACAGGCAGCAAGGCTTTCATTTTCTGACCATTTAAAAGGGTTTCACAATCACCAATACGACAATGGCGAACAAGGCAAGTACAGGGACTTCATTAAAAACGCGATACCAAACATGGCTGCGGGTGTTTTGGCCGGCAGCAAAAGTCCGCACAATTTGCCGACACCACGCGTGATAGCCGATCAGCAGCGCAACCAGGCTGAGCTTAACATGCATCCAGCGCCAGCCTTCGCCCATGTAAAAGTCATAATAACTCCACAGCCAGGCGCCGAAAATCAGCGACAAGATGCCAATCGGCGTCATAAAACGGTACAGCTTATGCGCCATCAAATTAAGCCGCGCTCGCTCAGCAGGCTCGGTGGCCATCGCCAGATTGACGAAGATGCGTGGCAAATAAAACAGCCCAGCAAACCAGCTGATGACAAAAATTAGGTGTATGGATTTAATCCACAACATGGTCTTTCCTTTTTGCATTGAGCACCGCAATGATGCGGAAAGATCGATTGTAGGCACGCGGCGGCATTTTTAAACTGATGCTGAACAAGCCGCCGACCTTTTGCCGCAATTTTAATTACGATTTCGCTCGTTTCTTCGGTGCTGCGCTCGGCACTGGTTTTACTTTGGCCGCTTCATACAGCGGCATCACCACTGGCACTTTGGCTTGTAGCTCAGCAATTCGCGTGGTGCTCGATGGATGCGTCGACATAAATTCCGGCCCTTTGCCACCGCCCTGCGCGGCCATTTTCTGCCATAAGCTCACTGCGGCATTCGGGTTGTAGCCTGCACGTGCTGCCAGCTCTAGACCGATCACATCAGCTTCAGATTCATGTGTGCGGCTATTGGGCAAGGAATACGTTACATCGACCAAGGCATTGAGCCCGCCACCAGCTAAATCTTGATAGGCATCGTATTTGCCGCCGGTTGCAATTGAGAGCAATTGCATACCGCCTTGCATCGCAATCGCTTTACCGTATTCCGAGCTCATGCGCTCACGGCCATGTTCGCGCAGCGCGTGGGCGATTTCGTGGCCCATGATTTGCGCGATTTCATCATCGGTGAGTTTGAGCTGCTCGATGATGCCGGTATAAAACATAATCTTGCCGCCCGGCATGCAATAGGCATTGAGCTCTGGGCTTTTTTCGACATTCACTTCCCATTGCCATTTGGCCGCATCAGGGCGAAACACCGCGGTTTGCGGAATCAAGCGCGCCGAAATGGCGCGAACACGGCGTACGGTAGGGTCGTTATCTGGCAGCAATTTGCCTTTATTTGCCGCTTGTTTAACGGTATCAGCGTAGCTGGCAGCGGCCATCTGATCGACTTGTTCGCTCGAAAGCAACATGCTTTGCTTGCGATTAGCGCCAACTGCGCCACCGCTGGTGGTATTGACTTGCTGGCAGCCTGCTGCCAGCGTAGCCAGCAATAGGCTTAATAAGAGACGTTTCATAGCCATCCTTGGCGCGTGTTTTAAAAATGCTGCGTAGTTCATGCTTGCGATGTTTAAGCCCTACTCTTCGCTTTATTTAAAACGAGCAAAGTGCGATTAGATTTGCACCATCTCAAAATCATCTTTACGCGCGCCACAGTCTGGGCAGGTCCAGTTCATTGGTACGTCTTCCCATTTGGTTCCCGGCGCGATGCCGTCTTCAGGACGGCCTTCGGCTTCGTCGTAAATAAAAGCACAAATCAGGCACATATATTTTTTCATCGGGATAAGTCGCTCAGAGTGGTTTAGAATTCTAATTTTACACGAACCACTCTGCGCATATGAATCCAACTCCACCCACCGTGCTAGTTTTTGCAGCTAATGATCCTTCTGGTGGCGCGGGGTTAATGGCCGACGTGTTGACGCTGGCCTCATTGGGTTGCCACGCCCTGCCGATTGTCACCGCAATGACGGTGCAAGACAGCGCAGGCGTACAAGAATTTCATGCGATTGATTCAGAAATCGTCGACGAGCAAGCGCGGTTTATTTTAGAAGACATCAAAATCGATGCGATCAAAGTTGGCATGGTCGGCAGCGTTGAGAATCTGGCTGTTATTGCCGAAATCGCTTCGGACTATCCCGATATTCCGTTGATTTTAGAGCCGGTGTTTAGTATGGGGCGTGGCGAAGAACTTTCGAACGAAGAGCTGATTAGCGCCATGCGCGAGCTACTGCTACCGCATACCTTGATCGTGACGCCAAATAATACCGAGGCGCGTTTACTCGGCTCAGACGATCCCGATGAGCAGGAAGATATGCCACTCGATGCCGCCGCACAACGGATTTTGGAATGCGGCTGCGAATACGTATTGATTGCCGGCACACATGAAAAAACGCCGAAAGTCGTTAATACGCTGTACAGCCGCCTAGGCCGCGTGCGCACTGATCAGTGGGAACGCCTGCCAGGCAGTTACCACGGCGCTGGTGCGACGTTGGCGTCGGCGATTGCCGGTGCATTAGCCAATGGTGCGGATATTTCTGAGGCGGTGAAAGACGCGCAAGACTTCACGTGGCAAGCGCTGTCTGCCGCGTTCCGTCCGGGTATGGGGCAGTTCATTCCCGACCGTATGTTCTGGGCGCGTAGCTCTGAAGAAGAAATCGCCGCCGAAATTGCTGAAGCAGCGGCTAACGCCGAACTAGAACCACCTAAGTCGATTCAATAATTTTCTTCGTCATACCGGCGTAGGCCGGTATCCAGAGCAACGGTAAAATCACCATTGCAGCTAGATTCCGGCCTTCGTCGGAATGACGAATTGATAAGTTTTGCTGTGTGGATACTTTTGTTTCACGTGAAACAATGCAGGAACACCATGTCTCTTCCCCAAGTCATTCTGCTCAATGGCACGAGTAGTTCGGGCAAAACCAGTATCGCCAAGGTTTTGCAAGACAAACTACCGCAGCAATATTTAAACTTCAGTATCGATAGCATTTTGTACGCGCTGCCGCCTAGTGACTTACAGCAGATGAAGCAAGGTGAAGTGATTACACGTGCAGGCTACGACTGGCCGAGCTTGGTGCGCGGCTATCATTATTGCCTGCCCGCTTTGCTGCAAGCTGGCTGCCGCTTGCTGATTGATAACGCGTGGTGTGATGCGGGAGAAAAGCGCGAATTACTCACCGAACTGGCGGGCTATTCAGTGGCGCTGGTCGGTGTGTATTGTGATATCGACATTGCGCTGGCACGAGAAGCTGCGCGTGGTGATCGAGCCATCGGTTTGGTGGCGTGGCAAACCCCGCTAATCCACCAAGATATGACTTATGACCTCACTATTGATACATCAGGTATTGAGCCACAAGCATTGGCCAATAAGCTCTACAACGACATACATAATCAATCAATTTGGCGCGGTGCAATTGATACGCTAGAGCACTTGAATATGCAGAGCTAAAGCGCAATGCTGTGGGGGTCGCCGCACAACCCCCTCTCTTTATAAGCCTAGCGATCTAAACAAGCCTGAAATGAATTCACTCTTCGTCATACCGGCGTAGGCCGGTATCCAGAGCGATGGCAACCACTAACATTGCAGCTAGATTCCGGCCTTACCTTCAGGTACGCAGAGCGCCGCCGGAATGACGAATTGATTCGTTTTGCTATTTTTGTATTGATGCTCATATCCAAAAAGGAAACATCATGTTCGATTATTATCAGCTCACCGTTCCAGTCTACGCTCGCGCACTAAAACAACTGGCGCATTTGCTTGATAAAGCTGCCGAATACGCCGCAGCGAAAAAAGTCAGTGACGAAACGATGCTTGCGCTGCGCCTAGCGCCCGATATGCTCAATCTGACGAAACAAATCCAAATTGCCTGTGACAGCGCCAAATTCGCCGTCGCGCGGCTGTCTGGCACGGTAGCGCCCAAGCATGAGGATAATGAGAAAAGTTTTTCTGAGCTGCAAGCGCGCATTGCTGCAACGCTGCGCTTTGTTGAATCTTTACCGCAAGCTGCGTTTGTCGATGCTGAGAAAAAAACCATCACGCTGTCTTTTATGCCCGACAATCCAATGACGGCTGAGTTTTATTTACTGTCGTTTGTGCAGCCGAATTTCTATTTCCACGTCACGACGGCGTATGCGATTTTGCGCAGCAATGGCGTTGAAATTGGCAAGCAGGATTATATCGGCGCGGTTTAAACCGCCAAAAACACAAAGAGCACGGAGATGATCCGTGCTCTTTTTTATTTTCCGCCCTGCTCTGGGTGCAGTAGCTGCTGCCGTAATTCTTCTATGGATTCTAAACGGCTGGCTTGTGCGATTTCGTGTTCGCCATCGACGCCGACTTTATATAAGCCATAAAGCAAAGACTGCGGCTGGCTGGTGGTGCTCCAAACGGGGTGTATGGCGTAGGTCATGATCTTCATCGCTTTAGAGCTTGGACGGGGAGATCTCGTTCTTCTTGTGCTCTTAATATCAATATCGTATCAATTTGGCGTTTCTGAACTACCGTATATCCCCTAGATGCTGCAGCGCGTCAGACTCGCTCAGAAAAACACCAATGCCATGGCTCGTACACATAGCCGTATTGATTATCGCGCGGAAAAGACAGCGTAAAACCGAACTCGCCTGCGTGGCGGCTTAGCCAAGCAAATGCAGGCGTAGTTTCAAATTCTTCAGTAACAACTGGCCCGCCCGGCTCAAAAATATCCACCGCCCTACCCGTGTGATGCTCGCTGCAACCGGGCGGTGCGAGCACTTGGAGGATGTCATTGATACAAATACCTGAATCGATTTTTTTTTGAATCAGCTCAACTTGCCGCGCGCTAGCACGATACGCCGAAGCGATTTTCAAGACGATGCCATCACATAAAGCTGCTGCCTGCATAGCCTGCCACGCTGCTGCTGCCGCAGGCGTGAGCTGCCAAACACGACCGTCCAAGGCAGTTTCTACGTCAATCAATTCACTCGCCTCTTCAAACAAAGGCAAATTCCGGCTTTGCAATAGCTCATGGGGTATACCCAGCTCAAGCCATATTGATGAGAGCGCCAGACTCATACCCACCGGAAGATTGTTCATTTAAAACCCTGGAAACTTAAATGCGCTACTAATCGGCTTGCCTTTGCGCGCGCGTTTGCCGATGTACGGTGCCATTTCGTTTTCGTTCAACACCCACTCGACCGCTTTGCCACGGTTCACGACATTAATGGTGAGTGTGATTCCATCGCAAACCGTAATCGCGCCGAGTTGATCTTTATCATCCAAGGCCATCGTAATCACCCCACGCCCGCCGCCAGTGAGCTGCTTAAATTCGCTATACGGGAAAAGATGCAGTTTTCCAGCTTTAGAAAGGCAGGCAACAATCGATGTTTCACGTGGAACAAACGTCGTAACGCGCAGCAATGTTTCGCCTTCATCGAGCGTCAAAAAGGCTTTACCGGCCTTTTGGCGGCTGAGCAGGTTATCAAACTGGCAAGCAAAACCGTAACCGCTGGAATTTGCAATCACGACCCATTCGCCCATTTTCGCTGCCAGCATTTGCGTAATGCGTGTTTTAGCGACTAAATCGACCAAAGTCGTCACTGGCACACCATCACCGCGACCACCCGGAACGACGGAGGCTTGAATGGAATACACGCGACCATCGCTGCCAAATAGCGCAATTTGGTCAATCGTGCGGCATTCAATCGCCGCCAATTGGCTGTCGCCATCTTTAAACGTCAGGCTTTGCAAATCAAGACCGTGACCTTGGCGCGCACGCAACCAGCCTTTTTCCGACAGAATAATCGTGACCGGCTCATCAACGACAGCCACTTCGGCGACTGCGCGCTCGGCGTGTTCAATCAGCGTGCGGCGTGGATCGGCGTATTTCTTTTTATCTGCTTCAATTTCTTTGATAATTTGTTTTTGCATCGCAGCTGGATTGGCGAGCAAGTTTTCTAACTCGGCTTTTTCATCACGCAGCGTGCTGAGTTCTTGCTCAATCTTGATGCCTTCAAGGCGCGCCAATTGGCGCAGGCGAATTTCAAGAATGTCTTCAGCTTGCCGCTCAGACAGATTAAACGCCTCCATCAACGCGGATTTTGGTTCATCTGAATGTCGGATAATCCGAATCACTTCGTCGATATTCAGCAGAACCAGCAAGCGGCCTTCTAAGATATGAATCCGATCATCGACTTGACCAAGGCGATGTTGGCAGCGGCGCGTGACGGTGACAAAGCGGAAAGCGATCCACTCTGAAATCAAATCTTTTAGCGTTTTCTGCCCTGGGCGACCATCCAGACCAATCGTCACCATATTGATCGACAAACTGCTTTCTAGCGATGTATGCGCCAGCAGCAGATTCATCAAATCGTCCGAATTTTGCCGCGATGATTTTGGCTCGAATACCAAACGCACCGCTTTGTCTTTGCCCGATTCATCGCGCACGCGATCCAGTACGCTGAGGATCAATTGCTTGGTTTGCACTTGATCTTGGCTGAGTGCTTTTTTGCCCTTCTTCACTTTCGGATTGGTGAGTTCTTCGATTTCTTCCAGCACTTTTTGCGTCGACGTGCCGTGCGGCAATTCGGTGACGACCATTTGCCATTGGCCGCGCGCGAGTTCTTCTTTTTCCCAACGCGCGCGCACTTTCAAGCTACCGCGACCATTTTCGTACGCAGTGGCGATGTCTTTGTGCGAAGAAATAATTTGCCCGCCGCCCGGTAAATCAGGGCCTTGGATATAAGTGAGTAATTCGGCAGTGGAGAGTTTCGGATTGCGAATCAAGGCGATGCTGGCATCAGCGACTTCACCTAGATTGTGCGATGGCATTTCGGTCGCCATGCCGACTGCAATCCCTGATGCGCCATTGAGCAGCAACATCGGCAAACGCGCAGGCAATAACACGGGCTCTTGGAATGCGCCGTCGTAGTTCGGTGTGAAATCGGTCGTGCCTTTGTCCAACTCACCGAGCAGCAAATCGGCCACTGGCGTTAAACGCGCCTCGGTGTAACGATAAGCCGCAGCGCCGTCGCCGTCGCGCGAACCAAAATTGCCGTGGCCGTCGATCAATGGATAACGTAGCGAGAAATCTTGCGCAATCCGCACTAGCGCATCGTAGGCCGATTGATCGCCATGCGGATGGTATTTACCCAACACGTCACCGACAATCCGTGCCGATTTCATTGGCTTGGCGGTCGAGCTTAAGCCCAACTCGTGCATCGCATATAAAATCCGCCGCTGCACCGGTTTTTGCCCGTCTTCAATTTGCGGCAAAGCACGACTTTTCACCACGCTCATTGCGTATTCGAGATAGCTTTTCTCAGCGTATAAACCCAGTTGCACCGATTCGCCATCGTCGGGCGTGGTAGAGACTTGCGTGGCAATAAACCGCGCCGCGCCGCCCTGGCTCGGTGCAGGTAGTTCGGGAAGCGTTTCTTCTACGGAAGTGAGCAAATCATCAGACATGGATCAAAGGCCAAAGTGAATCTAGCCCCGTATTCTATCTGCCTCGCGGCCTTGGTTCAAAGCGGTAACGACAAACAACAGTATATATATCGGATTCAAGCCCACCTGAGCATTGCTGCTATAGTTAAACCAGCCTATTTTTTGCCAGACTGAGCTTGAATTGCCAAATAAAATTTCTCTCAGATTCGCTGTGAGCTTCGCCTTTGCGGCGCTACTGTGCCTAGCGCTCTGGCTCAGCAGCACCTTGCAATTACGCAACCAAGAAAAAGTTTTGCTCAGCTTAGGCGACAAAGTGATGTCGGCCGAAGTTTACGATGTACAGCGCAGCTTGCTCAACTTCCTTTACATCCCAGAGCAAAGCAATAAAATTATGGCCGGTCTCATCGAGACGATGCAGCTCAAGCCAGTGGATGATTTGTCCATGCTTGATGCGCCATTACGCATCACTTTTGAGCAAACTTTGCGCGAAAAAACCGCACTCAGCGTCATTGGTTTTGGCTCGATGTCGGGCAGCTTTATTGCTTTACGCCGCGCCGAGCAAAGCTCGACATTTAATCTGATGCTGAAAGACGCCAGAACACAACAGCAATTGCACATTTATCCAGGCCTGCAAGCTGATACGCCAAACGCGCGGATTGATAATTACGACCCCAGAACCCGCCCGTGGTTTTTGCCGGTTATCCAGCAGCGCAGCATGTTGTGGTCGGATATTTATAGCAATATCGATGAAAAACAAGCAGTAACGATTTCCAATTCATTGCCGGTTTTTGATGCTCAGCAGCAATTAGTAGGCGTGCTGGTCAGTGATATTCGCATTGATCAATTTAATCAGCTTTTACTCAAACAAGTGAATTTGGGCACGGGTGCCATTTTTATTCTGGATCAAGACGCTCGCCTTATTGCTCACTCCTCAATGGACAGCGTACTCTCCAGCGGCAGTACCGCCACCCAACCCGGCCAGCGCCAACTCGCGAGCGAAAGTAAAAATCCGCTGATTCGTGCAGCCAGCAGCCAGCTGCAGCAGGATGATCACTTTAGCTTTTACAACAATAAAGATCGTATCTACGCCCGCATTGTGCCACTCACCCATCCGGGCGGGATTAATTGGCGCATCGTTGTATTAATTCCTGAAAAAGATCTCGTTGGCGCGCTTCGGCATGAGCAGCGACTCACGACCCTATTTATTTTATTCATCGGCCTGGGGATTGCGATCCTCGGTTGGTTTGTACTCGGGCGGATTACCCATCCGATTATCTCCACCGCCCAAGCCGCAGAAAAACTCGGTCAAGCTGATTGGCAAGCCATTCCAACACCGCGAATTCAATTGCGCGAAACCGCGCTACTCACGCACACCTTTAACGATATGGCCGCCAAGCTCGCTCTATCCTTCAAGCAATTGAATCGGCAAATTCGTTTTGATGCGATGACTGGATTGATGAATCGCAACGGGCTTGCGGTAGCCGTGAACGATTGGTCATTCGCACCGGCGGATCAACAGCTGATGCTATTAATCGGTCTGGATGGCTATCGCGCCATCAACGACAGCGTAGGGCATGCACTGGGCGATGCGCTCTTGCAATCGATCGCCGTGCGCCTACAGCAACACGTTCCCGCCAATGCCTTACTGGCGCGCACCGCCGGTGCTGAATTTACAATTTTAATGTCAGAAATCAATAGCAACGACGATGCGATTCACACCACATTGCGTTATCTCGCCTATTTTTCCGAAGCCTTTCAAGCCGCCGAATCGGCCGATGAAGTACTAGTCACCGCATCAATTGGCGTTGTACACGGTCACTTTGCACCTAGCAATTTAAACGAATGGCTGCGTAATAGCAGTGTGGCGCTCGGCAAAGCCAAGGCCAAAGGTTTTGGCTCTTACACCCTCTTTGAAGAAGCGATGGTTGAACAATCCATCGCCAGAACCCGCTTGATGACCGAACTCAGGCTAGCGCTAGAACGCGAAGAATTCCGCGTTTATTTCCAACCCGTCATTGATTTGCAAAACGGAGAAACAATCGGTGCCGAAGCGCTAATCCGCTGGGAAAGCCCACGCGGCATGATTTCCCCCGGCGTGTTTATCCCCGCCGCCGAAGACTCAGGCCTTATTTTGCAAATCGGTAACTGGGTGTTGCGCGAATCATGCCAGCAAATTGCCAATAAGCTCCAAGCGGGCTGGCGCAACGATTTCGACATTCACGTGAATGTGTCCGTGCGGCAACTGATTCAATCGGATTTTTATGAGCAATTACAGCAAATTCTGCAAGAAACCGGCCTCCCCGCGCACAATCTCACGCTAGAAATCACCGAATCGTGCTTAGTAACACAAAGCGAACTCGTTGCCAGCCTCATCAAACGCGTACGGCTTTTGGGCGTGGGCATTGCGATAGATGATTTTGGCACCGGCTATTCATCGTTGGCGTATTTACACCAATTTGACTTTGATTACCTCAAAATCGACCAATCGTTCATCGCGCGGATGCTGGAAAACCTTCAGGACGAAGCCATTGTTGCCGCCATTATCAATATGGCCGCCGGCTTTAAAGTCATTCTAGTCGGCGAAGGCATCGAGACCGAAGCCCAAGCCAACCGCCTGCGCGAACTCGGTTGCCAACGCGTACAAGGCTACTACTTCGGTCGCCCGATACCACTGGCCGATTGGCCAGAATTAAAAACAGCACCGCAATTGAATACTTAGAAAACACTAGGGTATATTAATAAATGCATTAAAGAATAATGCGCACAGCTATATACCAAAGCACCATAAACATCAGTTCCCCTAGCGCATAGCAAAATCAATCGCCGCACACACAGTCACCACTTGCGCTTGATTGCATTGCGCGGGGCTGGCGTTGGGACTATCGGGATAGACTTCGGTGGTGGTGACGTACACGGCGTCGGTCATGCCGCCGCATAAACCTAGCGCTTTCTTGGCGTAGTTGATGACGCCGAGTTGTTCTAGCGGCGCGCCAATGAGTCGACCTTGTACATCGGCCGCAGCAATGTGCGTCACTTGGCTGACGGCGGCGATTAAGGCGCGTTGAAATTCCGGCTCGGGCTTTTCGCTGTCGCCGACCAAATAAAATCCATCTGGAATGTCGTGATAGTCAAATGCCACGCCATCGCGGGCAGCTTTGGCGGGGCCAAATTCGCTGTTATCGGTATCGGTAGTTTCGTGCAGGTCGATATGCACCAACACCTTGCCTGCTTGCGCCTTCACCAACGCACTCGCCGCTGCGGCTTCAGCCGAAGCACTACCAGAGGTAAAAGAGCGATTCGGGTCAATCGCATTCGGGTTCCAGCGGTTCACCGTTTCATAGCCCCACGGGCTGATACAGGGCAACACCAGCAGATTGACGTGCGCGCTGTAATGGCTAAAGTGCTGCGCAATAAATTGCAACGCGCCTTGCACGCCGCTGGTTTCATAGCCATGCACGCCGCCCGTTACCAGCACGGTTGGCCGCTCTGCCTGCCACAGTCGGCTGCGCACCGCAAACAGCGGATATTGCGCGAAACCCTGAGCCTGATAATCCAAGACGCCGTATTCGACCAGTTCGGCCACATCCGCCAGCGGTGAATCTCTATCCAACAGCAAGGCGGTTAATGGCGTGACGACGTCAAACAGATAGCTACGCTGAATGGTCTGCTGCGCCAGCCAAGCCGCGCGTTCCGCAGCGCCCCAAGCTTTGCCGAGCGTGCCTATGGGGTAGTAGAAGTTGATCGCATTTGTCATTTGAGTTCACCGAATGATTAAGGGTTGCTGCCACTATAAGCCGCTGCGCGATACTTAGGCAGTGGGGATATGGGCAAGCTTGCGCAACAATGCAAAAAGGAGCCCGCAGGCTCCTTTTTCATCATCACAATCGTCGTGATTATTTCGCTGCGGCTGCGCCACCAACGACTTCGAGGATTTCCCATTTGCCGTCTTTCACGGTGTAAACAGTGATCGCGCCGTTGTTGATATCGCCTTTGGCATCAAAAGAAATCGGGCCAGTTACGCCTTCGTATTTCACTCCGGCCATTTTCGGCAAGTATTTCGCAGGCTCAGTCGAACCCGCTTCTTGCATGGCTTTGACCATCACGTGCACTGAATCGTAGCTATACGGTGAATACAATTGCACATCAGTGCCAAATTTGGTTTTGTATTTTTCTAAGAACGCTTTACCGCCAGCGAGCTGGTCTTTCGGTGTTCCTGGGCTGGTTGCGTACATGCCTTCAGCATCGCCAGCAGCGAGTTTGATAAATTCTGGCGTTTGCGCGCCATCACCGCCCATGACTTTGGCTTCTACGCCCAGCTTTTTAGCTTGTTTTTTCAGCGGCGCGGCTTGTGCATCCATACCGCCGTAGAAAATCAAATCCGGTTTGGCTGATTTAATGCTGGTCAATACCGCGTTGAAATCGGTTTCTTGGTTGTTAGTAAATTCACGCTTCACGATTTCCGCGCCAGCGGCTTTCGCAGCGATTTCAAATTCATCGGCCAAGCCTTGGCCGTAGGCAGTGCGGTCGTCGACAATCGCGATTTTTTTCGCGCCCAGTTTATTGACGGCATATTGACCGAGCACTTTGCCTTGCTGCGCATCATTCGCCATGACGCGGAATGCAGTTTTGAAACCTTGATTGGTATACGCAACAGCAGTCGCTGAAGGTGAAATTTGTACAATACCGGCGTCAGAATAAATTTTTGATGCTGGAATCGTTGTCCCTGAATTCATATGGCCGATCACGCCAGCGACTTTGGCATCAACAAAACGCTGCGCCACATTGGTCGCCGTTTTTGGATCGCCTTGGTCATCTTCCGACAGCATCACTAGCTTCATTTTCTTGCCAGCAATGTCCACGCCGCCTGCGGCATTGATTTCGTCCATCGCCAATTGCACGCCGTTTTCGATGTCTTTACCGAAATGCGCGGCTGGGCCGGTGAGCGCGGCGGCGTTACCGATTTTAATCACGTCGCTATCCGCTGCAGCTTCTACCACAGGCGCGCTGGCCGTTTCAGTGCCCACTGGCGCTTGTTTACCACATGCCGCAAGGCCAACAATGGCCGCAGCCATTAATGTATAGGACGCGATTTTCATTTGAGAGAATTCCAAAGCAGATAAAAAATGGGCCTACGCCCAGCAGAAATACGCCTGCCAGTCGCATTATTGAATGGCGAAAACGGCAACGAGCACAACGCTCACACAGCTAAGCCAATGTATTACAAAGTATGTCGGAATCATGCAGCAGCGCCGCACTTTGGAGAACTAGGGTATTCCTGTAGCCTCGCCGCTTTCATACTCAGGCAGCATGGTGTTATAGCTGGCAATAGGCTTAATTTGCACGGCGGCAAGTCACTTGAAATCACCTTAGAGTTGGCTCAGATTTGCCCGCGAAAACCTGTTGCAAATCAATTGACGCCCATAAACAGAAAAAGCCCCAACGCTGGCGTTGAGGCTTGTTCAATCTGTACTGCTTTTATAAAATTTGCAGCACGAAATATTTGTACTGCATTTCTTTGTATTGCCCAGATTTAATTAGCTTATCCAGCGCTAAATTAAATTTGGCCTGCATTTCAACATTCTCTTTGCCGACCGCAATCGCTTCACCACGGCCAAGGCGTGGATCAGTTTTGATGATATTGCCCACATAATTATACTGTGCAGCATGAGCGGGTTCGCGCAAGAATTCACCAAACACGGCGCTGTCGCCAAAAGCGAAATTAATTTCATCTTTTTTCAGGCCATCGAGTAAAGCCTCAGCATCGGCGTAGCGTTTGATTTTGACTTTATTGGCATCAAACTCGGTTTTGAGATAATCATCAAACGTGGTTTTTTCAACGACGCCCAGCGTTTTACCCTGCAAGCGATCGGCGGTCATTACGGGAAATAAAAACTGCTGTTTATTATTAGCCAAATACGCCGCCGGTACGTGTGCGTAGGGCTGCGTAAAGCTCACCAATTTTTCGCGCTCGTCAGTAATCGACATCGTCGCGATAATCGCGTCGGCTCTATTCTCTTGAATCGCCGGAATCAAAGCATCCCATTCATAGCGATCAATCGTGCATTTCACGGCCATTTCTTTGCACAAAGCATTGGCTAAATCAATATTAAAACCAACCAGCTTATTATTCGAATCAACATATTCAAACGGCGGATATTTACCTTCCAACGCAATCCGTAACGTCGTACCCGGCTCGGCGGTATTACTGGCTACAGCACTCGCCGTAGCCGGTTTTTGCCCCGCGCCAAAATACCAGGCCGGTAGCGCTAAAGCGGCAATAGCAATCACAATCCATTTCTTCATTTTCTCTGATCCTTACAGCATTAAGCGCCGCATCATACAGTGAAGAAGTGCGAATGAAATTGGGACTTCCCCGCAGGCGTGAGATAAATCTCAATTTAAGTGATGAGGCAAAAATCAGCCGTGACTTTGCCTGCAAAAGCGTCGCAATTTCAGCGCGGCATCGCAATGCAAAAGCGCGGGATTAGGATTGTTGGCTATACTGAGCGGATTAGAAAATTATCTTGTGGAGGCGCAGATGTTCTTTGGTCAAAAAAAGCTGATCGACGATTTATCCGAGCAAATTCGGGTACTGCAAATCGAAAATACCCAGCTCAAAAAAGAAAAAACCAAGCTGGAAAGCGATCAAATTTTTTTAGCTAGCCTGCAAACCCAAGACAATGGCGACGGCAAATACTATCAGTCCCTTTTTCAAACGATGGCGCAATTTGGCCAGTCGCTAGCGTCCTCATCCCACTCAATCGGCCATCTCACCGACAAAATGAAAGAAGAACTGCGCTGCGCAGCTGCTTTATCGCGCGTGTCGAGTGACAATAGCCAAGCGATTACGACCATTGCCGCCAGCCTCAACCAGCTCTCGTCCACCGCAGCGCAATCGGTGACTGAGGTCGATAAACTTGATCAGCAATCCAATCAAATTAGTAGCATCGTGCAGTTGATTAAAGAAATCGCCGATCAAACCAATCTGCTGGCGCTCAATGCGGCGATTGAAGCGGCGCGTGCTGGCGAGCAAGGCCGCGGCTTTGCCGTGGTGGCCGATGAAGTGCGAAAACTAGCCGAACGTACCAGCTCGGCCACCAAAGACATTAGCAAACTGGTCGGCGATATTCGCCACGAAACGCAATCAGTCAAAACCACGATGAACGCAATGGCCGAAGAAACCGCGCAATTTAGCGAAATGGGCAGCAATGCCGCAGCCGATATGGCGCTGCTCATTGAAGTATCGGGCGAAATGGAAGCTCTAGTCGGCAAGAATATGCTCAATACTTTTGCTGAAGTCAGCAAACTCGATCATATCGCCTTCAAATTTAAAATTTACGAAGGCGTTTCGGGCGCGAACAGCAATCACGAAACCAATGATCCGCATCAATGCCGCTTTGGCCGCTGGTATTACGAAGGCGAAGGCAAAGCACTCGCAGGCAACAATCCGGTCTACCGCGAGCTAGAAACCCCGCACAATGAAGTCCATCAAGCGGGAACTGCCGCGCTGAATGCTTGGCAAGCAGGGCAAAAACCGCAAGTGATTGATGCGCTGAATCGTATGGAAAACAGCAGCCAGAAAATGCTCAGCTTGTTGGATCGACTAATTGATTGATTTAGGATTTGGCGGCAATCGGCCAACAGCGGAAGTCCGACCAAAAAATGGAATCTACCATGAATAATAAACTTCAAAATATTTTTAGTTTTATTATCGAACTAGAAAAACTTAAATCCATTTTAAGAAAAACCAAAGTAATTGGCACTGATAGATATGAAAACTCAGCAGAACACAGTTGGCAAGTTTGCATGCTTGCTCAGTTATTGATAGATGAATCTCCTTATGAAGTTGATATTGTCCGAGTTATAGAGATATTGCTGGTGCATGACATACCGGAAATATATGTCGGAGACCAAATTGTCTATCAACACAAAGACAATGAATTCATCAATAAAGAACGTGAAGCAGCTCATAAAGCATTTGGACTTTTGCCTGAGTTACAAGCCATTTGGTGCTTGAGTCGTTGGCAAGAGTATGAAGATAGGGAAACTAATGAGGCCATTTTTGCTTATGCTGTCGATAGGTTAATGCCAGTTTTACTAAATATTTATAACTCAGGCCAAAGCTGGAAAGAAAATAACGTAACGAAAGAAAAAATATTAAAAGTAAATTCAGCTATTGGAATCGCGTTACCTTCTGTTTGGGTTTACGTTCAATCACTAATCAATGTGGTTGCCGAAGAACACTTGAGCGTCTCATAAGGGTCGAATGCAGCCAGTTACACCGTTAAAAAACCCGCATCAGCGGGTTTTTTAACGTATATCGCTGTAGCGATTATTTACTAATGGCTACAAGCCAATACCCATCACAAATCAGCTTCCACTTCATTCCCACGTGCCTCTAGCCATGCGCGGCGCGAACTGGCTTCGGATTTGCTCATCAGCATATTCATGACGTCGCGGGTGTTGGCGGCGACGTCCGATGGGATCGATACACGCAGTACACGGCGGGTGTCGGGGTTCATCGTCGTGTCGAACAATTGCTCGGCATTCATTTCACCCAAGCCTTTGAAACGCGAAATGCTCCACGCCGATTCGCGCAGTTTTTCACCTTTGAGCTTGTCTAAAATTGCGGTCAATTCGCCTTCGTCGAGCGCATAAAATTTACGCGGCGGTTTGTTTTTACCACTGCCGCCAACGTCAACGCGGTACAGCGGCGGCTGCGCAACGTAGATGTGGCCATTGGCAACCAGCTGCGGGAAATGGCGATAAAACAGCGTCAAGAGCAGCACTTGAATGTGCGATCCATCGACGTCCGCATCCGACATAATGATGACTTTGCCGTAACGCAAGCCGCTCATATCCGCGCCGCTATTAAGCGTATGCGGGTCAACGCCAATCGCGACCGCCATATCGTGGACTTCGTTATTGCCAAAAATCTGATCTTTATCGACTTCCCACGTATTCAAAACCTTACCGCGCAGCGGCAAAATCGCTTGGAAATCTTTATCGCGCCCCATTTTAGCCGAGCCGCCCGCCGAATCACCCTCGACAAGGAATAATTCGCAGCGCTCGGTTTCGTCCGAAGCGCAATCGGTCAATTTACCTGGCAGAACTGCTACGCCAGAGGATTTTTTCTTTTCGACTTTGGTCGCGTTTTTCTGCCGCGATTGCGCAGCGCGGATCGCCAGTTCAGCGAGTTTCTTGCCCAAATCAACGTGTTCGTTCAGCCACAGCTCGAACGGCGATCGCACCATCGCAGAAACAAGCTTGAGGCCGTCACGGCTGGTGAGTTTATCTTTAGTTTGCCCTTGAAATTGCGGATCGAGCACTTTGGCCGACAGCACAAACGAGCAGCGGCTAAACAAATCTTCTGGCAGTAACTTCACGCCTTTCGGTAGCAAATTATGGAAATCGATGAAGGTTTTAACGACTTGGAACACACCATCGCGCAGGCCGCTTTCGTGCGTGCCACCCGCTGGCGTTGGAATCAAATTCACATATGATTCACGATTCACCGCGCCGTCTTCGGTCCACGTTAGCGCCCATGCGCAGCCTTCGCCACGGCTAAACGTTTCGTCTTCGCCTTCAATGTACTTCTCGCCCTGCAAAATCGGCACCAGTTGCGTGTAGCCCGCCACTTGCTCGTTCAAATAACCGAGCAAACCATCCGGATAGCACCAACGTTTTTCGAGTAATTCGCCGTTAGCTTGCTCAACATTCAAGGTGACGATCAAACCGGGCAAGAGCACCGCTTTGGATTTCAGAACATGTTCTAGATCGGCCAGTGGAATGGTGGGGCTATCAAAATACTTGGCATCCGGCTGCACAAAAACGCGGGTTCCAGTGTCTTTTTTAGCGCAAGTGCCGAGCACCGACAATGGCTCGATGACATCGCCACCAGAGAACACTAAACGATTGATTTGCCCATCGCGGCGGACTTCAACCTCTAGCCGCGTCGATAGCGCATTTGTGACCGATACGCCCACGCCATGCAAACCGCCCGAGAACGCGTACGCGCCGCCGTCTTTTTTGTCGAACTTACCGCCCGCGTGCAATTGCGTAAACACCAACTGCACCGTCGGCACGCCTTCTTCGGGGTGAATGCCGACCGGAATGCCACGGCCATTGTCTTGCACGCGCAGCGATTGATTGCGGTATAGCGTCACGTCGATTTGCGTTGCATATCCGCCCAGCGCCTCGTCGGCAGCATTGTCGATGACTTCTTGGCAAATGTGCAGCGGATTGTCAGTGCGGGTGTACATGCCAGGACGATGGCGGACAGGATCAAGGCCTTTTAAGACCTTGACGGAAGATTCGTCGTATTTAGGAGCTGCCATTGTTTCACGTGAAACCAGTAAAAAGATTGGGGAGAAGTCTAGCAGAGAACA
Source organism: Deefgea rivuli DSM 18356 (assembly GCF_000620145.1). GTDB lineage: Bacteria > Pseudomonadota > Gammaproteobacteria > Burkholderiales > Chitinibacteraceae > Deefgea > Deefgea rivuli. The sequence continues at coordinate 56,015 of NZ_JHVM01000015.1, forward strand.
GCAAAGGCGTTGTCCACGAAAAACACGAAAGGCACGAAAAAACCAAACGAAGAATACAAATTTTGATTATTTTCTCGCGCTTAGAAACTGATGGAATCAACAAATCGTACCTTTCTGCAAATTTTCTGTGCTGAACTTGATTCGAACTTCCTAAGTTCAATTTGTGTATTTTTCGTGCCTTTCATGTTTTTCGTGGACTATGGTTTTGATGTATTTCCATGTAGCCCATATTAAATAATAGCTACAAGGCAATACATCTACTCAATGCCACGTCGATATTGAATCGCTTCAGCTAAATGTTGCTTGGTGATGGCTTCGCTGCTGGCTAAGTCGGCAATCGTTCGTGCAACGCGCAAAACTCGATGATAAGCGCGCGCCGACCAGCCCAGCTTTTGTACCGCAGTTTGCAATAAAGCCAAACCGGCTGCATCGGGCTGGCAATGCTGATCCATCGCAGCGCCGAACAAAGCCGCATTATGCAAACCTTGCCGAGCTTGCTGACGACCCCGCGCACCGCTAACGCGAATCCGCACTGGCTCACTGGCTTCGCTCTGCCCACGCGCCAATAAGATCGCCTCGGGAATCGCTGGTACTTCGACGACCATATCAATGCGATCCAGCAGCGGCCCCGAAATCCGCCCGCGATAGCGCGCCACTTGATCTGGCGTGCAGCGGCAGGCTTTTTGCGGATGACCCAAATAGCCACAGGGGCAAGGATTCATCGCCGCGACGAGTTGAAACCGTGCGGGGAACTCGGCTTGCCGCGCCGCACGGGAAATAAAAATTCGCCCACTTTCCAGCGGTTCACGCAGCACCTCTAAAACTTTTCTGTCGAATTCAGGTAATTCATCAAGGAATAAAACGCCGTGGTGCGCCAACGAAATCTCGCCTGGTTGCGGCACACTACCACCGCCGACCAAGGCTACGCTGGACGCAGTGTGATGGGGAGATCGAAAAGGGCGCAAGCCAAATTGCCGTGGATCAAGGCCATTTTGCCCCAAAGACTGCACTGCGGCGGCTTCCAGTGCTTCGTGTTCTAACAAGGGTGGCAGCAAGCCAACCAAGCGTTGCGCCAGCATTGATTTTCCGGTGCCGGGCGGGCCAATCAGTAGTAGTGAATGATTACCCGCAGCGGCGACTTCCAAAGCGCGCCGCGCCGCCGATTGGCCTTTTACATCGGCTAGATCAGGGTAAATCAGCGTGGGAATTTCAGTCGGTGGCACGGCCACGGCCAGCGTTTCACCGCCGAGTAAATGGCGACAGACTTGCAAAATATGCTCGGCGGCGAAGATATTTGCATCTTTAATCAAGGCCGCTTCTGCGCTGCTTTCTGCACTGATAATCAGCGTTCGCCCCGCATCACGCGCCGCCATCGCCAGCGCCAAGGCACCGCGCACTGAACGTAATTGTCCAGTTAAACCCAATTCACCGGCAAATTCATACTCAGCTAAATGTTCGCACGGCAATTGCCCGCTGGCAGCCAAAATACCAATGGCAATCGCCAAATCATAATGCCCAGCGCCTTTGGGCAAGTCGGCTGGAGCGAGATTGACAGTAATTCTACGATTGGGGAATTCAAACCCAGCAACTTGCAAAGCGGCACGCACACGCTCGCGCGATTCACGCACTTCGGTGTCGGCAAGGCCAACTAAATTAAACGCAGGCAAGCCGTTAGCCAAATGCACTTCGACTGTAACCGATTGCGCGGATAATCCATCGAGCGCGCGAGAGTACAAAACGGCAAGCGACATAGGTCAGTTCACGGTGCTATGCTAATTTATACAGTGTAAGCAGGAAATCAGGAATTAATGGAACAATCGACCACTTTCATGCCCAACTTTCGCAATCTAGGTGTTTTACTGCGCGCCTTGGTGTTGATTCATTTGGGCGTGCTGATTTATGTGTTGCTGACAATCAGTCGCTGGAGCGAATGGAGCGGCAAACTCACCGAAGCCAGCTTGTGGGTGGAGCCGGTGCTGCTGATTTCTTTGGGCGGCTTGGCGCTCTGTAGCGTGCCATTGCAAAAGCTAAGCTATCGCAATGCGCTGATCGCTGTTTTATCTTGGGTTCTGATTGTAGCGTGGAGTGTGTCGAAATTATTCCAAGATTTGCTGCCCATGGATACGCAAGCGATGCCGCTGCGCTTTGAGCTGGTGACGCTGAGCGTCACTTTGCTGCTGCTGTTGCATTATCAATTATGGATACGCGCGCTATCGCCGCGCTTAGCCGAGGCGCGACTCGTGGCCTTGCAAGCGCGAATTAGGCCGCATTTTTTCTTTAATAGTTTAAATGCGGTGCTATCTTTAATACGCAGCGACCCCAAATTGGCCGAACGATTACTAGAGAATTTGTCTGATTTATTTCGGGTGGCGATGGGTAGCGAGACAGGACTTTCCACAATGGCGCGCGAAGTCGAATTAGCGCAAGGTTATTTGGAAATTGAAAATGTGCGTTTAGGAGAGCGGCTGCATGTGGAATGGCATATCGATAAAATGCCAAAACTCGCCTCAATTCCGCCATTGATATTACAGCCTTTATTAGAAAACGCGATTTACCACGGAATTGAGCCGCAAATTGAACCCGGCGTCATCCAATTAAATATATTTCGAGTGCGCGACGAAGTTCATATCGACATTCGCAATCCCCTGTTGAATCACATTCCGCTACGAAGCGGCAATGGCATGGCGCTAGACAATGTACGCGAACGTTTGCTGCTTTATTACGATGCTGAAGCGAATCTCAGCATAAATTCAGGAAACGACTATTATCAAATACATATCACGCTACCCTATCGGGAGCTTTAACAATGAATGCTGCGTTACGACTCTTTCTCGTTGATGATGAACTGCCCGCTCTGAATCGTCTGCAAGACATTCTGAATGACTGCGCGCATGAGTGCCCCAATCAAGTCATTGGTACTGCCACCAATGGCATGAGTGCATTACCGCAAATTGCCGAACATGACATCGACGTGGTGATTTTAGACATCCAAATGCCGCAAATGAGCGGTATTGAGGTTGCCAAAAAACTGATGAATTTGGCTAAACCACCTGCGGTGATTTTTGCGACGGCATTTGAAGACTACGGCGTGGCTGCATTTGATGTACGCGCCGTGGATTATTTACTCAAACCCATCCGCCAAGATCGTCTACTCACCGCATTAAAACGAGTGATCGAATTACGCCAACCGGCCGGAGCCCAAGCTGATGCACCGCGTCACGATGGCATGCGTAGCCACTTTAGCGTGACTGAGCGTGGCAGGATTCATCTGATTCCGATTGGCGAAGCGCGCTTTCTGAAAGCCGAGCAAAAATACATCACACTGCGTACGCGGGATAGAGAATATCTACTCGAAGACTCGCTGACCAAATTAGAAGAAGAATTTGGATCAAAGTTTGTGCGTATTCACAGGAATTGTTTGGTGTCTCGCGATAATATTGCAGGCTTCGAGCGCGAAGTCCAAGACGGTGGTGAAGCGCATTGGGTGGTCGTATTGCGCGACGTGCCCGAGCGACTCCCCGTTAGTCGCCGCCAGCAACACATTATCAAAGATTTCAAGAAAGGCCATGATGGATAATTTTAGTATTAACACCCCTTCTTTATTGTTCCCTGCAATTTCCTTGCTGATGCTCGCTTATACCAATCGTTTCTTGGCTATTTCGAGCATTATTCGCCAGCTTTACGATCACCACACCAGCAATCCCAACGAAAATATTTTACGCCAGCTTGATAATCTGCGGCAGCGCGTCTGGCTGATTCGCTATATGCAAGCGCTCGGTATCAGCAGCTTGCTGCTGTGTATTGTATCAATGATTCTTATTGCACTGAATCTGGATCAATTTGCCCAAGGCCTATTTATCGCCAGCCTTGTTTTAATGACCGGCTCTTTGATTTTATGCCTGATGGAAGTGATGGTGTCCGATGCGGCGCTCAAAATCCTCTTGGCCGATATTGAAAAAGACCTCAAGCGCCCCTTAACGCGCTTTCCCAAATAGAAAAAACGGGCCGTAGCCCGTTTTTTTCTTATCTACGTTGGAAAAACTACGCCGTTAATGCCAAAGCCCACATCGCGGCCAAATTCACCAAACACACCAACTGCGCCGCGCTACCTAAATCTTTGGCGCGTTTAGCTAAATCATGTTTCGCCAATGAAGTATGATCCACCGCAGCTTCAATCGCCGAATTCAGCAGCTCAACAATCATGCTGGCCAAATGGCTGCCGACGACAATCGCATGCGCCCAAGCTGGCATACTTAGCACAAACGACAAAGGAATCCCGACCAAAGCCAGTAAAGTCACTTGGCGAAACGCCGCTTCATTCACCCAGCCGGCACTCAATCCATCCAGCGAATAACCCAAAGCATTCAATACGCGCTTAACACCGGTCTTACCTTTAAAAGGGCTCTCAGTCACTTGTGGATCTCCGTTTACAGAGCGTGTTTTAAAAGTGCTACGCATCCCGTGATAACGGGTCAGGCGGTGCTCGAAATCCTCATGTACAAAGAGTACATTGCGGTTTCTGTGCTCCGGCCTCTCCGTTCTGACGGGCGCTCGCTACTTTTAAAATACACTCTTAAGCTTCAAAAACATCAACATAACATACATAACTAGTAATCAATGCCACGGGCAATGCCACCAATAAACCTAAAAACATCGGCAACATCGCCAAAATCAAACCGACCGCACCGATCACCGACATCACCAAAATCGGTTGCCAATTGCGCCAGAATGCCAGAAATGACAACTTCATCGCCTCGCTGGCTTTCATGCCTTGCAACATCACCAAAGTCGGCGCATAAAAATACGTGCTGTAGACCACTGAAAATGCCAACACCACCAAAATCATCACAGGCCAAATTGCGCTCATTTGCTCAAATGCTTGCAGATTTTTATCCAAAGAAATCAAACCCACAAAAGCGGCACCCGCCAATAAAGCGGCCATCAGCACCATGACCAACATCGTACCAAATAGATACAAGACGCCCACTCTGAGCAACTCAGCAAAACGCAGCTGAAATCCGGCAAATAAATCACTCAGTTGCGGCGTTTCACCGCGCGCCTGCTTTTGCGCCGCAAACATAACCCCACCCAAAAAGACAGGCCCCAGCAGCGTCGAAAGCAAGCTTCCCACAAAGGGCAACATCGACATCCCGAGCATCAGCACAATAAACACGCCCGAAATCCCCAGCCAGGCTGTCGGCGCCTGCTTGAATAACATAAACGCGTTCACAATCCACTGCCAGCCCTGCATCGGCGGTATTTTGCGCGGCTCTACGCTCACATCAATCACATTATCTTGGTCTAACATGGTCTTCCTACTCAAAAACGGTCAATACCGACATCGTAACTGGAGTTGACTGCTTCTGACAGTTCATCATGCCGCAGCAAGATGAAATCCACATGAAAAAGCCAAGCTAAAAGCCTTAGATCACAAAAGACAGAACAAAAAAAACCAAGGCTGTATTTCACAGCCTTGGTTTGGTGTTGCTATGCTTTAAATCAAGCGAGGCAGGCCAATGCTTGGCGCGCGATCATTAGCTCTTCATTGGTTGGAATCACATACACGGCGATTTTACTGTCAGCCAAGGAAATCCGGCGTGGCTCGCCTGAACGCACCGCATTGGCAGCTTCATCCAAATCAACGCCCAACCAGCGCAATTGATGACAAACCAATTGACGCGTGTGCGCATCGTTTTCACCAATCCCTGCGGTAAACACCAAGGCATCAATCCCACCCAAAGTCGCCGCCAAAGCCGCCGTTTCACGCACCACACTATTGGCAAAATATTGCACCGCCATTTGCGCACGTGGCGAATCTGATTCTTGCAAATCGCGCATATCGCTAGAAAAGCCCGACAAGCCCAATAAACCCGATTCTTTATACAGCAGCGTTTCGATTTGTTTGGCATCCATTTTTAGATGATTGAGCAAATGCAAAATCACACCGCCATCAATCCGACCGCAACGCGTTCCCATAGGCAAACCATCCAGCGCGGTAAAGCCCATTGTCGTCGATTGGCAAACACCGCCCAATAAACCTGCCATCGATGAGCCATTGCCCAAATGCGCGACCACGGTACGGCCTTCTGCGGCCTTAGTATCAATTTCTGGCAAGACGCTGGCAATGTATTCGTACGACAAACCGTGGAAACCGTAACGGCGAATATTTTCTTTTTGCGAAAACTCATACGGCAGCGCAAACAATTGATTCAATTCAGGCTGCGTCGTGTGGAATGCCGTATCAAAGCAAGTTACTTGCGGCACATTCGGCAGCAATTCTTGCAGAATGCGGATCGGTGTAATGTTATGCGGTGCATGCAAAGGCGCGAGTGGAATCAAGGCTTCTAGGCCTGCAATCACCTCCGCCGTCACCAATTCTGGCTTGGAATACGTTGTGCCGCCATGCACGACGCGATGACCAATTACCGCAATGCTGCGGCCATTGATCCGCGATTGCAGCCAATCGAGCATAAAACGCAGTGCGTAATCGTGAGTTTTTGGCACATCGCTTGGCAAAGTTTCATTTGCTACTTTATTGTCGGCTGCGTCTTTAGCGCTAAATTTCGGCTCGACGTAAAGGCCTTCCATTTGACCTTTGAACAAAACGACCGGATCAGCTTTGCCCGTTTCAAACAAAGAAAACTTAATGCTCGAAGAGCCTGCGTTAATGACTAAAACTAATTCGCTCATTATGTCACTCCAAATTAAAAAATAAATACGAGGTATTGGTCTACAGCTATCATTAATCAATGCCTAGAAAGCAATACATCAGACCATCAATGTGAAGCAATCAATACCGTCATCTATGGTCAGCCGAATTCTAGTCCGAAAATAAGTGTGCAATTCAGATAAAGTGAATGTTCACGCTAAGCCTTCGTTGCCAGCGTAATATCATCAAAACAGACTGTTTTAGCGACGTTTAGCGTGCTAAGCAGTGAAAAGTAGAAAATACTGCAGTATTGCGGCGCACAATGTGTCCGCATTATAGTCGTCTGAATCGGGCACAACTTGGTTAAAATCAAGACTTCTAAGGTCTATCGTTCATGAATAAAAACTACACCACGCATCTCATTTGCGCTCCCGAATTAACGCATAGCGTCGTTGCCAGCGTGTTTCACGTGAAACCTGGCCAAATCGTCGCACAAGATGAATTACTACTCACCTTGGAATACCAAGGCCAAAGCTGGCCGATTCATGCGCCAGAACGCGGCGAAGTCAGTCGCTTTGTCATTGCGCTAGGCGAAGCAGCCCATAGTGGCGATTTATTGCTGATGATGGAAGTAGAAGAAATACCAACTGGCTTTTTGCTCGCCGAAAACGAAGAGCCAGTGAGCTATCACATCACAGCGCCACCCCAGGCCGCCAGCAGCGCACTCAAAATCACTCCCGCAGCTGCAAAACTCGCCGCGCGTTTGGGGGTAGATTTAAGTGAAATTAAAGCCAATGGCTTAACAGGGGAAATTGGCGAAAGCGAAGTTGAACTGCATGTACGTGAAGTATTGCTGCGCTGGCAACAGTTGAAACAGTGGGTCAATACATAGGGGTATATTCATGTGGCGCTTATTTATTAAAGCTTATAAGTAAATACATCAGATCGATCGACTTAAAAATACAAACGCACATTCCAGCGCTATAGTCCTAACAGTGCAATGAGCTACGCTCCGCGCCACCGAGCAAACCATTCATGCAGCAATAAAAAACCCGCCGCAGCGGGTTTTTTATTGAATGAATCAACAGTAATTATTTCGAGCTAGTTAAGGCGCGACGTTGTTCTACTGCGTTAGACAGGTCTTGCAAGAGGGTTTCAGTTGCATCCCAGCCGATACAGGCATCGGTAATCGATTGACCGTAAGTCAGCTCTTTACCTGCGCCGTCGTCTTGACGACCTTCTACCAGATGACTTTCCACCATCACACCGAAAATCGCTGTATTGCCCGCTGCGACTTGCCCACAGGTGTCAGCACAGACGACAGTTTGGCGACGGTAATCTTTGCTGCTATTGCCATGGCTAAAGTCGACCATGATTTTTTGTGCTAAACCTGCGGCTGCCAAATCTGCGCTTGCAGCGCGAACATGAGCTTCTTCGTAATTTGGCGCTTTACCGCCGCGCAAAATCACGTGGCAATCTGGATTACCCGCAGTCGCAACAATCGCCGAGTGACCGTATTTGGTTACCGACAAGAAATGATGCGGTTGACCGGCCGATTTGATCGCGTCAAAAGCGATTTTCAAATTGCCATCAGTGCCGTTTTTGAAACCAACTGGGCAAGACAAGCCCGATGCCAATTCGCGATGCACTTGCGATTCAGTCGTCCGTGCGCCAATCGCGCCCCAGCTCATCAGGTCAGCCACGTATTGCGGCGTGATCATATCGAGGAATTCGCCGGCGGTTGGCAGGCCGATATTGTTTAAATCGACCAGCAATTTGCGCGCGATGCGCAGGCCTTCATTGATATTGAAGCTACCGTTCAGGAATGGATCGTTGATCAAACCTTTCCAGCCCACTGTGGTGCGTGGTTTTTCAAAGTACACGCGCATGACGATTTCAAGCGTGCCTTTGTAGTGTTCACGCAGTTTCACCAAACGATTGCCGTATTCGATGGCCGATTCGGTATCGTGGATCGAGCAAGGGCCGATGATGACCAGCATGCGGTCGTCTTGATCATTCAAAATATGGTGAATCGCTTGGCGAGTTTCAAACACCGCGGTCGATGCGAGCTCATTCACTGGATATTTTTCAATCACAGCCACTGGCGGTAAGAGTTCTTTAATTTCGCGGATACGAACGTCGTCGGTTTGATAATGCATAGTCTTCCCTGCCAGCGGCTAGCGCCCTGCGGCGCGTTTATTCTTCGAAAGGAAAGAGATTAGCGGCTAATGCACGCAAATTCAAGGAATTCCCCATAAAAACAAAGCGGGAGTCCACGAAAATCACGAAAGACACGAAAAAGTACCAAGCAAGAGCGCCATCGTCGTAACGACGAGCAGATCTTGGCTACATGCACTGAATTTTTTCGTGCTTTTCGTGTATTTCGTGGACTCTGTTTGAGGCTTTATTTCAGGCAATCGGCGCAAATGCCTTTGACGGTAATTTCGACGACATTAACCAAAAATTGGGCTGGCACTGTGAGGGATAAATCAGTGCTGACGTGTTCAAGACAATAAAAACGCCCACACGATGTGCATTGAAAATGCGCGTGATGATGCGGCGCAGACGCGACTGAAAACCGCCAGACGCGATCATCGCCGGAGAGTTTATGCGCCAAACCCATATCAGTCAGCCAATCGAGCACGCGATACACGGTGACGCGATCAGCCTCGGGTTCTAGCGCAGCGAGCACGTCTTGGTGCGACAGCGGGCGCTGCGCAGCCAATAGCACCGCCAAAATATTAACCCGCGCAGGGGTGACTCTAGCGCGGGTTTTTGCAATGAGCTCGCTTGCTTGCGCCAGCGCGACTTGGCTCATCTTAGTCTGCGTATTGCTTTTTCTGACGTTCGCGGCGCTCTTGCGCTTCCACGGTCAGCGACGCAGTTGGGCGTGCCAACAAGCGCAACAAGCCAATTGGCTCGCCGGTATCTTCACAGAAACCGTAGTTGTTGTCGTCGATTTTGCGTAAGGTCGAATCGATTTTCATCAACAATTTGCGTTCACGATCACGAGTACGCAATTCGAGTGCGTACTCCTCTTCGAGAGTCGCACGATCAGCCGGATCTGGCGTCGCTTCTTGTTCTTGCAAATGATTCGTCGTTTGCGTGGCATTGGCCACCAATTCTTCTTTCATTTGCACCAAACGCTCGCGGAAAAACTCGAGTTGGTCCGCATTCATATAATCATCTTCCGAGCCTTTCCAGCCGGCGATGTCTTGTTCTGTGAGCTTGGCCATGATTCTTTCTCGCTTATCGTAAACCACTGTAATCGCTACCAAAGAGCGCTTTAGTACTAAATATGCAAAAACTGCATCGTAAGGCAGTTCAAACCACTACGACTCAGGGCACGAACAGGCCCTTAAAATTTTTGCTTTCCGACTTACATCAAATGAAACAGTAAATGGGGAAGCAGCTTAATCAACAACGCATTCTTATGCAATACACCATTTATCACAGTTTTGTTAAATCTTTTACTTATTGTGCCAAAACCCAGCGCACAATCACGCGTAAATCTTTATCGTTGATCTGCTGCGCCGGCATCGGAATTTGTCCCCATTTACCGCCTGGCAAGCCTTTGCGAATCTCGCCCATTAACATGGCTTCCGCATCTTTTTGACCTTTATACTTCGCAGCAACATCTTTATACGCTGGGCCAACAATTTTTTTATCCACTGAATGACAGGCCAAACAGTTGTATTTTGCCGCCACTTTTGCGCCATCTTCCGCCGCGATTGCAGGAGCCGCCAATAATGCAGAAATTAGAATAAAACGGAACATGATGTTTTAGCCTCAAAAGAAAAGAAGTGTTTCCTTTATTCTACTCCGCTTCACACTTCAAACGGCGAGCAGCGTAAGCCTTGAGCCGCCTGTGCTACACTCGCTCGGGTTTAAAAGCAATGGCGCGAATAGGGATACGAAATGGATAGACGAGATCGTTTTATGGCAATGGCCATTGGTTTTTCTATCATTGCACACGCCTTTCCGATTTTCGGCATTAAATTTGTCATGCCCGATCCACGACAATTTCTATCGCAACAGCCACTTGATATTGTGCTGGTGAACCAAAAAACCAAGAGCAAGCCGACAAAAACAGATGTCGAAGCCCAAGCCGACCTCGACGGCGGTGGCAATACCGATGCCGCGAATCACCGCGTGAAATCAGCGCTGCCTGCTGATAGCAAAGCACCATCACCCGAATTGGAACAAGTTGAAGCGCAGCAAAAACAGCTTGAAGATCGCTCAACGCAATTGATGACGCAGCTCAAACACAGCACCGCATTGCAAACCGATAGCAAAAATACACCAGAAAAACCCGACGGCAGCGGCAAAGAAGCCGAAGACAGAAAACTGCAAGAACTCAAAATGGCCGGTCTGGCGGCGCAAATTGATAAACAAAATCACGATTATCAAAGCAAACCACGCAAAGCTTTTGTCGGCGCGCGCGCCAAACAAACCAGCGTCGCGATGTATATGGACAATTGGCGGCAGCAAATTGAAAAAGTCGGCACGCTAGCGTATCCAGTTGATGCCAACGGGAATAAAATTTACGGGCAATTGCGCGTCACCGTCGAAATCGCCGCCGATGGCCGACTTCTCAACGCCGAAATCGACAAATCATCGGGTAATCCACAGCTCGATAAAGCTGCGGTACGAATTCTGAAAATGTCTTCCCCGTTTAAAAAACTGCCACCCGATATGCTCGACGCCGCTGGCAAACCAGCGCAAATCCTCGTGATTACCCGCACGTGGACGTTTGAGCGCCAAACCACGTCGATCGATTGATGCGCATTCTCGGCATCGACCCCGGCTCGCGCACCACTGGTTTTGGCGTCATTGATGTGGTCGGGCAAAATCGCGTTTATGTCGCTTCGGGCTGTATTAAAACCCAAGGTGGGCCGCTGCCAGATCGGATTAAAATCATTCTCGACGGCATTGCCGAAATTATCCGCACTTACCAACCGAATGAATCCGCAGTCGAACAAGTCTTCGTCAACGTTAATCCCGCCGCCACCTTGATGCTAGGCCAAGCACGCGGCGCAGCCGTTGCCGCCTTGGTGTTGGCCGGATTGCCTGTCGCTGATTACACGGCGCTGCAAGTCAAGCAAGCCGTCGTCGGCAACGGGCACGCCGATAAAACCCAAGTGGGCTTGATGGTACAGCGACATTTACGCCTATCAGGCGTACCACAAGCCGACGCCGCCGACGCACTCGGCGTCGCCCTCACCCACGCCCAACACAGCGGCGGCATCGCCAAAAAATTGATGGAATATCAATTGTCGATGAAACGTGGGCGGATGGCGTAAATCCCGACACACAGATATACCAACGCAGTAGCGTAGGGTGGGTTAGGCCTGTCGAAAATGCAGAGCAATCACGCTAAGCACCTAGGCCGTAACCCACCATTACACAGCAGATGTATATCAACGCCGCCATTTTCAAATAAAGCCTAGGGAGTAATACCCATGACCATCAACGATTACGCGCTCTGGCGCGGGCTGCATGTGTTGGCCATTGTATTTTGGATTGGCGGCGTGGCGTTTGTGACAACCATTTTGATTCCAGCGCTGCGCCGCAGTGGTGACGACTATGCGCTGTTTGAAAAGCTTGAACATCGTTTCGGCCTACAAGCCAAATTCAGCACGCAAATCGCGATGATTTCGGGTTTTATGATGCTGCATCTGAGCAATAGCTGGTCGCGACTCGCCGATACGTGGTGGCTATGGGCGATGATTGCGACGTGGGGTATCTTTACGCTGATGTTGTTTGTACTGGAACCGTGGCTGATACATCGACTACTCCATCGCAAAGCCCAAATCGACCCAGCGGGCACGATGGCGCTGTTGCAGCGATTGCATTACATCCTACTCACGCTCAGCCTCATCACCGTCGCGGGTGGCGTCATTGGCGCGCACGGCGGTGTGTGGTTTTAATCGCCGTGACTTATTACCCAGACCCCCGCTTGAGCCTCCGCTAAAATTCACCGCACCTTTTTTGGAGTTTTAAGGAATGCGGAATTTTAGTTTGCGCCACGACGCGGTCGCGCCCGACACGCTGCGTCGTCTGAAATGGTTGGCGTTTTCAGGCTTCATCTGTTTATTGCTACTCACCGCCTTAATCGACACCCCCGTCCTGAACCAGCTCGATCAAACCATCAGCGATGCGCTGTATAACGCACATCCGGCGTGGATCGCCGCCTGCAAATTGCTCGCCGCGCTGGCGAGCTTTCCCATTTCGCTGCTGATCGCACTGGGTTTTAGCGTGTGGTTTTGCTGGCGCGATCGCGCTGCAGCGCTCGGTTTGCCGCTGGCGGTGATAGGGAGTTGGAGCGTGGCGGGGCTGATTAAATACAGTGTGCTGCGCCCACGACCCGAGTTGCTGCACTTGGCGCATGCCAATAGTCCCTCGTTTCCCAGCGGGCATTCAATGGTCGCGTGGGCTTTGCCATTTATTTTGGCGCTGATTTTTTCGCAACGTCAGCCCACCAAAGCGTGGCGATTTTACGGCGCAGCGCTATCGATAGCGCTGATCTGCGGCTTGGCGCGCGTTGGTTTGGGCGTGCATCATTTTAGCGATGTGCTCGCCGGCTACAGCGCCGCGATGCTGATCGTCGCTGGATTTGCTGTGTGGTATACAAAATATCAGCACAGATTTTCCGCGTAGCGATTCTTTTTGCACAAAATCAAAGCAAAGTGAACGAACGTCCAAAAATACGACTACAATCCCAGCAATTACTTTTTGGAGCTGCCGCTATGATTGGACGTCTCACTGGCCTGATTATCGAAAAACAGCCGCCGCACATCGTGCTCGACGTCAATGGCGTTGGTTATGAAGTCGACGTGCCGATGAGCACCTTTTATGTGCTGCCGCATCTCAGTGAAAAAACCACGTTATTCACGCATCTGGTCGTGCGCGAAGACGCGCAATTGCTGTACGGCTTTGCCAGCAAAGACGAGCGCAATAGCTTTCGCACGCTGATTAAAGTCTCCGGCATCGGCGCGAAAATCGCGCTGGCGATTCTGTCGGGTATGACCGCAGACGAGTTGGCTAGCGCGGTGGCTGCGGAAGACATCCAACGCCTGTCTACCGTGCCCGGTATCGGCAAAAAAACCGCCGAACGTTTGGTGCTCGAACTGCGCGGTAAACTTGCCACCAGCGGCCTCACTAGCACCCCAGGCGGCCTGCCATTTAGCACCACACCCGATGATCGCAGTGATATTCTCAACGCCTTGCTCGCACTCGGTTACAACGAACGTGAAGCGAATATGGCAATGAAAACGCTACCGCTGGATGCCGATGTATCGACCGGAATTCGGATGGCGCTGAAAGCCTTGGCGAAAGGATAAAATCTAGATCACGAAAAACACGAAAATAATACATCAAATTATTTAGTATTTTTCGCCTGCTATGCAGACCCATCGCTTTGTAAAATTATTAAAATTCAGATGATGTATTGATAAATTTCGCGCTGGTCGAGCTGGGGCTTAAAATCCCGTCTAAGCGCACCGAGCACGAAGAAAGACAAATAGCTTTATCATTTGGCTTTCGCCACGCGAGGGCATCGGGGACCGATGTGCGCCTCGGGCGGCCTTCTTTGCTTACTTTCTTAGCCGTTCAAGGAAGTAAGTGCCGCGCGGCATGAGCGCGACCATCTTGGCAATAAAGCTGAAGCTTCAAATCTAGCGACGCATCCATTTACCAAGATTAAATTTGAATAACCTATTAGAAATGCATATGTATTGACCTACAAGCCATTATTTTAAATGACTACAATCATATACGTCACAAAAAGCAAACCATGATCGAAACCGACTCGCTATTTTCTGCTCCGCCGCCGGATCGTGTGATTACCGCGCAAAAGATTTCTAATCACGAAGACGCGCAAGAAAAAGCGCTGCGGCCGAAATTGCTCGACGAATACGTCGGGCAAATGAAAGCGCGTGGGCAACTCGAAATTTTCATTGAAGCGGCTAAAAAACGCGGTGAAGCGCTCGATCATGTCTTGCTATTTGGCCCGCCGGGACTCGGAAAAACGACGTTAGCGCATATTATTTCGCGTGAACTCGGCGTCAATTTGCGACAAACCTCAGGGCCAGTGTTGGAACGCGCTGGTGACTTGGCGGCGCTGCTGACTAATCTGGAGCCGCATGATGTGCTATTTATCGACGAAATTCACCGACTTTCTCCGGTAGTTGAAGAAATTCTTTATCCGGCACTGGAAGACTTTCAGCTGGATATTATGATCGGCGAAGGCCCAGCAGCGCGCTCGGTGAAGCTCGACTTACCACCGTTTACATTAATTGGCGCGACGACGCGGGCGGGGATGCTGACCAATCCGCTGCGCGATCGCTTCGGCATTGTGGCGCGGCTAGAGTTTTATACGCCGGAAGAACTCACACGCATCGTGACGCGCTCGGCGAGTTTGATGAAAGTGGAAATGGATGCCGATGGCGCATTTGAAGTGGCGCGCCGTTCACGCGGTACACCGCGGATTGCTAATCGTTTGTTGCGGCGCGTGCGCGATTTTGCCGAGGTGCGGCACGATGGCATCGTCACGCGGGATATCGCCGATGCCGCGCTGGAAATGCTCGACGTTGATCACGCGGGTTTGGATGTGATGGATAGAAAAGTGCTGCGCGCAATTCTGGATAAATTCGCAGGCGGGCCGGTGGGTTTAGATAATGTCGCCGCCGCGATTGGCGAATCGTCCGACACCATCGAAGAAGTGATCGAACCTTATCTAATCCAGCAAGGCTTTTTACAACGCACGCCGCGCGGCCGTATGGCAACGCTCAGCGCTTACTTGCATTTCGGCCTGAACCCACCAAAAACCGAAGCTTAAAAAAAATTAGTCCACGAAAAACACGAACAAGAGCAAAATTTTAGCCTTTGTATTTATTTCGTGCCTTTCGTGTTTTTCGTGGACTCTCGTTTCGACTCACCCAGCACTCTCCATACACACCAAACACAAACCGTAACTGAGCTAATATTTTTACCTTTATTCGCTTTTTTGTTCGTGCCTTTCATAATCCCCGTTTTTCGCCTTTCTCCTCTAATACCGTAACTAATGACATTTAAGCTATGATCATCAGGAAAAATTAGGCAAAATTGCTAAACTTTTCAGCGCCTGTTCGCTCTGAGCTTATTCCTCTCATTCAAAATTCAGCCCATTCGGAGCTTAGATTCATGCAACCTGTTGAAGATATGTCGATTATTAGCTTGGTTTTACAAGCGAGCATCGTCGTGCAAATGGTGATGGTATTGCTATTGGCGCTGTCGTTTATGTCGTGGTGGCATATTTTTAGTAAACATTTCACCATCAGCACCGCCAAAAAACATACCGATGAATTTGAAGATCGTTTTTGGAGCGGCTCGGATTTGAATGGTCTGTACGAGCATGTCAAACATGGCCGCAACGCGATTGGCATGGAAAAAATCTTTATGGCCGGTTTCAGCGAATTTTTGAAACTCCGCCAAAAATCCGGCATGGAACTCTCTGACGTGATGGAAGGCTCGCGCCGTGCGATGCGCGCTTCCTGCCAACGCGAACTCGATCATTTGGATAAACACACCTCGTTCCTTGCTTCAGTCGGCTCGGTCAGCCCTTATATCGGGCTGTTTGGTACGGTGTGGGGGATTATGTACGCGTTCAAAGGCCTCGGTAATGTTGGCCAAGCCACACTCGCCACGGTTGCGCCGCATATTGCCGAAGCGCTCGTTGCTACGGCGATTGGTCTGTTTGCCGCGATTCCAGCGGTCGTTGCGTACAACCGTTTTGCGCACGATGTTGATCGTTTGGCTGGCCGTTTTGATACCTTTATCGAAGAATTCTCGAATATCTTGCAACGCCAAATCGGCAAATAAGGGAGCGATATCATGGCTCGTCGCCCTCGCCGCGTTAAAAACGAAATTAATGTTGTGCCCTATGTCGATGTGATGCTGGTGCTGCTGGTGATCTTTATGGTCGCCGCACCCGGTATGCCGTCGGGCTTGGTTGAATTGCCCTCCGCAGGCAAATCTAGTCAGCAAGTGACCGGCAATCCAATGACGGTTGAAATCAATAAAGATGGCGCTTTGCTACTTAAAGACGGCAAGGACAGCACGCCGTACGCCGATGCCAAAGCGCTGGCCGTGGCGATTAAAGAAAAAGTGGACGCCGCAGCTGGAACCGAGCGCCCTGTCGTTATCGCTGCGGATAAAAATGTGCGTTATGAAATCGTAATGCAAACCACTGATGCACTACGAATCGCCGAAATCCCTCGCGTGGGTCTACAGGTCTATCAGAAGTAATGAATCCAAACCGCTCAAATTATCCTGATGAACAGCGTGGGTTGGCCTTTGTGCTGGCGGTCGGTATGCACGTGCTGCTCGCTGGATTTTTGCTATTTTCAGTGCAATGGAAAACCAAAAAGCCTGAACCGGTCGTCGTCGAATTATGGGGCGCGCCGCCACCTGCTCTGGTCGCTAGCGAACAGATAGCTATCGCTAAACCCGTTAAAGTACCAGAAACCAAACCTGATCCTGTCCCCGTTAAAGCGCCGGACATCGTAACGGAAAAAGTCAAAGCGACGCCGATTCCGACTGCGAAAGCCACCGCCAAACCGACTGCCACGCCAACCGCGAAGCCAACATCAGCGCCAACACCGACCGCAGCGCCTAAAGCCACGGCACAGCCAAAAACAGTCGCAACACCGGTTCCCGCTAAAGCGACATTGCCGCCGAAAAAAGCGGAAGTGAAAAAACCAAAGAGCGAATTGCAAGACGCGCTATCGTTCGACAATATGCTGGATGCAGGTAGTAAGAGCGATAAGCCAAACCCCAACGCCAAAGTAGGCGGCAAAGCCGGCGGCACAGGCGATACTGTGGGTGCAACGGGTAATGTCGGCAAAGGCAAGGGTGCTGGTTTGGGTGAGGCTTATGCCAAGGGTGTCGGTCAGGATATTAAACAGAAAATCGTCTATACCCCGAGCAATCAAAACCCACGTGTTGCCTACAAAATTTACTTATTACCTAGCGGTGAAATCCGCGATATTGAACTGGTGAAAGCCAGTGGCGACCCAAAATGGGATGAAGCGGTGAAACGCGCCATCCAGTTGTACGCGCCGTTCCCGAAACCGCCAGCAGGCGCATCATTTAACGATTACCGCGATATTCGTTGGGAATTTGCCCCGAAAGAATAAAGGAGAAGCAAACTTGTTACTCAAACGTGTTTTACGCCATTTTGCCTTGCTGATTTTACTCACCAGCAGCGTAGCGCAAGCGGATATGACGATTGAAGTGGTTGGCGTCGGTAGCCAGCAATATCCTATCGCCATCATTCCTTTCCAAAATGAAAACATAGCGAATCAGCCCGTTACGCCGGTAATTGGCAATGATTTAAATACCAGTGGGGTGTTTAAGGTTATCAGCGTTACTGATACAAGCTTGCAAGCCTATACCCCTGCCGCGATCAATTTTTCTGCTTTGCAAGCCAGCGGCGCGCAATATGCGGTGATTGGGCAAATTCAAAGCGAAGGCGGCCAAGCGGTTGTGAAATTTTGGTTGATCGATGTCGCGAGCAAGCAAGAGCTGATTGCGTTTGAAAAGCGCGGCAACCCAGCGCAATTGCGCCGTATCAGCCATCAAATCGCCGATATGATTTACGCCAAAATCACTGGCAAAACTGGCGCGTTTGCTTCACGGATTGCCTACATTCTGAAAACCGGCAAAAGCTATGAGCTGCAAGTCGCTGATGCTGATGGTTACGGCGCGCAAACCGTACTGAAATCTAGAATGCCGATTATGTCGCCACGCTGGTCGCCTGATGGCGGAAAATTGGCTTATGTGTCGTTCGAGCTAGAAAAACCCGTGGTCTATGTGCATGAACTAGCGACCGGTAAACGCTGGGCAGCAGCTAATTTCAAGGGCAGCAATTCATCACCAGCCTGGTCGCCCGATGGCAAACAACTTGCAGTGGTCTTGAGTAAAGAAGGCGGTAGCCAAATTTTTATCGTTGATGTGGATGGTAAAAATCTACGCCGCGTCAGCCAAGGTGGTGAAATTAACACTGAACCAAGTTTCACTGCCGATGGTCGAAGCATCATCTTTACGTCGGATCGTGGCGGTAGCCCGCAAATTTATCGCTCGTCGATTAGCGGTGGCAATCCAGAACGGCTGACTTTTTCGGGTGGCTACAATGCCAGCGCGAAAATCTCGCCGGATGGCAAATCGATGACGTATATCACGCGTGACAATGGTTACCGCGTGGCCATTATGGATTTGGCGACTCGCCGTAGCACGACGTTGACGTCGACCAATATGGACGATTCACCGTCGTTTGCGCCGAATAGCTCGATGATTTTGTATGAAACGGATGTCGGTCGCCGTGGCACTTTGGCGATTGTTTCTAGCGATGGCAAAGTAAAACAACGCTTGAAATCGCAAAACGGCGAAGTCCGCCAACCCGCTTGGGGCCCGATGTTGCGGTAAGGCAGCCCACGATGTAAGGGTGGGCTTGAGCCCACCGAGCAATCAACCCTTTTTGAATCGGAGAAATACAAATGAAAAAAATCGCCCTGAGTATCGCAATGACCGCTTTGTTAGCTGCTTGCTCAAGCACACCAACAGCGCCAATCAAAGATCCAAATGCTGGCCAACAAACCAATACAAGCACCACCACCGGTAGCGAAATCAAGACCGTCGATACCAGCACGACCAGCGGCAAATCGATGTTTCCAGAGCTAACCGATCCAAGCAATGTCTTGTCGCAACGCCGCGTGTACTTTGATTTTGATTCCTTCGTCGTGCGTCCAGACTTTAATGAAATGGTACAAGCGCACGCTAAATTCTTGCTCAGCCATAAAGACGTGAAAATCATTTTGCAAGGTAATACCGATAATCGCGGTACTGCCGAATACAATTTGGCCTTGGGACAAAAACGTGCAGAAGCCGTGAGCGCAATGCTCAAAGCACTGGGCGTGCCAGACAGCCAAATCGAAGCGGTAAGCTTCGGTGAAGAGCGTCCGCTGGAAAATGGCGATACCGATGAAGCGTGGGAACGCAACCGTCGTACCGACATCGTTTACCCAGGCGAACAAAGCAAGTAATCAATACTGACACTTAAACTGCAAGTTTAAAGTCAAAAAAAATTGTCCACAAAAAGCACGAAAAAACACGAAAAGGGATAGAAGGTTGACTGCCGACCCGATTACAATTCACTTTCGTGCTTTTCGTGTCTTTCGTCGACTCCGCTTTTAATGCTGCTCAGGACTACTTTACCGTTATGAATGAACCAATGATCCACTTCAAAAAAAGTATCATCGCCTTCGCACTGGTGGCTTGGAGCGCGTCTTCCCAAGCAGGTTTGTTTGACGACGACGTAGCGCGCCAGCAAATCACCGACCTAACCAATAAAGTACAAACGCTGCAACAACAAAATCAACAACGCATCGACCAGCTCGAAGCCGGCAATAAACAAGTTCTCAATTTAGTTCGCCAGATCGACGCGCAAAAAGAAGCGCTGGCCAAACTCAATGGCCAAAATGAAGTGCTGCAATTTAATTTGGATGAAGCCATCAAACGGCAAAAAGACTTGTATATCGATTTGGACACACGGTTGCGCACCATCGAGCAAGCCAAAGCGGAAACCAAAGCCGCGGTGCAATTGAGCGAGCAAGAAAGCTTTGATGCCGCTGTGGCGCTGGTGCAAGCGAAAAAATTCAAAGAAGGTAGCGCAGCGCTGAATAAATTTGCGATTGACTTCCCGAAAAGCGAGAAACTTCCCGCCGCGCAATACTGGCTAGGCACTAGCTATGCGTTTAGCAAAGATTATAAATCGGCTACCGTTGCATTTAAAAACGTCGTCGACAATGCCCCGACCGATGCCAAAGCGCCAGATTCCCTACTGGGCTTAGCTTCCGTTGCGGCTGCCAGCGGCGACAAAAAAGGCTCACGGAATTACCTGATTACAATCATCGAGCAATACCCACAATCAGAAGCCGCCGCTAAAGCGAAAAAAGCGCTGATGGCGCCGAACTAATTAGGGCAATTGTTAACTGCCCAAAGCATTAAATCAGTATAAAATACCTGACGGCATCGGATTTCGATGCCGTTTTTTATTCCCCCGGACTGTTATCCGGTTAGGAGCTTGAATGCGTGAAGAACTGAGAATTACCGAAATATTCCATTCGCTACAGGGAGAAACTAGCCGGATGGGCCTGCCCACGGTGTTTGTGCGGCTCACTGGCTGTCCAATGCGCTGCGGCTATTGCGATAGCGCGTATGCGTTTACTGGCGGCAAAACGCAGCTAATTGATGACATCATGCAGCAAATCCGCGCATTTTCCTGCAATACCATTTGCGTCACCGGCGGCGAGCCGCTGGCGCAAAAAGCGGTGCACATCCTATTCAAACGCCTGTGCGATGAAGGTTTTGATGTCAGCGTTGAAACCGGCGGCGGCCAGCCAATTGAGACCGTTGATCCCCGTGTTTCGCGAATTTTAGATATCAAAACCCCCGGTTCAGGCGAAATGCACAATATGCATTGGCCGAATGTCGACGCCGTCAATCGCCGTGATGAAATCAAATTTGTCTTGGTTGATCGCGCTGACTACGAATGGGCGCGCGATAAGGTACGCCAAGAAAAGCTCAATGAACGTGCACCGGTGATTTTTTCCCCCGTTTGGGAAACCCTGAAGCCAGCCGAGCTTGCAGAATGGGTGATTGCCGATAAACTGGCTGTACGAGTGCAAGTGCAATTGCATAAAATTCTTTGGGGTGAAAAACCAGGGGTATAGATCGCTAGCAATTTATATTCAAAGGTTGTGCTTAAATACCCTTAGTTTTTAGAATTGGAATTAATATGAACAAAAAAGCCGTCATTCTTTTATCCGGTGGTCTCGATTCGGCCACTTGCCTTGCAATCGCCAAAGCCAAAGGTTTTGATTGCTACGCGCTGTCTTTCGATTATGGCCAACGCCACAATGCTGAGCTGCAAGCCGCCGCCCGCGTAGCTAAAGCGCTCGGCGCGATTGAACATCGCGTGATTAAAATTGATCTAGCCGGATTTGGCGGCTCGGCGCTCACCGACGCAAATATTGCCGTGCCAGTGGATGGCGTTGAAAATACCAATGAAATCCCGGTGACTTACGTGCCAGCGAGAAATACCGTGCTGCTGTCGTTCGCGCTGGCGTGGTCGGAAGTCTTAAAAGCCGATGACATTTATATTGGCGTGAATGCGGTCGATTACTCGGGCTATCCTGATTGCCGTCCAGAATACATTTCAGCGTTTCAAGCGATGGCACGCTTGGCGACTAAAGTCGGCGTGGAAGGCTCATCACTCAATATCCACACACCGTTGATTCGTCTGACTAAAGCCGAGATCGTCGCCGAAGGTCTGCGATTAGGTGTTGATTACAGCTTAACGGTCACTTGCTATCAAGCCAATGAAACTGGTGAAGCTTGCGGTGTTTGCGATGCTTGCCGTTTGCGCGCTGCTGGATTTGCAGCAGCGAAGATGGCCGATCCAACGCGCTACGCTAGCAAATAATTCCCATCGGCGGCTGAATCAGCCGCCTTTTTTACATCTGATTAAAACGACAATTCCATGAAATCAACCCTCCCCGCCCGCCTTGGCCTTGTGTTTGCGATGGAAGAAGAGCAACAAGGTTTAGCCGAGCATTTGCAAGACGTGCAAATTCATCTACTCGGCAAACGTGAATATCGCAGCGGCACCTTATGGGGCGTGCCTTGCGTATGCGTGTTGTCCGGCATCGGCAAAGTGGCTGCGGCCAGCACCGTCACCAGTTTGATTCAGCATTTTGAAGTGACGCAAATTGTGCTCAGCGGCGTTGCGGGTGCGGCTGATACGAGTTTGAAAGTCGGCGATATCGTCATCGCGAATGAACTGATTCAGCACGATATGAATGCGTTCCCGATTTTCCCTAAATTTGAAATTCCGCGTAGCGGCAAAAGTCGTTTTGCCACATCCAGCGAACTGAGCCAACAGCTTAGTAATGCAGCGCAGTATTTTATTCAACATGAATTGGCTGAGCACATCAGCGCTGCATCGCGCGCGCAATTTGGCTTGGATCAAGTGCAGATTGTTAAAGGATTAATTGCGAGCGGCGATCAATTTATTCAGGATTTGCAAGTCTTGGCGGCACTAAAACGGGAATTACCCGATTTGCTGGCGGTGGAAATGGAAGGCGCAGCGATTGCACAAGTTTGCGATGATTTTGAAATTCCGTTCGCAATTATGCGGACAATTTCAGATGAAGCGAATGAGCACGCACATCTGAATTTCAAGCAATTTATTCATGAAGTCGCCGCACAATATAGCTTGGGGATTTTGCGCCAGTTTTGTGCGCAGTGGTTTAAAGCAAACTAATCAAAGCTAGGGTATTTGCTTGTAGACATTATAAATAAATGGCTATAAGCAAATACCCTAGCTACCATAACCCAATTGAGTAATATTCGTAATTTCACTGCCTACAAATCTCACTTTCATCATAAAACGCTGTGGGCCAAAATTGTAAACCCACTCAGTAAACACTTGCTCACCACCGTAGCGGCGATTGCCCCAGTTATCCGTAAAATAATAAGGCGCGCTAAATTCGTGTCGATCTGTCGGCGCACCGCAAGCTTGTTCGACTCGACTCATCGTATCGCCCAACTCCAGTAAGGCCTGACCACAACGCAATCCCACCGCACTCGCAGGCAAAGCGGCCAACAAGAAAACTAATAACCATAATTTACGCATGATTTAATTCCTGTTCCGTTGCGGTAATAGCAAAATCGGTGCCGCAATGCCAAACGCCAGCGCCAACACAATCATCCCCGCCTTTACACCACTCACGCCCGCCGCAATCAACAACGCTTGCCCCGTGTCACCCGCAGGCAAAGTCGCAATTCCCAGCAAAGCTTGCACTGCTTTATACATATACGTGCCTGGCACCATCGGAATCGCCGCGCTAATCGCATAAATCACTGCGGGTTCATTGCGGCGTGCCGACCACCATTCAGCAATCAAACCAATTAAAATCGCCGCAACTAAAGTGCCAAATACAATATCGCCATTCAAAGTCATGACCAACTTGCGCGCGGCATGACCCAACACGGCCAACACACCGCACATCCATAAAGCGCGCGGTGGCACATTAAATAACAGCGCGAATCCCAAAGCAGCAGGCGCCGCCCATAATTCCAATAACCAAGGCGCCATTTAAATCCCCAAAATCCGCAGTGCCAAACTCACGCCCACGGCAATACCAAAAACAATCACTGCGCTCATCGTAAAACGCACCATACCATTTAGATAATTACCATTCAGTAAATCCGCGGCACCATTAATTAAAGGTACACCAGGAATCAAAAATAGCACTGACGCGGCCAATGCGGCATCTGGCGTTGCGGTGAAATGGCGCAATACGCCGACGAAAAGCAAGGCAACAAAGCTGGCCGCCGTCGCAAAAACCGAAGGCTTAAAATGGCGCAAAACTAAGTAAAACCGAAGCGCCATGCCCAGTGTCGAACCCAAAGTCGTAATCAAAATCGCCGCTACATCGCCACCAAACAAAGCCGCAAATGCACCACAAGATAAGCCAACCAAAACAGTAATTAGCCAACGTGGATAATGAATCGCACGCTGGGCAATAGTATCTAACGCTAATTGTGCGCGCACAGGATCAAGCTCATCCTGCTCGAGATCGACCAACCATTGATTTAGCGACGTAAGCAAAGCGAAGTTCGCGCCCATATGCGGTGCTTTGCGAAATCCAGTTTCGCGCTCATCGCCCCACTCTATGGTTGCCCCGATATTGGTTGAAGAAATAATCACTTCCACCCGTGCCGCACCCAGCGCTTTAGCAGTGCGCTGAATCAACAAGGAAGTCCGATGCGTACTCGCACCCGATTGATGAGCAAGCAGACCGACTTGCAAAGCAAAAGTCAAAATTTTTGGGAGTGGATAGTTGGGTTTCATACCCACCATAATAGATAAATGTGGAGATTACATCTTGCCATCTATCAAAAAATACACTGGGATTAGTCTTAAAATTCAATTACTTGACCTTTTAGCAAGGAAAAATAACCAATTATCTCCCTGACAAGTCAAATCTAGAAGTGAGGACTATATTCAGTTGATGTTAAATCAACACATATAGAACAGATAGACCATTGATTTAAAACAAATTTTAATCAACCGTTTATCTTTTCAAAACAACCAGCCATCAGTCAATGTAAATATCACCATATCAGTATATTATAATATACAAATTATACATGTTTGTCAGAATTGTAAGGGGAAGATGATGTACAGCCAATTTAAAGTTAAACCCATTCATGTTTGGATTGGATTAGCACTAGCAGTCCAAAGTCAACTTTTATTGGCTGTAGGACCCTATCCAGCTTTACCACCCACATTATCAACTTCAGTTGCACCCAATGTAATGTTATTAATTGATAACTCAGGCAGCATGTTACAAGATACTAACAATGCTTGGATTACTCAATCATCAAATTCAAACTGTAATGAAACTAATGAAATTTGGACTGGATGTATTAGCAATTCAACGTATCGTAATTGGATAGATAGTGAAGTATCAAATCCAAATACGAAAATGAATATTGCAAAAAGAGTATCACGGAATCTAATTATAAATAATCCGAGCTTACTTTGGGGCGTTTCTTCCTTTAGGGTAAATGACACCACGGGTGTTGGTGGAACTGAAAGGGGAGAAGGCGGAAAGATTGTTACTGCAATTGGTGCCAGCATTGGAACATCTACTGACACGAATACATCCACTGTTTTAGGTGGGATTAATAGCTTAAGAGGTAGAACAGCAACCCCACTAGGGGAGGCACTATTAGAGATAACTCAATATTATCAAGGTAAAGCATCAAACTTTGGAGTTATTAGTGGAAACTATACCAGCCCAATAAAATATAGATGTCAAAAAAACTTTACCATTGTACTCACTGATGGTGAAGCTACAGATGATAATAACCATTCAGGTGTAAGCATTTGCACAACAACGACTGCTAATTGTCCTTCAATATTAGAAGGCTCAAATCCAGCCTCATCTACACCAGGATTTGGAGATACTAGTAATCGTCCACGTGCTTTACGTGATGTTGCCAAATATGCAAATGAACTTGACATGCGTACCACTGGTAATGATTTAGATAATAAATCATTCGACGATGTAAAATTTAAAACTCAAAATATGCAAACCTACACAGTAGGTTTCGCTGTTGTTAATAACGTTTTACCAGCAGCAGCAAAAGTGGGCGGTGGTAAATATTATCCAGTAATTAATGAAGCAGAGTTAACAACTTCACTAACTAATGCAGTGAATGATATCGTTGCATCAATATCTAACGCTGGTGGTGTAGCTACACAAACAGATATTGTAAGCACTGCTAATAAAGTATTTCAGCCCGTATTTAATCCCAAAGGATGGTATGGCGAATTACGTTGCTACAATTTAGATTCAGCAGGTAATTTTAATCCTGCAACATCACAATGCACTCCAAATGCCAAAGCTGTTATCCCCGCTGTAGCTAGTAGAAAAATATATTCTTCAAAAGTAACAGGCTCTACTCCAACAACAACATCATTTATTTTTAATGATACCGCTGGATTGACTGCAATGACTTCAGCACAATCAACAGCACTTGGTAGCAGCTCAGCAGAACGAAAAAATACAATTAATTTTATTCGTGGTACTGAAAATATTTCAGGATTTAGAACACGACCAAATGGTTTACTGGGTGATATCGTAGATAGTCAACCTGTTGTTGTATCCAAACCAATTGGGCAAACATTAGATTCAGATTATGCAAAATTTACCACTGATAATGCCTCAAGAAATATGGTATTTATTGGCGCTAATGATGGAATGCTGCATACATTTGGCATTAGCAATATGACTGAATTAATGGCATATATTCCTTCACCAGTTTATTCAAATTTAAAATCATTAACTGCAAGTGATTATGGAATAAGTGGCGGAACGCCTCATGAATTTTATGTTAATGGCAGTATGCGGCAAGCAGATATAAAACTCGGTGGAAATTGGAAAACAATATTAGTTGGTGGTCTAGGGCAAGGAGGCAAAGGTTATTACGCAGTAGATGCAACTCAAGATACAAATTTTTCTGCAGCGAACACTACAATAAAATGGGAATGGACAGATCAAAGTACAAATACGATGGGTTATGCTTTTGGCACCCCAATTATTTATAACGTACGTACAGCAACTGATACCGTAACACCAGCAGTTATCTTAACAAACGGATATGAAAATAAATGGGTGAAAGGAGCATCACCACAAACACCTAATACATCATCACTTTATATTATTAATGCAAATACTGGTGCATTAATTAAACAAATTGATGTTACTGGTGGAGCGGGTTTATCTTCACCAGCAGGTATAGATGCAGGACAAGATGGCGTATTAGATTATCTTTATGCTGGTGATATTAACGGTAAATTATGGCGATTTGATTTAACTGATGAGAATCCTGATAATTTTAAAGTAGTTGCAACACCAATTTATAATGCAGGTACAAGTAAACCAATTGTGATGCGGCCTGCTGTAATGCAATTAAATGATAAAGATGGAAATCAAATTGGTAATTTAGTAATGTTTGGTACAGGTAAACTATTAACTGATACAGATAGAACTGATATAACACAACAATCATTTTATACAATTGTTGATAAGATGGAAGATTCCCCAACAACAATAGTTGAATCTAGTTTACAAGCACAATCGATTTCAGAAACTAAAGATATTAGTAGCGGAACAAATATCAGAATTGGCAACTATAGAAAAGCATCAGCAAGTCCACTTGATTTAAGAACAGGTACAAATACAGCTGATTCTACAAAAAATAAAGGCTGGTATATTAATTTCCCAGTAAGTAGTGAACGATTAGTAACTTCACCAATGATTTTTGATGACAAAATTTTATTTGGAACAGGTATACCTCAATCCACTGAAAAGTGCTTACCAGGTGGTAAAGGGTGGGTTATGGGTTTAAACCCATATACAGGTTCAGTAACTACAAACAATAGTAAAAAAACTAAGTTATCGTATAGCTTTATTGATATCCAAAAAGATGGAAAATCAACAGAAGCTGATAAAGTTAAATTTGCAAGTGGTGATCAATTTATAAGTGGTTATGAAAAAGAAGGAATTCCTACAGAGCTAACATATGTTGCAAGTGAAAATAAAATTGTAACCCCAACTGATAATAGCGGTTCATCTTTAGATATTGGCAAAGTTATCGCACAGCGTGAAGCAAATTATATGGCTGTTTACACAGGAAATCCAAAATTAATTGTTGATTCAAATGGAAAAAGTAAGCCTGCCATAAAAATTTATAAACCAATGCCAAAACCAGCATCAACAGGAAAGGGAACTCTTTACGGAGGAACTATTGGTAGCGATACTGTTGATAAAGAAAATTTATTAAGTAAATCATCAGGTGTCAAAGTAGAAACAACAATTTGGCGGGAGATTAAATAATGAATAATAGTAAAACAATTCGTTTAAAAACAAATGGATTTACATTAGTTGAAATGATGATTACCGTTTCTATTCTTGGAATACTGGCATCAATTGCAGTGCCTAATATGATGGATTTACTTAAAGATGCAAAATTATCTTCGCAGAGTGATTTATTAATCACAAGCTTAAGTAATGCTCGATTAGAAGCAATTAAGCAAAAAAAAGATATTCAATTTTGTCCTGTAAGTAATGCAAATACGGCCACAGCATGTTCAACTAATGCTATTGATTGGTCTAACGGCTGGATAATTATTGAAAGTGGTACTAATACAATATTGCAGCGCGTAGTAGTACAAAAAAATATAACAATCAACAGTGGAACAGGAAGTCCAACATTAGTTACATTTAATTCAACACATGGTAGTGCAACACCTGCAATTAATTTTTCAGCTTGTATTAAAGATAGAAAACAACAGAATATTACAGTCTCACTATCTGGACATGTTAGTAAAAGCATTAGTAGTACGATATGCTCTTAATGCTCATATTATTAAAGAGGTTTTAGTATGCATAAGCAACTGGGAATATCATTAATTGAAGTGATGGTTTCAGTCATGATATTAGGTTTAGGTTTGTTAGGTCTTGCTGCACTACAAGCGCGCTCTGTTATTATGAATCAAAGTTCTTATTATCGTAGTGTTGCAGCGGATGTATCAGCAGATTTAAGTGATCGTATACGTGCAAATCGAACACCATTTTTAGCAAGTACTGATGCTGATTTACCAACTCCATTACCACCAAATTTTTCAAAATGCATTCAAGATACTTCAGATCATGACATAGTAAATTGTTCAACACAGGATACTGGAGTACAAGCGTATTTAGTTTCTACTGAAATGGATAATTGGAATCAGTACTTACGTTCTCAACTACCAGGAGCAACTTACGTACTAACAGCAGTAGCTGGTCAATCAGCTGGATTTTTTCGGTATAACTTGACTATTAATTGGGTTGATAATAGATCGAAAACATCATCAGTTGATGCTCAAATAGCTAGTTATTCTACGGTGATTGAATAATGAAAAATAATAAAGGATTTACGTTAATAGAAATAATGATTGCTATGGCGATTTCATTAATTGCTTTATTGGCAGTGTCTGAACTTTATATAAACACTAGAAAAACATCCAATTTACAATCTATGCAAAATAGAGTTTCAGAAGATGGTAGATATGCAATATTTATGTTGCAAAAAATAATTGGTCAAGCTGGATTTAGGCCAAACCCGAATGTTGCTATGGGAACTGATCGTGTAACAGCAACATCCAATGAATCTATTTCAATTAAATTTAATTCAGATGGTACTAATCAAATTAACTGTGATGGTGCCGGAGCAACAAGTGGTGATGTTACGCTTGTAATTGCTAAGTCAGGTAATAAATTACAATGTGGTTCTGTGGATTGGATAGCACCAAGTGCTTCAGGAACTGGTAATGGTACTGAATTAATAGATTTTAAAATTAAATATGGTGTTGATACTGCACCTACTGGTACTGAAGGTATATATGGCTGCGGTGTTGAAGCAGGAGATGGAACTAAACCTAGGGATTGTATTGCTGATAGTTATGTTGATACATTATCAGGTGGAGTTACTGCTGATCAAATTTCATCAGTTCAAGTTTGTTTAGTTTTAAGAAGTGAAAAAATAGATTCTTCTGTTATAAAATCAGCTGCTGTTAAAGATTGTAATGATGTTGATATTACTTCATCTCAGAACGATAAAAAATTATATAGAATGTTTCGTTCAACTGTTTTATTAAAAAATAGTTAGGTGGTGATCAAATGAAATTTGATAAACAAAATGGATTTATTTTAATAATTTCATTGATTTTACTTGTGGTAGTTACTATTTTAGTTGTAAATGGTATGCGTAATACAATTATGAATGAAAAAATGTCAGGTAATTACATGGACCGTAATAGAGCTTACCAAGCTGCTGAACAAGCACTTCGTCAAGGTAGTGCTTTATTGCAAGCTAATGCAGATTCTTGTCTAGATGGATGCACAAATAGTACAGTTACTGGAGTAGGTTCTATAGTAACTGCAATGCCAAGTGTATGGTCTGATACTAATTCTAAAGATATTGTTTTAGATACTACTTCAGGTAAAGAACAATTAACTTCTGCAAAATTTCTTATTAATCAATTACCAGACTCAATGCGGCCAACTGGAAAAGAATCATGTAAAGCATATAGTATTATGGGGCGTGGACAAGGTATTGATGCTCGTTCTGTTGTTATGTTGCAAACAACAGCCTTTGTTTGTCCACTTTAAGGTTTTTAATATGAAAAAAAATTTAGGCTTTAGTTTAATTGAAATGATGATTACTGTGGCTATTATTGGTATTTTAGCTAGTATTGCATTGCCAAGCTATCAGCAATATATAATTAAAACTCGAAGAACTGATGTGCAACAAACTATTACATCTCAAGCACAAGCATTCGAGAGATATTTTACAAGCAATGGTAGATATACAAGTACTGGTACTACTTGTGCAGTAGCAAATTCATCTAATACTTATTATACAATTACATCTGATTGTAGTACCGCTAATACGTTTACTGTTACTGCAACACCGATTACAGGTAAATCACAAGCTAATGATGGAACTATAACGTTGACCAATACTGGTGCTAGAACTGGTACTTGGATTAATTAATTATTTTTTGATTATTTACTAATTATAAAAAATCCCATAAATTTAATTATTTATGGGATTTTTTTATAATTTTTGTAGCTTACAATTTTTTTTTGTATCTAAAATTTTTTTGGGGTTTTGATTTATATATATATTGATAAGTAAAAGATAGTAGTAATAGATAAGGATTCAAATTTCTGTGGATAACTCTAGAAGCTGATATTTATCAACAACTTATCTTATCCACATGGGTAGGTACAAGTCCTGCTGCTGCTGTGGATAAAATGTGCTGTGTTTTAGTCTTTTGCTGTGGATAACACTTATCCACATATGCAGTTAGTTTACTCCACATTTTAAGTGACTGATTTGTATAGGATTGTGTGAATAAGCTGTATAATCGCGGGTTTTCTGGGGGATGTTCGATGGCGATTCAGTGGTTTCCGGGTCATATGCATGTGGCGCAAAAGAAAGTGGCAGAGACAATGGCCAAGGTGGATATGGTCATCGAGATCGTGGATGCGCGGATGCCGCTGTCGAGTAGTAACCCGATGATTGAGAAGTTGCGCTTGCATCGTCAACGCCCTGCACTGAAGATCATCAACAAGATTGATCTTGCTGATCCTGCTTTGAGTCAGCTGTGGTTGAACTATTTCCGCCAGCAAGCCGGTACCGAAGCTTTGTTGATGGGTGAAGACAATAAAGCTGCAGCGATCAAGCAGATTGCGGTGCTATGTAAAAAACTTGCACCGTTTCGCAATAATGCTGAGAAACCGCTGCGCGCAATGATTTTGGGGATTCCGAACGTCGGTAAATCTACGCTGCTGAATATTTTGGCGAAGCGCAAAGTGGCTCGTGTCGCGGATACACCGGGCGTAACTAAGTCGCAGCAGCGGATTGAGACGCTAGATGGCGTGATTCTGTACGACACGCCCGGTTTGATGTGGCCTAAGGTCACACACGAGCCATCGGGTTTCCGCCTCGCCTTGGGTGGTTCTATCGGCCGTAATGCCTATGATGAGGTCGTGGTGGCGTATTTTGCGATCGAAACCTTGCGTGAACGCTATCCAAAAGAGTTAATGGCGCGTTATAAGCTGAGCAATCTGGATGGCACGGTAGATGAGTTGTTTAACCTGATTGGTCGCAAACGTGGTGCTTTGATGGCCGGTGGTGTGATCGATGAGCAAAAAACGGCTGATTTGATTATCACGGACTATCGTAGCAAAGCGATTGGTCGCATGACTTTGGAAGTACCAGATGACTTTATTGGTGTTGATTTGAGCTACGGCGTTGATGTGGTTGATGAAGTCACTGAAGAAAATGATGAGTGATTATTAGGTATGTATAGCTAGGCTTTATTTAATAAGGCTTAGCGTTAAATACCTAAACTATTTTGTTGTGTAGATGTTTTTTGCTGTGTTATACAATGATTTGCTTTTAAAATGTGGCTGAGTGATTTAGTTTTGCTGTCTGCCTAAAGGGAACCGATTATGGAAGTTGAACTCAGTGGTTTGGAAGACAAGGTCATGCAGTTAGCGGCTTTGTGCCGTGAGCTGAGGGCTGAAAATCGCGGACTACGGCAAAATTTGTTGTTAGCGCAGCAGGAACAGCAACAGCTCAGTATGAAGTTGGCAGGTACTAAAGATAAAGTGGCCGCAATTTTGGCGAAACTTCCTGAGGACATGCTATGAGCGAAGCGGTAAAGCATCTGGATATTTCAATTATGGGGCGAGAGTTTCGCGTGGCTTGCCCTGTTGCAGAGGAAGAAACCTTACTCCAAGCTGTGCAATTACTCGATGCACGTATGCATGACATTCGCACTGCGGGTAAGGTGATTGGGATTGAGAAAATTGCCATCATGACTGCGTTGAATATGACGCATGAATTTTTAAGTACTAAGGTCGAAGGTGGCTTTGACATTGGCAGCATTCAGCGTAAAATCGACAATATGAATTCAACAATCGATGCAGCTTTACTAGAACAGACTGAATTATTTTAAACAGAATGTTTTTAAAACTGCGTCGTTGACCCTTAAGCTTTCCTGCGGTGTTCGCGACGGTTCTTAATCTTTGAACCGATAAGCTGTATAGCATGTTTGTCAGTCATCTAGACGCCTGTTGTGCGCGTTCCTTGTTGAATGCACCTGATGGCATCTGACCGGCAACAACTTGAACCATGGGTTCAAGATGCGAACCGAAACGGCACTGTGGGAAGCCCTCATTCTCTGTGATTACACAAAAATCTCAATTACGCCGCCAGCTACGTCAACGCCGAGCGGCGATTTCAATTGCGCAGCGCCAATCGGCGGCTTGGGTCATCACGCATTACCCACAAATTCTGCAAAAACTGCGTCGTGGCAAAAAAATCGCGCTGTATGTACCAGTTGGTAGTGAGTTTCCAACTTGGCCGCTAATTTTTTTGGCGCTGCAGCGCGGTTGTTTTGTTTATTTGCCTATCGTGCCGTCATCGGGTCGCCAGCTCAGGTTTGTACGTTTGGATCAAAATTCGCGCTGGCAACTGGGTGCATTCAATATCCCGATTCCTCAACATCCCGAGCAATGTAGTGCTAAAGATTTAGATAGCGTTTTCGTACCATTAGTTGGCTTTGATACTACTTTGGCGCGCTTAGGGCAGGGCGGAGGATTTTACGATACGACATTTGCTTTTCGGCGTACGCGAAAATCATGGCTCAAACCACGCTTGATTGGTTTGGCATTTGCTTGTCAACAAGTGGATGCCTTGCCTAGTGAGCCTTGGGATTTGCAACTCGATGCTATTGCGACCGAGCTTGCTTGGCTGCGGCGACTTTGATCTAAAACAAATTTGTTTTAAGCCTAGTGAAATTACTGACATACATACAGTGGCGGCTTGGTTATGCTAGCAACGATGTTCTATGCTAATTGGATTGACTCTGATCAATCTTACCGACACGAGGTTATTTATGGCTGCTGTTGTTTCTTCTCCGCTGAGTATTGTGAATGCGACAGGTTTGCATGCGCGTCCTGCAGCAAATTTGGTTAATGTGGCGAAGCAATATAAATCAGATATTAAATTGGTTTATAAAGGCATAGAAGCCAATGCAAAATCAGTGGTTTCAGTGATGGGCTTGGATGTGAGCAAGGGTGATCAAATTCAGATTAAAGCCGATGGCCTAGATGCTGATGAGGCGATTAAAGCCATCGCTGTCGTGATTAATTCTGGATGTGGCGAAAAATAATTTAGGAATTTTATATAAATAGGGTGGCTAAGCCACCCTATTTATTTGCTAGTTATAGCTTAAATGTAGAGTTCGATTGTTAATAATTGTAAGAAAATATTGTCTGCTGTAAATCCGCCGGATAAAACTGATTTAACACAAAACATCTAAGATATAGACAGCTAAAATGCCAGCTCAAAAAAATCAGACTCAAAATTGAGCAGACGATGCTGGCAAAATTTACTTATAAAACCAGAAATATTACGCTGTATGCCGCTGGTATGACGCAAGTAAACTAAGTAAATAGATTGACGTCAACGCAGGCACTAAATGCGGATCATTTTATTTAATGTCATCAAAAATTAAACCAATAGAGGTTGTTATGCCGACAAATCCAGCTTCGCAGTTCGTATTACTCGCCCCATTTTCGGGTGTCATGGTTCCTTTGGAAACCGTACCTGATCCTGTTTTTGCACAAAAGATGGTCGGCGATGGGATTTCAATCGATCCGACAAGTAACATCCTAGTGGCTCCGATGACGGGCAAAGTGACACAAATCCATTCTGCCAAACATGCGATTTCTTTGGTTGCTAGTAACGGCCTTGAAGTGCTGATTCACATCGGTCTTGATACGGTGATGCTCAAAGGCCAAGGCTTTACGGCCAAAGTGAAAGAAGGTGATATCGTCGATGCAGGGCAAGCACTAATCGAATTTGATATGGATGCAGTCGGTCGTAAAGCGCTGTCTTTATTGACTCAGATGGTCATCACCAATGGTGAAAAAGTCAGCAGCTATACACCGAGTAAAGGTTTGGTTGTTGCGGGAAAAGATGTGGCGCTGACTTTAGTGCTGGCCGATGGCGTAGTGCAAACTTCAACGACGGCTGATGCGTCGGGCGAAGCCTATTCCGATCCAATCCGCATTCCAAATCCAACGGGTTTGCACGCTCGTCCTGCTGCTGTGCTGGCCAATGCCGCTAAAACGTTTAAATCCGAAGTAAAACTCGTTCGTGCAGGGCAAGAATCTAACGCCAAATCGGTTGTGGCAATTATGGGTTTGGAAGTGCAAAACGGTGATGAAATCCGTGTACGTGCGATTGGCCCTGATGCATCTGGTGCGATTAAAACTTTAACAGCATTGATTTTGAGTGGTTGCGGTGAAGATGTTGGCGGCGTTGCGCCAAAACAAAAACCAAAACCGATGGATACGATTAAAACGACCAAAGCTCAGCCCAAATCGGATGATCCAAATGTATTGACGGGTGTTTCTGCATCACCGGGTTTAGCGGTAGGGCAGATTTTCCAAGTCAAACAAGTGGATATTGCAGTTACTGAAAAGGGCGATGCCCCTGAAGTGGAGCGCCGCCGCTTTGATAAAGCTTTGAAAGACGCGCATCAACAATTAGAAAATTTAAAAGCTGAAATCAGCGATGAAAGCAAAGCTGAGATTTTTGCTGCGCATCAAGAATTGCTGGAAGACCCTGATTTACTCGCGATTGCGATTGCGGGCATCACCAATGGCAAAAGTGCTGGTTTTGCATGGAAAGAAGCCTACAGCACTTACTCAGCGAAACTCGCCGCACTCAAAAATGAAATCCTTGCTGGTCGTGCAAATGATATTCGCGACGTGGGTTTGCGTGTATTACGTTTGATTGCTGGCGTTGAAGAAGTCGCAATGGTCGTACCAGAAAACGCGATTTTGATTGCCGAAGACCTCACGCCATCCGATACCGCCAGTTTGGATCGGACTCGCGTACTCGGTTTTTGCACCACCGGTGGTGGCGCCACCAGCCACGTTGCCATCTTGGCACGCTCGCTGAATAT
This sequence comes from Deefgea rivuli DSM 18356, assembly GCF_000620145.1. GTDB lineage: Bacteria > Pseudomonadota > Gammaproteobacteria > Burkholderiales > Chitinibacteraceae > Deefgea > Deefgea rivuli. The sequence continues at coordinate 91,873 of NZ_JHVM01000015.1, forward strand.
TCCTGCAATTTGCGGTATCGATGAGGCGGCTTTGGCTTTAACGAATGGCATGCCGGTGATTTTGGATGGCACACGCGGTACTTTGCGTAAAAATCCGTCTGAAACTGAAGTCACTGAGATCCGTGAAAAACAAGCCAAGCAAGCAATCAAACGTGAAGCTGAATTGGCAACCGCGTTTGAACCTGCGACAACGACAGATGGAATTCATGTTGAAGTGGTCGCCAATATTGGTGGTTTGGATGAAGCCATTCAAGGCGTGAAGTTGGGTAGCGAAGGTGTGGGTTTGCTACGTAGTGAGTTTTTGTACCTTGAACGCACCGAAGCGCCAACTGAGGAAGAACAAAGCCAGATTTACATCGATATTGCCAAAGCTTTGGGCAATGACAAAACATTCGTCGTACGAACTTTGGATGTGGGTGGCGATAAACCATTGCCTTACTTGCCAATGCCAGTGGAAGAAAATCCATTCTTGGGCGTTCGCGGTGTGCGTTTATGTTTGGCTGAGCCAGAAATCTTGCACACGCAAGTGCGAGCAATCTTGCGTTCTGCGCCGTATTCCAAATTGGCCATCATGTTCCCAATGATTACCAGCCTGGAAGAAGTGCGCGAAGTGAAACGCATCGTTGCGCAAGAAAAAGCGGCTCTGGGTATCACGCAAGATGTGCAAGTCGGCATTATGGTTGAAGTGCCTGCAACGGCGGTCATGGCCGAACAGTTTGCGCGCGAAGTCGATTTCTTCTCGATTGGTACTAATGATTTAACGCAATACACATTGGCAATGGATCGCGGTCATCCGAAACTCGCTAAACAAGCCGATGCGATGCATCCCGGTGTACTGAATTTAATCAATATGACGGTCAAAGGTGCGCACGCGCATGGTAAGTGGGTTGGTGTGTGTGGGGGTATTGCCTCAGACCCTATGGCTATCCCCCTGTTGCTGGGTATAGGTGTCGATGAATTGTCGGCCAGTGTGCCAACGATTCCGGCGATTAAAGCTTTGGTGCGTACATTGAATAAAGCCGATTGTGAAAAACTCGCTGCTGAAGTGCTGCAACTGGGCACCGCTGCCGAAGTTCGCGCCCGTCTTGCACAGTTGGTTGATTAAAAGGAAATTGAAATGTTATTAGTTATTGGTTTAGTGCTTGGCATTGCGATCGGTTGGTTGCTCAGAGGTAAACCACAAACCGTGGCGACTGCACCGGTAGAAAAAGAAGTTCAAGGCGTGGTGGTTTCTACTGTGCAGTCTGATTTGCTTAAACCAGAGTGGTACGCCGCTTTGGGTGGCAAAACGAATGTGCGCTTAGCTGAACTGATTGCTTCAACTCGAATTCGAGTAGAGCTGATCAATGGTGCGCTACTGAATGAAAACGCATTAAAAAATTCAGGTATTGCCGGATTTGCAAAAATTGATTCACATATTGTGCATTTAATTGTTTAAATTTATTTTTCATCCATAATAAAAACCACCTTTTGGGTGGTTTTTTTTTGCCATCATGATGTGACGTGATTTGAATAGGTGTTAGATATTGTGATTATACAATATTGATTTAAAACAATATTTTTATCTATATTCGCTAAGGTATATCCCTGTAAGGTTATCGCTGCATAGGCAAATTTAATTTTTTGTAACATCATTCAGTATGAGTTCGATAAACCGGCTATGGAATGACTTATAAAAGCATCATTAGCCTTTTGGAGAAAAACAATGTTTAAGAATGCGTTTGCAGTCTTACAGCAAATCGGTAAAGCGTTAATGTTACCAGTGGCTGTATTGCCCGTTGCCGGTTTATTGCTGGGGATTGGGGCTTCTAATTTCTCGTTTATTCCGACCATTGTGTCGCAATTAATGGCGGCAGGCGGTGGGGCAATTTTTGGTCATTTGCCTTTGATTTTCGCAATTGGTGTGGCTTTAGGTTTGACCGAAAATGATGGGGTTGCAGCGATTGCAGCATCAGTAGGTTTTGTGGTGTTGCTCGCCACGATGGGTGTGATGGCACCGGTTATGGGCGTTGAGCCTGCAATGGTGATGGGCATGAAATCGATGGAAACCGGTGTATTTGGCGGGATTATCATCGGTGGAGTGGCTGCGATATTATTTAATAAATATTATCGAATTGAATTGCCGCCGTATCTGGGCTTTTTTGCCGGTAAACGTTTTGTACCGATTGCGACGGGTATTGTCGCTATTTTTGTTGGCGTGCTGATGTCGTTTATTTGGCCGCCGATTCAAGGTGTGATCAACACATTCTCTCAATGGGCTGCGCATTCCGATCCACGCACAGCGGCAACGGTGTACGGTTTTGTTGAGCGCTTGTTGATTCCATTTGGTTTACACCATATCTGGAACGTACCATTTTTCACCGAAATTGGTTCATTTACTGATGCCAGCGGCAAAGTGGTACGTGGTGATATTGCCCGTTTCTTTGCCGGCGACCCAACTGCCGGTATTTTGTCGGGTGCGTTTTTCTTTAAAATGTTTGGTTTGCCAGCCGCAGCGATTGCGATTTGGCATACTGCAAAACCAGAAAATAAAGTGATGATAGGCGGGATGATGGTGTCTGCGGCCTTAGCTTCATTCCTCACTGGTATTACCGAGCCGATTGAATTTGCCTTTATGTTTGTGGCTCCGGTGTTGTATGTGATTCACGCATTTCTTGCTGCATCGGCGCATTTTGTTGCGAACACGCTCGATATGCGGATGGGTTTTACCTTTTCGCAAGGCGGCATTGATTTCTTACTCTTTAATGCCTTGGGTGTGTATGGAAAGAATTGGTGGTATGTACTGATTGTTGGCCCAATTTATGCCACAATTTACTACACTGTGTTCCGCTTCGTGATTACTAAATGGAATCTAAAAACACCAGGCCGTGAAGATGAAGTAGTTGATGCCGTACAGCATCAAGCTAGTGGCCACGGTATGGCACATGATTTGGTGGTCGCTTTTGGTGGTGCAAGCAATATTAAAAGTCTAGATGCGTGTATTACTCGCTTGCGGATTTCTGTCGCCGATGCCGCCAAAGTGAATCAAGCCTCACTCAAATCCTTAGGTGCTGCCGGTGTGATGCAAGTCGGCAATAATATGCAGGCGATTTTTGGTACACGTTCTGAAAATCTAAAAACGGATATGTCTGAATATTTGAAAGCAGGGGGTATTGGCTTAGCAGCATCGTTAAATGAGACTCCGATGGCAATACCTGCTGGTAGTGTTTCAATTAGTAATCCAGCCTTATTGAGCGCATTGGGCGGCCAATCTAACATCAGTGAAGTTGCTTCAATCGCTGCAACGCGAGTTCGCGTGGTGTTGAAAGATGTGCAGCAATTCAATGAAGCTGCGGTATTGGCTGCTGGGGTTGCATCGGTGGCTAAACTTGATGGCAATGTGCTGCATTTAATTGTGGGCGATCCAGCCACAGTTTTGGTTTCAGCGAGCAAATAAAAACACCTGTTAATCAAAGCCCATCCTGATTGGATGGGCTTTTTTCATTCAAACTAGGGTCAACAGCGCTAGATTTAGCAGCAACTTTACGCCAAACTCACTCAATGGCACGCGAAAAAACCCTCAGCTTTACTGAATTCAAATCGGCAACTTGGCTACCGGGTGGGCACGCGCAAACAATTTATCCGGCTTTATTTATGTGGAAGCGCGCAGCACGCTATCGCCGCGAAGCGTGGGTTACGCCGGATTTAGACAGCATTGTTGTCGATTGGACGGCAGGGCGTGCTGGCACGCCGCTGATTGTGTTATTTCACGGTTTGGAAGGCAGCTCGCGCAGTCATTACGCGCTGTCTTTATTTACTCAAGCGTACAAGCAGGGTTGGCGCGGCGTCGTGCCGCACTTTCGCACTTGCGGCAATGTGCAAAATCGCTTGCCGCGCGCTTATCACGCTGGCGATTCGGAAGAAATTAATTGGGTGCTGCGGCGAATTCGTAAACAGTTCCCAGATTCACCGATCTTTGCGGTGGGCGTTTCACTTGGCGGCAATGCCTTATTAAAATGGTTGGCGGAGCAGGGTAGTGCGGCCAATATGATTATTGATGCGGCCGCGACGATTTCTGCTCCAATGGATTTAGTCGCCAGCGGCACGCAGTTGGATATTGGTATTAATCGGCACCTGTATGTGCGCGAGTTTTTGCGCACTTTGCGCTACAAAACGCAGATGAAACTAAAACTGAACGAAAATCCGTATATAGATTGGCAGCAAGTGAAGCAGGTGAAAACCATCCGAGAATTCGATCATTTGGTCACTGCGCCTTTGCATGGTTTCCATAGCGTCGAGCATTATTGGCAAAGCGCTAGTAGTAAATCGCAGCTGCATCAGATTACCTTACCAACTTTAATTATTAATGCGCTGAATGATCCGTTTATTCCCGCCGCAAGTTTGCCGCAGCCGCATGAAGTGGCCAGCTGTATTACTTTATTGCAGCCTGCCGAGGGCGGCCATGTGGGTTTTGTTAGTGGCACGCCGCCTGGCAAGCTAACGTGGTTGCCCGAGAACATTCTGCGTTTTTTCCAATACCATCTTCCTTTACCGCGATAAAAATGATTTCAGTACCCGTTAGTTTGTTTAAAGCCTACGATATTCGAGGCAAAATTGATTTACTCACGCCCGACTTTGCCTATTGGGTAGGGCGCGCCTGTGGCGCCATCGCGATTGAACGCGGCTTGACGAACTTGGCACTCGGCTTTGATGGTCGCTTGTCTAGCCCCGCTTTGGCTGCAGCACTCAGCCATGGTTTAGTCGAAGCCGGCGTGCAAGTGTTTGATCTGGGATTGTCCTGTACGCCGTTGTTATATTTTGCCGCGCTCAAGCATGCTGCTGGTTCAGGCATCATGATTACCGGCAGCCATAATCCACCGGATTACAATGGCATTAAAATCATGCTCGGCGGCGTTACGGTGGCGGGGGAGGCCTTGCAGGCTTTGCGGCAACGGATCGAAACCGAGTCTGTGCCTTGCCAAGCATCCGGCGCAGCGCAAGCCTTGAGTGTGACTGATGAATATTATTCAACGCTGCAACAGCAGTTGCCCTTGGTCCAATCGGTCGCTAGACCACTCAAAATCGTCATTGATTGCGGCAATGGTTCGCCCGGTGCAGTCGCGCCGACTCTGTATCGACTGCTCGGTTGTGAAGTCATTGAGTTGTATTGCGAAGTCGATGGCTTATTTCCCAATCACCATCCGGATCCGCAAGTCGCCGAAAATCTCCGCGAACTCCAAGCAACCGTTTTGGCGCAGCAAGCCGATCTGGGTTTAGCATTTGATGGTGATGGCGACCGTCTCGGTGTGGTGACGCGCAGTGGAAAAATTATTCCAGGCGATCATTTGTTGATGCTATTTGCCTGCGCCGAATTGGCGCAGCGAACTGGGCATATCTTATATGACGTAAAATCCAGCCGTGCCGTCGCCCAATGGGTCGCGCAGCATGGTGGCACTTCCGAAGCGATTCCGACCGGCCATTCACATATGAAACGTCGCTTGCGTGAAACCGGCGCTTTAGTCGCCGGCGAATTATCGGGGCATTTTGCTTTCGCCGCATGGGGCGTGGATGATGCTTTGTACGCAGGCGCGAAATTATTGCAGCAAGTCGCGGCAGGGCTTGACCTAGATACTGAGCTGGCGCGTTTTCCGGTGAATCATTCATCGCCCGAGTTACAAATTCCATTGGATGAATCAGGCCATGCCCTCGTTGAACAAATTGCACAGCAAGCGCACTTTCCGAGTGCGCAGCAAATTAGCCTGATTGATGGCTTGCGGATTGAATATACCGATGGCTTTGGCCTGATACGCGCGTCAAACACTACGCCGGTCTTAACTTTGCGGATTGAAGCCGATACCATAGTTGCTTTGCAGCGCATTCGGCAGGAACTCGCCGCCGCGATTGCACCGCACCCTTTTCCAGATTTCGAAGAAAAATGATGACACTACCTCCCCAGCATTTGATTGCCGCCAACGTCGCCGTCGCTTTGAGCGAGGATATCGGCGATTGCGATTGGACCGCGCAGCTGATTCCTGCAACACAAAGCAGCGTGGCGCGGATTGTATTGCGTGAAAATGCGCTGATTTGCGGTCAAGCCTGGTTTAACGAAGTGTTTCGCCAAGTGGATTCCAGCGTGGCTATCACTTGGAAAGTGAAAGAAGGGGAGTATGTTAATGCAGATACTATCCTTTGTGAGCTAGAAGGTAATACCCGTGCATTACTCACTGGCGAGCGTTCGGCGCTGAATTTTCTACAAACGTTATCGGCAGTCGCAACAGTGACGCGCCAATATGCAGACGTTGTTGCAGGCACGGCAGCGGTAGTGCACGACACGCGCAAAACCATCCCCGGCCTGCGCCGCGCGCAGAAATACGCCGTGACGGTGGGCGGTGGTGCGAATCAACGCGTTGGCCTCTACGATGGCATCTTAATTAAAGAGAATCATATTCTCGCCGCTGGCAGTATTGCTAATGCACTGGCTACCGCGCGCGATATCGCGCCAGCCCACGTGACAATTCAAGTCGAAGTCGAAAACCTCGATGAACTCGATCAAGCGCTCAAAGCCGGAGCCACATCGGTGCTATTAGATAATATGAGTTTGGTCGATATGCGACACGCGGTAGAGCGTGCAGAAGGCAAAGCAGTGCTGGAAGCGTCTGGTGGCGTTGATTTAGATACGTTGCGCGCGATTGCAGAGACTGGGGTTGAGCGAATTTCTATCGGTAAACTCACTAAAGATATACGCGCGATTGATTTATCGATGCGATTGATCTGAATTTCGATGGTTTTGAATTGTTTTTAACAAAGGGCGCGTTAGCGCCCTTTGTGGTTTCTAGCGTTTGCTGCGTTTTTGTTTCAAATTGGTTTCTTTGTAAATCAATGACTTATCGCCTTACACCCATTTTTTTTGTCGATAGGTGTTGACGTGTTTGGGGCTGGGGCGTATATTTCGGCCTCTCTGCTGCTGACACAGCAAACGAAACAAGCAGTTTTCCAGCGAGTTTCGGTGTCTAAGCCACTGATCTTTAACAAAATACAGCCGATGAGTGTGAGTGCTTGGTTTGCCAGTCAAACAAGTGCTTACACTCTCAAAATGATCTGTTGAATGTAAATTCTTCAGGTTTGAAGTGATGTAGGAATGGCGTTAAAACCATTTCAAAAGTAAGCCAAGTTGTACAAATTAGCACAGAGATTAAACGAAAGAGTTTGATCCTGGCTCAGATTGAACGCTGGCGGCATGCTTTACACATGCAAGTCGAACGGTAACAGGGAGCTTGCT
>NZ_JHVM01000016.1 GCF_000620145.1 Deefgea rivuli DSM 18356
ACGACATTGTTCTTATCCGTCACAGTGATGGCGATGTTGTCGATGACATCTTTACCGCCGACATTCGCTTGCACGCTTGGATCGTAGCTGTAGGTGACTTTGCCGGTCGCGGCATCGAAACCGGTCAGTTGCAAACTACCTTCGCCGGTATTGATCGTGATTGGTGTCGTACCCAAGGTCGCGAGTTGCGCCGCAGTAATGACAGTGCCGCCAACGTTGATTTCTTTGATGCCGTCTGGTGCGGTAACGCTAAAGTCACCAGTCACTGGGCCGTCGCTTTCAACAACCGTCTTGTCAGACGCATTCGCACCGGCGTTGCCGTCGGTATCTGGAATCGATACAGTCGGGCCGCCATCGCTCGCACCATTAACAGTGATATTCAAGGCAGCACTGCTGGTCGAGCCATCGGCATCACGAACGGTGTAGTTAAACACTTCATCCGTCAACGATTGGCCTGGGTTCAAGGCATTGACGGTTGGGTTTGCGTTATCGAGGGTATAGGTGTACGTGCCATTAGCAGCAATGACCAGCGTGCCATACTTACCAACAAAGGTGCCTGCCGTCGTGAGCGTTAGACCCGTGTCGCTGCTATTGGTATCGGCTACGCCGCCTTTGGCGTCGCCCAAGATCACATTGCCGCTCGTTGTCGCTGTATTCTCAAGAATGCTATTGCTGTCGGCATTGGCCGTTGGCACGGTGTCTTGAATTGCGATATCGAGGCTATCCGTACCTACAACATTGTTCTTGTCGGTGACGGTGATCGCAATCGTGTCGATCACATCTTTACCGCCGACATTCGTTTGCACGCTTGGATCGTAGCTGTAGGTGACTTTGCCGGTTGCAGCATTGAAGCCAGTCAGTTGCAATGAACCTTCGCCGGTATTGATCGTGATTGGCGTTGTGCCCAAAGTCGCCAGCTGCGCCGCTGTAATGACGGTGCCGCCGACGTTGATTTCTTTGATGCCGTCCGGTGCCGTAACGCTAAAGTCACCCACAATCGGGCCGTCGCTTTCTACAACGGTTTTGTCAGACGCATTCGCACCCGCGTTGCCGTCGGTATCTGGAATCGATACGGTCGGACCACCATCGCTTGCGCCGTTAACGGTGATATTCAAGGCAGCAGTGCTGGTCGAGCCATCGGCATCGCGAACGGTGTAGTTAAACACTTCATCCGTTAACGATTGGCCTGGGTTCAAGGCATTGACGGTTGGGTTCGCGTTATCGAGGGTATACGTGTACGTGCCATTAGCAGCAATGATCAGCGTGCCATACTTGCCGATAAATGTACCCGCAGTCGTTAACGTCAGACCTGTGTCGCTGCTGTTGGTATCGGCTACGCCGCCTTTAGCGTCGCCCAAGATCACATTGCCGCTCGTTGTCGCGGTGTTCTCAAGGATGCTGTTGCTGTCGTTATTCGCGGTTGGTGTAGTGTCCTGGATGGCAATGTCGAAATTATCGCTAGCCATGACATTGTTCTTATCCGTTACCGTAATCGCAATCGTGTCAATAACATCTTTGCCGCCGATATGCGTTTGCACATTTGGGTCGTAGGTGTAAGTGCCCTTGCCGGTTGCTGCATCGAAACCGGTGAGTTGCAAACTACCTTCGCCAGTATTAATGGTGATTGGTGTCGTACCCAAGGTCGCCAACTGCGCCGCAGTAATGACGGTGCCGCCGACGTTGATTTCTTTAAGGCTATCTGGCGCATTGACGGTGAAGAAACCGGCAATCGGACCGTCGCTTTCAACAACGGTTTTGTCGGATACATTGCCTGTCGGTGGGTTGCCGTCAGTATCCGGAATCAATACGGTTGGGCCGCCATCGCTTGCGCCGTTAACGGTGATGTTCAAGGCAGCAGTGCTGGTCGAGCCATCGGCATCGCGAACGGTGTAGTTAAACACTTCATCCGTTAACGATTGGCCTGGGTTCAAGGCATTAACCGTTGGATTGGCGTTATCAAGGGTATAGGTGTAGGTGCCATTAGCAGCAATGACCAGCGTGCCATACTTACCAACAAAGGTACCAGCAGTCGTCAACGTCAAGCCTGTGTCGCTGCTATTGGTATCGGCCACGCCGCCTTTGGCGTCGCCCAAGATCACATTGCCACTCGTCGTCGCGGTGTTCTCAAGGATACTGTTGCTGTCGGCATTGGCAGTCGGCACCGTGTCTTGAATTGCGATATCCAGGCTATCGGTACCAACAACATTGTTCTTATCCGTCACAGTGATGGCGATATTGTCGATGACGTCTTTACCGCCGACATTCGCTTGTACGCTTGGATCGTAGCTGTACGTCACTTTGCCGGTTGCGGCATCGAAACCGGTGAGTTGCAAACTACCTTCGCCAGTATTAATGGTGATTGGTGTCGTACCCAGGGTCGCGAGTTGCGCCGCAGTAATGATCGTGCCGCCGACGTTGATTTCTTTGATGCCGTCTGGTGCGGTAACGCTAAAGTCACCAGCGATTGGGCCGTCGCTTTCTACAACGGTCTTGTCAGACGCATTCGCACCGGCGTTGCCGTCGGTATCTGGAATCGATACAGTCGGGCCGCCATCGCTCGCGCCGTTGACGGTGATGTTCAAACTCGCCGAGCTGGTCGAGCCATCGGCATCGCGAACGGTGTAGTTAAACACTTCATCCGTTAACGATTGGCCTGGGTTCAAGGCATTGACGGTTGGATTGGCGTTATCAAGGGTATACGTGTACGTACCATTAGCCGCAATGACCAGCGTGCCATACTTACCAACAAACGTACCTGCCGTCGTCAACGTCAAGCCCGTGTCGCTGCTGTTCAGATCGGCTACGCCGCCTTTGGCGTCGCCCAAGATCACATTGCCGCTCGTTGTCGCGGTGTTCTCAACGATGCTGTTCGTATCGGCATTGGCCGTTGGCACGGTGTCTTGGATGGCGATATCGAGGCTATCCGTGCCCACGACATTGTTCTTGTCGGTGACGGTGATCGCGATGTTGTCGATGACGTCTTTACCACCGACATTCGCTTGCACGCTTGGATCGTAGCTGTAGGTCACTTTGCCGGTTGCGGCATCGAAACCCGTCAGTTGCAAACTGCCTTCACCGGTGTTGATCGTGATTGGTGTTGCGCTCAAGGTCGCAAGTTGCACCGCAGTAATGACGGTGCCGCCGACGTTGATTTCTTTAATGCCGTCCGGTGCGGAAACATTAAAGCTGCCTGCGACTGGGCCGTCTCTTTCAGAAACTGTGCTGTCGCTGGTGTTAGTACCTGTACCAGTGCCTGTTCCGCTGCCATCGGTATCTGGAATAGAAACTGATGGTGAACCTGCGCTGGGTGCTGGTGGTTCGATTGCAGTAATTGGCGTAGAAGCTGGATTGATGTTGTTGCTTAGTTCTGGCAATGGCTCGAAACCAGGCAGCTGGGTACTAAAGTCAAAGCTGATTGGGTCTAGATTTTCGGCGATTCGCATTAGGCGAACAAAACCACTGCCTTCATCGGTGCTTGCGCCGGCATTGAGGCCTGCTGCGGTGGCGTCTAGTTCTTCGGAGAGGTCTTTGCCTTGATTGAGCGCATTGATGATTTGGTCGGCACTGTCGGTGGTTTTGGCGATGGCCGCTTCAGTGCTATCTGTTGGATTGGTGCCCAGTAAGTCGCTATCGATCAACAGTGAGCGATCAGCGCCCAGTTCAATAATTTGGCCATTCGGCAGTAGGATGGTGAGATGACCGGTGGCGCTGGTTGCAATCACTTGCCCTTCAAGTAGCGTGTCGCCCGCTTTGATGGGCTGCAATTGACCGCGTGCATCTTTAACAAATGCTTCACCTTCGAGGACAACGATTTGTTGTTTAGTGGATGCGTTTGCGCTAGTGATTGTTTGCTCAGCCATGGTCATACTCCAAAGTAGGATTTTCTAATTTGGAGTCTACCGAAGCGTTATGACAAATGCGATTGTACTGAAGGACACTAGGGTTTGTACTTATGCTCTGCTGACGGTTGATTTGCAGATTTTTTCAGATGAAAAAGCGCAGCACGTCCGTTGAAGGGCGAATGCTGCGCTGGGGGCGTTGTGAAGAGGGGATTAGCTAATGCCGTTGACTTTCAGTGTGAGCTGCACGCGGTCGCTGATGTTGAGCTTTTCAAAGCAGGCGCTCAGATGGGCTTTGATGGTGCGCTCGGTGATATTGAGCGTGCGGGCGATTTCTTTATTGCTTTGCCCGCGTGCGGCAAGGTAAGCCACTTCGCGCTCGCGTTCAGATAAGGTTAGCAAAGGGTCGATTTTGCTAGGTAAATGATTGACGGCCTTGAGCAAACGCATCACCAAGCTGCGGCCTGCCCAAATTTCACCAGAATTGACTGCGCTGAGTACTTGTTGCAGCAGCTCTTTGGGCGCTGCGGCATGACAATAGGCTGCGGCACCAGCAAGTAGCGCGGCGTAGCCTTCTTCATCGTTGGGATTGGTATTGACGATGATGGTGCGCTGATGCGCCATGCGGCGCGCCCAAATTGGATTATCCCAAGCCGGTAAATCGGGGTATTGGCTATCAACAACAGCAATACTGTCGCTGCTGTGTGACCATTCTTGCGCGACTGGCTCGACATGGTCAAACGTAGCTTGCCAGTGGCGCAGCAGGCCGGAGTCCGTGGTATAAAAATAGATCGCAGGGGTCATCGTTCAGTCAATGCAGAAGATTTAGCGCGGAGTACCGGCTTGATTAAATAAGAAAGAATCGTTTTCTTACCCGTTAAAATGTCGACCTCGGCCATCATGCCGGGAATAATCGGCAGGCGTTTGCCGTCTTTTTCCAAGAAGCTGTTTTTGGTTTTGACGCGTACCAAGTAAAACGCATTGCCTTTTTCATCTTTCACCGTATCGGCACTGATATTGACCACTTCAGCTTCCAGGCCGCCATAAACCGAAAAATCATAGGCTGAAAATTTCACCAAAGCTTGTTGCCCAGCACGTAAAAACGCAATGTCTTTGGGTAGTACTTTAGCTTCTAGCAATAAGCTTTCACCCGCAGGAACGATTTCAATAATGTCTTTACCCGGTTGCACGACGCCGCCAACGGTATTGGCGAAGAGCTGTTTGATCGTGCCATCCATCGGTGAGCGAATTTCTGATTGCTTCACGCGATCAGCAAGACCTAAATTGCCTTGGGTGATGCTACCTAGTTTGCCGGAAGTTTCAGCCAGCTCGGTGCGGGCTTGGTTGCGGAACATGAGCTCGACTTCCTGGGCTTTGCGACCCGCTTCGGCAATTGAGGATTGAATGCGGGGTATCTGCGCAGAAGCGCTGTCCATCTCGCCCTTGTAGCGTGATACATCACGTTCTAGCCGTAAAATTTCAACATCCGATACCGCACCACTTTTGAGCAGCGGGCGCGTTGCATCGAGTTCTCTTTTGGTGAGCTCGTAACCTTGCACCGCTTGTTCACGACGCGCGCGTACTTCATTTAGCTCTTGCGTGCGTTGATTGAGCTGTTGGCGCGCTATACCCATGCTGGCATCTAATTCAGCCATTTTGGATTGATACAAGAGTTTTTCCTGCATCGCGATATCGGGCGCTTCTTTTTCAACTTCTTCGGGCATGGCAAATGGTTTGCCATTGGCAATCGCGTCCAAGCGCGCTGCTTTGGCCTTAAGCGATAAATATTGCGCACGGCCTTCATTGAGCGTGGACACAAAGCGTGTTGAGTCGATCTTAATCAGTAAATCGCCTTTTTTAACCGCTTGTCCTTCGTGTACCAAGATTTCTTTGACGCTACCGCCGTCCAAGCTTTGAATAATTTGCAATTCACTCGATGGAATCACGCGGCCTTCACCTTTGGTGACTTCATCAATTTTGGCAAAGCCCGCCCACAGTAGCAAAACTAGCACCGCCAATGCAGAGGTGCGAATCAACAGGCGCGCGCCGCGTGGGCTTTGCTCCATGATGACGTTATCGGCATCGGCTATAAAATCGCGGTCATCGACTAAATCACGTTTTTCGGTAGCAAACAGATAGCGATCAAACCACTCATTGCTCAGGCTTTGCAGGCCATTCCAAGCTTTTTTTAAATATTTGCTCATACGCGACCGCCTGCCTTGCCAATGCGTTTAGGCGGTAATACGTCAAGGACTTGTATTTCTAATAAGCTGGTTTTCATGTTGCGCCTCCAGCTTTACCGATTCGTCCTTGTTGCAGAGCCTCAACGACTTGAGCTTTTGGTCCATCGGCCATTAATTGGCCTTGATCGATAACAATCAGTCGATCAACGAGTTCAAGTAAAGACGTGCGATGTGTAACCAGAATCATCGTTTTTCCGGCTAAATAAGTGCGTAAACGAGACTTCAGACGTTCTTCGCTTTGATGATCCATTGCGCTGCTGGGCTCATCAAGCATAAAAATCGGCGGGTCATTGAGTGCGGCGCGCGCGATTGAAATCGCTTGGCGTTGCCCGCCTGACAGTGATTCACCGCGCTCGCTAATCGGCATTTCAAAGCCACGCGGATGCGCGTTCACAAACTCAGAAATCCCTGCTAAATCGGCGGCGGCAATAATATGGCTATCCTCGGCATACGGTGCGCCCATCGCGATGTTTTGGCGCAAAGTGCCAAAAAATAGCAGCGGATCTTGTGGTACATAGCCGACGGCACGGCGCAGCTCGGCAGGGTCGATTTGACGGGTATCGATCCCATCAACAAGTACAGCACCCTCTGTAGGCTGATACAGACCTAAAATTAGTTTTTCGATGGTGGATTTACCCGAACCAATTCGACCAATAATGGCGAGTTTTTCACCCGCTTTCATTGTAAAGCTGACGTTATCGAGCGCAATATCATCGCGGCCTTCGTATTTGAACGTCACATTGCGAAACTCAATATCGCCACGGAAAGATTCTCGGTGCAAGAAATTGCTATCGGCCGGGCGTTCAATCGGCATTTGCATATGCGATTCAACCGCACCGAGTGACGTCTTGGCATTTTGGTATTGCATGAGCAGTCCCGCGACTTGCCCCAGCGGTGCCATCGCTCGACTGGCGAGCATTGATGCCGCAATAATGCCCCCCATCGTGAGCTGGCCTTCGATTAACAAATACACGCCGACAATCACAATCACAATCGACACTAATTGCGTAATGGCTTGGGCGAAATTCACCGTTGTCGTCGACATTAGTTTCAGGCGGCCACCAATTTGCGCCAAGAATTGAGTTGCGCGTTCCCAGCGGCGCTGCATTTCACTTTCAGCGCCCATAATTTTGATCGTTTCAAGGCCGACCATACTTTCAACCAGCGTGGCATTTCTCTGCGCCGAAGCGCGCTGGCTGAGTTCGACCAACTGATTCATTTTGGCCTGCGCCAACCATGCAAAAATAATAATCAAAATCGCACCCACCAACGGTGGTAAAACCAGCCAAGGGGAAATCCAAACTAGCACCAAGAAGAAAATCAGTACAAAAGGCAGATCCACCAAGGTGGTAATCGAAGCCGATGCAATAAAATCACGTACCGATTCAAACGCACGCAAATTGGCGGTGAATGAGCCGACTGAAGCGGGGCGGGCGCTCATGCGGATGCCGAGCACGCGTTCCATAATCAGCGCCGATAAAGTCACGTCGATGCGCTTGGATGCCACATCCAAAATATAGCCACGCGCTGTGCGCAGTACGAAATCAAAGCCCAGTACCAGCGTTGCGCCGAGCGCGAGCACCCACAGCGTTTCCATTGCATGATTCGGCACGACGCGGTCGTACACATTCATCGAATACAGTGGCATCGCCAACGCGAAAATATTGATTAGCAATGCGGCGATTAATGCGTCGCGGTAAATCCGCCAATTATCAAAGACAACGCCCCAAAACCAATGCCGCTCACGAATTTTGCCCATTTCGGGTGTGCGCAAATCAAAGCGAAAGCGCGGACGAACAATCAGCATGACGCCGGTATAGGCTTCAATGAGTTCGGCTTCACTCAGCGTTTCTACCGATTCGCCGCCTTCGGGAAAGCGGACTTTGCATTGCCCATCAGGCAGGCGCTCTAGCAAAAGGCAGGCGCGTTTATCGTTCAGTAAAAGAATAGCGGGGAGTAGGCGTTCTGGGATTTCATTCAGATTGCGACGCAATACACGTGCCGATAATCCGGCGCGGTGTGCTGCACGTGGCAGCAAAGAAGGCGTGAGTCTGTTATCTACCAGCGGCAGGCCAGCAGCGAGTGCTTCGTGCGTCCAAGGCGTGCCATGCAGCCGAGTTAGTTCGACGAGGCAGTCGAGTAGCGGGTCGAAATGCGCTTGGTTTTCGCTAACATGCCAATCAAACGCATGCTTGGCTGATGTGTTGGTAGAACTATCCATAGCGACCCATTAAAAATATTGTGTTGTAAGTAGAAAGACAAAAAACCTCGCGCTGCTGCGTTCTGTCTTACGCATTTGTACCTGCGTAACATGCATCTTGCGTGAAAACTTTTGTACCGTTACTTAGAGCAGTAAGCCCGACGCTGAGCATACACTAGCCGTTTGATGACAACTAGATATAGCTAGGGATGGGCTGCCGTGTAATTGTCAATTTGTGTCAATTTAGCACTTTGCCGGGGTTCATTAGGCCGAGTGGATCGAGCGCATTTTTAATACTGGCCATTAGCGCCAACTCGCAAGGGCTGCGATAGTGTGTGAGCGAAACTTTCTTGAGTTGGCCAATGCCGTGCTCAGCACTGATGCTGCCATTGTATTGGGCAACTAGTTGATAAACAATGGCATTAATTGCTGCTTCATGTTGATAAATTAGGGAACTAGTCTCAGTCAGAAATAAGTTGTAATGCAAATTACCATCGCCCAAATGACCAAAAGCGACGATTTTTGCATCGCTAAATTGTTCCGTTAATTGTGTCTGACATTCAATCAAAAATCGCGGAATATCCCCAACCGGAATACTGATGTCATGCTTGATGCTGACGCCTTCAAGGCGCTGCGCTTCGGGAATATGTTCGCGTAAACGCCAAAAATCAGCGGACTGACGCTGATTTTGCGCGACGTAAGCATTTTCAAATCCAGTGTCATTCAGAATTTTAGCGAGTTGTTCAATTAGTGCTTCACTATCGCCGCCATCCGATAACTCAAGCAATACACACCATTCAGGCAAGCTGGCAAAGGGCTGAGCCAGATTCGAAAAATGCTTTTGCAGCAATGCCAAGCAAGGGCGTGAGATCAGCTCAAATGATGTAATTCGATCGCTGACTTGAGCTTGCAACTGACGCAGCAAGGCAACGGCCGCCGTAGGCGAACCTACATCAATCAGTGCCGTCGCATGCGCAGTGGGTAGTGGATAGAGGCGCAACACGGCGCTGCTAATCAAGCCTAGCGTGCCTTCAGCGCCGATAAATAATTGCTTCAAGTCGTAGCCGGTATTGTCCTTGCGTAAACCACGCAGCCCATCCCAAATCGTGCCGTTCGCTAGCACCACTTCTAAGCCCAAGGTCAATTCGCGCATATTGCCGTAACGCAGCACATTGACGCCGCCCGCATTCGTCGCCAATGCGCCGCCGATTTGGCAACTGCCCGCAGCCGCCCAATTGGCGGGAAATAGCCGCTGGGCGGCCAAGGCCGCTTGCTGTACTTGTTGCAAAGTCACGCCAGCTTCGACGGTAATCGTGTTGTTGTCGGCATCGACTTCAATTACTCGATTCATCCGCTCAAACGAAATGACGATACTTTGCCCACTCTCGTCGGGCGTCGCCGCGCCGCACAAGCTGGTATTGCCGCCTTGCGGCACCATCGCGATGCGGTAGCGTGAGCACAGTTGGGCGATTTCGCTAAGTTGCTGTACTGAATTGGGTCGAGCAACGGCGAGAGTGCTGCCACAATAGCGGCGTCGTTGATCGAGGCAATACTTTGCGGTGTCGTCGCCAAATAAAATGGCGTGAGATTCAGTCAAAGACTGAAGTTGCTGCAGAAATTCGCTATGCATTATTTGGGGCTTAATGTGGATCTTTGTCGCGGGCTTTGCGTTGGCTAGCGAGTCGGATTACTTTGAGTTGGCGCGAGAAGTTGGCGCATTTTTTGCAGATGATTAAGTGCAGACGCAAGCTTACTGCCTCGCCCAAACTTAAAGAGCGATCTTGGGATTCGGATAGCAAATAAGAAACGTCACGGCATTTGATCATGTGTTTTTAAAATACTCGTGCAAGAATTTTATGGCAAGGCGCGGCAGGCAGTAGATCAAGTGCGAACAAGGTATACAGCAAGTAAATTATTGATCGACTGAGCTGGATTCAAACCAAGTTTGCTCTAAACACAGGCGCAAGCTCATGCGCGCGCGATAAAGCAGCACTGAGCAATTAGTCGCGGTAATGTCTAATTGATTACAAATATCGCTAATTTCAAGTTCCATCACTTCGCGCATTGCAAATACCATCGCGGTGCGCCTAGGCATTTTGGTGGCGCAGAGTTCATACGTTTGCCAAAAATGCCGGTCTTCTAAATTGGCTTCGGGCTTGCCCCAGTTGCGTGGTGCTTCTGAGCCCCAATGGCCGCTAGAATCAAACAGCGAATCAAAATCACTGCGATCGTTTTCTGCATCCAACTGCGGTGAAATGAATTGCGGATCACGGTAGCGGCGGCGCTGCACATCGAGGATTTTGTATTTCAAAATCGCCATTAGCCACGTTTTTAGGCTGGATTGCCCTGCAAACGAGTCTGGCTTCTCTAGCGCCGCGAGTAGCGTATCTTGCACTGCGTCTTCGGCGAGCTGTTGATCGCTCAATTGAAACAGCGCAAATCGCAATAGCGCTGAGTGATGCGTTTGCAATTCGCTCGCCGTGAATGCCATGTTATAGCCAGAAATCTTGGCGTTGTGCGTGCAGTGAAATCACGCGCTGGAAGTGGCTTGGATCTTTGGCAAAAGTCATTTCACCAGCGGCAGGCTGATAAAAATCGAGCAGGCGCGACACCCAAAAACGCAGCGCTGCGGCGCGTAATAGAATTGGCCAGGCCGCAATTTCGTCAGAACTCAGCGTGCGTACGCTTTGATACGCGCTGAGCATGGCGCGGGCGCGCTCGGCGTCAATATCGCCATTCTCTAGCACGCACCAATCATTGAGCGTAATGGCCAAGTCGTAGAGCAGCACATCGTTGCAAGCGTAATAGAAATCAATAAAGCCGCCGACGTGTTCGCCATTCATTAGCGCATTGTCGCGGAATAAATCCGCGTGGATCACGCCTTTAGGCAAGCTGTCGTGCTGATGTTCTGATTGCAATTGCACCTCAAAGTGCAATTGCGCCGCATCGGCTTCAGACATATGCGGGTACATCGTCGTCGCAATTTCAGACCACCAAGCCGGTCCGCGTGGATTGGGCATGTGGGCGGTGTAGCTGGCGGCGGCTAAATGCATTTGCGCCAACATTTCACCGACTTGAGCGCATTGTTCGGCGTTCGGATGCTCAATCACTGCGCCGGGCAGGCAAGGCACGAGCAATGTCGGTTTGCCATTGAGTTCATCAATGTATTGATGCTGCAAATTGGCAATCGGCGCTGCTACTGCAATACCGTGCTGCGCGAGATGCACCATCAAATTCACATAAAACGGCAATTCATCAGCGCGCAGCGTTTCAAATAGAGTGAGAACGTATTTGCCATGCGTGGTCGTGACAAAGTAATTCGTATTGGTCACGCCCGCCGAAATACCTTTGAGTTCTAGCAACTGGCCTAGTGAATAGCGCTGTAGAAACGGGATGAGGTCGGAAGTCTCGACGGTAGTAAAAACAGACATGAGTGCTCTCGGGTTCCAGTAGGCGCGCAGTATGAATCATCATTCGCTTTGGGGCAAAACACCCGCTTACCCATTTGATGGTGAAGGCGGGCTGACTATTGGGTATTGCAGACTAATTACCAGCGGAATAATACCCAACGTGGCACGGCGATATTTTCAGTTGGACCGCTTTGGCGAACAAAATTGCCTTGGCCCGCAGGATCAACTAAGAAATACGGTTGGCCGACAACGGGTACAACTTTGATTTGATACAAATGACCGTGAATACGGTATTCGGTCAATGTCGCGTTGCCTCTTTCAATGACGCGAATATCGGGAGCGGGGGCGTCAGTTGTTGGCGCGGCTTCTGCTGGCATTGGTGGCGGCGCATCGGCAACTTCGGCGGACACGGCGGGCAGGGCGATGAATAAACTCAAACTGAAAATCAGGCTACGCATTTTTCACTCCTTGAGGGTATGCGGAAAATAAGTCGGGGCCCGTCAGGGCGTATAATGCACGCTGCACTAATCATTCTTACAACAGTATAGAGAAATCTCGCATGCCGACGCTGCTTTTAATTGATGGATCATCGTATTTATATCGCGCCTTTCATGCGATTCGCGAATTGTCCGC
The DNA here is from genome assembly GCF_000620145.1 of Deefgea rivuli DSM 18356. GTDB lineage: Bacteria > Pseudomonadota > Gammaproteobacteria > Burkholderiales > Chitinibacteraceae > Deefgea > Deefgea rivuli. The sequence goes on from NZ_JHVM01000016.1 coordinate 12,326, forward strand.
GCCCGATGGAACCCCGAGCAATGCAGTATTTGGCTTTGTAAACATGCTGAAAAAACTGCGGCAGCAAACGTCTGCGGATTATATCGCGTGCGTGTTCGATGCCAAAGGCAAGACTTTCCGCGATGATCTTTATGCCCAATATAAAGCGCAGCGCCCACCGATGCCGGATGATTTGCGCGTACAAATTGCGCCGATTCACGCCGCCGTCGCCGCGTTTGGGATTCCGATTTTGATGATAGATGGTGTTGAAGCCGATGATGTGATCGGCACTTTGGCACGCGAAGCGAGTCGGCAAGGGATTACGACGATTATGTCGACTGGCGACAAAGATATGGCGCAGTTGGTGGATGAATTTACGCGAATTGAAAACAGCATGACCGAAGAAGTGCTGCGCCGCGATGAAGTCTTTGCCAAATTCAATGTGTGGCCAGAGCAAATCGTCGATTATTTGGCGCTGATTGGCGATACCGTCGACAACGTGCCAGGCGTGCCCAAATGCGGCCCGAAAACTGCTGCCAAATGGTTGGCCGAATACCAAACGCTGGATAATGTCATCGCGCACGCCGATGAAATCAAAGGCGTGGTGGGGCAAAATCTGCGTGATAGTTTGGCATGGCTGCCAATGGCCAAAGCCTTGGTGACGATTAAATGCGATGTGGATTTAAGCGCTGAGTTGCCCAATGGCATTAGCGATTTGCAGCCGACGAATGAGGACAGCGCCACTTTATTGACGCTGTTCAAACGCTTTGGCTTTCGCACGTGGATTCGGGAAATGGAAAGCCGCGTCGCGGCAGCACCAACGCCTGTTTCCGCAAAGCCTGTCAGTGATGATTTATTTGCCGAACCTGTTGTTGATGTAGGTATTGCCACACAAGAATCATCTGTAGAGGCTTTGATCGATATACCTAGGCCTATGATTTTAGAACGGCATTATGAAACGATTAATACCGCAGCGAAATTAAGCCATTGGTTGGCCAAAATTAATGCCGCTGAACTGACTGCTTTTGATACCGAAACGACAAGTTTGGACGCGATGCAAGCGCACTTAGTCGGCATGTCGTTTTCAGTGGTGGAGGGCGAAGCGGCCTACTTGCCGCTGGCGCACAACGGCCCCGATCAGCCTGAGCAATTGCCTTTGGATGCGACCTTGGCGCTGCTTAAACCATGGTTAGAATCGGCGACACACCATAAAGTTGGCCAAAATTTAAAATACGATCAGCATGTTTTAGCCAATTATGGCATCGCGCTTGCCGGAATTAGTGACGATACGCTGCTGATGTCCTACGTTTTGGCAAGCCACGAACGACACAATATGGACGATCAAGCCGCGCGTGAGCTGGGCGAAACGACGATCAAATACGAAGAAATTTGCGGCAAAGGCGCCAAACAAATTGGCTTTGCCGAGGTCGATGTCGAAATTGCAACGAGGTATGCGGCGGAAGACGCCGATATTACTTTGCGTCTGGCGCATACCCTTAAGCCGCGTTTAACGGGGCGTTTGCTTGAAGTCTACCGCGACATTGAAATGCCATCGCGCGCGGTGCTGTATACGATGGAGCGCAACGGTATTTTGCTCGACGGCGCTCTCTTACAGCGGCAAAGCCACGATATTGGCCTGCGCTTGATTGAGCTGGAAAACCACGCGTATGAGCTGGCTGGGCAGCCGTTTAATTTGGCTTCGCCCAAGCAACTGGGTGAGATTTTCTTTGAAAAACTCAAGCTACCAGTGATTAAAAAAACGCCAAAAGGCGCGCCGTCGACTGATGAAGAAGTGCTGTCCGAGTTGGCGAAAGATTATCCACTGCCGAAAGTGCTGCTGGAGCATCGCAGCCTCTCCAAACTCAAATCGACGTATACCGACAAATTGCCATTGATGGTGAATCCAAAAACGGGCCGCGTGCACACCAGTTTTAACCAAACCGTCGCCGTCACAGGGCGTTTGAGTTCATCTGACCCTAATCTGCAAAACATCCCAGTTCGTACTGCGGAAGGGCGCAAAATCCGCGAAGCCTTTATCGCCGCGCCAGGCTGCAAGCTAATTTCGGCCGATTATTCGCAAATCGAGCTGCGCATCATGGCGCATTTATCCAATGACACGGCGATGCTTGCTGCGTTTGAGCAAGGTTTGGATATTCACCGCGCCACCGCCGCCGAAGTGTTTGGCGTCGCGCTGGATGAAGTGTCGAGCGAGCAGCGCCGCTATGCCAAATCGATTAATTTCGGCTTGATCTATGGCATGGGCGTGTTTGGTTTGGCGGCGCAATTGGAAATCACCCGCGAAGCGGCGAAAACCTTTATTGAGCGCTATTTCAATCGCTTCTCGCACGTTGCCGAATACATGGAAATGACGCGCCAATTCGTGCGCGAACACGGCTACGTTGAAACAGTATTTGGCCGCCGCCTGTGGCTGCCCGAAATCAAATCAAGTAACGCCGCCCGCCGCGCCGGCGCCGAGCGCGCCGCAATTAATGGCCCGATGCAAGGTACCGCAGCCGATTTGATTAAGCTCGCGATGGTGGCGGTGGCTGATTGGCTGGTCGCAGAAAAGCTGCAAAGCAAATTATTGCTGCAAGTCCACGATGAGTTGATTTTGGAAGTGCCGGAAAGTGAATTGGAATTAGTAAAAGCCAAATTGCCGGAGATTATGGCGGGAGTTGCTCAATTGAATGTGCCGCTATTGGCTGAAGTGGGCGTGGGGATGAATTGGGAAGAGGCGCATTGATGAGAATTGTTGCGATATGCAAGCAAATCTATAGAGATGAAAAGCCAATTTTCTATATTTCTGCAATTAGTCTGATTGCTGCTCTAGCATATGTTTTTTGTATGCTAATTTATCCATTTTTTGTGGGTGGTTGGAAAACTGCACATGCAGCTTGGTATGACTGGCAAACATTTAATGCGGGAATTTTGGCCTACTTTTCTACATTGATATTATTTTATATTTCAAGATATCACGCCTTACAGCAGCAAAGAAGAGAGTTTATTGCTGCTCGCTCGTTTCTCCCTCATGCATTAAGTGAATTAACTCAGTATCTGAAGGAATGTGCTTCACTTTTGTCAAAAGCAAGTCAATTTATTGACAATAATAGAGAACAAAAGCCAGAATTCTTACTGGATTTGAAATCGCCTGAGAAGTATATCCAGACATTTGAGAAGTGCATTGCATTGGCACAACCTCAATTCTCAGTATATCTTTCACAAATTTTAATTAGATTACAAATCAATCAAACTAGACTTGAAGGCGTATCAGAATCTATATACGGAAGAAACCATCTTCTGATTACAAAACGTAATATTAATTCGTACTTCTTTAGGCTGGCAGAACTTCAATGTTTGATAAATGCAATTTTTGCCTATAGCCGTGGAATGAGTGATTTCGAACTAAAGCCATTAGATAAAGATGCATTTATCAATGCATATGCTTGTTTAGAAGTTTTTATTGAACATTTTGATGGATTAGATGAGTTCACAGATAGTCACATCGGCGTTAATCCATCATGGCAAATTCCTATGGGCTAATTGCAGCCATGTAGGGTGCGCAAAGCTGTATTTTCGCACGCGGATTCTGGCTGTTGATTGTCTCGATGGCCATTTCATCGTATTTGCTGCGCAAATCCCTTGCGGAATGTTCACATCCGAAATATTGATGTATTTGACTGCAGCCCTTTATCAATAAAGCTTAGCTGGCAATACATCGTCCTATTGAAAGCGCTCCTTGAGTGTTTCACCGTGTCCGCGCCAATCTCACAGCAAAAATTCATTTTTGGATCAAAAACTCAATCTTTCAACGATGCTCATCGTTGAAACATAGGCTATGTCGGTGGTGTTTCGCCGCATTGACCGCCTTTCAGCCACCCATAAAATTTCACGTCGAAATACCGATAAGTCATTGAATAAAAATATTTATTCTTCGTGCTGCGCTGCAAAATATGGCTGTGGCGGGGGAAGTGCTTATTTTTGACTTGGATTGTGATGAATTAAGTCTACAAAGTAATCATAACAAACATGTCAATCTGCTTACATGAGCAGGAAAGGTTTGATCATGCATCCAAGACTCCCCATTAAGCAATCGCTCATCATGCTATTAATCAGCCTTGCTACGCCGGCTGGTGCGATCAATTTGGGGGATTTACAGACGCATTCTTATCTTGGGCAGCGGTTTAAAGGCAGTGTGAGTTACCAGTTGTCGCCGAGTGAAACCAGTCTTGAGGGCTGCGTCAGTATCTCCTCAATGGCGGATACGCCGTATATTGGCAGCAGCGATGTACAGATTCGCCCGAAAGGGGATGGGAATATCGGTACGATTTTGATTAACTCAAATCAAAGCATTAGCGAGCCGGTGGTGGCGCTGAAATTGAATATTGAATGTGGAAATCAGCAATTAAGCCGTGAATTTACTGTGTTTTTAGATCCTGCTCCTGAAATCGTTGCACCGACGAGTTTGAGTGAGACCCACCTCGCGATGCCTAGTCCGGCGAAGTTTCAGTTGCGCCCAGAAACCCGAGTGCCAACCGCCAAAAAAGACACCACTTTAGCCGATGTGGCCGCGCGTTATTATCCTGCCGATTCGGTGTTGTACGAGAAATATCTCAATCGGCTAAAACGCGCGAATCCGAATGTGGCAACGACCGACACGGTGATTTATGCAGGCAGCCCACTTTTTATGCCGCCACGGCCTAAAGCGGCCCCCGTTAAAGCGCCGAGTAGCGCGATTGCCAGCGATGCCTCACGCCAAGAAATCGGCCAGCTACGTCTTGAAGACGCCGATGCGATTAAGCCGCCGCTGGCCGCAGTGAATTCACAGCCAAATTCTGAAGCGTATGCCAAAGCGCTGGAAGAAAAAATTGTGACTCTCACCGAATTAAAAAAACGTTTGCAGCTTGAACTGGCCGATTTAGATTTGAAAATGGCACAAATGCAGCTGGCTAAAAGCGATAGCGCCGTTAATGCCAGCATTGTGGTGGCAAGCCCAGTGGCGGTTGCACCAGTTAAAACGACCGCGAACCCGGTGCAGGCTGTCGCCGCTCCGGTGCGCGTGAAATCCGCGCCCGAATCGAGCTGGCCTTGGGGCTGGATGGGGCTGGGCTTGGGGGTTGTGGGCGGATTATTCTGGTGGCGGCGTCAAGTTGTCGCCGATCGCTGGGACAGTACTCAAATTAATGGCTCGGTCGATTTAAACCAAAGCATTATGAGTATCATTCAGGCCAAAGTCGGGCACACAATGGCAAAATCACCAAATACGGTGATGTCATTATTTGGCGGAAATACCAAAAATCAGGCCGGTTTTGAGCTGAAAGAAGAGCTGGATGATCATCTGGATCAGGCGCAATACTATCTAGCGCAAGGCGAAACGCTCAAAGCCATTGATCTACTCTATGCGGCGATTGATGATGTGCCCGAAGATACCGAACGCTGGTTGATGCTGTTCCGCGTATTCCGTCAGCAAATGATGAAAACCGAATACGGCGCTTTAGCGCATCGCTTTAAAGCGATGCATAAGGACGAAGCAGATTGGGAGCTGATTCGCAGTATTGGCAATAAGCTCGACCCGGAAAATCAACTGTTTATTCGCAATATTGATCGTGCAAGCGTTGCACCACATGAGAATTTCGACGCTGGCATGGCCGCAGCGGCACCCGTGGTGATTGAGCTAGAGCCCGATTTCACCGGCGTACCCGTGTTGCCTGATTTTGAGCCCGATGCTAAGCCTGCGGTCGAATCTGAAATTGTCGGCGATGTGGCCATTATGGATTTTCTGATGAAAGAACCAGAGCCAGAAGACGATGTTCCACGCTTGCCTGAAGTCGAGCAACATCGGCACTTGTAATTCAAATTTCAATTTAGGCGTGCAATCGCTTAATCAATTATTTTTAAATTATTCTTTAAGAATTAAATCAGTTAGGGTATTCACTGCTGAGCTAATTTGAATATTGTTTAGCGATGCATACCCTAGTAACCAACCTTCCTTTTTGGCCGCGCCTAAATAAAACTGCGATAACGGACGTAGCGCCAAACCTTGAGCGATTCCGGCGGCAGTCCATGCGCTTTCTTTGCCCGCGGTCACTTCCACCGCAAACTGCAAACCCCCATTGATATTAATCGGCTGAATTTGGCTGGCGAGTGGCTGTAAACAGCTCACTAATAAATCCCTTCGACTGCGATACAGCAGCCGCATTTGCCGGATATGCGCAGCAAAATGCCCTTGCGCCATAAAATCAGCCGTTACCACCTGAGATAATTGCGGCGTATGCCCATCAAACGCGCTACGTGCATTGGTAAACGCGGGCATTAAATCGGGCGGCAGCACCATATAAGCGATGCGTAGTCCTGGAAACAGCACTTTGCTAAACGTCCCCACATAAATCACGCGACCCGCTTGATCCAAACCTTGTAGCGCGGGCAGCGGGCGCTGATCGTAGGAAAATTCGCTGTCGTAATCATCCTCAATAATCCACGCATTATGCTGCGCCGCTTGCGCTAGCAAGGTGATTCGGCGCGGCAAACTCATTGTGATGCCGAGGGGGTATTGATGTGAAGGCGTGCTGTAGATGAGCTTGGGGGGCGATAGGGTGCTAGATATATCGGTATTCAAACCATCGTGATCGACCGGAACGGGAATGATTTTTGCGCCAGCCGACAGCATCGCATTGCGCGCGCCCAAATAGCCGGGTTCTTCCAGCCACACCGTATCATCGGGATCAATCAGCAATTGCGCAATCAATTGCAAGGCTTGCTGCGAGCTGGTCAGCACCAAAATTTGCGCCGCGTCACAAGCCACACCGCGTGATTGCGCCAAGTACGCTGCAATCGCTTCGCGCAACTCGGGCAAGCCTTGCGGATCGCCGTAACGCATTAGAGTTTGCCCGTCTTTTTTCCAACGCTGTTGCGTCAATTTGCCCCAGAGTTCGCGCGGAAATGCCGTGGTATCGGGCTGGCCCGCAGTAAACGCGAATGAGGGCAGCTTGGTGTCACGGCAAGCACCGGCTTCCACCATCATTTGCCCACGTTGCGACAAACCCGCCGCCGTTTTGCGCACCACTGGTTTATTGGCGCGCGCGGCAATCGCGACAAAGCTGCCGACACCGACTTGGCGGCGCACATAGCCTTCGGCTTCCAATCGCGAAAATGCCAACTCCACCGTCGAGCGCGACACACCCAAATCCAGCGCCAGCACGCGGCTTGCTGGCAAGCGGCTATTGAATGGCAAATGCCCAGCCAAAATCGCTCGGCGCAAAGTGCGCACTAATTGCTCGTGCAGCGGTAAATCTGGCTGTGATTCGGCTGCAAATATAGTGGGTAATGCCGACATTGGTCTGGTCTCTGCTGGGAAATTGGTTTGCAACACAAGGCCATTATGCGCTTACAGTAAGGCTTATGAAAAGCGCGGGAATAGATCAATGAAAATTCGGCAGGCAGCGCCACAAGATGCCGCCGCCATTGCGGCACTGCATGCGAAAAACTGGCAGCAGGCGTATCACGAATCGCTCAGCGCTGCGTATTTGCGCGACCAAGTTCCGCAGGAGCGCTTGGCTTTGTGGCAAACACGTTTGCAGCAGCCAGCGGTAAATCAGCGCATTTGGCTGGCGGAAATCGATGGCGAGTTGTGCGGATTTGTCTGTGCTTACGGTGGGCAAGATGCGCGTTGGGGAACGTATATCGACAATCTACACGTCGCCACTGGCTCGCGGCGTAGTGGTGTCGGCAGGCGTTTATTGGCCGCTGTCGCACAATGGCATGATAAAGAGTATCTAACGCTAGGCCTTTATTTATGGACGATAGAGATCAATACCTATGCGATTAATTTTTATCTAGCTTGCGGAGCAGTTGCGCAAGATAGCGATATTTGGCATGCGCCCGATGGTTCTGTTGTTCCGGTGATTCGGATGGCATGGGAAGATGGACGAGATAATTTAGTGCTAAATCACGAAAAACATGAACAAGTGCTAACTTAGTGGGGAATTGGGGTGTTTTTCATAGATTCAACTTAGGTGAGCTTGATCGAATATTAATTTTAAAAGGGTTTTCGATGCGTGAATTTTTATTAGTGCTGCATTTTTTAGGTTTGATTATCGGGGCGGGTTCGGGCTTTGCTTTGTTTTTTATTAGCTTGCTGGCACCGCGTTGGCCAGCGGCAGAGCGGCGCGACATGATGATTCGGCTTTTTCCACTGCGCTATGCCTCGTACGGCGGCTTGCTGCTTTTAATCCTGTCAGGCGGTGCTTTATTGACTCCGTATGCGGCCAATATTCCGCAGATGCTATGGCTGAAGTTCGCTGGCGTTGCGGTGATTGTTGGGTGCGCGATTCGCGGCGTGCTCTGTATGCGGCGGGTGGCGAGCCAGCCTAGCGCTTTAGCGCAATTGCCGCTGTTGGGCAAAATCAGCTTCGCCGCCAGCGTGTTGGTCGTGTTGTGTGCGGTGTTGGCGTTTTCTTAATTGAAAACCAATCGTCTCTAGGATTTCGTGGTTTTTGCTAAGGGGTTTGATGATGAGTGCCGTTTTATCGAGTGGTTTAGCCAGTGCTAGCGAGTCAGCGCAATTTTTCGCGGCGCAATTGCAATTTCGGACTGATGCCGCTGATTTGGCGGCGGATTTAATTGCGGGTGAGTCGCAGATTATTGTCATTGATACGCGATCTGTAGTCGATTATCAGGCTGGGCATATTCCGGGGGCGCTGTCGTTTCCGCATCGAACGATGTCGGCAGAATCGACCGCGGCTTGGGATCGTAGCAAAGTTTATGTGATGTATTGCGACGGCATCGGCTGCAATGGCTCAACGTGGGGCGCGTATAAATTGGCCAAATTAGGCTTTCAAGTGAAAGAACTGATCGGTGGAATTCGCTACTGGCAGCAAGATGGCTATGCGGTGGCGACGGGCGATGAGGCAGGGGTATTGCTTTCTATACCAATTGAATGTTCTTGTTAAGGAAAATACGATGGGTGTGTATATCAATGAGTTTGGCCAGCCTTTGGGTGAAATCGTCGAAAACTGGCAAGCGCCGCCATTTCCGCCGCATGTGTTGTTGGCGGCTTGGGATTGCCGAGTTGAGCCTTTAAATCCTGCCGCGCATGGCGAATCGCTCTGGCAAGCGTTTGCTGAGGATAGCGGTGCGCTGTGGACTTACCTGACCAGTGGGCCATTTGCCGATCAGGCGGCGTTTGGTGTCTGGCTGGCGCACGCTGCCGCGCAGCGCGATCCGCAGTATTACGCGATTGTCGACGCCGCCACGGGACGAGCACTCGGTTTAGCTGCGTATTTGCGGATTGAACCGAAGGCGGCGTCGATTGAAGTCGGTTGGCTACATTTTTCACCCGCACTGCAAGGTACGCGCTTAGCGACGGCAGCGATGGTGTTGATGATGCAAAACGCGTTTGCGCTGGGTTATCGGCGTTATGAATGGAAATGTAATGCGCTAAACGCGCCATCGTGCCGTGCGGCGCTGCGTTTGGGTTTTCAATTTGAAGGCATTTTCCGCCAAGCAACGCTGAGCAAAGGCCGTAATCGAGATACTGCGTGGTTTTCGGTGCTGGATGGTGAGTGGCCTGCGTTGTCAGCGGTGTTTGCAAGCTGGTTGGCAGAGGAGAATTTCACCGCCGATGGCCAGCAGCGCGTCGCTTTATCGAGCTTAACGCAGCAAGGCGCGGCAGAAGCAGCGGCTTCTTCACTGCCCGAATCACAGTTTTTAGCGTAGCGATATTGGGTTCTGAGTTGTTGTAATTAATGTACGCGATGAAAGTTTATTCTGTTTGATAACGCTGGTATTTTCAATTTAAGCGGCGCACTGAGGTGCGCCGCTTTTTTATGCGCGCTAGCGATAAAAGCCAGGAAATTCAGATTGTGTCTGATAAATGATGGCATTTGTGATGTACTTCGCATTTCTATGTTGATAGGTATTTGATTGCAGGCTTTATCTATTAATGCATTTAGGTATATACCCTATTAAATATTGCTTTTTCTGTGCCAATTGGTATTAGCTTAGGGAAAGCCCTAGCACCAGTATTTATGACATTTGCAATAAGCTCTGTTCGCCCTTCGGTTTAAAAATACGGCATTGATCGTAGACCAAGGTTTTGCTGACACCGATTTGACATCGGTTCGGCGAATGCCTTAGGGCAACTTTTAAATAATAGGATGGAGAGACAAAATGCAATTGAAACACAGCGTATTACTCGGGGCGATGATCGCCGCTTTGGGCGCACAGGCGCAGGCCGAAGTGGTTGATCGTATCGTCGTGAAGCTCAAACCTTCGTTGATGATGCGCGCAGCGAGCGCGGATGATATTAGCCAAACAATTCAGGCCGCCAGCGATGGCAAGGCCAACCATGCGTTTACGATGGGCGATGGACAATCGCATGTATTGCAATTGCCAAAAGGTTTATCGGGCGCTGCTTTGCAGGCTTATTTGAAAAAACTGGAAGCCAGCGGCCAATTTGAATCGGTGGAAGCCGATGTTTGGATGTATCCAATGGGCGTCGTTCAGCCGACGGATAGTTTGTGGACATCATTGTGGGGTTTGCAGGCGGTTGTGCCGGGCAGCAATTATGGTGCTGATTTTATTGGTGCTTGGGAATACGTGAATGGCCAAGGCGTCGTGGTCGGCGTGGTGGATACAGGGGCGGCTCCGCATCCAGATCTAGGCCAACTTAGCCCAGTGAGCGGCAACTTTGCTTCGGCAGGCTACTCGTTTATTAGCGATTGCTACCGCGCGGGTTCGTGCGATTGGACGGCGGGATCTCGTACCATCAAGCCAATTGCCAGTGGTTTGGATCAAGGCGATTGGTGCACCAGCGCTGACGTGACTAATCAAATTTGCCAACGCACGGGTAGCAGCTCTTTCCACGGTTCGCACGTGGCCGGAACGATTGCAGCCTTGGGTTATAACGGCGCGGGCGTGATTGGTGGCGCATATAATGCACGGATTTTGCCAGTGCGCGTGTTGGGTAAAGGCGGCGGTTCTTCGATTGATATTACTGATGGCATCCGCTGGGCTGCGGGTATTCACCCAACGATTCCTAATCCGAATCCAGCCAAAGTCATCAATATGAGTTTGGGGGGTAGCTCTGCAACGTGCCCAAGTTTTTACCAGTCGGCGATTAATGATGCGGTGGCCGCGGGTGTGATTATTGTGGTTGCTGCGGGTAATGAAAACCGTGATGCGCAGCAATCGACACCTGCCAATTGCGCGAATGTGATTACCGTTGCTGCAACAGGTAAAGCGGGCGAACGCGCCAGCTATTCCAATTTTGGTAGCAAAGTAACGCTTGCTGCGCCGGGCGGGAATGGTTCAACACGGATTACATCGACCGTGAATAAGAGTTTAGATCGCGTTGATTTATCGGCCAATGGCGCAGGCTATGTCGGCATGAATGGTACTTCAATGGCCACACCACACGTCGCAGCGGCGGTGGCTTTGATGCTGAGCGCCAATCCAAAGCTTAAATTCAATGACATTGTGAGTTTATTGAAACAATCTGCAACGGCTTTCCCAGGCGGTAGCACGTGCACCACCAGCAACTGCGGCGCAGGGATTTTGAATGCGGCAGGCGCGGTACGTTTGGCGAAACAATCGGCAGGTGACAATACCGAGCCAACGCCTACACCAGTGGTCACGCCAACACCGACGCCAACCGCGCCAGTGATTACGCCAAAGCCAACAACGCCTCCAGCAACGCCAAAACCTAGCGTACCGCCAGTAGCGGGCTGCTATGCAGCTTGGAGCGAAGGCAAAACTTTTAATACTGGTGATTTTGTCACCTACGACGGTCGCAACTACCAAGCACGTACGACGCATGTGGCGTATGTAGGCGCAAACTGGAATCCAAAAGCCAGTTTGACTTTGTGGCAAGACGTGGGTGCATGCACAGGTACAGCAACACCAACGCCTGTGGTAACGCCAAAACCAACGATTGCTCCGACGCCAACGCCGACCGCAATGCCGAGTACGTCACCCACGACGCCACCCGTGGTGACGCCAGCACCAAACTGCCCAGCTTGGGCGGCGGCCACGGTGTACACGGCAGGTCAATGCGTGTCGTTTAACGGCCAAACTTTCGCCGCTAAATGGTGGACGCGTGGCGAACAGCCAGGCGCAGCGCAATGGGGGCCGTGGGTTCAGCAAGCCAGTGCCGCAGTGAAACGCAAGTAAGATGAAGGGCGCGCGTTGCAGCGCGCTCTGAGTTTGGACGATACTCAATCCATTGCCTTGTGGTGATGGATTGAGTTTTTTTGCTACTGCTTTGTGCAGGAAAATTGCAGCTCGGGTTTTAAGCCGACGCTTTGCCTTCGTAATATGAAACCATTGATTTTTAAACTCAGCGAGAAAACGCCATGTTGCATTACGGAATTTCATTCTTTCAGCGCTCGCGACTTGCTGCGCTGATGATCGCCTGCGCTATCTCGTTAACGGCCTGCGCAACGGCGGCGACAGCGCCAGCTAGCAGCCCTTTGATTGAACGCGTGATTGTGCAATTTAAAACCACGCCCGCAGCGCCCGCACAGGCGATTGCACAATTGGCGCAGCAATATAAGCTGCCGATGACGTTTGAGCGTGAATTGGGCGCTGGTTTTTACGTTGCGCAATTAAAGCCAGCGCAAAGTGCCGCGACATTACAGCCCATCCTGCAACAAATTGCACTTGATCCAGCGGTTGCCAGCATTGAAGCCGATCAACTGATGCACACGATGCCAGTGCAATAACTTGGCTTGATTCGGGGCGTATCCAGATTTGGTGTTGATAGCGCTTTTAAACTTGAAAGCGTTTATTTTCTACTCACCATGGTCGCGCTAATGCCGCGCGGCACCTACTTTTCTTTGCTTCGCCAAAGAAAAGTAGGCAAAAGAAAGGCGACCCTAGTATCTGCGTCCGGCTTCGCCGGATACTGGCCTAAGGCCATGGGCTGCGCTAAGGCAACAAGTTGCCAAGCTTCGCCACACCTCACTGCGGACAATCGGGTCGGTTGCGCTCAAAACTCGTTCGGCCTCAAAGACAAAAGCATCGGCCTCGCTCAAACATTGATCGCAAAAACCCCGACCCGCTTGTTCCTCGCTCGGCTTGACACAAGGGGTTTTAAGCCCCAGAACAATCATCACGGCACAGCATCAAGCAGATTTGAATATAACTATTCAGGGGAGGGTATCACTGGTGCAAGCGCAATCAATAAGGCAGCGATCAAGATACCCATGCCACCGAGCCACTGCAATGCAGAAAGTTTCTCGCCCAAAATCAGCGCGGCGAGCAAGACGCTAATGACCGGCTCCAAGGTCGATAGCGTCGAGGCTTCGCTGGCGGACAGGTAATCCAGGCCTGCCAAAAAAGAAAAAATTGCGACGACGGTTGAAAGCAGCGCAATCGCTGTCGCTGCCGACCAACTGGCGGTTGTCGTCGGCCAGCTTGGCGTGCTCCACAGCGTACTCAGCCATAAACTGCCTGCCGCCGATAGCATCACCACCGTTGCCGCTGGCAAAGCGCCGACCAAGGGTGTTAAGCGGCTGCCTGCAATGATGTAGCCCGAATAAATCACCGCCGCCGATAGACCAAACGCTACTCCCAACCATTGCCCACCAGCAGGACCGATGGTGAGGATGAGGCTGACGCAGGCCAAACCCAGCGCCGCCCATGTTCGTGGCGAGAGCTTTTCTTTCCACCAAAAAGCGCAAGCCAAGGTCACCAAGACCGGATAGACGTACAGCAATAAAGCCGCCAAAGCCGCCGAGCCGTGGCGTAGTGCCGAGAAATAGCAAAAAGCCTGCCCCACATAACCAATGCCGCCCATCGCGATGAGGCCGAGTAATGTTCGCCCGCGTGGCCATGCGGCGCGGCGAATCAGCATCACCGCCGCCATGACCAGCCCCGCCAAACTAAAACGAATCAGCAGCAAGCCTTGCGTATCAACGCTGCTATCGGCGTAAGCCCAGCTACCAAAAATCGGCATCCAGCCAAACGCGAAGGCGGAGAGCACAATCAAAAAAATACCGTTTCGGCGTTGGACTGTCATTATGCTTGCAGGATAAAAAGAGGAATCTAGCAGTGTGCCGCAAAACAGGCCTTGCTCGCTACTTGGGAACATCGGCAGTGGTTAGGGCGTGGCATAAAAAAATCCCTTCAAATATGAAGGGATTTTTTAAGAGTTAAAGTGGTATGGGTATTGCTATGTAGGCATTGTTAGGTATTGCCTATAATCAAATACCCATCATTAATTAAGCCGTCCAGCTCACAAGGCCGAAGTACCACGTTGCCAGTACGACCAAACCAAACGCGATGCGATACCACGCAAAGACGATAAAGGTGTGCGTCGAGATGAATTTGATCAAGGCGCGAATTGCAATAAAGGCGAAGATAAACGACGCAACGAAGCCAACGGCGAAGACGCCAAAGTCGTCCATGCTCAGCTCATTACGATGTTTCAGCAGACTGTAAATCGATGCTGCGCCCAGCGTTGGAATCCCCAAAAAGAATGAAAATTCAGTCGCCGCTTTGCGCGACAAGCCCAAAAACATGCCGCCGATAATCGTCGCGCCCGAACGGCTGGTGCCTGGGATCAGCGCCAAGCATTGGCAAAGACCAACTTTGATCGCATCTTTTAGGCTGATGTCGTCGACCGTTGCCACGGTGATTTTATGCTGGCGTTTTTCTGCCCACAAAATAATCAAACCGCCAATGATAAACATCGAAGCGACTGGAATCGGTTGGAATAAATGGGCTTTGATGGTTTTGCTAAACAGCAAGCCCATGATTGCAGCTGGAATAAAGGCGATCAAAATGCCGAGAAATAGATTTCGCTCATTACCTGGGCGCTTAATGCCAGAAAAAGTCGTGCACAATTTGGTGCGATATTCCCATACCACGGCGAGCATGGCGCCCAGCTGGATGAAAATCTCGTACACATCACGTTTTTCTTTTGGCAAGAAATTAAGCAAGTCGCCGGTCAGAATCAAATGGCCCGTGGATGAGATCGGCAGGAATTCGGTGATCCCTTCGACCAAACCCATAATCAGGGAATGAAATAATAAAATTGGATCCATGCTGGCATTGCTCTAAGTGGGTTTTCGATGGGGTTGGATTATAAGCGGCGTCGATGACTATTTTGTGGATTGTCAGCAAAAATAGCGGTGCTTTCTCGGGCGCTTGTGTGAATTTTCACACTGCTCTTGTGGAACCAAGTAGGCAGCCCCAGCTCTGAAAGGGTGTATGTGCGATATGTTTATTCATTTTGTTCATCTCTCTCCCTGTATTTGATCGGGCACCGTCTAGGTGCCCGTTTTTTTGCTTACCGTTTATGAAGTGGGTTTAGGGATTGACGTGAGACTCGGTATTTTCTTCATGAAAATCGCCTTCGATCAATGCGGGTGTTGTGCTTGGTGCGGCGATTTTGCTGCTTTTTAGTACCCCAGTTGGCTGCTTAATGCCTGCTTCAATGCGTTCCATCATCAATGGATAGAAGGGATTGGCAGAAATCCGCGAGATAAAATCCATGCTGACAATCAGCGCACCGCGCTCGCCACGTGGTGCGAGCGTGCCAATATGAATGCCAAAATATTCATCTTTGACTGGATTAAGCCCGTATAAAGCGTCGTCCATCGGGAACGGTACGGCCACATGCGATAGCGAGAAGATTTCAGCTGGATACGGCGTATCCAAGGCACGCTGTGTTGCAGTCGTTGTGCCGGCGGCGAAGGTTCGAGCCACGGTATTGAGGCTGCCTTTGACGGCTGGGTCATTGCCAATGACGCTGATTTGATAGCGTTGCGGCGTGGTTGGCAGCATCCGCGCTAAGGCCGTTTCAGAGCTAGGGCGTAGCAGCGGATTAAAGTTCAGCGAACGATTCACATCAAACAGCATGAGTTCGCTGCCATTTTCGGGCAAGTGCGCATACAGGCCGGAAAGAATCGCTGGCGTGCTGACGGTGAAATCGAGTACCGACTGGAAAGTCATGATCGGCGCTATTTTTTGCAGACCATTGTTCTGCGCGAGGCGTGCAATTTGCTCTTGCAGTGCATCGGTGAGTCGGTAGGATTGACGCGCACCGTTCACAGGAAAAGAGTTGTATTTAAATGGGTTAAATTCAGGTACCACGCTGAGCCACGCGGCTTTGGCAAATGAAGGCAACACAGCGGGCAAACCCGCAATACCAGCAAAGCGCGCAAAACGGGTGACGCCTATCATCGGTGATAGCAACACGAGGCGATCGGGGCGGGCGAGTTGTGGATTTTCGAGCGCATCGGCAGCGTATTTGACTGCCAGCGCACCGCCGTTAGAAAAGCCAACGAGGTGTAGCGGGCCAGTTGGAACGCGTCGTTTGGCTTCGCGAACAGCGAGGCGAGTTGCGGCCACCCAGTCTTCCCAACGGACATTGGTCAAACCCGCTGGCACAGTGCCGTGGCCGGGTAAGCGAATCGCAACGACGACAAAACCATTTTCAACATAGCGCCTTGCGATGTGCCGTAAGCTGTATGGTGAATCGGTTAAGCCATGCAAAAGAACGACTGCGCCTTGTGGCTTGCCAGTCGGTTCAAGTACATAAGAGCGATTCCAATCGCTGCTAAAGCTCGCCGGATAAATGCCTGCTTTGGCGTAGTAGCGATTGAATGGTGTTTGCGCTGCTGCGGGCAGTTTGTCGGTCACTTCGCGGCGAACGTCTTGGAAAATCTGTGTTTCGGATTGCAAAAAACCATTCCAATCGCTTTGCTCCAACTCTGCGACGCTGAGTTCCTGTGGCACATAGGTATGCCACAGCTCTAGCGCGGGAAAGCTGCGTAATTCATAGGCGCGTACGCCGAGAATCGTCAACCCAACAACGAGTAATAGCAGCAAGACTCGTTTGAGCCCCGTGTTTAATTTTGTCAGCATGAATATCGATTCCTTCTGTCTTGAATAGGTTGGAGTGGGTGTCGCAGATGGC
Organism: Deefgea rivuli DSM 18356; assembly: GCF_000620145.1. Classification (GTDB taxonomy): domain Bacteria; phylum Pseudomonadota; class Gammaproteobacteria; order Burkholderiales; family Chitinibacteraceae; genus Deefgea; species Deefgea rivuli. The sequence goes on from NZ_JHVM01000016.1 coordinate 29,223, forward strand.
TTAGGTTTTTTTCGTATGGTGTTTGAGTAAGCTCGCCAAAGCTTGCTTGAGCGCAGGGTCGTCGACTTGTTGGCTTAGCTCGTCAATTGCGGTTTTGGCAGCGTCGGGAATATGTAAGTTCTTGGTTTGAATCGGATTTCCGTGTTGCAATGCAACTTGCACCTTGGGGCGGATTGCGGTAGCGTGCCAACCTGCCGCATCGAGCGCGCGCAATACATCAGGCGCAGCTTGACGAATTCGGGTTCCCGCCGCGCTAAATGGCACGGCAATCAGTAGCTCCGATCCCGCCCACGCAACGCCTAGGCAGATTTGAGCGACTTCAGGTGGTAGTGCGCTGCGCACCACGTCCAGAATTTGATTGAGTGTATCGACTTGCTGCACCAGACGTTTGAGCGAAACATCGCGGTGAAGCAGGCGGTCAATAGAAGTATTTTTATACTTCATAAACAGAGAATCGAATGAACATTATTTTGGTTTCCAATCGCCTAGATAAAGCGATTTCATTAGGGCCACGTGAATTGCTGACGTTAGGCTTAATTTTAACGCTATTAGTCGGTGCTGCGGCATTTGGTTTGGGGATGCTGTTTGCGCCAAACCGGGTAGAACCCTTACTGCGCTTGATGCCGGGGCAACACGCAAGGCAAAGTGAGATTGATGCTTTAGCGGTACAAGTGGGGCAATTGCAGGCCAAGCTAACGCGCTTAGATGGTTTGGCCAGTCGAGTTGGCGACAAAACCGGCATCGACATCAAACCGTTTTTAAGTAGCAACGCCGCGCCACAAGGCGGCTTAGCGCAAACTGGAAAGTCGTTTTCTTTGAGCGGCCTCGAAGCCTTACTCGGCAATACCGATGGCAAAATGAGTGCACTGATCGATCAGCTGACATTGGCTGAAGCCGTGCTATTAGCGCCCAATTCAGAGCATTTACCCCGTCATTCACCGATGGTAATTGCGCCGCAATCGTCTAGTTTTGGCTGGCGAGTTGATCCATTTACCGGCGCGCAAGTGTTTCATGAGGGTGTCGATTACCAAGGCGATACGGGCACCAACGTGACCGCAGCGGCGACAGGTAAGGTGGTCTATGCGGCTTACCACCCTCAATATGGTAATATGGTTGAGCTGGATCATGGTAATGACCTCACAAGTCGCTATGCTCACGCCAGTCGTTTGCTGGTGAAAGTGGGCGACACAGTGAAAGTCGGCGATACGGTGGCGCTGCTTGGCAGTACGGGGCGTTCAACGGGGCCGCACTTGCATTTCGAAATTCGTTACCGTGGCGTAGCGCAAAATCCATTGCGATTTATTGATCCAAGCAATATGACTGTCGCGCAGAAACAATAGCGTGTCAGCTTGAAATTCCTCTGGGGTGGAACAACATAGGCGTAAGAGTTCTAATAAACGTCGATGTACTTATTAATATAAAAGCCTGCTAAAAGGCCAAACGCTGGTAGCACAAGATGATCTCGACTTTGCTTAAAAAAGTTTTCGGAAGCCGTAACGACCGTTTGCTCAAACAATACGGCGCCATCGTCAAACAGATTAATGCGCTTGAGCCAGCAATGGCCGCGTTGACGGATGACGCCCTCCGTGCAAAAACCGAAGAATTTAAAGCCCGCTTGGCCAAGGGTGAAACCCTAGATCAAATCTTGCCCGAAGCGTTTGCTGTGTGCCGCGAAGGCGCAAAACGTAGCCTGGGTCTACGCCATTTTGATGTTCAGCTGATTGGTGGTTTAGTCCAACACCAAGGCAAGATTTCCGAAATGCGTACTGGTGAAGGTAAAACGCTGGTAGCCACTTTGGCCGCTTATTTGAATGGTTTGTCAGGCAAAGGCGTTCACGTCATTACCGTGAATGATTATTTGGCCAAGCGTGACCGCGACACGATGGCGGTGTTGTTTGAATTCTTAGGCATGACTTGCGGTGTGAATCTGGGCCAAATGGCGCATGAAGACAAAAAAGCCGCTTACGAATGCGATATTACTTACGGCACGAATAACGAATTTGGTTTTGACTACTTGCGCGACAATATGGTGTTTTCACCGGCTGAGCGCGTACAGCGTGGCATGAACTTTTCGATTGTCGATGAAGTAGATTCGATCCTGATCGACGAAGCGCGCACACCGCTGATTATTTCTGGCCCTGCTGACGACAATACTGATTTGTATTTGGCAATGAACGGTATTCCAGCACAATTAACGCCGCAAACGGAAGAAGAAGGCGAGGGCGACTATTGGGTGGATGAAAAAGCCCATACGGTGATGTTGTCAGAATCGGGCCACGAAAAAGTGGAAGCGATTTTGACTGAAATGGGCTTGTTGCCAGAAGGTGAGAATCTTTACGGCGCAGCGCACATTAGCTTGATCCATCATCTGAACGCGGCACTGCGTGCGCACTCGTTGTTTAATAAAGATCAGCATTATGTGGTGATGGATGACGAGGTTATTATCGTTGACGAGCATACTGGTCGTTTGATGTCGGGACGTCGTTGGTCAGAAGGCTTGCATCAAGCCGTTGAAGCCAAAGAAGGCGTTGAAATCCAGCAAGAAAATCAAACGCTCGCGACGATCACGCTGCAAAACTATTTCCGCATGTACGAAAAACTAGCGGGCATGACCGGTACTGCAGATACCGAGGCTTACGAATTCCAGCAAATTTACGGTTTAGAAACGGTGATTATCCCGACCAATAAACCAATGCTGCGTGATGACCGTCAAGATCAAGTGTTCAAAACCGCGAATGAAAAATACAAAGCGATTATCACCGACATCAAAGGCTGCGTAGAGCGCGGTCAACCGACTTTGGTCGGTACGACGTCGATTGAACAGTCTGAATTGCTATCCGGTATTTTGACGACTGATGGCATTGCGCACAATGTATTGAACGCGAAACACCACGCTAAAGAAGCGCAAATCGTCGCGCAAGCGGGCGCTCTGGCTCAAGTGACGATTGCGACCAATATGGCCGGTCGCGGTACGGATATTGTGCTCGGCGGTAGTATCGAGCGCGAAATTAAAGAAATCGAACATGATGAAAGCTTGGATGATGCTGCACGTGCAGCTCAAATCGCTGAGCTAAAAGCCGAGTGGCAAATCAAGCACGATGCCGTTCTCGCTGCGGGTGGTTTGCATATTATCGGTACCGAGCGCCATGATTCACGTCGTATCGACAATCAATTGCGTGGTCGTTCTGGTCGTCAGGGTGATCCGGGTTCTAGCCGTTTCTACTTGTCGCTTGAAGATACATTACTGCGTATTTTCGCCGGTGATCGCGTTGCCTACGTGATGGACAAGCTCAAAATGCCAGAAGGCGAGCCAATCGAAGCGGGCATGGTATCGCGTGCGATTGAATCAGCGCAGCGCAAAGTCGAAGGGCGTAACTTCGATATGCGTAAACAATTGTTGGAATACGATGATGTATCCAACGAGCAGCGCAAAGCCATTTATGGTCAACGCAATGAGATTTTGGAAAGCGAAGAAGTTTCAGGCACGATCAATGCAATGCGCGATGGCACGATTGGCGATTTGTTTGACCAATACATTCCACCTAATTCGATGGATGAGTTGTGGAATGCAGAAGGCCTAGAAGCTGAATTGGCTGAAATGCATATCGGTGTGAATATCGTTGATTGGGTGAAAAACGAAACCACATTGACGATCGAAGAAATGAAAACACGCGTCTTGGCAGCCGCGAAAGCCGCTTACGATGCTAAAGTGGAGCAAGCTGGCGAACCGAACTTCCGTAACTTTGAACGTTCAGTGCTGTTGCAGCATGTCGATCAACATTGGCGCGATCATTTGGCAGCACTCGATCATTTGCGTCAAGGGATTCATTTGCGTGGCTATGCGCAGAAAAATCCGAAGCAAGAATACAAGCGTGAAGCGTTTGAATTGTTCTCAAGCTTGCTCGATAACATCAAGCGCAATGTGTTGAAAATCATCATGACCGTGCAAATTCGCGGCCCTGAAGATGTGCCAGAAGTGCTGCAACACGAAGTGCCAGAATCTGCGATGCAATTTAAGCATGATGATTTGGAAGAAATCTTAGCCAGCGGTGATGAAGATAAAATCCGCGAAGCTTTGATGGCCGCCATGCAAGAAAACAGCGGCGTAAAAGTCCAATTCACAGGCGTAGCGCGTAATGATGCTTGCCCTTGTGGTTCAGGTAAAAAATACAAGCATTGCCACGGCCAATTGGCTTAAGCCGCTCTGGCTTCACACAAACCCCGCGTTGCTGCGGGGTTTTTTATTGGGTGCTGCAATAGTAAATCTGGTTCATGATTGATTCAGCTCGACTGCTTGATACTGTGCTTATTAACTGGTGATTCAAGGAGAACATCATGAAAACCATTTACAGTAAATGCATTGCCGCGCTGGTTTTGGGTTTCGCCGCTTTGAGTGCGACAGCTGCAGATGTCGGCGTATCGATTAATATTGGCGATCCGAATTTCTATGGTCATATCGAGATGGGCCAGCGCTATCAGCCGCAAGTGATTTATGAGCGCCCTATCATTGTGCGGCAGTCGTCTTACGTCTATCCACCTATGTATTTGCGCGTCCCTCCTGGTCACGCTAAGAGCTGGAAGCGTCATTGCTCAGCCTACGGTGCCTGCGGTCGCCCAGTGTATTTCGTCAAAGACAGTTGGTATCGCGATACCTACCGCGATCGCTACTATCGTAATGATCATGATAGAGGCCGAGGTCACGGGCATGGACATGGCAACAAACATCGACGCGATGATTAATCCGCTCTAATTGTCTTAAGCAATTGCTCGCTTTTTAGCCTAACAAAAAACCCTGCTGTAATTGGTAGGGTTTTTTGTTAGGGTACTCAGAGGTTTTTGAACGGATCAATTTTAATAAACGCTCGCTTCACCCTCAGGCCGAGTTTTAAATCGTCGGTGCAGCCAGTAATATTGGCTAGGATGTTCGCGGGCGATGTCTTCGATGAATTGATTCATTCGAGTGGTATCGGCGAGTAGATCGCCGCTGGGGAAGTTTTCCCATGCGGGGTAGTAGCGGGAAACAATATGCCCTTTGGCGATGGTGCTGATGACAGGCACGACGGCGGCGTGGGTCATTTCGGCGAGCTTGCCCAGCATTGGCAATGTGGCTGTGGGGATGCCAAAAAACGGCGAAAAAATTGATTGCTGCGGCCCCATGTCTTGGTCTGGCAAATAGTAAAACGGCAGCTTGGATTTAAGCGCACGCACAATGGGGCGGATGCCATCGGTGCGTTTAATGAGAATGGGCTCATTAAAGCGCGAACGGATTTTTAAGCTGATTTCGTGAAACACTCCGCGCTGCTCGGCATACATGGTGCTGCCACACCGATCCAAACTAAAGCCAATTCCGCCGAAATCCAACCCTAGAAAATGCGGCACTAACATGATCACGGGTTGATCTTCCTTCGCTAGATAATGCTCAAAGCCTTCGATACGTATCAGCTTGCGTAGCCGATTTTTGCTGCCATACAGCAAGATACTGTAGCCCAGTATCGTGCTGCTCATGTCGATAAAATGCTGGCACAAGACGCGGCGGCGTTGTGCTTCAGTCCATTCAGGAAAGCAGAGGCGCAGATTAGTCAGGCCGACTTTGCGGCGGCTCTTGACGACGAAAAACAGCAACGATCCCAGCGGAATAGCGATCCATTGCATTACGCGAAATGGTAGTAGATGTAATAGCCACATCAGCGCCGAGGCGAGTTTGAGCTTCATGCCGTTTTATCTTCCGGTAGCTCTTCTGGTGGCAATGGCGCGCCAGCAGGGTGTTTGTAGCGGCTATAGCTCCAAAAATACTGCTCTGGGATTTGTTGAATCAGGTTTTCGATATTTTGATTGAGTATCGTTGCATCATGTTCAACGTCGCCATTGAGTTCGCCGACAAAGGGCTGCACATGAAAGCGATAGCCTTTACCGATGCCGAGACGCTCTACATAGCAGGGCAGCACAATCGCATTGCTGGATTTCACTAATTTGGACAGCAAAGTCATCGTGTACGCGGGCTTGCCAAAAAATGGCACCCAAACGCCTTCGCCGCCGCCGGGCGCTTGATCTGGCAATAGATAAGCCACGCCGCCTTGCTTGAGGGTTTTGAGCAAAACACGTACGCCAGATGCATTCGCTGGCGCAGGCTCTGCGCCGCCACGCGAGCGCGAATAAATCATCAACGGTTCAAGATAATCCTGTTTTGGAGGACGGTATAAGGGTGCAAGCTTTTTAGGTATTAGCCCAGCAATGCATACCCCAACCATTTCTAAAGCGCCCAAATGCGGTGAAACAAAAATAATCGCTCGATCACTGGCGATGGCCGCTTCGACATGTTCCCAGCCGCGTTTCTCGTGCACCAAGTCCATCAGATCAGGAATCGGTCTCATCCAGTGCGCCAATAACTCTAATGCTGCAACGCCGTGAGCGGGAATACTTGAGCGAAGTAATCGGGTATAATCGAGCTCATTTTTCGCAATCGCGCTTTGTTTGAGATTGGTAGTCAGGACTTTGCGATGGTGGGCACTGCCCCACCAGACGAGCCAGCCCATCACCCAACCCAGTGCTTGCAACAAGGGCAGTGGCAATTTGGCGAATAATTTGCAGAAAGTCAGCAGCATATTTTGACCTGTAAATATAAGAGCTAGATTGTAGCTGCGATTGGCCCGCCGTGGTCATGTAACCGAAGGTAATCCTCCCAATGAAAGATTTTCTATTTACTTCTGAATCCGTTTCCGAAGGCCATCCAGATAAAGTTGCCGATCAAATTTCTGATGCAATTTTAGATGCAATTTTCACCCAAGATAAATATGCTCGCGTGGCGGCTGAAACCTTGGTGAATACCGGTTTGGTCGTTTTGGCCGGTGAAATCACCACCAATGCCAATATCGATTACATCCAGATCGCTCGCGATACGATCAAACGGATTGGTTACGATCATTCTGACATTGGTTTTGATTACAAAACCTGCGCCGTTTTGGTGGCGTACGACAAGCAATCGCCCGACATCGCCCAAGGTGTGAACGAAGGTGAAGGCATTGATTTGGACATGGGCGCTGGCGACCAAGGTTTGATGTTCGGTTATGCGTGCGACGAAACGCCGCAACTGATGCCAGCACCGATTTATTATTCGCATCGTTTGATGCAACGCCAAGCCGAGTTGCGTAAAGATGGCCGCTTGCCATGGCTGCGCCCCGATGCGAAATCCCAAGTGACGCTGCGTTACGACGGCGCGACTGGCAAAGTGAAAGAAGTTGATACGGTGGTATTGTCGACTCAGCATCATCCTGATGTATCGCACGTGCAATTGTCTGAAGCCGTGATCGAGCAAATCATCAAGCCCGTTTTGCCGCCAGAGTGGATTACTGAAAACACTAAATTCCTCGTGAATCCAACTGGTCGTTTTGTCATTGGCGGCCCAATGGGCGATTGCGGTTTGACCGGGCGTAAAATTATTGTGGATACCTACGGCGGTGCTGCGCCGCACGGTGGTGGCGCTTTCTCGGGTAAAGACCCAAGTAAAGTGGATCGCTCGGCAGCGTACGCAATGCGTTATGTGGCGAAAAACATCGTTGCTGCTGGTATTGCGAAGCAATGCTTGGTGCAAGTGTCATACGCGATTGGCGTGGCGCAACCGGTGTCTATCATGGTTGATACTTGGGACACCGGTGTGATTCCGAACGATCAAATCGTTGACATCATTAAAGAGCATTTCGATCTGCGCCCAAAAGGCATTATCAAAATGCTCGACCTGCTACGCCCGATTTACAGCCGCACTGCAGCGTATGGCCATTTTGGCCGCGAAGAGCCCGATTTTACGTGGGAACGCACCGATAAGGTCGAACAGCTCAAAGCCGCTGCTGGCTTAAAGTGATAAAACAGAGGAATACGCATTGCTGCGGCTGAGGTCGTGGCAGTGCGATTCCTCTTTTTTTATTTGGAGTTTGTGATGACAGTCATAGCGCGTTTAGTTCGTCCCGCCGAGTTGGCAGCAGTGAAAGCCTATTGTGATACCGCCCGTTTGGGCGAGCCGACTCTGGCTGATTTGTTGGTGGTCGCAGAAAGTGATGGTACTTATGTTGGCTTAGCGCGCCTCAGCCATGAGCGTGGCGAATTGATTTTGCACGGTTTGCAAGCGGATGATGCCGCTGCGCCAGCGCTGTTGATGCAAGATGCGACGCGCTGGATTGCGCATCAAGGCTGCTGGGCTTTTGCGCAGGCGGTGGACGTGGCGCTATTGGCTGAAGCGGGTTTTAATGATCCGATGGCCGCTGTTCCCGAGTTCTTGCTTGAACTTAAAGTTGCTCGCGAAAACGCCGGTTTGGCACTACAAATATTGCACAAGGCCGCGGTTTAAAATCGCGCAAGGATTGTATTAGATATTTTCCGAGAGGCGCTGCAACTTGGTGGAACACATATGTTCTCACCCAAGCTAGGCTCGGTGGTTAAATGATTAACTGCGCCATTTAACGAATGCTTAGGGTATTGCCGTCTAGTCATTTTATAGTAATGGCTGTATCAATATACCCATAAGTAATTTCTATTCTTTAAAGGGAAACACATGACTCAGTTTACTGATTTCAAAGTTGCAGATACTTCATTGGCCGCTTGGGGCCGTAAAGAGCTGAACATTGCCGAAACCGAAATGCCAGGCTTGATGTCAGTGCGTGACGAATACGCAGCTGCGCAACCGCTCAAAGGCGCGCGCATCGCAGGCTCGTTGCACATGACGATTCAAACCGGTGTGTTGATTGAAGCTTTGCAAGCGCTCGGCGCTGAAGTGCGTTGGGCTTCATGCAATATTTTCTCGACGCAAGATCACGCTGCGGCAGCTATTGCGTTGAACGGCCACAACGGTCAAGGCACGCCAGTTTTCGCGTTTAAAGGCGAGTCGCTCGAAGAATATTGGCAATTCACGCACCAAATTTTCGAATGGAAAGATGGCCAACAAGCCAATATGATTTTGGACGACGGCGGCGATGCAACGTTGATGTTGCATTTGGGTACGCGCGCTGAAAGCGATTTGAGTGTTGTTGGCAATCCGACGAACGAAGAAGAAACCGTGTTATTTGCGGCGATCAAAGCGCAAATCGCCAAAGATCCAAAATGGTATTCAACTCGTTTGGCTGCGATCCAAGGCGTGACTGAAGAAACTACGACTGGCGTGCATCGTCTGTACCAAATGTTCGAGCAAGGCAAATTGGCTTTCCCTGCCATTAACGTCAACGATTCGGTAACTAAATCGAAGTTCGATAATTTGTACGGCTGCCGCGAGTCTTTGGTTGATTCAATCAAACGCGCAACCGACGTGATGATCGCTGGTAAAGTGGCGCTGGTCTTGGGCTACGGCGACGTGGGTAAAGGCTGCGCACAATCATTGCGTGGCCTCGGTGCGACGGTAATGATTACTGAAATCGACCCGATTTGCGCACTGCAAGCGGCGATGGAAGGCTATCGCGTCGTGACTTTGGATGATGTGGCTGACCAAGTTGACATCTTCGTAACGACGACCGGTAACGTCAGCGTGATCGCGCATGAACATTTGCTGCGTATGCGCAACAATGCGATCGTGTGCAATATCGGTCACTTCGATTCTGAAATCCAAGTTTCAAGCTTGCGCCAATACGAGTGGGACAATATCAAGCCGCAAGTCGATCACATTGTGTTCCCTGACGGTAAGCGCATCATCTTGTTGGCCGAAGGCCGTTTGGTGAACTTGGGTTGCGGTACGGGTCATCCATCATTCGTGATGTCAAATTCGTTTGCCAACCAAGTATTGGCGCAAATCGAATTGTTCACGAAATTGGATCAATACCCAGTTGGCGTTTACGTGTTGCCAAAACATTTGGACGAAATGGTTGCTCGCCTGCATTTGAAAAAAATCGGTGCGAAATTGACCGTGTTGACCGATGAGCAAGCGGCTTACATCAATGTGCCAAAAGAAGGCCCATACAAGCCAGCGCACTACCGTTATTGATGCCTTATTAATCTGCTCGTAATGCAAAAAGCCCCGATGAGTTCGGGGCTTTTTTATGGGTATTGCTATCTAGAGATTAATTAGCAAAGCCTACATGGCAATACCTAGTTAATACTTTGCTCTAATTCGTGAACACGTTGTAGCAAGGAATGACGTTTGAAAGTGGCTAAGCGCTGGCTGGTGCTACTGCTCTTAATTTCATCTGCCATTTCAAAATGCTGCTGCCAATGCGTAAATTCGAGGTCGGTTTGCCCTTTGGCAGCATAGGTTTGCGCCAAGCCCGCATGCGCCAGCATCAATAGATATTTTGCTGGAATACTTGCCGCTGTTTCCATCGCTTGTTGCATAAAATATTGACTGGAATGCGTTTCGTTTTGCTCTAAATGCAATTCGCCAATCGCAATCATATTGACGACTTTGCCCCAGTAATTACTGCTGCGCGCGCTGAGCGCCAAGGCGCGTTCGAGCTGTTTTTTTGCGGCACTACGTTGCCCAATATTGCGTAATAAATGCGCACGGTAGTAATACAGTTCGGGTTCATACTCGCAAAAGGCTAAATCTTGCAAAATGTCTTCGGCTAAATCCAGTGCCTGATTTGAGGCCAAATCATTGCGTAAATGCAATTGCGCGGCAGCGACATTTAAGTAATGACAAACGTGAATGTTTTTATTCTCGATTTGGCTCAAAAGTGGCGCGACTTTTAAATGCGTATCAAGGCTGCTGTGCGGATCTTCATAAATGAAAAATAATTTACCGATACCAATATAGGCACGCGCCATTGCGGTCGGCCAGTGGCGTTCTAGCGCCACTTCCAAAAGCTGTAACCATAAATCCATCGCTTCGGCGTAATTGCCCGAGTCGTAGCTGACATCGGCATAGCAATCAATCGCATCGATCCACGTGTCATCAAGGCCGTTTTGCTGCGCTAAAAGGCAGGCATTCGCGGCGGCTGATTCGCGTTCGCTATTTTCAGCGCTGGGCGTCGCGCGAAACGCCAATGCGATCACGAGTGCTGCCAAGGCTTGCGATGGCGAATCTTCGATCGTTTCTGCGCGCTGCATGACAAATTGCGCCAAACGCATGGCTTCAGCAGGATCGGTATGAATAAAGGAGTTGGCAATTTTGAGGTTTTGCTCAATCTCGGCGCGTAAGTCGTAAATACCCATGATGTTCTCCTGCGGCGTTAAACCCATGAATACAAAGCTGTATTACGTATCGAGTCATGCGGGAATGCTACTAACTATATTAACAATTACTGATGGTATAGCAAACAAAAAAGCGGGCAAATGCCCGCTGGTCGAAATTGACTGATAGAACTTAAGCTTGGCCGGAAATAATCAGGTATTTTTCTTGTAATTCTTCTTTAGTTTCTTCGTGCTCTGGGTCAAGCGGAATACAGTCAACTGGGCAAACTTGCTGGCATTGTGGCTCGTCATAATGACCCACGCACTCGGTGCACAGGTTAGGGTCGATCACATAGATTTCTTCGCCTTGCGAAATTGCGCTATTTGGGCATTCTGGTTCGCAAACATCGCAGTTAATGCATTCGTCGGTAATAAGCAGTGCCATGGTTGACAATTCCTTAGTAAAATAGTCGAGTATTCAATATGTTGGGGATTTTCCCACTTTCGAGCGTAAGTCACAACCTTACTCTGAATAGGGTTTGAAAAAGTATCTTAATCAGCCGATGCACGGCACAATAAAGCATATTTGACGGTACCTGCTTTGCCTTCGCGCAAGATTTGCCAATCATTGAGATCTGGCCACTGCTCGCACTCAATATAAACATGGCCGTCAGTGGCTAAATGGCTAGCGATTTGCGGCAGGATTTGGCTGAGTAGCTCAGTGGCAAACGGCGGATCGAGCAGCACTAAATCAAATTGCTCAACGCTGGTGCTTAGAAAACGCTCCGCTGTGCCGCAATAAAGTTCGATATTGCTGGCATCAAGCAGTTCTTTATTACTTTTAATGGCGTTGAAAACCGGTTTAGCGGCTTCAACCATCACGACTTTTTTGGCCGAGCGCGAAGCAGCTTCAAAACCGAGCGCGCCGCTGCCGGCAAATAAATCCAAGCAGCTCATGCCGGTGCAATCTTGACCCAGCCAATTAAACAGCGTTTCACGCACGCGATCAGGGGTTGGGCGTAGCGCTAAAGAGTCTGGAAATTTTAAAATACGGCGTCTGTATTGCCCGCCAATAATACGAACCTGATTTTTATGCTGTGCTGACATCACTGCTCCGCGTTAAAATCTAATTAATCAGCTATTTTCCCGCAGGATACTTGTTAACGCTATGTTTAGTTTTTTTAAGAAAAAGAAGCCGCCAGAAGTCGAAATCGCCCCCGAAGTGGTCATCACGCCGGAAGCGGCTCCTCAAGTCGAGCCGCAAGTCATCGCGCCAGCCGAAGTGTCTGCGCCGTTTGTCGATGAGGTTCTTGCCGCGACTCCTGCCGTGGTGGTTGAGCCGATTGCAGTGCCAGCATCTGTCGCCGATCCTGAATCAGTTCGCGTTGAATCTCAAGTTGCAACTGCTCCGCCAAGCGAAGTGCGCGTTGATGCGTTTATTCCACCGAGCGATTTGGCGCAGCCGCAAGAGCGGCCCAAATTGTCGTGGACTGAACGCCTGAAAATGGGCTTGGCCAAAACCCGCGATAAGCTCGGTAAAAGCTTGGCGAGCGTATTTGGTGGCGGCCAGATTGATGAAGATCTGTACGAAGAACTCGAAACGGTGTTGCTCACCGCCGATATGGGCGTTGATGCGACGCAGCACTTGTTGAAAGATGTACGCGAACGCGTGTCGCTCAAAGGCTTGAAAGATTCGGGTGAATTGAAAGATGCGCTGAAAAGCAGTTTGACCGATTTGATTCGTCCGCTGGAAATTCCACTCGATGTATCGGGCCACAAGCCATTTATTCTGATGGTTGCAGGCGTAAACGGTGCCGGTAAAACCACCAGCATCGGCAAGTTGGCTAAATATTTCCAATCGCAAAACCTATCGGTGCTGCTGGCTGCGGGTGACACTTTCCGCGCCGCAGCACGTGAGCAGTTGGTGGTTTGGGGTGAGCGCAACGGTGTGCAAGTGATTGCGCAAGCGTCGGGTGATGCGGCGGCGGTGGCGTTTGACGCGGTGAACGCTGCCAAAGCGCGTGGCATCGACGTCGTGATTGTCGATACGGCAGGGCGTTTGCCAACGCAATTGCATTTGATGGAAGAAATAAAAAAAGTAAAACGCGTCGTGCAAAAAGCCGATCCAACAGGCCCGCACGAAATTTTGCTGGTGCTGGACGCCAACACCGGGCAAAACGCCTTGGCGCAGGTGAAGTCATTTGATGACGCGCTGGGTTTAACGGGTTTGGTATTGACCAAGCTCGACGGTACGGCCAAAGGCGGCATTATTGCGGCGATTGCCAAAAACCGCCCCGTACCGCTGCGCTTTATTGGCATCGGTGAAACCATTGACGATCTACGCCCGTTTGTGGCGAAAGATTATATTGATGCTTTGTTTGAGTAGTCTGGGTATTTACTTCTAGGCAATGTCTAATATGCTCTGCAATTCTATACCCTAGAGATAAAATGCACGCTCCATTACACACGCTCCGCTTAGTTTTGCGTCCTTTGACTGAGGACGATGCGGGCATGGTGGTGCAATTGGCGGGTGAATGGCAGGTGGCGAGTAAAACGGGGCGAATTCCGTATCCTTATGAATTAGAGATGGCCTTGGATTTTATTCGCGCACAGCACAGCGAGCGTGAAGTGATTTTTGCCGTCTGCCGACAAGCTGATGGCGCACTGATGGGTTGTGTGGGCGCGAGTTTTGATGCTGATTCGGCTGAGCTGGGCTATTGGTTTGGGCTAGCGTATTGGGGGCAAGGCTTTGCGACTGAGGCCGCGCAAGTGTTCGTGCCGTATATTTTGTCGCTGCCGACGATGACGCAAATGACCTCATCGCATTTACTTAGCAATCTGGCGAGTGGCCGCGTATTGGCGAAGCTTGGATTTATCGAGTCTGAGCGTGAAACAGTAAATTGGCGCAATGAAGGCCAAGTTGAATTAGTGAAGTATCTTTATCGCCCAGCTTAGGCAGCGCTCGACGAGCGCGAAGGATTTGAATGATTCAGTTTCAACAAGTGAGCAAAAGCTATCCCGGTGGTTTTGACGCGATTCGCAATCTGAGCTTTGAAGTGCCGGATGGCGAATTGGTGTTTCTGGCTGGGCATTCGGGCGCGGGTAAATCGACTTTACTGAAGTTGATGGCGGGCATCGAAAAGCCCAGTAGCGGTGCGGTGTTGCTCAATGGGCAAAATCTAGCGCGCATGAGCCGTGCTTCTTTACCGTTTGTGCGCCGACATATTGGGCTGATTTTCCAAGATCATAAGATTTTGTACGATCGCAATGTGTTCGATAACGTGCGTTTGCCGCTGGATATTATTGGTTTCGATCATGCAGAAGGCCGCCGCCGCGTACTGGCGGCGCTGGATAAAGTCGGTTTGGCGGGTAAAGAAAAGTTGAACCCAGTTTCCTTGTCGGGTGGGGAGCAACAGCGCCTATGCATCGCACGCGCGGTGGTGCATCGACCGTCGATTTTGCTGGCCGACGAGCCAACGGCCAATCTGGATAGCGATTACGCGCATGATATTTTGGAATTATTTAAATCATTCCATCAAGTCGGCGTTACGATTTTGATTTCAGCGCACGATGAATCTTTGATGGCTGACTATGGTCGGCGCATTTTGCGTTTGAAGCATGGGCAATTTACCGCTTAAGCGCAATAATCATTGGCGCAAAAGGGAAAAGAATAATGAAGCATTGGTTTCGTCTGCACTTTTTAGCATTTACGCGCACTCTGGGTAGTTTGGTTCGCCACCCAATAGGCAGCCTGCTTAATTTATTGGTGATCGGCATTACCGCCGCATTGCCGCTGGCTTTGTGGGTGTTGATTACGAGTTTGTCGAATATCACAGCGCAAGTTTCTGTTGATCCGCAGTTATCGATTTTTATGCGCACTAGCGCTAGTGTAGATGAAGTGAATGCCTTGAAAGCGACGCTGAAAGCCGATGCGCGCTGGGCGAAAGTCGAATTTGTACCCAAAGATCAGGCGCTCAAAAACCTGCAAGCGAATTTAGGCACTAGCGATTTAACTGCTGGTTTGCCAGAAAATCCGCTGCCCGATGCGTTTGTGCTATTGGCAAAAGACAATGATCCTGCCGTGCTGGACGGTCTGAAAAAAGAATTGGCGTCGATTACTATTGTTGAAGAAGTGCAGCTCGATTCAGATTGGGCGCGGCGTTTGGCGCGGATTACTGCATTGGGGCGCGCGATATTTGAAGTGGTCGCAGGCTTGATGGCGCTGGGCTTGCTGCTGATTACCGGTAATGCGATTCGGATGCAGATCCTCACGCGCCGCGATGAGATTGAAGTTGCTAAGCTGATCGGCGCCACGGATTCGTTTATCCGCCGACCATTTATGCACGCCGCCGTGGTGCAAGGCGTGTTAGGTGGTGGCGTGGCGGTGTTGATCGTGTGGGCTTTGGTGAGCTATGTGAATCCAGCGGTGATGGAGTTAGCGCATTCCTATGGGCAGACGGTTAGCCTATTGCCGCCTGATTTATTAACTACCTTGGTGGTGTGCGCGGCCAGCGCGCTGCTTTGTGTGCTGGGTGCGGGCTTTGCGATTGCTAGGTATTTGTATCAGTACCGCTGATTGATTGGGCTGCAAGGCGATACCTTAGGGTTTATTGCCACTTGGCCGTAATCGTTTTTGATTAAATTATCGCTGCTTCGACTTCATTGCAAGTCGGGCGGCGATTTTTTTTTGCGCTGCTGAACTGGAAAAGAGCGTCGTTAAAAAGCACTGGCAAGCCATTTTAATATATTTTAACTAACGATTTAATGTAAATATTCAATTTTACCTATCGATCCATGATGTTTAATATTCTCCCTGTTCTCATTATTCAACGACACAAGGAATCAACATCATGGCAATCATCAATACAAAGATTAAACCTTTTAAAGCCACCGCTTTCCACGAAGGTAAATTTGTCCCAGTTAGCGATGAAACGCTGAAAGGCAAATGGTCGGTGGTGTTCTTCTACCCAGCTGACTTCACTTTTGTTTGCCCGACTGAACTGGGTGATTTGGCTGATTTGTACCCAGAATTCCAAAAGCTTGGCGTGGAAATCTACTCGGTATCGACCGACACGCACTTCACGCACAAAGCATGGCACGACGCATCAGACACTATCGCCAAGATTCAATACCCAATGATCGGCGATCCAACGGGCACGATTACACGCAATTTTGACGTGATGATCGAGGAAGAAGGTCTGGCATTACGCGGCACGTTTGTGATTAACCCAGAAGGCGAAATCAAAGTCGCCGAGATCCACGATCTAGGCATTGGCCGCGACGCAAAAGAATTACTGCGCAAAGTACAAGCCGCGCAATACATCGCCAGCCATCCAGGTGAAGTTTGCCCTGCGAAATGGACGCCAGGCGATGTGACGCTGAAACCGTCGCTCGATTTGGTTGGCAAAATCTAACTGAAATAAGTGCTTGTGGGAGCGGAAAAAACCGTTCCCACATCCGTGCCACGTCGCTGGCATGGATTTTAGTGATCAGCCAATCTCAATGATTTACATAGGTATAGCTATGTAGATAAATTAAATAAATATCTACATTCATATACCCGTTGGCTAATCAGTAAAACTCAACCGGAGATTCCTTATGCTTGACGCTAATATTCGCGCCCAATTACAGGCTTATTTAGAAAAATTACAGCGCCCGATTGAACTGATTGCCAGTTTGGACGACAGCGCTGCGGCGACTGAAATGCGCACTTTGCTGGAAGAGATTGCCAGCTTAAATAATAAAATCAGCTTGCGTGACAATGGCGACGCCACTTTGCGGCCTTCATTTGCGATTGCTGAGCAAGGCGTCGCGCCGCGTGTGCATTTTGCCGGCATTCCGCTCGGCCATGAATTTACCTCGCTGGTGCTGGCGCTCTTGCAAGTCGGCGGCCATCCACCGCGCATTGACGACGCAACGATTGCGCAGATTCAATCGCTGTCTGCGCCTATGGAGTTTGTGACCTTTATTTCTTTATCCTGCCACAATTGCCCTGACGTGGTGCAAGCCTTGAATTTGCTGGCGGTATTGAATCCGAATATTCGCCACACGATGGTCGATGGCGCTTTGTTCCAGGACTATGTGAACGAGCAAAAAATCATGGCGGTGCCAACGGTGCTGTTGAACGGGCAAACGTTTGGCCAAGGCCGGATGAGCATCGAAGAAATCGTCGCCAAGCTCGATCAAAATAGTGGCGAGAAGGCAGCGCAGCAGATTAATGACAAAGCGCCGTTTGATGTATTGATTGTCGGCGGTGGGCCAGCAGGTGCGGCGGCGGCGGTGTATGCGGCGCGTAAAGGGATTCGCACTGGCGTTGTTTCTGAGCGTTTTGGTGGTCAGGTACTTGATACTTTGGGGATTGAGAATTTTATTTCGGTGCAAGCGACCGAAGGTCCGAAATTGGCGGCGGCTCTGGAAAACCATGTGCGTGAATACGAGGTGGATATTATCAATTTGCAGCGCGCTAAAGCGCTACGTACGGGCGATTTGCTTGAAATCGAGTTGGAAAACGGCGCAACGCTGCAAAGCCGTAGCGTGATTTTGGCGACCGGCGCGCGTTGGCGCGAAATGAATGTGCCGGGCGAGGCGGAATATCGTGGTCGCGGCGTCGCGTATTGCCCGCATTGCGATGGGCCTTTATTTAAAGGTAAACGCGTTGCCGTGGTGGGCGGTGGCAATTCTGGCGTTGAAGCAGCGATTGATTTGGCGGGGATTGTCAGTCATGTGACTTTGCTGGAATTTGGCGAACAACTGCGCGCGGATGCCGTGTTGCAAGCCAAGCTACGCAGTTTGCCAAACGTGACGGTCATCACACAGGCGCAAACGACGGAAGTGCTGGGCGATGGTGAGAAAGTAACGGGCTTAAGCTATATCAATCGCGCCGATGGCAGTGAAAATCAGATCGAACTGGCAGGGATTTTTGTGCAAATTGGCTTGTTGCCCAATACCGATTGGCTGAAAGGCACGGTTGAGTTGAGTCGGCATGGCGAGATTGTGGTTGATGATCGCGGCCAAACTTCGTTGCCCGGTGTGTTTGCTGCAGGTGATGTGACGACGACGCCATTCAAGCAAATCATTATCGCGATGGGCGATGGCGCAAAGGCCTCGTTATCGGTGTTTGATTATTTGATTCGACAGTAACGCGATTACAGTTTGTTGAGCATATAGGTATTGCTATCTATGAATTGCTCTATTTGGCTTAGATGGCAATACCCTTAAATAAATTGAAAAGTTGATTCGTATTTGCTGTGTGCTTGAATCGAATAAGCTGTCGCCCAGTGAGTTCGCCGCACGTCGAGGCTTAGAAAGTAGGGAAATGCCGCTCGGCAGATTGAATGCTTCTATGACTTGGATAGTAATAATTACCGTGCACAATGCTACTTGCATGTGTTTGAATAGGGAACTTAAAACACAATTAGCACTCGAATGGTTTGAGTGCTAATATTTTGGGTGCAGGGTTTGGTCCAAGTTTTATGACAGGAGATTGAAGCAATGAGCAATGCGATGACACTTTCAACACTATCGGTAGGCGATAGTATTGAGCGCTATATTCAGCGTGTTAACGCCGTTCCTATGCTCTCGCCGCAAGAAGAACACGATTTGGCAACGCGCCACCAAGATAATGGTGATGTTGAGGCCGCGCGTCAGTTGGTGATGTCCCATTTGCGCGTCGTTGTGTCGATTGCGCGTGGGTACAGTGGTTATGGCTTGCCGCAGGCCGATTTAATTCAAGAAGGCAATATTGGCTTGATGAAAGCGGTAAAACGTTTCGAAGCAACGCGTGGCGTGCGCTTGTATTCGTTTGCCGTGCATTGGATTAAAGCTGAAATTCATGAATACATCTTGCGCAACTGGCGCTTGGTGCGCATCGCAACGACTAAAGCACAGCGTAAATTGTTCTTTAATCTACGTTCGATGAAAACTAGCTTTGCGGCTTTGACGCACACACAAGCGAAAGAAATCGCCGACGATTTGGGTGTGAAGCCCGAAGAAGTGCTCGAAATGGAAACGCGGATGACCGGCCAAGACATCGCGCTGGTCGCTGATGATGGTGACGATGACGGTTATGCGCCGATTGATTGGCTGGCTGATAGTCACAACGAACCGACTGCTGCCATTGCGCGCGCAGCGACGGATCGTTTGCAATCAACTGGGATTTCAGCGGCTTTGGATGGCTTGGATGAGCGTAGCCGCCGTATTATCGAAGCGCGCTGGTTGACTGATGATGGCGAGTCGCTGACTTTGCATGATTTGGCGGCAGAATTTAAAGTTTCGGCTGAGCGGATTCGCCAGATTGAAACGAAAGCCTTGCAAAAAATGAAACAGGTCTTGCTGCCTGCAACCGTTTAAAGTTTGACTATAAGGGTTTGCCAGTAGGGCTTTAAACACAGCAATTCAATACAAGGGCGCTTCGGCGCTCTTTTTTTTGATTCAAGAAATGGGATTTTTAGACGATAATAGGGTAAACCCTTGAAACGTATAGATAATTTCATGAAATCAGTTAAGTTTTTACAGCAGGCTCGGCAATTTGCTGACTACGTAATTCAGTCGGTACCCGAGCTAGATGCTGCTCCGCAACGATCTAATCCCTATCTTCGTGCTCAGGGTGATGACGCTTCTGTAAAATATCTTCCATTGTGGGATGGCACAGAGCGCCGTTTAGACGCAGACCGTCGAGAAAACGATCGTCGCAATGAGCGGCAATCGGCGATGCTGGATACGCGCGCTGGATTTGAACGTCGCCGCGAATGCCGCCGCGAAACCGATGAACTGCAAATGCGCGGATTTTCTTGTCGAGTCTAGCGCCAAAAATGCCAAATTAAAGCGATGAGGCTGGCACTGAGTAAAGTGGCTGCGCTAATTTGGCTAATCCGATGCAGTTCTTGACGCTGAGCGGGCAGAATAAGTCGCCAGCCGAAATAGCAGAACAGCATAAAGACGAAAAAATAGAAAATTTTGCTGCTCATAGTGGGCGCGTTCTGCGTGAGTGTCCGGCTGTCGGTATTTTAAACGATGAATTTGTAAGTTTTACGAAATTACTTAAGGTTTTACATTAAGTGTTATGAGTTAAATGTTTATTATTAACACTTTTATCTAATATTTATTTTCACCGCTAAATCATTGTATCAAAACACAAAAATTCCGGCGCAACTTGTGCCGGTTTTTTTTTTGCTCTATAGTGGGCTTCAGTGGGGAAAAGTGGGTAAAAGTGTATTTTTATAGCGCGATTTTCGCTAAAATCGCAGCGCCAACGAATTTGACGCAAGTGCACTACTTAATGGCGAATCAGCCAAGGAACTAAACAACTATGTTTGGTGGTGTTTCATCTCTGTTACTGGATAGCAAAGGGCGTTTGGCGATTCCAGCCAAGCACCGCGACGCTTTGCTCGTCCGTGCACAGGGGCGACTCATCGTGACTGCTGATCCTGCGGGTTGCTTGCTGGTTTACCCTGAACCCGAATGGATTCCGGTACGCGATAAACTTAATACTTTGTCGGGTGCACAAATGCCGATTCGGCGTTTTATCGTCGGTCAGGCAGAAGAAGTTGAAATGGATGCGTCAGGGCGGATTTTAGTTCCGCCTAGCTTGCGTCAACGCGCTCAGCTCGATAAAGCCGTTGCTTTGGTGGGTATGGGCAATAAATTTGAATTGTGGGATGACGCGAAGTGGAATGCGACAACGGATGCTGTGATGGCAATGGATCCCCATGAACTGGAAAATAATATGCAAGGGATCGTGCTTTGAGTGAAGTCGTGACAACAAGCTTTGTGCATTGCACGGTATTGCTGAATGAGGCGGTGGATGCATTAGCAATCCAGCCTGATGGGATTTATGTCGATTGTACTTTTGGTCGTGGTGGTCACTCGCGTTTGATTTTATCCAAACTCGGCCCGAATGGCCGTTTGATTGCGTTTGATAAAGATCTGCATGCGATTGCCGAAGCGGCAACGATTACTGATCCACGTTTTACGATTGTTCACGAAGGTTTTGTCACACTGGCGGACTCTTTGGCCAAATTGGGTATTACTCAGCTCGATGGTGTTTTGATGGATTTGGGCGTCTCGTCACCGCAATTGGATGATGCTTCGCGTGGATTTAGTTTTAGATTTGATGCTCCGCTGGATATGCGTATGGATACGACGCGGGGAATGACGGCGGCAGAGTGGCTCAATTCTGCCGAAGAAAAAGAAATTGCAGAGGTGGTAAAAGATTATGGCGAAGAACGGTTTGCTCGGCATGTTGCAGCAGCGATTGTTACGCGTAGGGCAAGCGAACCTTTTACTACAACAGGCCAACTTGCCGAGGTCGTGGCAACGGCAGTCCGCACCCGTGAGCCGGGCCAGAACCCGGCGACGCGTACCTTCCAGGCTGTACGGATTTTCATCAATCGCGAGCTTGAAGAGCTTTCGTTAGTTCTGCCACAAGCGCTGGGTTTGCTGAAATTTGGCGGACGCTTGTCGGTGATTGCATTTCATTCCTTAGAAGACCGAATTGTAAAGCGCTTCATTCAAGATGCGGCGAAGGGCGATCATTTGCCGTCTCGCTTGCCGGTGCGTGCTAGTGAAATCGCCGATGCACCGTTAAAAGTAATCGGCAAACCGATTCGTGCAGGCCAAGACGAATTGAAGCTTAATCCGCGCGCACGCAGTGCGATTTTGCGGATTGCTGAGCGCACAGCGGGGCCATTGTGACTCGTTTGAATATGTTTTTGCTGGCGGTATTAGTGATCTGCGCTTTGGCGGTGATTACCAGTCGACATAAAGC
The DNA here is from genome assembly GCF_000620145.1 of Deefgea rivuli DSM 18356. GTDB lineage: Bacteria > Pseudomonadota > Gammaproteobacteria > Burkholderiales > Chitinibacteraceae > Deefgea > Deefgea rivuli. Next base: position 51,070 of record NZ_JHVM01000016.1, read on the forward strand.
TCGAAAACTATTTATTGAATTGCAAAAAGAAGATGTGCTGACCAAAAAACTCGATGTGGAGTGGGGGCAGTTGCAGCTAGAGCAAAGTACGTGGGCAATGCACTCGCGGATTGAGAAAGAGGCGGGGCAAAATTTAGGTATGCAAGTGGCCCCAGCTAATCGAACTCAGGTGATTTTAGAGCATGGTGAGAGCGTGCAAAAACCTGAGGTGAAAGATCTGTAATGGCTTTGGCGAGTAAAACTGTGGGCAGTCGTGGGGCTCGTTTTAGCAATCCACTGAAACCAAAGTTAGAGCGCTGGCGTGTATGGACGGTGCTCGGTGGTTTGATGCTGCTGTTTGTCGGTCTGCTCGGCCGAGGCCTGTATCTGCAAGTTTGGAATGAAGGCTTTTTGCAAGATCAAGGCGATGCGCGCTATCGCCGGACTTTAAAGTTAGAAGCCAATCGCGGGATGATTACCGACCGTAATGGCGAGCCGCTGGCGATTTCAACACCGGTGCAATCGATTTGGATGAGCCCGCGCAGTATGTTGATTTTGCCTGCAGGGCAAAAACGTGCTGAAGACTGGAAGCCAGCCAATGATGATGAGCCCGTGCCTTTGTCGTTGGAAGAAGTAAAAAAATTAGAAACTCATCTGCAATTAAAGCCAGGTGAGTTATTGGCAAAATTAAAGGCTTCGCGAAAAAACTCGCAAGGCAAAGAAGTGAAGTCCGATTTTCTGTGGGTGAAGCGGCATATTTCGCCTGCCGATGCTAAATCGTTGATGGCGATGAAAATTCCTGGCGTGTTTTCGCAAACGGAGTATCGACGCTATTACCCCGCAGGCGAAGTGATGGCGCATATCGTGGGTTTTACCGATATCGATGGTAAAGGCCAAGAAGGATTTGAGCTAACGCGGGAAAAAATGTTGGCGGGTAAGCCTGGTTCGCGAACGGTGATTCGTGATCGGCGTGGTTACATTGTTGAAGACGTTTCAACCATCGTGCCGCCGCAAGAAGGACAAACCTTGCAGTTATCGATTGATCGCCGAATTCAATACTTGGCGTATCGAGAGCTGAAAAATGCGGTTGACGCCGCTGGTGCTGTGGGCGGGGCGATTGTGGTGTTGGATGCCCGAACGGGCGAAGTGCTGGCTTTGGCGAATGCACCATCGTACAACCCAAATAGCCGCGCAAAGATTGATCCGGCACACAAGCGTAATCGTGCACTGACTGATTTGTATGAGCCAGGCTCGACGATGAAGGCTGTTACGGTCGCGATGGCCTTGAATGCGGGCAAAGTGACGCCGCAAACGGTGATTCAAACCGGTGGTGGCACGATGGCCATTGGCCCGAATATGGTGAAAGACGATCACGCGGTGGGTGCAGCAACGGTAGAACGCATTATTCAAAAATCATCGAATGTGGGCGCAGCCAAAATGGCGCTGATGATGGATAGAGAAGCGATGTGGCAGTTTTATAAAGACGTGGGTTTTGGCGAAGTGCCACACACGGGTTTTCCAGGTGAAGCTGCAGGTCGCTTGCGTCCTTGGAAGAACTGGCGGCCGATTGAACAGGCGACCATGGGCTTTGGTTACGGCATGTCAGTGAGCTTGATGCAAATGGCGCGCTCGTATCAATTGTTTGCGGGTAATGGCGAAATTCATCCGGTGACGTTTACCAAGCTGGTCGCCCCTGCGCCAGGTAAACAAGTGGTTTCAGCGCAAACGGCTGAGCAAGTTCGCAAAATGCTGGAGATGGTGACTTTGCCTGGCGGTACGGCAACACGTGCGCAAGTGGTGGGTTATCGCGTTGGCGGTAAAACGGGTACGGCGAAAAAATTAGTCAATGGCGCGTATTCCGATACGGCGCGGGTGGCTTCATTTGTGGGTTTGGCACCGATTTCAAATCCGCGTTTGATTGTGGCAATCATGATCGACGAGCCTGCATTTGCATTGCGTTATGGTGGCTTAGTGGCTGCGCCGATTTTTAGCAGCGTTGTGGCGGGCAGTTTGCGGATGTTGGGCGTGCCGCCTGATGCACCAACGACCAATATTTTCTTACCGAGCCAAGAACTCGAAGTGAAGGAAGAGACATGAAGCCTGCGAGCTGGGAATTGCCTGCCCTTGATTTGTCTGCGGTGATTAATTTTGTCGGTGGCAGGCCTTTTGTCATCGATAGCCGCAAGGTAAAAGCAGGTGACGTGTTCTTTGCTTTTCAGGGCGAATATGCAGATGGCCGCTTGTATATTGTCGATGCAATTGCCAATGGCGCAGTTGCAGTGCTGTGGGAAGAAGACGATTTTACGTGGAATCGGGCTTGGCAAGTGCCTCAGTTGGCGGTGCCCGCACTGCGCTATCAGGTGGGTATTATTGCCTGTGCTTTATTAAATAACGATTCTGGGCTAATGCCCGTAGTGGGTATTACTGGAACCAATGGTAAAACCTCGATTGCCAATTGGCTGGCACAAGCTTTTGATAGCTTGGGCAATAAAACTGGCGTTTTGGGTACATTAGGTAATGGCTTTTTGAGTAGCCTAGAAAGCTCCAGCCATACGACGCTCGACCCTATTGGCGTACAGACTTGGCTGGCGAAATTTCGCGCCGAAGGCGCAACGCATGCAGTGATGGAAGTGTCATCGCATGGTTTAGAGCAAGCGCGCGCGCACGGTGTGCCATTTAAAACGGCGGTATTTACTAATTTAACGCGCGATCATTTGGATTATCACGGCACGATGGCGGCGTATGCCGCAGCCAAAGCCAAGTTGTTTGAGTGGGAAGGGCTGCAAACGGCGGTGATTAATGCCGATGACGCGTTTGGTCGTGAGTTATTAGAATTCACCACTGCGCCAAAAGTGTATTCCTATGGTTTTAGCCAAGGCAATTTGCGCGTCAAGCATTTTGAATCATCGCTGGATGGTATTTCCTTGGTGGTCGATACGCCGCTGGGTGAAGCCGCAATTAATTCGCCGCTCTTGGGGCGGTTTAATGTCAGCAATTTATTGGCCTGCTTGGGCGTTTTACTCGCTGATGGTGTAGCGCTGGAAGACGCTTGCCGTGTGCTGGGTCAGATTCGTTCTGCGCCAGGTCGGATGCAATGTTTGGGCGGGTTTGGCAAACCGCTAGTCATCGTCGATTACGCGCACACGCCTGATGCACTGGAAAAAGCGTTGCTTACTTTGCGCGAAGCGATGCCGATGAATTCACGTTTGTACTGTGTGTTTGGCTGCGGCGGTGATCGCGATACCGGAAAACGTCCGCTGATGGGTGAAATTGCGTGTCGCCTCGCTGATTCGGTCGTCATCACCAGCGACAATCCGCGTAGTGAAAAACCGCGCGACATTATTGAGCAAATTATTGCTGGCGTTGAAGGCGTTCCCGGTACGGGCAATGCCAATTACGCGATTGAATCAGATCGCTTGCATGCGATTAGCGACACCATTGATATGGCAGCGAGCACGGATGTGATTTTGATTGCCGGTAAGGGGCACGAAACCTACCAAGAAATTCAAGGCGTTCGGCAGCATTTTGATGATGTTGAGATCGCCAGTACTGCATTGGCAAAAAAAGTAATAAGGAAGTAATGATGTTGAATTTGCAGGAAACTGCGCAAGCGCTTAATGCCACGCTACAGGGAAATCCTGAGCTGGTGTTCACGCGCGTCACCACCGATAGTCGCGATATTCGTGCCGGTGATTTGTTTGTTGCGCTCAAAGGTGAGCGTTTTGATGCGCATGATTTCGTCGCGCAAGCATTCGCGCAAGGCGCTGTGGCCGCCGTGGTTGAACAAGCGGGTGAAGGCAATCGGATTATTGTTGGCGATACATTGCAAGCGCTTGGTCAGTTGGCGGGGTATTGGCGTGCAAAGCATGCTGCAAAACCGCTAGCGGCTATTACTGGCAGTAATGGCAAAACCAGCGTGAAAGAAATGTTGTCGAGTATCTTGGCTGTACATGCGGGCAATCCAGACTTTGTACACGCGACCAAAGGTAATTTAAATAACCATATCGGCTTGCCGCTGACCTTGTTGGGCATTCGTGCCGAGCATCGTTTTGTGGTCGCAGAAATGGGCATGAACCATTTTGGTGAGATTGATTATCTAACCAAAATCGCGCGACCTGATGTGGCGCTGGTGAATAACGCGGGCGCAGCGCACTTAGAAGCCCTAGGCTCCGTCTCGGGTGTAGCAAAAGCCAAAGGTGAGATTTTCGCTGGTTTAGTAGCCAACGGCGTGGCGATTATTAACGCCGATGATGAATTTGCTGGCGTGTGGCGTGAATTAGCGGGTGAACAAGCGACGATCTCGTTTGGTCTGCAAGACGCTGAAATCACAGCAGAAGATATTGAGCTAAATGCGGATGGCAGTCGCTTTAAATTAGCGACGCCTTTGGGCTCAGCGCTTGTAACGCTGGCCGTTCCCGGCCTACACAATGTACGCAATGCGCTGGCTGCTGCGGCGACGGCGATTGCTTTGCAAATTCCTTTGGCGCAAATCGCCGCCGGTTTATCGGCTTGGAGCGGTGTCAAAGGGCGTTTGCAGGCCAAACGCGCCGCCAATGGTGCGAGCGTCTTGGATGACACCTATAACGCCAATCCCGATTCAATGCGCGCTGCGGTTGATGTATTGGCCGCAATAGGTCAAAGCAGCAAAGTGCCAACAATTTTGGTTCTGGGTGATATGGGCGAAGTGGGTAACGATGCGCCAGAGCGTCACGCAGAAATTGGCGCGTACGCGCAGCAACAAGGTATTACGGTTTTGTTGACGGTGGGCGAGCAGATGGCACACGCCGTCGCAGCATTTGGCGCACAAGGCCAGCATTTTGCGAATAAAGCTGATTTATTGGCAGCGCTCAATGCCGTGCTCACGCCGCAATCGCATGTGTTGGTGAAAGGTTCGCGATTTATGCGGATGGAAGAAATTGTTAATGCTTTAGAAGGAGTGCAGCCATGTTGCTGATGTTGTTGCAATGGCTCGGCGAATCAGTTCGCGCCTTTAATGTATTTAATTATTTAACTTTGCGCGCCGTGTTAGCGACGATTACCGCATTGACGATTTCTTGGACTTTGGGTCCGTGGGTGATTCGCAAGCTGGCCGAGCTAAAAGTCGGTCAATCGGTGCGTGACGATGGTCCGCAAACACATTTGATTAAAGCCGGTACGCCAACGATGGGTGGCACGTTGATTTTGTTGTCGATTGGCCTGACCACCTTGCTCTGGGGCGATTTACGTAATCAATATATCTGGCTGGTGTTGGTGGTGACGCTGGCAACGGGCGTGATTGGTTTTGTTGATGATTACAAAAAAGTCGCGCTGAAAAACCCAAAAGGTTTATCAGCCAAAGCCAAAATGTTTTGGCAATCAGCGATTGCGATTGGCGCTGGCTTGTTTTTGGTGAATGTGGGCAGTGATGCATCGACGACCGGTTTTATTATTCCGTTTTACAAAGAAATTCTCTATCCCTTTGGCGCAATCGGTTTTTGTATCCTGACCTATTTCGTGATCGTTGGCACCAGCAATGCAGTCAATCTCACCGATGGTTTGGATGGCTTGGCGATTATGCCGGTGGTTCTGGTTGCGGGCGCTTTTTGTATTTTTGCCTACGTTGCAGGTAATGCGAAATTTGCGGTGTATTTGGGTGTGCCGCATGTGCCGGGTGCGGGCGAATTGATTGTATTTTGTGCCGCAATGGTTGGCGCTGGTTTAGGCTTTTTATGGTTTAACGCTTATCCCGCTGAAGTGTTTATGGGCGACGTGGGCGCGTTGGCGCTGGGCGCTGGCTTGGGCATGGTCGCTGTGATTGTGCGCCAAGAAATCGTTTTGCTGATTATGGGCGGCGTGTTTGTGGTTGAGGCGCTGTCGGTGATGATTCAGGTCGCCAGCTTTAAAATGACCGGCAAGCGCGTGTTTCGGATGGCTCCGCTGCACCATCATTACGAATTGAAAGGCTGGAAAGAAACACAAGTTGTGGTTCGCTTCTGGATTATTACGATGCTTTTGGTCTTGGTGGGCTTAGCCACCTTGAAATTACGGTAAGCGCAGATGGAACTCAAAGCAAAACATTGCATCGTCGTTGGCTTGGGTGAAACCGGCTTGGCGACGGCACGCTGGTTGGTGAGCAAGGGCGCGTGCGTGACAGTGGCCGATAGCCGCAGCACACCACCGAATTTGGAAAGTTTGCAGGCCGAGTTACCGCAAGTCACGCTGCGTTTAGGCGCATTCAATGTCGATACTTTTGCTGATGCCGATTTGCTGATTACGAGTCCGGGTGTTCCTTTGGCTACGCCAGAAATTGCCGCTGCGATTGCGCATGGCATCAACGTGATTGGCGATGTGGAATTGTTGGCGCAAGTTTTAGTCGGCAAGCCTAGCAAAGTGATTGCGATTACCGGCTCAAATGGCAAATCCACCGTCACAACGATGGTCGCGCAAATGTGCGAAGCGGCGGGTAAAACCACGGTGATGGCGGGCAATATCGGCGTGCCGGTGTTGGCGGCTCTGATCGAATGGGAAGCGCGTGGTGAGTGGCCTGATTTTTGGGTGTTGGAATTATCTAGTTTTCAATTGGAAACGACGTTTTCATTAGCGCCTATCGCTGCCACGGTGCTGAATGTGTCGGAAGATCATTTGGATCGTTATGCCGGAATGAAAGAATACGCGGCGACCAAAGCCAGTATTTTTGCTGGCGTCGGCGTGCAAGTGCTAAATCGTGAAGATGGATGGTGCCGAGGTATGTCTCGGCAAGGTCGAGAAATTATATGGTTTGGGGCTGATACCCCGCGTAATGCTGCTGAGTATGGCTTGCTTGAAATCGAAGGTGATTTTAGCTTGCGCTGTGGCGAAGTCGAGTTGCTCAAAGCGTCGGAATTACCGCTTGCTGGTTTGCATAATGCCGTAAACGCCTTGGCGTCCATTGCACTGTGCCGCGCTGCGGGATTGCCCATTGAGCCGCTCGTGAGCGCACTGAAAAACTTCAAAGGTTTGCCGCATCGGGTTGAATTTGTCGCAGAAGTGAATGGCGTTGCGTATTACGACGATTCCAAAGGCACCAATGTTGGCGCGACAGAAGCGGCGCTGAAAGGCATGACGCGCCCTGTTGTATTGATCGCCGGTGGCGATGGCAAAGGGCAAGATTTTTCACCTTTGTTTGATGCTTGTGAGCGAATTTGCCGTGCAGTTTTACTGATTGGCCGCGATGCGCCAGCGATTGCCGAAGTGTTGAATGAAGCGACATCAGCGTATTTAGCGGTGGATGAAGACGACGAAGAGGGTGACGATAATTACTTGCCAGTGATGATGGTGCCGACGCTGGAAATGGCCGTTTCAGTGGCAAGCAATTTTGCTGAAGCTGGTGATGTCGTGTTGCTCTCGCCAGCGTGCGCCAGCTTAGATATGTTTAAAAATTACCATCACCGCGCAGAAGTATTTATCGCTGCAGTGAAAGATTTGGAAGGCTAATGCGCCAAATTTTTTACCAAGCCATGAAGCGCATGAAGCCAACGATGAGCGCCTACGATCAGGCGCTGTTCTGGTGCATCGTGATGCTGCTGACGATAGGCTTGGTGATGGTATATTCGTCGTCGATTGCGATGGCGGAAGTCGATAAAGATACGGGCTTTAAATCGAATTATTTTTTAATTCGGCATGCTGTTTTTTTAGTAGTGGGTTGTTTTGCTGCATTTATTTCTTTCAACATTCCAACCGAGACATGGCGTAAATATGCGCCACTATTATTTATCGCCGGTATTTTAATGCTAGTGATGGTGTTGATCCCTGGGATTGGTAAAGAAGTCAATGGTAGTCGTCGTTGGTTGAGTTTGTTCGTTATTAATTTACAACCTTCTGAATTGGTTAAGTATTTCGTTGTATTGTATGCGGCAGATTATAGCGTACGAAAAAATAGCAGTATGAGCGCGGCGTTTTCAGAAAGTTTTACCAAAGTGTTATTGCCTTTGGCTGCGGTAATGGCCGTTGTGGGGGGCTTATTACTCGCCGAGCCTGATATGGGCGCATTGGTTGTCGTTAGTGCAATTGCAATGGGTACTTTGTTTTTAGCTGGATTTAGTTGGCAATTGTTTGCAGGTTTGGTTGTGGTATTGGGGGGGGCATTTTTCACTTTAATTGTGAGTAGTCCTTATCGCCGTGCACGTGTATTGGGCTTTTTAGATCCTTGGCAAGATCCGTATGGCAAAGGGTATCAACTTAGTCATTCACTTATTGCTTTTGGTCGTGGTGAATTTACCGGCGTGGGCTTGGGTTTAAGTGTCGAGAAATTGTCTTATTTACCCGAAGCGCATACCGATTTTTTAATGGCGATTATTGCTGAAGAATTCGGTTTTATCGGTGTAGCCATTGTTATTATGCTATTTGCATTTTTGGTGTTTCGTGCTTTTTCGATTGGCGTGCAAGCGAATAAATTAGAAAGGCACTGGCAATCATTATCTGCGCAAGGTGTCGGTATTTGGTTTGGCATACAAACGGTGATTAATATTGGCGTGAATATGGGTGTAATGCCGACTAAAGGTTTAACCCTGCCACTGTTATCATTCGGTGGTTCTGGCATTGTGGCCAATTTATTAGCGCTGGGTTTTTTAATGCGAATTGATTATGAAAATCGCCAAATGATTCGGGGGTATAACGTATGACAAAACGTACCCTTTTGGTGATGGCTGGTGGCACGGGTGGGCATATTTTTCCTGCTTTGGCGGTGGCCAATGCAGTGCGCGCAGAAGGTTGGGATGTGGTTTGGTTGGGCGCAAAAGGCGCAATGGAAACCCGCGTTGTGCCGCAGCACGGTATCGATCTGGTGACTTTGGATATTACGGGTGTACGCGGTAAAGGTTGGTTGAAAAAATTGAGCCAACCTTGGGTGCAAACTAAAGCACTTTTGACTGCGGTGGATTTAATTTTCCGCCGTCGCCCTGATGTGGCAATTGGTTTTGGTGGTTTTACTGGCTTTCCTGGTGGACTGGCGATGCGCTTGTGCTGGTTACCCTTGGTCATTCATGAGCAAAACTCGGTCGCCGGTTTAACTAATCGAGTGCTGTCGAAAATTGCCAATCGCGTGTTGTTTGCTTTTCCGTCAGCATTTCCGAACCAAGAAGGCTGTCAGGGTGCAGTCGCCCGTTATCAATGTGTTGGTAATCCGGTACGCGACGAAATGAATGCCGTGGCAGAACCAGAGCTTCGATTTGCTGGGCGCAGTGGCGCACTGAAACTCTTAGTTGTTGGTGGTAGTTTGGGCGCACAAGTATTTAATGAGCAGTTACCACAAGCGTTAGCTTTAATCCCTGAGCACGCTAGACCTGAAGTTACGCATCAATCGGGTGAAAAGCACATTGAAACCTTGAAAGCGAATTATGCCACCGCAGGTGTCAATGCAGATTGCGTGGCGTTTATCGGCGATATGGCACAAGCCTATGCTGATGCCGATTTAGTCCTGTGCCGCGCAGGCGCGCTGACAGTGGCCGAGCTGGCTTGTGTAGGTGCTGCGAGTATTTTGGTGCCATTTCCACATGCTGTGGATGATCATCAAACCGGTAATGCCCAATTTTTAAGCAAAGCAGGTGCGGGCGTATTGCTGCCACAGAATGAAAGCAACCCAGCGCATTTAGCCCAAATGATCCAAGAAATGACGCGCGAGCGCTGCCTGAAAATGGCCGTTGCCGCACGTGTTTTAGCCCAACCTAATGCAACCGCCGCAGTGGTTGCAGTGATTAAAGAATTAGCGCAATGAAACATAAAGTAAAACGCATCCATTTTGTTGGGATTGGCGGTGTCGGCATGAGTGGGATTGCTGAAGTACTGCTCAATCTGGGATTTGAGATTAGCGGCACCGATTTGGGTGTGAGCGCGACGACGCGGCGTTTGGCTGCGGCGGGTGCGGAAGTATTTCAAGGTCATGCGGCTGAATATGTTGCGAATGCTGATGTTGTGGTGATTTCGAGTGCAGTGAAAGACGACAATCCTGAAGTAATGGAAGCGCGTCGCCGCAAGATTCCGGTCGTGCCGCGCGCGATGATGTTGGCTGAATTGATGCGTTTAAAGCACGGGATTGCGATTGCCGGTACGCACGGTAAAACGACCACGACCAGTTTAAGCGCTAGCGTACTTGAGGCGGCAGGTTTGGATCCGACCTTTGTTATTGGTGGAAAATTGCATGCTGCCGGCACCAATGCGCGTTTGGGGCAGGGTGATTTTTTGGTTGCCGAAGCGGATGAAAGCGATGCGTCGTTCTTGCTGCTGACGCCCGTGATTTCGGTCGTGACCAATATCGATGCCGACCATATGGACACTTACGGCCATGATTTCGAGAAATTGAAGCAAGCATTTATTGAATTTTTGCATCACTTACCATTTTATGGCCGTGCAATTTTATGCATTGACGATCCGCATGTGCGCTCGATTTTGCCGAAAGTGACTAGCCCGATTACGACGTATGGTGTGTCTGAAGATGCGATGTTGCGCGCTGAGAATATCGTCGCTGATAACGGCCAAATGCGTTTTGATGCGGTTTGGGAAAATGGCGAATCACGGCGTTTGGCAGTGACGCTGAATATGCCTGGCATGCATAACGTGCTCAATGCTTTAGCCGCGATTGCGATTGGTATTGAAGTGGGCGCGGATGAAGCCGCGATTGTGGCAGCATTGGCGGCATTCCAAGGTGTGGGACGTCGTTTCCAACGTTACGGCGAAGTGGCACTTGAAGCGGGTGGTTCATTCACTTTGGTCGATGATTATGGTCATCACCCGGTTGAAATGGCGGCGACTTTGGCTGCGGCGCGTGGTGCATTTCCGGGGCGACGCTTATTACTGGCCTTTCAGCCGCATCGTTATTCACGAACGCGTGATTGCTTTGAAGATTTCGTCAAAGTGCTTAATACCGTTGATGGCCTGTTGCTGGCTGAAGTTTACGCTGCGGGTGAAGCGCCGATTGTTGCCGCCGATGGCCGTTCATTGGCACGTGCGGTGCGCGTTGCAGGTAAGGTTGAGCCAGTGTTTGTGGAGATTATTGCCGACATGCCAGCGGCAATCCTTGCCGCAGTGCGTGATGGCGATGTCGTCGTCACGATGGGTGCGGGCACGATAGGGAATACCCCGAAATTATTGAGTGAGATGGGCAAATGAATCAGTACGGAAAAGTAGCAGTCATCATGGGTGGCAGCTCGGCAGAGCGAGAAGTGTCATTGATGAGCGGAGCGGGTGTTTTAGCGGCTTTGCAAGCTAGCGGCGTGGATGCACATCCATTTGATCCTGCTGATAAACCATTGCAAGCACTGCAAGCTGAAGGTTTTGATCGTGCATTTTTGATCTTGCATGGCCGTGGCGGTGAAGATGGCACGATTCAAGGCGCTTTGGAGTTTCTTGGTGTGCCGTACACCGGTTGTGGAGTGATGGCTTCTGCAATTGGTATGGATAAATGGCGTACCAAATTGCTCTGGGAAGCGGCGGGTTTACCTGTGCCTGATTATCGGATTGTTGAAAGCGCAGTGCAGTTAAAACTGGCAGCACAAGATCTGGGTTTGCCTTTGTTTGTGAAGCCTGCGAATGAAGGTTCAAGCGTTGGCGTAGTGAAGTTGAAGTCATTGTTAGATGTAGATGCCGCATGGGCTGAGGTTTCTCGCCATAAATCGGTGGTTTTGGCTGAGCGCAATATCGGTGGCGGTGAGTACACTTGCGCTGTTTTAGATGCCCAAGCGTTGCCAACGGTGAAAATCGTTCCAAAAACAGAATTTTACGATTACGAGTCGAAATATATTCGTGATGACACCGAATACCACTGCCCAGCCGGTTTATCGGATGAAAAAGAGCAGCAAGCACGGAGTTTGGCCGAAAAAGCATATCGAATTTTAGGGGCGACAGGCTGGGCGCGTATCGATTTTTTAACTGATGAAGAAGGCAAAATTTACTTGCTTGAAGCAAATACGGCCCCTGGAATGACGACACATAGCTTGTTTCCAATGTGCGCGCGTGAGGCGGGAATGAGTTACGAAACACTGGTGCTGAAAATTTTAGCAACAACCTTGTAGTATTTATGGGTTTGTAAGGGTATATCCTTGCAACTCTTGTTATAATTCGCCTGCGTTAATATACCCGAGTGGGTTGGGTGCTGTTAGCACCCTCTAAGAATTAAATGGAATCAAATATGTTCGTGCCGTTTCCACAGCTATCGTTGGCAGTCATTCCCTATGTGGGATAAGCCGCAGCTATTGATGTGGTTTGCGAACTTGCTGACGGCTTTGGCGCTGATGTTGTTGTTTTATTCGCTGCTGTTTTTGGCGGTGCACTCACCGTTGTTTCCGGTGCGGCGGATTAAAGTCGATGGCGATTTAACGCACGTTACGCGTGAGCAATTGCAATACGTGATTAAAAACGAGTTGAAAGGCACGTTTTTTACGCTGGATTTGGATAAAACACGGCAGAACTTTGAGAAATTGCCGTGGGTACGTCAGGTTGAAGTGCGCCGTCGCTGGCCAGATCGCCTCGAAGTGAATATTGAAGAGCATCAAGCAGTCGCCCGTTGGGGCACTGCGGGTTTACTCAATTCACATGGCGAGAAATTTGATGCGGCGACGAGTGACCCTTTGCCGGTGCTGGAAGGGCCAGACGGCACTGAAAAATTGATGGTCGATGGTTTTCAAAGTTTGAAAACGGCATTGGCTCCGCTGGGACGCAAGCCCACGCATTTATGGTTGTCAGATCGGCGAGCATGGCGGTTTGAGTTGGATAGGCAGTTGATTGTTGAAATTGGCCGTGATGATCCAGTGGATCGAGTGAAGCGCTTTGTGAAAGCTTATCCGAATACTTTGGCGCTCTTGCAGCAGCCGTTTGAGTATGTAGATTTGCGTTATCCGAATGGATTTGCGGTGCGATTACCGACTTATCAACCGATTGAAAAGCCGCTTGCAGCGAAGGGAAGTGCCGTGAAAACAGCACCGTCTGTCGTCAAGCCTAAGGCGATTAAAGCTTCGGCATGATTTATGCTTTTAATGGCTTAAAGTGTTAAAAAGTAATAAGTTGGCCGTGTTATTTAAAGTTAAACCTTAAGATTTGTAAAAGAGGCTGTCAGTGACTAGGGATGCAAAAAACCTCATCGTTGGGCTAGATATCGGGACATCGAAAGTGGTCGCGGTGGTGGCTGATGTGAAGGAAGACGGCTCATTGAATGTGGTGGGCTTGGGCTCGGCTGCATCAAAAGGTTTGAAGCGCGGCGTCGTGGTCGATATTGAGAAAACCGTTGCGGCGATTCAATCGGCGCTCGGCGAAGCCGAATTAATGGCCGATTGCAAAATCAGTGAAGTCTATACCGGCATCGCAGGTAGCCACATTAAGAGCCTGAATTCGCACGGCATGGTGGCGATTAAAGATAAAGAAGTGACGCAGGCCGATATCGACCGCGTGATTGAAACCGCCAGCGCGGTGAATATTCCGACCGATCATCAAGTGCTGCATATTTTGTCGCAAGAATATGTGATCGACGGGCAAGAGGATGTGAAAGAGCCGCTGGGGATGTCCGGCGTGCGCCTTGAAGTTCGCGTGCACATTGTGTCGGGCGCGGTGTCCGCGGTGCAGAATATTACCAAGTGCGTGCGTCGTTGTGGCTTGGAAATCGCTGAAGTGGTGTTGCAGCCTTTGGCTTCAAGCTATGCAGTACTGACCGATGACGAGAAAGATTTAGGTGTGTGTTTGGTCGATATTGGCGGTGGTACGACGGATATCGCCGTATTTATCGGCGGTTCGATTCGCCATACCGCAGTAATCCCCATTGCAGGCGACCAAATTACCAATGATGTGGCGATGGCATTACGTACGCCAACGGGTGAGGCAGAAAACATCAAAATTCAACATGGGGTCGCGTTGCGGCATATGACCGACCCACAAACGATGATTGAAGTGCCAGGTGTTGGTGAGCGGGGCGCGCGGCAGATGTCGCGGCACACTTTGGCTGAAGTGATCGAGCCACGCGTTGAAGAGTTGTATAGCTTTGTGCAGGCTGAATTGCGCCGCGTGGGCTTTGAAGATCGTTTGTCGAGCGGAATCGTGATTACTGGTGGTGCATCTTTGATGCCTGGTATGACTGATTTGGCTGAAGAAATTTTCCATATGCCGGTGCGTTTAGGTTTGCCGCGTTATGTGGGCGGTTTGGCTGAGGTGGTGAAAAATCCACGTTATTCAACCGCAGTCGGTTTGCTTTTATTGGCGCGACAACAAATGCAAAAAGCGCCGGGTCACCGAGGCAAAGAAGGTGGTATGGGTGATGTTTTTGGCAGAATGAAGTCATGGTTTCAAAATAACTTCTGAAATATTCGGGTAAGCAGTAAAATCGGGCAAGAGGAGAGTGAAAATGGCATTATTAATTGAAGTACCAGAGGTTTCACATCACGTGAACATCAAAGTGATTGGCGTTGGCGGCGCAGGCTGCAATGCAATCAATAATATGATCGAGCACGCGATGCAATCGCATGGCGTCGATTTTATTTCGGCGAATACCGACGCACAGGTATTAAAGCAATCTAAAGCAGACAATGTCGTTCAGTTGGGCGCTGAATTGACGAAAGGCTTTGGCGCAGGTTGTAATCCAGAAATCGGCCGTCAAGCCGCCGAAGAAGATCGCGAGCGTATCGCTGAACTGATTTCGGGGGCTGACCTATTATTTATCACTGCCGGTATGGGTGGTGGCACGGGTACTGGCGCTGCGCCAGTGATCGCGCAAGTCGCGCGTGAGAAAGGGATTTTGACCGTTGGCGTCGTGACCAAACCAGGTTTAGACGAAGGCGGCCGTCAAAAAGTAGCGCAATCAGGTATCGACGAGCTAGCACGCTATGTGGATTCTTTGATTGTCGTGTCGAATCAAAAGCTCGAAGAAGTGCTGGGCGATGATGTAACCATCGACGAAGCGTTCCGCGCTGCCGATGATGTATTGCGTAATGCCGTTGGCTCTATCGTTGAAATCATTCAGTACCCAGGTTTGATCAACGTTGACTTTGCCGACGTGAAAACTGTCATGCGTGAAATGGGTATGGCGATGATGGGTTCAGCTCACGCGACTGGCCCAGACCGTGCGATCCGCGCGACTGAGGAAGCGATTCGTTGCCCATTATTGGACAATATTAGCTTTAAAGGCGCACGCGGCGTGTTGGTGAATTTCTCGACTGCACCGGGTAAATTGAAGAAATCTGAAACGCGTCAAGCGCTTGAAATTATCGAATCGCACGTTGCAGACGGCGCTTTGGTAAAACACGGTGTGGTTTACGACGAAGCTTTGGGTGAAGATGAAATCCGTGTGACTTTGGTTGCAACCGGTTTAGGTGGCAAAGCGATTAGCACGCCATCATTGACTGTAGTTAGCAGCCAATCGCTGAAAACCGGCACGGATAACGTAGCGTACGAAGATGCCTACGATACTCCAGCAATTTGGCGCAATAATCGTGGTAATCGTGCGCCAGAAGCGGCAGCACGTCCTGCGATGAGCAATATTGATATGGATATTCCTGCATTTTTGCGCCGCCAAGCGGACTAAAATTGTAAGGATAGAGTGTGAGGATAGCCCTTACGCTTTTCAATCGATGTGATAGTAATGATTCATCCAGCCCTTTGCCTAAGGCTGGTAAAATCGATAAATTGATTGGAAATAGGCAGAACGGCCATGTTTTTACAAAGAACTTTGGATTCGACCATCCAGGCTACTGGCGTTGGTTTGCACTCCGGTGAGAAAGTAAGACTCACCTTGCGACCTGCCCCAGCGAACCATGGAATTGTGTTTAAGCGCTCTGATTTGCCCGAATCAGCGCCGTTCAAAGTCGGCCCAGATTTGGTGAACGACACGCGTCTCTCCTCGACGCTCGTCCAAGACGGCGTGCGTGTCGGCACCATTGAGCATCTGATGTCTGCATTTGCAGGGCTTGGCATCGACAATGTGATTGTCGAAGTCGATGCCCCTGAAATGCCGATTATGGATGGTTCTGCTGCACCGTTTATATACTTGATTCAAACTGCCGGCGTGCACGAGCTGGATGCGCCTAAGCAGTTTGTCAAAGTACTCAAGCCCATCGAAGTTCACGATGGCGATAAATGGGTTAAGTTTGAGCCACACAACGGCTACAAAGTCAGCTTGACCATTGATTTCAAACATCCCGCTTTTAAAAAATCAGCGCAAACGATAGCGCTGGATTTTGCCAAATCGAACTACATTACCGAAATCGCCCGTGCGCGCACTTTTGGCTTTATTCATGAAGTTGAATACCTGCGCATGAATGGCTTGGCGCGTGGTGGCAATATGGATAATGCGGTTGTGATCGATGAGTTTCGCGTCTTGAATGAAGGTGGTTTGCGCTTTGAAGACGAGTTCGTTCGGCATAAAATTCTCGATGCAATTGGCGATTTGTATATTCTGGGTCATCCGCTGATCGCTGCGTTTTCTGGCTATAAATCAGGCCATGCGATGAATAATAAGCTGCTGCGCGAGCTGCTTTCTGATCCAAGCAATTACGAAATGGTTAGTTTTGATCGCATCGAAGACGTCCCTTCTGCCTTCCACGATTTGCCCGACTTAGGTATCTAAGGTGTTCGCGATTTTAAGAGCGCTGTTTGTGCTGGCAGTGCTGGGAATCGCCTACTCTGGTGTGCGCTATGTGCGTAGCCGCGATGTGTATTGGCTGAAAGTAATACGCTGGATACTCTATTTTGTTATTTCTTTGTCATTACTTATATTTACTGGCCTATTGATTCAGCGTTTGCTGATCACCTGATTGGATTTTTATGCCGCGTTTTTATGTTGATTTGCCGCTGAGTGTTGGCCTCAGCCTTGATTTGCCCGAGGCTGTCGCGCGGCATGTTCAAGTGTTACGGATGCAGCCGGGCGATGCGCTGAATTTATTTAACGGGCAGGGCGGGGAATATGCCGCTGAAATTGCGGCAATGGGAAAGAAAACGGTGAGCGTCAGTGTGCAAGCATTTGATGCGGTGGATCGTGAATCGCCGTTGAAAATCACGCTGGTGCAAGCGATCTCGGCCGCCGACCGGATGGATTACACGGTACAAAAAGCCGCTGAGCTGGGTGTGGCCGTATTGCAGCCGGTGATTTCGCAATATTGCCAGCAGCGTTATTCGGGCGAACGCGCCGAAAAACGCATGGCGCATTGGCAAGGCATCGCCGCCAGCGCCGCCGAACAATGTGGCCGAACGCGTTTACTGGAAATTCGCCCGATCATTTCTTTAGCGCAATTTTTGGCTGCTACGGACAACAGTGAATTAAAACTCTTGCTGTGCCCGACGGGGGCTGTGGCTTGGGCTAGTTTGCCAACGCAAGTTACAAGTGTCAGCGTTTTGATTGGTCCTGAAGGTGGGTATTCGCCTGAAGAGGATGATCAAGCAGTTCTGGCAGGCTATACCTCGATTATTCTTGGGCCGCGTATTTTGCGTACTGAAAGTGTAGCGCCAGTGATCGCAGGTTTGCTGCAAGCACGGTATGGGGATTTTTAATTGATTCAGCCTGAAATTTTTTTTGATGTGTATGGTTTGCAAAAGCCTGTGGATTGCGCCCAATGACGAGTCGACAACTTTATTTTCGAATTTTAAGTTATATCGCGCCGTATAAATTAATTGCCGCTGTATCGATAGCTGCGATGGTGGTGGCTGGCGTCGTCGATGGCGCGATGGTGGGTTTGCTCGGTTATATCATTGATAGTTTTCAAGGTGGCGGTGTCGTTACTCGATCCAATGCGCTGGCACAATATCTTGATCAGCTAAAGCATTTTTTGCAGCCCGTGGGCGGGCCAGTGCTGTGGCTGATGCCGCTGCTGCTATTTTGTTTGGGACTGGTTCGACTGGTTTCTAGCTTCGCGTATGAATATGGCAGTGCATGGTTATCGAGCCAAGTGATGCATAATTTGCGCCGTGAAGTCTTTGCGCGGCTAATGAATATGCCGGTGAGCTATTTTGATCAGTCATCGACTGGTACTTTATTGTCTCGCGTCACGTACGACATCAATCAAATCATGGATGCGGGTTTGAATGTGTTGACGGTCTTGGTCAAAGATACTGCGCTGGCGATTTGGCTGTTGGCGACGATGATTTTGATTGATTGGCAGCTGACTTTGTTTTGCCTGATTATGTTGCCCGGTGCGGCGGTGTCGATTCGTATCGTGAGTAAGCGCCAGCGGCGTTTATCGCAGCAAACGCAAGATACGATGGGTGAAATGAGCCAGATTCTGGATGAGAGCTTATCAGGGCAGCGCATTATTAAAATCTTTGGTGGCACGGCGTATGAGCAGCAACGATTTGGCCGCGCCAATTTGCGCGTTCGGCATTTGTCGATCAAGCGTGCTGCGACGTCTAGCTTGAATTCTGGCTTTACGGTGTTTTTAATTGCCGTTGCAATGGCGGCGATTATTTACTTTGCAGGCGTGCGAGCGGCGGCGGGCATGATGAGTGCGGGTGCATTTGTTACCTTTATGAGCTCGATGATGTTGCTGCAACAGCCGATCAAAAATCTCTCCAAACTCAGTGATTCTCTGCACCGTGGTTTAGCCGCGGCAGAATCGGTGTTTGCGATATTGGATCAAGCGCCAGAGCGCGATACAGGGCAATATAAAACCGGGCGCGCTCGTGGTGAGATTAGTGTTCGTGCACTTGAGTTTGCTTATCATGCGGGCGGCAATAATGCGCTCAATGGCGTTGATTTGCAGATTAAACCCGGTGAGAGCGTGGCTTTAGTTGGGCAATCGGGCAGTGGTAAAACCACATTGGCGAGCTTATTGCCGCGCTTTTATGAAGTGACTCAGGGCGAAATCTGCTTAGATGGTGTTTTGCTGTCTGAATATCAATTGGCGAATTTGCGCGAGCAAATCGCGTTGGTATCGCAGGATATGGTGTTGTTTAACGATACAGTCGCAGCGAATATTGCCTATGGTGCAGCGCAAATCGATTTAGCACGCGTGCGCGCGGCGGCTGATGCGGCGCATGCGACTGAGTTTATCGAGCAAATGCCAGGTCGTTTTGATGAGATGCTCGGTGAGAATGGTGTGCGTCTATCGGGTGGGCAGCGGCAGCGTTTGGCGATTGCGCGCGCTATTTATAAAGATGCACCGATTTTAATTTTGGATGAAGCAACCAGTGCGCTCGATACCGAGTCGGAACGCAAAGTGCAGCAAGCTTTAGAAAACCTCATGCAAGGCCGCACCACTTTAGTGATTGCACATCGACTGTCTACCATCGAAAAAGTGGATCGTATCGTTGTGATGCGTAAAGGCAAAATCGTCGAAATGGGCAGCCATGCTGAGCTGATGCAGCGTGCTGGCTTGTATGCACAAATGCATGCGGTACAGTTTGCTGAGGTTGCGTAAGGCAATGACTCGCAGAGATTCAAAACGAAAGTTCAGCTCTGATGCCGCGCTGTTTTTAGAAAGCTCGATGAATATTGGCGGTCAAGAGCTGCAATTATTGCAGCAAATGAGCGAGCTGCAACAACGCGGCTGGCGCACGCGCTTGATTTGTAAACCGACTTCCAGAATTTATGCCCTCGCCAAAGAGCGTGGTCTGGATGTGGCGGCGGCGCGCTTTCGCAATGCGCTGCACTTGCCCAGCATTTTTACTGTTCGCCAGCATTTGCGCGAGTTGAATGCAGCAGCAGTCATCGTTCATAGTGGTCATGATGCCAATATTGGCGCGATTGCCAGCCGACTTTGTGGTTTGCAGCGCCCGCTGATTATCCGCATGCGAACTTATCAGCCTGGTGTACCTAGTTCATTGCCGTATCGCTATTTGTTCGATCACACTTTGGCTTGTAGCGCGCATTTGCGCGGCCGTATCCTCAAAAATCCTAAGATCCTAAGCAGTAAAGTAGGTGTTCTTTATCCAGGAATCGACTTCGCGCAGATTGAAGCCAACGCACAGCATGCCGAGTTGCCGCGCCAAGCTGCTGAATGGCTAAAAAACCGCCCCGGCCCCGTGATGCTGCAAGGTGCAATGCTGCGTGAAGAAAAAGGCCACGCGGTTATTTTGCAGGCGATGCCAGTAATTCTAAAACAGCATCCTCAGTTGCGTTTTCTGATTGCGGGTGAAGGCCATTTGCAGCCCGTTTTGCAGGCGATGATTGAAGAGCTGGGTTTGCAAGAGCATGCGTGTGTATTGGGAATGATTAACCCGATGGTGGGCTTATTGCGCCGTGCTGATCTGGCGATTTTGCCCTCATTGAGCGAGCCGTTTGGTATGTTCCAGATTGAGGCACTCAATCTTGGCATTCCAACTATCGCCTCTGATACAGACGGCATTCCAGAAACGATGGCGCATCAAGAAGATGGCCTTTTAGTCGCTGCGGGTGATGTGGCGGCTTGGAGTGTATCGATTAGCTGGGCGCTCACTCATCTGGAGCAGATGCGTACGTGGGCGGCGCATGGTCAGCAGAAAAACCGGGCGCGGTTTTCTGTGGCGCAGAACACGAATCAACTGATCGCGTTGATTCGTGGGGCTGTGAAATAGCGTTTTAAATCGCTTTATAAGTATTGATCTAAGCCGCGTTTGGCACGGATATGCTGGCCATTTAAAGTGGCTTCAAATTTCGCCCAGTTTTCGCGCTCTTGTGTTCTATCATTTTCTTTATGCCATAAATGCAGCACCGGCACGGCAAAGCGGCCATCTTTGATTTTAATGTTAGAGCGAATTAAGCGGACGGCGAAATCAGAATCTTCGTAACCCCAGCCTTGAAAGTCCTCATCAAAACCATTCACAGCAGTAAAGTCACTACGCCAAACGCCAAGATTGCAGGTGCGAACGCGTTGCCAGCGATTGCGGTGTAATTTACGCAAAGGGCCAAGCGCCAGCCGCAAATTGGCTGTGGCTTTATTCACATCCCCTTTAGCTTGTGCCACTTTCCATTCGGCATTGCTCCAATGGCACACTCGGGCAGGGTTTGGCGCTTTGAGTAGCATTGCGCTAAACTCCTTGGCAGCTAAAATTCGGTTGCCCGCAATCGCCCAGCCTTTTTCTGCTAAAGCGCGATGTTGAGTGCAAAAATCTGCAAACACCATGCAATCGCCATCCAGAAAAATCAGGTAGTCGCCGCTGGCCGCAGCAGCGGCACGATTGCGTGCGGCGGCGGCGCGAAATCCCACATCCTCTTGCCAGACATGGGCTAGGCGCACTGGATATTGCATGGATTGGATTAATGCTGCCGTTTCAGGTTTTGAGCCATCATCGGCCACAATCACTTCATAGTCGCCCTCTTGTAAGGCCAGCGAATCCAGTACCGCAACCAGTGCATCTGGGCGGTTGTAGGTGGTAACAATAATGCTAATTTTCATTGAGATACATCAGTTTAAGTTGGCGATAATAAGCGCCTTCGGCATTGGAAACGGCCAGGATAAATCCTTCACGGCCATCTAAAAATCCACGCTGCAAAAAATAAGTCCGCAAGAAAGTCCACAGGCCTTTGTAGATCGCTTTGCCTAGATGCGAGCTTTCGCCACGAGATTGGCGCTGCTGTGCTCCCGCTTTGGAATAGCGGTTGATCTTATCGAGCACATCGTCGAGATTATCAAAGGAAAAATGCAGTAGCTCGCCAGCTAAAAGTGGTGCATCACCTTGATAAATCAGCCTTTCATGCACCAAGTCATCCGAATACTGCGCTGCACCGCGTTGGAAAAGCCTCGGTAAATGATCTGGATACCAGCCCGCATGTTTGATCCAGCGCCCGCAATAATTTGATAGTCGAGAGAGTCTATAAACTGGGGCGGCTGCCTCGGAGTTGATCGCAGATTGGACGCTATTGATCAGCGTTTCGCTCAGCACTTCATCAGCATCCAGCGCTAAAACCCAATCGGTATTGAGCAGTGCAATCGCACGGTTTTTCTGAATGCCAAAGCCGGGCCAGTCGCTGGTTTGGTGGATTTCTACCCCATGCCTAGCGGCGATTTCTAAGGTCGCATCCGTGCTGCCTGAATCTAGGACGATGATTTGCTGCGCCCAAGCGACAGACTTGAGGCATTCGTCTAAATGCGCCGCCGCATTTTTGGTGATGATTGCAACGCCGATACGGGGCATAGTTTTACTGTTTTCATGAATCATGGCTGCTATAATCGCCGCTCTTGTTTAATCAGGCAAGTAGCTCATGCTCGCAGCGTGCTGACTCACTGAGACTAAGATCAAGGCGGTGCAATTTTGTGTCTCAATAGAAGGCTTTATGAAAACGATTCTGCCCTTGTTTAAGAAGTCGCCCCCGCAAAAAATCTTGCTGATTACCTTGCGCTACTTGGGCGATACTTTGCTGACGACGCCATTGCTCAACGCTTTACGCGCCGCGTATCCAGATGCGCAAATTGATGTGCTGTTGTATGACAATACCAAGGCGATGTTGGCGGGTAATCCTGCGGTATCAAATCTCATCGCTGTGAGCGCGAAGCCACGCCGAGCAGAGTATATCCAATTATTAAAACGCATTTTCCGTCAGTATGATTTGGCGATCACCACGCAAACCAGTGATAAAGTTGCCGCCTATGCGATGTTGGCTGCGCCAGTACGCATCGGTTTTGTGCCGCCTAAACCGCAAACGGGCTGGTTTAAGCGCTATATTTTTTCTCGCTTTCTTGAAACAGAGTCAGAGAAAACGCATACGGTGTTGGAGTTATTGCAACTCTGCCAATTGCTCCCGATCCTACCTGCGTATGATTTAACTCCGCCGCGCGTGGAAGACGGCTCTTTTTCAGTCAGCGATGTGGTTGATTCTGCTCGCTACGCGGTGCTGCACGTGATGCCGCAATGGCGTTACAAGCAATGGACGCGGGAAGGCTGGATTGCAGTGGCTCATTATTTGCATGTGCAAGGCGTGCAAGTGATTCTGTCCGGTGGCCCCGTTGCTGCCGAAGTGGATTATCTCAACGCGCTGCTAGCGGATATGCCTGAAGGCACGGTGAATTTAGCTGGCCGATTGTCTTTGGCACAATTGGCGCAAGTGATCTCGGGCGCGCAGGTATTTGTTGGTGTGGATACTGGAACAACGCATTTAGCCGCCGCGACCCAAGTGCCGACCGTGGCCTTATTTGGTCCGACTGACCCCGTAAAATGGACGCCTTGGCCAGCGCAGTACCAAAAGAGCCAAAGCCCGTTTGTGACGCATGGCAGTCAGCAGGTGAATAATGTGTATTTAATTCAAGGCCAAAAGGATTGCGTGCCGTGTTATTTAGAAGGCTGTTTACGAAATCGCCAAAGTCATAGTGAATGCCTTGATACGATGAATTCTCAGCAAGTGATTGATGTGATTTCTTCTATTCTTAAAAAGAATGCGGAGCGTGGTGAATGAAATATAGTTATTGGTTTTCTTTATTTTCAGCCGTTATCGCAGGGCTGGCAATTCCGATGTCGACTGCGGCACAAAATATCAGTGGTGGCTTATTGCTCTTGTCGGCAATTTTAATGCTGGGCTCATGGCGCGATTTAAAAGAAGAATGTCAAAAGCCATTTGCGATTGTTGCTTTGAGTTTGGGGATTTTATTTGTAGTTTCCATCTTGTGGACCTCTGCGAGTTCAGAGGGTGGATGGGGGTTTATTTTAAAGCTGCGAGCTTATTTCCTCATCCCATTTTTCTTGTACGTCTTCTCAAAACCCAAACTTAGAAATGCTTTTTTGATTGCTTTCTCCGCTGGTGTTTTATTGAGTGTTATTTTATCTTGTATTTCGGCCTGGCTTGATCAACCTATTTTGAGAGCGCGTCAAGGTGATTGGGCCGTTTTTAGAGATCATATCTCGCATAATTTATTTGCAGGGTTTTTAGGGGTTGGGATTTTTTCTGCTCTTCTTGTTAAGCAATGGACGGGATATAAAAATATTTTGGCCATCATTAGCCTTCTTCTGATTTGTTATAATGTGTTTTTTGTCGTTCCAGGAAGAACAGGGCAAATTATTTTCTTAATGATGTTGGGCATGGTTTTCGTTTTTTGGAATTGGCGCAAGGGATTATTACTGGGAAGTGTTTTCTTGTTGTCTGCTATGATTATTCTGCCGAAATATTCCTCCGTCATTCAAGGCGGGATTGCGAGAGTGCAATCTGATTTGGCGGCTTATTCTCAAGGAAGTACTGAGGCGAACTCAGTAGGAATTCGTCTTGAGTTTTATAAAAATAGCTTCGCTTTAATCCAAGAAAAACCACTATTAGGCCACGGCGTTGGTAGTTATGAAAATGAATATCAGCGAATTGCCAAAGCCAATCAAAGTTTGATTTTGGAATCAGGTAATCCGCATAATAATTATTTATGGTTTGGCGTTGAGCTGGGTGTTTTGGGTATCATTTTACTGTTGGCTTTGATGGGCGCGGCAGCTTGGCAAGGTCGACATTTAGAAAAAATGTGGAAGTGGTCTTTGTATGCATTATTGGCTGGAATGGGAATCTCCTCATTGGCAAATTCATTGTTTGTTGATAACGTTTCTGGATTCGCATTTGTTTTACTATGTTGCGCATTATTAAATGCTCCCAAAGAATTAATGACTGCTAGCAATAGGACATCATCTGATGCAGCCCAATAGTATTGGTATTGTTACCCCACAGAAATTCCAGTTTGATGAAGCGATTACGCTGTCTTCCGGCGCGGTTTTGCCGTCGTATGAGCTGATGGTCGAGACTTATGGCACGCTCAATGCCGATAAATCGAACGCTATTTTGATCTGCCACGCGCTGTCGGGCCACCATCATGTAGCGGGCTACCACTCTGCTGACGATAAAGCGCCGGGTTGGTGGGACAGCATGATTGGCCCAGGTAAACCGATTGATACGGATCGCTTTTTCGTCATTGGCGTGAATAATTTGGGCGGTTGTCATGGCTCAACGGGGCCTTCGAGCATCAATCCTGCAACGGGCGAGCAATATGGCGCTAGTTTCCCAGTCGTGTTGGTCAGGGATTGGGTTGAAACGCAGGCGCGTTTGGCCGATCGGCTTGGGATTGTTCAATTCGCCGCCGTCATTGGTGGCAGCTTGGGGGGTATGCAGGCGTTGCGCTGGTCTATCACGTATCCTGAGCGTATACGTCATGCATTGGTGATTGCTTCTGCGCCGAAACTCACCGCGCAAAATATCGCGTTTAATGACGTGGCACGCCAAGCGATTATTACTGATCCTGAATTTCACGGGGGTGATTTTTATCAGCACGGCGTCGTGCCAAAACGCGGCTTGCGCTTGGCGCGCATGCTCGGGCATATCACCTATTTGTCAGACGATGGTATGGGCGAGAAATTTGGTCGCTTGCTGCGCACGGGCGAATACAAATACGGCTATGAAGTCGAGTTCGAAATTGAATCTTACTTGCGTTATCAAGGCGATAAATTTGCCAATGTGTTCGACGCGAACACCTATTTATTGATGACCAAGGCGCTGGATTATTTCGATCCGGCGCGGCATTACGGCGGCAGTCTGGCGCAGGCGATGCGCCAAGCGCAGGCGAAATTTCTGGTCGTGTCGTTCACCTCGGATTGGCGTTTCGCGCCAGCGCGCTCGCGTGAGATCGTCAAAGCGCTGCTGGATGCAGATCGCAGTGTGTCGTACGCAGAAATTGAATCTCAGCACGGTCACGATGCCTTCCTGATGGAAGACGCCCCATATATGGGGGTGATGCGTGCTTACCTGAATAATATTGCTGTGGAGGTGGCGTAATGGCCGCAATACAACATGCCGCTGTGGGCAATTTGCGCCCCGATTTAAAACACATCGCCGAGCAAATTAAACCTAATTCTCGCGTGCTCGATTTGGGCTGCGCCGATGGCGAATTGCTCGCGTGGCTACAAGCCAACAAACAAGTGCGCGGCATTGGCGTCGACGTCGATGTAAATTCGATTGTGACTTGTGTGGAAAAAGGTCTGAACGTCATTCAAGCCGATATGGAAAGCGGCTTGCAGCATTTTGAAGACGGTAGTTTTGACTATGTCGTGCTGTCGCTAACGATCCAATCGATGCATAACGTTGAGCTGATTTTGCAAGAAATGCTGCGCGTTGGCCGCTGCGGGATTGTTACGTTCCCGAACTTTGGCTTCTGGGAAAACCGCTGGCAAATCCTGCTCGGCCGCATGCCGGTTTCCGAAACGATTCCGTACGATTGGTATAACACACCGAATATTCACTTCTGCACTGTGCATGATTTTGGTAAATTGCTGGCTAAACTCGGCATGCAAGTGGACGGCCAAATTGTGTTGCATCAAGGTGAGCCGGTTGAGTTTCTGCCGAATCTACTAGGGAGCTTGGCGCTGGTGCGGTTTAGCCAAGCCTAGGCGTAGGGTGGGTTAGGCCGCAGTAGGGCGTCGATTAACACTGAAGCTGATCGGCCGCGTACCCACCATTTATGTGTTCATATCAGCATGGTCGTGGTGGGTACGCGGTATAAACCCGCCTAACCCCCTGCAAAACAGCATATTTGGATTGGACTTTTAGCTTGGGCTGAACAGGGTAATACCTGATTGGTGTATTGGATTGAAGGCTAGATAATATTTAACTTCTGTGGCAATACCCTCATTAAGGCGAGCTATGAACACAATCAAAACCATCCGTTTCGGCATCATCGGCACTGGCAGTATCGCGCAACGCTTTGTAGTGGGTTTGGAACAAGTACCCGATGCACAAGCTGTCGCAGTATTTAACCGTACTGCCAGCAAAGCCACTCAATTCGCTACCTCCAATCAAATACCTCATATTTATTCATCGTTGGATGAACTGCTCGCTAGCGATATCGACGCGGTGTATATCGCGACGCCGCATCCTAGCCATGCCGCGCTGAGTATTGCGGCGCTCAAAGCTGGTAAAGCGGTGCTGTGCGAAAAGCCGGCTGCGGTGACTTTGGCTGAGTTGGACGACGTCATCGCGGCCGCGCAAGCCACGCAGCGCCTCTATATGGAGGCGATGAAACCGCCGTTTTTCCCGCTGTATCAAATGATTCGTGAGCGCATTGAGTCAGGTTCAATTGGCGATGTACGTTTCGTTCGTGCTGGTTTCGCGAACCCGAATATCCCTGCTGGCCACGCGGTGCTCGATCCAGCGCAAGCGGGTGGTGGCTTGCTCGATATTGGCATTTACGCGGCATTTTTGGCGGTGGATTGGCTTGGCGCGAGCAGCGAAGTGCAAACCTTAGGGCGGATGGGTGTGAGCGGCGTCGATACCTTTGCCAGCTGGCAATCTCAGCACGCGAATGGCATCAGCCAGTTGTATTGCGGGCTGGACGTGGCGGGCAGCGGCGAAGCACTGATTTCTGGCTCGGCTGGTTATGTGCTGATTCACGATAAATGGTGGAACCCAGCGCGCGCGACTTTGGTGACTGCAACGGGCGAGCGTGAAGAATTAACGCACACCCCAATCGGTTCAGGCCTCAATTACGAAACCGCACATTTTTGCGATCTGCTGTGCAATGGGCAGCTAGAAAGCCCAATTTTATCCCACGCCAAAACCCGCGCCGCATTGCAAATGACACTGCAAGCGCGTTACGCTTTGGGCAATTCTTAATTAATGTTTGAAGCTGTGCCGCAATGGTTGAGCTGCGCGAGATCCCTTGTATCAAGCCGAGCGAGGAACAAGCGGCAAGGGGCTTTCGGCGGGCTCTGTTTTGTTAAAGCCCGACGCCTTGCCGATTGTCCGCAGCGAGGG
>NZ_JHVM01000017.1 GCF_000620145.1 Deefgea rivuli DSM 18356
TGGGTTCAAAACGTCGTGAGACAGTTTGGTCCCTATCTGCAGTGGGCGTTGGAAATTTGAGGGGGGCTGCTCCTAGTACGAGAGGACCGGAGTGGACTGACCTCTGGTGTACCGGTTGTCACGCCAGTGGCATTGCCGGGTAGCTAAGTCGGGAAGAGATAAGCGCTGAAAGCATCTAAGCGCGAAACTTGCCTCAAGATAAGATTTCCCTAGGGTTTTAAATCCTCTAAAGAGTCGTTCGAGACCAGGACGTTGATAGGTTGGGTGTGGAAGCGCAGTAATGCGTTAAGCTAACCAATACTAATTGCTCGTGAGGCTTGATCCTATAACCTGAGACGCGTGAAGCGACGAAGATATAGTCAACCCAAAAAAACGTGGAGTGTACGTAAGTGCATGATACGAAAGATAAATACTGAAATAGTGTTGATTGGTGTGTAGTATAATTACTTCTTCTATTGAATTCGAGTTAGCGCTGTAGGCTGATTGCGGAGATGAGACATGAAAATGTTTAAATCGAGCGAAAAGCAGAATGCGATAACTCTCGTGTGGTGAGGAGACTCACTGCATCAGACAAGTTTTTGTCTGGCGACCATAGCGAGGTGGTCCCACTCCTTCCCATCCCGAACAGGACAGTGAAACACCTCAGCGCCGATGATAGTGCGGATTGCCCGTGTGAAAGTAGGTCATTGCCAGACTCCCCATTAAGTAAGAAGCCCGATTCGAAAGAGTCGGGCTTTTTGCTGTCCGCGAGAAATGGAGCAAGGTGGGTATTGCTCGCTAAGTCATTAGAGCTAAGTTTTACAGCGATATACCTAGTTCTTAATTATTTACGTTGAGCATAAAAATAGCCACCTTCGGGTGGCTATTTTTATGGGTTCAAGACAGTTTTAAGTAGTAATAAATCCTGCCAAGCTTTTGCTTTATCGTGGACATTGCGCTGTAAATAGCTTGGATGGTAGCTGACGATGGTCGGGATAGACTGGCATTGCTGCACTTTGCTGCGTAATTCGCGGATCGGTGCGTTGCTGTTGAGCGTTGATTCTGCGGCGAATTGGCCAATTGCAAAGATAGCTTTCGGCTGAACCAATGCAATTTGGCGCTGCAGCAATGGCGCGCAGGCTTTGATCTCTTGGCTGGTCGGATTGCGTGAGCTGCAACATTTTACTGCGTTGGTGGTAAAGGTCGATGGCTGTGAGCCTAAGCTCATTAGCATTTGAGCTAGCATGCGCTGCGCCGGGCCGACGATGGCTAGATTCGCTTGCTCTTCGGCTTTGCTTGGCGCATCGCTCACAATCACCAGCTGCGCATTACTTTGCCCGGTGCCAAACACCGCTTGCTCACGCTGTTCGCTGCGTGGGCAGGCGGTACAGCTGGCAATTTCGACGCGGAGTTCTTCCCAGCTCAGTGTTTTGATGCGCTCAGTTCGTTCGTCGCTGCGGCTCACATCTTCAGCGCTAAGCACTTTTTCCGTGCTGGAAGTAGGGCGATTTTGTTGTAATAACAAATGCGCCGCAGCCGCTTTGTTCGAGGGGGCTTTGTGCTCGGACTGCTGTATTTGTGCTTCAATACGCTGATGAGCGACATTCGCAATTGGGCTGAAATGCGGATCGTTGACTGGCGTTACTGCTGAGACCTTAATTGGCTCTGCTGTGATGCTTTGAGATTCAGCTCTTTTAGATTCGTCTGTGAGCGATTCAGCCTCCATCGCCGCGAGCACTTCATGGCGTACCCATTGCGGATTTAAACCCAGTTCATTTAGAATTAAAGCGCGGCGATTCATGCAGCTACCTTATGGGTATAGAGCAGAGCGTCTTCTCTACCAATGCTTGTAGAGTAATACCCTTTACGTCGTCCGGCTTGTTCGAACTGATGGCGAAGATAAAAACCACAAGCGGCATCGTTGGATTCTCGCACTTCTAAAAATAATTTCAGCACGCCTTGAGCAGCCAATTCAGTTAATACGCCTTGAATCAGTTGGCTTCCGCGTTGTTTTCTTTGAAACTCAGGCGCAATCGCAATTAGCAATAATTCGGCTTCATCTAGCGTAATCATGCACACCGCAAAACCCAGTAATTGCTCGCCTTGCCACAGACCATAGCACGTGTGGTTTTCTAAAGAATCTACCCATTGCTTGCCAGTCCACGGGTGTGGATTGGTCGCTTCATCCAGCTCGATGACGTCGCTTAAATGTTGGGTGCTTAGCAGGCTGAGCATTATTTTTTAACTCGTTCGTGCGTTTTGAGCGCGACTTTATCACGCAAATAAACCAGCTCCGCTTCATGGGCGGGCTGGCCTTGGCCTGCGGCAAATACGGGCAAAGCTAAGGCTAATAATTGTGCCGCATGTGGGTAAAGATCGGCTTTGATCTCAGTCACACATTCGCCTAAGCGCGCATTTAAAGTCTCCGTATATGCGGCAAAACCATTGCCAACACCGAGCCAATCATTACCGACTGGCAGTGGCACATCTTCTGGATTGCACACCAAGGCTGGAATGACTTCTTGCCAGTCACCGTTAACACGCTCAAAGCTGGCGAAATACACTTGATTCATACGGGCGTCGATACAGCTAACGACCCGTATTACTCCAGAAGCTTCAGCAATCGCCGCCAGCGTGGAGATGCCCACTACGGGTATATTGCGCGCAAACGCCAGGCCTTGTGTGATGCCACAGCCGATGCGTAAACCGGTAAATGAGCCTGGGCCGCTCGGGTAGGCGATGCCGCTAATGTCTTGCATGCTCAGACCCAATTCATCGAGAAACACTTGCAAATACGGTAGCGTGATTTCGCTTTGTTTTTGCCCCGCCAGCCATTCGCGCGACACGATGCCGCTGGGCATATCGACGGCAAAAGACAGGTACTCAGAAGAAGTTTCAATCGCTAAAAAAGGCATGACAAGGCTCTGGGTGTTATCGTCCCGCAGGCGGGAACGGTGTACTTATAAGAACTTATAAGGATGAAGTGTGATTCTAACACGCCAAACCCATGAGGATTGCTGCCGTTTGTGGGCGACTGGCTTATCATAGGTAGCATGAAATCATTCCTTTTCCTGTTGAGCTGGGTCTTCGTGTCGCCAGCCTTTGCCGCGCATGCGATTGCCCTCGGTAGCGCGCCTAAATATCCCGCCGACTTCAGCGCCTTTAGCTATGCCAATCCGCAGGCAAAAAAAGGCGGTGAAATTATCCTGCCCAATCCTGATCGACGCACCAGTTTCGATTCGTTTAATCCTTTTATTATTAAAGGTACCTCGGCCGTAGGCTTGGGCGCGTTGATGTTTGAATCGCTTGGGACGATGAGCTTGGATGAAACAGCGACGATGTACGGCTTATTAGCGAAAGAGATCGATATCTCGGCTGATGGCCTATCGGTGACGTTTACGCTGAACCCGCAAGCGCGCTTTAATAATGGCGATCCCGTTACGGCGGCGGATGTAAAACACAGTTTTAATACACTGAAGAGCAAGCTCGCTGCGCCGCAATATGTTTCGCAACTGGCGGATGTGGCGGGCATAGACGTACTGGATGCAAAAACAATCCGCTATCGCTTTAAAGTGCCAAACCGTGAATTACCCATCATCGTTGGCTCGCTGCCCGTGTTTTCCAAGAAATGGGGCGGCGGCTTGAGCTTGGATAAAATCACACTGGAAAAACCGATTGCGTCGGGACCGTATCAAATTGCCGATTACAAGTTTGGCAAACAAATCAGCTACCAGCGGCGCGATGACTATTGGGCGAAAAATCATCCAACACGCAGCGGACAATATAATTTTGACCGCATCACTTACCGCTATTACCAAGACGATGTGGCGCGGCTGGAAGCGTTTAAAGCCGGTGAATTTGATTTCATTACTGAATACAGCGCGCGTAACTGGGCGCGGCAGTATCAGGGGCCAAAATTTCGCAGCGGCGAAATCATCAAACGCGAGCTGCGCCATCACAATAGCAGCCGTATGCAAGGCTTTGTGATGAACACACGGCGTCCACTGTTTGCCGATATTCGCGTGCGGCAAGCTTTGGGCTTGGCGCTGGATTTTGAATGGCTGAATCGGCAATTGTTTTATGGGCAATATCAACGACTCAATAGCTTTTACGCCAATAGCGAATTGGCTGCCCGTGCTAAACCATCAGAGGCCGAGCTGGCGTTGCTGACTCCGCTGAAAAAGTATCTACCCGCTAGCGTGTTTGGCGAATTGTCATCGCAGCCCAGCACCAATCCACCGCATTCTTTACGGGACAATCTACGTCAAGCACGAGAGCTGTTCAAACAGGCCGGTTGGGAATACCGTGATGGCGCCTTGCGTAATCAACAAGGCGAGCCGTTTATATTTGAAGTGCTGGATGATGGCGGCTCAATGGGGCGTGTTTTCCCCTCCAAATCGCGCAATTTAGCCAAGCTGGGCATCACAATGAATGTGCGCGAAATTGATCATGCTTTATATCAACGTCGCGTAGATGAGTTTGATTTTGATGTCATCGTGTTGGTTTTCCCTAGCGTGCAAAGTCCAGGGCAAGAGCTACTGGATTATTACGGCAGTAAAGCGGCCGATATCAAAGGCAGTAGCAATGTGCTTGGCATAAAGAATCCGGCAATTGACGCGCTGATTGGCCATGTATTGCAAGCAAAAAATCGCCAAGAGCAAATCACAGCAGTGCGCGCTTTGGATCGTGCTTTATTGGCTGGGCATTACATCATCCCGCATTGGTACAGCGCCACGCACCGCATCGCATGGCGAGACCGCTTTGCAATGCCAGAAACCACGCCGCTGTATTATCAGGCGGGGGATTGGATGCTGGAGACGTGGTGGGTGAAATGACTATTGAGAGTTTAATTGTTGAAATATTAGTGTTGATCAGCTCGATTCTTCGGAAAATTTCTGAGCTTGGAGCAAAAGATATTGTTGAAATAATGATTTCGTCCGTCTCTACTGTTGCAACCATAGTAACTGTAGTAATTGCATATAAAGCATTGAGCAGCTGGAGGGCCCAGCATGATGCTCAAACACTGCATTACGTTAGAGATGTGACAACAAAAGCTGTTGCAAGATGGGAATTTGAAACCGCAAACGCACTTTGCTGGGCTAGAAATGTCAGAAATCAAAAGGGCGTTTATGCTTCTTTTGAGTACCATGTCGATCATCCTGATTTTGTTTCCAATGCTGAAAAATTGAAAACGGTTGAGGCTGAGTTGTTTTATGCAAAAAGTATTGCTCATGGTTTATTGAAAGAATCTAAAGAGCGGGATCATTTGGTGATGTGTCTGCAAAACACACTTAAACAAAATTCTGGCGATAGAACTAGATTATTGGATTTTTCTGTGTCAATCGAAGAAATCAATAAGATAGATACAGCTGGTTTATCAGCCAATACATATTTTGCACTACGTGCACTTCGCTAATTTTGCTGCTCGTAGATGGATTGAGCCGAATTTTGGCGATACCTATTGTTGCTTAGATTGATGGGTATCGCTTCGCTCCACCCATCCTACGATTTGAAGGTTTTTTCATGCTGCAATACATCCTCAAACGTTTACTGCTGATGATCCCAACGCTGTTCGGCGTTTTGTTGGTCAGTTTTGTTGTGATTCAATTTGTTCCCGGTGGGCCGGTGGAGCAGATGGTGTATCAGCTTAAAGGCCGCGGAGCAGGTGAATCAGCGGGCAATACCTCGGGTAGCGCTGGAGCGTATCAGGCAGCGCGCGGTTTGTCTGAGGAGCAGCTGAGCCAAATTAAGGTGCAGTATGGTTTTGACAAACCAGCGCCGGAGCGCTTCTGGCAAATGCTGAAAAACTACGCGACATTGAATCTGGGCGACAGTTGGTTTCGCCATGCCAGCGTGACGCAATTGATTTGGGAAAAGCTGCCAGTGTCGATGAGCTTGGGGATTAGCAGCCTGCTGTTGACGTATTTGATTGCGGTGCCGCTCGGTGTCGCCAAAGCAGTGCGACAAGGCACGCGGTTTGATGCGGCAACGACGGTGCTGCTAATGGTGGCGTATGCGATTCCGTCGTTTGTGTTGGGCGTGGTGCTGTTGGTGCTATTTGGTGGCGGCTCGTTTTGGCAACTGTTTCCGCTGCGCGGATTGACCAGTGACGACTGGGAATCGCTGACGATGATGGGCAAAGTAATGGATTATTTATGGCATTTGGCGCTGCCTGTTACGGCGATGGTGGTCGGTGGCTTTGCTAGTTTGACGATGCTAACCAAGAACAGTTTTCTCGAAGAAATCCACAAACAATATGTGACCACCGCGCGCGCCAAGGGCGCGTCGGAGCGGCGGATTTTTTGGAAACATATTTTCCGCAACGCGGCGCTGCCTTTGGTGGTTGGCTTGCCTGAGGCGATTATTGCGGCATTTTTTACTGGCAGCTTATTGATCGAAACGTTGTTCTCGCTGGATGGCTTGGGTTTGCTGGCGTATGAATCGGTCATGCGCCGCGATTATCCGGTGGTGCTGGGCACGCTGTACTTCTTCACTTTGCTTGGCTTGTTTGGGCGTTTGTTATCGGATATGGGCTATGTGCTGCTGGATCCTCGGGTGCAGTTTGGTAAAGCTGGGGAGGGCGCATGATGACCGCGACGTCACCCAATTATTGGTCACGCGCTTGGATGCGATTTAAGGCGCAACGCCGTGCACTGATTAGCCTCTGGCTGTTTCTGTTTTGCTTTATTTTAAGCCTTGGCGCGGAGCTGATTTCGAACGACAAGCCGTATTTGGTCAGCTATCACGGTACGCTGTATTTCCCGCTCATAAAAGATTATCCCGAAATCACGTTTGGTGGCGATTTCCCAACGCCAACGGATTACCTCGATCCGTTTATTGAGCAGCAATTACAGCAAGCCGGCAATTGGGCGATTTTCCCGCCCAATCGTTATGGCGTAAAAACGCTGAATTATTTTGCAACTGAACCCAATCCAGCGCCGCCCTCAAAAGCCAATTGGCTGGGGACGGATGACAAAGGCCGAGATTTATTAGCACGGCTGATTTACGGCTTTCGCACTAGCGCCTTGTTTGCCTTGGCGCTGACCTTAACGGGATCGGTGCTGGGGATGTTGATTGGCGGTGTGCAAGGCTATTTTGGTGGTCGTGTGGATTTATTCGGCCAGCGAATTTCGGAAATCTGGGCGTCTTTGCCTGAGCTGTATTTGCTCATTATTTTCATGGCGATTTTTGAGCCTAGCTTCGCTTTATTGCTGATTTTAATGACCTTGTTTGGCTGGATGGGCTTGGCCGATTACACGCGCGCTGAGTTTTTGCGTAATCGCAATCAAGAATACGTATTGGCCGCGCGCAGCATGGGCTTGAGCGATTGGCAAATTATTCGCCGCCATGTGCTGCCCAATAGCTTAACGCCGGTGCTGGCGTTTTTGCCGTTTAGAATGGGCGCAGCGATTTTGGCGCTAACGAGCTTGGATTTTCTGGGGCTAGGCGTCGGCCAGCAAACGGCGTCGCTGGGCGAATTGTTGGCGCAAGGCAAAGCCAATTTGGATGCATGGTGGATTTCGCTGTCTACCTTCGCTGTATTGCTGGGCTTGATGCTGATGCTGGTGTTCATCGGCGAAGGCTTACGCACGGCGCTGGATCCGCGATCTAAATAATGGGTATATGAAGGTGGCCTTTTATTTAAATAGCCTACATCGATATACCTTTATATACCTGCTTGTGCTGCTGTGAGTTTCTGGATTTAATTACAGCCTGTACGCTAGCTCGAGCTATAACAACAAGATCAGTAGCGCGAGGGCCATACTATGGCTGAGATCTGGTTGACCTTGTTTGCGAGCCCTTGGCAGAACAGCGCTTGGTTTTTGTTGGTGGCGTGGCTGCTAACGATGGTGCTGTATGTGCGTCATCCTTCTTTGCGGCGCACGGTTTTAGTCTGGCTATTTTGGCTAGTTCTGGCGGCGATCATTGCTTGTTTACCTTTTGTACCCAACTCGGCGTTGGCTGAGATTCGCCAGTATGTTTTGCCTTTTATTGCTGGACTGGTGGTGATCCGCTTACTTGGTTTAGTGTTCTTTCGGCTGTTCTTACCGCTATTTAATCTGCGCCCCCCGCGAATTTTGCAAGATATTCTGGTGACCCTAGTGTTTGTGATTTGGGGCATGTATCAGTTGCGTCAAGCGGGACTGGATTTGTCGCAAATTGTTGTGACTTCCACAGTGTTGACGGCGATGCTGGCGTTTGCAATGCAAGATACCATCGGCAATGTGTTAGCAGGGCTGACTTTGCAATGGGATGCCAGTATCGAGGCGGGTGATTGGATCAAGGTCGATGATGTGGTCGGCAAAGTGGTTGATGTGACGTGGCGTGCGACTTATATGGAAACGCGCAATGGTGAAACGGTGGTCTTGCCCAATAGCATGCTGACGCGCAATCGCTTTTTGATTTTGGGTAAGCGGCAAGGTAAACCGTTAATGTGGCGGCGCTGGGTGTATTTTGATGTGTCGCTGGAAACGCTGCCAACGCAAATTATTAGCATGGTGGAAATTGCATTATTGCAGGGTATGCTCGCCAATGTGGCGGAGTCGCCTGCGCCGCAATGCATACTGATGGAGGCCGATAAAGGTGTTGGCCGATTTGCGCTACGCTATTGGTTGACTGATTTAATGCACGATGATGCCACCGATTCTTTGGTGCGTACTGCGATTGATGCGGCCTTACGCCGCAATGGCCGCCGATTTTCTCCGCCGCAGTACAATCTATTGCTGTCGTTCGATAATAAAAAATATTCCGAAGTTCGCCATAAACGCCATACCGAAGAGCGCTTGGCGGTATTGCGCGGCTTGGAATTACTAGCACCCTTGAATGAAGTTGAGTTGCTGGCTTTATCGGATCGACTCAAATTCACGCCGTTTGTACGCGGAGAAACAGTGCTGGCGCAGGGTGCTGAAGTGGAATGGTTGTATATTTTGATTAAAGGCGAAATGGAGCAAGCGCTAGCAACGCCCGATGGTGTATTGCATCCTTTGGGCACACTCACGGCGGGGAGTTTTTTTGGTGAGATTGCTTTGATGACGGGTGATCGCTTTCCGATTCAAATTACCGCGATGGGTAATGCCGAATGCTATCGATTAGATCGTGCGACTTTCCAAGGCTTATTGCTGGTACGACAAGAACTAGCCGAGGCATTTTCTTTGGTACTGGCGCGGCGACAAGCGCAGTATCACCAATTAATTTCCGAGCATGCAAAAACAGCTTTGCCAGCCCCGCAGCCACGCGAAATGTTGTCGCGGCTGCGGGATTTGTTTGGCTTGCCCGATTAAAACAGATCAAATACCAAGACTTCAGCTTGTTCGCCATGCTGGATAGTGAGTTGTGTTTCCTGCGTTAGCATCACCGCATCGCCCGCTTGTAGTAGCAAGCCATTGATTTCGGCAGTGCCGCGTGCAAGATGGACATACAGTTTGCGGCCGATGGTGATTGGCATTGTGGCACTTTCTGCGCCGTCAAATAAACCCGCATATAGCTTCACGTCTTGATGAATTGTCACAGAGTCAGCCTCACCATCGCTACTGGCAACCAAACGCAATTGGCCGCGCTTGTCGGCATCTGAAAAAGCTTTTTCTTCGTACGATGGCGCATCACCTTTGCGCGCTGGCAAAATCCAGATTTGCAGCAAATGCGTTTGCTCAGTAGGGCTTGGATTAAACTCACTGTGCCGTACACCCGTACCCGCGCTCATACGCTGTACATTACCAGGACGAATGACTGAGCCATTGCCCATGCTGTCTTTGTGCTCAATCGCACCCGCTAATACATAAGTAATGATTTCCATATCTTGGTGCGGATGCGTGCCAAAGCCCATGCCTGCGGCGATGCGATCGTCGTTAATGACGCGCAGTGCGCCAAAGCTCATATGCGCTGGATCGTAATATTCGGCAAATGAAAAGCTAAAATTCGAATCAAGCCAGCCATGATTGGCGTGGCCACGCTCATTGGATTTGCGAACAGTAATCATGATGGCTTCCTTCAATGTTTTTGAATGATGTATGCCATAATAAACCTAGGTTTCTCGCCGTGATAGCGAAGAAAACCCAATGTCTTATTCAAAAAATTGGAATGATTATGCTCCGTCTTTCTTTAGAAGCGCTTGAGATCCTGGATGCGATTGCGCGGCGCGGTAGTTTTGCCGCGGCGGCGACCGAAGTCCATCGTGTGCCGTCTGCGGTGACGTATATGGTGCGCAAATTGGAAGACGATTTGGGTGTTGAAATTTTTGATCGCAGTGGTCATCGCGCGCAACTCACTGCCGCGGGAGTTGAGCTGCTCAATGAAGGGCGGCATTTATTGCTTGCCGCTAATGAATTGGAATGCCGCATTAAACGCGTGGCAACAGGTTGGGAAACTGAGTTGGTGATTGCGGTGGATACGGTATTGCCAATGGAATTGATGTTTCCAATGATGGCGCAATTTGATGCGCTGCAATCGGGAACGCGAATCCGTTTCACGCAAGAATCTTTGGGTGGGTCTTGGGAGGCGTTGCAAGAGCGGCGCGCTGATTTGATTATTGGCGCAATTAGTCACCTCGGTGGCAATGCATCAACGCAATCGACGCAAAGTTTGGGCGAGTTGCGTAGTGTGTTTGCCGTCGCGCCGACGCATCCTTTGGCACAAGCGACCGAGCCTTTGTCATCGCAATTAATCCAGCAATATCGGGCGATTGTCGTTCCCGATTCATCGCGTAATTTATTGCCGTACACGATTGGGCTGTTGTCCGGCCAAGAAACACTACGCGTACCGGATATGCAGCATAAAGTGGCGGCGCAAATTGCGGGTTTAGGCTGTGGTTATTTACCGCAGGCTTTGGCGAATGAAGCTTTGGCGGATGGCCGCTTAGTCGCTAAAGCGGTCGCAGAAGTGAATGCGCCGATTCGGATGTGTTTTGCGTGGCGCAATATGGGCGTGGGTCATGGTTTGAAGTGGTGGTTGGAGCATTTGACGCAGGAGCACAGTATTTCGAAATGGCTTGCTGCGGGCTCGGCCTGATTTTAGTTTTGAATCAAAAATGGCATGAGTGGTAAGGCAAGATGAAGTCGGGTCTGAGTTCAGGATGAATGATTATAATTCGACCCGATTACGCCCTAGGCTTTTGGCGCGATACAGCGCTTGGTCGGCGCGCTGAATCAAACTATTTAAGCTATCGGCCGCTTGGGCTTGTGCGACGCCAATACTGATGGTCAAGATACGTCCGCCAATACTCGTCGGCCATTTATGCGCTAGCACTTGGGTGCGAATTCGTTCCGCCACTTTGGCGGCAGAAAACAAATTTAAGCCCGTCAGCGCAATCAGAAACTCTTCGCCGCCATAGCGCACTGGCGTGTCCATCTCACGGCAGGCGTGCTGCAAAATGAGCCCTAAATCGCGCAATACTTCGTCCCCCGCCAAGTGCGAAAAATCATCGTTAATTTGTTTAAAGTGATCCAAATCAAGCAATAAAATCGATAAAGGCTCGGCGTCGTTTATTTTGAGCAATTGCTGCGGCAAATGCGCATCGATCCAGCGGCGATTAGCGAGTTTGGTCAGAGGGTCTTGTTCCACTTCGGTACGTAACTGCTTGAGTTTCTGGATTTGCTGCGCTTGTGCTGCGAGTAATTGACGATTTTCTTGGCGGCTAATTTCTAGGCTAAAGCGTGTTTCTAGTTGCGCCAGACGTTTTAAAATTCGTGGTTCTAGTTCTAAGATCGGGGCGCTTTTAGCGAGATGATGTTCTAGGCCATGCGCCGATTGCAGGGCAAATAGTGCTTGCTGGGCTTGACCCATGTGTTCATACACTTGCGAGAGGGCGAGCCAGCAATCGCGCAATAATTGCGTAAATTCATTGTCCATCGCAATTGCTTGCGCTTCGAGTAACGCTTGCTCGGCATCAAAGTAGCGGGCTTGCTGTAGATAGGCAAGGCCTAGCTGATGCCCACATTTGATTTGTGCCCAGTAGTGGTGATGCGCTTGGGCGCATTGCACGCCTTGCTCAAGGTGGCTAATCGCCGCGCTGATTTGCTGAAGTTGCAGCAAGGCTTGTGCACGCCACAAATGGGATTCGGCTTGTTCATGATAAAACTGATTTTGCGCGATTATGGGATCGGCATCATCAAGTAGGCTTAGGGTATCGCTTGGCCGCTTAAGCCACATGGCGTCTGCAGCTAGATACAGGCGAATAATGCAGTAAATTTTAGGTGTAGCGATATTGCTGCAATAACTAAAAGCTTGCTGATGTAATTTGAATGCACGGCCATGTTCATTGGCGGCATTAAAAATCCCGCCGATTGAAATAAAGGCCAAAATAGCACTGCTGATTTCACCTAATTCAAGGCCCAACTCTATGCAGTGCATCCACAATTGAATCGATTGCCGATAGTCGCCAAGGGTATAAATTTGATCCGCCAACTGATGCAAAATATGCAAACGTTCTAGCGCAAACTCACTGTCTTGCGATAGGTTCAGCGCTTCATTCAGCGTCGTCACTAAGGCATGCCCTTGGCCTAATTGAGTTTCTGCCTGTGCTTTGAGTAGTAATAATGCAATGCGCTGTTTGGGCGTCGCAAATTGATAGGTGCTACTACTAATTTCATGAATTAAAGCCAGGGCTTGCAGTGGGGAATTTCCAGCCAAATACGCTGTGATGTCCTGCAATTGTTCAGTAAAAATACTTAGCGAGCTGTTCATACCCGCTCCGCAAATAAAGGTGTTTCAATCTGCGTAATCAGTTCATGCAGCGTTTGCCCTGGTCGACCTAAAGTCGCGGCAATGCCCACATCCTTAGTATCTAAAGGAAGGATGGTGAGCACGCGGCGCAGATTGTCTTGGTATTGCGCAAATCGTTTTTCAGTCGTCGTGGGAATGGCAATTGCATAGAGATTGGCTGCGTACTGGCAAAACACGCTGTGCTCGGTACACATGGCGGCGAGTAAATACATTTTGCGTTGTGCAGGAAAATGCTCACTATGGCTCGGCAAGCGAATAAAAACGACGCCATATTCTGTATTTTGGGTGGTATAGCTTGTGAGCCGCTGCAGCCATACATAGCGTGGTAAAGCATTGTGCGGCTGCGTACTGAGCGGCGCTGTGGCTTGGGGGCTGTTCGCGTTTTTTTCGCGTTGCACTTCGATTTGCTGTGCTAAGCGCATAAATTGAATTGAGCTAAAATCGCGGCGACCTTGTTGCTGGTGCTGAGCGAGTTCGCCTAAATCATATTGGCGATACTGCTTAAAGCTTGCAAGGGCATCATTCCAAAGTCCTTGTTTTTCGGCATATTGCGAGCGGATCAGTGCGATTTGGCTGAGGAAAAACTGCAAATGATATTGCTCAGCCAAGTGACTTGCTTGGTTTAAATCTTCCAGTGGATTAGTCTGTTTCGCTAAAGCTATTTGTGCCAGCGAAACCAAGGTAAGGCATTGTGCCCAAACCAGATGGCTTTGATTGGCGACCGACTGCCATGCGTGTAGGCAATGCGCGTGGGCTTGATCTGGTTTACCTAAGGCAAGCCAAGCTCGGGCGCGGTAATTATAGATTTCGGCGAGCCAAGTTGGATTATTGAGTGTGCTTAGGCTGGTTTCTGCTTGATCCAAACTGGCTAAAGCTTCTTCAAAATGGCCTAGTTTTAGTTGTTCTCGGCTTAAACAGATGGCTGCTTTGGCGGCTAGTGGTTTGCTCTGGATACGCAGTGCATGCTCAAGCGCATGCTTGAGTTCAAATTGGGCTTTTTCATTTTGTTGATCAATCGTCCATAAATTACCAAAGCCAATTAATACATCAATGTATAAGCGTTCTTCTTGTACGCAGCGCATCAACTTTAAGCAATGAAGCCATTGAGATAGAGCAGGGGTATAGCGCCCTTTGGCAACATGGATAAGAGCTGAGAGATGATACGCATCGGCTAATAGATTGAGTGCACCATCATTTTTAGCCAATTGAATAGCTTGTTTGATGATGCGGCTAGCGCGAGGGAAATCCATGTCGGCCCAGAGTAAATGGGCGAGAAAGAGCATCGCTTCGGTGATGCCGTGTGGATATTGAATGCGTTCTGCTGCGGCCTGAATGTGTTCGGCTTGCTGACGCATCTCTGCGGGCGAAAGGCTGTCCTGACGCTTTAATTCAAACAGTTGCAGATCGATTGATAAAACATTTTCAGCCATATTAGCCATCAGCAATTTGCCGCAAAATCGGGATCAAGCTAGTTGATCAGCCTTGTAGTGTAACTGATTTACACTACATTGCCTGCCGTGCAAGGCATGAAGGACGCGTGTAGGGCAGTAAAACTGCGCAAAAAAAGCCAAGCAAATTCGCTTGGCTTTACTGGGGCAGAGTACGAAATTATTGGCTAGCTTCAACTTGCAGGCGCAATGTAACTTCGTCGCTCACTGCAGGTACATAAGCGCTCATGCCAAAGTCGCTACGTTTGATGGTGGTCACTGCATCTGCGCCGCAAGCTGGTTTTTTGCTCATTGGGTGTGGTGCACATTTGAAATTCGTGATTTGCAAAGTAACCGGTTTCGTTACGCCCAACATCGTTAATTGGCCGCCTACGCTGGCTAATTTATCGCCATTAAATTTAAAGTCTGAGCCTTTAAATGTCATCGCTGGGAATTTTTCAGTATTAAAAAAGTCTTCACCTTTCAAATGAGCATCGCGTTTTTCCCAACCAGTCCGCAAGCTGGTCGTATCAATTTTGATATCGGCTGCGCCGGATTTCTTTTCTAGATCCAGCGTAATTGTACCGCTGGTTTTATCAAATGAACCGCGCTGGGTTGAGTAGCCCAAATGGTTCACTTCAAACGATGGCAAAGTGTGTGATGGATCAATCGTGTAGACGGCAGGT
The DNA here is from genome assembly GCF_000620145.1 of Deefgea rivuli DSM 18356. Taxonomy (GTDB): domain Bacteria; phylum Pseudomonadota; class Gammaproteobacteria; order Burkholderiales; family Chitinibacteraceae; genus Deefgea; species Deefgea rivuli. The sequence goes on from NZ_JHVM01000017.1 coordinate 14,810, forward strand.
GCTGCGAAAGCGCTGCTGGCAAGGGCTGCAAAAATAGCTGAGGTGATGGTTTTTTTCATGGTGGTGCTCCAGTGTGGTTTTTGTAAAAAACGATGTTTCTTAGTTAAAATGGACTTGCTGTATGACCGTATTGTGGGTTTACGGTTCTAAATTAGTCTGCTTTGCCGGTGAGCAGCAGTTTGTATTTCACAGTCACTTCATCGGCCACAGTGCCAGTGTCAGACCAAACACCATCACCAATTTTGTATTGCAAACGCAGTAACGGCACTGAGCCTTCGAGCAAGAGATCATTACCAACGGCTTTTGCACTCATCGTGCCAACGACGTCGCGGGTCAGGCCTTTCATCGTCAACTTGCCTTTGGTTTCAAACTTGCCACCGCCCAATGCTTTGACACTGCTGGCGGTGAAAGTGGCTTTAGGCGTATTGGCAATATCAAACCAAGCTTTTTTCTTGGCTTCGTTATTACCATCAGGTCCACCGACATCGATGCTGGCCAAATCAACAATGATTTCTGCTTTGGCTGTTTCAGGCTTGGCAGGATCAAAATTGACTTTGGCGGTGAAGTTTTTAAAGCTGCCATCCACTGGCGTATTCATTTGCTTGAACGCAAAATTGATTTGGCTTTTTTGTGGCACGATGGTTTGTGCTGCAATGGCATTACCACCGATGAGTAAAATGCTAGTGGCGATTAAAGTGCGAAACATGATGGCTCCAATAAATATAAATGTTATTTTTTAGCTAAAAATGGCAGCATCCGCGCCAAGGTGCTGTCTTTATCAATAATGTGATGTTTTAAAGCGCCGGCGATATGTAGGCCAATAATGGCGAGCAAACCATAGGCGAGTAATTCGTGCGCTTGTTTGAGAATGTCTGCCAAGCCTTCGTTTTTGCTGACGAGATCAGGCAGCGGCAATACGCCCCAAAATACAACTGGAAAGCCTTTCGCTGAACTCATTAGCCAACCTACTAAAGGCAGTAAAAACATCAAAAGATAGAGTAAGTGATGCACGCTCACTGCGATCTTGCGCTGTACTGGCGGTATACTGGCATCAACATCGGGTATACCCCTAATGAGTTTATAGCCGAAGCGTATGACAAATAAGCTCAGTACGGTAATACCCGTCCATTTGTGCCAATTAATCATTTTAAATTTATCGGGCGACAAAGGCATGTCGTCGAAAATCCAAGCAAATGCAAAAGCACAGGCAATCAAAATCGCAACCAGCCAATGCAGGCCGATTTGCAAGGCATCATAATGAGATGGCGCTGTTTTTTTCATTGGGTGAGTTCCTTATTCAGTATTTCTGAATTGATAGCGCATCATAAGCGCAGTGGATGTTTACGGATAGCGTAAATACTTGTGTATATTATTCAAAAAATTTGAACCATGCCGGAAAATATGACAAATCAGAGCCGTACCTGTTCTCGTATTTTATGTGCTCAATCGGCGGCCGTGGTTTCGTTTGCGAGGAGTGCGGCAGAGATGGCAGAAAAGCAGTAGAATTGCCCAAAAATCATAATGGCAACAGGGGCACTTTAAGTGGAAGAGATTGAAAAGTTTATTGGTGGATTTCGCCGCTTCCAGCATAAATATTTTGGTGAGCACCGAGATTTATTTGCCGAATTGCAATCGGGGCAAAATCCCAAGACCTTGCTGATCGGCTGTTCGGATTCGCGCGTTGATCCTGCGTTATTAACCGACTGTAATCCGGGTGATTTGTTTGTCGTGCGTAATGTGGCCAATTTAGTGCCACCGTATGAAACGGGCGGGGCATTTCACGGGGTTTCATCGGCGATTGAGTATGCGGTGGTGCATCTGGAAGTGAGTAAAATCATTGTTCTGGGGCATTCCGGCTGCGGCGGGATTAAGGCGCTAATGGATGAGAGTACGCCAAAGACTGAGGCTAATTTTATTGGTCGTTGGGTGCGTATCGCTGACGCGGCTCGTGAGCAAGTGAAGCGTGAGCTAGCGCATAAATCGCATGATAGACAGATCCGTGCTTGTGAGATGGCGGCGATTATTGTATCGCTGGATAATTTAATGAGTTTTCCATTTATCGCCGAGCGTGTGCAAAATGGCTCTTTAAGTTTGATCGGTTGGTACTTTGATATCTTGCGTGGCGCTTTATACGATTTTGACCAAGACAAAAATGCTTTCCAAGCTTTGGTGACGTCATTAAAAGAGTGAGGATTCACTGAGTAAATAAAAGCGGCGATCAATCATTAAGATTGATCGCCGTTTTTGTTTAATCATTCACTGAGCAACTACTTTTTCGGTAGCCACGCCTCTATTTTTCCAACAATTTCTGGGCTATTAGGCTCGGTCGTTGACGCGTAGGCGGTTACGGTTTTGCCGTCGGGCGCGATTAAATATTTATAAAAATTCCATTTGGGCATCGTGTCGGAAGCGGCTCTAAGCTGCTGATAGAAGGGACTGGCATTTTTACCGATGACGCTGCTTTTGCTCATCATTGGAAACTCGACAAAATAAGTTAGCTTGCAAAAATCACCAATCGCTTTGTCATCTTCTAGCTCTTGGCGAAAATCATTCGATGGAAAGCCGATCACCAATAAACCGCGATCTTTGTATTTGGTGTAGAGCTGTTCAAGCTGGGTGAATTGTGGCGTGAAGCCGCATTTGCTGGCGGTATTGACGACTAAAATCGGCTTGCCAGCGTACTGGCATAAATCTAAAATTTCGCCTTTTAAGGTTTTAAATTGGTGCTGCAATAAGGGCGGGCAGCTTTGTGCATAGAGCGCCGAATTGATAGTTAGTAGTGCGGCAAATAAAAAAATACGCATGATCAGCGCCTATTCACAATGGATTAGGGCTTTATCATGCGCGTTTTGAAGCTGGATTGCTAGCTACTGGCCTACCGTTCTATGGGGCGATTTTAGAGTGCAAAAATCTTCCGTAATTGCTGCGCCACGCCGTGTTCATCATTGCTGCCAATCATGGTGGCATTCGGGTGCGCGGCTTTGAGTTTCGGGCTGGCATTGCTCATGATAAATGGGTTGCCCGCGACGGCGAGTAGTTGAATGTCATTTTGCCCATCACCAAAAGCGTAGCAATGCGCCGCATCAATTCGTAGGCGGCCAAGCACTTCAGTCAGTGCGTGGCCTTTGGATACCGTTGGTGCCATCACTTCAAGGCAATCATCGGCAGAAAAAGTGATGTAAACCTCATCACCAAAACGTTCGATAATTTTTTCTTCAACTGCGGTTAGTGTCGCGTGATCAGCGATGTATAAAATCTTGGCAATACCGTCGCCAGCGTGTGCTTTAAGATCAACGACTTGATAATTAAAGCCTGAATCTTTGTAATACACGCCAACTAGCTCAGGGCAATCGCGCTCGACGAGCCAACCGTCATCGGTATAAGCGTTGAGTAAAGTGCCGGCAGAAACATCGGGCTGCATCAGTGCTTGAGCCAGTTCGGCTTCGATGTTTTCAGCAAAAATTTCATTATCATCTGGATCATGCACGCGAGCGCCGTTCGACGTAATCAAGTGCGCCGACACACCTAAGCTTTCACGGATTCCTTTCACATCTAAAAAATGCCGTCCTGTCGCGATCGTGATTTGCACGCCTTGCGCTGCCAATGCTTGAAATGTTGCCGCAGTGAAGGCATCCACTTTGTGCTCGGTATCGAGCAAAGTGCCATCTAAATCAGAAACAATCATTTTTTGCATGGGTGAAATCCTTCGGAATGTGTGAGGTTACGAAGCTGATTTTACGCTGTAAAGCGAATTAAATCGTCAGTAATAATGCCATTGGGGTTGTGCTTTAGTCAGAAAATAAGGCTCAAAGACGGTACAATTCGCTATTGAACAAGGATTTTTGATGATTAAAACCGATGTAGTGATTATTGGTGCCGGTGCTGCAGGCTTGATGTGTGCGGCAACGGCGGGGCAGCGTGGACGCGAAGTCGTGTTGATTGATCACAGCCAAAAATTGGCAGAGAAAATCCGAATTTCGGGCGGCGGGCGCTGTAATTTCACCAATATAAATGTTCGTCCCGAATGTTATATCTCGAATAATCCGCATTTTGTGAAGTCAGCGCTTAAGCAATATACCCAGCATGATTTTATCGCTTTAGTTGAAAAATATGGCCTGACGTATCACGAAAAAACCTTGGGGCAATTATTTTGCGACCAAAATTCGCAAGGCATTATTGATTTACTGAAAGCTGAAGTGGATTTAGGCGGTGTGATTTGGCGCATGGGGACGTCGATTGGCCAAGTTGAACAGATCGACGGCGGTTTTGTGGTGACGACGCCGACTGAAGTTTGGCAGTGTGAATCTTTAGTGATTGCTTGTGGCGGTTTATCGATTCCGCAAATCGGCGCAACGCCTTTGGGCTATGAAATCGCCAAGCAATTTGGTTTATCTATCGTGCCATTGGCGGCTGCTTTAGTGCCGCTGACCTTTCAGGCGGAAGATTTATGGGCCGAGCTGGCCGGTGTTGCATTAGAAAATGTAGTGGTGAGTTGTGGCGAAATGTCGTTCCGCGAAGATATTTTGCTGACGCATAAAGGTGTTTCTGGCCCCGCAATTTTGCAAATTTCTAGCTTTTGGGATGCGGGGAAAACGCTAGCAATTGATTTAATTCCTGATCTTGATCTGAGTGATTTTTTCCGCCTAGCCAATCGTGATTCACTGATTTCAAACGTACTTGCTGATGTGTTACCAAAGCGATTTTTGCTAGTATGGCTCGCTAAGTACGGTGAAATAAGGCCGCTCAAGCAATACTCTACAAAAGAGCTATTAGCGATTGAAGCTGATTTACATACTTGGCAAGTCAAGCCATCGGGTACGGTGGGCTACAAAAAAGCCGAGGTCACGCGAGGCGGTGTGGATACCGATCAGCTCCTCTCTAAAACCATGATGGTGCGAAATGTACCGGGTTTGTATTTTATTGGTGAGGTGGTTGATGTGACCGGTTGGCTGGGTGGTTACAATTTTCAATGGGCCTGGTCGTCGGGATATGTTGCAGGATTGAATATTTAGGACTAGAGTAACTCTATCGCAACACAAAGCGGGGTTTCAAATATGCAATGTGGGCTTTACCTTCACTGAAGCAAAACATAAGGAGCAAGATTTGATTGATTCCGATGTGATGTATTTAGTATCTGGCATTCTTGCTATTTAAGATCAATCATTTGATCTCTACCCGAAAGTGTTCGGAGTATGGCGATCCTAGCGGTCACCATTGATGTAGATAAAAAATAGAAATAAACGAAATTAACGGTTTATTTCCATGCTCTTTAGATTGGCAGTACTGGGTTTTTTGTCGTTAAACTGCAGCAAAGGAGGTCATATTGATTGATTCCAATGTCTTGTGTTTATCCGTAACCGGCAGTACATGCCACTCCTGATCATTTAATGATCATAGTTCTGGATTAGCGTATTGCGTAGTGATTGACTGGCAATTTATTTCGCCAATTCAGCCATGCGGGGTGTCGATCGGGCGCCCCGTAATTAACAATTTTATTTATAAGTTGATTTAGCTTTGTATTTATTTGCTGAGTAGTCGTAGTTTATTTTTGAAGTATTTGTTTAAGTACTTGATGCTGAAGTAGTAGCTAGCTGAGTAGTAGTAGTTAGAGAGTAGATGTTGCAGTTGTTTACGTTCAGTAGTAAGGCAGTAGCTAGTGCAGTTGCAGTGGGTTGTTTTATTTTTGCTGTTTAATTTGCAGTTCTAGAGCTTTACCGTATTACTATTTGAGTGGCTGTAACAAAAACGAGGCTAATTTAGCCTCGTTTTTTATTGTGCTGCATTTTTACTTGATTAGTTATTTTAAACCCAGTACTTCTTGCATATCGTAATGGCCGGTCTGATGTTGTGCCAAAAAGCGCGCTGCACGCAGGCTGCCTTGAGCATAAATCGTGCGGTTACTCGCTTTATGTGTCACTTCGATACGCTCGCCTTCGCCAGCAAACACCACTGTATGGTCACCAATCACATCGCCGCCACGAAGCGCAGCAAAACCAATCGTGCCGTTTTCACGCGGGCCAGTAATCCCTTCGCGAGACCATGTTGCGATGTCGTTGAGCGGTTTATCCCAAGCTTTGGCAATGGCTTCACCCATTGCAATTGCCGTGCCCGATGGTGCATCGACTTTATGTTTGTGATGCATCTCAACAATCTCTGCGTCATAGCCTTGTTGCAGCACGCTGGCAGCGACTTCAAGCAGTTTAAACACCAAATTTACGCCAATGCTCATATTGTAAGCAGAGACAATGGCAATATTTTGGCTGGCGGTATGAATGAGTGCGCGGCCCGTTTCATCAAATCCGGTCGTACCGATAATCATTTTGACGCCGAGCTGCTGGCACACTTGCAAATGCTCTAGTGTGCCTTCCGGACGCGTGAAATCAATCAATACATCGGCATTCTTCAGTGCAGAGAGTTCATCTGTAATCAAGACACCGCTGGTTTGGCCGAGATAAGCTGTGGCGTCTAAGCCAATTGCATCACTGCCTGTACGGTCGAGTGCAACGGCTAATTGGGCATCAGGCGCGCCAAGTACAGCTTCAATCAACATACGACCCATGCGGCCACTACTACCTGCGATGGCGATTTTAATTGTCATAATTAAAAGCCCTCGTTCAGTAGTGGTTTCACCTCGATTTGTTTCGAATCAGGGTTGCTTGGATTGGCTGGCATTGACATTAAGTCGCTTTCAGGGGCGAGCGGACGTGTTTTCTCTACTGGTGCCGCTTTTGGATCGGGTAAGTAAGTCCCTTCCCAACGAACTAGGCTGTTGTCATTAAAGAACACTACAAAATCATGCGATTCTCTGACGACACCCGCGCGGCTATCGCGGTAGATATAATCCCAACGATCTTTATGAAAAGGGTCGGTTAATAGTGGCGTACCCAATACGAAACGAACTTGGGCACGGGTCATCCCTTCGCGCAAGAGCGCCACTTGATTGGCAGTGACTTCATTGCCTTGTGGAATGTCTAGTTTATAGGGCGTTAGGAAATTAACGACGCTGCAGCCGCTTAATAACAGGCTGCCAGTCACAAATGCAGTTAGTAGTCTGGCCTTCATCTTGGTTCGATTCGCTCGTGGATGCCGGTGCGCGTCACCGGGAAACGCTATATCATAACCGTATTGTGTAACTCCCGCACGGTTGGGGAACAAAGAAGGAAAGAACAATGAGCAAAGCTGCTGAATTAAAAGGCATGGGATTGAAGGCGACGGGTCCACGGTTGAAGATTTTGAATCTTTTTGAAACCAGTGAAGAGCGCCATCTAACTGCCGAAGACGTGTACCGCATGCTGTTGGTGGAAGAAATTGATGTTGGTTTGGCAACGGTTTATCGCGTGTTAACGCAGTTTGAGCAGGCTGGGATCTTGGAGCGCCATCACTTTGAAACTGGCAAAGCTGTTTTCGAGCTAAAACAAGATGAGCATCACGATCATTTGGTCTGCGTGAAATGCGGTGGCGTCGAAGAGTTTTTCGATCCAGAAATTGAAGCTCGCCAAGATGCAATTGCAGCCAAGCATGGTTTTGATATTCAAGATCACGAAATGTATATCTATGGCATCTGTAAAGCGTGTCAACTGAAACAAAAAAAATAACACTGGCTTGCGCTGCTACTTATGATTCCTTGGCTTGATCATCGTTACGAGTTCCCGCCATTGGGATTGGCTTTGCATGAGCCCAATGGCCTACTTGCGGCAGGGGGCGATTTATCGCCGCAGCGGATTTTAGCTGCGTATCGACGTGGGATATTTCCTTGGTTTATGCCAGGTGAGCCCATCCTGTGGTGGAGTCCGAGTCCACGGATGGTGCTCTATCCAGATGAGTTGCTCGTACCGAAATCATTGCAGAAAGTCGTACGAAATCGCGTGTACAAAATCACTTTTGACACTGCGTTTTCTGCCGTGATGCAAGCTTGTGCTGCGCCACGCGGTACTGAAAGCGGCACTTGGATTAGTGATGAGATGTTAGCGGCGTATACCGCTTTGCATGAAGCTGGATTTGCGCACAGCTTTGAATGTTGGATGGACGACGAGCTGGTCGGCGGCTTGTACGGCATGGCGATCGGTAAAATGTTTTATGGCGAATCGATGTTCGCCCGTCGCTCGGATGCGTCTAAAATTGCCTTCGTCCACGCAGTGCAATGGCTGCAAGCGCAGGGCTACCAAATGATCGACTGCCAGATGTATACCGATCATTTAGCGCGTTTTGGCGCTAGAGAGATTACTCGTGACGAATTTATTGCTAAGCTGAAAACTCTGCTGGATGAGCCCAATTTGCTAGGGCCTTGGCAATATTGCCATACGAACGCTTAGTTTAGGTAGGTGTCGCATGAACGATACATTTCGCAAGCATACGGTTCAATTGCAGTTTTATGCCACCGCGCCTTATCCCTGTAGCTATTTGCCCGAGCTTGAAGCTCGCTCACAAGTGGCCGTTCCTTCTGAACTCATTTCATCCGGCGCCTATAGCCAATTGGTCTTGCAAGGCTTTCGCCGCAGTGGCGCATTTGTCTATCGGCCTTGGTGTGATCATTGCCAAGCCTGCGTCGCAGTGCGTTTACCTGTGGCATTGTTTGAAGCGAATCGTACACAGCGCCGTACCTTAAAGCGTAATGAATCACTCAAAATTCGCATTATGGAATTGGAATATCGTGATGAGCATTTCGCTTTGTATCAGCGTTACCAGCAGTCGCGGCATAGCGGTGGTGGTATGGATCAAGATGGCCGTGAACAATACGAAGGCTTTATTCTAAAAAGCCAAGTGGCGAGTTTTTTGGCGGAATTTAGCGAAAATGGTGTCGTGCGGATGGTGAGCTTGATCGATCAACTTGATGATGGCGTTTCCTCGGTGTATACCTTTTTTGATCCCGATATGGCCACACGCAGCCTCGGCGTTTTCAATGTGCTGTGGCAAGTGGGGCTGGCCAAGCAATTGGGTTTGAAATATGTGTATTTGGGTTATTGGATTAAAGATTGTCGCAAAATGGAATATAAAACCCAATACCGCCCCATCGAAGGTTTACTCAATGGTAAGTGGCAGCTACTTAAGGGTATTTAGTTTCAGACCTTGCCTATCAAAGCTTAGCTGTTCATACCCTTTATTTTTTGAACTAAACCCTCATTTCTCCCTCTATTCATTTTGATGTTCAATAAAAAGAGCGACGCATGCGTGCTATGACTTTGGCTGAAATAGAGCAAATTCGAACTGAATGCCGTGCGCTGGTCGCGAAACGAGCGATGGTATCGGGCGCATTAGCTGTTGTGCCGATTCCAGGCTTTGATGTTGGTGCGGATATTGCGATCATGAAGCAAATGATCGAGCTGATTAACGATAAATTTGCGCTCACCCCGCGTGATATTGAGCAGCTCGACCCGAAATTAACACAGCGTATTTTTGTTATTGCTAGCTCGCTGGGCAGTAGCCTAGTGGGCAAATATATGACCAAAGAATTGCTGGTGCTAGCGTTTAAGCGCATTGGCGTGCGCATGGCCAGCAAGCAAGCTGCGAAGTTCGTGCCTTTTTTGGGCTCAGCAATTGCCGCAGGTATTAGCTATGGCGCGATGCGTATGCTGGGCAATGCACATATCGAGGATTGTTATAAAGTCTTGAAAGCCTTGCAATCGGATGCGCGCACCTTTGAGCATGACGCTATGGATGAAACGGTCACAACAGATATGCAGCACACATAGGCAAGCAATTTTGCATCGTATTTTCTGATTCGCATGAATCAGTACTGCCAGTGGCGCCCTTTGCCATACAACTTTTGCATGAGTACTTAAGTCAATTCAATGGGATAATGCCGGATCTGTTTTTAAGGTCACGGCATGTCAATCACTCCTAATACCATTCAAAATCTCATTATTCATCAATTGCACAAAGAGCCGAACGGCCCAGCACGCGTCGCCCTGAGCGCGGCAGAAATGCCGATTAACAGCGCCGCACAACGCTTGGTCGATCATCTGTGCCAGCTGTACGGCACGCGCAATGGCAAAGGTTTTGGCAAGTTTGAAGAAGATGAGCATGAATATCCAATGCCAGCACTCGTGCGCCGCTATTTGGATGACGCTAATTTCCTGAGTTTTTCGCAGCAATTGTTGGCGCATTTGCAAGTACGCGCCGAGCAAGAGCCTGAAGCCAATGGCGGCTATGTCTTGATCGCACGCGTGCAAAATGCGGCGATGGATTTTGTGTTTGTCGCCCTCGTCAGCGAAGTGATTGGCACGGCGGTGAATGGCGAAATGCAGGTCGAAGACAGTATTCATCTCGATATGGATCATTTGCGCGTCGCAGGCCGAATTGATTTAGGTGTGTGGCAGGCGGGCGGTGAGCGCTATGTAAGTTTTTTGCGCGGGCGTGGCGACGTGGCGGCGTATTTCAAGCTGTTTCTCGGTTGCAACGATATGGTTACGCCGCTGAAAGAAACGCAAAAACTCGTCAAAGGTTTGGAGCAATTTATTGAGCAACAAGCGTTGAGCGCGCAAGACCGTGACGAAGTTTATCAACGCGCGCACAGCTTGCTCGACGAAATGGGCAACGATCAAGGTGAGGTCAATCTGGCTGATGTCGCCAGTCAAATTTTCCCCGACGCGCCACAAGCGCTGCAAGATGTGCTGCAACATGAGGATTTGGGCTTGATGGATGGCTTTGTACCCGATCGCCGCGCGATTAAACCGCTAATGCGCTTTAAAGCCGCTGCGCCGGAGTGGAAGCTCGAATTTGATCGCGCCAGTCTGCGCTCGGGCGCGGTGATTTACGATAAACATACCGATACGCTGGTACTGTCGAATATTCCTGATAAATTGAAAAAAGCACTATTAGAACAATAAATTAGGCTCTATGGGTATATGAAGGTAGGCCTTGATTTATCAATACTACTGGCATATACCCCGAAGCAATAAAATTAAACAAAGGCGGCTAGATCGCCTTTGTTGTTTTTGTAGAACAATCGTTCTTTTTTGGCTTGTAAATTGAAGCGTCGTCTTGTATTGTGAACGTACGTTCTACAAAGAGAAGCCATCATGACGATTCGTTTTCGAGTATCAGACCAAGCGCTATTGCAACAACATACTTTGCAACTGCCAATCCGTTTGTTGGAGTGCTTAGTGCCAGCAACAGGTCGCGGAGCTGCGCGGTTGTTATCGTCGCGTGATGTACTGCGTTTTCCTGCTGAGCTACGTCAAATTGCCCAACGATTTTTAGGTCTGTACGTGATTAGCGATGGCCAAGGTACAATCACCCACATCGGCAGAATGACGCATCGAATTGCGATTGCTGAGCAAGATGCACAATATGGTGTTGTTGCTGAGGATGCTGCGCTACGTGCGGCGGATGATGTGGAAATTTTAGCTTTAGGTGGGGCGTACTAAGATCAATCGAACTTTAGACCTCACCTTGCTGTCAGAGATGGAGCGTTTTCGCTCATGAGGAGGCAAGATTAATGTTTAAAGCGATAAATACCAAGCTGGCTATTGCAATGCTTATAACCGCGTGTGCTACTTGGGCTAGTGGTGACCATCAGGATGGGCATGACCCGATGGGTGAACCAGCTAAAAAAACGACTCGTACGGTGCAAATTAGTATGAGCGACATGATGAAGTACACGCCGAATGTGATTCAGATTAAACGCGGCGAAGCGGTGACTTTGGCTTTCAAAAATGATGGACAGTTAAAACATGAAGCGGTATTGGGTAGTCTGCCAGAGTTACAAAAACACGCTGAAATGATGAAAATGCACCCTGATATGGAGCATGACGATCCGAAATCGATCAGCGCCAAAGCGGGTGAAACGGCCTACATCAAATGGAAATTTACTCAGCCTGGTACATTCTATGTCGCGTGCTTGGTGCCAGGGCATTTTGATGCAGGTATGCGGGCTAGCATTATTGTGAAATAAATCGGCTGTGATCAACTGTGTGGGTATTTGCTTCTAGCTATTATTGAGTAATGTCTAGAAGCAAATACCTGCAATTTGTGTCGAAATTGAATTAAACCTTCCTCAGCGCTAAAGATAGCGCTCCCACTACCCAGCCTGTTAAACTCTTGCCTATCTATTTTCACTAGTTTTAGGGTGTGTTGAATGGCTCAGTATGTGATGTCTATGCTCCGTGTGAGCAAAATTGTTCCGCCGAAACGTCAAATTATTAAAGACATTTCTCTGTCTTTCTTCCCCGGCGCAAAAATTGGTTTGCTGGGTTTGAATGGCTCGGGTAAATCGACTGTGTTGAAAATCATGGCCGGTGTAGATAAAGAATTTGAAGGTGATGTACAACATCTCCCAAACATCAAAATCGGTTATTTGGCACAAGAGCCTGAATTAACCGCGACCAATACCGTGCGCCAAGAAGTTGAAAGTGGCTTGGGTGAAGTGTTTGAAGCGCAGGCCAAACTGGAAGCCGTATATTCAGCTTACGCTGAAGAAGGCGCAGACTTTGACGCGCTAGCTGAAGAGCAAGGCCGTCTTGAAGCGATTATTTCTGCCGGTGCTGGCGATAATATTGAATTGCAACTCGAAATCGCCGCCGACGCTTTGCGCCTGCCAGAGTGGGATGCAATTGTTGGGCAGCTATCCGGTGGTGAGAAACGCCGCGTTGCACTGTGCAAATTGCTATTGTCTAAGCCAGATATGTTGCTGCTCGATGAGCCAACCAATCACTTGGATGCCGAATCAGTGGAATGGCTAGAGCAATTCTTGGTGCGCTTCCCAGGCACTGTGGTCGCCGTAACGCATGATCGCTATTTCCTCGATAACGCCGCTGAGTGGATTTTGGAGCTGGATCGCGGACACGGTATTCCATGGGAAGGCAATTATTCAACTTGGCTACAAAAGAAAGAAGAGCGCCTAAAAGTTGAAGAGTCGCAAGAATCTGCGCGCCAAAAAGCGTTGCACAAAGAATTGGAATGGGTTCGTCAAAATCCAAAAGGCCGCCAAGCTAAATCGAAAGCGCGTATTGCACGCTTTGAAGAGCTGAGCAGCTTTGAGCACCAAAAACGCAATGAAACTCAGGAAATTTTTATTCCGGTTGCAGAGCGTTTGGGCGATAAAGTGATTGAATTTAAAGGCGTAACCAAAGCTTTTGGTGACCGTCTATTGATCGATGATTTAAGCTTTAACGTACCCGCTGGCGCGATTGTCGGTATTATCGGCCCTAATGGTGCCGGTAAATCAACGCTGTTTAAAATGATCGCAGGTAAAGAAGCGCCAGATAGCGGTGAAGTTGAAATCGGCCAAACGGTGCAAATGGCGTTTGTTGAGCAAAGCCGTGAAGGTCTGGAAAACGAAAAAACCGTATTCCAAGATGTTTCTGGCGGCCACGATGTGATTAACGTCGGCAAATTTGAAATGAGCAGCCGTGCTTACTTGGGTCGCTTTAACTTTAAAGGCGCGGATCAAGCCAAGCTCGTCGGTAATTTATCCGGTGGTGAGCGCGGTCGTTTGCATTTAGCTAAAACGCTGTTGAAAGGCGGTAATGTGCTGCTGCTCGATGAGCCGTCGAATGACTTGGATGTGGAAACGCTGCGCGCCTTGGAAGACGCATTGCTGGAATTTGCCGGTACTGTATTTGTGATTTCGCATGATCGCTGGTTTTTGGATCGGATTGCGACGCATATCTTGGCGGCTGAAGGTAATTCGCAATGGAATTTCTTTGACGGTAACTATCAAGAATACGAAGCCGATAAGAAAAAACGCTTGGGTGAAGAGGGCGCGAAACCGAAACGGATTCGCTATAAGCCTATTTCTCGTTAAGTCTGAGTTTGGTCTCAATATCCAGCAACGCCCGCGTATGCGGGCGTTTTTTATGGTTTATCGTGTATTGATTTAATGGCTAGGTATATTGCTGTAGGCTTTAAAAATAAATGATTTTAACGATATACCCGTTAGGTCACACTGCAACGTAGCGCCCAGTTTCTTTAAACCACAATGATAACGAATTGGCGGGTGCTGGCTTCGCAAACATAAATCCTTGCGCTTCATCGCAACCCAAGGTTCGTAAAATACTGGCTTGCTGCGGAAATTCAACCCCTTCAGCAATAACACTAATCCCGAGTTTATGCCCCAAATTAATGACCATTTCAGCAATACTGCTATCGCTATTATTCAATGCCATATTGCGGACAAAAGCGCGGTCGATTTTTAAGCGATCGGCTTTGAGTTTTTGCAAATAGGCCAGTGATGAAAAGCCAGTACCAAAATCGTCGATAGCCAGTTTGATTCCCAAATTTTTCAGCTGTTCTATGGTGTAAATGACCGCTTCAGGGTTTTGCATCGCGACCGACTCGGTGATTTCTACTTCTAATAAGCCCGCAGGAATTTCATAGCGCAAAATAGCCGACGATAATTGCTCGATCAGGCCGGGATGGTTAAATTGGATCATGGATACATTGAGTGCCATAGTTAGATCATCTAAGCCCTCTTTGCGCCATACACTGAGCTGCTTACAGACAGTTTCTAGGACAAAGGAGCCTAGCTCGATAATCAGTCCGGATTGTTCGGCTAAGGGAATAAATTGATCTGGCGAAATAAAGCCACCATCTGGCTGTGGCCAGCGCACTAAAGCTTCAACACCAATCACATAGCCTGTTGCGAGATTGATTTGTGGCTGATAAAAAACTGTCAGCTCTTCATGCTTAATGGCATTTTCAAGATCATGGAGCAGGTCAAGGCGTTGTTTGGAAGCGCGGCTCATCGATGGCGAATACCAAAGTAGACCACCGCGATTAAATTTTTTGGCTTGGTTTAGTGCAATCGTTACGTCTTTTAGGCAGCCAATCCCTGATGGATCAGTATCCAGAATATTGGCGGCGGCGACCGTCACGTGAACGCGCAGTTGGTGCGAAGCAACAGAAAATGGCAATGTAAAAATGCCGATAATAGAGCGAATTTCATCGTCGGAAATTTGCCCAGCTAAAGCAAATACATCGATTGCAACACGCGCTAGAATCAGTGTTTCTTTGATAGAGGACTTAATTCTTTGCACAATACTTTGTAGCAATTGATCGCCAATCAGATGCCCCAATGCATCATTGATCTGCGAAAAATGATCAATATCAATCAGTAAAACGATTTGAGCCTGTTTTTTTAAATACAACTGATTGAGCTGCGCCACAAATTGGGTTCGATTGGAAATGTGACACAGCGGGTCGATAAACGCCAAATCTTGCATTTGCTTGAACAGCGTTAAATTTTCAAAGCCGACGGCGATATTGGCAGAGAAGACTTCAAGTAGCTGGCGTTCTGTAAGCGTGAGCTGCCGATTGGTACGTAGGTAAATTGCGGTATCTTCATCAGCCGGCCTTGAAAGATACAGAATCACGAAGTTATTTTCATACAGCGATGTTTTTGAGCGCAAAGTATGTTCAATGGTGTTGGCGATTTCTAGGCTATGGTTTTGCGTCAATAATTCGGTGGTGACACCTGAAAAATGCCCAGTGCTGGCTAAAATCTGCCATTCATATTGCGGTTTTTTTCCTCTTCGCTTCAGGATGCGGTTGCAGATTAAACCTTCGGAGGGGAGCGAGAGTAGGCTAGCAATCTGATTTAAAACGGCATACGAGAAAGAATCAATTGAGCGTCGCTCAAAGAGCGATGCGGATGCTTCAATAATCATTTCCAAACCACGCCGACTGCTATTAATGGTTCTGATCTGCTGATAGGAGCGGATGGCGGTGGTCATTATTGTGAGTAAACGATTTTGCGTTAACTCAGCCTTGTTTTTATAATCATTGATTGCATAGTCGCGAATGACTTGAAATTCAGGGGCGTAACCAGGATGTCCAGTTCGCAAAATAATCCGCACATCTTGTAGATTAAGCTGATTGCGAATTTGTTTTGCGACTTCTAAACCATCCTCATCGCTTTCCATCACGACATCGAGTAAAACTACTGCAATATCATGCTCTCGCGCGAGGAGTTTGATTGCTTCGCTACCGCTATAGGCGTGCAGAAATTCTATTTTTCTATCGACAATAATCGCGTTTTTTAATGCAAATTCGGTGGTGAGATGAACGTCGGGCTCATCGTCAACGATTAGCACGCGCCACTCTAATTCAGGCTCTGCTTCGCTGGTATTCTCATCGGCAAACTGAATATGTTCATCATCAACAATCATCTTATTTGGCTCCTTACTATGAGTCGAGCCACCCAATTTTTTGGTCGAATTGAATGATAGAAATGGCGCTCTACTTGCGGTAGCCATCTTACTTCATAGCAGTGAATGCCTGTTTTTTCCAGTTTAGGCGGAGAAATTTAGAGCATCTCATCCTCATTAGTTTCACTAACAACCGCATAAATTACGTGAAGGCTAAAGCCACGACTGGCGAGATAGCGCAGCTGTTTTGCGCGTTCATTGATATTACGGGGCGGAATGGGGAATTTTTTTTGCCATATTGCACGTGCTGCGGTTTCTTCATCATCGATGACTTCGGTGAGTACTTGATTGATGATTTCACTATCAATGCCTTTTTCATACAACTCGTGCCTAAGGCGCTGTTGGCCATAGCGCTGGCTGCGGTAATACACCCATTGCTCAGCAAATCGAGCATCAGATTGCCAGCCTAATTGGATGAAGTTGTCTAAGACGGCATTGATTTCTTCTAAGGGCAAATCAGGATATGAAAGCGCTAATTTCTGTTGGAGTTCTTTTCTGGAGTGGTCGCGCCGACTGAGTAATTGCAGTGCTTTGTTGCGGATGGAGATCATTTGTGTCGGGCTCAAAAAAATGGCCACTTAGAGAAGTGGCCATTTTGGGTTACTCTGCGGCGCTATCGCCATCAGTGCTCTTTTCCATTTCAATCGGTAGTGCTGCACCGCTCATTTTCTCGCGTACTTTGCGGGCGATATCTTGAGCCACTTCAGGATTGTCTTTCAAATATTGGCGTGAATTTTCCAAGCCTTGCCCGATCTTATTACCGTTATAACTGTACCAAGCACCAGCTTTTTCAACAATCTTGTGTGTAACGCCTTGCTCAATGATTTCACCTTCGCGGGAAATACCTTCGCCGTACAAAATATCAAATGTGATCACACGGAACGGAGGTGCGACTTTATTTTTTGCCACTTTAACTTTGGTTTGATTGCCAATCACATCTTCGCCTTTTTTTACCGCGCCGATCCGGCGAATGTCGAGGCGAACTGAGGCATAAAATTTGAGTGCATTACCACCGGTAGTGGTTTCTGGGCTTTGCCCTGGCATCATATTGCCAATTTTCATCCGCAATTGATTAATGAAAATCACTAAGGTATTGGTGCGTTTAATATTGCCTGTTAATTTGCGCAGTGCTTGACTCATTAAGCGGGCTTGCAAGCCGACATGCACATCGCCCATTTCGCCTTCGATTTCGGCTTTTGGCGTTAGTGCAGCCACAGAGTCGATCACGATAATATCGACGCCGCCAGAGCGGACCAACATATCGCAGATTTCTAGGCCTTGTTCACCAGTATCTGGCTGAGAAATCAGCATGTCTGAAACATTTACGCCGAGTTTTTGCGCGTAGATTGGATCAAGTGCATTTTCTGCATCGATATAGGCAGCAACGCCACCGAGTTTTTGCACTTCAGCAACGACGTGCAAACACAGCGTGGTTTTACCTGAGGATTCTGGCCCGAAAATCTCAACAATCCGCCCACGGGGTAGACCACCGACACCTAAGGCTAGATCTAAGCCGAGCGAGCCTGTCGAGACCACTTGCAGATCATTTTCAATTTGGTTGTCGCCCATTTTCATGATGGCGCCTTTACCAAACTGGCGTTCGATTTGTGCTAATGCGGCGGCAAGCGCTTTGCTTTTATTATCGTCCATGAATCGGTGTCCCAGTGAGTAGAGTGATGAAGCTTATTATAGAACAATCGTTCTTTTTTGCAAGCATTCTATTGAATATTTAAACCGAGTGAGCAGTGTTGCTGCTTGGTAGCGTGAAATAGAAAGTAGCGCCTTCGCCGGGCGTTGACTTGGCCCAGATATGCCCATTGTGGCGACTGATAATCCGTTGCGCGACAGTGAGGCCAATGCCGCTGCCACTGTGTTGCTCGTGAGAATGCAGGCGCAGGAAGGGCGTAAATAGCCGTTTGGCTTGCTCAGGGTCAAAGCCAATGCCATGGTCAGCGATGAAAAAAACTTGTTGGCCATTGACCTTAGTGCTGCCCAATTCGATATAAGTTTCGACATCGGATTTGGCAAATTTCCAGGCATTTTCAAAGAAGTTGTATAAAGCGATGCGGATTAAATGCGCGTCGGCATCGGCGTAAATAGTTTCTGGGATGACTAATTGCACGGCTCGCTCGGTTTGGAGTAGCGTGATTTCTTCCATAATATCTCGTGCCATTGCGCTGAGATTGATGTTTTCTCGGCGCAACTCGCTACGCGATAATTCTTGTAGCATCAGTAGGTCTTCAATCCGATTGGCCATTGCTAAAACGCTGCTGCGAATACGCAGTAAGTAATTGCGGGCATTGCCATCGAGTTTTTCACGATAATCATCTAGCAATACTTGGCTAAATCCTTCAATGGTTTTGAGTGGAGAGCGTAGATCTTGTGCAATCGATCCGGTCAGAATTTCCAGCTCGTGATTCGAGGCTACTAGTGCACGCGAGCGATTTTCGACGACATCTTCAAGATGATGGCGATATTGTTCGAGCTGTAATTCATTTTGCTTGCGGTTGCTGATATCAAATAAAAAGCCCTGCAAATGCGGCCGACCGCTTTCGTCATTACTGACTGTGGCCAAGAAATGCACCCAGACTTCTTTGCCATTGGCCGAGAGTAAGCGGCACTCAAACTCATGGACTTGGCCAATGGCCATTTGCTCGGCAAATAGTGGATAGGCTAGATGTCTATCGTCGGGATGCAAATAATTACTTAAAAATGCTTCGCTATACCAAACTGAAATCGGGAAACCAAGCAATTGCTCAGCTTGTGGGCCGACATAGGTGAAGCGCCATTCTTCAGGGCGTGCATCCCATGGGATTAAGCGTGTTGATTCGACTAAGCGCCGGAAACGATCTTGGCTGACTCGCAGTGCTGATTCGATTTGCTGGCGGCTGATTAAATCAGCTTCAAGCTGAACATTTTTCTGCTCCAGCGTGCCGATTAAATGATGTAGTGCTTGCCGAGTCGATTCTAAAGAGTGACCTAGCTGTCCCAATTCATCATCCCTTTGCCAAATAAAAGCTTGGCTAAGCTGGCGATCGGCGAGTAACTGGGATTGTTGGGTCAGTTTTTCTAGTGGGCGTAAAACGCGCGAATTGAGTAAGAATAAGATCAGCGCCAAGCTAAAAATAACTTGAATCACGACGGCAAATAAATAAGTTCGTAGTTTACGGCTAATGCTCTGAATCGTGATGCCGTCAGCAAATTCAACGGTCACAATCCCGATGGTATTGCCTTGTTTAATCACGGGGCGAGATAGTGCCGCAACATTACCTAAGGCGCGCTCAGCTTGTTGAGTTGCAAGAAAAGTACCGAGATTATTGTCGTTAATGGTGATACGCACAATGCGCTCATCACTCATCAAGGATTCCAGCAAGGGGCGGCCCGATTCGGGCGATAAATTCCACAGCGGCTCTTGCATACCGAGCGCCAGCACATCGCTGAGGCGTTGATGGTCGCGCGTGATCTGACTTTTTACAGTCTGCAGCTCGTATTGCAGGCTGATATAGCCTGTGATGGTGGCAGGAAGGCACAGGCCAATTAAAATTGCCAAAATCACTGCTGAGCGTAAAGACAGTTTCATTAATGCTTTTTTCTATTGAATTAATTTTCTCGATTGTACAGTTTAAAACATAGTTTCTGGATTACACACCGCTCATTGTATGTTTGCGATTTCATCCAACACATTCGCTTTGATCTGCCGCATTAAAAATCCACAATCTCAAGTCGAGCAGTGCTCTTGCAAGGCATAATAGTAAGATAAAAAGCAGCCTTGGGAGGGCCGTCGAATGAAAATTATCATTCTAGGAGCAGGCGTGATTGGCGTGACGAGCGCTTGGTTTTTGGCGCAAGAAGGGCATGAAGTAACCGTGATTGAGCGCGCTCAAGAGCCCGCGCGAGAAACGAGCTACGCCAACGGCGGGCAAATTTCGGTGTGCCATGCCGAGCCTTGGGCGAATCCCAAAGCGCCGTGGAAAACATTGCAATGGTTAGGTGAAGAGGACGCACCGCTATTGTTCCGGCTCAAACTCGATTGGCATCAATGGCGTTGGGGATTGCGCTTTTTGCAGCAATGCACGCAAGCCAAGGCTAAAGCGAATTTACAAAATCTAGTTAGATTGGGTTTGTATAGTCGTGCAACTTTGCAAGATTTACGCCAAAAAACGGGTGTGGTTTATCAGCAGCGTACTGAAGGTATTTTGCACTATTACACGGACCCTGCTGAGTACGCTGCGGCGATTCCGGCTGCGGCTTTGATGCGCGAGGTCGGCTTGGATCGGCAAGTTAAAACGGCCGCAGAATGCTTGAAGATTGAACCTGCTTTGGCGCAATCGCGCTTTCCGATTGTCGGTGGCACCTATACGCCGAGCGATGAATCGGGCGATGCGCGGCAATTTACCAATGAATTAGCCGAGCGCTGCGCTGCGCTGGGCGTTGAGTTTCGCTACGATTGCGCGATTGAAGCCTTGGAGCGGGAAGGCGACGATGTAAAAGCAGTGCGTGTTTCCAGTATTGCGGAAGGCGTTGAGCGGCTGACGGCGGATGCGATTGTGGTTTGCTTGGGCAGTTACAGCCCACAGCATTTACAGCCGCTGGGCATTACGCTGGATATTTATCCCGCAAAAGGTTATTCAGCGACGATTCCGGTGATAGATCCATCGTGCGCGCCGACGGTGAGCTTGACCGACGATGGCTATAAATTGGTGTTTTCTCGCTTGGGTGATCGCCTGCGGGTGGCGGGGACGGCGGAATTTAATGGCTACAATTTGGATTTGAATCCAACTCGCTGCAAAGCCTTGATTGATCGAACCAGCCAAATTTTCCCGGAAGGCATGGATTACGCCGCGGCTGAATTTTGGACGGGTCTAAGGCCTGCAACACCAGGGAATCTGCCTTATATCGGGCAAACGCGCTTTCCGAGTTTGTGGCTCAATACCGGCCACGGAACCTTGGGCTGGACTGAATGCTGTGGCTCGGCGCAGGCGATTACCGATTTGATCGCAGGGCGAAAACCTGAAGTCGATTATCCATTTGTGAGCCGTATTTAATACGATGGGTATTGCCATACAGCCATTGCTGTTTAATGGCTGCGTAGCAATACCCATTGGTCATGCTATACAGCCACTGGCGCTTTGATCGCTGGATGCGGATCGTAGTTTTCTAGTGTGAAATCTTCAAATTCAAACGAGAATAAATCGGTCTTGGCTGGATTGAGTTTCAGCGTCGGTAGCGCGCGTGGGGCGCGGCTGAGTTGCTCTTTGACTTGCTCAAAATGGTTGCGATAAATATGGCAATCGCCGCCCGTCCAGACAAAATCACCCGGCTGCAAGTCGCAAACTTGCGCCAGCATCAACACCAGCGCCGCGTACGACGCAATATTAAATGGCACGCCAAGGAATAAATCAGCGCTGCGTTGATACAGCTGGCAAGACAATTTGCCGCGTTGATCGGCGTCATCCGGCTGCGCGGGCGCAACATAAAATTGGAAAAAGGCATGGCAGGGCGGTAAGGCCATGTTTTCAATTTCGCCAACATTCCACGCCGAAACAATAATCCGTCGCGAATCGGGATTGGTTTTGAGTGCTTTAATGACTTCTGAAATTTGATCAATATGGCGACCATCCGCAGTCGGCCAGCTGCGCCATTGCGAGCCGTACACGGGGCCGAGTTCACCGTTAGCATCCGCCCATTCGTTCCAAATCGTCACGCCACGCTCTTGTAGCCACTTCACATTGGTGTCGCCGCGCAAAAACCACAGCAATTCATTGATGATGGATTTGAGATGGGTTTTTTTTGTGGTCACGAGGGGAAAGCCATCGGCCAGATTAAAACGCATTTGATGCGCGAATACTGAAACGGTGCCCGTGCCGGTGCGATCTTCTTTGGCGACACCATGGTCGAGTACGTGTTGCAATAAATCGAGGTATTGACGCATGGATGAGGCTCCAGAAAAGAAGCCCTGCAATCGCAGGGCTTGGGCTGTATTTCAAAATGATAAGGCGATTTTACAGGACGCGATTGCTATCGTCTGTAGGGGCAGCGGCGGGGAGCGAAATAATAAACGCCGCGCCGTGGCCAAATTGGCTTTCGCAGCGGATATGCCCGTGCATGGCTTCGATCAGCCGCTTGGTAATCGACAATCCTAGCCCTGTGGTGTGTTCGCCACCTGTCGGGCGCGCCGAAAGGCGGCTGAATTTTTTGAACAGCATTGAGGTTTCATGCGGTGCAATACCGGGGCCTTGATCTTTAACGCTGATCTCAATATCACCGTCGTGGTTGCTGGCGGTAATGAGTATATTTTTCTCATGCGGTGAGTATTTCACTGCATTAGAAATTAAATTATCCAGTACTTGCCATAAGGCTTGTCGATCTGCGATCAGGCTTAAACCACTGGGCACGAAAATGCATTTTTGCTGCTTACTGAGTAGGCGCTCTTCCCATTCGGCAAGGGCTTCTTGGATCAGATCATCAATCGCAATCGGCTCAAAAACAAGTTTAATCGAGCCTGTTTCGAGTGCATTGTGGTCGATCAAATTGCTAATAATATTTTGAATTCGACTGGCAAGCTGACTGATTCCAACTAAGCGATCTTGAATTTTTTCAGTTGACCATTCTTGCAGGCGATCTTTAATCAAGATTGACATGCCTTGAATGCTAGCAACTGGATTTTTTAAATCATGTGCGGCAATCGTGAGTAATTCATTTTTCTCATGATTCAGGTATTTCAGCGCTTCGTTGGCCGCTTCGAGTTGTAAATTGCGCGTTGCTAATTCTTGGGTTCTATCTGTTACTAAATCTTCTAAATGATGGCGATGCGTTTGGACTGTGTGCGCCATTTCCTCAAAGGTGCGCGCTAGCTCGCCGATTTCATCATTACGATGCGTGTCGAGTTCGGTCGTTGTTTTACCAGCAGCTAGTGCTTTAATTGCATTTTTTAAGCGATTGAGCGGTTTAATAACGTCTGTTTTAAGTACCCATGCCAACAAGCCTAATTCAATGGCAAGGGCGAATAAGCCTAATAATAAGACCATGCTGGCCGCCATCGCGGCTTTGACTTGTAGCAGTCTTTTTGGATAAACAGTGACAAAAACCCAGTTAGTACTTTTGATAGGGGCAATCCCCAGCCAGTTTTGACTATCGTGACTTTCGACAAAGCGATCTAAGGGTTGCGCTTTACTGATAGCAGAATAAAGCGCTTTCAGTGGGCTATCTGAGGTAGCAATATTGAAGGCACCTTGCTTACTTTGGATTTGTTGCATGTAATTCGGATGAGAAATCAATCGGCCATCGCGCGCTACAATAAAGTTGTACGTGCCAGGAATATTGACCGTATTGGTGCGCGCAATCAGCTGCGTCAGCAACACATCCTGACCAACACTGCCGATGTATTTGCCTAAATAATCAATTGGCGTCACCACCGAAACCATCCATTCCAGTGCTTGCTTGTCGTAATAAATACCCGTCCATTTACTCGTTCTTTGCGGATTGGCTGCCGGCGTAGCAAGCAATTCGGGCTCGATATTTTCAGCGAAATCGGCCACCGAGCCGTTACGCGCGTAATTGAGCTGCGGTAAATACATCAGGCTGGCATCGGAAATATTCAAATCGATAAAAGTGTCGTAATAACGATCATTAAATGCCGGGCCGTATTGCGAGAGCAGGTTGTAACCGAGGATGACTTGGCGCTTGAATTCCGGTGTTTGCTGTGTGGTCGGCAAAATGGCGACGGTGGCGCGGTGCTCAAAATCATCGTATTCATATTTTACACGCCACATGCCGTCTTTATCTTGGCGCAATAGATGGCTAAATTCGCTATCAGCGCTCAGGCCTTGTTCTAGCGTGTAGCGGCGGATGAATTCATCGCGGATCAGGCGCGTATTGTCTTCGGCATTCAGAAATAATTCGCTTTCAATCTGACTGCGCGCATCGATGTATTTGGCGAGGCTGGCGAGCGCTTCTTCTTGCAGGCGGGTGTAGCTGTAGTAGTAGCTAATGGCAGAAACAGCGACGGCCGCCAAGGTAATGCGCAAGGCCATATTGCGCAGTACACGACGATAAAAACTTCCCGATGCGGATTGAAATAAGCTCATAGCACCTACAATAGTCTTTTAGGACAAAGCGAAAAATCAACGCAGGGAGGTTGAAATGGTTGGTTTTTTTTATTTTTTACAGCTCGGGTGTGATGATCTCACAGTAGCGAATTTCAAGCACTTCTAACTCTTGAATTCCAGTAGGAGTACGTAGTAATACAACATCGCCTTCGCGGGCTTTGAGTAAGGATCTGGCAACGGGTGAAGTCCAACTGATGTGATTAAGCGCCGCATTGGTTTCGTCAACGCCAACAATACTGACTGTCTCGCTGTGCGCGTCGCTACGCTCGAATGTCACTGTCGCACTAAAAAAGACTTGCTCAGTGTTTTCGCGCAGGCATGGGTCGACCACCTCAGCGATTTCTAGCCGTTTGGTCAAAAAATGAATCCGGCGGTCAATTTCACGCAGACGGCGTTTTCCGTATTGATAATCAGCATTTTCCGAGCGATCGCCGTTGCTGGCGGCCCAATTAATGAGTACGGTGAGTTCTGGGCGTTCTTTTTTGACGAGTTGGTGCAGCTCATGCTTAAGGCGTTGCCAGCCGTGGGGCGTGATGTAATTTTTGCTGCCACTGGGAATGATTAAATCCGCAGGAATCGGATCGTCTTCATCAATGAGGGAATCAGTGTGAGGAGTATTTTGCATGGGTATGGTGTATGTGATGCTAGGCATTGCGTAACAATGCCTAGCGGTCAATACCTAGTCTTTTACTTGACCCATGATGGTCAGGCCGGCCCATTTCGTAGCAGCCAGAACTTCGGTTTCTGATAGCTCGTAAAACTCACCGCGTTTTAAGCGGCCAGGCAAGCTGAACATACCAAAGCGAATCCGCGTTAGGCGGCTGACCATGATGTTGAAATGCTCAAACATCCGGCGTACTTCACGATTACGGCCTTCTTTAATCACCACGTGATACCAGTGATTACTGCCTTCGCCGCCGCGATCTTCGATGCGGGCAAAGTGAGCTTCACCGTCATCCAGCGTGATACCCGCAGTCAGTTCTTTCATTTGCTCAGGCGTCAATTGACCATGCACGCGTACGGCGTATTCACGCTCTACTTCAAAACTTGGATGCGTCATGCGGTTGGCCAGCTCGCCCGAGGTCGTAAATAGCAGCAAGCCCGTGGTGTTAAAGTCCAAACGGCCAATTGCGATCCATTTGCTGGAATACACGCGGCGCAGGCGATCAAATACCGTTACACGGCCTTCTGGATCATCGCGGCTCACCAGCTCGCCTTCTTGCTTGTGGTACATAATGATACGCGCCATACGGTCTGGCCATTTGAGCGCGACGCGTTTGCCATCAATGCGAACTTCATCGCCAGGGCTGACTTTGCTGCCCAAGGCTGCGATGCGGCCACCAATAGTCACGCGTTCGGCTTCGATGATTTCTTCCATATCACGGCGTGAGCCGAGGCCGGAATACGCCAGCACTTTTTGCAGGCGATCTTCTTCAATTTCGCTGGTAGCTAAACGCTTTTCACGCAAAATTTGTTGGAACGCCAATTCGTCTTGCGAGCCTTGGCGTTGCTTCATGCGCTTGGCACGTTTTACATTTTTATTGGTTTTGTCGCCGTGATGCACAATCGTCGTTTGCGTGCTTTCTTCCACTTTCTCGACGGTTTTGATCCCTTGCACTTCACGTGCGCCAGCGGTTTTGGCAATCGCCTGCGCAATCATGCGGCTCATGCCGACAGTTGAATTACCGCGTTTGCGTATGCCGGTAGCAGGCGTTGACGAGCGGCCGGTATCAGGCAAGTTTTGCGCGCGATTACGCGCAGCTTCACTGGCTGAAACAGGTTTCTTTTTGGGCGCACCCAATTTGGCGGTCGGTGATTGCATCGGCTGTACGGCGGCTTTATGTACCACTGTTTTGCCACGACTGCCCGCCTTATTGGCGCTACGTAGCTGATCGCTAGCACGGCCTTCACGAATGGCGGGCTGCGGACGGCGGGCTTTAACTGTTTTCATCGGGCGTTCTTCTTTGTTCTATAAGCGATAATTATAACTGGTTTAGCTTGACGATGCTTAAAAATGCCAATAGCCGCGTTGAGCGGCTATTGGATTTGGTTACAGTATTAGTTTAATGCGACGGCTTGTTTTGCAAAGTAAAGAAAGCAATCCCACCCAAGCTGGTCAAACCAAAGTTAAATACTTGCTTAGACATATCGTCGTTATCAGGGCCAAGCTCGAGTTTTCTTTGGATTTCAAATAAAACTTCGAGCTCTTTAAACCATTTGAGTAGCCGCGTGTTTTCATTCAAATACGCTTCAATTGCGACTTTATTGGGATGATCGCCAACCACTTGAATTTTGCCTTCTGGCGCGCTTTGCAATTGGAAAGCGGGTGGTACGGTGATTTTGGTGTGCACTAGCAAGTGGCTAGCAAGGTCTTCACCAAAGCGGCGTACTTCGTTGGTGGCGCTATTTTTTAGATCGGATAACTGAATGCCAGTCGTTTCGTTTGGATTGTTGCTTAGCCGCGCGACATCCAGTAGCGCAGTACCCAGTTGGTCTCTTTGCGGTTGGGTGGTATCAGTAGCCACAGTGTTTTCCTTTTAGCTTTGAATATTTTGATCATCTTAATTTAGACGTTTTTCAGCCATTTGCAGCGTGAAAGTTCACATTTTTTGATTTAGATGAGTTCTTGCAATCGGTAGATCAGCTGTAGTGCATCGCGTGGGCTTAGCTCATCGAGATTGACGGCTTGTAGTGCTTCGACGATCGGATGCGTTTCAAGTTCAATTTTACTCGCATAATTATTAGCAGCAAACAGATCCGCTTGTGGGCCATTTGTTAGACTGTTTTGTTCTAAATCCAGAAGTTTGCGTTTGGCTAATCGAACCACATCGCGCGGCACGCCCGCTAAGCTAGCCACGGCAATTCCATAGCTTTGCGAAGCGGGGCCATCCTGTACCGCATGCAAAAACACAATCCGGTCTTTGTGTTCGACGGCGTCTAAATGCACGTTAGCCACTTGCGGGTAATCTTGCGCCAAGCGAGTCAGCTCAAAATAATGCGTTGCAAACAGCGTGTAGCTGCGATTTTTCTCGATTAGTGAACGTGCAATCGACCATGCAAGTGCTAGGCCGTCAAATGTCGACGTGCCACGGCCCACTTCATCCATCAGCACCAAGCTGAATTCATTGGCGTTATTCAAAATATTGGCGGTTTCGGTCATTTCCACCATAAACGTTGAGCGGCCACCGGCCAAATCATCGCTAGCGCCAATTCGCGTGAAAATGCGATCAATACGGCCAATTTGTGCGCTTTGAGCTGGTACATAGCTACCGATATGGGCGAGCAGCACAATCAATGCGACTTGCCGCATATAGGTTGATTTACCGCCCATATTCGGGCCGGTAATCAGCAGCAATTTGCGCGCCAGATTAAATTCAGCACTATTGGCGATAAAGTCGTCGATTTGTTCTTCAACCACCGGATGACGACCGGCTTCTATATTGAGCACCGCCTCAGCGCAAAACTTCGGCGCGGTGTAACCGGCAATATGCGCGCGTTGCGCCAAGCACACCAACACATCGAGCGTGGCGACGGCTTGTCCGGCAAGGCGCAATGTCGCTAACGCCGGTTGCAATGTGTCAAGTAGTGTTTCGTAGAGTTGCTTTTCGAGTGCCAGCGCACGCTCGTTAGCAGATAGCGCTTTTTCTTCAAACGTTTTTAGCTCGGGCGTGATGTAACGCTCGGCATTTTTCATCGTTTGCCGACGACGATAATCATCCGGTACTTGGCCTAGGTATGAGTTGGTAATCTCAATAAAGAAGCCAGCTACACGGTTATACTCCACCCGCAACGTACTAATCCCAGTGCGTTCTCGCTCGCGTTGCTCGAGCGCCGTCAGAAAATCGCCGCAATTGCTTTGGATATTGCGTAGCTCATCGAGATCGGCTGAGAAACCATCGGCAATGACGCCGCCTTCACGGATCAATACGCCAGGCTCGGCCTGAATTGCCACTTGTAGCAGCGCGGCAATCGCCGGATCGGCTTGCAGCGCATTGGCTAATCCAGCAAATAAGCCTTCATTGGGTAACTGCGTCGCCAGTTGCGGCAAAATCAGCAAGCTGGCGCGCAAGCTCGCTAAATCGCGTGGCCGCGCGCTACGTAATGCAATCCGCGACACGATGCGCTCGATGTCAGCGATTTCGCGCAGATTTTGGTAAAGCGTTTCGCCCAATGCTTGTTCCAGCAGCGTGCTGATTGCATTTTGCCGTTCGAGGATTTTGTGATGATTACGTAGCGGATGATGCAGCCAATGCGCCAGTAAGCGTGAACCCATGCCGGTAGCGCAGTGATCAAGTAGTGAAAACAGTGTCGGCGCAGCTTTACCGCGAATCGTTTCTGTTAGCTCCAAATTGCGCCGTGTTGCAGCATCGAGCTCAATGTATTGCGTTGTGCTTTCAACGCGTAATCCGGCCAAGGAGGGTAGTGCGCCGCCTTGCGTGCTGCGCACGTATTCAAGCAAAGCGCCCGCTGCGCCCAGCGCCAGCATTGCATCGTCGACGCCAAAACCTGCCAAATCATGCACGGAGAAATGTCGGCTGAGATTGCGTTTAGCGCTGTCGTTTTCAAATTGCCACGTCGAAATCCGGCGTACTGGAATACGGAGTTGATCGAGTAGCGCGAGTTCTGTGCCTTCAGGCACCAAAATCTCGGCCGGGCGCAGGCGTTCGAGTTCTGAGGCTATCTTTTCGACTTCGGAATCCATGAGCGCGAAATCACCCGACGCGAGTGATAGCCACGCCATGCCGAGTTTGCCTTTGACAAAGCGCAGCGCCAGCAGGCGATTTTCTTGCTTGTCGTCGAGCAGCGCCGCATCGGTCAAAGTGCCGGGGGTGACGACGCGCATCACTTTGCGTTCGACCGGTCCTTTGCTGGTGGCTGGATCGCCAATTTGTTCGCAAATCGCAATCGATTCGCCCAGCTTGACCAGTTTGGCGAGGTAGGGTTCGAGCGAGTGAAACGGAATGCCGCACATTTTAATCGGCTCGCCCGCGCTGCTGCCGCGCGTGGTCAGCGTGATATCGAGCAGGCGCGCGGCTTTGATTGCGTCCTCATAAAACAGCTCGTAAAAATCGCCCATGCGATAAAACACCAATTTATCTTGGTGATCGGCTTTTAGGCCGAAGTACTGCGCCATCATTGGCGTATGCGTTGGGATCGCTGCGTCTTTACTGGTTTTAGCCATGCTCAATTCCGTATTCTTTAGGTATATCTATCGAGGCTTTATTTAATAATGCTTAGCTGGTAATACCCTTGTTGGGGTGTGCTGGAGTCCAAATCGGTAGCCAGCCGATCTGACCTTCCGTCGCTTGAAATGGCGCATGCACGCCAAGCCCTGGCATCGCGGCCAATTGTTGTTGGATATAAATCAGCGGCGTGGTCTCGCGTAACCACGGCGCGATGCCTTGTGCTTGGCATTGGGCTTTCAGCGAGCGGGTGGGGCGATTAGTGGCGAGTTTTAAACTTTCACCGCCAGAGCGGCCAGCAATTCGATAGCCTGTGCTTAAAAATTCTTCGGCGATACCATTCTCGTCTTGCACCCAAGTCAGATTGCCAAACCAATCAGCGATCTGCGGTGCATCGCTCAATTGCCGCTCCAGTTCTGGACCGGCTAACAGGCTGGCGCGAGTGATGTGCAGCGCGCCGCGGTAGCGACGAATCGCCGCGTTGCGCCAAACTAGCGCAGGGCAAGCATCTTCGACGGCAGCAAAAGCCACGCGCAATAATTCAGCAAAAGCACGTAATTCTAAAGTCACGCCGTGCGTATCTAGCCAGTAGTGCAGCAGGTTGCGCTGCCGCGCTGGGCTGAGTTGCGCTAGTGCGTCGAGTTGCAGCGCATCGTCTTTGCTGCAAATCAGCAAATCTTCTTGGGCGCGCTCGATTAAGATTGATGCTGCATCGGCTTGATGTATTGCGCTGCGAGCTATAGTGGATATAGCCTTGGGGTTAATACCTTCAAGTAAAGGCACTAGCTCATGGCGGATTTTATTGCGTTTAAAATCGGTATTGCTATTGCTTTCGTCTTCGATCCATTGCAAATCATGCAATTGGGCATAGCGCAATAGCTCGGCGCGTGGCAAATGCAGCAACGGGCGCAGTAGCTCAATGGCTGAATTGTCTGGGCTCAATAAGCGCGACACCGGCATACCCGCCAAACCCGCAGGTCCGCTACCGCGCAGCAGATTAATTAGTAGCGTTTCGCTTTGATCGTTTTGATGATGGGCGAGCAAGATGGTGTCGCAAGCTTGCTGTGCAAAGACGGCGTAACGCGCTTTACGCGCGCCACCTTCGACGCCTTGGCCGTTTAAATTGCGTAGCGAAACCCGCTCAATCGCGCAAGGAATCTGCCATTGCTGGCAAATCTGCTCGGCGTGCATTGCCCACGCATCGGCATTGATTGATAGGCCGTGATGTACATGAATAGCGCTAAGTTCAAACTGAAACTCGGCTTGCTGTTGTGATAGCCAGTGCAAAAGCACTGTGGAATCCAGCCCGCCAGAAAACCCCACGCACAAGCGGAGTGGATTTGCAGGCTGCGATTGAAAACGGAGGCCGTGGCCTCCGTGGTGTGCAGCGAGGAGGGCGTGGGCTTGCTGCCATCCTTCGCGATCTAATGTCGCATCAAGCGACAGCTTCTTCTTTAAATTTGCCATATTCCATTAATCGCTCAAAGCGATCATCAAGGAGTTGATCAATCGATTTGGCTTGCAGGTTTTTTAGGCCGTCGGCGATCGATTTTTTCATTGCCGCCATCATTTGCTGGTAATCACGATGCGCGCCGCCAACAGGCTCGCTCACCACTTTATCCACGAGACCCAAGGTTTTAAGGCGCGTTGCGGTAATGCCCATCGCTTCGGCGGCATCTGATGCACGATCCGCTGATTTCCACAAAATCGATGCGCAACCTGCTGGTGAAATCACCGAGTACGTCGAATATTGCAACATTTGTACAATATCACCGACCGCAATCGCTAGTGCGCCGCCTGAACCACCTTCACCAATAATGGTGCAAATGGTTGGAACGCGTAATTTAGCCATTTCAAACAGATTGCGGCCAATCGCCTCGGATTGCCCACGCTCTTCAGCGCCAATGCCGGGATAAGCGCCTGGCGTGTCGACAAAGGTAATCACGGGGATATTGAATTTTTCGGCCAATTTCATCAGGCGCAGCGCTTTGCGGTAGCCTTCTGGACGCGGCATGCCGAAATTACGGCGGATTTTTTCTTTGGTATCGCGGCCTTTTTGATGACCGATGACCATGACGCTTTGACCATTAAAGCGGGCTAAACCGCCGACAATGGCCAAATCATCAGCAAAAGCGCGGTCGCCATGCAATTCTTGGAAATCAGTAAAAATGGCAGAGATATAATCATAGGTATAAGGGCGTTGCGGATGGCAGGCCACTTGGTAAATCTGCCATGGCGATAGCTTGGCATAGATACTTTTCGTTAGCTCTTGGCTCTTTTTTTCTAAGTGCGAAATTTCAACAGAAATATCTACTGCTGAATCGTCCTGCACATAGCGAAGTTCTTCGATCTTGTTTTCGAGTTCCGCTACGGTTTGCTCGAAGTCGAGGAAGGTCGTTTTCATGCTCCAATACTCCAAAAGCGCCACAGAAAAATAGCGCACGCGCATATGCTAGCCAGTATGGCTAGCGCGAAAATGGCGCAATCATACAGCAAGCCTAGCCTCACTCCAAGATACCTGTGAGCCTTTGCTGCCCGACGTTACGGGAAACGTGGAGGCTGTTCTATACAGCAAGCCTCGCCTCGCTCTAATCGATATCAGTGAGCGATTGCCGATCAGGTGTGAAAACAAGTGGCGGCTCTTGTAGCAAGCATCGCCACGCTTGAGATATGTGGCGATGATTGCTGGATTCATTGGAGATACTATTAAGTGTTGCGAAATACGATGTCGGCTTTAACATCGAGCTTTTGCAAGCCTTTGCGACTTTGTAGATTGATCACCAGCGGCGCGCGCGTATTGGCGTTGATCTCTTGGCCTTCTGGCCGAGACAGAATGAGGAAAAGCTGCGCATCTTCGGCGGCCTTTAGTTCAATATACTCGCACTCTTCGTCTGAGAGCGTGAGCTGATAGTTAAGGCCAAGACGCTCGGCTTCGATTAAAGTAAACAAAACATCTTGATCATCGAGCGATTGCAGCCACAACAGTTTAGGGGCACTACTGTCTTCATGCAGTAGTTTGTAGTTTTTGCATTCTTCAAAGCCTGGAATGCCCTGTGGAAAGTGAATAATCGTGTCGGGGTCGACTTCAATTTGACCAAAGCGGCTTTGATAAACTTGCATCATCTGAACTCCAGCAAAAATAGGAATTTGCAGCATAGCGTATTGCCATCCAAAACGCTGCGCTGCTCGATTAAGGTGTTGTTTTGAATGACTGACTTGTATTTAAGTGTTCACTGATAAACAATTGAATTGCTAAAGAATTTCAAACTATTGCCGATAGTTGGCATAATAGGAAAATATTGAATGTGCGCCATTTTTGATGGCATAGGATGCAATCATGAAAATCGATAACTCTGGTAAGGCGCTTGGTGCTGTCACAGCACGCCCACTTGAGGGCCGAGCTGCAGCAAAAGCGGAGCAGGCAACAGAGCAAGACAGCGTGAGCATCAATCCGCTGGCGGCGCAGCTATCCAATGTTGCGGGTAGCGGTAAAAGCGAATCGACGTTTGATGCGGATAAAGTGTCTGCAATCCGTCAGGCGATCGCCGATGGCCGCTTCACCGTTAAACCTGAGGCGATTGCCGATGGTTTGCTCTCTAGCGTTAAAGAGTTGCTTGCTCGTTAATGAATACAAGTCACGCCGCATTACTCGCCAGCGCGATTGATCATGAGCTGCTCGAAGTTGAGCGGCTCGTTGTTTTAATTCAGCGCGAACAAACCGTTTTAGTTTCCCGCCACTTAGATCAAATCTCACCGATTCTCGAGTTGAAATCGCAAGCGCTGCAAGTGCTTGAGTTGGCAACTCGGCAACGTATTAGCGCGGCAGAAGCACTCGACTTACATTCAGCCAATGATATTGGTGAGTTTTTCGCATCGGATTTGGCGGCGCTGGCGCAGTGGCAGCAATTGCAATTGCAAGCCAAGTTGGCCGAAGTACTTAATCGCAGCAATGCACAATTGGTGCGGTGCCATGAAGAAGCGAATCATCACTTGATGAGTTTGCTGTCACAACAAAAAAACCAAGAAATGGGCTACAGCGCCGATGGACGTCTGAGCCATCAATCCGGTTTGGGCCGACCATTCGATCGCGCTTGATCGCCTCTGTTTTTTCTTGCTGGCTTCGTGTTACTTTATTTTTCCGCTGTTTTTCAAAAATTTTATTGAGTGTTGGGTATATTAACATGGGCTTTTTAAAACTTAGCCTGCATGCCAATACCCATATAGATCTCCTATGCACATGTTTGATACTCGGCGATTTAAGCCTGATTCTGCCGAATGCCTGATCTCATTTCACGCTTCTCTGTTCAACTTCCTGTTTTCTAAGCCACATAATCCGCGCTAATTTGGCTGAGCCAAGCGATGAACACTTGCACACGCTTAGATAAATGCCGGCGCTGCGCATACAGCAAAGACATTGGCAGTGGCTCGGCGCGGTATTTGGCCAAAACTTCGACCAATTGACCAGTCGCGATTAAATCCCGTACGCCAATTTCTGGCGATTGAATCAAGCCTAATCCCGCTAAACACGCCGCATGATAGGACTCGCTGTGGTTAACGCTGGTGCTGCCCACCATAGCAATGCACTGCGTGTTTTGGCCGTCAAAATATTCCCAGCCAGTGGGTTTCGCGCCGAGTGTGGTTTGGTAGTGGATCAAGCGGTGCTGGCCTAAATCGGCCAAAGTATGCGGTGTGCCGTATTGCGCTAAGTAAGCCGGGCTGGCGCAATTAATTTGCCGCAATTGCCCCAGCGCTTTGGTCATCAACGATGAATCAGGCTGCGCGCCAATGCGAATCACACAATCAAAACCTTCACGCACCAAATCCACTTTGCGATCGGTACTACTCAGTTCTATCTGCAATTGCGGATGCGCGGCCAAAAATTCGGGCAGACGCGGTAGCACCAAACGCGTCGCAATACCGGCTGGCATATCGACGCGCAATCGTCCGGTGAGCGTTGCAGGCGTTTGCTGAAACAAGCTTTGCAATTCATCCATATCCGCCAATACATCTACGCAGCGCTGATAAAACGCCTCGCCATCGGGCGTGATTTGGACTTTGCGTGTCGTGCGGTGCAAGAGCTGTGTACCTAGCCAGCTTTCCAATTGCTGCACCGCTGTTGAAATACTGGCCTTGGGTAAACCCAAGCTGTTCGCTGCTTGTGTAAAACTCGCTAGCTCGGCGACGCGGACAAACACTTGCATGGCTTCGATTTGATTCATTGCGGAACTCATTGTTCGTATTTTTCGAATAGTGTAGCCATTTTATCTATCTTTATCTGCTAATTTATCGGTAATATACTGAGTCATCGCTTCATTCACTCAGGAATAGTCATGACACAAACCATTGCACTCATTACCGGCGCTAGCCGCGGGCTCGGTAAAAACACCGCGCTAAAACTCGCTCAACGCGGCATTGATGTGATTTTCACCTATCACAGCCAAGCCGATGAAGCGGCGGCCTTGGTTGCCGAAATTCAGGCGCTCGGTCGTAAAGCGATTGCTTTGCAGCTTGATGTGGCGCAGAGCGAGCAATTTGCTGCATTTGGCGCGCAAGTTCAGTCTTTACTGCGCACACATTGGCAGCGCGAGCAGTTTGATTTTTTGATTAATAACGCGGGCATTGGTATTAACGCGCCGTTTGCTGAAACCAGCGAAGCTCAGTTTGATCAGTTAATGAATCTGCACGTGAAAGGCGTATTTTTTCTCACGCAAACGTTGTTACCGCTGATTGCTGATCAGGGGCGGATTATCAATATCTCAACGGGTTTAACGCGTTTTGCTTTACCTGGATTTGCCGCCTACGCCGCAATGAAAGGTGCGGTTGAAGTGCTCAGTAAATATCTTGCCAAAGAACTTGGCCCACGTGGGATCACAGTCAATGTGCTGGCTCCCGGCGCGATTGAAACAGATTTTGGCGGCGGCGCGGTGCGGGATAATGAACACATCAATCAATTCATCGCCCAACAAACCGCCCTCGGCCGAGTTGGTGTGCCAGATGATATCGGCGGAGTGATCGCAGCTTTATTGAGTGAAGAAAGCCGTTGGATTAACGGTCAGCGAATCGAAGCTTCGGGTGGGATGTTTTTGTAGGTCGTGAATTGATTGGCTGGATTACCAATAAAAATGAAATTTGTTATCTACAGAGTTTGTTGTCTTTGGCGGGAAATACATTAAATTTCAATGGGTATATGCTCATGGGTATTTATACTTCTTGGTTTGAAACGTATACTTAATAGTTTATTTTTTTTATGGAAATAAAAAAGCCACCTAAAATTTAGGTGGCTTTTTCGTGTCTTGGTGGAGGTGGGGGGATTCGAACCCCCGTCCAGAAGCACTCTACAGTGAGTTCTACATGCTTAGCCTTATCATTTGGGTTTTAACTCCCTTTCACGCCGATGGGCAGGCTTGAGGAGAGCGAGTTACCTTAATTTAACCTTAACTTAAGTAACCCAAGCTAAGGCGATTCCATCTTAATGACTCTACAACTGGTTTCCCAGTCCACCCGATGGACCCTGTGGCGTAGAGCCTAGAGCGTTAAGCTGCTAGGGCGTAAGTTTCGTCGTTTGCGACTATAAGTTTTCAGCTGTTTTTACGGGCATCTGAGACCCCGGCATGCCCCCATCCGCTTTGCAACCCCTGTCGAAACCAAAAGCACCCCCGATCAGTTGTCTTCTGCGAAAGAAGAAAAAGGATTATACCTGTTTGAGGGGTAAATGGGCTAGTAGTTCCAATGGATGCTCGATTTTAATGTCGGCACCCCAGCTGGGTGTGTCGTCCGTGGTGCTGATATAGCCGTAGTTGGCGAGCACGGTTTGCATGCCGACGGCGCGGCCTGCTTCGATGTCGCGCTCGGCGTCGCCCACATACAGGCAATGTTTCGGATCAATGCCCAATTGTGCTGCAGCGTGTAGCATAGGTGCTGGATTGGGCTTGGGTATACCCACAGTATCACCGGATACACAGGTCTGCGGGGCAATAGGGAGGGGGAGTAATTTAACCAGCGGATCAGTAAAGCGCATGGGTTTATTGGTAATAATGCCCCACGCTAGCCCACGAGAATTAATTTGCTCAATCAGCTCGAAAACGCCGTCAAATAAAATCGTTTCGTCACACAGGCCTTGTTCGTAGTGATTCAGAAAACGTTCGCGTAGTGCGCAAAACTCTGGATGGGTGGGATTAATGCCAAAGCCGAGTTCAATCAGTCCGCGCGCGCCGTGGCTGGCGAGCGGGCGAATCGCAGTATAGGGCTGCGGTGCATGGCCTTCTTCGATCAGAAGGCGATTGAGCGCTGCGCCCAAATCCGGCGCGGTGTCGGCGAGTGTGCCATCAAGATCAAATAATACGGCGCGAATATGCGAGTTCATTACAAGGATTTCCGCGTGGCGACGATGTAATTGACATCGGTGTCGTCGCAGAGTTTGTAAATGTCAGTGACTGGATTGTACGTCATACCAGTGAGGGCGACGGTATCCAGCCCCGCGCTGCGTGTCATGCGTGCTAATTCAGACGGTTTGATAAATTTTTTGTAATCGTGCGTACCACGCGGCAGCATATTGAGTACATATTCGGCGCCAACGACGGCGAGTAGATACGATTTTGGATTGCGGTTTAAGGTCGAAAAAAACACCCAGCCGCCCGGTTTGACCAAGCGCGCGCAGGCCGCGACGATGCTGGCGGGGGAGGGAACGTGCTCGAGCATTTCCATGCAGGTGACGATATCAAACGACTCGGGTTGTTGTTCAGCCAACTGTTCGACCGGAATGTTTTGGTAATCGACTGTGAGGCCAGATTCAAATAAATGCAGTTTGGCGACTTTGAGCGATTTTTCAGCTAAGTCAATACCTGTCACGCTTGCGCCACGTTCGGCCAAACCTTCGGCCAAAATACCGCCGCCGCAGCCAACATCGAGAATTTTTTGCCCAGACAAGTTGGTTTTTTCTTGGCCAGCATATTGCTCAATAAAGCCAACGCGGAGTGGATTGATTTCGTGTAGCGGTTTGAACTCGCTGGTTTTATCCCACCATTTATGCGCGAGAGCAGAAAATTTTTCGATTTCGGTTTGGTCAACGTTAACGTGGGTATCGCTCACAACGGTATTCCTTATGGTGCATAGAGGGCTATACATGCCATTGCGATTAAAGTTTGATTCACAGTAAGAGCGGAAATGAATCAATTGAATCGAGTTTGGCGGTCAAAAAAGAGGTGTAAACAGGTGAGTAATCGTAGCACGGTTGGGGCAGGCTTGCAGCTCAATGGCGGCATGGGATAGTTGAAATTGTTTGTGAAATTACTTTATTGCGGACGTAAAAAAACCGACCCTAAGGTCGGTTTTTTCTACAGCTGGAGGCTAATTACTTAGCTTCAACAGCAGAAGCAGCAGAAGCTACTTCAGCAGTAACAGCAGAAGCTGCTTCAGTAACAGCAGAAGCTGCTTCAGTAACAGCAGAAGCAGCTTCAACTACAGCAGAAGCAGCATCAGCAGCAACTTCTTCTTTTTTACCGCAAGCAGACAAAGCAACAGCTAACAAAGCAGCAACGAGTAGAGTTTGTTTCATTTTTAAGACCTTTTAGCTAAAAAGTGAGTGTAAGTTCGAATCAAACCTAAGTCAGCGAAGCTGGCTATGTAATCTGATCCAAATAAATTTCTGAGTTGTTCACACAACCGACAGGACGAATTCTAAGCACTGTGACCGCCCTTGGCTAGTGCTGAGTAGGTGAAAACACGGGGTATTTAGATTGAATCTCGCTACTTCGTGTAACGCCGTGTACATCCTTATAAATAAAGGCGTTGCAGGCTATCGGGTGGACTGGCTTGCTCCCATTGCAAGGCAAAATCATGTTGCAACAAAGCAACTGAACGCGGATTTTCTCCGGATTCACCACGATAACTACTGAAATGATGTCGTTGTAAATAATATTGTCGATCGGCAATGACAAAGCCTTTATCCAAATCTTGATTGGATTCGGTGATTTGGCGGATTTCGATGCGATGGGCGAATTGATCACGTAATCGTAAGAGACGCGGGCAAGAGGTCGCGAGATAGTCGGTGCTGTGCAGTAATATTTTTAGCTGGCCGGGCGATGGGGCGGTAAAAAATGCCCACAAAATATCATGGCAGCTTTTGCTGCCAAGATCGCTTTCAGAAAAATCTTTTTCGCACAAAATCAGTTCGCGCTGCGCCCGCTGTAATGTCGCTTGAAATGCCATTTGATAGCTTTGTTTGCGATCAAATGGCGTAACAATTTGCGGCTCAGGCGCTGGGGGTAAGGTAACCGTATTCATAATAAGTAAATAGCGTCTCTAAAAGGCTTTCGTCATAATCGCCCGCGGCAAGTTGGCGCGTATTGGCGAGTGTTTGTAGTGCCGCTTGTGATTCAGGCTCGCATTCCAATACTTCACCATTCATATAGATACATTCATCGGTGTACAGCATTTGGCTTTTTAGATCGAGAATTACACCATGCCTCGTAACCGCAGCTGCAAAATCATCAAAATCGAGTAATTCATCGGTTTGATCAAAAAATACATGTGCTTTCGGTTCGGAAAAATAGCGGCCAATAAATTCAGTGACGTTTTTCTCATCCCAAGTGACTTTTTGCAGCATTTGGCTGATGCGGCTAACAAATTGCGCGTCGATTTTGGCGGGGGCGTCGGTGACGGTCGCATCAGGATCGGCGTACATGCCTTCTAGGCACAGCTCGTCTTGTAGATACTCTAAGAATTTGGTCGCGATTTCTTGGGTTTTTGGCGCGCGAAAGCCAATCGAGTACGTCATGCCTGGAGTCAGCGCCACGCCGTAGTGGGCGTATTTGGGCGGCAAATACAGCATGTCGCCGTGCTCTAAAACCCATTCTTGTTCGGGATTAAAATCTTTCAGTACGCGAATCGGCGCATCTTCGATAAAACCACTGGCATCATCACTCGAAATTTGCCAACGTTTTTGCCCGCCAACTTGCAATAGAAATACATCATACGAATCGTAATGCGGGCCGACGGTGCCACCGGGTGGCGCGTAGGAAATCATCAGGTCATCAAGTCGTGTGTAAGGCAGAAAGTTAAATCGATAGAGCAAATCAGAAATATGCGGAACCAAGTGGTTCATATTCTGGACCAAAATAGTCCAGTCGGTTTCGCCCAAACGCTTGAGGCGAGAAGGGCTGAAAGGGCCATTTTCCATGCTCCAACGCTGGTTTTTGTATTCAATAAGGCGGGATTCAACGTCGTCGCGGCTGGCTAATTGCGCCAAGCGAGCGTAGTCGATCAGTTCAGGAAAGTCGGTCCACGCTTGGCGAATTAAGAGTGGTTTTTTTTGCCAATAGTCACGTAAAAATTCTTCGGGTGAAATGGCGCCTAATAGTGTTTTACGCATGGCTTATGACTATAACGAAAAAATAAGAAGCTAATTATCGCACCGACTGGAGACTTTATGCTTAATTCTGGCGATCTCGCGCCGCCGTTTACTTTGCCGGATGCGAAGATGGATATGATTCAGCTCACGGATTTTTTGCATCAAAAAATCGTGGTGTTGTATTTTTTCAATGGCGACAAGACGCCGGGCGGCATTTTAGAGGCAATTGAGTTTTCGGACCGCGTTGAAGTATTTGCGAAATATGGCGCTGTTATTCTGGGCGTGAGCGCGGACGACTGTATGGCGCATGAATCATTTTCGGATGAGCATGGTCTAGAGTTCGACTTGCTCTCTGATGTTGAGGGGGAAGTGAGTGCTTTGTATCATGCGCGGCATCAATGGGAAGCTAAGGGCGTGGTAAGATACGGCATAGATCGCTCGACGTTTGTGATTGATCAATCGGGCACCATTCGTCATGCTTTCTACCACGTGACACCAAAAGGGCACGCGGCTGAAATATTAGACCTTGTTAAACAGCTAGGATAAACACGATGCAAATTGCAAAAAATTCCGCAGTAACGATTAACTATGAAATGTACAACGCTGAAGGCGTACAAATCGACAAAACCGAAGAGCCTATTGCTTACCTACACGGCGGATATGACAACATTCTGCCTTTGGTTGAGGAAGCATTGCACGGCAAATCGGTTGGCGACACCGTAGAAGTAACGATGTCTCCTGAAGATGCTTTTGGTGAGTTTGAGCCAGAATTGGTGCGTGACGAAGACAAAGATGTATTCCCACCGGAAGTTGAAATCGGCATGATGTTTGAAGCCGATGATCCTGTTTCTGGCGATGTGATTTTGTTCCGTGTAACTGAAATCAATGATGACAGCGTTACTGTTGATGGCAATCACCCATTTGCGGGCATGACGATTCGCTTCGTGGCTTCAGTGGTTGAAGTACGTGATGCAACAAGCGAAGAATTGTCGCATGGTCACGTACACGGCGCACACGGTCATCATCACTAAGAGCGCGGTTTAAAATTGCTGCGCATCCCGTGATAACGGTTCGGGCTGTACTCGCAATCCTCGTGTACAAAAGTACATTCCGGTTGCTGAGTTCCGGCCTATCCGTTCTGACAGGCGCTCGCTATTTTTAAAACACACTCTAAGATTTGAATGTGAATTGTTGAGTAAAAAAGGGCGACTTGGGTCGCCTTTTTTTTGCGCCTCAATTTTGCTGCAAGTTGGGCGTTTTGCAGTGCTGTTGCAAACTTGCAACTGCCTGTCATTGTATTGCAATGTAGTTCAGCCCGACAAAGCCAAGCTGGCCGTGATGCCGCGTTTTTTTTGTGCCGTCCATCTGCTAACACAGAGCTAGCCTGTTGCACCAGATCCCCTCTTTACACTACTATTTGTGTCAATAGTGATGGAGTAACACAAGATGTAGTGTTTCTTCACAAATAACCCACAAAATTATCCACAAGCTGGCGTGCATCATTAAAAAGATGCTCCGCGAATGCACTACTGGTGAACGAATGACTGATACCACGCTAATATCTAGCATCTCTCATGATGCAACTGCCCACGCGAACTACAAAATTATCCGCCGTAATGGCTCGGTAGTGCCGTTTGAACCGTCGAAAATTTCGGTGGCGCTCACTAAGGCATTTATTGCTGTGCAAGGTAGCCATGCGGCTTCCAGTGCAGCGGTGCGCGATCAAGTGCATTTGCTCACAGATGCTGCGGTATCGGCCTTGATGCGTCGCAAGCCAGAAGGTGGCGCGATCCATATTGAAGACATCCAAGACCAAGTTGAATTGGCTTTGATGCGCTCGGGTGAGCACGATGTGGCGCGTGCCTATGTGCTTTACCGTAGCGAGCGCCAACGTGAACGCGCTGCAGCGCGCCATGAAGGTGAGTCAGAACAGCACGCTATTAATGTCTTATTCGAAGATGGCAGCTCGCGCCCACTCGATTTAGTCAAAGTCAAAGCCTTGATTGCTTCGGCGTGTACTGGCCTTGAGCAATACACCGATCAAGCGTTGATTTTGGCTGAAATGCTGAAAAACGTGTACGACGGTGTTTCTGCGGATGAATTACGCAAATCAGCCGTACTCGCTGCGCGTACTTTCCTCGAAAATGATCCCGCTTATGGTTTGGTGACCGCACGTTTGCTGCTTAACACCATTCGCCGTGAAGTGTTGGGCGAAGAAACTAGCCACGAAGACATGGCCGAGCGCTATGCAACTTACTTCCCGCGCTTTATTAAAAAAGGGATTGAGGCTGAGTTGCTCGACGAGAAACTCGCTCAGTATGATTTAGAGCTATTGGCCGTTGCGTTAGAACATAGCCGCGATTATCAGTTTGGCTATTTGGGCCTGCAAACTTTATACGATCGTTATTTCTTGCACATCGACGAGCAACGCATCGAATTGCCGCAAGTCTTCTTTATGCGCGTGGCGATGGGCTTGGCTCTGAATGAAGTGAACCGCGAAGAACGCGCAATCGAGTTTTACAATGTGTTGTCGAGCTTTGACTTTATGTCTTCGACGCCAACGCTATTTAATTCGGGTACGCGCCACAGCCAAATGTCGAGCTGCTACCTGACGACCGTGCCGGATGATTTGGATGGTATTTTTGAAGCGCTGAAAGAAAATGCGCTGTTGTCGAAATTTGCCGGTGGTTTGGGTAATGACTGGACGCCTGTGCGTTCAATGAATAGCCATATCAAAGGCACCAATGGTAAATCTCAGGGCGTTGTACCGTTCCTGAAAGTGGTGAATGACACTGCAGTTGCTGTGAATCAAGGTGGTAAACGCAAAGGCGCAGTCTGCGCTTACCTTGAAACTTGGCACGCCGATATCGAAGAATTCCTTGAATTGCGTAAAAATACCGGCGATGACCGTCGCCGTACGCACGATATGAATTCAGCGAATTGGATTCCCGATCTGTTTATGAAGCGTGTAATGGACGGTGGTGATTGGACTTTGTTCAGCCCATCTGAAGTGCCAGATTTGCATGATTTGGTCGGTAAGAAATTTGAAGCCGCGTACACAGCTTACGAAGCCAAAGCCGCACGTGGTGAAATGCGCGTGGCTAAAACCATTCCAGCACTGAGCCTATGGCGCAAAATGCTGACGATGCTGTTTGAAACTGGCCATCCGTGGATCACTTTTAAAGACCCGTGCAATATCCGTAGCCCGCAACAACACGTTGGCGTCGTGCATTCATCGAACTTGTGCACTGAAATCACGCTCAATACCAATGAAGAAGAAATCGCCGTGTGTAATCTCGGCTCGATTAACTTGTTCAACCATTTGAAAAATGGCCAGCTCGACGCTGAAAAACTGTCACGCACGGTGAAAGTGGCGATGCGTATGCTCGATAACG
This sequence comes from Deefgea rivuli DSM 18356, assembly GCF_000620145.1. GTDB lineage: Bacteria > Pseudomonadota > Gammaproteobacteria > Burkholderiales > Chitinibacteraceae > Deefgea > Deefgea rivuli. The sequence goes on from NZ_JHVM01000017.1 coordinate 57,989, forward strand.
TGATCGACATCAATTTTTACCCAGTTCGCAAAGCGCGCACGTCGAACTTGAAACATCGTCCGGTTGGTTTGGGCATTATGGGTTTCCAAAATTGCTTGCACGAACTCGGCGTTCCGTATGCCTCGGATGCTGCGGTTGAATTTGCTGATGTCTCAATGGAAACCGTGGCGTATCACGCGTATTGGGCATCGACTGAATTAGCGCAAGAGCGCGGTATTTATGCCACGTACAAAGGCAGCTTGTGGGATCGTGGCATCTTGCCGCAAGACTCACTGCGCTTGCTCGAAGAAGAGCGCGGCGGCTACCTCGAAGTGGATCGCAGCTCGCGTTTGGATTGGACGATGTTGCGTGATCGCATCGCCGCCTACGGTATGCGTAACTCAAATTGCTTGGCGATTGCGCCAACGGCGACGATTTCAAACATCGTGGGCGTGGATGCGTGTATCGAGCCGACTTACCAAAACTTGTTTGTGAAATCGAACTTGTCAGGCGAGTTTACCGTCATCAACGAACACCTCGTTCGCGATTTGAAAGCGCGCGGTCTGTGGGATGAAGTAATGGTGTCGGATTTGAAATACTTCGACGGTTCAGTGGCGCAAATCGATCGTATTCCACAAGATTTGCGTGATTTATACGCCACTGCGTTTGAGATGGACCCGAAATGGTTGGTTGAAGCGGCAAGCCGTCGTCAGAAATGGATCGACCAAGCGCAATCGCTCAATATCTATATGGCCGGTGCATCGGGCAAGAAATTGGACGAACTCTACAAACACGCTTGGTTGCGCGGCCTGAAAACCACCTACTACCTCCGTACTTTGGCGGCAACTGCGGCTGAGAAATCAACCGGTCGTGGTGGTGAGTTGAATTCTGTACCAGTGGATGGCGGTTACGCGCAAGCGCAAGCGGCGATTGCCACTGCGGCAGCGGTGGATAACACGCCAGCGACGGATGCGAAGTTTTGCTCGATTGATAATCCAGATTGCGAGGCGTGCCAGTAGACCAATAAATCTATGTCATTTGACTCGGGGCTAAAGCTTATTAGATAGCTGCTTTTCTGATGTGTTTGTAATGTTGTTGTGGATTTTAAAGGAGATTTAAAGTGAACCTTTTGATTGAGCAAGCAATACATGAAAAGAAAGTGATTGAATTTAATTACGGTGGGCGGTTACGAGTAGTGGAGCCTCATGTGTTTGGTGTCCTTGATGGTCAGAACCAAATACTGGGTTATCAAATAGGTGGCCAAAGTAGTCAGGGGAATATTCCAGATTGGCGACGTTTTGATTTGAATAAAATGACAGGTATGAAGTTGACTGAAACGTTTTTTCCTGGGGTTCGTCCTTGTCCATCTGGAAGGCATAGTAATTGGGATCGTACTTTCGCCTTAGTGAAATAACTGAAGGTTTTGTTTTGGATGGTTTTATGTAGGGATGTAGTGCCTGCGGCACCCGTGTTTGGGTGTCGCATCCGCGACGGGGACTTCTTTCTTTGCGTCGCCAAAGAAAGAAGCAAAGAAAGGCGACCCCCGCCTGCGGCCCTCCGGGCTTCCCTCGGTCGGTCGTGAGCCAAACGATAAAGCTGTTTGTCTCTCTCCACTCTCTCGGCGATGGGCGACAGGGGTTTTTAAGCCCCAGCCCAACGAGCGTGGCATAGCATTTGTGTATATTTGTATGTTTACATTTTTTGAAATGCTCTCTGATTGATATATGGATGTATTTGCTTGTAGGGCTTTGTTAATAAGGCTTGGATGGCAATACATCTATTTTTGTTGCTATCGTTGGGCTGCGCGAGATCCCTTGTGTCAAGCCGAACGAGGAACAAGCGGGGCGGGTTTTTTGCGATCAATGTTTGAGAGAGGCCGATGCTTTTGCTGTTGAGGCCGAACGAGTTTTGAGCGCAACCGCCTCGATTGTCCGCAGCGAGGGCATCCGACGAAGTCGGACGCAGATGCAGGGCGGCCTTCTTTTGCTTACTTTTCTTGGCCGTTCAAGAAAAGTAAGTGCCGCGCGGCATTAGCGCCTGCAATGGCAAGAAAAGCATGACTCATTAAAAATGAAGTAATTTATATAGTATGGGTATTTGAATGTAGGCATTATTTAATAATGCCTACATCAATATACCCATTGCATCGCTCTGCGGTGCCGATATTTAAGCCCATTGAAAACAGTGCGTTTAAATATCGGTGATCCCGAAAATCTGAATTAAAAGGAATGATTGTGAACCAACACCCACTCGACCAATTGATTGCCCGTCTGCCTAAAACCGAACTGCACCTGCACATCGAAGGTTCGCTAGAGCCGGAAATGATGTTTGCACTGGCGGCGCGCAATGGCGTGGCGCTGCCGTATGCCGATGTGGATGCGGTGCGTGCGGCGTATCAGTTTGATAGCCTGCAATCATTTTTAGATTTGTATTACGCCGGTGCATCGGTGCTGATCACTGAGCAAGATTTTTACGATCTAACTTGGGCCTACTTGCTGCGCGCCAAAGCCGACCATATCGTTCATACCGAGATTTTTTACGATCCGCAAACGCATACCGCGCGTGGCATTGATTTTGCGGTGCCGCTGGCCGGCATTCATCGCGCTCTGGCCGATGGGCATCAGCAACTGGGTATTAGCAGCAAGCTGATTATGTGTTTCTTGCGTCATTTATCCGAAGAAGACGGTTTTGCGACGCTAGAGCAAGCTATGCCCTACTTGGCGCAAATTGATGGTGTGGGTTTGGATTCAAGTGAGTTCGGCCATCCGCCAAGCAAGTTTGAACGCCTATTTACGCGCTGCGCTGAATTGGGTCTGCCCGCCGTTGCGCACGCCGGTGAAGAAGGCCCTGCGGCGTATATCTGGGAAGCATTGGATTTACTCAAATCCAAACGTATCGATCACGGCGTGCGCTGTACCGAAGATCCAGTTTTGGTGCAGCGTTTAGCGGCGGAACGCATCCCGCTCACCGTGTGCCCACTGTCGAATTTGAAGCTGTGTGTGGTCAAAGATTTACGCGAACACAATCTGCGGGAATTACTTAACGCTGGTCTGTGCGCGATGGTCAATTCAGACGATCCGGCGTACTTTGGAGGATATCTCAACACCAATCTACTCGCCTGCCGCGCCGCGCTGGATCTAACGCAAGACGAAATCGTCCAGCTGATTTTGAATAGTTTTGAAGCCAGTTGGCTGAGTAGCGAGCAAAAAGCGCATTGGCAAACACAGGTTCGCCAAATCGCCGGTGAATTTCGGAGTTAATCCAAATGCTAAAAAAATTAGCTTTATTTTTAACGATGATGGCCGTGTTAACGGGCTGCGCGAACTTACGTCCCCCCGTTGAAAATGGCCGCCTCACCCCAGCGCCCGGTCAAGGTTTGGCGATTATTGCCTTAACCGCGCAATCGTTTAGCGATGAGACTGCCGATTTGGCGCTGCATATTGCGGGCGCAGCAGGCACTTCAACATCGCAGATGCGCCTTGCGACCGATTTTATTCGTGCGCCAGGTAGTACCCACAATTCAACGGGTCGTTTGCTGGTGCTGCCGCTGCCTGCGGGTCATTACATGATGACCAATGCGACTGGATCGTGGCGACGCGATAGCAGTAATGGATTTTTTATGCGGCAGTTTATCAACGTGAATATTCAGCAACCGTTCTCAATTGCCGCTGGTGAAGTGGTGTATCTGGGGCAAGTGCATGTGAATATGAACTTTCGCCCTGATGTGACGTTTAGCCAAAACACCGAACGAGATTTTTTTGATTTACAGGCCCGCAGTGGCGTCACCGATTTGAGTAATATCGTCATTCGGCCGCTCAATGCAGCCGCTACAGTGCAATAAAGGAAAAGGAATTAAAGATGTGGAAAAGCCTTGTGCTTGTAATGAGCTTTGTATTATCAGCTTGCGCCAGCATGCCAGTCCCAGTGGAAAATGGCCGTCTTACCCCGCCACCGGGCCACGGTATCGCCATTATTGCGCTGACCGCGCAGTCGTTTAACAATCAGTCCGCCGATTTAGCCTTGCACATCGATGGCCCCGCCGGCAGAACGACAGAGCAAATCAACCTTGGCACTGATTTGATTCGCGCGCCAAGCAATCCTGATTATCTAAAAGATAGACGATTGACGTTCTCGTTTAGACCCTTAGGCATTCAAATTGGCAATAGCCAGATTGCAAGAGGCCGAGTTTTGGTGCTGTCTTTGCCTGCCGGTCAGCATACGGTTACGAATGCCACAGGCTCGTGGCTACGAGACGGCGTCCAGTCTTCTAGTCGTGAAATGGTGAGTCTGGAGATTCAGCAGCCTTTCACGCTCGCCGCTGGCGAAGTGGTTTATCTCGGCCAAGTGCATGTGAATATGAGTTTTCGCTCGGACGTACAATTTAGCGTAAATCCCGAACGCGACTTTTTTGATTTAGAAGCCCGCCGTGGCGTCACTGATTTTAGCAATATCGTTATTCGGCCGCTCAATGCAGCTGCCACAGCTCAATAAAAAGGAAAGATCATGCTTAGTTTTGATGAAGAACTTCTCTCTCGCCCAGCTGCGCCCGCGCCTAGCGCCGTGCTCCCAACATTCACCAGCGCTGCGCCTGCAACACCTGCCGCCGCGCCTGTAAAACGCATCAGCGCCGACGACAAACGCGTGATTAATGGTACGACCGATGTGAATCAGCTCGTGCCGTTCAAACACAAATGGGCTTGGGAAAAATACCTCGCGCAGTGCGCTAATCACTGGATGCCGCAAGAAGTGAATATGCAGCGCGACATCGAGCAATGGAAAACTGGCCAGCTCACTGAAGACGAAATGCGTCTGGTGAAGCGCAATCTGGGCTTTTTCGTGACTGCGGACAGTTTGGCTGCCAACAACATCGTGCTCGGCACCTATCGCCAAATCACCTCGCCAGAATGCCGCCAATTCTTGCTGCGCCAAGCGTTTGACGAAGCGATTCACACGCACGCGTATCAATATATTGTTGAATCTTTGGGTTTGGACGAAGGCGAAGTATTCAACGCCTACAACGAAGTGGCATCGATCAAGAATAAAGACGATTTCTTGATGCCATTTATCGACGTGCTGACCAACCCAGCCTTCAAAACCGGCACGCTCGAAACCGACCAGCAATTGCTGCGCTCTATCATCGTATTTGCTTGCATTATGGAAGGCCTGTTCTTCTACGTTGGCTTCGTGCAAATCTTGGCACTCGGCCGTCAAAACAAAATGACCGGCGCCGCCGAGCAATATCAATACATCCTGCGCGATGAATCAATGCATTGCAATTTTGGTATTGATTTGATCAACACGATCAAAATGGAAAATCCAGAGTTGTGGACGGAAAGCTTTAAAGCCGAATTGGTGGGCTTGTTCCAACACGCGGTTGAGCTGGAGTACGCCTATGCGGAGGACACCATGCCACGCGGTGTATTGGGCCTGAATGCGGCGCAATTCAAAGAATACCTCCGCTTCATCGCCAATCGCCGTATGCAGCAAATTGGTTTGAATGAATTATTCCCGGGCGTCACCAATCCATTCCCGTGGATGAGTGAAATGATTGATTTGAAGAAAGAGAAAAATTTCTTTGAAACTCGGGTTACTGAGTATCAAACGGGTGGGGCGTTGAGCTGGGATTAATCAAAAATGCGACAATTGTCGCATTTTTATTTTGCACAATTATTAATGCTTTCGAGAGTATATTTTTATGAATCCACAAATTGAATTTAAGCATGTTCTAGGTGAACTCTCTGTAAATAGAAATGATCCGTGCGAAGTCGTACGAGAGTTAATATCAAATTCGTATGATGCAAAAGCTAAGAGTATAATTTATGCCCCGCTGAAAGAAGAATCTGGATTTTTATTTTTTGATGATGGTACTGGTTTAAGCACTAAAGAACTAACCAACGGAATCACTCCTTATGAAGCTTTTTTCTCTATCGGTAAGTCAACTAAGAAAAAGGGAGAGTCGATTGGTTATAAATGTCAGGGTTCAAAACTTTGTTTTGCATGCAATCGAATTTTAGTAATAACTCGTAGTGAATGTGATAGTCAATGGCTGTTTAAGGTTGTAGAAAATCCTAGGCAAAATTTATCTATTAACTATGACATTTCTCCTGAAAACACTGATAGCCCATGGGTTGAGTTGGCATCTTTTTTGTCAACGCTATCTGCAAAAACACAAAATACGCTTGATTTTTTTGATGAGAGTTTTTTTCAGAGTAGATTTCAATCAGGTACTTTGATTGTAATCCAAGAACTTGATACAGAAAATTTTGAAAAACATTTCCTATTTGAGGATGACTTTATTAGTTCATATTTAAGTAACTATGTTAGGTTTTATACTCGTCATGGTGATGTTAGAGTTATTACGAAAGAGCAAGGTTTTTCACCAAATCATGTTTTACAAGTGGCCAAGCCGATTGAAACAGCGGAGCTTGCATTTATTGTTAATGGTCAAGAAATGAGAATTCAGGGCGGATTTCCATACCTTGCTGCTTCAAGTTCGGATACAGAGGTCAAATCGCCATCGCAGATTTCGCGGTTACGTGATGGTAGATTTATGGCCCGCTCAGCTAAAACTTTTAATGTATCAGGCAGTAAGTTTTCAATAGTAGCAACAGTTGATGGCAATCGGCGTGCACATGAAGAGTATACGACACTTGATAGAAAAGGAACCGCACGTTCAGGTGTTAGACTGGTTGATCAACGAGGTTTTTTTGTTGCAGTAAATGGTATTAAAATTTGCCGCTTCATGGACATATTTTATAACACGGAACTTTCTGATTATTCTGTATTGGCCGATGGTGAAAGCCCTGGTCATTTTTCTATTATTGTTAATGGTGATTTTGATTTGGTTACCAATAGAAACTCACTAAGTAGAAAGGCATTCGATATTTTAAGTAGCCCTGCATTTTTGAGTGAAATTAGAAAGTTTTTTGATGACTTTAAAAGAAATAGCGCAGTATTCTCTGAGTTGATTTCTAGATTAAAAAAAGAAAGTACAGAAAATAAATTAAATGAACAAATATCTATTTTGGATGCGTCTAAAAAGGCTATTAAGCTGCGTGAACGATTTAGAATCTCCAGTAGTGAAAGTAATGAGTTGTACTTATCTCCTCAGCCAGGCGAAGAGTACTTAGTTGGGGTTTTGTATGCAAAGCTTGCGACTATCGTACCTAGTGGTAGTCCTTTTTCTGAGTTCTGGAAGAAAGTGTTAACTTTCTCTACACAAGGAATCGATAGCGTTGGAATGAGAGACAAATCTTCTACTAGTCCGTTAGTGGAGAGTAATTTGATTTCAATTGAGTACAAATATAATTTTACAGATTCGGGTCCATTTAATCATGCATTAGCTATTGTTGATTATATTGTTGCATGGACAGTTAACTTGCCAGATTCTTGTAAAATTAAAGATGAGTATACTTGTTTTGGCGAAGTAAATAAAATATCGGAAGGTGTTTGGAATATTTCAAACATTGAAAATGAAGGTGGAGGTTGTTATGATGATCGTCTGGTCGTAGTGATTTCGTTAAAGCAGTTGATAGAAAGTACATTTAATGCTCGATTTAGTACTCCATAGTTTATTGTTATGTAACTCGTAAGGAGTAAATTCCGTAGGGTTCCAATAAGCGCGGGGCATTACACCGAATTAAATAACCGCTATAAATTAGCGGTTATTTTTATGCGCTATCCTCTGCAATTGTAACTTGAAACTTCAATTTTCTAACCAGCATGGTCGCGCTAATGCCGCGCGGCACTTTGTATCTTGTTCAATGTGATGCTTAGCTAGTATCACATGAGGTGAAGTGAGCTTGAGCGGCACTTTAAGGCACAGACCTTGCAAGGTAGATTGAACCCTTCACCTTACTCCTTTCGCCAGTCAAGACACTGAACGGTAGCCAAGGGCTTTGACCCTGCATGTACAAGGCAAATGGGCGAATTGGGCATTTTAAAGGAGATTCTCATCATGTTTTACCTCGGTATTGATGTGGCTAAATCCAAACTCGATTGCTATTTATTACTCGACGAAACAGGCA
>NZ_JHVM01000018.1 GCF_000620145.1 Deefgea rivuli DSM 18356
ACGCGTTCGCGTTTGATTTTCCATTTGCCGCCCTCGCTCACCAATTCCAAGGTTTTTTCGACTACGTCTTGGTAGTTTTGCGAGCTGTAGTTTTGCTTGAACGTCACGTCGGCACGGTCTTTGCTGACATTGGCGCAGCTAAAGTTTTCAAACTTCAGGCTGATATCGCCTTCTTTGTTCACACGAGCACGGCGTTTGGCTTCCCAATCGGCGCGTGTGCGGCCAGCACCCACGTCAAACTGACTGCTGTAAAGCGCTAAATACTCATCGGCTTTCTTGCTAGACCATTGCGTGCGCCAGTTTTCAACAAACTCAGTCACGGTTTTGTCGCACGTTGCAGTGGGCGTAGTGGAAACGGGTGTCGCTGGCGTTGGAGCTAGAGATTCAGCGCTACGCGGTGGGCGCGCTGCTACAGCAGCGGCGCGATCCAGTGGAACGGCCGCGATCAAAGCGCCTGAGCAGCTGATTTTTTCATCTTCGGCCAAATTGTCGCCCAGATCATTGTCGGGCGAGGTGTTTTCGAGCGGCGAAATCTGCAAAGCAGCAAGCAATTCATGCGATTGCATCAACACCCGTGCGTAAGAGAGTTGATGATCGTATTCGGCGCGAACCAAAGCGCGTTTGGCTTCGAAGAGTTCGTTTTCAGTATCGAGCACGTCCAGTAGCGAGCGTTGGCCGATGTCGAATTGTTTACGGAAGGCATCGCGGGCTTTTTCGGTCGACAGCACGTGTTGATCGAGGTATTTGAGTTGTTCTCGCAGGCGATAAGTATCATTCCACGCGATTTGTGTGGTTTGGCGAATATCGCGGCAGGTTTTATCGCGTAGTTCTTGGGCGATATTGAGCAATTCAGCATATTGGCTGGCGCGCGCAGTATCGCTTCCACCGCGGAACAGGTTGTAATTCATGACGAGCTGAATTTTTCCGTCTTTATAGCTGCCGTCGATATTGTCGCGATTGTTGTCATAACCTTGGCTGGCGCGCAATTCAAGTTGCGGATAAAAACTGCTTTTCTTGGTTTGTGCATCAGCACGCGCAGCGCGAATATTGTAAATCGACGCACGGAAGGCCGGATTTTGTGTCATTTGCTCTTTGAGCGTGGCCAAATCTTTCGCGGTTTTTGTCGAAAAGTCCGGTGCATTACTCATTTCGGCGGCGGGCAGTGCGCCAGTCAGGCGCTCATAGCGCGCTGACACATCGTGCAAATTCGATGATTCGGTTAACCAGTTCGATTCGGCCAAAGCCAAACGACCCGATGCGGTTTCCAAATCAACGCGGCGGCCGACACCCGCAGTCACGCGTTCTTGAATTTGATTAAAGGTTTCTTGGTGAATGGCGTAGTTTTCGCTGGCGAGCTGCACCAGCTTGCGATAACGCAGCACATCCAAATACGCATTGGTGGTTTCCAGCGCTGCGGCATCACTGGCGGCGAGTAAATCGTAATAACGGGTGAGTTTGCCATAACCTAGACGGCGCACTTCTTCGGAGGTGGCAAAGCCGTCGAACAACATTTGACGCAATTCCAGCGATACGCCGGGATGGTTAAAAGTGCCGGTATTGGTATTTGGATAATCTTGGCGCTCAACGCCCGCATAGCCTTGCAAATCGATTTTTGGATAATAGTTACCACGCGCAACGTCTTGCTCATTGCCCGCAGCGCGGAAATTGAGCCACTTGGCACGGACTTCGGGATTGCGTAAAACGGTTTGTTCCACGGCATCGCGTAGATTAGATGCGGCAAAAGTGGCCGTGCTACCGCAGGCGAGCAGCAATAGTGCGAGTGGTTTGAGCTTCATGCTAATTTTTCCGCCAAATAAAGTTGAATCGGTTCAGTCCACGCGCATCACGCCAAGGCCTTAGTCCGATTGAAAAGTCGCAATTTTTGTCAATGTAAATAAATTAGCCCTGCTCTACGAGCCAATTGACAATGTTTAACAAACAATCCGAAGCCACTATAGAAAAAACAATAAAACTAGCCCTTTTTTAACTCAGCAGGTACAGTTGCAGCTAGCTTGATCGCAATATTAATCAATGCTTATTTTCAAACTTTAATAGCTTTTAAAAAAATGCGTATTGCCCACCTTGATGATGAAATTTACCAGCTCGATTTAGTCGAACGTGCCATCACGGCGATGGGATATCACTATTTTGGCTTTGAGCGTGGGCATCAATTACTGAATCAATTACGCACCGAGAGCTTTGATTTACTGATTGTCGATTGGCACCTACCTGATACCACCGGCATTGAAGTCGTTCGCTGGGTGCGTGACAATTTTGAACTTAAAATTCCAATTTTATTTCTCACCAATCGCAGCGAAGAACTCGATATCGTCGCAGGCTTAACGGCGGGCGCAGACGACTATATTACTAAGCCCATTCGCCTCTATGAATTAAATGCCCGAATTAAAGCTTTATTACGCCGCAGCTACCCCAATACGGAAGCCAATTTAATTCATTATGGACAATTTCAATTTAATCTTGCGGAGCGCATGTTGAGCTTTGCAAACCAAAACATTGAATTAAAACAAAAAGAATTTGATTTAGCGCGGTATTTATTTGCCAATTGCGGGCGTTTACTCTCGCGCAGCCATTTATTAGAAGCCGTTTGGGGCATTGCCGCCGATATTCCTTCACGCAGTATGGATACGCATATTTCGACCTTGCGCGTGAAATTAAACCTGCGCCCTGCTCGTGGCTATCGCTTAAGCGCCGTGTATGGCCAAGGCTATCGCCTCGAAGCCGTTAGCGCTGATGCGATTCCGACTCCTGCCGAATAAAACCAATTAAAGCTACGCTACTTATGAAAATCTTCTCGCAATTAAGTCCTATTTTATTTCTAATCAGTAGCGGTATCTACGCCTCAGAGCCCAGCGTGCCCTACCAAGTTAAAGCGGGCGATAATCTGTACCGCGTAGCACAGCAATATCTAAATCAAATCGAAGATTGGCGCGCCGTCGCGACGCTCAATCACATCAAAGATCCGCTGGCACTAAAAGTAGGCAGCACGATTGAATTGCCGCTCAGTAAACTCCGTGGCCAAACTCAATCGGCTCGCGCGGTTTTTCTGCGCGGAGAAGTGTTGATCCAGCAAAAGAAACTCCCCCGCCAAGCGCTCTTGCTCAGCACTGAAATTAGCGAAGGCGCGTGGATCAATACGGGCAACGATGGCTTTGCCACTTTACGCTTGGAAGATGGTACAGAAGTACAACTGCCCGCCAATACGCAAATGCAAATGCAGCGTTTACGCCATATTCCGCAAGCGAATGCCGGGCAAACCGAACTGAAACTCAAACAAGGCCGCTTAGATTTAAGTGTTACGCCGCAAAATACCGGTTCGCGCTTTGACGTGCGCACGCCACTGGCAGTAACGGGCGTACGCGGTACACATTTTGGCGTCATGCAAGCCAACGCCAAATCAGCCTCACTGACCGATGTCACCGAAGGCCGCGTCGCTTTTAATAGTAATCGCAGCAAGACCGACCCAAAAACCTTCCTCAATGCAGGCCAAGGCGGCGTGATGAATGCCACGCAGCAGATGCCAATCGTGCGTAATTTAATCGCCGCACCGATGCTAGCCCACGAAAATCTATTGATTGAACGCAGCCCAATGCTGCTGAATTTTGCTCCCGCCTCTGGCGCGCAAGGCTATCGCATTCAAATCGCCAAAAACGCGAAGTTCAGCGAAGTACTATTTAGCGAAGTCGTGCATCGCTTGCCAGCAAAAATCAGCGATTTAGACGATGGTGATTATGTAGTGCAAGTACGTAGCATTGATGGCGATGGCGTATTTGGCCTGATCGCTAGCGCACCATTACGCGTCAAAACCACGCCGCTACCACCATTAGCACAATCGCCTAGCCAAAATAAAACCGTACAAACTGGCAGCGTTGAACTGCAATGCACTGATTTGCCCGACGCCAGCCACTACCAATTGCAATATTCATCCAGCGCCGACTTCAGTAGCAGTAGCAGCAGCGATACCACGACACTCCAGCAAGATCGCTGCCAATTTACGGCGAATATAGAAAAAATCGGTACACATTATTGGCGCGTTGCCACACTAGATTCAGCAGGCCAACGCGGCCCGTATAGCGATACAAGTCAGTTTATTGCCGTTGCTGCGCTGGCCGTTCCTGAGCCAAAATGGGCTTTCGACGATTTACTCCACGTACACTGGGCCGCCATTGAAGGTAGCCATTTCCTGACGCAAGTCGCTACAGATAAAGACTTTACCCATATTGTGTTGAGCCAAACCGTCACCGAGCCACAGGTCAGCTTTGATTTGCCACCGCAATGCACACCGTATTATTTCCACCTACAAAGCATCGATAGTGAAGGCCTGCGCTCGAAGTTCTCTGCGGCGCGCCTTATTAGTATGGATTCGATGATTTGCAGCCCTTCTGGCCCCGTTCTGGATGGCGCAGGGCGGGCGATTAAAAGCCGCGCGCGCTAAGAACTGTGTCGATCCACTCACTAAAATCACTTAAATACGGCTTTAGCGCGCTGGTCTTGATCTGCGCGCTGGCTCTTGGTTTTTTGAATGGCTGGGGGCGAATCGATGCGGCGCTGATTGACCATCTGAGCAATTTTAATCGCCGCGCTGCGCCCAACGATATTGTTATCGTTGCCATCGATGATCAAAGCTTGGCGCAGTTGGGACGCTGGCCATGGCGACGCGCACTGCATGCCGATTTACTCCAACGTTTGCAGGCAGGACAGCCGCGCGCTGTGGGCTTGGATTTAATTTTTTCCGAACCCGATTTTAATCATCCCAACGATGATTTGGCTTTGGGCGCAGCGATTACGCAACTCGGGCGCGTCGTGTTGCCAATTCGCATGACCCTGAATCGCTATGGCGACCCCAGCGCCACCTTACCCACGCCCGCAATTGCGCACGCAACACCCTATTTCGGCCATATTCATCTCGAACTCGATCCCGACGGTATTGCACGCAGTGTATTTCTCAAAGAAGGTGCGTCAAATGTTTGGTGGCCGCATTTTTCACTCGCCTTGCTGGCGGCTGGCGGGCAAGCTTTGCCTAATACGGCGCTCAGCGGTTTGCGCCGCGATCCATCGACGATCACACAGCAAGCCACATGGTCGCGCGACTATTGGCAGCAAATTCCCTATGCAGGGCCACCGAATCATTTTCAGCGAATTAGCTATAGCGATGTCATCGATGGGAAAATCCCCAGTACATTTTGGCGTGATAAATACGTATTAGTCGGAGTAACAGCAGCGGGTCTGGGCGACGCGTATCCGACGCCGTTTGCCAGCCAGCATGCGCTGATGCCCGGCATTGAAATCATTGCTAATACGCTTGATTCACTGCGACAACAGATCCAAATTCGCAAAGCCAGCGCGATGGAAAACGCGCTATTCACTGCGCTGTGGGCAGCGCTGGCCTTGCTGGCGGTGTATCGACTGCCGACGCGCCGCGCTTTAATCGCGGTCGTCGCCCTGTTGCCGCTGCTGTATGTCAGCGCCGGTTTAGCGGTTTTGTGGCTGGGGATTCAGTTCGCGCCGCTGGCTGCGGCCTGCTGCGTAATCGGTATTTATCCGCTGTGGGCGTGGCGACGTTTAGAGGCCGCGCACGCTTATTTATCCAAAGAGCTGGCCGACATTGAGCGCGACAATCTACTGCTGACGAATGATGTTGGTGCGGGCGATGAACTCGATCAAAAAATGTTCGCAATGAATCGTGCCATCGGCCAATTGCGCGATTTGCAACGCTTTGTTCGCGACAGCCTCGATCATCTGAGCGATGCGATGCTGGTTTGTAATTGCGCTGGGCAAATTTTGCTCGCCAATCGCGCCGCGCAGACTTATTTTGATAGCGAACTGATTGGTCTATCGGTCACGGACTATTTCACCGATTTTCGCTGCGAATCAGGCTTGGCTGACTTGGATCCACTCAGCGAGATGGATAGCAGCGCTATTTTAGCCATCAAAGTCCACGATGCAGCGCAAAATGCGCTGCTGTTTAAACGCATCGCGCGTTACGACAGTAGCAACACGCAAGTCGGTTGGATTTTTAGTTTGGTCAATATTTCGGTGCTAGAGCAAGCGCAGCGCCAGCGCGAGGAAATGCTGCACTTTTTATCGCACGATATGCGAGCGCCGCAATCGTCGATTTTGACCATCATTGAACTGTATCGCCAAGATCATCCCGCGCCGCATCCGAGCGAATTGGCGCGTATCGAAAGCCATGCGCGGCGCACCTTGGCGCTAGCCGATGATTTCGTGCATTTAGCGCGCGCGCAAGCCAATGAATATCATTTTGAACCCGTCAATCTGGGCGATATTGTGTTTGATGCGGCGGACTTTTTTTGGGAGCAAGCCCAAGCGCGCGGCGTTGAAATTCAAACCGAAATTCCAGATATGCCGTGTTATAGCCAAGCCGATCGCGCCGCCCTCACCCGCGCAGTGACTAATCTAATCGACAACGCAATGAAATACGGCGGGATCAAAGGAACGATACAGTGCACGATTACGAACAGAATTGAGGCATGGGAAATCAGCATTGAAGACGACGGCGCAGGCATTGCGCCCGAATTTCAAAGTACGTTACGCCAACGCTTTAAACGCATGAACCGCAGCGACGGCCTACCCTCCGGCGGCGTCGGCCTCGGCCTCGCCTTCGTCGAAACCGTCATCGCGCAACATGGCGGGCACATTGAAATCGGCAGTTCAAGCAGCGGCGGTGCGAAGTTCAGCCTGATTCTCAAGCAATGCGATTACATGGATGAAGCGTGATTCAGCCGAAAATAGACTTCGATGGGTATATCTACACAGAGCAATACCTAAAATATCCAGAAGCATATACCCATATAAAATCCATTTTACAACAAATGGATTGAGGCATGATTTAAACGATTTCCATCTGCGTTGATATTGATGGAGATTGCTTCGTTCAATCCCTCCTACGATCTACCGAAGCAAGACTCAAGCGACACCTTGAACAACATTGTGGCGTTTCTCGGCATACAACTTCAATGATTGCATCGTGCGCGGCAGGCCCACATGCAGCTGCTTGGCAACGCTTGGCCCGAACAAAAAGGCCAGCGCGCCCGTGAACCACACGCGATGAACGACTTCCGAGCCGCCATCAACCGGCGCAACCGTATGCTCGAAGTGCATGCGAAATAATGGAATGTAACCCTCGACGGTAAACGAGCGGCTTTCAGTACGCTCGGTAATCACCATAGGCACGCCCATGCCTTTGCTGGGCGTGATCTTGCCCTTAGTTCCAACGGTAAATGGCCCGTTGAGGTGAGCTTGCTTGGTATCTGGATCCCACAGATGCCATCGATCAACCTCGCTCCAAATCTGGTCAACGACCGTAGGCGGAACTGCGATATGGACGCGTTTTTCGATTTGCATAGGGAGACACTCCTGTTGATGGTTTTAGAAAAGATTTGAATTCGATTGACTCAGTGGTGGCTCTCGACTCAAAGCATTTGTAGGGTGCCAATAAGCAAAGCGCATTGCACCGCGTCGCGTAGCCAAAGCCGGTAATGCGCGCAGCTTTCAACACCCTACGGATTGCGGCTTACGAATTGCCGCATCTCGGCCAGTCCGATTGAATGATTTGTTCGGGGTTAATGTGCGACATGACTTTGAGAGCAATTTGGATTGCGCTCTAGATGCTCAAAATGAGCGGCTGCGTGGCCACCTGAACGATGGGGGCGTACTGGCTGAGCGCATTCGGTGCAACGGAAATCTGGGTGAGGGATGCCACCTGAGTCTTTGAGATCAATTGCAGAAACAATATCAATAATCTGTTCGTTCAGAAGACAGGTTGTCATTATTGCCATATTTGTAAATGCTCCTTAGGCTATAAAATCTTAACGCCAAAAGTAAACGGCTGGCCGACCTCGCAAAACGTTCCGACTAAGATGCCGCGTCTCGGCCAGTCCGGCTGAATGACTTATTAGCCCTTATTCACATGCTGTTTTAATGTGGGAAATTATTTCGGAGGCACATGAGTCTTGCGATACGGAAACTAACTCTGCAATTACAGCAGTTGCATGATCTAGAGGTAAGTCGCCTTCTGCATAGCGTTGTAAAACCGATGATATAAAACTGCTCATTAAAATATTCTCTTGTGAATTTAACTTGAAGCGTTCGCCGCTGCCTTTGAATTCAAGAAATGTATAGGGTGGTTGATGGAAAATTTTAACCAAACTACTGGGTTGCCAGTCATCGCCAATGACGACCTCTGCATCAAAAGGGATTGTTTTTTCAAGAGCCTGTAGCTTCCTAATTACTTCTGATGTGTTCATTTATGACTCCGATTAAAAGAGCTAACTATTAAGTAGGCCTCACCCATTAAGGCCAGTACCATAAGTTGGACTAAGCTTGCGCAGCCCAACGTTTACCGTGGATTCGCTTTTTCTTCGTACCTAAAAAATCGCTTTCGATTCTTATGGGTATATTTATGCAGGAACTTATAGATATAGGCTTCACTCGTATACATATAACTTCTGTGCCAAGCCACCATGAACTAGTTACTTCTCGAACGTTGGGCTGCGCAAGCTTAGCCCAACCTACAAACTTTGCTCCATTTAGTTGTGCAGCAATACTTAGCTGGCATCAAATAAATTACCCCTCATAGCTGACAGTCCCCATCAAACGCAAACCATCATGCCCCAAGCATAAATAACAGGCAATGAAATTTCGCCCAACACATCTCAAGCCCATAAAAAAACGCCACGATCAAATCGTGGCGTTTTTCGTTAAGCCAGCGTGCTGGCTTAGAGACTAGCTTATTGCTTAATACCGTACACTTTACCGTTTGGCAGAGTGAGCGTTACGCCGCTTGGTTGTGTCATAGGCATAAACACACGCATACCGATCGTGATGGTTTTGCCTGCGCTAAAGTCAGTCACGCCCCAGCCAGTGCCACCTTTCAGTTCGTACGAAATACGGTGGAAGCCGTTTGGCAAGCCGCCTACGTTACCGATGGTGTTGCTAGCAGGAACCGCAGACCAAGTACCGCCACTGTAGATGTCAACGAGGTTTTCTACGCCGTTACCTGCTGGTGGATCGCTAGGTTTCAGGTATTGAACTTCAGATTGTACCAATGGTGTCGATGGCGCCACGTTGAACGACACTTTCGCGCCAGTCAAATCAACAGTTGAGTTGTTTTTCAGTTTCACACCGATAGCGAGTGGATAGTTTTCCTCACCTTTAGGTTTGAAGCCAACCAAATCAAGCGTTACATCCAGTACTTCGGCTGGTTGAACAAAGTTTACATCGCCCGCTTTGATACCGTATGGTGCTGCTGCGCGCAATTTAGTCGCTGCGAGTGCGGTCAAAGTGCTACCCATGCCGTACGAGCTAGTACCGTTTTGAGCTGGCGTGCTGTAATCACCCGCCATTTCCCAGTACATGATACCGCCAGCGCCTTGATCGATTGCGTACTGTACTTTGGCTGCGAATGATTTCTCATTTTCAGTCGACAAGAACACTTTCTTCGCGGCATTCCACAATGAAGATGATTTCGCAACATCATCGTAGCTTTCAACGTAAGTACCAGTGACTTGGTTAGCTGGCTTAGTGATGTCGTGACCATATTGAGCAACGTACGGAACTGGCAAGCCATCACGCAAGTTGTTCACGTGCCACAATGGATTCACACCGGCAAACATTTCATTGCCTGCTGCATCACGGTCGAACCACAAGTTATCAATACCTTGTGCGCCGAAGCCGCATGGTGCGCCCGCTTTAGTCAAGGCGTTCGGGCCCATGTTCAAACCAGTACCTAAGTAGCACTTAGTTTGATCAGCCAGAGCCGAAAGACCCCACAGACCATTCACGCCGCCCGTTACGTTTTGTGAACCGCGAGTGTAGTACGGTAGACCGATATTGATACGACCACCTGCCAATGCAGTACGGAAGTATTTATAAGACCAGTCAATGTTCAAGTAACCTTGCGAATTGTAGTAATGCGCATCGCCACCTTGGTAGATCTTCGCATCAGCGATTTCGTTATCTTTACCTGTGTCATACAAAGCTGCATTGTGACCCACGAAGTGGTTCCATGCGCCGTGCAAGTCGTACGTCATGATGTTGACGTAATCGAGGTATTTAACGGCTTCGAAGTCTTCCATACCGCGCAGCAAGTAGCCTGACGAAGGTGATGCAATCGTCAACATGTAGTACTTGTTATCCGCTACGGCTTGTTTATCCAACTCAGCACGCAGAGTTTTGGTCAAAGCCATATAGCCTTTCCACAAGTCGCCACGTTTTGCATTACCGATTTTCCAGTCTTCTGGATTACCAGCATCTGCCATTGAAGTTGGGTATTCGTAATCGATATCGATACCGTCAAAGCCGTATTGCTTAACGAATGCAGCAGCTGATTTAGCAAAAGTATTGATACGATCTTGATTCACTGCGCCCGTTGCTGGGTCAGTTGTCAGTGCGTAGAAACCACCACTTACAGTACGGCCATCGGCATCATTAAAGAAACCGCCAGTCTCAGCCCAACCACCAACAGAGAGCAGCAATTTCACGCCGTTCTTGTTGTTGGTCTTCAACATGTTGAAGTGACCTTTGTATGGCAGGCTAGGATTCAGCGCGTATTTAGCGCCTTTCTCTGGCCATTCCATGCCAACTGATGAGTTGTTTGGATTGTTTACATCACCAATCGATACTTTCCATTGGTCATTCACGTGTGCAAATGCATAGTTCACGTGAGTGATGTCATTCCAAGGCACGTCTGCGCCGAGGTATGAAGGTTGACCATTTTTGCCGGTGCGCCAGTTAGTGAAGTAACCGATGCTACGGCGTTTCATGTTGTTAGCCAGTTTTTCACGGCCGTTCGTGTCGTATGCATCGCAATACGGAACGTTCGCAACTTCAGACACCAAGCCAGCTGGGCGGCATTGGTCTTGCGAACCAACGATAGGCGTTGTAGTTGGTGTTGGCGTCACAACCGGCGTTGTTGTCGGGGTTACCGTCGGCGTAGCAGTTGCAGTCGCAGTTGGTTTTGGCGTTGCGGTAACAACAGGTGTTGCTGTTGGCGTTGCAGTCGGCGTAGCGGTTGCAGTCGCAGTTGGTTTTGGTGTTGCAGTAACCACCGGCGTTGCCGTTGGTGTTGCAGTCACAACTGGAGTCGCAGTCGGTGTTGCGGTAACCACTGGCGTTGCTGTCGCAGTCGCAGTTGGTGTTGGCGTTACAACCCCACCAACGCATGGACCAAGATCAAGCCAAGGTTTACCAGAGCCAACGTTAGTCGCTGGATCATTATTTTGTGTCCACCACTGTGCTTTGTAGTTACGACCGTTCGAGCTCACCAATGCACCACCGTTGTAGGCAGTTGCAGAGTTCCAAGCCGCGTAAGTACATGCACCCGGAGCTGGTGTTGGCGTTGCAACAACTGGCGTTGGTGTTGCAGTAACAGGGGTTGCAGTCGGAGCGATTGGCGTTGCAGTTGCTACTGCAGTAATAGCTTCCCAAGGGCCCCATTGTTCGGCGCCAGGTACGTTACCCTGAGTCCACCATTTGGCTTTGTAATCTTTGCCAGAGTAAGTAACAACGTCACCTGCAACATAAGTTGCAGTGCTATTCCATGCAGCGGCTGCAAAAGCATTCACTGAGATCATTGCAATGGCGGCCGGGATAGCTGCGAGTGCGATGCGATTCAAATGGGACATTAAAGTCTCCTCCTATTATTGATTGGCATTCGTGCCGCAAAATAAGTGGTCTTATTCTGCAGCTTAGGGTTATTACCATTTTGTAAGAATCTAGGTATTTACCCTTGCTGAGCGACCACACCATTTCCAGGCCGACCGCGGCAATTACGATTAATCCTGAAGCCAAAACCCTTGTCAACACCACAAAACCAAACAAATACTTTCTTGCCTAATTGAAACAAACATGCGTTATTTACGACTACAAAGCATAGCAACAAAAACAATATTGCACCGCAACAAAAAACTTTTAAACCATTGAATAATATAAATTAAATATTCAACAAAATCAGTCGCAGTACGTCAATTAGCATTAACTTATGTAACTTTTCTTACTTTTACTTGGTAGTTTTTCGCGTAATATTTTTTTAAAACTACGTAAAAGTGTGACGAAAATCTCATGGAATTTTCTGATTAAAAAATAGGCCAAATATTTTACTTTCCCGATACTTTCTTAGTGTTTTCTTGAAAGAAATATCCATTCATTGCTAATCGCGGTCAGTCAAAGGTATTAGTACATCTAATTTGCTCGCCAGATAACAAACCTGTGCCTTGCCCCCAAGCCCTGCTTCTGATACAAACAAGCCTCATTCATCGGTAAAACTTAATATGTTGATTCGCAAACTATTTAAATTTGAAAACGCCCATATCGTCCGCAATTGCTCGTCCGAGCGCTGCCGCACGTCGATTCATGGCCACAGCTATAAAGTAGAAGTGCTGCTGGAGGCCGATGCGCTCGACAATGGGCAAATGGTTTACGATTTTGGCTTGATGAAAGGCACGATTCGCGATGTGATCGATGCATTCGATCATGCGATCTGCTTTTGGGATAAAGACGACGCGGAATACATCCGCTTGTGTAAAACCTTTTCAGCGCGCTGGATTGCAATGCCGGTGTCGCCATCAGCTGAGCAATTTGCGCGCCTGTTCTTTGTGATTATCGATCAAGTGCTGGCGCAAACGGTGATGGCCAATGGCGAAAGCGACGTTCGCCTACATTCGATCATCGCGCACGAAACCGAAACCGGCTACGCCCAAGCCTTCCGCCACGACGCCTACAATCCGCGCATGGGCGAAATCCAACTCTCGCAGATTGAGTTTTCTGCGCAATGCCAGCAAGAATGGATTGATCCAGCGATGTACCAAAAGCTACTCGATGGCGTGAAGTTCACAAATCCGGTCGTGCCACAGCAAGTTATATAAAGTAGCGCCAAAACGACATTAGTAAAAAAGCCCGCTGGATTGACCTAGCGGGCTTTTTCTTTCCTCATTTAAATCCACATCGACAGACATTGAAAAACACCAAACCTTATTAATTCGTCATTCCGGCGTAGGCCGGAATCCAGCTGCAATGGTCACTTTAGCGTCACTCTGGATACCGGCCTACGCCGGTATGACGACAATTTTGGATATTTCAAACTTGCGTCAATGTTTCCCCAGAAATGAAGGGGTTATCTGCTAATTATTGCAACTTCACCCCTAACAATAATCCCGCCAACACCAAATCCTGCGGATAGGTCACTTTCAGATTCCACGGACTACCCATAATCAATTTCGGCGATTTGCCGAGGCGTTCTAGCGCGCTGGCTTCGTCGGTGATGTCTGCAACATGTTCGGGCAGCGCCGCTTGTAGTGCAGCGAGCAATTCTTGCTGACGGAACATTTGCGGCGTTTGTGCTTGCCAGAGTCCGGCGCGTGGCGTCGTGTGAGCGATACTTTGCTCGTTGGTCGCCACTTTAAGGGTATCGGCCACTGGCACAGCGAGAATACCGCCTACGTCGTCATACTCCAACTGGGCAATCATGTCATCGACTTGCTGACTACGCAAACAAGGCCGTGCGGCATCGTGAACTAAGACCCAAGCGTCCGACGCAGGCAATGCCGCTAAGCCATTCAGCACTGACTGAGCACGACTGTCGCCGCCAACGCGCAGCACCAGCAGGCGCGCGAATGACTCACCGAGCAATGCTCGCCAGTCGTAGCTTTCCCACCATTCATCTTCCGGCGAAATCACGACGACGACTTGCGCCAATCGCGCCGCGCCCAGTAATGCGCGCAGCGTGTGGGCGATCAACGGTTGGCCGAGTAAATCAAGATATTGTTTCGGCGTGGTCGACGCCATGCGGCTGCCGCTTCCGGCGGCGGGAACCAGCGCAATCGCGCTCATACTGACTCATCCTCAGCGTCTTCATCGGCATCGAGTGCGTTGTAAACTTCAACGAGTTCGACTTCGGGATGTGCTGCTTGCCAAGCGTCGAGCACGTCGGCCAGCGCTTGATCGTTCAGCGCCGCGACGCCAAATTCACGTTTCGGCTGCCATTCCTGCGCGGTTTCAGCGGCTGCGTGATCGTGATGCTCGTGTGGCTCTCCTTCGCTGCATGCCTTGCATAACATCTGCACATTGCTGCCCCAATCTTCTAGCGCCAAGCCAGAATCGGCAACTAAGCGATCAAGGGTATTCACCGCTAGCGCATTAGGAACAATGGCTTCAATCACATACGTCGAATAATCTGAGCGTTGCCAGAATTCTAGCCAATCAAATACCGGGACCTCTTTACCATTCAGTTCCCGCGTTCCACGCGGTGCGCCGTCATGCAGCACGATGTCGTGAAAGCGCACGCCACAATCGGGCATAGGTACGCTAACAATTTGCGCTCGCGCCGGATCAAGGCGATTGGCCCACAGCACTTCAACATGCTCACCTTGCGTGATGCGTACCGGAATCAATCCAAGCTTTAAGTCTGGCGCGGTAGTTGTTGCCGCATCCAGCGTGATGCCAAAGAATTCCCAAGCCTTCGCCGCAGTCGCCCAATCAGAAATCGCCGTCGCAGCGATACCCAGATTCCACCATGCGGCTTCGTCTTCGGAATTGAGCTCCGCAGCGCGGCGGTTGTAACGTAGCGACTCGGCCCAGCGGCTTTGATATTTATATAACAGCGCCAAATCGTAATTAGTCACCGCGTCTTGCTCATCAATCGCCAGCGCAGCTAAAAAATGCTGCTCAGCCAGCGCCTCATCATGCTCGTTCCACGCGGCATGCGCGGCGGATTTAAGTTCAGTCGTATTCATACACACGCTCATTGTGGATTGCCCTCGGTATTCGGCAACAGCGGTTCAAGTTCGCGCCACACGCACGAGCCTTTGACAGCTTTATCGAGCGCATTGAGATATTTTTGGTGCAACGCCAGCTCTTCAGCGCTGGCCTGCGTGACGATGAGCGGCAAGCTATTGCTGCGGCGCTCTAAATTGCTGGCGTTTTCTTCGGCAGTCGGCGCGTAGTCGATCAGCAGACTATCTTGGCCGCGCGTCATCGCCATATACACTTCGGCGAGCAGCTCACAGTCAATCAGCGCGCCGTGCAATGTCCGGCCTGAGCGATCCACTTCGTAGCGATCACACAGCGCATCCAGACTGTTACGCTTACCCGGCCACAGATCTTTGGCCATTTTCAGCGTGTCGGTGATGCTGACAACGTAATCTTGAATCTTGCCGCGCCCCAGTTTACCTAGCTCCATATTTAGGTAGCCCACGTCAAACGGCGCGTTGTGGATAATCAGCTCAGCGCCTTGCACATAGGCGAGAAAATCATCGACCACTTCGGCAAACTTGGGTTTGTCGCTCAAAAATTGCGTTGTCAAGCCGTGGACGTTCAAAGCGCCCTCTTCCGAATCGCGCCCCGGATTCACGTAGCGATGAAAATGCGCGTCACTTTTGGAGAGCTTGCGATCGATCATTTCTACCGCCGCCATTTCCAGCAAACGATTGCCATCTTCAACGCGCAAACCCGTCGTTTCGGTATCTAAAAACAGCTGACGCATACGAAATTCCCCACAAAACAATGGCGGCTATTGTAACTGATGTTCGTGCCAGCCTGCGCCCAGCGCGGTGAAATCCAAAGTCAAAACCGGAGTCCACGAAAGGCACGAAAAACACGAAAGAAAGACAAAAAAACGAAGCCGCTTAAGTTTCTATGCAAGAAAACTTCGTGGGAGCGGGCTTGCCCGCGAAAGCATTGCCAATACAGAGCAAAAATGAATCCGTACTCAGTGCCTTCGCGGGCAAGTCCACTCCTACAAATTCAATTGCTTTGCCTCTTTTCGTTTTTGTATTTTTTCGTGCCTTTCGTGTTTTTCGTGGACTCCTGCTTTTCAGCCCCAGTTCATTTTTTTTCGATGACTCGTTCAAATCATTTCGCCGCAGGGTTTTGCGCAAAATCGTATGATTGAAGCATCAAAAAGGATGACCTATGCCACGCACTCTCTTTATTAGCCACGGCGCGCCGACGTTGGTGATTGACGATATTCCGGCTCGCGATTTCCTGCTGTCGCTCGGCCAAACCATGCCGCGCCCTAAGTTGATCGTACTGATTTCGGCGCACAATATTCAGGCTCAGAATACCGTTGGCATCACGCACCAATGGCAGGAATGGCAAGACTTTAGCGGCTTTGCGCCTGAACTCTACCAAATGCAATATCGCCCACAAGGCGATACGAATTTCGCGCAACGCTTAGCGCAGCAACTCGCGAATTTGGGCACGACGATTGCGATAAGCGATGATGCGGCGCTCGATCATGGCGCGTGGGTGCCACTGAAACTGATGTATCCGAACGCCGATGTGCCGGTCGTGACAGTTTCATTGGCGCAAAATATGGATGCCGCCGCGCATTGGGCTTTGGGGGAACATTTGGCGGAAATTTTGCCGGATGATGTATTACTGATCGGTTCAGGCAGCATCACGCATAATTTGCGCGAAGCCTTTGGGCGGATGCAGACGGGACAAACTGAATTTGAGATTGAGCCGTATGTGGCTGAGTTCATTACTGCGACTTACTCAGCGCTCAATACCTATAGCCCTGATGATTGGGCAAACTGGCAAAATACCTTGCCGCACGCCCGCCGCGCGCATCCAACGCCCGAGCATTTTTTACCACTATTGATCGCGCGCGCTGCCGCAGGAAAATCAGCGACTAGCACCGCCTTGCATCAAAGTATGTCGCTGGGCGTATTGGGCATGGATGTGATTGGATTTGCACCAGCCACGACGTGAGAAATGACAAAAATCACCCTAAAACCAGCTATAAAACGGAGACGCTATTTACAATCAAAATAAATAACTGGGGTGACAATGCATACCAGCTTACTTCGACTTAACCGGATTGCACGTCGTCACCCGCAGATTGCACTCAGCCTATATCAGCGCATCGAAGCCAACGCTGCCGCAGCCGGAGATTTAGCGCTGCAATTTGATGCGCTGTATCAGCGCTACTTCACGCTAGAACGTATCGGGCAAGCGGCCAGTATTGAGGGAGAACTCAAAGCAGCGCTCAATCTGGCCGAAGAAAATACACTCGCCACACAAGCCGGACGACTCTACGAGGCGCTCGGCCGTATTCACTACACCCGCAGCGAATACCGTGACGCTTTGCAACTTTGGACGCGCTGCATCGACACCAGCCTACTGACTGGCGATATTGCATCCGGCATCGAAGCGCGCATTGGTTTAAGCCAAATTAGCAATGAATTAGGCGATCCCGGCCAAGGTGCACGCTACTTTAAAGACGCTGAACAACTGATCGACAAAATTGATAATCCCTACCTAGCCAGCAAGCTTGCACTCAACCGTGGCGTGAATCATTTTTATTTTCCCAATGAACTTGATCTGGCAGAACAGCAATTTGAACGCGGTTTGTACTATGCCACGCAAGGCGATATCCAAGAATACATCGCCGAAGCGCATTGGCATCTCGCCCATGTTTATCTGGATCAGCAACAATTAGACAAAGGCAAAGCCAGCGCCACACAAGCGCTGGCGCTGGCCGAAAAAAGTGGCTATTCCTGGCTACGCAGCGTTTGCTACGACACGCTTTCGCATATATTGCAGCAGCAAGGCGACCACAATGCCGCTTATGCGCTCAGTGAAAAAGCTCTGGCCTTTGCACAGCAAACTGACTCACTCTATAACCAGCGTGATCATTTGGAGCGATTATCTCGCCTAGCCGAACAGCAAGGCGATCTGCAAACCGCTTTGGAATTAGCGAGGCAACAACAAGCAATTAACCAGCAAATGGATTTACTCAGCGCCCCCGAGCGCTTGCAATCGCTGCGCCACTACGACTTAACGCAAAAACCCGTCAGCGAGCAATTGCTCGAACTGGCCGCCAATCCCGAGATTAATCTGGGGCAACACGCTTCATTGCAGCTGGTGCTCAACGAAGCAGCACAGATTTTGCAGCTCGATTGGATTGGCATCTGGACACTCAATCCGCATGCGTCCGGCTATGATTGCGCCGTGCAGTACAGCAAAAAAGTGCAGTTACAATTTCAAATTAACCCGCAGCAAACGCCGCATTATTTCAAATATATCAATCAGATGGAGCAGCTCGTAATCGCTCCCGACGCGCGCCTACATCCTGCTGCGACCGAAATTTTGCAGTGCTATCGCGATGCAATGCCGCAATCGATTTTGGATTTCCCACTGCAAATTCATAATAAGCACTTTGGCATGGTGAGCTTTATGCAAATCGCCCAGCCCAATCCATGGCGGCGCGAAGACATTATGCATTGCAGCCATATTGTGCATTTACTCGAGCGCATTTTTGCCAACAAAGAGCGTGACGAGATTCAGCTTGAATTGCAGCGCAATGAAAAAATGGCGTCTTTGGGTCGTCTGGTCGCCGGCATCGCGCATGAAATCAACACGCCGATTGGCATTGGCGTCACCGCCACCAGCACTTTACACAGTGAAATTAAACTGGTCTTAAACGATCTAGATGAAGGCAAACTAGGCAAAAATCGGCTCACCCAATTTCTACAAGCCGCGCGTGAAAACGTCATGGTCACCGAGCGTAATTTGCAGCGTGCTGCTGAACTCATCAAAAGCTTTAAAGAAATCGCCGTCGATCAAAATAGCGATGTGCGGCGCTGGATTAATGTGAATGATTATCTCAATGAAATTTTGCTCAATCTATCGCCCAGCGTAAAACACACACCGTATTACTGGGAAACCCAATGCCCAAAAGAGCTACAAGTCGATACCTACCCAGGTAGCCTAGCGCAAATTATTACCAACTTTATTAATAACAGTATTTTGCACGGCTTTGAAGGCAAGAGCGCCGGTGTGATGCAGATTGAATTAAGCCAGAATGCCAGCGGTGCCTTAGTGCTGGATTACCGCGATGATGGCTGCGGGATGGATGAAAATATCCAACAACATATTTTCGACCCCTTTTTCACGACCAAGCTCGGCCAAGGCGGCAGCGGTTTGGGCATGAATATTGTGTACAACCTGATTACCCAGCGACTCAAGGGGAGCATCGAAATTCACAGCCAGCCCAATAGCGGCGTGCACTTTCATTGCGTTTTCCCAAAATTGCCGGATTAATCAGGCAAGATCCGTGTTCTGCGCCATCATGCGAATATTTACATCCCGCTGTGGATATGGGATTTCGATATTTTCAGCTTTCAGTGCGGCATGGATGCCCAGCGCCATTTCACTGCGAATCGTAAGCGATTGATCGTAATTATCAATCCAGGCTCGCACACTAAAATCGAGCGAATTTTCACCAAAGCCCATAAACAAAACCACAGGAGCCGGCTCCAAGCTGATCCCGGCCGTGCTTTGCGCTACAGCAAGTAGCAAAGCCTGCACGGCTTTCGGATCACTGCGATAGCTCACACCAATAGGGATTTCAATTCGGCGGCGCTTATTATTCAGCGTCCAGTTGGTCAGCTTTTCGGACAACAACATGCCATTGGGCACCACCACATCAGCACCGTCAAATGTCGTTAACGTCGTGGTGCGCATGCCAATATCGCGAATACTGCCTATCGTGCCGGAAACTTCCACCATATCACCCGGTTGAATCGGCCGCTCAACCATCAGAATCAAACCTGAAACGAAATTATTTACAACGGTTTGCAAACCAAAACCAATCCCCACACTGAGCGCACCAAGAATAATAGCCAGTTGTGACAACTGAAAGCCTGCCGCTGTGAGGGCAATCATCAGACCGAGAATCAATAAGAAATAATACGACATGGTCGAAATACTATTGGCTACGCCACGCGGCAAAATCATCGAAGGCAAAATGTCTTCGCTTAGAATGCTACGTAGCGTTTGTGCCAACCAGAACGACAAATAAACCGAAACACAAAACAGCACTATCCCACCTAGCGTGAGTGAAATCGAACCGAGCGCTAGGGTATAGCCAGCGATAACACTCAACTCATCCAAGGTGGGGCGCAAAGCGCGAAAGGCTTCCAGCACGCCATACACCCAAGCCACAGCCAAGGCCAAAATAAATAAGCGATGCACCACCCCCAGCAAGCGATAAGCATGCTGCGTGCGATGGCGTAAAGCAATGGCGCTCCGATGCAATAATAGAGAGAAATTGGCCAGTATCACGTTATGGGCAGCAAGAATAAATAGCCCCAGATACATACTGTAGAGTGTTGCTTGCGTGAGTAAGCTTGCTAGATGCACATTACCAATTAGATTTCCCAGTAAAGCAAGAACCATCAATATGGCACCGCCCCACAATAAAATCTGCACCCATCTTTGAACCCGCCCGGATGCGAGGCGCTGCTGCCGCACAATCAAGACGATAAACATCATCAGCATCAAAATCGTATTGGATAACACGAACAATCGAAATATCAATGGCTCGCCAACAATGAGACTCGACAGTACTTGAATCACAAAAAAGATCAGCGTGGCATACAGCCAACGCCCAACCGCATCATGCATGGACTGAGACTGCAAGCGCATAACAGGCAACCATGCCAGCAACAGTAGCATCTGCTGGCGTAAGTAGGAGCCATTGGTATTTTCCAGAATCATGCCCGCAGCCAGTAATAGCAGCCATGCAGAAACCGGACGTGATAATACAGTGCGATTCACCGCAACTTTAGCATCGGCAGCAGCAAGAGACTTCGCCTGAAAAGACAGCCAGATTAATAAAGGCAGCAGCAAAACCAAGAAAATCAATAACAAGGTGCGCTGACTACGGCTTCCTTGCTTGAAATCATTGGCTAATTCGAGCTCATCAGCCAGTTGGTCAGTCAGTGGCGTGGGATTAAGTACGGCATGCTGCTCGGCAAAAATCGCTGACCACAGATTTGGAGAATCAATATTCCACAGTAATTCATCGGTTTGCGTAATTTGTTGCCGGAGACTTTGCAAGTCTTTATTCAACTCGAGATGCCGCTGGCTCGCCTGACGATCCAATGCCATCAAGCTAGATAAGGGTTGCGATATGGCCACTTCAGCGAGAGAAAAATCCTGCTCTAGGCGATCAATGCTCGATTGCAGCGCTGAAGGTAATAAACCCGCAGTGGCTTTATGCGTTTCTCGCCAGACGGAGCGGCGAACTGCCAATTGCGCCGCATCTTCTGCCAGTGGCTGCGCACTGGCCTGAAGCCGGGCTTGCCATGCAATCAGTTGCTCATTAATAAATTGATAATGCCGAACCAGCGTTTCCAGCTGGGCAAAGGGCGTCTCATTTAAATGTACCGCATTAATCCGTTGCTGTAGTTTGTCTGCGCTGACTTTGATTTTCTGTAACGATTGCTGGAATCCATCAGTTGGCGGTGCAGCCTGACTACGCTGGATGAGGTTTTGCAAAAATGTACTATCGGCATCGATTTGCTGCGGAATGTCGGTGATCGCAATGGCATGCGGCGCGGTATCGGGAACCGCCTTGATATCGGCCAGCACAACAGATGACTGCGATTGAGCAGCAAAAACCTGTATGTGCAGCAGCATCGCCAGCAGGCACAGCAATCGTAGCCATCGCGCCATTCAAAAACCCCATCAGACTATTTAAGAAATCATCCTTCTCTCAACGCTCGTTCACAAGACTTGAAAGCGCTGCAATTGACCGCTCGGGTCAAAATCACACTGAAATGATTTTTTACCTTGCTGACCTAAATCAGCAGAACCTTTGATTGCATATCCAGCGGATGTTACAGAAGCTTTTTCAGTCTGGATGTACTTTGGCTTGGTGTTCAATTGGCCGGCGGCTTCTCCAGAACAATAGCTGCCCATATTCTTTGGCATCGTTTTCTTCGCGGCAGGCTGAGCAGTAGATTTTGGGGCGTCGACTTCAGAGCACATGCCATTGGCACCGTGCTTGCCTGTATAGCTCACGATACGAGAACCATCAGGATTGCTTCCCACCTCGACCGAGACACCATTACCCCGAACTTCAAAGTAATTTTCATTCACTATTTTTAATTTGGCATCTTTACCGTTCAAATAGGCGCGGCCACCTTGCTCAATATGCAGCTCTATCCCTGTCGGGCAAGCATAGTTCATCGTTGAAATGGCCGCTTGCGCGGAGCCAACAATCAGAAGGGCAAAAGTAGAAAGAGTTAGGGTTTTCATGGTGGCATCCTTTGTGTGTCAATCACATCGCGAGTACGTGAAATCACTTCAGATGGTCAGCCACCAAAATCAGTGATTACAGTAAGAACACAGAAATTAGAGAACAAAACTTTCTGCATCCCAACCATGATACTACTGCGTGAATAGTGGGTTACGCCCTACTTATCACAGTGGTCTTTTTACCATTCAAGCTAATGATTTGGAGTGGGTATCCGCGAAGAGACAAAGCATGAATCATGCTTAAAATTATTTTCCTTCCTGCCTTGAACCCGATTTCGCGCTTGACGTTTAAGTTGATAGCGATTCAACGCCGCGATTGGCGAGTTGGTCAGCGCGCTCGTTGCCCGGATTACCCGCGTGGCCTTTCACCCAGCGCCATTGCACCGTGTGCCGCGCGACTTCTGCATCGAGCTGTTTCCACAGGTCTTCATTTTTTACTGGCTGCTTGGCGGCGGTTTTCCAGCCGTTTTTCTTCCAACCATGAATCCACGTTTCGATGCCGTTTTTAACGTATTGCGAATCGGTATGAATCGTCACTTCGCAAGCGCGCGTTAACGCAGCCAGCGCTGAAATCACGCCGAGCAATTCCATGCGATTATTAGTGGTATGCGCTTCGCCGCCAAAAAGTTCTTTTTCGTGCTCGCCATAAATCATATAAGCGCCCCAGCCGCCTGGGCCAGGGTTGCCTTTACAGGCACCATCGGTGTAGATTTCAATCATTGTTCGTTCACTTTCGGATTAAGTATTCGTGCAAAAGTTTTATGGCAAGACGGGCAAGCCCAAGACAGTACATCTAGTACGACAAGGCGAGACAACGATGCAAGACCGGGTGGCCTTAGGCCAAAACTTTTGCTTATCTATCTAGGATTAGACTTATGCGCCAGATTGCAATTGCTTTAAGCTTCATTTTAACCGCTACGACAAGCGCAGCGGCGACTTTCTGTCCGTGGAAAATACTGGGCGAGGCCAAACCCGAGCGCTTTATCAATCTCACCGTAGTGCAATACGTCGATATTGCAGATGACGAGTTAAGAGTTTCATTTGGCGGCGGTAATTTTGGCAGTGGTTATGATGTCAAAATCGCCATCAAAACCCGTGAAGACGGGCTAAAAATCCTAAAAGCGATGCAAGAGACAGCCAAGCAATGCGATAGGGTATAGCCATCCAGCCATTACTAAATAATGGCTAGATTAATATACCTACTTGCATCGATCTTTATTCGCCTGCTGACGCATTTTCTCAACGGCGACGGCCGTATTTGGATTTACCGTTACGGCGCGCCATTGCGGCTCGATCACATGCATGCCGCGCACGCGTTTTACCGCTTCAAGACAATACACACCGCCACCCGCAGGCCACAAGCGATCACCGGCTTGATCAAAGAATCGGCTTTTTTCTAACCATTTAGAACGCTGGATCGGCGGGCGATAACACAAATGTTCATCGTGCAAGGGTTGCAAATCGAGTAGACCCAACCAATCTTTCAATTTAGGCAGCGCGACAAAATTGCCTTTCCACGGCATATCTTGATTGGGTTTTAAACGGCGCAAACCCCATAAACTCCACGGATTAAAACCCGTAATCAACAAACGACCTTCGGGGCGCAAAGCGCGTTGGCATTCACGCAGCACAGCGTGTGGATCAGGAGAAAAATCCAGCACATGCGGCAAGGCAATTAAATCGAGGCTTTGCTCGTCAAACGGCAATTCATGCGCCACGCATTTCAATTGTGTGCCTGTCGCCTCACCGGCTTGCAAGCGCCACGGCATGCGATTGCTACGTAAGCAATCGATTTGCGGTAATTCCAGTTGCACAGCTTTGTAGCCGAAAATATCCACGGCGGCGCGCTCAAACCATGCCGCTTCACTCAATGCCACATAACGCCCTAAGGGCGTGGCGAGCCAAACGGCAAAATGATCAAACTCAGCATTCATGACGATGATCCACAGGATTGATATACAACATGCTCAAAATAATATGCCTGCCTATTTTTACTGATAATTATATCTGGCTGATGCAGAAAGAAAATCAAGTCATCGCCGTCGATCCCGGTGCGGCTGAGCCGCTGCAAGCGTGGCTGGCCGAACAGCAATGCCAACTCGCCGCGATCTTAATCACCCACCACCATCACGATCACACCGACGGCTTGCCGACCTTAGCACAAGCTGGATTACCCATTTATGGTCCCGCAGGCATTGCGCACGTCAACCATGTGCTCCACGGCGGCGAAACCCTTCATTTGTTCGATGAAGCCTTCCAAGTCATCGCCACACCGGGCCACACTCTGGATCATTTAAGTTACTTTGGCGCGGGCGCGCTGTTTTGCGGCGATACGCTATTTGCTGGTGGCTGCGGGCGGCTATTTGAAGGCACGCACGAGCAACTGTTTCAGAGTTTACAACGCCTCGCCGCATTACCGGCAGATACCCTCGTCTGCTGTACCCATGAATACACGCTGAGTAATTTGCGCTTTGCGCTAGTGCTCGAACCTGCCTTGCCCGCACTGATTCAACGTCAGGCCATCGAAAGCGAAAAACGTTCCCGCAATCTGCCGACTTTACCCAGCACGATTGCACTGGAACTGGCGACCAATCCCTATTTGCGCGTGCATGACGAAGCACTATTTGCTCGCGTCAAAGCACATACGCCCAGCATTCAAACTGAGCTAGATTGCTTCACGGCACTGCGAAAATGGAAGGATTCTTTCCGTTGATCAAGAAATTCCCCGTATCTACGTTGACACAGCAGGAAAGCGGCATTTAGTATCCCAAGATTCATCACACACATCCAATGGGATCGGCTTATGAAGCTGCAATTGCCTGCGCTTATCCTTACTGCCATCTTGGCAACGCCGCTGTTTGCTGCCGACCCCATCATTCGGCTCGATTACCAGCTGAATAATCACCCGCTCCAAGTTGATCACGATACCGCGCAAGTGATGAATGCTTTGTTCAGCAACGGCATCAGCAGCGTCATCAACGCGCCCATCGAGAAAGACTTATGGAGCCGCGTTCGCAAAGGCTTTGTCATTCCCGATATTGACAGCCCATTAGTCAGTAAATGGGAAAACTATTACGCCAGTCGGCCTGATTATTTGAATCGAATCATTAATCGCAGTAATCCCTACCTATTTTTCGTCGTTGAAGAAGTCGAAAAACGCGGCATGCCGATGGAATTCGCGCTGCTACCGATGATTGAATCTGCCTACAACCCGAAAGCAATTTCTTCAGCGCAAGCCGCAGGCATGTGGCAATTTATCCCTGCAACAGGCAAGCGCTACGGGCTAGAGCGTACTTGGTGGTATGACGGTCGCCGCGATGTCGTGGCTGCAACGGGTGCTGCGCTGTCTTATTTGCAAGAAATCCACGGTATGTTTGACGACTGGCAACTCGCATTGGCTTCATACAACTGGGGCGAAAATGCGGTTAAACGTGCGGTCAATAAGAATCTCGCGGCGGGCTTACCTGCTGAATACATCGACTTAAAAATGCCGGATGAAACGCGCAATTACGTACCAAAATTACTCGCGATTCGCAATATCATTGCCGACCCAGCCGCTTATGGCGTTACCTTAACGCCAATGAATAACCAAGCGTATTTCACAACCTTGCAAACCGGCAAACACATGGATGTATCAGTTGCGGCGCAATTAGCGGAAATCAGCGTTGATGAATTATTGCGCCTGAATCCTGGCTTTATCCGCCCCGTTATCGCGCACAAAGATGACCGCCAAATGGTGTTGCCGATTGCGAAAAAAGCCGCATTCGAGCGCAACCTAGCGCAATACACCGAGCCACTACTCAATTGGCAGCCGTATGTGACCAAATCGGGTGAGCGATTTGATGAACTGGCCAGCACTTTTGGCATTGCGCCAGCCGAGCTGCGTGACATCAACGACATTGCTGGAAAAGACAATATCGCCCGCGGCCAAACGATTTTGGTGCCAAAAGTAGCCGGGCTAGACATCTCTGAGCGCCAAACCCTCGCCGCTTT
This sequence comes from Deefgea rivuli DSM 18356, assembly GCF_000620145.1. Classification (GTDB taxonomy): domain Bacteria; phylum Pseudomonadota; class Gammaproteobacteria; order Burkholderiales; family Chitinibacteraceae; genus Deefgea; species Deefgea rivuli. Next base: position 26,077 of record NZ_JHVM01000018.1, read on the forward strand.
GCATAAAAATCGCGAATCCGATGCGATTGATACCGGCGCGAATGACGCACCGAAAGCGATGCCAGTGCTCGCCAAAACCAATAAAGGTAGCGAACATAAAGTGGCTAAAGGCGATACCTTGTTTAATATCGCCAACCGCTACGGCCTAAGCGTGGCGCAGCTTAAAGCGCTGAACGGGCAAAAATCGAATCATTTAGCGATTGGCGATACGCTGGCCGTACAGCGCAGCAACGCGAAAAACAGCAAAACAGCTGCGCCGATTCGCTATGTAGCCAAGCGCGGTGACACGTATAGCTTAATCGCCAAAAAATACGATGTTGAACTCGATGACTTAAAAAAATGGAATCGACAAAACTTAGTGCCAGGGATGAAAGTCGTTTTATATCAACCCAATAGCTAAGTTGATCCACTCAAAAAAACCGCTGCTCAGTCAGCGGTTTTTTTATGCCGATTCGCCACAAAACGCCGTGCATTTTGCAATGAAAAAGCCTAATCTACCTTAACGATAAGACTTATCGAGAGATTCAATCATGAAACCGCACACCGATCAGCACCAGCAACATAGAGATATTGTATTTAGTGCTCTGCCCACCGATCAGGCGGCGCAAGCGGCTAGAATTTTAAGCCGCATCGTCGGCGTTACAGCACAAGCTCACATCCGCGAGCACCGCGTTACCGTGCAATACGACGTCAGCGAACACAATTTACTGGAGCTCGAAACACTGCTCTGCGACATTGGTTTTCATCTCGATAATCACATTCTGCAAAAAATCAAACGTGCGCTGGCGCATTATTGCGAAGAAGTGCAATGCGATAATCTGCATATCCCCGAACACAATCTAAAAAGCCGCGATGTGTATGTCCAAGTTTGGGGCAATCACCCGCACGGCGACCACGACGATACCCCCGAAGAACTGCGCCGTTATTTATAGTCGGTATACAGCTGTAGACCATATTGCACAATGGCTACCGACAAATACATATAAAAACTACAATGTTTGGATTAGGCATTGAGGCTATAAAAAACCATTCATGGTTCGACAACGCACTCCTGCGCTAAGCCTAAGGGTTCGCCACGAACGATTTTTTTGCCTAAGCTTTGAGCAGCAACAGCAAATCCAAGCATCGCAAAAAAAAACCACATTTAAAACGCCTAAAAATCTGAGATCAATAAAGACATGCTTAAAACCTTGTGCCTCCTTATCATGACCGCAGTGAGCGGCTATGCCAGTGCACAAGTCATCCAAGTTGCCATTGGCGTAACGAAAATGCCCTATATTTCAGCCGAAAACCGCACGGGGATTGAGTACGAAATTATTGATCTGGCACTCAAAAAAGCCGGTTTTTCCGCCCAAATTCAGCATATGCCCATTAAACGCGCACAAAATGAGCTGGCACAGGGACGCTTGGATGCGGCCATCCATACCGAAGGTGCTAACACTTCCGATGCGTATATCACCTATCAAAACATGGCGATTACGCTATGTGAGCGACGGCTGCAAATCGAAAAAATCGCTGACCTGAGCCGCTATCAAGTCGGCTCCTTTCACAATGCGAGCCATGTTCTCGGTACAGACTTTGCCCGCATCGCCAGCGACAAGCGTCGTTTCCGGGAAATATCACCTCAGCAACTAATGAACCGGATGCTGATGGCCAATCACTTGGACGTAGTCATTAGCGACATCAATATTTTTAAGCACACCCAAGCAGAAATCGATCCGCAAGCCACAAAATCACTCTGCCCATTTGCCATTTTCGCACCCACTTTATATCGCCTTCAATTTCGCGACACCACGATGAGAGATAAATTCAACATCGCACTCAAACAGCTGCGCGAACAGGGGCTGTATGAAGCCTTGGCAAAAAAATACAACACCGCCCTCGACCAAAAGACACCTTACTTCAAACCCAAAGGGCACGGTTTAAATTAACGCTCTTGAATTTCCTGCGTGCCCGACAGCGATACAGATTCGTCAAATAAGACCGAGTTCTCGACCTACGAATTGCATCATATCGGGAAGTGATTTCGAACCATGTCCGGAGCTAAAACAAAGCATCTGCAGCAAGGCGCAGCAGGCTATAATTTACAGCTCACTACTTGGCTCACTACTTGGCTCACTACTTGGCTCACTCGCTTATGACCTTCTGCCCCACCCGCACTGCGAAAATTGATCTCGATGACGCCGCTTTATTACGTTACAGCCGCCATATTTTGCTCGATGAAATCGGCATCGAAGGCCAAACAGCGCTCAGCAATGCGCATGTTTTAGTCATCGGCGCGGGCGGTTTAGGCTCGCCGGTGGCGCTGTATTTAGCCAGCGCAGGCATTGCTACACTCACAATTGTCGATGATGATGTGGTGGATCTGACTAATTTGCAGCGGCAGATTATCCATACTGAAGCCAGCGTGGGCAGCAATAAAGCCGAATCAGCCAAACATTCTTTAAGCCAGCTCAATAGCCAAATTAATATCATCGCTCTGGCTGAACGCGCCACAGGTGAGCGCTTGCTGGAGCTAGTTCGCGCGGCCGATATTGTTGTTGATTGCTGCGATAATTTTGCCACTCGCCACGCGATTAACCGCGCTTGCGTCGCAACGAAAACACCGCTGGTTTCTGGCGCTGCGGTGCGTTTTGATGGCCAGCTCACCGTGTTTGACAGCCGAGTTGCTGGCGCGCCCTGCTATCACTGCCTATTTAGCGAAGATGGAGAAGATAGTGACAGCCCATGCGCCACCTTTGGCGTGTTTGCGCCGCTGGTTGGCATGATTGGCGCAGCGCAAGCCGCTGAAGCGCTTAAAGTGTTGATGGGCTTGGGCGAAACGCTAATTGGCCGTTTGCAACTGTTTGATGCACGCAACTCGCGCTGGCGTGAAATGAAGTACAAACAAGATCCACACTGTCCAGTCTGCGGCGATGCTGATGCTTGAAAAACCGCGCCGCCCTTCACTGCAAGACGTCGCTGATGTCGTTGGCACATCGAAAATGACTGTAAATCCCGTTATCTCTGCGTGCCAAATGCGATCCAATCATGCTTGAAAAACCACGTCGCCCCTCCCTGCAAGACGTTGCTGATCTCGTCGGTACATCGAAGATGACAATCAGTCGTTACCTGCGTTCGCCCGAACAAGTCGCGGCACCTACCGCAACTAAAATTGCCGCAGCCATGAGTGAGCTGGGCTATATCCCCAGCCGAGTTCCCGAAATGCTATCCAATTCCCGCAGCCGCGCGATTGGCGTGCTGTTGCCGTCCATGTCGAATCAGGTTTTTTCGGCCGTCGCGCATGGCATTGAGCAAGTCAGCACGCAAGCGGGTTATCACACGCTGTATGGTCATTACGGTTATGAAGCTGAACGCGAAGAGCAGCAAATCGAGCAATTGCTGTCCTTCCATATCGACGGGCTAATTTTATCCGAATCCAATCATACGGCGCGCACGCGGCAAATGCTGGCAACCGCCGCGATTCCGGTTGTTGAAATCATGGATTTGCCAGCGCAGCCGATTGATTTGGCGGTAGGCTTGGATCACCGCGCCGCCGCGATGGCGATGGTGAATGCGATGCTAGATCAAGGTTGCCAGCACATGGTGTATTTAGCGGCACGAATGGATACGCGAACGCAGCTACGCGAAGCGGGTTTTCGCGCCGCATTGGCCGCACGTCAACTCCCCGCACATGTGGTGCAAACCAGCAAATCGTCGAGCTTTACTTTGGGCGGCGAACTCATTCGCCAAGCGCTCCAAGAAGTCCCGCAGCTCGATAGCGTGTTTTGTACCAATGACGATATCGCCGCTGGCGCACTGCTGGCTTTGCAAAGTATGGGTAAACGTATTCCGCAAGATGTGCGCATTGCGGGCGTTAACCACCTGGATATTGGGCTGGCGCTGCAACCGCAATTGGCCAGCATCATTACGCCGCGCGAAGCGATTGGCCGCCACGCTGCCGAGCGCTTAATTGGCAGCATCAACGGCCAAACCTATGCGGAGCGCACACTCGATCTGGGCTTTACTTTGTTTATGGGCGGCAGCGTCATCACTCTACCTTGATGTATTGAACGCCAAGCCATTAGCTGCAATGCATACAGCCCAATACATGATGTAGTAAATATTAACTCGACTACATACGTAGTATCCCTAGGCCAATTTCACGCCTCAATCCCTGTTTTTGCTTGAATCCACTTCAAAATGTAGGCAAGATGTTACCAATAACATGTTACTGGTAACATTGATTCAAAGTTCTCATGCAAAAGTTTATCGCAAAACGTAGTCTCCGCAGACTGTGCAACAAGTACGGCAAGGCAAAGCGATAAAACTGATGTTTCACTACTCATTTCGATTGGAGTCGAAAAATGACAAGTACAACCAAGGTATTCGTTCTGATGGGCGTTTCGGGCTGTGGTAAATCCGCCGTCGCCAGCCAACTCGCACAAAAGCTAGGCGCGGCATTTTTGGATGGCGATTTTTTACATCCGCGCGCCAATATCGAAAAAATGGCATCCGGCCAACCACTCAATGACGACGATAGAGCGCCGTGGCTGGCAGCACTGAACGATGCCGCATATGCAATGCAGCGCGCCAATCCTGTCTCGCTCATCGTTTGCTCATCGCTCAAAAAAGCCTATCGCGATCGCCTGCGCGTGGGTAATCCAAATTTAGCGTTTCTGTTTTTAAAAGGTGATTTCGATTTAATCGAGCAGCGCTTAATCGCGCGAAAAGGTCATTTTCAAAAAAGTGGCATGTTGGCCTCACAATTTGCCGCACTGGAAGTGCCCGGCGCGGATGAGACGGATGTGATCGTGATTGATATCGCGCCGCCACTCGATGTCGTGATTGATGAGGCCTACACCGCAATTTTGGCGCAGGAGTAATCATCATGGAAACGTTCACTCTGATCTTTACCGCGCTCGGCTCGGTGCTCTTGCTACTGTTTTTAGTCATGAAAGCGCGCTTGCACGCTTTTGTTGCGCTGATGATCGTGTCATTTGGCGCAGGGATTTTCTCGGGAATGCCAGTCGATAAAATCGCCGATACGATGCAAAAAGGCATGGGCGGCACGCTGGGATTTTTAGCCGTGGTCGTTGCGCTGGGTGCGATGTTTGGCAAAATCCTGCATGAAACCGGTGCACTGGATCAAATCGCCGTTAAGTTACTCGATAAATTCGGCCACAGCCGCGCCAATTACGCGCTTGGGATTGCCGGTTTGATTTGCACGCTGCCGTTGTTTTTTGATGTGGCGATTGTGTTGTTGATCGGTGTGGTGTTTGCCGTAGCGCGCCGCACTGGCGGCAATGTGGTAAAACTGGCGATTCCTTTATTTGCTGGCGTTGCAGCTTCAGCGGCGTTTTTGATTCCCGGCCCAACCGCGATGCTGCTCGCCTCGCAAATGAATGCCGATTTTGGCTGGATGATTTTGCTCGGGCTTGCTGCGGCAATTCCAGGCATGATTTTGGCGGGGCCCGTGTTTGGCAACTTCATCAGCAAACACGTACATTTGCCGCTACCTGATGATGTCAGCGAGCCTACATTAGGGCAAAGCCAAATGCCTTCGTTTGGCTTTAGCTTGTCACTGATTCTATTTCCTTTGCTGCTAGTCGGCCTAAAAACCATCGTCGCGCGCTTTATTGATACCAGCGGTACGCTACATCAATGGCTGCAACTGATCGGCCATCCGTTCTCGGCTATTTTGTTGGCATGTTTGCTGGCAATCTATGGCTTGGCGATTCCACGCGGCATGAGCAAAGAAAAAATCATGGAAGTATGTAGCGCTGCATTGCAACCAGCGGGGATTATTTTGCTGGTGACGGGTGCTGGCGGCGTGTTTAAACAAGTATTGGTCGATTCAGGTGTTGGCCCTGCCCTGGGTAATGCGCTGATTGGCGCGGGTTTGCCGATTGCATTGGCCTGCTTTGTGCTCGCTGCTGCGGTACGTGTGATTCAAGGCTCGGCGACGGTTGCTTGTTTAACCACCGTCGGCCTCGTATTGCCGGTGATTGAGTTCGCGGGATTTTCTGGTGCGCAATTGGCAGCCTTGTCGATTTGTATTGCGGGCGGCTCGATTGTTCTGAGCCATGTGAATGATTCTGGCTTTTGGCTCTACGGTAAATTTACCGGCGCCAATGAAGTACAAACACTGAAAACGTGGACTGTGATGGAAACCATCCTTGGTAGCACAGGCGCAATCGTCGGGATGATTGCATTTTCGGTATTATAAATCGCGTGAAATCCGCTCACAAAGCCGCGTTTTGCGGCTTTGCGTTTTTCTGCGCCAAGAATCAGCACAAGCGACTCCGCATAATTTACAAGCCTCAAGCTTGCTACATAATTTTGACAGTACAACACCCAAAGCAAGAAACAACACTCATTCGCCGATTATCTGTTCAAGCACTTCCCAGCGCGGCAATTAATCACATCATGCTTATATTCACGTTACAATTTAAAGCTAATTAAATAATAAGAGAGACACGATGCTGCGTATTTTGCTACTAAGCCTTTGCCTTTTGAGCCCGCTGGTTCACGCTGAAACGATGAACGACAAAATCATCCTCACTGTAAACGGTAAATCTCCAGTAACAGAAGTGCAGCTGACCGAAGCCATGCTCGCCAAAATGCCGCAAAAAAGCATGACGCTCAACACGCCTTGGTATCCCACCCAACAAACCTTCGAAGGCCCGCTACTGCGTGATGTTTTGAAATTAGCCAATATCAAATCAGGCAATATCACGCTTAAAGCGCTAAATGACTATGCGATTTCGATTCCGGTCGGCGATGCGCTGCAATACGATGTGATCGTTGCACGATTACTGAATGGCAAGCCGATGTCGGTACGGGAAAAAGGACCGCTATTTATCGTGTATCCATTTCATGAACACGAAGAATTACGCAAGACAGATTACTATCGCCGCTGTAGCTGGCAATTACGCAGCATCACCGCAGAATAAGCTCACCCATGACCCGATTTAGACTGATCCTCGCGGCAATCTGCATTGTCTTGCTCGCTAACTTTAGCTTGATGGTGCATTTTGAACTCAAGCAAAAAGCGACGCTCAGTCACGCCAGCGAGATTGGTTTAGATAACCAGCTATGGCAGTTTTTTCAGCTCAATAATGAATATCAACGCCTGCGCGAAGCAGTGCAATACGGTAATCCGGCTGAGCGCGAGCAAATTGATCTGCGCTTTGATATTTTTTACAGCCGAATCAATAGCTTTGCCGCCGGAGAAATTGAATCGGCATCGCTATTTCAACACCACGAGCTGAGCGAGCCACTGGTCGCGCCACTGGTACAGTACATCCATGAAGCGGCGAAAATCTTAGAAAAGCCATCATTAAGCCAGCAAGACTGGCTCACTTTCCAAACAAAAACGCTAGCTCAAGAAAACCTCGTCAATCAGTTGATTCAAGCCGCGCGCACGCACGATGCTCAGGAAGTCGATGCCAACCGCCAGGATATTCGCCACTGGGGCGAGCTACGAATTATCCTCGCCACAGCCCAAATGCTACTGCTACTGGTTTTCGCCTCTCTTGGCGTCTATGCGCTCTGGCGCTCAGAAAAAAGTCGGCAGCAATTGGCAGAGACGGCCGAGTCACTACTTGAAGCACGCCAGCAGGCCGATGTCGCTAACGCGGCCAAAAGCCGCTTTTTGGCGCACATCAGTCATGAAATTCGCACGCCGCTCACGTCAATTTTGGGCTACACCGACCGACTTTCCCGCAAAAGCACTTTGGCCGCAGAAGACCAACGCGAAATCGGCTATATCGCCAAAAGTGGCGCTCACTTACTGAGCCTACTCAATAATGTGCTGGATCTATCCAAATCCGACCAAAATAAACTCAGCCTAATCAATGAGCCACTCAATTTCAAACAGCTCAAACAAGAGCTGGAAACGATGTTTGAAATGATGGCGCAAAGTAAATCAATTCAATTTTCCATTCTATTTGCCCGCGATTTGCCCGAGAACGTTGAGCTGGATGCGGGGAAATTTCGTCAGATTTTGATTAATCTGATTGGCAATGCGCTGAAATTTACCAACTCTGGCGAAATTAATGTCACCTTTTATGGCGAAGAATTCGCCGATTATTATCAACTGTCGGCGGCCGTATGCGATAGCGGATGCGGTATCAAAGTCGAAGATCAGCAGCGGATTTTCCAGCCTTTCGAGCAAAGCGAATCAGGTCAACTCGCGGGCGGAACAGGGCTGGGATTGGCCCTAAGCCGCGATTATGCACGCTTGATGCAAGGCGATATTAGCTTTAATAGCCAGCTCGGTTGTGGCAGTGAATTTACCGTTACGGTGAAAGCCCAGCACTTTGCTGCCCCGCAAAAAGTCGCCAGCCCGACCGTGATTCTCACTCAAAAAAGCAATCCACCCTTAGCAGGCAAGCTGATTTTGGTGGTCGAAGATCAGGCGGTAAATCGTGAAATGATTTGCGAAATCTTGCATGATTTCGGTGCCAAAACACTGGAAGCTGCCAATGGCCTTGAAGGTTTACAGCAAGCACAGCTTCATCCCGAGATCGACGATATCATCATGGATTACCAGATGCCGGAAATGAATGGCATCACTGCGGCCAAACAGCTACGCGAACAAGGCTGGCACAAACCGATTTATTTGGTTTCGGCCAGCCCTTTAAATGAATTGCAACTCTCCGCCGGCTTTGCCGCGTTTACCGGCCATTTGCGAAAGCCATTTACCATTGATGAGATTGTGGCTTTATTAAACGGGCAGCCCATCAGCAGCCCCCAGCACAATGAAGCCAGCGCGCTGCTGGATGCAACAACGGCAATGCGCAATTTGGGATTTACCACTGAGCGCTTCTGGCCCGTGTGCCAAAGAGGTTTAAACCGAATTGAAGAATTAGAAGTCGCCTATATTGCGGCGCTGGACGTGGATGCGCAGGCAGATGCCATTCGCCACGCCCACAGTGCGAAAGGGATCGCCTTACAAATTGGTGCAAATGCGCTGGCGCAAGCGTGGGCACAATTAGAAACCGCCCCCACTCTGCCTTTAACTGATTTAATCGCCTTACGCCAACAAACTCAGCAAGCGCTCAAGCAGTCTCAGGCTTAAGCCGCAAACCTAAAATCACCAAATCGCGCTCAATCTCATCGAGCACTGCGACGCGTGGCAAATGCCCCCAAGTGCTAAAACCCATTTTTTCAAATAGTTGGATACTGGGGGTATTATGCCCAAAGACAAAGCCAAGCAAGCTATGCAGACCAATACCTGGCGCAAAATTCATTGCAGCGCAAAGTAAAAATCGACCCAGCCCTTGCCCACGCACGGACTCGGCTAGATAAATACTCACTTCGGCAGTACCTTGATAGGCCGGACGGCCATAGAAACTAGAAAAAGACAGCCAGCCAACGATTTCACCCGCTTGCTCCACCACCCATAAAGGACGATCAGGCCGCTGATGCGCATCAAACCAAGCTTGGCGGCTCGCAACGCTCACCGGCTCGGTGTCGGCAGTCACCATCCTCGATGCAACCGTGCTGTTATAAATAGCAACAATCGCTGGTAAATCAGCGATTGTTGCAAGTCGATAAGCCCAATTCATTCCTTCCCCAGTCGCAGCATCACAATGATGGTGACTGTATCTGCACCCAAGGCTTCCAGCAAGACGGAAAAGCCGTACAACTTCTGCTCAGGATTACAGGCCTTTCGGTGCGATATTTTTAATCGTGTTCCAGCTCACCGTCGCTACTTTCAAATTGCCTGAAACATCAACCAACCAGTTTTTCTGCACTTCTTTGCTTTGCAGTACAAATAAATAGCCATCCACAATGCGCCACGCCGTTGGATCGCTATCAATTTTCTTATCTTTCGCAATCCCCATCGCGCAAAAAGCACCAAACTTAGGCGCGTATTGCGTTGGATTGGCTTTGAATTTGGCTAGATTTTCCGCAGAAGCGAACCAATAAGTTGCGCCTTCAAACACAAATTTATAATCATCGCTGCCCATCATAGGGCCTTTGCCGGTGAAATAAGACATTGGATCAAAACCACGCAGCGCAACCCCTTTCTCATTCACATTCACAGGGCGGCTTGAATTAGCATCAAAGGCCAATACAGTCACTGGTGCCGATATCAATAGCGTAGCGGCAAGAATACAAGAGCGAAGGGCTGGGGAGAACATGACAAATCCTTATCAATAAATGCTTACTAAAAAAACTTACGGCGCTCATTAGGCCAGATGACCTTGAGCGCCGTCAATTTTTACACATCTTGCATTGCACAAATCATACGTATTAGGACTAATCAATCAGTAATACCACTCACAAAATACTTAGCCTTTGATTTTTAGCGATTTTTTCTATTGACAATTACAATTCTTTACAAAACTAACCGCCAGCACCTGCGTAATGACGCATCCCCGCTTGCCACATCCAGTTGAGTCCTGCCACACATACCCCTGCTAGTAAGGCCATACCCAGCCAAGTCAATGGCAAACTCGCATTACGCAGTAAGGCTTGGCACGGCCACCACACGGTGCCCGCCAAGGGTAGCGCCATGAAAATCATCGTCGCCAACTTCGGAAATAAATCGAGCGGATAGCGCGACATATCAACTAATTTTCCGGTCGTCATAAATACCGGATGCGATTCGCCCAGCCAAAAACATGTCGACAATGCAGCTAAATTAATCACCCACAGCACCAATGCTGACAAGGGCATCAGCAAAGCAAAGCCAACATAAAACATTGGTTCAAATAAAAGTGAGCTACCCCACAAACCAAACAGGCAGTAAGCCAAACCGATCACCAACACGATAAAACCCTGAGGATGAAAGCGCTCCAACGCCAAAAGCAGTAAGGGATTGGCGGGCCGAGTATAAAAACGCAAAAACGCACCGGTTTTTAGCCAATGCTCTAGCCAAAACATACTGTTGTAACACGCACTTTGCGGCGCAAAAATACAGAACATAAAGCCCTGCATAAAAATCAATTCACCCCGATTCCAACCGGCAATCGTGCCTGTCGCGCCGAGCATAAAATACAAAGTAGCTGCAGTCGATAAAGACGTCACGGCCACGCCCAAAATAATCAGCGCAAAATCGGCTCGATTTTCCAAACGCGCCCGCGCTTCTGATCCCACCATGCGCCGATACGCGCGCCAAAATGGACTGAGTTGCATATAAATCCTTTTAAATTTATTAGTCCACGAAAGACACGAAAGGCACGAAAAGGGTCAAAAAACACCAATACAAAGTCTGTATATCTATGCAGATCAATTAAATCATGAGCTACAAGCAGATACCCATCAAGACAATTAAATCATATCGCTTTTGATTTTTTTCGTGCCTTTCGTGCTTTTCGTGGACTCTGGTTTTAGCTTTTACGCTCCAAACACAATTAATTTTCTCAGCACAATCCGCCCCGCCAATCCAGCAGCAAAAAGGAAAACCAGCGTCCACGCCGCCTGAATGAGCACAGGCTGAAAACTCACAATCTCGCCGGTGATATAGCCAACGGGCGTATTAAAAAAATGTCCGAAGGGCAAATACGCCAACACCTCGCGCATCGCCGCTGGGAAAAATGCCAAGGGAATCAGCGCGCCGCCCAAAAATTGCACCAGCGCATCTTTACTCGCTGTGATACCCCACAAGTCCGTCGCGATAAATCCAGCCAAACCGACGACAAAATCAATGCAAAATAGCAGCACAAAAGACAAAGCAACTGAAAGTAGCGCCAAGCCTATGGTTTGTGGCGCTAAGCGCAAATCAAACCACCATAAAAACGCGATAAACGCCGGCAGGATATACACGGCTTGCGCCAAAGCACGCCCCAAGGCAATCGAAAACTGCCGCACATTGAGCGACATCGGCAAGATGAGCTGCGTCGCAATTTCGCCCGAACGAATCTCACGCGCCATGCGCCAATCGGTTCCGACATGCAAAAAAGTAAACAGCGTTTGCGCCACCGCAACATGCAAAAATGCAGCCTCGAAACTCATCCCCGCCCGCATTGGGCTGTCTTTAAATAGCGCCGACCACAAGTAATACAGCAGCCACATCGCAATCAAATAGCCAAAAGTCACCAACCAGCGCCCTTTTCTATCGGTAGCCAGAATGCGTGCGCTCCCCCAAACCAATGCCGCACAGCCCTTCAAAGGCAGTCGTGGAATACTCAACATACCGCCTCCGTTTTATTGGCCAAGTAAAAACCATGCAGCAATTCTTCAAATTCCTGCTCAACAGGTTTGAGTTCGCTCACAGAATACGGCGCAAGCAATTGCATTAACTCAGCAAACGGCAGCGTGTCGTGGCGCGCAATTTCCAACCAATCACCGCGCAAACGCACTGGCAAGGCTGAATGATGCTGACGCAAAATCAATTCAGCCGCCGCGACCAAATCCGGCTGTAAACGCGCCGCCCACCAGCGGCCATCGCCAGCGTGTTGGCGAAATTGCGCCAAGCTACCGTCAAAACGCAGCGTGCCTTTGTCGATCAATAACAGCCGCTGCGTGAGCCGTTCGATATCGCCGACGTCATGTGACGTAATCAGCACTGTCGTTCCTGCGTCTACATTGAGTTTACGAATCAGGCCGCGCATTCTGGATTTCATGTCCAGATCCAGCCCAATCGTCGGTTCATCCAAAAACACCACATCAGGGCTATGCAAAAACGCAGCTGCGATCTCACAGAGCATGCGCTGACCTAAGGACAGCGTGCGTACTGGCCGATGATAAAACTCGTCCAAATTCGCTTCGCGGCGAAATAAATCGAGTCGCGCATTAAACGCGGCCTGCGGCACATCAAATAAAGCCTGCAAAATTTCAAATGAATCCTTGACTGGCAAATCCCACCATAATTGGCTGCGCTGGCCAAATACCACGCCAATTTTCTTGACGTATTTAACTCTATCCCTTTGTGGATGATGGCCAGCGACCAATACCTTGCCTGAGCTGGGCGCTAAAATGCCGGTCAACATTTTAATCGTCGTCGATTTTCCCGCGCCATTGGGGCCGACTAAACCGACGCACTCGCCCGCCGCGACGGTGAAACTCACATCACTAACCGAGAGTTTGTCCTCGAAATTAGCGCGAATTAAATGTTTAAAACGCTCGCCCCAATTTTTAGGCGCGACCGGCGTACGGTACACACGGCTTAGGTTTTCTACTTCGATCAGCATCATTTATTTCCCTGTATAAATCGGCTAGCTCTAGTTATTTTGAATCCAGTCTGCGCCAAATTTCATGCTCAACTTGCACGCCATTTTCCCAACGCGTGTTATGCCAAAGATCGCCTTCAATGCAAAACTGAAACGCAAACTCACGGCCCAATAAATGCAGTGAACTGGTCGTTTGAATTTGCTCAACGTAACGATCCGCTTCGACTGAATACACGCCACCCGCACAACATGAAAATGCATCACCCGCATGCGTGATAAACGTAAAGTGAGTTTCCGACAAAACTTTGAGCGAGTTATATTTCACCGCTTCGTAATCCACCATCGGCCCATCGCTCTCTTCTTGGCATTCACCCGTCACCAAAGCCCAAGCACCCATCATCGGCGGCTGAATTTTAATTGTTACGTTAGTCATTCCAAATACCCTGGCAACATTGAAAGGTAATAGACAGTTAATTTACAGGCTTGATCAGATATTGAAAATGTTGCAACATGACATTTAGTTTGTTTAAAACTCACACAGCACTCTCAGAAAAACCATGGCACTCATTTATCGCGAACGATTGGATGTTGGCTCAAGCATTCCACAAATCATGGTGGGCACGCATGTGTTCCACAAAGAGTCTTACCCAGCGCTGCGGGATCGCGGGATTATGATTTGTGGTATCAGCGAGGGAACCGAGCCATTTGAAGTCGAGCGTATTGATACGCCTTGGCATGTCGTGGCTTTCTGTTTGGGGGGAAGTGGCGAGGTGTTCACACCCGATGGACAATGCCGCGCAATCAATGCCGGACAATTGGCCTTAATGCCGCAAGGCGTGCACAGCGGTTACCGCCGCGTGGGCGACGCAGCAATGCCCCACGTGTGGTTTTTGCTGTATCACCATTCGCGTTGGGATTATTTGAATCAAGCGCGACCATCGATTTTGCCTAGCCAAGAAGGGATTGCATTGCACGATGCATTACGCCAATTTCATCGCGAAACCCAGCGCTTTAATGCTGGTGATTCCGCGTCTCTCGCCGTACAGGCGCTAGATTTTTTATGCTTGGCTCTGGAGCGTGCAATCAAACCGCTACATCCGCGCTTGGGTTGGGCAGAGCAATTGCAACAAATGTTTGCCCACGTGCAGCAGAATCTTGATCAAGAATGGAATAACACGGCGCTAGCGGCGCAACTACATATCACGACAACACATCTGCATCGCCTGTGCATACAGCATTTGGGCGAAACGCCCAATAAAATTGTCTTTCGCATGAAAATGAATCAAGCCAAAGAGTTGCTGATGCACGGCAATAGTGTCGGCAATGTGGCACGCATCAGTGGCTACCAAGAAATCGCCAGCTTTTCTCGTCGCTTCCGCCAATATTTTGGCTATAACCCCAGCCAAGTGCTCAGCAAACACCTCGCGAGTTTGGGGCATGAGCAGGTTTGGTCTTGATTAAAGCTTGGCTTTACCCTCTATAAACCAGTGCACAGCACCAAATCAAGCGCAATAAAAAAACCCGCCGTAGCGGGTTTAAAATTAAGCCAAGTGAACTTAAGCAGCGAGTTTGCGGCGACGAGCAGCCAACAAACCAACTAAACCCAGACCCATCAACGCGTATGTTTCTGGCTCTGGAACTGGTGCAGTGACCAATGAAATATCCACTTTCCCAGTGCTCAGACCTGTAAAACCAAGCGCATAAGCAAAAGTCTCTGGATTCGTTACTGTAAATTTGTATTCATTGGTGTACGCACCAGGCAAAGTAAAGGCTTTATTTTCAACCTTTACCACTCCTTTTTGAAATGAAAACAATACATCAGCCAAAGTTGCAATACCTGGGTTTGAATCAGGCGTAACGCTGACTTTAAATAGATAATCGCCAGCCTTGCTAACTGTAAATGGCGAAGTCCAATTACTAAAAGAATTAGCGCCAATTTTAGAAATTGTATCTTTTTCAAAAACATGAACAACCGCAGCCTGACTAGTGACAGCAGCGAGAGCAAAAGTAGCAGCTACAGCAATATTAGAGAAACGCATTTTTAAATCTCCATAAGTATATGATAATAAGATAAATCGTTGATTTTGCAGTGTTTTTATTATTGAATTGCATTCTACACAGATAAATTCTTATGTCAAACAAATGGAGCAGTAAGCTAAATTAAGTTTTAATGAATTTCAAATTAGGGTTTTCTCTAGTATTAATTGTTAATATTATGATATTCATAATTAATACTTTAAATATTAATATTTAATACTCGTCGCGTATTTTCAGCACAGCTAACTGCAAGCGTAGTTAAATCTATATTTCTTAATTGAGCCAATTCTTGTGCAATCGGCAATAGCTCTGCGGGCTCATTTCTGAGCTTGGGCGGGCCAGCTAACCAGCTCGGTTGAATATCGGGCGCATCCGTTTCCAACACCAGCGCCTCTAGCGGTAAGGTTTGCGCCAAACGACGAATTCTTTGCGATCCGCTATAAGTCAACGCGCCGCCAAAGCCAAGACAAAACCCCAATTTGATAAATTGCTCGGCCTGCTGCTCGCTGCCATTAAACGCGTGTGCGATGCCGCCACGGACTTGCCATTTACGTAGATACTTTAGAACTTGATCTTGGCTGCGCCGAATATGTACGATGACGGGCAGGTCGTAATCGCGGGCGATTTTAAGCTGTGCTTCAAAAAAATGGATTTGCCGATCGGCACTCAGCTCTGGTAAATAAAAATCCAGCCCAATTTCACCGACCGCGATGGCAAGACCTAAATCCAGCTGTTGCCGCAAGCGCACTAAATGTTCATCGCGGTGCTGTGCTTCATAAATCGGATGCAGGCCAAAAGCGATCTCTGCGCCATATTGCTGCTGCATAGCGGCGGTTTTTGCAAACGTCGCCGCAGTCACCGCTGGCACTACCCAACGTGCCACACCGGCAGCGCGTGAACGCGCCACCACGTCATCCCGATCAAGGTCAAATTCTGGGGCGTCGAGATGACAATGACTGTCGATGAAACTTATTTCAGATTCCATGATCATAATGCTATCGTTCGCGTCGTCTAATTCGTAATGATCTAGTCTGATTGTAAATAATCAGCTTAGCAAGCAATCACAAAAGGGAAAAAAATGGATCTGTTAATGGGCTTATGGGTCGGCTATCCAATCTGGGTTTGGCTGATGTTTTTCGTGGTCGTACTCTCACTGCTGGCATTTGACTTGGGCGTTTTGCAAAAAGACGACCATGAAATCAGCGTTAAAGAAAGTCTGAAACTCTCGGCGATGTATATCGCGATGGGGCTTTTATTTGGGGTATGGCTCTGGTGGTACCGTGGCCCAACAGCTGGGATGGAATACGTCACAGGTTATCTGATTGAGAAATCACTCTCGATGGATAATGTGTTTGTCATTGCACTGATTTTCACTAGCCTAGGCGTGCCACGGGTTTACCAACATCGTGTGCTGTTCTGGGGGATTCTCGGCGCAATCATCATGCGCGGTTTGATGATTAGCATTGGCGCGGTCTTGGTATCGGAATATCAATGGGTGCTGATGATTTTCGGTGCGTTCTTGATTTTCACCGGTATCAAAATGCTGATCGCCGATGACGAGCACGGCAAATTAGAGGACAACGGCTTTTATAAATGGCTACGCGGCCATATGCGCTTTACACCAAGCATTCACGGCAATCACTTTTGGGTGCGCGGTGAAGAGCAAGGTCTGGCCAAAGGCTGGTGGGCAACGCCATTGTTCTTGTGCTTGATCTTGGTTGAAACGGCGGATTTGGTGTTTGCCGTGGATAGTATCCCAGCGATTTTTGCGATTACCCAAGATCCATTCATCGTTTACACGTCGAATATTTTTGCTATTTTAGGTCTGCGTGCGCTGTATTTTGCCTTGGCGGCAATGGTGCATCGTTTCCATTACCTAAAATACGCGCTAGCTGTCGTGCTGGTATTCATCGGGATTAAGGTCGGTTTGGTGTATTTGAATGACATTAATTTAGTCGAATTCAAGATTCCAACCTTAGTTTCACTCGTCGTCACCTTTGGCTTATTACTCTCGGGCGTGCTGTATTCGCTGTGGAAAACCAAGGACGAGCCGTTCCCAGAAAAAACTGAATAATCGGAATCACTGAATAATCAAAATCAGTACCAAAAAAGGCCGCGTACTTTAGTGCGCGGCCTTTTTATATTCAGCGAATCAAAACACGTCTGTCACCATTGCCGAAAAATCACGCAAACCTGCGTTGCATCCAGCACAGCAAACTCCCTCGCTCCCCAAGGCTTCTCTGCGACGACGTTTGAATTGGGGTGCAGCAAATCAGCGCGCTTGGCCGAAATCTCGGCAAACAAATCATCGATAGAATCAGTTTCAATCGTAATCTCGGGTCTATCTTTGGCAGCAAACTCGGCATCTTGCACCAAATAAGCCTTGGCGCCATCACGCTCAATCACTGCTAAAGCATCATCCTGGTATAAGATTTTAAAGCCCAAACCGTTCACAAATAGATCGATGCCATCGGCCATCTTGGCGTAAAAAATCTTTGGGATGAGTCGATTCATCATGGCCAGCGCCTCCAATTACTTCGTTAATTTAAACGACGCACACGGATCTGGGCGCGCTGCGACCGGAATCAAATGCACTTCATCAAAATGCGCATCGCTTTTTGACTCCACAAAACCCACCGAATACGCCGATTTCAGCCATTGTGGCACGCCAATATCGGTGCGCACATGGCCATTCCCCGCAATCAGCACTACACCGCGCGATTGATAGGGCAGCATCGTCGCCGCCATCACACGATCTCGCGCAATTTGCGCTCGCGCCATGCCCTCTTCCATTCCAATAGGCAATTGATTGCAATGCCCAGCCTGCACCGCTTGGCGCTGTTGATTAATTAACTGTAAGGGAATGGCTGAATTCAAATCGATATCTTGCGCACCCGCCAAATCCAAACGGCCATTTTTTACAAGCTGACTGGCTTCTTTACGCGATAAATTCGCTGCCAAAATCGGCAAATCATAGCGTAATGCCAACTCAATCACAGGGCGATAAAAACGCCAATCCCAGCGCTCGCCCCCAACCGCTTTAATCAAATAATCGACGTCATTTGGATGCTCTTTTCTAGCTAGCTCTAAGTCTGCTTGGCGCTCACGGTCAAACTGCTCCATCGCAATCGCAGGCCGCCAGCCTTGCTCGATTTTATGGGTCAGCCATGCCAAGCGCTGCTGATGACCGATTTCATTGTCGTGGACTTCGCCAAGCAAAACAGTATTGCTCTTTACAGGCATGCTTTGGCATGCAGAAAGCAAGGTGACAAGAATAAATGGGAAAACAATTTTCATGTTGATGTCATTAAAAAAGAAAGGTTAAGCCTTGATTTTATTGGCAAATAAAATCAATTGCAAATGAGAATAAATATCGTTACCATGCGACCCATAAAAATTAAATGATATTGATTCTCATTTGATTGCATAAAGATAAACAAACCACAGTCCCTGCCACGCGCCAACAAATTGGGCAACTACGCGTGTCACGGCCTGCCCACATCCACAAGGGAAAATCATGAAGGGCTCTATTTTTACTTTGACATTGCTGTCGATCTCACTTCAGCACGCTTTTGCAGCGGAGCCAATGCCAGCGAAAGCCACTGCGACCAAGCCAGTCGCAGCAGAGCAAATCGCATTCAATCAGCTTGATCCTATTGTCGTCACCGCCACACGCACTGAAAGAAATTTGGCTGACTTGCCACCCTCTGTGAGCGCCACACAGCGTGAAGAACTCGACGCCAATATGATTAACGATTTCCGTGATTTTGCGCGTTCTGAGCCGGGCGTCAATATCAGTAAACATTCGCGCTTTGGCCTATCTAGCGTCAATATTCGCGGTTTAGAAAGTAATCGCGTGTTGATGCTGGTCGACGGCATTCGCCTGCCGGATGTGTTTACTTTTGGTGCCTACCTCAATAGTGGCCGCGATCAAGTCGATTTTGCGCAGCTATCCGCAATTGAAGTCGTCCGCGGCCCAGCATCGACCTTGTATGGCTCAGATGCACTCGGCGGTGTAGTCGGTATGCGCACGACTGAACCGACTGATTTGCTGCAAGCAGGACAAACAGTCGCCGGACAAATCAAAGCCGATTACGGCAGCGCCGATCAAAGCTATGGCGCGCAAGGCGCAGTGGCGTTTGCGGTAGGTGAAAACACACTTGGCCTCGTACAAGTGGCAGGCCGTCGTGGCCATGAACTTGAAAACATGGGCGATATCGATATCCAAAAATATGGCCGCACCACCGCCAATCCACAAGATACCGAAAAACGTAGCGCGCTGGTCAAACTCCAACATTACCTCGATGGTGGGCACAAACTCGGCCTGACTGCAGAAGCCTATCGCAGCGAAGTCGATACGATGATGTACACCGAAATCGGCGCGCCTATGCTCACCTCAGTCCAGTCTAGCCGCGCGTCGGACGAACAAGATCGTCGCCGTATTTCACTGGATTACAGCTATGTTGCGCCTGAAGCAGGCGGCTTGATCGATGGTGCACAAGCCAAAATTTATCGCCAAACCATGGATAGCACGCAAAGCTCCTACCAAGTCCGCCAAGTTGGCAAAGTCGTGACGCCGAACTGGAGCCGCGTTTCAACGTATGAGCAAGATTTAATCGGTGCAAGCGGTCTGATCGAAAAACAAATTGCAGGTGACGTGAGCCAGCGCTGGACTGTCGGCGCAGAATGGTTCCAAACCGATTTCAGTGACCTACGCGATGGCACGCCTGCATCGAGCAGCCTCAATGTCCGCGACATTCCAAAAACCAAAACCACACAATGGGGTATCTACGCACAAAATGAATTGGGCTTTGACGACGGCCGTTTCACTTTAACGCCGGGCTTGCGTTATGACTCGTATGACTTATCGCCCGATGTCGATAAACAATTTAGCAGTGGTGGTGGCAAGGCAACGGCGCTCAAAGATTCGGCCGTATCGCCAAAATTAGTCGCCGCATGGCAATTGGCCGATAAAGTGACCGTATTTGGTCAATACAGCAGCGGTTTTCGCGCACCCAATGCGCTTGAACTCAATGGTAGCTACGTCTCACCGATGGGCTACGCCGCCATTGCCAATCCCGATCTCAAACCTGAAACCAGCCGAGGCTTTGAATTTGGCTCGCGCTTTGGCGACAACGCGCTCGGCGGCAGCGTAACGGCTTTTGATAATCGCTACGACGATTTCATCGAACAAGCCAGCATCAACTGCCCAGGTAAACCTGCTTGCGTGCCCGGCACATTTGTCACTTACCAAAGCCAAAACATCAGCGAAGCGCGCATTTACGGCGCAGAAGCGCGTCTACATTGGCAGTTTGCTGAAGGTTGGCAAAGCTGGGGCAATGTCGCCTGGGCCAAAGGCACCAACGAAAGCAACGACAAACCTTTAGGTTCTGTTGCGCCACTCAAAGGCGTATTGGGTGTGTCGTACAGCCAAAGCCAATGGGGTAGCCAATTACTGCTCACTGCGGTTGAGAAACAAACCGAAACAGCCAACGCCACGGATTTTCAAGCACCTGGTTATGGCTTACTCGACCTCACTGCATGGTGGAGCCCAGTCAAAAATCTAACTCTCACTGGCGGTATTTTCAATATTACGGATAAAAAATATTGGATCGATAGCGATGTACGCAGCATCGCCGCCTCGACCCCTTACCTAGATCGCCTCACCCAAGCTGGCCGCAATGTGCGCATTGCTGCGGACTGGAAATTCTAAACGGCAGAAATTCTAAACTGACACAAAAAAACGCCGCTGGATTACGGTTCAGCGGCATCACCTTTGGAAAAAATAGCATGAATATCATCGGCTTACACCCTTTTGTTCCTGCGCGTGATTTCGAGATCTCGCTCCAGTTTTACCAAGACTTGGGCTTTGAACTCGTTTGGCGCGACGACGCACT
The DNA here is from genome assembly GCF_000620145.1 of Deefgea rivuli DSM 18356. Lineage (GTDB taxonomy): Bacteria > Pseudomonadota > Gammaproteobacteria > Burkholderiales > Chitinibacteraceae > Deefgea > Deefgea rivuli. Next base: position 47,117 of record NZ_JHVM01000018.1, read on the forward strand.
CGCGCGTTTGCAATGCGATGAACATGCGTTTTTTCTGCAAGATTTTTATGTCAAAGACTTCGCGGAAAACCTGATGCTGCATTTACACGTTAGCGATGTTGCCGCTTGGTGGCGCATCGCTGAACCTTTGCAGCAAAAATACTCAGTTCGCGCGCAGCCGCCCACCGATCAGCCATGGGCGATGCGCGACTTTGTTTTATTCGATCCGAGCGGCGTACTTTGGCGTATCGCTCAAAATATTTAACCCAACATAAGGACACAAGATCATGAACGCGATTACTTTTACTGAACGCGCCGCCACCCTGCAAGCGGCCTACCAAGCACTACTTGAAACCGAACCAAAACTACGCGCCCGCGAGCGCGCCAAACGGCTTGATGTGAGCGAAGCCGAACTCGTTGCTGCGCAATGCGGCGTGACCGCGACGCCATTGGCCGGAACAGCGCAAGAAATCTTCCGCGAACTACCGACTTTAGGCGAAGTGATGGTACTCAGCCGCAATGACTGGTGTGTGCACGAGCGTCATGGAGAATACGAACAGGTCGATGCCGAAAAAGGCATCGGTCTGGTGCTCGGTAAAGACCTCGATTTGCGGATGTTTTTCTCAATGTGGAAAAGCTACTTTACTGTCGTCGAAGGCGAACGCCGCAGCGTGCAATTTTTTGATGGCGCGGGCGTTGCAATCCATAAAGTGTATTTGACCGAACACAGCAATATCGCCGCTTTTGACGCCATCAGCGCGAAATTTGCCGCACCGGAAGCGACATGGCCGCACATCTCCGCCTACCCTATCGACGAAACGCCGAATCAACCAGAAGACGCCGCCGCACTACGCGAATCATGGTTGGCACTGACCGATACGCATGGCTTTTTCCCGATGCTGCGCAAGCACAAAGTCAGCCGCCTGGGCGCGTTGCAAGCCGCTGGCAATGATTTAGCCCAAGCCGTGGCGATTGATGCGACCGAAACCATGTTGCAAGCTGCGGCCGCTTCATCGCTCGCGATTATGTGTTTTGTCGGCAATCGCGGCATCGTGCAAATTCATTCAGGCTCAGTACAAAAACTACTTCGCACCGGCCCTTGGTACAACATTCTCGATCCAAAATTCAATCTACATTTGAACACCGAAGCGATTGCGTCTTGCTGGGTCGTCAACAAGCCAACGAGTGATGGTTGGGTCACATCGCTCGAAGTCTACGCCGCCGATGGCGAGCTAATCGTGCAATTCTTCGGCGTACGCAAACCGGGCGTACCCGAATTACCAGAATGGCGCGCACTGCTGGAAAGCTTGTGCAGTACGCCTTTAGCTAAATAGAAGGTATTTAACTGTAGCCATTGATAAGGAATGGCTACAAGTAAATACCATCAATGATTAGTCAAGATTCAGATTTGCTGTTGATGCTATGCCGCGATGGTTGGACTGCGCAAAATCCCTTGCATCAAGCCGAGCGAGGAACAAGCGGCAAGGGGCTTTCGGTGGGCTCTGTTTTGTTAAAGCCCACCACCTTGCCGATTGTCCGCAGCGAGGGTATCCGGCGAAGCCGGACGCAGATACAGGGCGGCCTTCTTTTGCTTACTTTTCTTGGCCGTTCAAGAAAAGTAAGTGCCGCGCGGCATTAGCGCGACCATGGTGAGTAGAACTTGGATGCTTTCAAATTAAGTTTTTTCATTCATGCGAAATCTTGCTGCTCAAAAAAATAATTAGGTATTTTCCTGTAGGTATTAATCAATAAAGCCTACAGGCAAATACCCAAACAACAATCTTAAGTAGTCTACTAATTTAACTACTTTTACTGCTTGCTGGGACCCACCATGCGTATTTTTAATTCCATCGCCACGCTGCTGGCGCTGTACTGTTTAAGCGCGATTTCTGCGGTGGCTAGCGCCGCCGAAATGCGCGTCGTCAGTTTAGGCGGGCCGCTGACTGAAATCGTTTATGCGCTCAACGCCGGAGATCGCTTGGTCGCCGTCGATCAATCCAGCGTGTACCCCGCTGCCGCCAATCAACTCCCCAAAGTCGGCTACTACCGCCAATTCTCAGTCGAAGGCGTATTGTCGGCCAAGCCCGATTTGATTCTGGCGTCTGATCAAGCTGGCCCGCCCGAAGCACTGGAGCAATTGCGCCGCATGGGGCGTCGCGTTATCGTGCTGCCGAGCGCGCCCACTGTTGCCGCTCTAGAGCAGCGCATTCATGGCGTTGCCGCTGCGCTGGGTTTACGTGATGACGGCCGTAAAATGGTGGCATCCGTGCAGCAACAAGTCGCGGCACTAACGCAAAAACCCAATCAAACCCGCGCGCTGATGCTAATGAGCCGCACAGGCGAAGCGGAAGGTGGCGGTAAAAACACCAGCGCCGATGCGATGATGAGCCTAGCAGGCATGAGCAATGTACTCGCCAAGCAGCAAGGCTATAAACCGCTATCGCAAGAAAGCCTCGCCGCGCTGCGCCCCGACGTCATTATCACCACCACGCGCTCGCTGGAAAGCATGGGCGGAATGGATAAATTGCTCGCCTCACCCGGCCTGTCGCAATCGCCCGCCGCCAAGCAAAAACGCGTGTTGGTGATGGATGATTTATTGCTACTCGGTTTTGGCCCGCGCTTGCCCGAAGCAATGAAGCAACTCAATACGCTAGTTCGCAAATGAGCGCCGCACGTACTCACACACTGCGCTGGCTTGCCAGCGGCGGCGTGCTATTGGCGCTGATTATCCTGACCGCCAGCCACGGCAGCGTCAAAATCCCGCTGGCAGAAATCCCGAGCTTGTTTTTCCGTTCCACTTTGGATGGCGACCAGCAATTTTGGCACGACGTCTTGCTCGATATTCGCCTACCGCGCGTGCTGCTCGCCGCGCTGGCCGGTGGCGTGTTGGCGCTCGCTGGCGCAACGATGCAAGCGCTGTTTCGCAATCCTTTGGCCGAACCGAGTCTGATAGGTATATCGTCGGGTGCCTCTCTGGGTGCGGTGATGGCGATTGTACTTGGGGGGGGTAGTTTCGCGATTCTGGCGCCTGCTGCTTTTTTAGGCAGCGTGTTGGCGACGGCGCTGGCCTATCACTTGGGGCGGCGCTATCCAGGCATGGCGGGTTTGCTGCTGGCAGGGATTGCGATTAACGCAATTTGCGGCAGCTTGATTGGCCTATTCACTTATCTGGCGGACGACAATCAATTACGCAGCCTGACTTTTTGGAATATGGGCAGTTTGGCTGGTGCGAGCTGGCAGCGTTTAGCAGTATTAGCACCTTTTTTACTGCTGGTTTCACTCGCGATTATGCGCTACTGGCGTGCGATGAATGCGCTGCTACTGGGCGAGCGCGAAGCGCATCATTTGGGCTTTGAGATCAAGGGTTTACGCCGAATTTTAATCACGCTCACCGCGCTGTTGATCGGCCCTTTGGTCGCCGCAACGGGCGGGATTGGTTTCGTCGGCTTGGTCGTACCGCATTGCGTACGCATGGTCTTGGGCGCAGATCATAAACGCCTATTACCAGCATCATTTTTGCTCGGCGCGATGGCCTTGCTGCTCGCCGATTGGCTAGCCCGCATCGCCGTACAACCCGCTGAATTACCCATTGGCGTCATCACCAGCCTGATTGGCGGACCATTTTTTCTAGCACTTTTGCTACGCCGCAAGCCTTAAAACGCCAGATGAACTGTTCATATCAAAAATCATTAACTCGTCATTCCGGCGAAAGCCGGAATCTAGCTGCAATGGTGATCTTACCGACGCTCTGGATACCGGCCTGAGCCGGTATGACGAAAAAATAGAGTATTTCTTTATGTTACAACTGAAAAACATTTCTTTTTCACGCGGTAAATCGACCATTTTGCAAGATGTTTCGCTGGACATCCCCGCAGGCGATTTCACGGCGATTTTGGGTGCAAATGGCGCGGGTAAATCGACGCTATTGTCGATTGCTGCGGGCGAACTGAACGCCAGCACAGGGCAAGTTCAATGGGGCGATGTGGCTTTGGCTTCGCTGAATACCGCCCAACTAGCGCGCAAACGCGTCGTTTTGCCACAAAATCCGGGATTGAATTTCAATTTAATGGTCGAAGAAGTGATCGCGATGGGGGCTTACCCATTTCCAGAGTTGTCCCCTGCCGCCGTCGCCGAGCAAGCCGAGCGAGCGGGGCAATGGGCGGATGTGATGCATTTGCTCGGCCGCTGCTACCCAACGCTCTCAGGTGGCGAGCAGCAGCGAGTGCAATTTGCGCGCTCTATTGTGCAGATTTTGGCGGGCTACCAAGGCGGTGAATATCGCTGCTTACTACTTGATGAACCGACGGCCAGCTTAGATCCCTTGCATCAGCATAGCCTACTGTCGGCAGCGAGAAAATTGGCCGTTGAAACCGGCATCGCCGTCGTCGCGGTCTTGCATGATGTGAATTTAGCGGCCAGATATTGCACCCGTATTGCCATGCTAGCTAATAACAGCATCATCGCCAGCGGTATACCCAGCAACGTGCTGCGAGCGGATTTATTAGAGCAAACCTACGACCTCCCCGTCACCGTACTAGCGCACCCACAAGATGCACAACGACCTTTGGTGTTGTTTGCTTAAGTAGGCAAAGTCCATTCCGTACTAAATTATTGAGTTAAACTACCTGAAAGGCTGATTTCGGCCAACCATAGACTTTTTGTCCTCACGGTTTTGGCTTAACTGAAAGTCTGCAGTAGCTTCTATTGCAGACCCTCAGCCAACCACTCCCGCCTTCAGTAGCTCGGCCAAAACGGACATCTAAAGGTTATGTAGGTTTTTCGATGGGCGATTGAGCATGGCATTTGCGAAAATCTAGACGTAAATTTACAACGCCACGGGTTTATTTGTAATTTTTGTTGGAAAATATTTTGTTTTGTTTTGGATTAGATTGGCCTGATTTTAATCGTGGGGATGTGGGATGCTTTGTCGAAAAATATTAGTAACTTTGTTGGCTGCCGGATTGGCGGGCTGCGGCGGAGGATCAACCCCCCCCGTGACAGAACCTTCTCCAACTTCAACCCCAACTTCAACCCTAAGCCCCATCCTAACTCCGGCGCCCGCACCATCGATGTCGATACAGTCTGATGCACTGTCGAGGATGATTGCACAGGGTACTAGTATCAATATTCAGCTGACTGCACTGGCATCCAACTTCACCCCGACATCGACCCTATACGCAAGTGCCAGCGACACAATGGGCGTCTTGCAAAAACCAGTGACTGTCGTTGACAACGGTGCTGGTAGTTATACATTCTCTCTAGATACCCTCAGCACTGCGCCTTCAGGACACTACGCTGGTACGCTCAAGATCAAGCTATGTAGTGATCAAGATTGCAAAGTTCCTCAGGCTGTGTCCTCGATCAGCATTCCTTATGATTTGACGATCATTGGGAGCAACAGCGCTTGGCTGGGGAACAAAATTACGCCATTGGCAGCAATGAATGGTGCAGCTAATTGGAGTACTTTCCAGGGTAATAACGCGCACACTGGTTATGTCCCAGTCGAAGTGAAGCCTGATCAAATGCAGCCACGCTGGAAGCGCGGAGCGGTGAGTGCCAACGGAACGGGCTATAGCAGTGCGATGTCTTCGCTCGTGACTTCCAACGGCCTTTTCTATGCGAGCATGAATAAGCAATTGACTGCTTTCAAAGAGCTCGATGGTAGCGCCGTCTGGAGTTACGACGTATCGGGCTTAGAGTATCCATCCGTAAATCCGCCTGCCGTAGCGAACGGCGTCGTTTACATGGCGGCTGGGCAGCAAAGCTCAACCTTCCTGTTTGCACTCGATGGAACAAACGGTAGTTTGCGATTCAAAGCGCCGATGAGCGCTCAATGGGAAGACTATCTTGCCCCTGTAGTGACCGATAGTGGTGTCTACACAAATGCAGGCACATTCGGTGGTATGTACGCCTTTTCCTTGAGCGGGGAACAGCTTTTCTTCGGGTCGTTGGATATGACAGATATGTGGTCACCCGCTGCTGATAATAAGCACATCTATGCTTATACTGGCGAAGCACTCACGATGTTTGATCCCAAAACTGGCGTTAAACAGGGAACTATTGTCGATTCCAATTTCACAAACTACGTCTACCAACTTAGTGGTGCGGCTGTAATTGGTGCAAATGGGGGGGTGTACGCGGCCGCTTATGAAAATGCATACTTAAGCGGTGGCGGCATTGGCAATGATCTTGTTCGTTTCGACACGACCAAAGGCATTCTCGACTGGCGTATCAATGGTGTTTACACGAAAACACCAGCCTACGCCGATGGCGTACTGTATATCCCTAATAGTAAGCCATATCGAATCGAAGCGCGCGCCGAAAAAGATGGCGCCTTGCTGTGGCAGTGGATACCTCCCTATAGTGGTGACACAGCTTATTTTAGCTCGCCCATCGTAACCAAGAACCTGCTTTTTGTAAGTAGCAACTTGAATACGTATGCGGTTGACCTACGCAGCCACAAAGTGGTATGGAGTTATCCGATGCCAGGCAACTTGGCGCTTAGCCAGAATGGAATTCTGTATATTCAGGGAGCGGATACTTTGGTTGCCATCAATCTTAAATAAGCAAGTATTGAAGTAGGCTGCTCATATATGAACACTAAAGCTTGGGACAAAATCTACCAAAAATAACTTTTTAGATGTCCGTTAAGGCCGATGCTGTGGCCGCTCAAATTAATCACTGAGCGAATCACTGAGCGGCAGCTTTACTTCCAAAGCTCGTCACTCGCATTCTCGGTGAACCAGTGTCTGCAGTGGGTCGAGGCCTATCGCTAGCCAAACGAGACTCCGGCCTTCGCCGGAATGACGAGTTAAGTGCTTGTTTTAAGCATGCCGCTTAATCAACCAAGAATGCAGCGCCGCCGCAATAATCAGTACCGCCGCCACGCCACCTGTAATCGCCTCAGGAATATGAAAACGCGCGGCGAGTAGCATGACGGCGGCGAGTGCGCCGATTGCCCAAAACGCGCCGTGCTCCAGATATTTGAACGCGTTCAGCGTGCCTTTTTCGACTAACAAAATCGTAAAGCTACGCACAAACATCGCGCCAATACCAAGGCCAATCGCAATCAAAAAGATGTTTTTCGTTAAAGCAAATGCACCCAGCACGCCGTCGAACGAGAACGATGCGTCTAAAATTTCTAAATAAATAAATCCTGCCCAGCCAGTCTTGGCCGCAGCGCCTTCGTCGCCAATCAAATCGCCCAAACCATCGACCAGCACAAAGGTCACCACGCCCCAAACGCCAGCGACCAAGAATCGATAGCCTTCTGCGGCGGGCAATGAGCCTGCCATCCATGCCAAAACGACCAAACTGAGCAAGACTGCAGCCATATCCAGCTTGCCTAATTTGGCCAATACGCGCTCTACAGGGAAAAACCAGTGCGTTTTTTTGTCTGAATCAATAAAGAAATTCAAAAATACCAGTAATAAAAATGCGCCACCAAAGGCGGTGACTTCGATATGCGCCGACGTCAAAATTGCCGCATATCGATTGGGCTCGATAATGGCCATCGACAACACATCATTGGTCGGCCATGCACCAGTGCTGAAATAATCCAACAAAGCCATCGGCCCCGGCATGGGTGCAAGCCCCGCAATCACCGCCACAATCACCAGCGGAAAAATCACCCGCATGCCAAACACGGCGATCAGCATGCCCCATAGCAAAAAGCGTTTGCGCCATTTTTCATCCCAATGCTTGAGCACCGACGCATTCACCACGGCATTATCAAAACTCAGGCTGATTTCCAGTAGCGCCAAATTAAACGCCACCCACAGCCCGCCCCAGCCCGCAATCAGCCATGCGCCCACAAAGCCAATCAAAGTCACAATCAATGAACTATGAAAATAATGAAACATGCCTACCTCAATTGAATTTCAAACATTATGCAGCACTTTGCTGACGCAACCTTGCCTACGTCCCCAAATCACGGGCTAAGTCAGCGCTTTCTTGCTCTGAAGCAATCCGAACCACTCTGAATCAGCAACACTTGAGTACAGGCTACGGCGCATTTTTGCTGCCCTTACTGACTTAAATGCTGTGAATAATCAAGCCAAAAGCCACTTGCTTGCGTCAGACTCTTGGTTGCTAGAGTTTGAACGCCTATACTCTTGATAATGTTTTTTTCCTGCCCTGCAACACGCACCGGAGTTTGCCCAATGAGTAATCCCTACCTCGCGCTGGTTGAAGCGCACAACGCCCTATTACAAAAAACCGACGCACCGCTATTCGCCAATTTAGACACGCTAGGCCACGCGCCTGCAGCAGCTGTTGCTAGCGACGCACCTGTGGCGATGATTTTCGCGCCGCATCCCGATGACGAATGCATTATCGGCGCGCTGCCGCTGCGTTTGGGTCGTGAAGCGGGTTTTAAAGTGATTAACGTTGCGGTTTCGCAAGGATCAAACCTAAAACGCCAGCCAGAGCGCTGGGTTGAAGTGAAAAACGCCTGCGATTACCTCGGCTGGGGCTTGCTAGAAACCATTCCGGGCGGCTTGATGGATGTGAACTGCAAAACACGCGATGGCAATCCTGCTGCGTGGGCGGAAAAAGTCGCCGTCATTGCCAAAATCCTGAATGAGCACAAACCACAAGTCGTCGTTTGCCCGCACAATAATGATTACCATTCTGCACATATCGGCACGTATTACCTGCTGATGGACGCGCTGAAAGCGACTAATCACAAGTGTATTTTGGTGCAAAGCGAATTCTGGCGCCAAATGGAAGCACCAAATGCGTTGATCGCGACTAGCCTCACCGACACCGCCGATTTGATCGCCGCGCTGGCTTGCCACGTCGAAGAAGTTCGCCGTAATCCTTACCATTTACGTCTACCAGGCTATATGGCTGACAACGTACGCCGTGGCGCCGAAGTCTGCGGCGGCCAAGGTGCAGCAGCGCCGACATTCTCATTCGGCACGATTTACCATATCGGCCATTTTGACGGCAAAGATCTGGTCGCCACCGACAAGAAATTCACGATTAGCGAAAGCGACGATATTAAAGCTGTGCTGGTTTAATTCAACCCGCTCAAGCACAAAAAAACCGCATGAATTTCGTGCGGTTTTTTACTTTCAATGGGTATATCAATGCGGCGCTTACTTATTAATTTCTACATTGATATACCCAAGAATTAGTAGCGATGTTCAAATTTGGTTGATGCTGTGCCACGATGGTTGAGCTGCGCGAAATCCCTTGTATCAAGCCGAGCGAGGAACAAACGGCAAGGGGGTTTCGGCGGGTTCTGTTTTGTTAAAACCCGCCGCCTTGCCGATTGTCCGCAGCGAGGGAATACGGCGCGGCCGGACGCAGATACTAGGGCGGCCTTCTTTGGCTTACCTTTCTTGGCCGTTCAAGAAAGGTAGATACCGTCTTGTTCGTCAAGCATTTTGATACTCTGCTTGATACTTTTTTTGGGTTTTCAGTACGCCGAAACAGAGATGAACTAGCTTACGCATTGCCGCGCCAAGGGCAGACATTTTGCTTTTTCCTTTCACCAATAGACGCTCATATAAAGCCTTAACATGCGGATTGTGCTTGATCCCAACCATCGCCGCCATGTACAGCACGGCACGCAGGCGAGCAGGTCCATTTTTCGATAAGCGGGCTCGCCCAAGTAGCGATGTACCTGACTGTCTTTCGATCGGAACCAGCCCCAAATAAGCTGCTAATTGTTCGGCTGAATTAAAATGGTGATTGTGCATCACG
>NZ_JHVM01000019.1 GCF_000620145.1 Deefgea rivuli DSM 18356
AGATTTTCAGAATCGTCCAGATCGCCATCGGTGACGGTGTAGGTGAAGGTGTCAGTCAGCGGTGCACTGTCATCATCGAGCGCATTCACCGCGCCATTGTTGTAGTTCAGGGTATAGCTGTACGAGCCATCGGCATGAATGGTCAGCGTGCCATACTCCCCGGCAATGGCGGTGTCGCCCACTGCCGCGACTGCCACAGAACCACCGACGGTGGATTGAATGTTTTTAACGCTGAGCGGATCGCCATCGACATCGACGTCGGCTTTATCACTGAAGTTACCAAAGACACCGTTGTGGGCTTGGTCGAGTAGCACATTGCCGCTAGCCGTTGGGGCGGTCTCGCTCTCATCCAGCGCCACGACATCTTGTACCCAATTGGTGTCAGGCGTGCCTTGGGCGCCATTATTCGCAACCGGACCATCGTTGCTACCAAAGATGCTGATCACCAGATTTTCAGAATCGTCCAGATCGCCATCGGTGACGGTATAGGTGAAGGTGTCAGTCAGCGGCGTGCTGTCATCATCGAGCGCATTCACAGCGGTATTATTGTAGTTGAGGGTATAGCTGTACGAGCCATCTGCATGAATGGTGAGCGTGCCATACTCCCCGGCAATGGCGGTGTCGCCCACTGCCGCGACCACCACAGAACCACCAACGGTGGATTGAATATTTTTAACGCTAAGCGGATCGCCATCGACATCGACGTCGGCTTTATCACTGAAGTTACCAAAGACACCGTTATGCGCTTGGTCGAGTAGCACATTGCCGCTAGCCGCTGGGGCGGTCTCGCTCTCATCCAGCGCCACGACATCCTGTACCCAATTGGTATCAGGCGTGCCTTGGGCGTCATTATTCGCGACCGGACCATCGTTAGTACCGAAGATGCTGATCACTAGATTTTCAGAATCGTCTAGATCGCCATCGGTGACGGTGTAGGTGAAGGTGTCAGTCAGCGGCGCACTGTCATCATCGAGCGCATTCACCGCGCCATTGTTGTAGTTGAGGGTATAGCTGTACGAGCCATCGGCATGAATGGTGAGCGTGCCATACTCCCCTGCAATGGTAGTGTCGCCTACAGCAGCGACTACGACAGAACCACCGACGGTGGATTGAATGTTTTTAACGCTGAGTGGATCGCCATCGACATCGGTATCGGCCAGATCACTAAAGCTGCCGGATGGTGCGCCGGTAGTATGGTCGATTGTCAGCAATACATTGCCGCTGGTGCTTGGTGCGACGTTTTGGATAGAGTCTTCTTGCTCATTGAAATTTTCGCTAACGTCTTGCACCCAGTTGCTGTCATTAACACCATTGGCGGCATTGGCCAGTGGTGCATCATTGACTGGTGTAACGCTGATTGTCAGCGTCGAACCATCGCTCAGCTCGCCGTCGCTGACGACATAGTTGACGACAGGGACACTGCCGTTGAAGTTGCTGACGGGGGTGAAGCTATAGCTACCGTCGCTGGCGATGCTCAGCGTGCCGATGCCGATGATCGCGATGCTGCCCCCTGCGGCGCTGGTTTCTGTTCCCCAGCTAAAACTAGTGACGCTGGCAGGGGCGGGCGTATCGTTGGGGTTGACGGTATTGGCCAATACATTGCCAGTGAGTGGATTAACGGGGTCTTCGGCGAGGCTCACTACTTCGTTGCCATCGCTTAAAAAATTGGCGAGTACGACTTGAGGCGGGATTACGCCAATGGTGACGGTGGCCGTTGCGGTGCCGCCGCGCCCATCGCTCACGGTATAGGTAAATGTATCGCTACCGCTATAGTTGGTATTCGGGGTGTAAGTAATTGAGCCATCGGCGTTTAAAACGGCGGTGCCATTAGTTGCTGCACCGACCCCGATAATGGTTAAGGGGTCGCCATTTGGGTCTGTGTCGTTGACTAGCAAGCGGTCTGTCGTGATTTCTAAGACGCTATTGGCTTGGACGGTGAGGCCATCATCGGCCGCATCGGCGGTGTTGATCGTGCCGTCTGGATTGATTGCACTACTGGTATCGGCCAGTGCATTGGGTGGCAAATTAGCGGAGTTGGGGTCGACATTCACATTCAGTCCGCTCACCGAGATCCCTTCGGTGGGAAAGCCCGTTTCAATATCAACGCGGGAGGAGGGCGTGTCGAGTACCACGACGCTGTGCCCAGCATCTTCATCCCCCCCAGCGCCAGCCGCAGAGGCCGCTGCGACTTGGGTTGGATCAGCCCCTTGGGCGATTAATTCTTGAATTTTTGCGGCATCATCGGCGGCACTGGCGGCGGGTTTTAGTATATTAGCGAGTAATTCAGCAGTCATCGTGAGTGAGTCTGAATGGCCTAAACTCATTTGCCCAGCGCCTTCAAAAGCAATCGCTACTGCGCCATTCGCGCCGGTTTGGATCGTGTCGCCGATATTGATTTTGTCGCCGACTTGCAGTACCCGCGTTTCACCGCTGGCTGTGGTGACTTTGACTTCGCCGATCACTTGGGTCACGGTGCCTTTGCTGCTGGCGGTGCTTACTGGGGTATTGATTTGCTTGGCCATGATAGTTCTCACTTTGCATTGAGTGGCCTAACTTGCCGCTTGTTGGCTTTGTGCAAGGGATAGACCTAGACTGATTAAGTTAGATAGAGATCAAAATGCTGACCCATAGCTTCAGCAGTCATTTTATGACAGGGAGCTAAAATAGAAATCGTACTCAAGCACTAAGGCTAAACCCGTACATTGTCGGCCTCGCCTCGCTTCAGTACGATCTGTGGCTCATCTTCTTGTCATTTCTGATCCAGAACTTGAATGAGGTCAATGTGTCTGCGCCACATTATGTGATTTCAAATCGCCATGAGTTTCAAGTCGCTTGGGGGAGCTTGCTTACTGCTAAAGGCGCAGTGCAGCAGCATTTAGATGCCTTGGTGTTGATGGATTGTCTGGCGGCGCCGCCTTTATCTTGCGTATTGGATATGCACGTTTTTGCAACGATACCGCCCCCGAGTGCCTTAATGGGGCTCGCTAAACTCACGCCTTTGCTACTGGTTTTTGAGCAACTCTCCGTTGATGAAGAACTGTCTTGGTTGGCGATTGGCGTGCGTGCGTGTTGTACACCCGATTTATCGCAAGAGCGCCTGGCGGTGATTATTGATGTCACGCATCGTGGCGGAATTTGGGTATCGAATGCCGCTTTACCCTTGTTGTTAAAGGGTTTACAGCATTACACCGCACACCACACGGAACAAAATACGCCGCCTAATTTAGCGCTACTCACGCCGCAAGAGCGCAAAATCGCAGATCTGGTGGGGCGGGGCGATTCGAATAAATTGATTGCGCGCGAACTGAATATTTCGGATCGAACGGTGAAAACGCATCTGGGCGCAATATTTTCAAAACTACAGGTAGCCGATCGGGTGCATTTGGCTTTATTGCTCAATCAATCACATTAGTGTTATGGGTATATTGATTTGGTCTTTATCTGAAATGGCCTAACTTAATATACCCACTATATTGATTCTGTACTATTTGCCTGTGCCGCTGAGCGTGGCAAACACATGGGTTTTCCTTGTGGTTTTGGTGATTGCCGCGCATACCGATGTATATGTGCTTTTTTAGGGCTTGTTTCGTGCGAGGCTCGGCTGATTTTTCCGCTCAGTTTTCCTGTCGACGCTGGATTCTCAGCTTCTCTGCGCTGCTGCCCGTTATTTTATTTTTGCCGCAAGGCTTGGGCGAAGATCCATTTAAATTTAGTAGTGCCACCTTAGAAAAAGCCGAAAGTAAATACGGTGCCGACACGCGCAAACGCCTCGAAAGTTGGCAGGCTTTGCTCGCCAGTGATAAAAAAGGCGACGATCTAAGCAAGATCAAGCTGGTGAATGACTATTTTAATGAGCGGATTATGTTCGTCTCCGACGCCCAAAACTGGGGTGTCGAGGATTACTGGGCAACGCCAGTCGAGATGCTGGTGAAAGGGCGCGGCGACTGTGAAGACTTTGCGATCGCCAAGTATTTCTCTTTGCAGGCCTTGGGCGTGCCTGAAAGTAAAATGCGGATTACCTATGTTCAAGCGGCTGGGTATGGCCCGACTAATCTGGCGCATATGGTTTTAACCTATTACTCGACACCTGCTGCCGTGCCCTTGGTACTAGATAATTTAATTCCCGAAATCCGCCCCGCATCGAAGCGTCCCGATTTAACGCCGGTATATGGTTTTAACGGGCAAGGGCTGTGGCTGGCCAGAGATCGTACCAGCGGGAATGCCGCGCCGCGTAAAAACAATATTAGCTATTGGGATAAATTAATGTCACGCCGTGGGCGCGAGCTAGATTAATGCTGCAACGACTGAGGAGACGATGATGACGCTGCTCAAACAGTTGATTCTAATGATTGTTTTGTTATTTACCTTGCTGTTTTGCGGTACGGTCTACCTGAGCGTACAAAATTCGCGGGCGTTTTTGACCGAGCAATTGACGACCATCTCGCAAGACACTGCCACGTCGCTCGGCATGCAATTGTCGCCGCTGATTTTGGATAAAAATAATCAAGTTATTGTGCAAAGTATGCTTGATGCTGTGTTTGATAGCGGCTACTACCGCAAGATTCGGATTGTCGATGTGGAAGGCAAACTCGTCATCGAGCGCACCGCGCCACCGCATGTGAATCAAGTGCCCGATTGGTTTATTCGCTTGTTTCATATCGAAACGCCAACGGGTGAAGCGCTGATGACCAGTGGTTGGCAACAGGCCGGCACAATTACAATCGCCGCCAATCCGGGGATTGCCTATGCGTCTTTGTGGGCGAGCAGTATGAATGCGCTGTATTGGTTTTTGGGTGCCTCGCTTTTCACGCTGTGCATTGGCGTGGTGATTTTGCATTTTGTACTGCGACCGCTCAAAGCCGTCGAGCAGCAGGCGATGGCGATTTGCAACCGTGAATATCCCGAGCAAAGCGAAATACCGTGGACTTTAGATTTGCGTAGCGTCGTTCAAGCGATGAATCGGATGACGCAAAAAGTGAAAGAAATGTTTGCTGAGCAAGCGGCGAGTATCGAGCGAATGCGCGCCGAAGCATATTTGGATACGCTGACGGGCTTGGCCAATCGGCGTTATTTTGATCTGCATGTGAAACAGTTGCTAGAGGCCGACGAGCCGCTGGTCCACGGTGCGCTGCTGTTTTTTGAAATTAGCCACTTAAAAGAAATCAACGATCAAAAAGGCTTTCGCGTCGTCGATCATCTACTGATCGAAAGCGGACAAATTATTAAAACGCTGGTTGCCGAAAGTGGCAATCCCGAAGCATTTGCAGCGCGCATGAGTGGCAATACTTTTGCCGCTTTTTTTGCTGGGATTGATCAAGACAAAGCGCGGCAATTGGCGAGCCATTTATCGCATAATCTGACGGGCTTGCATGAGCGCGGTATGACGCCGTTTAGTGATGTGGGGCATATTGGCGGAGCGATGTATCACGGCCAGCGGCTAAATAATTGGTTGTCCGAAGTCGATCTGGCGCTGCGTACTGCGCAAAGTGAAGGCCCCAATACGATGCATTTCTTTACGCCGCAAGAAGCCAGCGGCATGGGGGCATGGAGTGCTTCAGATTGGAAGGGTATTTTGCTGGAGGCATTAAATTCACATAGGGTAGAGCTATATACCCAAGTGCTTAATTCGGTAGAGGATCAGCTCATCCATCGTGAGGTTTTCCTGCGTTTACGGGATGAATTGGGCGAGCAAATTCCGGCGGGTTTATTTGTACCGATGGCGAAACGACATGGCTTGATTCAAGAATTTGATCGGATTGTGATTGAGCTGTGCTGGCAGGAAGTACTGAAAGATCCCTCGCTCAAACTGGCGATTAATCTATTTCCCGCATCGATTTCTCAGCCGAATTTTGTGAACTGGCTGATGGCTTTACTGGGTGAAAAACCAGAACTCGCATCGCAGTTGAGCTTTGAATTGCCAGAGCAAGAAGCGTTGATTCAGCTGGATGATTTGCGCGCTTTTATCGCGCAAGTGGGCACGCTGGGGGTTGAAGTCGGGCTGGATAATTTCGGTCGAGGCTTTGGTTCTTTCACTTATTTAAGTACGCTGAAAGTGCATTACTTAAAAGTGGATGGCTCATTCAGTAAAGACATTGAGCAAAACAGAGAAAATCAGTTCTTTGTGGATGCGATTGTAAAGATCGCACACGGGCTAGATTTGCAGGTGTATGCCAAATCAGTTGAAACACCGGCCGAGCAAGCGATGCTGATGTCATTGCGCGTCGACGGCGCGCAGGGCTACGGGATTGGCGGAACTGAGTTATGGCAAAAAGCGCGTAGTTTGTAATACGCGGTTTTGTCGTCGTTGGGTATGTCAATCCGTGTTTGAGCTGATTTTGTGGCTGCCGTGCGATGGCAGTTTGCACTGCGGCTGCAAAACTCCGTGCCGCAGGCTGATGATCAACACCAGTAGCTTGCCCAAATCAAACCTAAAGCACACTCAATCTGATTACCCTATGCCTCCGCCAGCTTTTGCCGATGCGCTAATACAAAGGCTTTAAATTCATCCGCAGGTAATGCTGGCGACCAATGGTAGCCCTGACCTTGCTTGCAACCCAGCTCGATTAAGCGCTGCAAGGTGGCGGCATTTTCAATGCCCTCGGCAATCAGCGCCAGTTGCAGGCTATCGGCTACTTGGATAATGGCGCTAACAATCGCTGCATCATGGGGGTCTTCGGTGAGGCGGCGAATAAAGGATTGATCAATTTTTAGGCGCTCGACTTCAAAATGCTTCAGGTAGCTGAGGTTGGAATAGCCGGTACCAAAATCGTCAATTGAAAAACTAATTCCATGGCCACGCAATTGTTGCAAGGTACTGCGTAGCGCGCTGCTGTCTTCTAATA
Organism: Deefgea rivuli DSM 18356; assembly: GCF_000620145.1. GTDB lineage: Bacteria > Pseudomonadota > Gammaproteobacteria > Burkholderiales > Chitinibacteraceae > Deefgea > Deefgea rivuli. The sequence goes on from NZ_JHVM01000019.1 coordinate 6,843, forward strand.
GTAAAGATTCGGTGAGCTCCAGCTCAACGTACTGCGCGGCCAGCCCAGAGCGCGCCAAAGCTTGCAGGACTAAATTCTCAACATCGCCACGGCGAAACTGGATGGGCGAAATATTAATCCCAATCATCAAATCGCGAATGCCTTCATCTTGCCATTGGCGAGTTTGTTGGCAAGCTTGATGCACAATCCATTCGCCAATTTCAATAATCAGGCCGGCATTTTCTGCGATGGGAATGAATTTTGCAGGTGGAACTAGGCCTAATTCGGGATGCCGCCAACGCACTAGCGCTTCAGCGCCAATTACATCACCCGTTAATAGATCGATTTGTGGTTGGTAGTGCAGCATGAATTCGCCGCGTGCAATCGCATTTCGCATCGAAGACGCCAGCTGCAAATGCTCGACAGCATTGGTATTGATCGCTGCATCGTAAAAAAAGTAGCTATTGCGGCCTGCGGCTTTAGCGCGATACATCGCCATATCGGCTTTTTGTAGCAGCGTATCAAAATCATCTCCATCGAGCGGGCTGAGCGCGATGCCCAACGAGCAGGTCGTTGTGAGTGTGATACTGCCAAAAGTAACGGGTTCGGCCACGGTTGCGATGATGGTGGCGGCGATGTGTTGGGCGGCTTTGGCCGATGCAATATTTTCCAGAATAATCAGAAACTCATCACCGCCTTGTCGCGCCACAGTATCAGAGGCTCGCACGCAGGTTTGTAGGCGGCGCGCCATTTCTGTTAGCAGCGCATCGCCTGCGCTATGTCCGAGTGAATCATTAATAGTTTTGAAATTATCTAAATCAATAAAAATCAGCGCCGCCATGCTGTTTTGGCGCGCAGCATGCGCCAAAGCGTGTTCGCAGCGATCTTTGGCCAGTACGCGATTGGGCAACTGCGTCAGTGCATCGTGATGCGCCAAAAATTCAATGTGGGCTTTGGATTTGAGCGTTTGTAGGTTTTCTTCTTGCAACGTTGCCAAGGCATGCTGCAAGTCCTGAGTGAAAACGTAAATCATCAAGGCGGTGATGAATAAAATACACATTAAATCAATCCAGAAACCGATATCAATCGGCGCCACTCTGGAAGGATGCCAGCCTTGCATATCGCCCAAGCTGAGTAGAGTCAGGCTCAGTAGAATCAGTGCAAAAATGCTCCAAAAGACCCTGCGGGAGCAGGCAATCGCCGCTAGAACAATCAGCGTTGGATAAGCGATCATTGCGGGATCATAAAGTCCGGTGCTGGACCAGTGCACTAGCGTGAGCACGCCGGCGATGGAATAACAGAAAAGGGCACCTGCTCTATCGAGCTGCTGGCGACGGATCAGTGCCAGCGAGATCAGTGCTGGAATCGCCGCGCTGAAAATAATCGCCACGTCGTACCAGCGCTGGAAATACACGTTTTGCAAGCCACTCAACAACATGCCGAAGAGCACCAAATGAATCATTTGTTGCAAGCGGAGTTGTCGACGGTCGAGCTGGTTATCGCTGTGGTAGGTCAAGTCGAAAAATTTCATATGCGACGTAAGATGCCTAATCTAGGGCTTACAAATATAGCGCAAACGAAGCAGCTCGGGCGTGATTTTTTAAGCTGGGAATTGCTGCTATAAAATAGTAGCCGTAAGCATTTAAAACCATCCAGACGTAATCTGAAAAAAATATTTATTTTGGTATATACACACAGGCTTTTATTAATAAAGCTTAGGTGTATATACCTTGCTTAAAATTGCAGAAAAATAGCGCATCAACCGGTGATTAGCGTTTGATCAATTTTTATGACGACTTTACGGATTAGCATCGGCGCATTCAGCGCACGGCAGGGTTTGTGTAATTCGCCAGGGAAAAAGATTGCAAACATGCCCGGCGTTAATACCAGACGCGTTTCATTGGCTTGTGGATGCACAAAAGCAATATCGCGCTCAGTCAATTGATCGGTCACACGCTCTAATTCCAAATTGGCGGGCAAATAGCCAATTACTTCTTCGCCTTCCAGCAAATATTGAATATCAATATAGCGCTGATGAAACTCAGGCATCCCCGTCTCCCACGGCTGCGTCAGCGGGGTTTGTACGATGGCAATCATGTTGTCGCCATCAATCGGATAACGCCCCGGCGCCATTTGGCTGAAATCGGTATGGCGCAAATAGTTGAGCGCAGCGTTGAGTGCGACAGGAAGGGGAAGGTGGGTTTGATCGATGTGGCCGAGGAACATAATGAGATCGTTTCAAAAGCAAACGCCTATTGTAAACTGCGCCTGCGTTTTTTGTAGAAAGCGGTCGCTTGACGATGAAAACTGTAGCTAATCACGAGAGTAGATCAATGATTTTTCGCCCGACCTTAGAACAAGATATTGAAGCATTATTTATACTGCGCGCCGTAACGCGGGAAAACCCAATGTCGATTGAGCAATTGGCTGCATTAGGCATTACGCCTGAAAGTAGTAAGGCGGCTTTAGCGGCTGGCGAGATCGCTGGCTGGGTGTGTTCCGTGCAAGATCAAATCGTTGGGTTTTGTTCGGGGGATTGCGCTAGTGGCGAAGTGCTGGTGTTGGCCGTGTTGCCAGAGTATGAAGGGCAGGGCGTTGGTAAAGGCTTATTGCAGCGCATGGTTGAGCAGCTCGGGCAGCAGCACTCAAGAATTTGGCTCGCCGCCAATCCCGATCCGCAAGGGCGCGCGTATGGTTTTTATCGTCGGCAAGGATTTGTCGCCGCTAGGCATTTTGATGCTGCTGGGGATGAGATTTTGGAATTAGCGCTGACGTCACAGCGCTAAGTAAAAAGGCCACTGATTAATCAGTGGCCTTTTTTGACTCTAATGCTTTATTTCAATTTATCGACTTGCACATTCAAGCTATGCAATTTGTCGTGTAGCTCGATCACTTGTGCTTGATCTTTGGCGACCAAATGCGCTGGCGCTTTGTCGGTGTAACCGGGTTTTTCCAGCTTGGCGACGAGTTTTTCTAAGGCGTCCGCAGTTTTGCCGATTTCCTTATTCAAACGCGCCGTTTCAGCGGCTTTATCGATTTCCACTTTCAGCATCAAGCGCGTCGTGCCAGCGACTGCCACGGGCGCATCGCCTTCGGGCAATTTCTCAACGATATTCACTTCAGACAATTTCGCCAGCGGCAGTAAATACTTGGCGTATTTTTGCAGCTCGCTACTGCCTTCAACAAACATTGGCACTTTCAGCGCAGGGCTTAGGCCCATTTCACCGCGCAAATTACGTGCTGCAAAGGCAATCGCTTTGAGTTCAACCATCGCTGCCATTGCTGCTGGCTTGATTTTGGACTCGTCAGCGATAGGCCATGCCGCCATCATTAGCGATTCAGTGTCTTTTTTGCCGGCGAGTGGGGCAACGGTTTGCCACAGCTCTTCGGTAATAAACGGCATGATAGGGTGAATCAGGCGCAGGATAGTTTCTAGTACGCGAATCAAAGTACGGCGCGCCGCACGTTGTTGTGGCTCGGTGCCGTGCTGAGTTTGCACTTTTGCCAGCTCAATATACCAATCGCAATATTCATTCCACGTGAATTCGTAGATCGCTTGCGCGGCCAAATCGAAACGGAAAGTATCGAGCGCCGTGGTCATGGTTTGTTCGGTTTCTTGCAGGCGACCGATAATCCATTCATCGGCAAAGCTGTATTCCAGCTCTGCACCGTCTTCGAGGCCGCAATCTTTGTCGACGACATTCATCATCACAAAGCGCGTCGCGTTCCAGATTTTATTGCAGAAATTGCGATAACCATCGCAGCGTTTCTGGTCAAAATTGATCGAACGGCCGAGTGACGCGAGCGATGCAAACGTAAAGCGCAATGCATCCACACCATACGCAGGTATCCCTTCTGGGAATTCTTTGGCGGTTTTGGCGGCGACTTTCGGCGCGTTTTCTGGGCGACGTAATCCCGTCGTGCGCTTTTCTAGCAAGGGCTCCAGAGCAATACCGTCGATTAAATCAACTGGGTCGAGCACATTGCCTTCGGATTTGGACATTTTCTGCCCTTCCGCATCGCGCACCAAACCGTGGATATACACGTGTTTGAACGGTACTTTGCCAGTGAAATGCTTGGTCATCATAATCATCCGAGCAACCCAGAAGAAAATAATGTCGTAGCCCGTCACGAGCACCGCAGATGGCAAGAACGCTTTCAAGTCGGGTGTCTCGTTCGGCCAGCCGTGGCTAGAGAATGGAACCAACGCCGAGCTAAACCAAGTATCCAAAACGTCGTTATCGCGCGTTACAGACTTACCGCCAGCCTTCGCAATTGCTTCCGCTTCGGTACGCGCCACATACACTTGGCCGTCTTCATCGTACCAAGCCGGGATTTGATGACCCCACCAGAGTTGGCGAGAAATACACCAATCTTGGATGTTATTGAGCCATGAATTATAAGTATTTACCCAATCATTCGGCACGAACTGCACTTCGCCGCTGTGCACTGCTTCGAGCGCTTTTTCGGTAATGCTTTGGCCCGTTGCATCAGGCTTAGTCATCGCCATAAACCATTGATTCGTCAACATCGGTTCGATAACTACGCCAGTGCGATCACCACGTGGAACCATTAATTTGTGCTTTTTAACTTCCGCTAATAAGCCCGCAGTTTTTAAATCCTCGACAATTTGTTTGCGAGCATCGAAACGATCTACCCCACAATATTCAGCTGGAATAGCGCTGATGATCGTAAGTTGCGATCCTGCAATACCAATCACATTTCCATTTAGGTTCGGAGCATTGTCGTAGCGCTCAGTAACTTCTCTATTTTGTGCAAATTGATTAGTTTCAATTTTTGCATCAAGAGTGAAAATTGAAACGGGTGTAACCCCTTGCAGCGAGCCATCTTTGTGGCGTTGCCAAACGGCATAGTCATTCGCATCATGTGCGGGCGTAACTTTAACGACGCCAGTGCCAAAGTCTTTATCGACATAGTCATCGGCAATGATTGGAATTTCACGATTACACAATGGCAATTTCACCATGTGACCGATTAAATGTTTGTAGCGCTCGTCTTCTGGATTAACCATAACCGCAACGTCGCCAAGCATTGTTTCTGGGCGGGTTGTTGCAACGGTTAAATATTCAAGACCGAGACTTTGATCGACGAGCGGGTAGTGGATATGCCACATAAAGCCATCTTCTTCTTCGGAAATTACTTCCAAATCAGAAACTGCAGTGCCGAGAACTGGATCCCAATTCACTAGGCGTTTACCGCGATAAATTAGGCCTTCATCAAATAGACGTACAAATGCCTCTGTTACGGCGGTCGACATTTTGTCGTCCATCGTGAAATATTCGCGGCTCCAATCGACCGACGAGCCCATGCGGCGCATTTGGCCAGTGATGGTATCCCCGGATTCTTTTTTCCAATCCCAGACTTTTTCAAGGAATTTGGCGCGACCGAGTTCATGGCGGCTAATGCCTTGCGCATCCAGCTGGCGTTCAACGACGATTTGCGTCGCGATACCGGCGTGATCCGTTCCCGGTACCCAGACTGTATTGTCGCCGCGCATGCGGTGGTAACGCGCTAAACCATCGTTAATCGTTTGATTAAACGCATGGCCCATATGCAGCGTGCCAGTGACGTTCGGCGGTGGTAGTAGGGTACAAAATGCCTCGCGTGCGAGGTCCATATTCGGTTGGAAATAGCCTTGGCTTTCCCAAAATGGGTACCAATGCGATTCAATATTCTGTGGCTCGAAGCTCTTGGCGAGTTCCATGGTGCGTGCTCAGTAAAAGCGAAACCGTAGATTATACGTGAGCTGCGAGCAGTTGGGTGCGAGGTGTGCGTGGCTTTGAATAATGATGACAGCTTGATCGCCGACAGCATTTTTTGGGTGCTGCTGATTACGCCAGCAAGCGGTAGCCAACGCCCGTTTCGGTTAGGAAGTGTTGCGGCAGCGCCGGATCGGTTTCAAGTTTTTGTCGTAAATGCCCCATATACACGCGTAAATACTGGCTGGATTCACTGTGGTTTGGGCCCCAGACTTCACGCAATAATTCGCGCTGTGTCATCACTTTGCCCGCGTGGCGAATCAAGGTGGCAAGGAGGCGGTATTCAATTGGTGTTAAATGAACGGCTTGCTCGGCTTTAATGACTTGCCGCTGCACCAGATCAACGCGCACATCACCAAAAGTAAAGGTTTGCTCATTACGCGCACTGTTTCCCGCATGGCGGCGCAATAGTACGCGGATTCGCGCCAAGCATTCGTCAACGCCAAATGGCTTGGTCAAATAGTCATCGGCTCCTGCGTCTAGCGCCGTGACTTTGATGTCTTCTTGCTCTCTGGCCGACAAAACTAAAATCGGCAAATCGCTCCAATCACGCAATTGGCGAATCACTTCAATGCCATCGATGTCGGGTAGGCCTAAATCTAAAATCACTAAATCGGGTTTGCGGCTGGCGACCGCCATTAGCCCGCGTTGGCCGGTTTCGGCTTCATGCACGATCATTCCGGCGTGCTCTAGCGTCGTTTTCAAAAAACGGCGAATCGGCGCTTCGTCTTCAATCAGCACCAGCGTAATGGGGAGTTCGTTCATTCGGTTTCGCAGAGAGTGGGGGGATTGCCTAGCGGCAGCGTAAAGCTAAATTCAGCACCATGCGGATTTAAGTTTCTCGCGGCAATTTTACCGCCATGCGCCGCGACAATCGCACGGCAAATCGCCAAACCCAAGCCCACACCTGGCGTTGAGGTTTCGCTCGTACCGCGCGTAAATTTATCAAACAAACGCTCGGCCGCGCCAACTGGCAGACCTGCGCCATTATCGCTGACGCGGATGAGTACCGTCTCATTGTCGACGCTGGCGGCCAGATTAATTTCGCTGCCCATCGGCGTGTATTTCGCCGCATTTTCGAGCAAATTCACCAATACGCGTTCAATCAAAATCGCATCGTATTCTAAAAGTGGCAAATCGGGCGGCAAATGAACGCGCAAATGATGCTGTGCCAATGCCGTGCCACACGCCCGCGCCGCGCTGCCGACCACTTCTTCGAGCACCTGCCATTCCATTTTCAGCTTCACACCCGATTGCAATTTGGCCATATCGAGCAAATTAATCACCAGACTATTCATCCGCAATACTTCGTGATTGAGCGCGTCCAAAGTACTGTCTTGCTCGGTGGCGTCCAAGCGACCAGACTGCAAGAGGCTCACCATGCCAATCAAACTGGTGAGTGGCGTGCGCAAATCGTGCGAAACGGTAGAGAGCACGCTATTTCTTAGCCGCTCACTTTCCATCGCAACAATCGCGTCTTGCGCCACTTCAACATAATGCACGCGCTCTAAAGACAGCGCGATTTGGCTGGCGCAGGTTTCAAGTAATCGTTGCTGCTCGGGGCTGGCGATCAGCGCATCGTCAGCCGGAATCAGCGCCATCACGCCGCGCAAACGCATCGGCGCTTTTAAGGGCAAATACAGCGCCTTGGAGGCTGGCAAAGTATGCGTACCGCGCCCCGCCATTTCATTGCGATCAAACACCCATTGCGCCAGACCAATATCAAACTCGGCCATTTCACCGGCCGGCTGCAATTGATCATGTGCATCGGGCAATAAAATCAGCAATTGCGAATCAAATAATTCGGCCAAACGCCGCACGCCCATTTCGACGACGCTGGCAGCAGTTAACGCACCCGCCAGTTCGCGGCCTAATTCGTATAACGCCCGCGTACGGCGCTCGCGGTAGGTGGCGACTTGCGCTTCGAAACGCAAACTGGCCGCGAGCTGGCTGATAATCAGCGCCACGCTCAGCATCAGCACAAAGGTAAACACATACTGCGTGTCGGCAACGGTGAGCGAAAATTTGGGATGGACGAAAAAGAAATCAAAAGCAAATACGCTGAGAATAGACGCCAGCACGCCCGGCCCACGGCCATAGCGCATCGCGACCAAGACCACCGTCAGCAAAAACACGATAACGACATTGGCTAAATCAAACACATTGAGTAATGCCGCCGCCAGTAGCGTCGTCAGCGTACACGCGCCAATCGCAATGCCATAGCCGCGCCATTGCGTCGCTTGATCTGCGACGTGAAATAATAAGCTAGGGGTATTCGCTGCTGGCGTGTAGCTTATATCGTGTGCAACAACATACACATCAACATCCTGCGCGCGCTGTGCCAATTGCTCGGATAACGGCGTGCGCCACAAACGTGAAACGCGGCCGCGCAGCGATTTGCCTACGACCAATTTTGATACATTGCGGCTACGGGCATACGCCAGCAAAGTCAGCGGCAAATCCGCGCCCGCCAGTACCGAGGTTTCCGCGCCCAATTCCTGTGCCAAGCGCAAGTTCGCCAGGATGCGCTCCCGATCCACATTGCTTTGCCGTTGCAGCGATGGGGTTTCGACATAGATCGCCAACCAATCGGCGTGCAAATTCACCGCCAAACGCGCTGCGCTGCGGATCAATTTTTCGGCATCAACGCCAGGGCCAACGCAAACCAGCAAGCGTTCACGCGCCTGCCAAACGGGTTGAATCGCTTGGTCAGCGCGATACTCACGCATCTGTGCATCAACGCGATCCGCCGTGCGGCGCAGCGCCAGTTCACGCAGCGCCAGCAAATTACCTTTGCGGAAAAAATGCTGCGCAGCGCGATTAGCCTGCTCGCCGAGATAAACCTTTCCCGCCGCCAAGCGCCCAAGCAGCTCCTCTGGCGGTAAATCGACCAAAGTGACTTCATCGGCCAGATCAAACATTCGATCCGGCACGGTTTCACGCACGATAATGCCGGTAATTTGGCCGACGATGTCGTTGAGGCTTTCTAAATGCTGCACATTCAATGTCGTATAAACATCAATCCCCGCCGCCAGCAGCTCCTCAACGTCTTGCCAGCGTTTGGTATGGCGGCTACCCGCGACATTGGAATGCGCAAATTCATCAATCAGAATCAGCGCGGGCTGGCGCAACAGCGCTTGGTCTAAATCGAACTCGCCCAATGAACGGCCTCGATATTCAATTTGCTTCGCGGGCAGTACTTCCAAGCCATTGAGCTGCGCCTGCGTTTCACTACGCCCATGTGTTTCAACGACGCCAACGACGACTTCAACGCCCTCGCGAATCCGCGCATGCGCCGCCGCCAGCATCGCGTAGGTTTTACCTACGCCTGCGCAAGCACCAAAAAAAATCTTGAGCCGCCCACGCTGCGATTTCTCTTCATCGCGCTGCAACTGCGCAATCAAGGCATCGGGGTCGGGTCTTAGGGTTTCGTTCACTGTTAATGTCCGTCTAAATTCAAATGATTGGATCACGAAAGGCACGAAAAAAGGCCGAAATTAAAATCTAAGAAAACACTGATTTAATTCGTTATCTCCGACTACTTTGCCACACCAAAAACCTTTCAACGCAGAGACGCAGAGAAAAGCAAAAAATCATCAATTCGTCATTCCGGCGAAGGCCGGAATCCAGCTGCAATGCTGGTTTTACCTGAGCTCTGGATACCGGCCTGCGCCGGTATGACGATATAAATGAATAGTTTTGAACTTGTGTAGATACTTATGCTCTGCGTCGAAAAGGTTTTTACTAACGACTGACTGATGTTATTTTCGGCTTTTTCATGCTTTTCGTGATCCCCGTTTTACTGCGCGGCGGGAACTCGATCTAAGGCCAGATTTAGTTCCAGCACATTCACAACCGGTTCGCCCAGAATACCCCATTGTTTGCCTGCGGTATGCGCGCTGACCAGTTGCGCAACTTGGTCTGGCGATAAATTCCTTGCCTTGGCGACGCGTTCTAGCTGATACGTCGCTGCGGCGGGGCTGATATGGGGATCAAGCCCACTGGCTGAGGCGGTGACTAAATCGAGCGGAACGGGATTGCTCTGCGCCGGATGCGCGGCTTTCATCGCAGCTACGCGCTCGGCCACGGTTTTCAAAAATGCGGGATTGGTCGGCCCAAGATTCGAGCCCGACGAGCCTGCGCCGTTATACGCCATGGGCGCAGTCGCCGATGGCCGCGACCAGAAATATTTGCTGTCGCTAAACGATTGACCAATCAAGCTCGAACCGACAATTTTGCCGTTTTGTTCAATCAAGCTACCAGCGGCTTGTTCTGGAAACAAAACTTTAGCGATACCTGTGACTGCGAGTGGGTAGGCCACGCCAGTGATCAGTGTGAGCGCGGTAAAAATAACTAGCGCAGGGCGGAGTTGTTGCAACATGATTTAATCCTTTATTTGGGTGAAACAATAATCATCAATTCGTCATTCCGGCGAAAGCCGGAATCCAGCTGCAATGCTGACTTCACCGAAGCTCTGGATACCGGCCTACGCCGGTATGACGATCTAAATGAAAAATTTTGAGCCGATGTAGATACCGATTTTCTAATCATCAATACCTAATCTAAGCTGTCTCTAGTTAGATTGAGTATTGGCTTGTAGGCTAAATAAAACCTAATCCACCGAGCAATACATCAATTAATTTAATCCCAACAAACGGCACAATCAGCCCGCCCAAGCCATACACCAGCATATTATTGCGCAGCAATTGCGCGGCGCTTTGGGCTTTGTAGCTGACGCCTTTGAGCGCCAATGGGATCAAGAAAATAATGATGATCGCGTTGAAAATCACCGCTGACAAAATCGCCGACGAAGGCGAATTCAGCCCCATTACGTTCAGCGCATTGAGCTGCGGATACGTTAGCGCAAACGCCGCTGGAATAATCGCAAAATATTTGGCGACGTCATTCGCCACAGAGAATGTCGTCAGCGAGCCGCGCGTCATCAGCATTTGCTTACCGATCTCGACGATTTCGATTAATTTGGTCGGATTTGAATCCAGATCGACCATATTGCCGGCCTCTTTCGCCGCTTGCGTGCCGCTATTCATTGCGACCGCCACGTCCGCTTGCGCCAGCGCAGGTGCATCGTTGGTACCGTCGCCCGTCATCGCGACGAGTTTGCCCTCAGATTGATGCTGGCGAATCAGTGCCAATTTGGCTTCGGGTGTCGCTTCGGCCAGAAAGTCATCGACACCCGCTTCGGCGGCAATCGCTGCGGCGGTCAATGGATTGTCGCCGGTGATCATAATGGTTTTGATCCCCATTTCGCGCAGCTCGGCAAAGCGCTCTTTGATGCCGCCTTTGACGATGTCTTTCAGTTCAATGACGCCCAGCACTTTATGGTTTTCGCACACCAACAGCGGCGTTGCGCCACGGCGAGCGACTTCATCGGCGGCCTTACCGACCGCTTCTGGGAAGCTCGCGCCCGCTTCGTTCACATAGCGGCGAATCGCATCGACCGCACCTTTACGAATTTCGCGTTGATCAAAATTCACGCCGCTCATTCGTGTTTGCGCAGTAAAGGCAATGAATTCGACTTCGTGACTTTCTAGCGTGCGTTCGCGCAAATTAAATAATTGTTTGGCGAGTACCACGACGCTGCGGCCTTCAGGCGTTTCATCGGCGAGAGACGCAAATTGCGCCGCATCAGCGAGTTGCTGCTCAGACACACCGGGCGCAGGAATAAATTTCACGGCTTGGCGATTACCCAGCGTAATCGTGCCGGTTTTATCCAGCAGCAATACATCGACGTCACCCGCTGCTTCAACCGCACGGCCTGAAGTCGCAATAACGTTCGCACCCAGCATCCGGCTCATCCCAGCCACGCCAATCGCCGACAGCAAGCCACCAATCGTCGTTGGAATCAAGCAAACCAATAGCGCAATCAATACCGTCAAACTCACCGGAGAACCGCTGCCGCTGGCCAGAACACTGAACTGCGAGAACGGTAGCAAAGTCACCGTCACAATTAAAAACACAATAGTGAGCGCAACCAATAAAATTGTTAGCGCAATTTCATTCGGTGTTTTTTGGCGTTTTGCGCCTTCGACCATGGCAATCATTCGATCCAAAAACGCTTCGCCCGGATTCGCGGTAACGCGGGCAACGATCCAATCAGACAGCACGCGCGTTCCGCCAGTCACCGCTGAAAAATCGCCGCCGCCTTCACGAATCACTGGCGCAGATTCGCCGGTAATCGCCGATTCATCGACCGATGCGACACCCTCAACGACTTCGCCATCGGCTGGAATCACTTCGCCAGCTTTGATCAAAATAAAATCGCCTTTGCGTAGACTGGCGCTGTCGGTGATTTCTTTGGCGGCAGTGTGTGAAGCCGATTTGAGCTTCCACGCCATGACGTTTTTCTTGGTATTACGCAGGCTGGCGGCTTGCGCTTTGCTGCGGCCTTCGGCCAATGCCTCGGCAAAATTGGCAAACAGCAAGGTAAACCACAGCCAAATACTAATCGCCGCGATAAAACCAGTCGGTGCTTCGCCTTGGCCAAAGAGTGCTTGGCCGAACAATAAAGTGGTCAAAATCGCGCCGATGTAAACGACAAACATCACCGGATTTCGCCATTGCACACGCGGCGACAATTTAGTCACCGCAGCCCAGATCGCTGGTTTTACCAGCGCAGGGTCAAGTAATGAAAGCGTTGTCATATTTCTATCCTTAATCGCAAATTTAGTGCGGGTATTGAGCTGAAGCTTTTTAATTAAAATGGCTGCAAGTTAATACCCATTGGTGTGTAGCAATTATCAGAAAACGTGCTGACTCGTATCGTATCGCTGCATTCCCTCCCCCTTGACGGGGGAGGGTTAGGGTGGGGGTGATACTACGGAGTGCATCTGCAGGCTCAACACCCCCATCCCAGCCTTCCCCCGTCAAGGGGGAAGGAGCTACAGCATTGGCCGCTAACGCATCTGCGTAACGATCAAAATATTGTTGAAACACACTGTGTTCATATTTTTTCGTGTCTTTCGTGAGCAAGGCTTAGTGCATCGCCATCATCTGCAATTGCTCAACAATCGGCCCTAGCGCCAGCGCGGGAATGTAGTTCAGCATGCCGACCAGTAGCACTGCGCCGACCAAGAGCGTGACAAACAAAGGACCATGGGTCGGTAAAGTACCGGCGTTGACGGGTAGGCGCGGTTTGGCAGCAAGCGCCCCAGCCATCGCGAGCACCGGAATGATGATGCCAAAGCGCCCAAACCACATCGCGATGCCCAGCAGCGTGTTATAAAACGGCGTGTTGGCTGACAATCCGGCAAACGCCGAGCCATTGTTATTCGCGGCACTGGATAAGGCGTACAAGACTTCGCTAAAACCATGCGCACCTGGATTGAAAATCCCCGCCCGACCCGCTGTGGTGCTGACGGCCAAAGCGGTGCCGAGTAGTACCAGTAGCGGCGTCATCAAAATCACTAAGGCGGTCATTTTCATTTCGAACGATTCGATTTTTTTGCCCAAGTATTCTGGTGTGCGACCGACCATTAATCCGGCGATAAACACTGCCAAGATGGCAAACACCAACATGCCGTACAGACCCGAACCCACGCCGCCGAACACGACTTCACCGAGCTGCATCAACAGCGTTGGTACCATGCCACCAATCGGCGTTAAGGACGCGTGCATTGCGTTGACCGCGCCACACGATGCCGCCGTGGTGATCGTTGCAAACAGGCTGGAAGCAATAATGCCAAAGCGTGTTTCTTTGCCTTCTAGATTGGCGATGGAATCAACACCCAGTTTGCTAAACGCCGGATTGCCGATGAGTTCGGCGCTGACCAAGACGCTGTAGGCAATCACAAACAGAATCGTCATCGCCGCCAGAATCGTCCAGCCTTGGCGCTTATCACCGACCATGCTGCCAAAAGTGAAGCACAGCGCCGCCGGAATCAAAAAGATCGCCAACATTTGCAATAGGTTGGATAGCGGAGTTGGGTTTTCAAATGGGTGCGCTGAATTGGCGTTAAAGAAACCACCGCCATTGGTACCAAGCATTTTAATTGCTTCTTGCGACGCCACTGGGCCCATTGCGAGCAATTGGCTGTGATTGGTAACGGTTTCCATCACGGCTTGACCTGCTGCATCTTTCACCGGATTGCTGGCTGAATCGAGCTTGGCTTGCTGGTAAGTCACTGCTTCAACGGTTTGCACTTCTTGGTACGGTTTAAAGTTCTGGATCACGCCTTGGCCGACCAAGAGCAGCGCGATGACCAGCGCAATCGGCGTCAGGACATATAAAGTAATCCGCGTTAAATCCGCCCAGATATTGCCGATGGTCGTCGCGCTTTTTCTAGCGAAGCCGCGAATCAGTGCAATCGCCACCGCAATGCCGCTGGCGGCCGACAAGAAGTTTTGTACCGCAAGGCCGAGCATTTGCGTCAGATAGCTCATCGTGCCTTCACCTGCGTAACCTTGCCAATTGGTATTGGTAACAAAGGAAATCGCCGTGTTGAATGCCGAATCAGCCGAAACGCCAGACATTGCTTGTGGATTCAGCGGCAGGCCACCTTGCATGCGTTGCAATAAATACACCGCTAGCACGCCTAAAATATTAAACAGCAGCAGCCCTAAAGCATAAGACTGCCATTTTTGCTCTGCCTCGGGTTTCACCCCAGCCAAGCGATAAAAGCCACGTTCAAGCGGGCGAAGGAGTTTCAAGCCCAAAGGGATATTACCGACCATTACGCGAGTAATTAAGAGACTCAGCGGCCAAGCCAGCACCAGCAACACGGTCAAATACAGACCGAGTTGCAATACAGCATTTGCGTCCATCATTTAAAAACGCTCCGGTTTAAATAGGGCATAAAACAAGTACACCAGCAAAGCGACAGCAAAAATCGCCGCCAGCCATTCGACTAAATTCATGATTGACCTCCAGTTTTCGCGCAGGCTTGCAGCAAACCGCGCAAGGCCAAGATCATCAGTAAGACCAAGCCAATATATCCAGCATCTAACATACGTCCTCCAAAGCGTCTGCACCAACAGGGCAGCCTAGGGTTCAACTGTAAGAATTAGGGGCTAAAGTTGCTGCAAAGATTGGCGAGCTGGGTATAAAAAAAGTATAAAAATGGCGTAGGGAATGGCTGAGAAGTGCCTACAAAAGATGACTTGGATTCTGTAGGAGCGAGCTTGCTCGCGAATGAAATGCTTCACGAGCAAGCTCGCTTCTACGAAAAGAAATGGTGTTTTCTTGGTGATTGATTGCGCTTGGCTTTGTCGGGTAAGGGCTAAAGAATGTTGCGTTTTGATGGATTCTTTATACCGAGAGCCGAACTATTTACAGTGTTTTTGCGGGCTGGATTTTAAGCTGAGTGGGTGTTCAACGCTTGGAAAACACCATGCTCACTACCGTCAAACCCATCGCCATTTGCCGCCATGAAGCCACGCAAGGCCCGGCTTATCTGCAAACGTTTTTAGATTTGCATGAGGTTCCTTATCGTATTTTTGCGATTGATGCTGGCGACACGCCGCCGAGTCGTGCGGCTGAATTTTCTGGCGTCGTGATTTTGGGCTCGAACGCCAGTGCGAATGATGGCTTTAGCTGGATTCGCCGTGAAGATCAATTGCTGCAAGATGCATTACAGCGCAATTGCCCGATTCTGGGGCATTGCTTTGGTGGGCAAATGTTGGCGCGGGCTTTGGGCGCGAAAGTACGGCGCAATAGCGTGCCGCAAATTGGTTGGGGCAAAGTGCTCGCGACGACTTTTCCAGAGGCGCAGTATTGGATGGGTGCGAAGCGCGAGCTGAATTTATTTCACTGGCATTTTGATACATTCGAAATTCCGCGTGGCGCGAAACGGATGTTATTTGGCCATTACTGCATGAATAAAGGCTTTGCTTATGGTCCGCATTTGGCCTTGCAATCGCATTTGGAAGTGACTGCCGCCAGTATTCGCCAATGGTGTGCAGAGGATCAAGCATCATTGCTGAAATATCAGCATTTGTCGTCGGTGCAAAGCGAGATGGAGATCATGCACAACATCGAGCAGAAAGTGGCAGTACTCCATCAATTAGCCAATCACACGTATCGGCAATGGTTGCGGAATATTCCAAATCTGCACTATGTGGATCTGCCGATTTTTGCGGATAGCTTTCGCCCGAAAGGCGGCCAAGGCTGGGGGAGTGCGCTGGTGCGGTATGAGGTGGGCGGGTAAGTGCTCGACGCGCTAAGTCAAATCAGAAACAAGCAATTTGTCCACGAAAAACACGAAAAGAAAGCAAAAATCACGAAGCGTTTTAGTGTTTTTTGCTCTTGTTCTCACCCTAAGAATATTTCCCTAGGGTGATGATCTTTGTGTTTTTCGTGGCGCCGGTTTTTGATTTTGGCGACATGCGAACTTATTTTTGGATTAAGCCTTTGCTGATCAGCTCTTGCTCGACCAATTCAACAATGCGCGGCGCGAGGCGCTCTTCAAGTTCGCGGCTGATTTCGCCGGTGAGTTCTCGAAGTGTATCGCCATAAAATTGCGCCATCAATTTCGAGAAATGCTGGCGCGCCAATTGCTCGACTTCACTGGCAATATCCACCGCCAATTGCGCACCGACGACGGCAGTGAGTTCGGCAATGGCATCGGCGCTTAGGCTGGTGCTGGTTTTAGTTTCTGGATCTGGCTCTTGTTCAACTTCAGCGTGTTGCTCAGCTTCAACTTCAGCTTGCGGCTCGGCAATGGGATCTTCAGGTATTTGAATAGGGGCATTAATTAATAAGGCTTCTGGCTCAATACATTGGCTTTCGTGAAACTCATCGAGTGTGATTTCAATGTGATTTTCTTCAGCAACGCTAAGGCTGATGTGTTCATCATCATCCCAATGCAGGCTAGGTGCAGCTACTGGCTCTACGGGCACGTGCGCTAGCGCGATGGGGGCTGGAGATTCAATGACTTCAGGTTTTGAATCTAAGTTGATCGCTAAGTCCACACTCGCTAAATCATCGTCGCTCGATTCATTGCTGATGGCTTTAACAAGAACCGCCTCAATCCGCGTTGATTCAACGGGTTCAAGCGTGGCTGTTTCGGTGATTTCAGGCTCAAAGTTGACTGCTTCTATCGCTACTGTTTCAAGTTCCGTTGCTTCAAGTGTGACGGCTTGATTGCTATCGCTCTCGTCGGCAAAATCGTTGATATCGAGTTCTGCGCTGAGGTCGGCATCAGTGGGGCTTGAAAAATCAATAATCAGATCATCGGCGACAAAGTTGAATTCGCTTGCGGCGATGGATGGTGTTGCAGGCTTGCCAGTAGGAATGACGGGGGCTGCTTCGATGGCGTTTAAATCAAGTAGTGGCAGGTCTAAAAAGACAGGCTGCTCGATGACTGGAGCGGTGCGTATCGCCGGTTTAAAGCGCGTTGGTGGTGTGAGTTCTAAATCGAGTTTTGCAATCGGTTCTGAAATGGCGCTGGCTTTTGGACTGGGTTCAACGGGCTTTTGTACCGTTGCGGCCTTGGGGGAAAACATCAGGCTTGGAATGCCTTGTTCATTTTCGCTGGCCAGTTTTTCTTCTAATCTGCGCCGCGCTTTAGCTGATTGGGCTTGGGCAAGGCTGCGCTCGATATTTTCGATTTTTTGGATTAAATCTTCGTTAATCACGTCGGTCAAAATCGGAATGTCGAAGGCTTCGGGTGCAATATCGGTGAGGACGGGAATGTCTTCATGATGCTGGCCCGCAGGGCTGCGATGGCGCGCCATCAGTGCATCCATTTTATTAAATAAAGGGCTGACCGACTCATCGCTCGGCAAGGAGTTTAGATCATCAGTCAGTGGTCGATTCTGTTCTGCCACGATTTAGCAGCTCCTGCATGTCGGTTGCATTGGGCGTGTAGCCTTGCGCTTTATAAGCAGCCCAGCGTGTGCGGGCCGCGGTTTTTAGTTCTTCGTCGGTATCAACGATTTCAATCAGACGGCCATACTCAGTAAAACGCGGTGCGATACGGTTCGTCCAATTAAATAGTATATCGCGTGGCGTAATGATTTCGACACGATGATCGACAATGATCGGTGTTTCTGCGGCAAAGGACGCATCGGCTTGGCAGTGCGGTAAAAAACCTGCGGGCGGAACTTCCCACAACAGGCGATCAATCGCGCTGGTCGCAGCTTCTGAACCCGTCAGAATCACCATGCGTTTGCCGCTCATTAAGGCTTTGCCAACCAGCTGACACAGTGCAGATTCTCTGTCATTGACATTAAAGTAGAAAGAAATTTCGGTCATGAGTGAGAAGGAAAAGCGCAGCAATGCACAGGGCTAGGTATTGCCACCTATGCATTGCTATGTTTGGCTTAGCCTTGTATACCTCTTAGATATTCAACGAGCAGTGGCACAGGGCGACCCGTTGCGCCTTTCGCTGCGCCCGATTTCCATGCCGTACCGGCAATATCCAAATGCGCCCATTTGTATTTTTTGGTAAAGCGCGACAGGAAAGCGGCGGCAGTGATTGATCCGGCTGGGCGACCACCAATATTGGCGACGTCGGCAAAGTTCGATTTGAGTTGCTCTTGGTATTCATCAAACAAAGGCATTTGCCAAGCTTTATCGTCCGCTTGGCGCGAGGCTTTGAGCAAATCTGCGGCCAGATCATCGTCATTGGCGTAGAGGCCACTGGTGGTGTGGCCGAGCGCGATAATGCACGCGCCAGTCAGCGTGGCGATGTCGATGACGGCAGCAGGCTCGAAACGCTCAACGTAGGTCAGTGCATCGCACAAAATCAAACGGCCTTCGGCATCGGTATTGAGGATTTCAATCGTTGTCCCGTTCATGCTGGTGACGATGTCACCCGGTTTCACCGCGTTGCCGTTCGGCATGTTTTCGCACGATGGAATCACGCCGACGAGATTGATTTTTAAATCCAGCTCAGCCACAGCACGGAATACGCCGAGCACGGTGGCGGCACCGCACATATCGTATTTCATTTCGTCCATGCCTTCGCCGGGTTTCAATGAAATGCCGCCCGAATCAAAGGTAATGCCTTTGCCGACTAGCACCGTAGGTGCAGTTTTTTTGTCGGCGTTGCGATATTCCATGACGATAAATTTCGGCGGAACGATCGAGCCTTTGGCAACCGACAGGAATGAGCCCATTTTCAAGGCTTCGAGTTCTTCTTGCTCTAATACGTCGCAAGAGAAATCGTAGGTATGCGCCAAGTGCTCTGCAGTCGCGGCAAGGTAATCTGGCGTGCAGACGTTCGGTGGCAAATTGCCCAAGTCGCGCGTTAGATTCATGCCGTGACCCACGCCCAGCCCGTAAACCAAACCGGCTTCAACCGCTTCAAGATCCGACTTTTTCGGCGCCAGCAGGCTGACGATGTCGAGTTTGCTGGCTGGCGCAGGTTCAGATTTGAATTGCTCAAAACGATAAGATTCCAGCATCAAAGCTTGGACGAATTCTTGCGCGAGAATTTCATTGTCTTGCTTTTTGTATTGCGCCAGCGAAACGGCAAGGCAAACGCTGCTGTTTTTACTGGCAATCAGTGCTTTGGCAACGGCCGTTGCTGCAATACGAATTTCTTTGGCGTTCGGTTCTTTGCCCAATTGCACCAAGAGCACGCGTTTGTAACCAAGGCTGGCAGGTAGACCTAAAGTGAGCGTGCTGCCCACTTTTGCGGCAAGTTCGCCGTCTTTAATTGCGGTGCTGAATATTTGTCCGCAAGTGATGTCTAACTCTTTGGCAAAGGCGGGTAATTTTTCGCCTAGAACGGGTAAAACGACACAATCTGCATGCTCGGGGGCAGGGGAAACTATGGTAAATTCCACGGAGGACTCCTTGAGGGTCTAGCGCTAGTCAACATTGGGTAGTCAAGCAAAAGTTTTCTTGCATCGTTGTTTCGCCTTGTCGTACGAATCAGTACTGCCTGCGGCTTGCACGCCTTGCCATAAAACTTTTGCACTAGGACTTATGCTTAATGGGCTGATTATTCACTGACCCTCGGGTCAAGTCAAAAGACAGATTAAAATATTCCATGCTGTTTCGAAAAACACTGATACATGAAATGACCTGGGTAGCCTTTGGGCTATTCGTGGTGCTGCTGGTGATCGTGATGACCTCACAGATCGTGCGCCTGTTGGGTGAGGCGGCGGTTGGCGCATTGGCTTCATCGGCCGTGTGGGCGGTGATGGGCTTTGCTGCGGTGCGCTATTTTCCGATTTTATTTTCCTTAATGCTATTTATCTCCATTTTGTCGGTACTGACTCGGCTATGGAAAGATCACGAAATGGTGGTGTGGTTTGCGGCTGGGCGCTCGATTACCAGTTTTATCACGCCCGTATTGCAAATGGGCGTGCCAGTGGTGGTGCTGATTGCGGCGCTATCTTTATATGTGTCGCCATGGGCGCAACTTAAAGGGCGCGAATACCGTGCAGCCAGTTTAAAAAATCAAGAAGTCTCGCAAGTATCCCCCGGTGTGTTTCGTGAATCGCGCGGTGCGGATCGCGTGTATTTTATTGAGAATTTTTCGGGCGAAGGCGGGCAGGGCGAGAATGTGTTTGTGCAAATTCGCCAAGATGGCAAAACTTCGACGGTTTTAGCCAATAAAGGTGGCCTATTTGTGGATGAGATGGGCGATCGCTGGCTATGGCTAAAAGATGCAACGGCGTATCAAGCGGCCGCGGATTCACCACAATACGATATTTTGACCTTTAAAGATGGCAAGGTCAGGGTAGAAGATCCAACGCCCGCCGTGATTAATCCTGGGACTGAATCAATGCGCAGTGTTGACCTTTGGCGCAGTAGTGATGCCATGCATCAAGCTGAATTGGCGTGGCGAATTGCATTGCCCATTCAGGCTTTTCTGTTGATGTTGGCCGCAATTCCATTGGCGTTTGCCAATCCGCGTGGTGGCAGAGGCTATCACATGGTGATCGCCGCATTGCTGGCTTTTGGCTATTACAACGGCATTAATGTGATGCAGGCTTGGCTGGCGGTGGGTAAAATTCCGCCGCAGATTGGCATGTGGCCTTTACACGCAGCGGTCGCAGTGCTGACTGCTGGCCTGTTTTGGTGGCGTAGCCGAGTGCGAGGTTAATGGCATGAATCGATTAGGCCGTTATGTATTTAGCTCCGTGTTTGGCTATGTATTGATCACCTTGCTGGTGCTGACCAGTATATTTTTATTTTTTGACATGATCGCCGAGCTGCGCGATGTGGGCAAAGAAGGCTATACGCTCAAAGACGCGTTGATTTATGTGAGCTTGACCCTGCCCAGTCGTCTGTATCAACTCATGCCCGTTGCGGTGTTGATTGGTAGTATTTTTGCGTTGTCGGGCATGGCGGACACCTCGCAAATTACCGTTATGCGCACGGCAGGGGTGTCGATCTTGCGTCTTAGTTTGTGGATGTTGGTGTGTGGGCTGGTGTATGCGGCAGCGACTTATGCCATCGGGGAGTTTTTAGCGCCGATGGGAACGGAAGCAGCGAAGCGCTATCAAGTTGAAGCCAAGCAGTCGGTGCTACTGGGCAAGTTTCGCTCTGGGGTTTGGGTGAAAGACGGGCCACAAATCATGAATGTGTCGGTGATGAATCCGGACATGAGTTTGGAAAATGTTCGAATCTATGTTTTGGGCGAAGGAGCCAAGCTGTCACATATTTTTGATGCTGAGCGTGCACAATACAAAAAAGATCAAACTTGGCAACTCAGTGGCGTACGTCGCACCGATTTTGCGGATGACAAAGTGACCATCACGCCGCTGAAAAACCACGCTTGGAAAAGCTTGGTGAATCCCGATATGTTGGCGGTGCTGATGGTGAAACCGCAAGAAATGTCGATCGAAGCCTTGCGCAGCTATATCGGGCATTTGCAGGCCAATAAGCAAAGCACGTCGCGTTATGAATTGGCATTTTGGGGCAAATTATTTTATCCGCTGGCTTGTATTTCGATGATGTTGATTGCGCTGCCATTTGCGCTGGCGCAGCGCCGCGCAGGTAATGTGGGCGTGAAGATTTTCTTAGGCATTTTGCTGGGTGTGACATTTAACTTTGCCAGCCAATTGGTGACTTATGTGGGTGAGCTGTATGCCTTGCCGCCGATATTGGCGGCAGGATTTCCGACTTTCGTCCTGATGGGGATTGCGATCTTTTTCTTGTGGCGTCAAGAGCGCGGTTGAAGCTTTGCTGTGATGTACAACACCGCATCCTTGCGCCGTCTGCTACTACAATGGCGCGCTGATTTTTAATTTTTTTGAGAAAACATCGATGTATATCTTGCTAACCGGCGGTGCGGGCTACATTGGCTCGCATACCTATATTGAACTTGTAAAAGCTGGTTTCAAACCGGTGATTTTAGATAACTTTAGTAATGCCAAGCCTGAAGTATTTAATCGGATCAAAGCTATTACCGGCCAAGATATCGAATGGGTGAAAGCCGACGTGCGCGATCGTGCCGCGCTCGATGCCGTGTTCGCCAAATGGTCGTTTAGCGCCGTGGTGCATTTTGCCGGTTGGAAAGCGGTCGGTGAATCGGTCGCCAAGCCGCTGGAATATTACGATAACAATGTCGTTGGCACGTTGCGTTTGCTGGATGCAATGAAAGCGGCTAACGTCAAAAATCTGGTATTTTCATCCAGTGCGACAGTGTATGGCGATCCGCATGCGGTGCCGATTTTGGAAGACTTCCCGCTATCGGCCACCAATCCGTACGGGCGCAGTAAATTGATGGTTGAAGACATTTTGCGCGATTTGCGCGTCGCTGAGCCAGATTGGAATATCGCCTTGCTGCGTTATTTCAATCCAGTCGGCGCACATGAGTCAGGCTTGATTGGTGAAGATCCGCAAGGCATTCCGAACAATCTAATGCCGTTTGTATCGCAAGTGGCCGTCGGTAAACGCGAGCGCTTGTCGGTGTTTGGCGGTGATTATGCAACGGCTGATGGTACTGGCGTACGTGACTACATTCACGTCGTTGATCTGGCGATTGGCCATGTGAAAGCTTTGCAAAAGCTCGCTACTCAGCCGGGCAATGTGACAGTGAGTTTGGGAACGGGCGTCGGTTATTCAGTGCTCGATATGGTTAAAGCCTTTGAGCAAGCCAGCAGCAAACCCGTGCCGTATGACATCGTCGCACGCCGTCCTGGCGACATCGCCGCGTGTTACGCCAATCCAGCGAAAGCTTTGGCGGAACTAGGCTGGCGCGCAGAGAAAAGCTTGCAAGACATGTGTAACGACAGCTGGCGCTGGCAAAGCCAGAATCCAAATGGCTATGGCGATTAATTAGCGTCAAAATGTATGAGGGGTATTGCCCTCTAGCCAATATGAAATAAAAGCTACACCCCAATACCCATTGGGGTGTTTTTTCGTCTGCTGTCGACTATGGTTTAAGTCCAATCTACGCAGGCGCAGTAATTCATGGTTATCCCTCATTCCCGCCAATCCGGCGCGACTTTATTAATCCTCGTGCTGGTGATGCTGTCGGTCTTCGCTACCTTGTTGGTATCTAGCTTGCGTGGGCGCAATCCTGAAGAGACTCGCCGCGATCAGAGTGCGGCAGCAATAGAGCAAGCGCGCCAAGCGCTGATTGCTTGGTCTTTGAGCCGGGATGGGACTTCTGGTGCTGCTCGACTCAACCCAGTGGAGTTGCCTTGCCCTGCCAATCCAAATGAAGCGAGTCCTAACTCTATCGGCACATCTCGTCTTGGTAACTGCACAGGTACTGCTGCACGAATTGGTTGGTTGCCGTGGAAAACTATGGGTATCCCCAAAATTGTGGACGCATATGGCGAGCCCCTTTGGTATGCGGTGGATCTAGGTTTTTTGGTTCGTGACAGTAGCAATCCAGCAAGAAAAGTAAATAGTGATAGTCTTTCTATTTTTCAGGTGTTTGCTGCCGATGGAATTACATCGTTGAGTTTGAATGGAGAAACGCCTGCCGCCATTATTTTTGCAGCAGGGCCACCGATATCAGGACAGACTCGTGCGTCCCCTTATGCTGCTGCGCAGTATTTAGAGGGGGTAAACGGTCAAAACAATGCAGCTTTAGGTGGCCCCTATATTGCCGGTGATTTAAGTAACGTATTCAATGATCAGCTTGGCGTGATTACGGGTCGAGAGTTAATTGATCGAGTTGCCCCACGATTGGGGGCGGAGCTTAGTCAACAATTAAAGGTCTATTACCAAGCTTTTGCCACCAATTATCCTGGCTTGGTACAAGCGCCGAGTTCGCCATTTGCCAAACAAAATGTGCTGGTTTATTTGCAGCAGTTATTCGGTGTAACTGCGAGAAATGCTAGTGCTGCTGGTTATGATTTTGGTGATACGTCAATTTGCCGCCGAGTTTGGAGTCCGACGAGCGAATATTACAGCCCAATGATGGTTAGTGAGCGAACAGGCAATAGTTCAAACTTCAAGAACTACACAGCGACGGGATACTCGCTGAATAAAGATCCTAGCAAGGGAAATAACCCTTGGAATAGCTTGGGAAAATGCGATACAGCTTGTGCCGCAGCGTGGACGAGCTCGGGGCGCAATTCGGGTGGAACTGCTTATTTTCAGAATGATGTGGTTAGTCAAAATGGTAAGAACTGGCAGGCGATTTATCAGATTGGTATTGGCTCAACAGTCCCCCCCACTGGCGAGTGGGCTGATGCAGGTAGCTGTACCGGAACGCCTCCGACCCCTACGCCGGCAGTGACGCCAACTCCATCTACAACGCCTTCGGTCACGCCGACGGCATCCCCAGCAACGCCAACGCCTTCGGCCACTCCGACAGTTACACCAACGCCAGTTCCTGCGCCATATCCCTATCCTGCAGATATTACAGATGGCGATGGTAACGGCGTAGCCGATACCTATTGTCGAGATAATCAGCCTGATACGGGTATTAATCCTTGCGCTAGCAAAGCAAATTTATGCGCCGGAATTTTGCCTCGCGCGGCCAATAGTTGGAAAGGTGTTGGGCTATTGCCAAGTCCCGCTTCGAACAATTTGCCAGAATGGTTTAAACAGAATGTCTGGCATCGCGGCGTTCTATATGCCGTCAAGCAAGGTAGTAGTTGCACGGCGAGTTTTAATCTTGATGGCACGGTTGATGCGTCGATTGATGCGCTGTTTATTCTGCCTGGTGCAGTGATCCGACCAACGCCAAGTCCGTTTACGCGCGCTAATAATTTATTGAGCGATGCCCAAGCTAGTACGGATTTGACTTTGTATCTGGAAGACATTGCCAATCAAAATAAATGGCTAATTCCTAATGATCGCAACTATGTAACGCCCTCGTGTACCAGTAATGATGTGATGTACACCTGCAATAAAGGCGTGTGTAGTAAAAGGAAAAGAGCATGTTAATACGGCAGCAACGCGGTTTTTCTCTGGCTGAAATGGCGATTGTATTAGTCATTGTGGGAATACTAATGGCGTCAGGACTGGGGGCGTTGAGTAGCCAGATGAGCAATCAGCGCTTGAACGAAACTAAGCTGGCGCTTGATCGCGCGAATGAGGCATTGCTGGGTTATGCCTTGAGCCACAATCGTCTGCCTTGCCCTGCTGATAATGCGGGTTTGGAGCTGGTTCGGAATGGTGCAGGTGATTGTCCGCAGGCCAGTGGGAACTTACCTTGGCTGGATTTGGGTCTACCTGAGTTTGATGCTTGGGGGCGGCATTTGCAGTATCGTGTCACGCCAATTTTCGCTCGCAAAACGGCTACGTGCGGTGATTTGGCAACGCCCAATAGCGCACCGTGCTTTACTTTGCAAACTGCAGGTGACAATACGGTGAAGTCAGCGAGTCGCCGCAATGGTGCGCCAGTTACTGCGAGCAATTTGATTTCTAGTGCCGCGCCGGCCGCAGCTATTATTTTTTCTGAAGGGGCAAGTGGTGCAGGTGCTGGTGCAGACGAGCTAGAAAATCGCAACGGGGACGTTAAATTTATACAAGACACGCCAGATGAGGATTTCGACGATCTGTTAGTTTGGTTGCCCACATCGACGTTGCTGTATCGCCTTTCTGCTGTGGGGAAGTGGAATTAGCTGAGCGTAGTAATCTGTGCGCTCGCCCCCGATAAACTCACCGACACCGATTGCCCAATCGCATAGCGTTTGGCCTCATCGGGGCTAACTAAGGTTGCGATGACTTCTGTGCCGCAGGCAACCGTCATCAGCGCCGCAACGCCAGCAGTTTCAATCGCTAATAAAGTCCCTGTTAGTTGTAAACGGCCACTCGCGCGTTGCGGTAATAGCACTTGCGCTGGCGTGCCATCTGCGACGATTTGGCCGTGTTCTAGTTTTAACACTCGCGTTGCCAGCCGAAAAATCTCCCCCAAATCATGACTGACGGCGATTACAATCGCGCCGCTTTGCTGCTGCCAGTCGAGTACGGCTTGTTGGAGTTCCAAGCGCAAGCGGTGATCGAGCGCCGAGAGCGCTTCGTCCAGCAGTAGGATTTGCGGTTCAGCGGCGAGCGAGCGCGCCAGTGCTACGCGTTGCTGTTGCCCGCCAGAGAGTTGCGCCGGTTTGCGTTCTGCCAGCTGTGCCAAGCCCATTTGATCGAGTAGCGCGTTAATGCGCTGCGGATTGCGTTCGCGCTGCGCGTACATAAGCTGCTCGCGCACGCTCATATTGGGGAATAGTGCGTAATCTTGAAACACCAAGCCAACCCGGCGATGTCGTGCGGCGAGATGTGTTTTACCTTGAAACCAGACGGTATCGCCGTAAAAAATCTCACCTTGTTCTGGCGGTTTTAATCCGGCAATCAGCCGCAATAAAGTCGATTTTCCTGCGCCAGAACCACCTGAAATCGCAGTAATGCTGTCCGCTGCAAATTCAGTTTTGACTTGCAAACGCAGAGCGCCCTGCGCGGAGTGCATTGTGGTGCTGAGATCAAGGCGCAGATTATTCATGCTTCGCTCGCACGCTCAATAGCCGTAGCGCCAGTAATATAAGAAAAGAAAATCCGACCAAGACGGCTGCATACCAATGCGCGGCGGCGTAATTGAGCGTTTCGACTTCGTGATACAAAGCAATCGACGCGACTTGAGTTTGCCCCGGAATATTCCCACCTATCATCAACACCACGCCAAACTCGCCGACCGTATGTGCGAACGTCAAAATCAGCGCGCCGATTAAGCCGATTTTGCAATTTGGCAAAATCACACGGGCGAGGATATTGATCTCCGATTTACCTAGCGTGCGCGCTGCATCGAGTAGATTGGGCGGCACAGCTCGAAACGCACTGGTGAGCGGCAAGAGCATAAAAGGCAGGCTAAATAGCATCGAGCCGATAACCAGCCCCGCATAAGAAAACGCGAGGCGAATATCCCACACCTGCGCCAGCCAGCCGCCGACGGGGCTGGTCGGGCTAAATAGCAGTAAAAGATAAAAGCCCAGCACTGTTGGTGGTAAGACTAAAGGCAGGCTACTAATCACTTCGACGATATACCGTATACGGCTGCGGCCAAAGGCTAGAAAGTACGCCAGCGGTATACCCACGATGGTGAGTAGCAAGGTCGTATGCGTAGCGAGTTTGAGCGTCAGCAGCAGCGGTTGTGGATCAAGCACGGCGCACCTGCATTGCATTGGATTTAACCAGCCATTCGATTTTTTTGCCGATGGCGAGCTGCATTCGTTCGCATGAAGCTCGCGTAATCAGCGCGTGTAATGTTTGTCCTGCAAACTCAAAGGCAATTCGGCTGAGGAGGGGGCTACTTTCAATGCCGCTAATCACGGCATCAAAGCGATTACGCAAACTAATTTCGCCTTGCAGATTTACCGCGATGGCGACTTCATTTTCTGCAAAAGTCAGCTCCAGCGCATCATCAATCTGCCATTGCATCACATCGTCGCTAATGCCAAGCAGCATCGCGCTCAAGCTGTGCTCTTCGCACTGCGCGGCAACAAAAGCAAATCCGCCGTGGATTTCGATACTTTGCAATTGCGCGGGAAGTCGATTCATTTCGGTGCCAAAAAGCCATAACGCAGCAAAATTGCACGCGCTGCTGGGCTTTGCAAGTAGGCCATAAAGGCGACAGCGGCGGGGTTGTCTTTGCCGCGCGCGCTAAGCACTGCGCCTTGAGCGATGGGCTGGTGTGAAGATTGCGGTATTTCGATCCACGCACCGGTTTGTGGTTGATCGGGATTGGCGACGATGGATTTAGCGGTAAAGCCTGCTTGCGCCGCGCCAGCGCTAATAAATTGGCTGGCTTGCGCAATGCTCTCGCCGTAAACGAGCTTGTCTTGCAGCGCAGGCAATAGATTTTGCGTCGTTAAAAGCCGCAGTGCCTCGCGGCCATACGGCGCACTTTCAGGTTGGGCAATCGCTATTTTTTGTACCGCCGCCGATTTCAGCCAGCTGGCCCAATCTTTGGGAATGCTCTTTTGGCTGGTCCATAACACCAACACGCCATTGGCGTAATGCACAACAGCGCCGCTGCCAGCACCGGTTTTGACGAGTTCTTGTGGGTATTTCAAATCGGCAGACATAAACACATCGAATGGCGCACCATTGCTAATTTGCGCGAATAGTTTGCCCGATGCGCCAAAGCTGGTTTGAAAAGTGTGGCCCGTTTGCTGGGTGAAATCTTTGCTGAGGGCTTGAGCTACTGGCTGCAAACTTGCCGCTGCAGCGAGGCGAAACTCGTCGGCGTGGCTGAGCGCGCTCAGCAGGAATGACATGCAAAAAAGCCAGGTTTTCATACATCAACTCGCAAGGAAGGTGAGTGAGAACTATAAGTGGATTGCCGCATAAAATCGATACCCCAATGTGAGCAGATATCGACACAACTTAAAAACCGTAAAAATCATCAATTCGTCATTCCGGCGAAGGCCGGAATCCAGCTGCAATGGCTATTTTAGCGATGCTCTGGATACCGACCTGCGTCGGTATGACGATCTAAATAAATGGCTTTGAACTTGTGTAAATTATTCTATCTGGGAGCAGATGGTTTCTACAGGATGAAGACCACGTAAAAAAGCCCAAGGCTTTCGACTTGGGCTGTTTGGTATTAGCTATTTCGGTCAATCGCCAATGTGGCCAAGGCATGCAAGCATTGCGTGTATGGATTGTCGGGCAGCAGAGCGAGGCAGGCTTTGGCGCGTTCAGCCTCGGCTTCGGCGGTTTTGCGTGCGTAATCGAGCGCGCCTGATTGTTGCACTGCGGCCAGCACCGCATCGAAGTTTTCGCGTTTGGCGTTTTCGAGTGCATCTTTCACGACCGCAGCAGCAGTGGCTTCGCCATATTTCATCACGTAAATGAGCGGCAGCGTGGGTTTACCTTCGGCCAAATCATCGCCCAGTGATTTACCGATTTCTTCCTGCTTGCCACTGTAATCGAGCACGTCGTCAATGATTTGAAATGCCGTACCCAAATGCATGCCATAACGCGCAATCGCATCTTCAGTCGCCGCATCGCTGTCGGTCAGAATTGCACCTAGACGTGCCGCCGCTTCAAAGAGTTTGGCCGTTTTGTAACGAATGACTTTGAGGTAGCCGTCTTCATCAATATCGGTATTGCCGATATTCATCAATTGCAACACTTCGCCTTCGGCGATGATATTGGTTGCATCGGATAACACTTCCATCACGCGCATCGAGCCGCAGCCGACCATAATCTGAAACGCGCGGCTGTAGAGAAAATCACCAACCAACACGGATGCCGCATTACCGAATAGCGCATTGGCGGTATCGCGGCCGCGGCGCAGGCTGGATTCATCGACGACATCATCATGCAAGAGCGTCGCGGTATGGATGAATTCAATCACCGCAGCCAGTTCGTGGTGTTTGTGTCCTTGGTAGCCCAGTGCTTGCGCGGCGAGCAATACAATCATTGGGCGCAGGCGTTTGCCGCCAGAAGCCACGATATATTCGGCCACTTGGCGCACCAAAACGACTTCTGAATATAAACGCTCACGAATGACGCTATCTACCGAGGCCATATCGGCATCTATGACCGACTTCACAAACTTCATCGACACGCTGGGTTCACCCTGATTTGAGGCGGCATACGCGGTTTGCTGCGTAGCCATTTGAATAGAATCCCGCGATATTAGCAGAAAACTAGAAATCCCGTCTTGCTTCAGATTTGCAGGCGAGTTAAGTGCTTGACTCTATTGGGAATCGTTAGTAGAATGCCCGATTCCCAATTTTGGGAAGGCACGTTAGCGTTTGTGCAACGTGTTGGGCCAAACTCCCTAGGAGCTTGTTATGTATGCAGTCGTAAAAACCGGTGGCAAGCAGTATAAAGTTGTCGTCGGCCAAAAATTAAACATAGAACAGATTACTGCAGACGTTGACAGCCAGATCGTACTCGAAGAAGTATTGATGGTTGCAGACGGTGAAGCCGTACAAATCGGCGCGCCTTTGGTTGCAGGTGCTTCCATCAAGGCTACTGTGGTATCTCATGGTCGTGCTGACAAGGTAACCATCTTCAAGATGCGTCGCCGTAAGCATTATATGCGTCGTGCTGGTCATCGCCAGAACTTCACTGAAATCCGTATCGACGCTATCGTCGCTTAATTAAGGAGCTTAAATAATGGCACATAAGAAAGCTGGTGGTAGTTCACGTAACGGTCGTGATTCAGAATCAAAACGCCTTGGTATCAAAGTATACGGTGGCGAGTTGATCCCTGCAGGTTCAATCATTGTTCGTCAACGTGGTACTGAATTCCACGCCGGCGACAACGTTGGCATGGGTAAAGATCATACTTTGTTCGCGAAATGTGACGGCTACGTTAAATACGCAGTGAAAGGCGCTTTGAAACGCCGCACTGTAATCGTATTGCCGTACGTTGGCGAAGAAGAAGCAGTAGCAGCGGTTTAATCGCTCTTACTGAGTAGGTTTGAAAGCCCTGTCCACGCGATAGGGCTTTTTTTGTTTTATAAATACGATGCGGTTTTAAGTCTAAGCGGTTTGCTGGATAGAGTTGCTAGTATCCAGCTCTATGTAGCAAGCCACTTCGCCTGCAAAGCAATACCTATGCTTTGCACCGAGATCGCCAGGAGAAGAAAATGAAATTTATTGATGAAGCACGGATTGAAGCCATTGGCGGCAAGGGCGGTAATGGCTCGGCCAGTATGCGCCGTGAAAAATTCGTTCCACGTGGCGGCCCAGACGGTGGCGACGGTGGTAAAGGCGGTACGGTGTGGGCGATTGCCGACGAAGACATCAACACGCTAGTTGATTATCGCTTCCAGAAAAAATACAAAGCGCGTGATGGCGACAATGGCCGTGGTGCGGATTGCTACGGCAAAGGCGGCGATGATATCGAATTGCGTATGCCGATTGGTACCGTCATTACCGATGCTGAAACCGGCGAAGTTGTTGCTGATTTGACGAGCAATGGCATGCGCTTTGCGATTGCGAAGGGTGGCACAGGCGGTTTTGGTAACTTGCACTTTAAATCGTCTATCAACCGCGCACCGCGCCAAACCACACCCGGTTTTGAAGGCCAGCGCCGTGACTTGCGTTTGGAATTGAAAGTGCTGGCTGATGTGGGTTTGCTGGGCATGCCTAATGCCGGTAAATCAACGTTTATTCGCGCCGTATCGGCAGCCAAACCGAAAGTGGCTGATTATCCATTTACCACTTTGTATCCCAACTTGGGTGTGGTGCGTATCGATGAAAACCGCAGTTTTGTCATTGCTGACGTTCCGGGTTTGATCGAAGGCGCAGCGGAAGGCGCTGGCTTGGGCCATCGTTTCTTGAAGCATTTGCAACGTACCGGCATTTTGCTGCATCTGGTTGATTTGGCTCCGTTTGATGCGGAAACTGATCCCGTTGCTGAAGCCAAAGCCATTGTTGAAGAGTTGCGTAAATACGACGAAGACCTACACCAAAAGCCACGTTGGTTGGTGCTGAATAAAGTCGACATGATTCCAGAAGACGAACGTGAAGAGCGCGTTGCCGCCTTCTTGGAAGCCTACGGTTGGGATGCGGGTGAACAAAATCCGTACGCCGATTTCGAGCCGTTAAAACCGCGCTTGTTTGTGATCGCAGGCTTGACCGGCGAAGGCTGCCGCGATTTGACCTACGCGATTATGGATTACCTCGAAGCCGCGAAAAAACTCGCGAAAGAAGCGGCCGCCGTTGAGGCTGACCGCCTCGCCGCCGAAAAGGCCGTCTTGCTGGCAGCGCGCGCTGCTGCGTTGGAAGCGGGTGATGTGAAGTAATTGATGGTTCGGAAGTGCATCTACTGAGTGCACTGACTAGCTAAAATATAAAAAGTCCTAATCGTATTGATCGGGGCTTTTTTTACGTTTTAAATTTAATAATGTATGGTGGGTATTTTAATCTGGCCTTTTATTGTCAATGGGTAGATGGATATACCTTTATTTTTAGTCAATACATCATCCAGTATGCTTGCTTAGGCGTAGGCGTAATTCGCTAATCTGGCTTAAGTATCAGGAATTGTGTTTAAGGCTAGTTAAGGGGGTAATCCTCTCTACTCAGCTTGGGGAACCGTTGAAGTACTTTGATTTCTTGAAGACTCGTTGGGTCACATGTATGTTCAAACTCCTTCATTTGTAGAGCGCTGTGGTCGTTTGGTCCCGTAAGAATAGCCTCCGCTGGAGCATAGGCGCTGAGCAGCACTCCTCCAGATTCCAGTGCATTTAAACCGCTTGCAAAAAGGCTGGCAACTTTAATATCAGGACTCCAGCAAAAACCAATTTTTTGCTGTTCGTAAAGGTGCTGACCTTCCCCACGGTAGAGAGTTAAGCCGCTGCCTTGATAGCCGGGCATAGTTTTTTTGAGTACTCGTAATATCAATGCGTCATCCCTTATCTTGTTTCTCAGGTGTCCGCCATTTACTGTCCACAGCATATGGGTTGCTGACTTATCAAAAGATACTGATGCTGCATGCTCATCAATGTAATTGAACGCCTCTATCCAAGTTTTACTATCCAGATCGTATACATATTCTCCTCGGAAGAAGAGCTCTGCTAAAGCTATTGGGCTGGTCATGGCAATAATGCTCTTTGTTATAAGGCTATGGTCGTACTGTGTAGCGTAGAAGCTCGGCAGAAGTAACGATTCTAGCAATTTGCAATAAATAAAGTGGTCTTACGTGTATTTCATGCAGGTTTGTGCCGATATCCAGCTCGTTTAGCCTTGCTTATGACAACGATTTGGCTGAAATTGGTGAATTCGAATTTGCGCCATTAATCATTTTTACCCTCCACCATCAGTCGAAAAGGATTGTCTTTCTAACGGTTTAGCTTTAGCCTTGCCCCTCCCTGATTTCTGTCATTTCCATGCAAGACGAAAACGATCTCTCCCAATTTTTTGCCCATGGCTTTGCGCCGCAGGATTTGCCGCCGATGGCGGGTTTATTGCGCGCGCGGCATTATTTGGATGCGTTTATTACGCTATTTCGCGGTGGCGACGATGAAGTACTCGTTCGCCTGCTGATTTTGCGTGAAATTGGCGCGCGCGCTGATGCGCCGCGCTGGTCGCCGCAAGATTTGCAATCGCATTTTTCCTATTTGAATTCGATCAAGCTCGATACGGTACTCAAGCGCCTGCGCGAAAATGGCCTGTTGATTTGGGATGGCGACGAGCAACTCTACGCAATGTCCGAATCGGGCCGCGTCGCGTTGGCTGCGCTCAGTACCGTGGTGCAATTTGCCGATGGCGATGCGGAACTCGGTTATCTGACGTCGCAGGTTGCTGCCGGGCAGTCGCTTGGCCAAGTGTCGAATGAAGTCTTGCTCAATTTGCTCGCGCGCTTGAATGAGCTGTACAGCGATTTTGAAGCGGCGCTTGAATCACAGTCCGAATTTCAAATCCGCGCCGCGCGTGAAAAGCTCGAAAAAGTCTGGCAGTGGGTCGAAAAAGGCACTGATGTGATTCGCACGGTGTTGACCGACGAAGAAACCGATCCGCGCGTGTATCAAATTGCGCAATCGATCGCGCTGGCGCAAGCCAGAATGCTGCGTTTGACCTCGGTGTTTCATCGCCGTTTATCCGAGCTGGCATCGCAGCGTGTGCATTTGGGGCAGTCCGGTCTGTCGACGACCAATGTCGCCGATTGGTTGCGCCAACAAACGCAAGAAAAACTGGCCGATATGGGGCGCGATTTGATTTTGTTCCATCCAGAGCCCGCGTTTGTCGTATCGGACGTGTTGCTGGATATTACCGAGTTTGAAGTGCTGGAGCGTGAGCGCCCAGTGAATCTCGTTAGTGAAATGCCGCAAGGTGCAGCAGCGCAGGTTGTGGGCGAAATCGAAGCCGAACGCCTGATGTTGGCTGAATCTTTGTATGAAGAGCTGCAACAGATGGCGGCAAACGGCATGGGTGGTGATTTGCCGACGGCCGTGCTTGCGCCAACCTACAAAGAAACTGCTTATCGACTCTCGCTGTTGTCACTGCTGGGCGATGCTGAAGCAGCGCTAGAGAAAAGCATCGTCGCCGATATTGTGAAGCTGCCTTTAAGTATTGAAATTACGGGCGAATTGCACGAGCCCGATCACCCCGAAGTCGCCAGTATTAGTGCTGGACGACTGATGTCTACCGTTTTGAAAAAGGCTGATAAGTAATGGATCAAGCCCTGAATATTTTAGTCGCTCGCCTATTGGCGCAGCGTTTTGTACTGCGTAAAGATCCGCTGGCGCGGCGCGCTTTGATTGACGAAGCGTTTCGCGAGTCGCTAGAGCATCGGCTCGCCGATTGCGGCCTGCAATTATTAGAAAATCCTTACGCCGAACACATTGCCGTTGCATTGCAGCCGCAAATGGAAGAATGGGTGTTTGGTGAGGGCGAAAACTGGTTGTCCAATAATATGGGTCTGCCGCGCGATGGGATTGCGCTGTTGGTCGTGGTTTGGGCGCTGATTATTTTGCCAAAACGCGAACGGCAAATCGCCCGCGTTGCCGTCGGTTCAGAAGATCAAAGCGATATGTTTGGCGCGGAAAAGCCGATTGAACACGGTGAAGGCGTCGCGCAAGGCATTTCGGAGGATGCGTTGTACGCCGATTTCGGCAAGGTGCTCGGCGGCAAAATGCGCTTTGCGACCAATCTGGGGCAACTCTCCAAACTCGGGTTTATTAATCGCCGCAATCGGATGATTTATGAAGGTCCATTGCTCGATTTGATGATCGACTACGCCAAACTCGCCCCGCGCATTATTAATGGTGCGCTGGCAGATATTTTGAAATTGACGGGCACGCAGATTGCGCCAGAAGCTGAGCTGCAAGAATGATTTTGCGTCCAGCGACACGTGATGATGTTGATTTTTTAATGTCTTTGCGTCGCGATGTGGAATCTTTACGTTTTATGCCGTTGAACGCATTGTCGTACGCTGAGTTGTCTGTTCGCGTTGCTGAATGTGCTGATGCATTAAAATTTGATGATTCGGCAGAGCTCATTTATGTGCTTGAGTTTGAAGGTTGTACGATTGGCATGGTTGGGGCTCGGCAGCGTTCAGCTCAAATGCGGTATGCCGAATTAACATACGCGCTGCTGCCGCAATGGCGTCAGCGTGGTTTGGCAACTCAGGCGATGAGGATGTGGATTGCTCAATTATTTGCAGTGGGTTATCGCCGTTTAGGTTTGATGATTTCGGCAGAAAATACAGCCTCACTCGCGTTGGCAAATAAATTGGGTTTCCAGCAGGAAGGCCTATTGCGTGAGCATTTTTTGATTGGCGGAATGCCGCAAGATCAAGTGGTTTTAGGTTTGCTCGCTACAGAATGGCAGCAAACATTACAAGGAAGTCAAAATGTTCCAGATTAAAGCTTTAGTAGGGCTGCATTGGGATTTCTGGCAAGAGTGTGTGGCGGAGATGCGCTAAATGTTTCAGATTAAAACGTTAGAAATGGTGCACTGGGATTTCTGGCAACGGATTTCAGTGCCGCTGGATGCTCAGATTGTGACGGTGGTGGGACCCAATGGTTCGGGTAAGACGACCTTGCTCGACGCGCTACGGACAATGCTGGCGCTGAAATGCTCGGGTCGCCGCGATTACAAGCGCTATGTTCGCAATAACAAAGAAAACATTGCGTGGTTGCGTGCTGTGGTGAGTAATCCGCGCCGCAGCGGTGGCGGATTTTTTCCCTATTTGTTTTTCCCGCTTTCTAGCGAAACGGTCACGCTGTTTTGTCGGATTAAAAAGCAGGGTGGTGATTGGGTGCGCCAGTACGCGATTGCTGAAGGCGATGCGCAGCTCGACGGCACGACTGAAACCACGCTGCAATGGTTGGGTGTGGGCGATTATCGTCGCCGTTTGGAGCAAGCCGGTTTAACGCCAGCGATTGCCGAGGTATTGGCCTTGGAGCAAGGCGATACCGACAAGCTATGCGAATACTCCCCTAAAACACTATTAGATTTGGTGTTTCAGGTGTTTGGCGATAAAGAAGTGCTGGATCATTACAGCGAGGCTAAATTGCGCTTGCGCGAGGCCGAGGGCGAGCTGGATAAAATGAACCAGCAACTGTCGCAATTGGGATTAGATGTTGAGCGTTTCCGCTTGCGTGCCAGTAGCTATTTAGAATGGTGTTCTTTGGGAACGGATACGGCGCGTTTGGAGCAGGAAGTGATTCCGGCGCTGCAAGTGGCCGAAGCGCAGGATAATTTGCGTAATTACTTGGCGCAATTTAAGCAAAATCGTCGCAGCCTGTGGAATCGGCGTGGTGATTTGGCGCAGCTGGAAAAGCAGCTTGCCGTGGCGCGCGTATCGGCGCAGCAAACTTTGCAGGGTGAATCGCAAAGCAAAGCGGATTACGATTTGCAATTTCAGGCCTTCCAAGCGGTGCGTGATGCCGCGCGCGATACTGAAAAGCTGATCAAAGAAGGCGAGCGCCTGCGTGAACTCGCTGAGCGTGAGCATGGCGCGGATGCGGTCGGTTTGAATGACCGCCTTGGCGAATTGAAATTACAAGAAGGCGATCTGAAATCGTGGCTGAAAACCGCCAAAGAAGAGCGCCAGCAGCTCTCTGAAGCGCAATTTGCGCTGCAAGCCGGTAAAGCGCCGTCGCCGGAATTTGTGCGGCAAATGCGCTCGGCGCTGGATGCTGCGGGAATTCCGCACCAATTGCTGACTGAAATTTGCGAAGTCAAAGACAATACTTGGCAAGACGCGGTGGAGGCTTTGCTTGCGCCATCCAAGCATTTGATTCTGTTGCAACGCGAAGCGGATAAACAACGCGCTTGGGAAGTGGGCGAGCGTTTGCGTTATCGCAGCTTTATTGTGTCCGAGCGCGAAGCTGCGCCGCGTGCGACCTTGGGCTCGATTTTAGAAATCCTTGATTTTAAAGCGCCAGTGCCAGCGTGGTTGGCGCGGCAAATGAATGGCATTCAACGCGTGAAATCGGTTGAGGCAGGTGCTCGCATTAACGGCGACTGGATCACGCGCGAGGGGTATCTGCGTGAACGCCGTGGTGCACGGTTCATTGGGGTCGATACCCGTGACTATGCTTTTGGCGAAGCCGCACGCCATTCTCGTTTAGCGGATATTGCACTGCGCTTAAAAGCGCTGAACGATGAAATCCTGAATAAAGAAGCCGACCTGAATAGTCTGATGCGCGACATCGCGGCAATCACTCAGCAATTGATGGGGATGCAGGCGGTGGTGCAATTGGCGAGTCGTCAGGCCGAATTGGCAGCCGCCGCCGCGCGTTATCCAGAAGAGCAAGCGGCTGTACAGCGTTTGGGTGCGGAATTGGCAGCGGCGCAAGCTGCGCTGGAGTCGTCGCGTGAAGGCCGTGCTGATTTGCGTTTGGGCGCACAAAAAATCGAAATCGAACGCGATCAATTGCAACGCGGCATTGATGAAATGCAGGCGCAAATGCAGCGCCAACGTAATGAAATCAGCCGCCAGCTCGGTATGATTCGCGTACTGAAAGAAAAAGCTTTGCCAGCGTGGTTAGTGCCTGCAACGCTGCGTCAGTTGAAAGAAGACTACAACAGCGTGTCTGAAGTTCGTCACATGATGGCGCGCCAAGCCGAGCAATTGAGCCAAGCGCATTGGGAAAAAGACGAAAGCATCGTGCAGCGCCGCGATAAGCTGGTGAATGATTACAAAGCATTGGAAGGTGAGTCGGTCGGCCATCGTCAAGAAGTTGATCGCACCGCGCAGCTGACCGACGAAGCGCGCGCAGCGTATATTAATAAATTGCGCGCGACGGTTCGCGCCTACGGTCGAAATGTGAAAGGCTTGGGCGAATTGGCGGGGATTGATGTTGAGCTTGATATGCCGCATTTGGAAAACGACGATGTGGTGCTGGCGCAAGCGGGTTTGACGGCGCGCTTCAATTTCGATCAAAAAGGCATGATGGGCTTGAACGATGGCGAAGCGTCGGGCGGTCAGCAGGTAATGAAATCGCTCATTCTGTTGATTGGCTTGATGATGGATGAAAGTAATCCATCGGGCTTTGTATTTATCGACGAGCCCTTCGCGCATTTGGATATTTTCAATATTGATCGTGTCGGCGCTTTCTTAAAAGCAACCAATGCGCAGTATTTGATTACGACGCCGCTGACGCACAATACCAATGTTTACGGCCCTGCCGAGTTAACGCTAACGACGCGTAAAAAACGTCCAGGCGAAACTTGGGCGCCGCTCATAATGCAAACACGGCGTCGTACCGAGCAAAATTCGCTCGATGCGAGTAAAGTGCCAACAACTATTTAGTTTTTAAAAGAAGAACTCAGTGCTACAAATTTTTGATTTTTTTGCCCCTTGCCCACGCGGCCTTGAAACCGTTCTGGAAAAAGAGCTAGAAGCATTGGCCGCCAAGAATATTAATGTCACCGATGGTGGCGTGTCGTTTTCTGGCCCGTGGACCTTGATGTATAAAGCCAATCTGTATTCACGCGTTGCGAGCCGCGTGTTGTGGAAATTGGTTGAGAAGCCTTATCGATCAGAAGACGATATTTTCCGTTTGGCACGCGATACCGAATGGGCCGAGATTTTTGCCGTAGAAAATACGATTAAAGTCAGCGTAACCGCAGTGCGCTCGCCAGTGCGGAGTACCAATTTTGTCGCGCTGAAAGTGAAAGACGGCATTTGCGATCGCTTTCGCCTCAAATGCGGCAATCGTCCTAGCGTGAACACTGAAGCGCCCGATATGCGGATTAATGTTTATCTATCAGAGAAAAACGTCACGCTGTATTTAGATACTTCAGGCGAACCGCTATTTAAACGGGGTTATCGAGTTGAAACTGGGGATGCGCCATTGCGTGAAAATCTAGCTGCGGGGATTTTATCCCTGAGCGGCTGGACGCCCGATCAAGCGTTTTACGATCCAATGTGCGGTTCGGGCACTTTCTTGGTTGAAGCGGCCATGATTGCGCGCCGCGTTGCGCCGGGTAAAGATAGAGAATTTGCCTTCCAAAAAATGCGCATGTTCGACAAAACCTTCTGGCAAAACATTTTGAACGAGGCTAAAGCGCAAGAACTCAGTGCCGCGCCGAATGTGATCATGGGTAGCGATGTATCGAGTACCGTGTTGGTTCATGCAAAAGCTAATATCGAAGCTGCGGGTATGCAAGATAGTATTCAGTTAAAACAATTGAATGTACTCGATGCAAAACCGCCAGCAGAGTCGGGCGTGTGGATCTGTAATCCACCATATGGCGCGCGGATGGATGAGAAAGAACATCTGGCGACCTTGTACCCAGAATGGGCGACGGTATTAAAGCAACGCTTTGCTGGCTGGAATACTTATTTCCTCACTGCCGACTTGGATATGCCTAAACATATGCGTTTGAAAGCATCAAAACGCACGGTATTGTTTAACGGCCCACTGGAATGCCGCCTGTTTGAATACAAAATGATTGCTGGCGGCAATCGGGATAAGCCAAAAGAGGAATAAAATCGCAGTAATAGCAGTGTTTACACTGTTTTAGTTTGATTTCACATAAAGGGCGCATCAGCGCCCTTTATGGTTTCTAGCGTTTGCGGCATTTTTGTTTCAAATCTGTTTCTTTGTAAATCAACAACTTATCGCCTTCTGTCTATTTTCTTTGCACGCAGGTGTTGACGTGTTTGGGGCTGGGGCGTATATTTCGGCCTCTCTGCTGCTGACACAGCAAACGAAACAAGCGGTTCTCTAGCTAGTTTCGGTGTCTAAGCCACTGATCTTTAACAAAATACAGCCGATGAGTGTGAGTGCTTGGTTTGCCAGTCAAACAAGTGCTTACACTCTCAAAATGATCTGTTGAATGTAAATTCTTCAGGTTTGAAGTGATGTAGGAATGGCGTTAAAACCATTTCAAAAGTAAGCCAAGTTGTACAAATTAGCACAGAGATTAAACGAAAGAGTTTGATCCTGGCTCAGATTGAACGCTGGCGGCATGCTTTACACATGCAAGTCGAACGGTAA
>NZ_JHVM01000020.1 GCF_000620145.1 Deefgea rivuli DSM 18356
CCAACGCCGCTTATGGTGGTTTGCAACCCGCTCCTGCAAGCCGATTGCGAGGGGCCATACCCTCATCTCTTACGCCGCTTGCTGCGGCACACTAATGTCAGTCACCCAAACCTGATTAGGTGTATCGACATTAAATTGCCGAGCCAAATGGTTTGGGGCTGTCACGGTGGCCTTACCTCCATAAAACCCACGTCGACGACGATAGCCCGTTTGTGAGCGAAGGCCAGCGAAGCGCATTAAGCGTGCAACGCGATGCTTGCCGCATTGTTCGCCCATATCACGCAAGTCATCATTAATCTTGCGATAATCATAGACGCCGCCGCTTTCTTGCCACGCTTCAGTGATGATGCCAGTCAAGCGCTGGTCATCAATCGTGCGCAATGATTGTGGTCGTTGCAGCCAAGCATAGTAGCCACTGGGATGGACTTGCATCATCTGGCAGAGCCGTCGAACCGAATGTAGCGCTTGATGGTCACGAATGAAGGCGTACCTTACCCGGATAGCTTGGCAAAGTACGCGGCGGCCTTTTTTAGGATGTCGCGCTCTTCAGTCACTCGCCGTAGTTCAGCTTTAAGTTGCCGAATTTCATCCTGCTGAGCAGTTGTTTGCGCTTGTTCTGGTAAGGGTGTGGTGTAGCGCTTAATCCAGCTGTAGATGCTATGCCCTGAAACCCCAAGTCGCTCGGCGACTTCTGCGACAGGATAGTTGCGTTCCGTAACTTGCTTGACTGCTTCGATTTTGAATTCTTCGGTGTAGCGATTGGATTTACTCATAAGACCTCCTAATAACCTCATTTTGAGGCTCTTTAGGTGTCTAGGAAACCCGGGGCGATTCACTATTAAGATTTTGTCAACCGCTTAAATTCTTCCAACGCTTGGGCAAGCAACTCCTCGGGGCTACTACTGGGCTCCAACTCTGCATACGTCTTGAGTAGCAATGTCAGCGGATGAATGTGCATTTCACGCGCAAGAGAATCCACCATACTCAGCGTTGGATTCTTTTTTCCGCACTCAAGCTGTGACATATAGACCTGGCTACAAACATCTGAAAAATCTTCTTGGCTCATCTCTTTGGCATTTCGAAGTTTGCGTAACGCAATTGAAAATGCAGCTTTTGTATCCAAAATCGTCTCCCCGAATCGATTGGATATCAAGCCACTCTATAAACTATAGTACAATTAACTATGGTTTATAACTCTGGCATTCTAAATATGTTTTACGCAGCCCAACCAAACGCGACCAAATCCACAGATAGTAACTCCAACCTCTCATTACTCAGCTTCACCAGCATTTCACGAGCGAATCGCGCGCCCTTCTTTCTCTTAGAGATACCTTGCAACAGTCAAACCGGTATTGGCACTCGCCCAATGCTGCTATCTGGATTGAACGAGGTGCAGCTTGCGATGATCACAATTGAGGGTTCACTCGCAGAGCACAATCTGTCGATGATTTTCTATCCTGACCAAACTGAAAATGCCGCATGGCAATGTCAACGGGTGGAATCCATTTGGCACGGCGAATACAGCAAGGGCAGTAAGGCATCTAACGCAATTAGAGTTAATTTTTGCAATGGCGAGACGCTCAATATTATAAGTAAGAATCCGGACGATCCCGCAGCCATTGAATGGAAGCAGCTGCTGTAAATACAGAAATTCAACCCGCCTCAATCCACAACTCACTGCATCACAAGGACATGATGAAAATTCGTACTTTTACGGCGCTATCAATGATGTTTGTTTTCAGCGGCTGCGTCGCAAACCCAATTAAAGTGGCGACATCCGGTAATAGCAGCGCAACGGTAGGCAGTGAGCCTGCCGCAGTAGAGGCGGGCAGCTACAAAGACTACGACATGAGCAAGCTAAAAATCATGGGTTTTGGATTGAATAGCTCATTTTCTGAAATTAACGCGGCCGTGAGTGCCTATGACGCCAAGCGCCCCAAACAAGGCCAAGAGCCACTCATCATCGACAAAAAAGCACTATCGCCCCGCTTCGACAAATTCAGTGAGGCCGAATTTTATATCAGTGGTGGAGAAGGGCCACTGGGGCGGGTAGTGGTCAGCGCACTGTATGATGCTCAAGGAGCTTATTTTATTGGGCAAGGCTTCAAAACTATGATGTTGTCACCCAATGCGGTCATCAGCTCGTATTTAAATAAATTTGGCCAACCTTCGTACACTTATCGCCCACTGAAAAACTCAACGGCGGTTGTCTACCTCAATTGGGATTTCAATACCAACGGCAAACAGTATTTCGGCGCTCCGGCTGGAAGCCCATGCAACGGCGCATTTTCGCCATTCGCTAACCGAAAAACCAACATTCAACCGTTTTATCAACTGTATGGCGTCGCAGATCGCTCACTGGATGAGCGTCAGCTGTATGGCGACAAAGATCTAACCACCATGAGTATCCCCACCTGCAAAGCCAGTATGGTGCTCCGCATCACGATGGATCCTGCCGTGCAAGGCGATATGAATAAAACGAGTCTGACCGGCTACGGATTAGCTTTAGTAGACGTAAACCGCCGACTTGAGCAGCAAAACAAATTAATTGCCGCTAAAGCTGCTGCGGCAAAAGCAGCAAAACCTGCAAAAACCACCATCAATATTCAATAACTCCAATGGCTGCAATTTCTCAATCGCGTTAATTAAAAAGGGCGGAAATAACCGCCCTTTTTAATTTACTATTAATGCAAGCAACTAACTCTGAATATTTTGACTTTCTGACAGTTTGAGCTTTGACACCTTAGAATAAATTGCATCGGCCTTTTGTGCTGCATGCAGCAAGATAAATTGTATAAACATAAGCAAAAATGCAGACAACCCGACAGCGAAAGCGACTGACTGCTGAAGCTTCACTGATGACTTGGCAAATTCTGCCATTTCATTCGTTTTGATTGCATTGCACAATATGGTTATTTCTTTATCTGAAAACCCTGTTTCCATCGATTGAACCTGGTCTAAAGCGCATTGGCCAGCATTAAAAGACCAATCAGACCATATTGCTTTTACTGTCTGTCCGTCCGTTAAGAATGACGTCTTTGTTTCTTTCATTGTTAACCACGCATACTTGCTTGAGCCTAGTTCCTTCGATACCCCCAGTACAACTAACGACAAAGAAATTATCACTACAGTTTTCAAAAAGTATTTAGGTGTTGGTTTAGTGATAACAGATTCATTTTTAATATTTATCCATTTCTTTGCATGTTGCGCATCAGCAATCCCTACTGAATGTGTCTTAAGCCAATCGAGCATGGCATGAAGTTCTATTTTACTTTCAACGCGAAGGCCGTACATGAAGCGGAAACGTTCCAAATCCCGAACATCCCGCATAAACGCCTTTAACTTTGCATCAGAAACATCAGTGCTGCCAGCAATTAACCGCCAAAGCCGTTCAAGTAACGAATAAACAGATCCCGCTCGCCACCAAAACAAGGAGATCATCAGAATGAGTGCAACAGGGCCAGAGGCCGATAAAATCGGGCTCTGCAGAAAATAATTTAACTTATCCATAATGCTCCATTTAAAATTTTGAATACAAAAAATATGTCAGACGGCAAAAACAACCAACCCGGAACAAGAACCAAAACAGAATTAATGCCTCACGTGCGGCAGCACTAACGCCAGTAGGCACTTGAAGTGTGCTGGTCACACAACCAGACCAATGACGCGATGCCACCCGTTCTTGGAAAATTCCGACTTGAACTACTAATGCCACGGATCTGGAATATCATCCAACACAATAAATATGGCTTACCACTTCGCCCATTTCTCCTTAAAAATGGATTTAATGATGGGTGCTATACTGAGCAGTGATGATGCGTTGCTCAATGCTATTTTGACGAAATATACTT
Source organism: Deefgea rivuli DSM 18356 (assembly GCF_000620145.1). GTDB lineage: Bacteria > Pseudomonadota > Gammaproteobacteria > Burkholderiales > Chitinibacteraceae > Deefgea > Deefgea rivuli. The sequence continues at coordinate 3,852 of NZ_JHVM01000020.1, forward strand.
AATGGCCTCATGCCATTGAAAAAGTTAACTGGAACAAACCATGGAAAATGTTAAGAAATATGGATTGCCCCATACACGGCGTACACCACAGAAACCAGCTCAGATGGACTTGAATGGTGATGCAGGCAAGCGTGTAGTATTGGCAACAGCAAAGCGCGTGATTAAGAAACACGCTAAAGTCATTAAAGCATTGGCTGACCGATGATTGCTTCACTCATCACTGCGACTCTTGTTTGTGAAATTCATGATGAGATTTTAACCACTGAAGCGGGTGTTCATGGTTATCACGGTAGCGCGGCTCTAGAAGGGGCGCTAGGTCGGATCATGCATGCGGTTGACTATGATGGGCTGGATGATGTGTTTGAAATTGCGGCAATGTACGCCATTTCGCTTTCACGTGGTCATTGTTTTGCTGATGCCAACAAGCGCACAGCACTGGTCACGGCATTGACATATTTACAGCTTCAGGGGTTTGACATAGACCGTGATGCTGAACTTGAAGAAATCATGGTTGATGTTGCCCAGGGCAAGGTTGATCGGGACGCATTAGCTGATTTGTTATTTGATGCAGTAAATTCGACCGAACTTTAAACAGGCATTTTCAAAATTTGAATTTTGGTTTTAGCGTGTTATGAGACAAGAAAAATGGACTGTAAAGTTGCTCGATACTGATGACGGTAGTGGCGACGCAATTTTAGAATTTCCACCTGAGCTATTGGCTCAGCTCGGCTGGCAAGCTGGCGACCTTTTAGTTTATGAAATGAATAGTCATGGTCATTTACAGTTTAGGAAAACCACAGATGAGGATCAATTAGAAGATCAAATCTTGACCAAGATAGCAAACGACAGATTGCAGGATGGGCGGCCGTTGATTCAAGTGAACATAGACGATTTGTAGTCCTATTTATCTTTCACCGTATTCCAACGCATTGAGCTTCACCGCAAATGTGCGACGTTCATCCCTAGTCATCCATTCATTCCCCAAATCGACGTTGCTACCTCGCGACCAGTTTAAAGTCATCGAGCGATGTGGCTGCAGAAGTACATGAGGACCACTAAGCTAAGGCCGAACTGCGTTTGGGTGGAAAATCGAACCTACGTCGTTTATTTGAAATCAAACTTGCTCGCGGCTTTAAAATGCTTGGCCAACTCAGACGTAGACGGATCTTCGACGCAAAAAACATGTGGCGCTAACGTGTGCTGATCACAAAACTTGGCCAAAGACGCGATGTCCCCCGCCCTCGGAAAATGCCGCAACGCCTGCTCGGCTCGCGCCCGCAATTCCTCTGGTACATCCGTTCTTGCACGCAAGTCATCAAGCAATTGTAGGGTTGTTAGTATTGAAATCGTGCGTTCAGCTGCTGTTGTCATTTTGTCGCTCCAAGTTATTTCACGTCATCAAGCCCAATCGGTTTTGCGGCTCGATCTCGCCACTCCCCATTGACCCAGTCAGTCCAATCAACGGCAAAAGCACATTCCGCAAATCCCATCACTTGCGGGCAAGCACTACCGCGCAGCGCCAGTTTAAATTGCGTATGCCAAGGTTCTGGAATGTCATTAAGCACAATAAAATGGGGCTGCCCGTGCCGGTTCGTATGAACCGAAACGACCGATAAAAGCTCACTCGCCGTCACTAAAACCCCTCCCAAAGTAGCAACCGAAATCAGCTCATCGAGACCTGAATCCATTTTCGATTCGGCACAAATTAATGTGACATACCACAATTAATTGTCGACTACCAATCCACATCAAAATCGCTACGAGGATAGGAATCAGAATTCAAATCGTGTCGTACCTCGATCCTAGCATTCTTATTCCGAACCGGTTTTTTGCCGACCGAACGTCCTAACTCATCGCTCCACGTGACTGAATTAGGCCAAACACAGCTCGCAGATGGGCGTTCAGCTTGGATTCTTTCTGCAAACTTCAGCGCCTGCTCGGTGTGCGACAGCGCAATAACAACCGGTGTTTTTTGCCGATCGTCCCTAGCAAAATACCCAAACAACATGCCCAATTGTGACTCGCTTAACGCATTGCCAAGACCGATATAAACCGTATCTTCCTGAGCATTCAGTTGATGGTAGGCCATAGCCTCGACCGCTGAGCTCACAATGACGACACGATCGACATCCTGGCCTATTCGATGCGTAAACAGCCCCGCCGGACCTGACGTCGAAAACACGATGCCCGATCCAGTTTCAATTTCATAGCCAACAATACTCGTCCTATCCACATGCCTAAAGCACGGTAAACCAGATTCGTTTTGCCGTAATTTGTCCGCAAAGACTTCAATGCTTTCGCCATCGATATGGAACTGATGTTGCAGTAAATCGCCTTGATATGGCGGTAAACGATGCCACTCCAACGCCTGGATAATATGCTGGCGTGACACAGCACGCGGCTTAAATTCAGCCAAACGATCAGATGTCATAGCCTTCAGATGTAGCCGTAATTTTCTTCGGATCTGACCCAAATTCAGATGCGGTTCCCGCCGCTGTACAAAATCGATCACCGAGCCAGAATCATGCCCATCGGTGAGGTTGTAATATTGTTCGTAATTGTTATTATCGGAATTTGTGACGCACAGTAGCGTTTCTGACCCCTTCTTCAGTAAAACGCTGCCAGGCGTACTGCCATTTTTTTGGGGGAGATAGCCATACGATTTCGCAACCGCAATCAAGCTGACGTCTGTTTTGAACCGTACCAATTCATCACGATTGTGCTCATCTAGCTGGCGAATAATTTGAGCAGCTCGGCCTGATTCTCGCGCAACTGCTCTAACTCTTTGGCCATCGCGCTCTGTAGCTCGGTCGTGGCGCTCAATCGTTGCTCCAAGTTTTGCAGCAGCGTTTGAAACTCCATCGCTTGCCTCACATACTGCTCGTCCAGCGCTTTGAGCTGCTGAGTAAGAATCTTCTCTAATTCCGTCACTGGTATTTCCTTTATTTGGGATCTGCAACTGATCGAGCGCAGCCATTGGATCCGCGTCAGCACCTACTTCACGATCAGGTATCACCGCCTGATCGGACACACCTTTGGCCGGTCGATGGTAGCGATCTTGGTGATACTGCCTGCGTTTCTCAACCGCCTCGGCTAGTTCACGCCGAGCCTGTTTAGCCCGTTTTTGATGATCAAGAGTCACTTTTTCACGACCGCTATAACGGTTTTGATTTTTTCCCCGCTGCTGCTCATTTGCGATCCATATTGCAGGATCGAAATCCGCTTCAAAAAATGCGCCTTTAAGCCGCAGTCCTTTATCAAAACCAGGCGGAATTACGCGAATATAATCGCCTTTCTTACTACGATTGACCTTACCGAACTGCTGAAGCTCAAGCAGCACGTCATCACAATGTTTAATCTGCCCGTTTTCCACTTGCTGCTTAATAAATTTGGTCAGCTCACTGCGGGACTGAGGCTCAACCTGTAAACCAGCCCGCAGCGCAGCCGCATCAATATAGGCGTGAAAATCAGGGCAATGATCGCGTTTCCGCAAAGGGTCATCTGGCCGAGCCCACCCTTGCTCATTATTCCAGGCATTGCGTAGGGGGTAAAAAAGCCCCTCCCAGCCTGGCGGGGCAATATTCAGGCTCTTTTTAGACCGCAAATTCACGCGAGGCACCAGAATATGAACGTGTTTCGAGCCGTTTGGCTCGACATGCTGCACCACATTAAGTTGATATTCATCCGGATCGAGACCGGCGAAAGCAACGCGCTCGAACTCATTGAGCACGGCTTCGATGTCCTCGTCAGTCGGCGCATCTCCTTCTGCCCAGGCGACCACCCCCGATGTATATCGCTGCCGAAACGGCAGATTATTGGCAATCGCGGCGAACAATTGCAAATTCCCGCGCAATACACTGACCCCTTCCCGGCGAACATTAAGGTGGTCGGCCTCATCCAAAACGTAGGCCGCAGCTTTCGAAGCGTCACCGGATCCATGCGGCAGAAATTTAATCAGCACGAGCTTTCGCCTTTGCGGCACGCTGCGCGGCGTAACGCGCTTTGGTTCGCCGCACTGTTTCGTCGCTACGTGTCAGACTTGGGGCTGCGGCGAGCGCGGGTAACAGGCGTGCGATTTCTTGCTCGATCGCGATCAAATTGATCGTAACGATGACCGTATCAATCTGTCGACCGGTTTTATTCGCAGTGTTAAGCGCCCTTCCGATCTGGTTCAAATTGTTGCCAAGATGGCCGAGTTCGCCCATCAGCTGGGGATCAACAGAGGCATAATTCGCCGTTTCACGCTGCCGACTCGGCGTGGGTTTACCGGTCATCTCGCCAGAGTCTACTTTGGCTCGAATCCAATCCGATAGGCTCAAATTCGCGGCATTAGCTTGGCAGCGCCAATCGGCCAATTTCTCTGAGCTTAAGCGCAAACTGGTTGTAGTTTCTTTTTTGACCATATCTGATTGTTCCCAATACCAAGCCGCGCAGCAGCGCGGGGATCGAAGGGGCGGAGCCCCTCGACAGCCCCCGTTTACATAAGACCGCGAAGCGCGGCGAAATGTAATACGGGGTAAGCTGGCTTAGCTATATATCAGCAGTGATGGTTAATATAGCGCGGACTCTGCTGAAAGTCATCTGAAAACGTAAAAAAGGACGGGGAATTGCTTCCAATACAAATCTTGGGATCAATATTTCCCAATACAAAACAAACACATAAAAGACCCATAACGTTCTGTGCGCGCTCTGGGTGTAAACATTTTCCAAACAATGTTTAGACTATCTGCGAACAAATAACATTTTATGCCTATTCTGGGTCTGTTTTAGGTGTGCTATATGTTTACTATCTGTACGTTCCGGGTGTTAGCTATTAATATCAAAAAACGCAAAATCACAATCTGAAAAAGTCACTAAATATTATTAAAAGTGCTATTCTTTGCGGAAAGTAAATCACGTAAAAACAACGCCAAATACTGTTCCAAAACGGAACAAAATTCCATCCCGCATTGTTCCCAATACGAACAATTGTGAACAACATATTTCTGCGTTGATCCGTCGCGATGGAAAACGGGCGCGACGCGCTTCCGGCCGAATGTCCACACAGTCCAAGAGCGCCCGAAGTTTTTGACTGCGGTTTACTCGATTTCGCCCCTACGCACTGCTGTTCTAAAACAGAACAAATTCCTCAGTAACATTGTTCCTAAATGAAACAAACACACCAGCTCAATTGTTTGAAACCAGAACAACCTCGGCAGAGCAACTGTTCCACTTGGGAACAACATCATTTTTTAGGTTTGAGTACCATTCACAATATTGAACACAATACGCAGATTCTGAGATGAAGCCATGTCGAGCGGGCGCGTAACGCGGCGGTTTGATCAACCACCACGGTAGTAGCGCCCGCGTTTTTAAAACCCAGAAACCAAACTGACCAGAAAAAATCACGCTCAGAGCCTTAATTTGTACCGACCACCCTAAATAATTTGGCCACAACAAACGCGCGACTCAGACCGCCCCTACGACGTAGGTCACTCATCAGTTAGACAAATCAACAAGAAGCCAAATAACACCTACGGCCTTTTAGCGCTGACGCTGCACCAGTTCGACGATCACTTGTTCAAGCATCGTCGTCCCCAGCATTTCGACCACACCAGAATCACTCTTAATATCGATATACGAGCTATTCAAGCCACGGGTCATTTCGGTGAAGCCCGCAAGGGCTGCCTTTGAGAAATGGGCATCCACCAACGCTTTCGGCCACTCAGTTTCTGGCAGGACTGTGACGCTAATAGGCTTCGCAAGCATCGCTGAAATAATGCCAGCGACATTATTCGGAGCGTAGTCTTTGGGACCCGAGAGCGCGACAACGCCAGTGCTCATTCTTTCTTCTTGCAGCAAAGCAGCGGCAACGCGACCAATATCCACAGTCGCGACCATCGGGATAGACCGCTGTGATGGCGCCAGAAACGTTGGCAGAATACCGCTACGGATGGCCTCTTCAATCATCGGCATCCAGTTCTCCATGAAATAGGCCGCTCGCAGAAAAATGGTTGGCACACCAGTTTCGCTTAAACGCTGCTCGAACCTGTGGTTCATCCTGATCCATCCCGTTCCACGTTCACGGTCAGCCCCAACCGAGGAAAGAGCCACAAGTCTAGGCACTGCGGCCGCAACTGCAGCGCGCGCGATGTTATCGACAATAAAGTCGGCTCTTTCAAATAAGTCTTCACGGTGATAGTGCTGCGGACTAACGACATAGGCACCTTGAGCCTGACTGAGCGCCTCGATCATTGAGGCCAGATCGGTCATATCGGCCACGACAACTTCTGCGCCACGTTCGGACCACTGTTGGCTTTTTGCTGAGTCGCGTACCACGACGCGTACAGGGTGGCCAGAACGTAAAAGTGCATCAGCGGCAGCAGCGCCGGTTCGACCAGTTACGCCGAATACAACATAAGGAAGAGGGGAGGAAGCAACCATTAAAAACTCCTTTTCAGATGAGATGTAAGGATGCATGATCACTGAACATGCATCCATAGCATGAAAGGTATAGTTAAAATGCACCAAGTGGATTTATCTACAATCGACCTCAACCTATTAAAGCTGTTCGAAGCACTCGTTCGAGAAAGAAGCGTCACCCAAGCCGGTCTCCGACTGGGTTTAAGCCAACCCGCCGCCAGCCGCGCGCTGGGTCGGCTGCGCACTATGTTGAGTGATCGTTTGGTAGTCCGCGGCAAGCTCGGGCTAGAGCTAACCCCACGTGGTGAAGCGTTGGCAGGTCCAGTGGCTAAACTGCTGGATGATGCCCGTGGCATCGTCTCGCCAACAGCCTTCGATCCTTCCTCAGCAATGGGTCGGATCACAATTGCCGCACACGATCACTTGAGTCTGATGGTCTTATCTGGTTTGATTACCCGCTTAGAGCGCCATGCGCCAGCACTAAATCTCCATATCGCGCAACCAGCAGGGGACAACGTGCGGCTGGTCGAACAAGGGGAAGCAGATCTGGCGCTGGGCATTTTCGATGGACTGCCCGGCAGTCTCCATCGACGCAGCCTTTACGCCGACACTTTGGTGTGTATGGTGAGGGCCAATCACCCTTATGTGGCAGACGGACTCAGTCTGGCGCGTTATGTGGCCTTGCGCCACATCGCCGTGACTATTTCTGGAGTAGGACAGAGCGCAGTCGACACTGCTCTCTTAACGCAGGGGCTCACTCGTCGCGTCGCGCTGCGAGTTCCTCACTTCCTTACTGGTGCAATGTTGGTGGCGGATAGCGACATGATTCTTACATTACCAAGCCGATTGGCACGCCTACTCACGAAAAATCTCCCTCTCGCACTCTTGAATCTGCCACTACAGGTTGCTCCCCTGTCGCCAGCAATGATCTGGCACGAGCGTTTCCACAGCGACCCCGCTCATATTTGGGTCAGACAACAGCTCATCGACGTCGTTACTACGATGAATACTGATAGGTAAGGTTTCCAAAACGGTCGTAGCAATCGTACAGCCACCAACAACAAACGGTATACCCTCAATCAACGGAATATTTGTCTGTTTTAAAACTGGCAGCTCCGCATTCGGCAACAAGCAATATTTTTCTCAAAACAAAGAAGTTACTTTCAAAAAAAATAATTATTTTATCTTTTTGCTTTCATTTGTGCGGTAAAAAAAATAAAGAAAATACGAGTTCGTGTATTGTTCCTATTGTCATAAGAACAATATTTTAGGGCTTAAGACGAACGAGATAATTGATGGCTAACCGCATATAAATTGGACAAAATATGACTGATAGAAGACCAATTAATAAAGATGTAAACGTACCAAAACCAGGTGGTGGAGAACAGCCTCGATCACGTAATAACGATGGTCAAATTCGTGAAAAACGTAGCGACGCGGGAAAACCAAAAACTGCACCGAGTAACAAAAAATAATTTGAAATTATGATGTTGAAACGATGCTATAAAAAGGTCAAGTTCGGCCTTTTTATAGCCTTCCAATCGAATTCTAATTACGCATCTCTGATGCGATCAAAATATGGCATCTAGCACTCGCCTGACTAAAATCGAGCGCACCTAACCATTTAGCCTGGTAAAGCCGTAGATGGTGGCGTGAAACGCGCTAAAAATCCACGCAACGCATCCAATTCCCCTGCTCGCTGCGCGGCGACCTCTACATGATGAGCAGCCTCTGTACGAATTTGCTCTTGGAGAGTCCGCGCCTCTCTCAGCTCAGAATAAAGAACAGCCTCACGCCCTTCCGCCGCGACAATACGAGACTCAGCTTGGCTCAACAACGCAGCTGCCGTATGAGCTGACTGCACGGCCACATTTAAGCGTTGGTTCAAATCAACAAACTGCACCCTTAGTTCATCACGCTCTGCGATAGCGGACTGACGATCAAGATCAGCAGACTGCTTATCCATGTGCGTACGATCCAATTCAGCTCTTAAATCGACAATACGACGCTCAAGCTCTTCGTTACGTGCGATCTCGGTGCCATATACCGATTGCAGCGCCGATTTTTCAGATTGCAATTCACGATTAGCAGTTTGTTCATGTTGAATCAGTAGTTGAGCGTCATCTAATGCCTTTTCACAATCAGCTAGTTGAGCTTGCAGCGCTTCAAATTCAGCAAGAACCCCTTCAAAAGCCTCACTCAACTGAGAACGCAGCGTTTCTGCTTCAGCACGTTCAGCATCCCAACCTGACTGAGCCGCTAGCAAACTTTCATTGGCCAAGTCTTGGGCATCTTTCCACAGGTTCGCCACCAACACTTGCGCAGCCTGAAGAACTGCAGGTGGCACCACCACCTCAACCGGCGCCGCAGTCGTGGTTTGAAGACGACGCCACTCTTTCATGACCACGGATGCCGCATTCATATCAACACCAGCCTTAGATCGAACGGCTGCAACAGTCGGAAAATCAACCCGACCAGACTCTTCATACAATGCTTTAGCTGCAACGAGTACCCGTTCACGAATTGCTTGATCGATGTCCATATCTAGAACCCCAGAAATAATATAAGAAGAAGAATATTCTTATTATTCTTCTTACACAATCATTATCTGAATGTTGTATGAGTGACGCGAGACACAAAATACAACCACGTGAACTGAAAATAATGAAATACGAGTGGGCTACCCGATTTTAATATTACCCACGAACAAAAAGGAAAAACTAGATTTGAAGCTGCACTATAAAACATACGTACAGCGTAATGAAAAGTGTTGATTCTATGACACTCTCAATCTTAATAACTACCGATCAAAAAATACCATTCCAAAAAAATCAAAGACCTAAACACCACGAAAATTCAATAAAAACTGTTCCAACTGCTCAATGCCATTGGGTGCCATAAGAAGTTGAATTGGAGCCTTACCTAAATCCAAATGATAGCTTTTCATCCAAGCAGAAGTTTTAATAGGATCATCATCACCCAACAAAATACACAACGCCGAATAACACGCCACAAGTGCAATAGCATGACCCCACTCAGCTTGCTCAAAATCAAAAACATCCTGGGCACTACTCAAAAACAACATGCGAGCAGCATCAATCTCAAAAAGTTGAGAAAAATACGATTGATCAATACCTAACCGGTCACTAGCCCTAAACGCGGCCTTAGTAAGCACACGAGCATGCTCTAAATTTGAAAATGTCTGATTCAACATGATAAAAGACCTAAAAAATAAGAGCTAACGACAATTTCAATCAGTTATAAACAGTAAACCCATCGTAACCAGACAAAACAAGAAAGATCACTATATTTCAGGAAGTCGTACTAACCCAAATTCACTCTCAAGAACAACTAACTCCCCTACCCTCAAAACCCCCCCTTGCGGGGCAGATACCTGATGCACAGCATAATTAACATCACTATCGACAGGTTGAATAGCCCGAAGCGGCACCAAAGAAAACGGTTTTTTGACCTCCTCCAGTACATGCTTGTACTTGGCCACCGTCTGCCGAGATAGGTTTGCAGCTTGTGCGATGGCCTCATGCAACAGCGCTTTCCCCTGTTGTTGCAATACCCGACACGCAGCACGAATGCGGCCTGCGGTTTTCTCCTTGCGTGCGGAATGTGTGCGTTCAGCTGCCAGCGCCTGCTTTTCTGGAAGCGGTAAATTTGGATCTAGCACCATCACGCCGCGGTGGCAACGGCCTGAGCCGGTGTACTTGTCCCACGTCCAGCGAGCGACGGATTTCACAGTGGCGCGCAAATCGGACTGACTCAAATCAGCCGAAAAACCAAGACTCCGGAACGCGTTGTGATTGTGCGCAAAGGCTTCAAGCAGGCGCGTAAAGCTCAAAAATGAGCCGTCTTCCTTCTGCCGATTAACGATTGAGTAGGCATAGAAACGTAGCTTCTCAAACATGATGCAGTTGCGAGAATGAGAAACTGCATCCAGATTTGGACCTTTTGACCACGGTGAAGCGCTGGCCAACTCAACGCAACCGGCTAGTTCTGATAGTTCATAAACATGATTGTGTAGTTCCGAAGTACGCCACCACTGATGCCCAGGTGTTTTGGCAACAGGACCACTGTGATATTCAGGATCGGCATTCAGCTCGCGTGACAGTGCCGAGTAGATCGCCTTCATGTAGTGGATCGGTTTGGATCGAGCACGCTCTGACGTACAAACGGGAGCAATGCCGTAATAGAGATGCGCATGGCCGCTCTGCCGGTTTTGAACAATCAGATTCGGTGCGGGCAATCCTTTGTCTTGCCAGATCATTGCATTGTCATGGTCAAGGTCAAATATCAACCAGCTAACAAAACCAGCCCGGTTGATTTGCATGTAGGGGTATTTGATCGCGTAGTCGCGGGGACGGATTAGTGCAGCTGTCTTGTTATCGCTACAGCGCGCTAGATAGGCGGCCTCTTGCAGCAACCGGTGCAACGCAGTGCCTTCCTGCTGGAAGCGCGGCAACAGCTCGTTTTCAACCACTGAAGTACTTGATTCACTTTTAAAAGATTGCGCCATACCCTGCCACCCGCTGAACGGTTGCAAAAATCTTGCTAAAAAGGGTGTGGGAACGTAGAATCAAAATTCATCGCTAGCTTCGAATCTACGACTATGAATTTCAAAGGTCGCCAAACCTTTTGAAATTGACCCACGTTTCAACAGCACCATCAATATAAAAAGCCATCTAGCCAAAGGTGGCTTTTTATATATTGTTTTTTTATTTTTCTACATTTTTCACAGACTCTGCATTCATTCCCGCGATTGCAGCAGTAATGACTTGTTCAACGATTGATATTTCAATATTTTTTGGTATATCTAGCGTGATCTTTGATCGAGCGACGTTCATTGTCGCAATAAGTTGCTGATCGAGATTTTTTAAATCGGTCCCCTTTTTAGTAATTCGCGCATTAGGTCCAGCGGCTTTCCGCTCGATATAGGTCAAAATACCTTTATTTTTCAATTTGCCATCTGCGGCCAGTCTAAGTGCCTCCTGAACAATCAAACCAAACCCTTTTTCACACCACGCTAAAACATCATCGACAAATGTAATCGTCAATACACGAGGTGATATCATCAGTTGACTAATGACATTTTCAGGTAGGCTCTGGAATTTCCACAAAGAACGAACAAGCTTCTCATCACAACCCAAAATCTTAGCCAACTCAACATTTGTTGTGGCTGCGCTATGCTCGCGAAGAATTGGGAGCGCACGTGATTTTTCAAAGTCACTCAAATCAACCCGATTCAAGTTCTCAATAATCGTAACTTTAGCCGACGTTGCATTGTCCAAATCACGAACAATTGCATCGATTTCAGGCCATTGCAGGATTTTCTCATGCGCCTGAAGACGTCTCTCACCAGCAAGTAATTCATAATCACCGCTAGGCAGCTGACGCGTCATGATTGGATGAATCAATCCACCTGCTTCAACTATTGAGTCCGCAAGCTCCTTCAACTCTTTTGGGTCAAACTCAACCCGAGGCTGAAATGGGCTACGTAAAATTCTTCCAAGAGGAATTTTCATACTCGGAGTCTCTTGACTAGCAGGACCAAGTAAAGCCGAAACGATTCCTTTCGCAATTTCCTCACGACCACCTGAATTCTCATCGCTAATTTGCCTTGAGGACTCCAGAAGCTGATCAATCTTTGTTGGCTTTTTAATTGGCTTATTCATTTTCACCCTCGTCAGCAAAACCCTCGTAGCCTAATTTTCGAAGAAATTCTTTTGACAATCTCGATACTGATTTGGCTACCGCTGTATTAGGTTCCGAAAACACAGACACTCTACGCATAATGGCCTCTTTGACCTTTACAGACTCAGGGAGTCGTTCATCGAACACCATCCCGGGGAACGTTTCCAAAACCCGTGTTTCTGTTACTTTGTCGACACCTTTTCGTCCATCGAACATAGTTAAAAGTGCACCAAGAAACTGCAGATTCGGATTTTTAGCGCGTTTTACTTCAATGACGGTAGCTTCAAGATCCTCAATCCCATCTAACGCATATTGATCACCCGCTTTAACGGGAACCAAGTAATGCGTGGCCGCAGTCAACGCCATAAGCGTAAGTTTTCCCAAGTTGGGTGGGCAGTCGATGAGGATCAAATCGTAGGTTCCGACTGAAATCCGTCCCAGGTGCATCGCAATCAAATCGGTATCTTTTCGCCATAGCTCAATCTCAAGCTCTCGCATTTTCATAACCATGGGTAAGATCGAAACACCAGGAAAAATAGATTCGTAAATGCACTCTTCAATTCGAATATCCGGCCGTTGAATCAACGTAACTGCGGTGTAATTCAGTTTTTTCGGATTTGTTGGACTCAGCGTAGTTGATGAGTTGCTTTGAGGGTCAAGGTCGATAACTAAAACAGTCATGCCACGGCGAGCACATCCATCAGCAAGCTGAATCGTAGACGTACTCTTCCCTACGCCCCCTTTTTGATTAAATACAGCAACAACATCCATTTTGACGCACCGATCACGCAATAAACAACGGGAATTTTGGCACGATATCGTAGAGTAAGCAACCATAAAATTACGTCAACAAAATTACAATAAAAAAACAATAATACTTATAAATCAACATGTTATAAGTCGGAATAATTCCGACAACAAAAACTGACATAATTATTTTTTTCAAACGGACTCGATACTACATAACTTACCCCATAAAATAACGCACAATCCTGCAACAACCGCACTTGAATCACGCAAAATACATCAAAAAAAAAGAATTCATTGGGCATCTCTCTTTACTAACCTATAGAAGTTTTGAAATCCATTTGAAAATAGCAAAAATGTCATGTCATATTTCAACCAAGATCCAGTTTTTCGCCTTAATCAGACTGCATATTTGTCTCTGCATAAAAATAATGGGTTCAACAGTGAGCCGCATTGGGTTTCGCGGAGCACTAACTCTTAAGAGAATGGTGCTATAAAGCCCCCTTTCTCCTCCCGAAATCCGCGAACAGGTTGTTCATGTAGTCATTGAGCACCGTGCCGAATACCCTTCGAATGGGCAACTCTCGCTTCAGTTGGCTGCAAGCCCGAAATGCTGCGTACATGGTATCGCCAGCAGAGCAGCGCTACCGGTCAGCGAACCAATGCTAATTCAGCAGAGGCCGAACGCATTAAAGCGCTAGAACGCGAAGTGCGTGAACTTAAAAAGGCCAACGAAATTCTGCGACTGGCCAGCGCGTATTTCGCACAGGCGGAGCTCGACCGCCGCTTGAAATCGTAAGGACATTCATCGATTCCCATCGTGAGCAGCACGGGGTCGCCCCGTCTGCCTATCAACGTTATGCAGCTCGGCAGCGCAATCCAGCGTTGCGTTGCCAGCGCGCAGTCCGTGACGAGCAACTGAGCGGTGAAGTTGCGCGCATCTGGCAGATGAATCATCAGGTGTACGGTGCAATAAAAGTATGGCGGCAACTCAAACGGGAGGGGCATGTTGTGGCGCGGTGTACGGTTGAGCGTTTGATGCGCAGCTAAGGTTTGCGCGGCGTATCACGTGGTAAAGCGATGCGAACGACGCGACCAGACCCAGCCGTTGTTTGCCCACGCGACCATGTGAACCGGCAATTCGTCGCAGAACAACCGAACCAGCTCTGGGTGTCGGATTTTACCTACATATCGACCTGGCAAGGCTTCGTGTATGTGGCGTTTGTCATTGATGTATTTGCCCGTTGCATTGTGAGCTGGCGGGTTAGTCGCAGCATGCAGACCGAGTTTGTGCTGGATGCGCTGGAGCAAGCCCTTTGGGCGCGCCAGCCAGAGCGAGAGGCACTGATCCATCACAGTGATCGCGGTTCACAGTATGTATCGATTCGTTATACCGAGCGATTGACTGAGGCAGGTATCGAGCCATCTGTCGGTACGACTGGCGACAGTTACGACAATGCATTAGCGGAGACGATTAACGGACTCTACAAAGCGGAAGTGATCCATCGTTTGGGGCCTTGGAAAAGCCTAGAATCGGTGGAACTAGCGACATTGGAATGGGTTTCGTGGTTCAATCACCGTCGTTTGCTTGGGTCGATTGGCCACATTCCACCAGCGGAAGCAGAAGCAAACTATTATCGTAATCAAAGCGAGCAGGCTATGTTGGCCTGACTCAAACCAAACAGTCTCCGCGAAACCCGGTGCGGTTCATTTTATGGATAATTTATGATCGATTCTTATAAGCCGCAGGTAGTTAATCTTCTACGGGCAGCACTTTTACAGAAAGAAACAGTGCATTATTCTCAGCTTTACCAAATTTTTGACTCCGTAAGTCCACAGCTATTCGGTGGGGAGAATCTAAAAAATGCGGCGATACATAAGCTTTTAGAAGAGGCTGGACATGATTTAGCTCCAATCCAAGAAGCAATTGTTACCTGTGTCTTACGCTCAAAAATAGGGTTTCCTGGGCTAGGTTTTTTTGACGTGTTTAAAAATCAACGTGGTACTGAATACCAAGCAATCGCAGGTGGAAACAGCATACAAGCCCTAACTGACGATCAAAAAAGACAAATTGTTGCTATCGAATACCAGAGAGCATACAAATATATTACACAACAAAATTAGAAGTTGAAGAACTGTTTGGATGAAATATCCAACTGAGCGAAAGGTGACTTTGTAAGCCAAATTTATATTCTATCGGTTTCAGCTCATGCTAAGACACATCATTGCTGCATCCGCCTTGGCCGAATTGCTGAAGCGTGCATATACAATGATGAGTGTCAGCAATCGTCATATTCATGGCATCACTGGCAAACAGCTTTGGTCGATTTATCAGCTTCAAGGTAATAACCACATGGAGGCAGAAGATCAATTCAACGCATCTTTAAGTGCTTTGGCTACGGTGAATTTCGCGGCATTCGAAGCCGAAATAGTCAAAGCCTCCCCAGTTTTTGGATTTCGACCTTGGCGCTCTGGTTTAGCTTGAGCAGAAAACTTACCCAAGCCAATCAAAGTCACTTCATCACCAGCTTTTAGGGTTTCAGTAATCACGGCAGCCAAGCTTTCAAGTACCGCTTCGATGTCTTTTTTGTTGGCTAGGCCAGAGTGGTTTTGAAGTGCGGTAATCAATTCTGCTTTATTCATGGTTCGATCCTGATGGTGGTATTTGATTTTGATGAAGCGCCCAGATGCGCTTAACTTGGCTTTCGCTACAACCGGCTAACTCAGCAGTGCGCTTGATCGTGTGTCCTGATGTTCGCAATGCAATGATACGCTGATGAGTTACCGCATCTGATTGGCGACCAGTGTATTTACCTGCAGCCTTAGCCAATTGCACACCTTGGTGCTGACGTTCTCGGCGAGTTTCATAATCGTCACGAGCCATTTGTAGAGCAAGTTTAAGCAATAATTCTTGCACTGATTCCAACACAATTTTCGCAATACTGTCGGTCTCAGCGGCCAAGTCAGACAAATCAACTAGACCTGGTACTGCCAACTTTGCCCCTTTGGCGCGGATCGATGCAATCAATTGTTCCGCTTCAGCTAAGGGTAAGCGGCTAATCCTATCCATTTTTTCAGCTACGACAACTTCGTTCGGTTGCAGATCAGCGATCAGTCGCAGTAGTTCTGGTCGATCTGCACGTGCGCCTGATGCCTTCTCTCGATACACCCCCGCGATATAGAAACCAGCAGCTCGGGTACTGTGTTCGATTTCTGTTTGTCGGGTCAGGTCTTGCTCGTCGGTACTGACACGCAGATAAATTCGGGCAACTTTCATGAGCGATGGCCAATTTGAGTATAGGTAACTTGACCACTACTATAGCATGTAGCCAATAACTCTCTACGCAATTTAAATTGTCATTTTCAGAAGACGATTGCACCAATATCAGAAGTCGCGTGCAAGCACTGCGAGTATTGCATTTAAACCTGAGAAAGCAGCTTTTCACCATCACCCCGTAATTCACCTTTCGGCGAGACATGCCGGTATAGCGTTTGCCGCGTGATACCCAGCTCTTTGCATAAATCACCGACTTTGGTTTCAGGCTGTCCCATTGCTGCCATCGCAAGTCGCAGTTTAGCTGCCGTCATTTTGTACTTAGCGCCACCTTTACGGCCTCGCGCTCGTGCTGAAGCCAAACCCGCTTTGGTACGCTCTGAAATAAGCTCTCGTTCAAATTCAGCCAGCGCAGCAAAAATGCCAAACACCAGTTTGCCGCTGGCGGTCGTGGTATCTATATCGGCACCATGGCAGGTCAAAACTTTAAAACCTACGCCACGTTGATTCAGTTCGTGCACCGTGTTAACCAAGTGACGCAAGTTGCGCCCAAGCCGATCCAGCTTCCAGACCAGTAAAGTATCGCCATCCCGTAATGCTTTCAAACAAGAGGTTAAGCCAGGACGCTCGTCTTTCTTTCCTGAAATTTGATCTTCATACAACTGTTCAGCATTTACCCCTGCCGCTATCAGTGCGTCGCGCTGCAAGTCCGTAACTTGCGAGCCATCATCTTTCGAGATCCGCATATAGCCAATCAGCATATTTCACCTGTCACTTAGACGTTCGATTATGTGACAGTGTGAGCCAGAAAATTTTCTCAGTCAAAATTCGTCACTTAACACGTCATTTTGTCTACGACATGTAAAGGGACTACCGGGAACATAATGTGACAAGAATTCAGGAGGGACGCCATCCTTGACAAACGTGACGCGTAAGCTCTCCAACGATTCGGGGTCGTGTCGTCGTCCATAAGATGCGAGCGCGAATAGGGAGCGGGCGGTTTCAGCGTTGTATCGCGCTTCGGCGACAGCCTCGTTGATCGCCTTGACCGCTGCCTGCCAGTAGTTGACCAGTTCCTTTTTTCGCCCGACTACCGGTAGACCATTGGTGAACTCGGCCTGCTGCTCCGGCAGGAACAACGCAGCCTGCTCCCCGCGTGGGTTTAACACCCGAGATTCGATCAGTTCCATTGCGGTGGCCGCCGCTTCGAGCATCTGCAACTGTATCGCCTGATCCAGAATTTCGTAGGGATGCCACAGACTTTGCCCAGCGCGCAGCGAATGGCCACTACGTTCCCAGACGTAGCGAATGCTGTCTGAGCAGCCCCCACACTGCGAGAGTGGGGTGTTCAATTCATCGAGGAATGTACGCAGCAGCCGAAACCAGATCCCTGCATGGATTCGTCGGCGCGGCAGCTCCACATATCCCTTCGTCAACGCCAGCCAGGTACGCTGATCCATCAGCGCCATCGCGTTACCGACCATACGCGGCGCAGCGTCGGCGTTTTCCCAGCCGATATATTGCCCCGGTACGCCCCAACAGGATTCCAGCCAGCAGCCATGCAGCGGACAGCTCAGCATCAATGGTAATTTCCACGCGAGCAATACAGCTTGATTCGCTGGGTCATTCAGGCAGAGCGGGCAAGCCCGCTGGAGAGGTAGGCAAGGCTGCCACACGCGCCAGCTTGTGATTGACCTTGTCTTACGGTCGCGCTTCGGCAGCAACACCGAGAACTGAAACACATAAGTTTCCAAAGCAGCAGGAACCGAGTCATTGAGACTGTCCAGCAGCCACGGCACCCAACCAGCGAAGCTCATGCAGCGCAGCCGATCCAATTCGATACCGCTCCGTTGTGAGAGCGCCATCAGCAGCGACAAGGGGGGCGCGGTGTCCAGATCATCAACAAGCCCATGACCGAGATCGTGTTCCAGTAGGTCGTGCACATCCATCTTGTAGCAAGCTGCAACACGATTGAGCCATGAAGATAGGGCTTCCCCTTCTTTTGGTGCCGGATGCAACGGCCAGCGTGAAGCTGGCTTCACATCAATTCCCGCTCGAATTTTCGACGCCGCTCGCTGGGGCCAGTGTAATCGGCCATGCTGAGCGTACGGTGGTTGATCGCTTCCTCACCGCCATCGACGGCGGCAATCGCCGCAGCCATTAGCAAGTGTGTCAATTCTCCGATCGTGCCCTCGCTGCGCGTGAGCAGGTAGCGAGCCATGTCCAATGTGGAAATTGGCGAGGGTTGCCGCAGCGGGAGCGATGCGGCGAAGCTGGCCAGCAGCGAACAGCAATCCTCGTTGGCCTCCCACAATGGCAACATCATCGGCTCAAACCGGTTCTCCAGTTGGTCATCCGAACGAATGGCCAAGTAGGCGTCACGCGTGCCAACGCCGACCAGTGGTATGCGTAATTCGTTGCCGAGGAAGCGCAGCAGATTGAGGAATTCTCGGCGGTTAACACTGTTACCAGCCAAGACATTGTGTAGCTCGTCGATTATCAGCATGCGCACACCGACCTTCCGGAGTAAGGTCAATGCCAGTTGTTCTATTTCTGGCAGTCGTGGGCGCGGGCGCAGTGGCGCGCCCATTGCCGCGAGCAGCGCGACGTAGAAGCGAATTACCGACGGTTCGGATGGCATCTGCACAACCAGCACCGGGATGTGTTCCTGATCTGCATCGGCGCTAGACGGATGCGAGCGCCGGAACTTCTCGATGATCATCGACTTGCCGTTGTTCGTCGGGCCAACCAGCAGCAGATTGGGCATGCGCTGCTTGTTCGGCCATGCATATAGGGTTTCCAGCCAGTTTAACGCTTCGACCGCGCGCGGATAGCCGATCCAGCGGTCAGTGCGAAGGCGCTGAATGCGCTCGTCCGTCGGCAGTTGAGCCAGCCCCTGCGCCACTGGCAACAGGTGCGACAAGTCGATGATGGGATATTCATCCATGGCTACCACTCCTCAATCTGGTCGAACGGTTTGGCCGCTAACAAGTTGCCTGTCTGCCGGTCAGCAACGTCAGTTTCCGGCGGCGTCAGCTTGCCCGGCGAAACCGACGCCTTGATATGCAGACGTCGCTCAGCATCGCGCCGCGCCTTGCGCGTAGCTTTTTGTGCGGTAGTCACGATTTCACGCATCTGCCCGATCATGCGAAATAGTGCCGATTCATCGACCTGTTCGCGCCCTTGCTGCCGCAGTTTCTCTAGCGCTTGCCGTTGTTCCCACAAGGTGACAGCCGGGTGCGACAAAGTACGGTAGGGTATTTCCAGATAATGCTGCCCTTCTGGTTCCAGCACCCAGACACGGCTAATGTCGCGCGGGTCGCGCCGAATCAGGAAGGCGGGCAAGCGATCACGTCGCGCAATCCATGGTTTGAGTGCATCAGCATAGTAGTGAATGTGGTCGATAACGAAGCCGGTACGGGTCAGCGTGCGCCGAATGATGGGCAGAAAATCAACTAAAAAAGCTGTGGCGTGGGTGACGATGGCCGGTACTCCGACACGCGCTACCGCCTCGATCCAGCGCGCGGCAGGCGGTTGGAGCAGGCCATTATGCACGGAGCCGTGATAAGTACCGACCGCCAATGTGAGCCAGCGTTCCAGCTCGCGTAGTGTCAGAACGGCCTTGTTTTCTGAATCATATTCCCCGCGCTGGCGAGGATTTGAGAAGGTCGTGCCCGGCAATTCGTCGTGGATCATCTGCATCGCCGTGCCGATGATCCGTTCCACGATGCCACCATAATGCGGTTGCCCAGGTGGGCGATAATCCAACTGGATGCCATGCTGCTCGCAACCACGTCGCAAAGCTTCGCTTTTGAACTCAGCGGCATTATCTAGGTAAAGTAATTTTGGCTTGCCGCTCATAGGCCAGCCCATTTCCACTTTCAGCCCTTCTAGCCAAGGACGCTTGTCGCAAGCAACATGCACAAGGCACAGACCGACAGAAACTGCGGACGGCGCTTCCAGTGTGATGACCATACCGAGCACGCAGCGGGTGAACACGTCGATAGCGATAGTCAGGTACGGGCGGCCAATCAGTTGCCGATCGCGCTCATCGACAACGATCAAGTCAATCACGGTGTGGTCGATCTGTATCTGCTCCAGTGGCAAGGTAATTGACGGCGGAACACCGCCGACACCTTGCAAGTCACGGGAGGCATCTTCGCCTTCTCGACTGCGAGTCGTTTTTAGCGGGTCGAGATTGGCGATTCGTAAGGCCACGGTATTACGCGCAGGCACTCGCAGCTTTTGTGTTTTACAAGCCTGCGCGACTTCGCGGTGAAATGCCGACAAGCTGCGTTTCTGCTTAGTTAGGAAGCGCTTTTGCAATAGCTCACGGATGATGTTCTCGACTGATTCTGGTAAACGGCCCTTACCTTTCCCACCTCCAGATTGGCTGGGTAGCAAGTCTGTCATCAGGCCGGAGCCTTGCTGGGCTCGACGAATCAAAACGTATATCTGTCGCCGGGAAACCCCTAGTGCTTGAGCGGCAACATCGGCGGCCTGATGGCCGACCACTTCAAGCGATGCCAGCGGCCTGATAATTTCCATTTGATGTCGGGCTTGTTCCCATGCCTCGTCGGACAAGGTTGCCACGCCGTGCTCGGAAATCCGTGGAGTATCGGTCGCCATGATCAGCTCGCTTTGGTGCACACTAGTATTGAGCATAGTCGAGATTGGTGCAGACGACTGCTGATACTAGCTTGTCAGAAGTCGCCTGCACGACAGCCGTTACGCCCAATTAACTGGTGCAATCGTCTTCTGAAAATGACAGTAAATTAGCCACAACTAACTTGACTACTTAATTTGGCTTTGACAGTCACATTCCTATTGGCATTCAAAATTAATCTGCAATAGCACTGCGCAAACCGTAAGTTAATCATGCCAGGGTAGGACATACCGACTCTAACCTAAATGCGTATGCTTTTTAACTGGTTTAGCTTCGATATTCATATCGGCCAAACCTTGCAAAATGCCGCAAGGATCTTCTGCTTGCTCCGTTTGGAGTTGCTGGCGTAAGTCAGCCAATTGCGATTTGAGATACGCCAATTCTTTTAATGCGTACTTCAACATGCTCAATATGTTGATCAAATACTGAATTAATTGCACAGCAGCCAGCAACAGGCTGATCTGCTAAACGCAATAAAGTTTGGATTTCTTCCTGGCTCATATCGAGTGCACGACAGTTGCGAATAAAACGTAAACGCTTGACGTGTTCGGTGTTATAGCTACGGAAATTGCCAGAGGTTCGAGCAGGCGCAGCTATATAAGGCTTTTTTTCCATGAAAACAAATGGTTTCAACCGAACATTGTGTGATATGTGCTAACTCACTAATTCTCATAACGAACCCCAAATAAGACTTGACCCTATAGTTGCTTCAGGGTTTTTAATATCCTGAATCATAGCCTGAGGAGTCGACCATGCCCAAATACCAACTCTTTCAAGATGCAATTGAGGACAATGCCAAGCCGCACGCGCCATCGTGTTGTGGTGCTCATGCACATTCACACGAAAGCAAAAATACCGCTGTGGATTTGGAAGAAGTCGCTACGGCAGAAAACAGCCAAGATGGCGTACAAACCCCTATTCGCATTATGCAAATGGATTGCCCGACCGAAGAAGGCCTGCTACGCAAAAAGCTTGGCAGCATGGCGGGCGTGAGCGGCATGCAGTTCAATTTAATGCAGCGCGTGCTGACGGTAACGCACGAGCCAGATCGGCTGGATGCGGTATTGGCAGCGATTCGATCTTTGGGCTTTACGCCAGAACTCGCCAGCGACGCAGCGCCAGCAGCCAAACCCGCCAAACCTTGGTGGCCTTTGGCCTTGGCGGGTATTGCCGCCATCGCCTCAGAAATAGCGCATTGGAGCGGTTTACCCACCTGGAGTATTGCAGTGCTGGCGATGATCGCCGTGTTGGCTTGCGGTATCACAACGTATAAAAAAGGCTGGATCGCGATTCGCAATGGCAATTTAAATATCAATGCCTTGATGAGTATCGCCGTCACTGGCGCTTTTTTAATCGGCCAATGGCCGGAAGCGGCGATGGTGATGGTGCTGTTTACGATGGCCGAGTTGATCGAGGCCAAATCGCTCGATCGTGCGCGCAATGCGATTTCTGGCTTGATGCAACTGACGCCTGAAGTGGCGACGGTGCAGCAGGCTGATGGTAGCTGGCAGGAAGTCGCTGCCAAATCGGTAGCGACGCAAGCGCGAGTTCGGATTAAACCGGGCGAGCGGATTGCCCTTGATGGTGTGATTGTCAGCGGGCAATCGAGCATTAACCAAGCACCGATTACTGGCGAAAGCTTGCCGGTCGAAAAAACCATAGACGATGCGGTGTTTGCTGGCACGATCAATGAATCGGGCTCGTTCGAATACATGGTGACAGCAGCGGCAGGAGACAGCACCTTGGCGCGGATTATCCATGCGATTGAAGCGGCGCAAGGTGCGCGCGCGCCGACGCAGCGTTTTGTCGATCAATTTGCCCGCGTTTACACGCCGATTGTATTTGCGATTGCGCTCGCGATTGCCGTTGTACCACCGCTATTTTTCGGTGGTGAATGGCTGGCGTGGATTTATAAAGCGCTAGTGCTCTTAGTCATCGCTTGCCCATGCGCTTTGGTGATTTCAACGCCGGTGACCATTGTTAGTGGCCTTGCCAAAGCGGCGCGACTAGGGATTTTGGTCAAAGGTGGCGTGTACCTAGAGGAAGGCCGCAAGCTGGCTTGGCTGGCGCTGGATAAAACCGGAACGATTACGCACGGCAAGCCGGTGCAAACGGATTTCATCGTGCTCGGCTCGCACAATGAGGCGGAAGTGCAAAGTCTTGCGGTGAGCCTTGCTAGTCGTTCCGATCATCCGGTTTCACGCGCCGTCGCGTTAGCAGCGAAAGACATTACCGTCCAAAACGTCAGTGATTTTGAAGCACTGGCTGGGCGCGGCACCAAGGGCATTATCAACGGCCAGCAATATCATCTGGGGAATCACCGCTTAGTACACGATTTAGGCTGGTGCTCGCCCGAGCTAGAAACGCAACTCTTTGCACTGGAACAGCAAGGCAAAACGGTGATTTTGCTCGCCAATGAAGCGGGCGTCATGGCGTTGTTTGCCGTTGCCGACACGGTTAAAGATAGTAGTCGACTAGCGATTGCCGAGCTGCATGAGCTAGGTATCAAAACCATTATGCTGACTGGCGATAATGCCCACACCGCGCGCGCGATTGCCGATCAAGTCGGCATCGACGAAGCGCGTGGCGATTTGTTGCCGATTGATAAATTGCAAGTGATCGAAGATAAGTTGGCAAGTTCAAACGGTAAAGTCGGCATGGTTGGCGATGGTATTAATGACGCACCCGCGCTAGCGCGCGCTGATATCGGTTTTGCAATGGGGGCCGCTGGCACCGGCACGGCGATTGAAACCGCAGATGTAGCGCTGATGGACGATGATTTACGCAAATTACCGCGCTTTATTCGCCTATCGCGGCAAACTCACGCCATCTTGCTGCAAAACATTGCACTGGCGTTGGGGATTAAGATCGTCTTTTTGGTCCTCACTCTGACCGGCAACGGCACGATGTGGATGGCCGTCTTTGCTGATGTTGGCGCTAGCTTATTGGTCGTAGCCAATGGCCTGCGACTATTGCGTAAATAGGTAGCAAAATTGGACAGCTTTGCCAGTGACACAAACCGCGCAGCAATAAGTGAGCACCAACGCAAATCTATGTGGTGTGTATTTTGGCTAGCGGGGACCCTAAGTGAGGCCAATATCTCAACTCGCTCTGAGCTTCAATCAAGCCAGGTCGGGTTAGATTCTACTGATCTGTACTGACGCATAGATATAGATAGATGCGAGCAATTTTCATTGTAACGGCCAATAAATAATTCACTGGATGTAAATTGACCATAAAAATTTGGACTAGTTGCCAGTTCAGTCACTCACTAAACGTGAATCTGCAATAGCACTTCGTAATACACAACTCTTTAGCTCATCATTACAAGGAATTAATGTGAACGAAAGGATGCGCAAATAAGCCAATAAAAAACTTGCGAAATAAAAAACAAAAAGAAATAACCAAAAAAGACACAAGAAAGCAAGTGAAATAATTTAAAATACTCAAGAAAGAATCTGCATGGGTTATGATTGCGGCTTTTTTTGTAGAGTGAGGGGTAAGATGATTAGTCACACGTTTGTTACGGCGATTCGCCAGCTTGGACTTAATCCGTTAGCTGCGGCTGTCGCGTCAGTTTCTGATCTTTATCGAATGCCACAGGATGATCTCAATAGCGTTAAGTTAGCTCTTATCTCCGACGCTTTTAAACATCATTATCAGAATAATGCTTACTATCGCGATGCCTGCGACAGCAAAGGCGTACATCCCGACCAAATTCTTACATTTGAGGATCTAGTCAGAATTCCACTGGTTCCGATTGCAAAGTTTAAATCTGCGAGCAGCCACGAATTATTGTCAAAGCCGCTACACACAATCGAGCATGAGATGCGTAGCACTGGAACCAGTGGTTTGCCCAGTATTTCGCGTCGCTGCAGTGATACAGTCGATGTAGCCGTTATTGCAATCTACGGGATGTATCGCGAGTTCCTAGGTATTTCTAAAGGTGCGGGTTTGTATATTTGCCCATCTACAGAAGAAATACCGGAAATGGGAATGATCAAGGCGTTGAACATGCTTGCAGGCCTACTTGACACTCATCGCTTCATGGTCAAACAAGAGCGATTTGTGCCGGAAGATGCGTTGACTCAACTCAAAACTTGGGAAAACCAATTCACCCGCCACATCATTGGCCCCCCCTTCCTCATTTATCGCCTACTTCAGTTTCTCAAGCAAACAGGTCAGCGTATTAAGCTCGACCGCGGTAGCCGTGTAGTCACTTTAGGTGGATGGAAACGATTTACCGGTCAAATGATATCCCGCCGCGAATTCAATCTCATGTGTGAGGAGTACCTTGGTCTAGAGCCCAATGGAGTACGTGATATTTATGCGCTTGTAGAATCGAACGTAATGGCGATAGACGACGAAAACCAAATTAAGCATGTCTCTCCCTACGTACATTTAACAGTTCGTGACATAAACGACCTTAGCAAAGAAGTTCCCATTGGCGAAAAAGGTGTACTCGGTATCCTAGACCCTCTTGCTTTAGCTACTCCAGGAATGATCCTTACCGAAGATATTGTTTCTCTGGTTCCGGGCAATAGTCCTTCAGGACGTAGCGGCCAGCGATTGGAATACATCATGCGCGCTCCATCATCATTAGAGTTTGGTTGTTGTGCCGTAAACCTTGAGAAAAAAATGGACGAAGAGTCTCATGATGTATGTCCAGTCGCAAACTGAGAGCCTATCTATATGTTTAATGAAATTATCGTCAAAAACTTCTCAGACCCAGCATTCGCCTCGGAACTCGACGAGGCAAACACATCGATAGAAATCGGAAATCCAGTTTGTGGCGACCGTATTCGAGTGCAACTCCATGTGACTGAAGGTCTCATCAAGTTAGCGCGCTATCAGGCTTGGGGGTGCGCGACTTCACTTGCCACTGGTAACGTTTTCTGTGCATGCATTAACGGGAAACAACTCAGCGTGGTGCTAAACACTTCTAACGAAGAAATCGAGACGATGCTCGGTGATTTGGAACCTTCGCAACACCATTGCCTGGAAATGCTCAGGACACTGTTTCATAGACTGAAGCAGTTTTATGCTTCGGCGAAATAAGGATACCTTCATGTCGCTGCAAGGCTATTTTGACTATAACGCTACAACCCCGATGTGTCAGCAAGCGATCGATGCGCTTTTTGGCGTAATACACAATTTTGGCAACCCATCCAGCAAATACTCGCTGTCAAATATCTCGAAACAGCGACTGGAAAATGCCCGCAGACAGGTCGCTCAGCTTGTAGGATGCAACTCGTCAGAAATTACTTTCACCTCAGGAGGAACCGAAGCGAACAACTGGGCGATAAAAGGTGTGTTGACATCATGCTATTCCATTGCTCATTCGCAACCGGCACACATCATCGTGTCCAGCATTGAGCACTCCTCAGTGCTTGAGATCGCGTCTTACTTAGAGCGCGTATTTAGCATCGAAGTGACACGGATCAATCCAAATGCTGAAGGCATGGTCTCAGCTAAAGCGATTGAGGCTGCGCTGCGTCCAAACACTCAACTGGTTTCAATCATGTTGGTGAACAATGAAGTCGGAACCATACAGCCCATTCGTGAAATTTCTACATTGCTCCAAGCGCGTGGCATTCACTTTCACGTCGACGGTGTGCAAGCTATAGGGAAGATCTGTGTCAATGCACACGAGCTAGGCGTTGACTCCATGTCATTCGCCGCTCACAAATTCTACGGACCCAAGGGGGTCGGTGGACTCTATATCAAGCATGGCATAACCATCGAGCCACTGCTACACGGCGGTGGCCAGGAAGACGGGCTTAGAGGAGGGACCGAAGCCGTTGCCCTAATCGTTGCGATGGGGGCAGCAGCCGAAGCGATCAATGCAGCGCTGCCTGAGCTCGTGTTTAGAGCCACCAACTATCGCACTACCTTCAGCCGTCTGCTGATCGAATGTATTCCAGGGGTGTCCTTCCATCAGCCGAGCGATCCCAATCAGCAAGTGCCGTACACACTCAGCGTTTGTATTGATGGTATCCGTGCAGAGGCTCTCGCCGCAATACTTGATGAGATGCATGGCATTCAGGTATCGCTTGGGTCGGCATGTGCAAATAACAAGACAGTATCGCTATCGCATGTATTGGTGGCAATGGGCCTGAGCGAACGAGCTATCAAGGCCACTTTTCGCGTGAGCTTTGGTCAGTACACAGAGGAGCAGGACTTGAAACACTTCGCAGAAGTGATGGCGCAAGGCGTACGCTCCCTTCAACGTATTAGTAAGGCCATAGATAATGAACAGACAACTTCCGCTTGATTCGAGCAATACCATTCTGGAATGTCTAGAGTACTACGCTAAGATACGTCCAGAAGAGCGTGCCTACACGTTTTTAGTTAATGGAGACGAGCAAGAATGCATCCTAACCTACGGCGATCTTCGCAGTCGTGCCGTTACATATGGACAACATCTGCGAGATATTGGACTATCGCGTCAAGCGGTACTACTACTGTTTCCATCCGGTCTAGACTTCATTATTGCCTTCTTCGCATGCGCCTATGCAGGTGCAGTTAGCGTGCCTGCGAATCTGGCGCGCAACAGCCAGCACTACGCTCGGTTGCGACAGATTATTATGGACTCTGAAGCTCGAGCGGTTCTTACCACACGAGATCTCCGAAACTCGATCGGAGAAGGATTACTTGGTTCAGGTTTAGACACATCTCATGTCGCGCTATTCTGCGAGTTCGATGCACCAGTCGTTGTCTGTTCTGTAACATTACCAGCACAGGAACAATTGGCGTTCTTGCAGTACACCTCTGGTTCAACTGGTGACCCCAAAGGCGTAATGATTACACATGCTCAACTGCTGGCTAATGAGAGAGTAATCCAGCGCTCGGCAGACCTACCTGAATATTTGGTCGGAGCCGGCTGGTTACCACAATTTCATGACATGGGATTGATTGGTGCCACGCTACAGCCTGTCGCACTTGGTGGACATTATGTCTTCATGTCACCACTTCACTTCCTTCAACGTCCGTTACGCTGGCTGAAGATGATTAGCCACTACCGTGCGGTAGCAACCGCAGCGCCAAATTTCGCGCTGGAATTATGCGTGAAAGCACAACTGGATACCGAATTAGAGACACTGGATTTGTCCACTTTATCGACGATTTTCTGTGGAGCGGAGCCGGTAAACGCAGATGCTATTGAACGATTTGAAGAGCGGTTTTCATGCGTTGGCCTGCGAAATGACGCTATCAAGCCATGCTATGGATTAGCTGAGGCAACATTAATGGTGTCCGGTGGAGCCCCCCAGAACAATTTGCGGACATTGCTCTTGAGTCGCGATGCCTTAACAACAGGACTGGCCAAAGTGTCAGACGACCCGACACAATCAACACAGGTAATCGTGTGCTGTGGCCGACCAGTAGAGGGGCACCGTACCATAATCGTCGACCCAGCCACTGGGCGCATCTTGAATGATAACCAAGTAGGGGAAGTCTGGTTTTCAGGAGGCAGTGTGGCTTCCGGCTACTGGCGTAATCCGGCAGCAACTATAGCGATATTCAAAGCTATGACTGCGTGTGGTGATGGGCCTTTTATGCGTAGCGGCGACCTCGGATTCCTACATAATGAAGGGTTGTTCATCACAGGACGAATCAAAGAACTGATAATTTTTCGCGGGCGCAATCTGTATCCACATGATATTGAATCTACGCTTATCAAGGCATCCGCCATCTTCAGTGACGTACAAGCTGCTGTCTTTGCAACCGACTCAGGCGGCGAATCAAACGTAGTGGCGTATATCGAGCTACCACGTCGTGCTAAGGCTTACCTTGACCAAGAATTTCGGTCAATAGCTCATGCATTGCGCTTTGCGGTAGCCCAAGTTCATGACGTGCATCTGCGTGACATCTATTTTCTGTCATATGGAAAGATTCCGCGCACTTCAAGCGGTAAAACTCAACGCAATCGCTGTGCAGCGATGTATGCCTCGAGCGAAATCGACCTTTGCGCGCACACTTTATTCTCTACTCGCCCGCTAGCGGACCTACAACTTAAAT
The DNA here is from genome assembly GCF_000620145.1 of Deefgea rivuli DSM 18356. Classification (GTDB taxonomy): domain Bacteria; phylum Pseudomonadota; class Gammaproteobacteria; order Burkholderiales; family Chitinibacteraceae; genus Deefgea; species Deefgea rivuli. The sequence goes on from NZ_JHVM01000020.1 coordinate 32,663, forward strand.
CTGTTGACCTATGACTATCAAACTAACCTCACAAAAAAACACATACAATACTTCAGTGGACTCTCCATCTGCCGTATCAACTCCAGAAAATGCAGCACAAGTTGGCGAGCGCATTAAGTTCCTATTGCAAAAATATTTAATTGAGGAACGACACGATTTCATTGAATCCATCGACAATGGCATGTCTTTCGATTACATCGGCCTCGATTCTCTTGCGCGCGTAAATTTACTCGTTGGATTAGAGAAAGAGTTTGGTGTGCCATTAGACCCTACCGCAGCATACGACTTTGTCACCGTGCAAGCACTGGCAGATTTCGTCTGGTCGGTGGTCAGCAGCACACCGATGGATATTAAAAAAGTGTTGGCAATTTAAATGCTGGATTGTCTTGTCATTGGTGGCGGTCAAAGTGGCCTCATGTGCGGTCATTTACTTGCACGAGCCGGAGCAAACTACTTAGTCATCGACGCATCAGCTCGCGCTGGTGATGTGTGGCGAAATAGACCGCGCAACCTGCGTCTCTTCACATCTCGCCAATTTTGTCGCCTTGCTGATTTGTCCATGCTCAATGATCCAAATGGCTTTCCATCAGGCGAAGAATTTGCTGATCACGTTGAGCGATTTTATATCAACAAAGCGATCAATGTGTCATTTAGCACACGAATCGTTCGCTTGTTTCGATCCGGAAATGGATTTATAGCTGAACTTGAGAACGGCAGTATATTGAACAGCAAGACCGTAATTAATGCCACGGGGTCAAACCAAGTTCCCACTTACCCTGTATTTGCGAAGAAAATAGCTTCTACGGTTCGACAAATAGTCGCATCAGAATTCGGTGATGCCGACCAATTTCCAGATGGCTGGAACGTTGGCGTAATCGGTGATGGTGCTAGTGGACGACAAATCGCGCTGGAGCTTGCCGACCGTCATCGTGTCTATCTTGCGCAGGGTCGAGTGCGCAAACATGTTCCCAATATAGTGTTCGGCCGCGACGTGTTTTGGTGGCTGGATAAAATTGGTCTGTTATTTGCCGAACGTGACTCTGTAGTTGCCAAAATAATTAGGAAGCGCGATCCAATTCCTGTGGCGTCTGCCAATAACCAACAGCTAGCACTTCGAGGTGTCAAACTAAAACCTCGCGCCGTCGATATACAAGACGACCACATCTATTTCTCTGATGGTTCACACGAACGCGTTGATGCTGTTGTCTGGTGTGTCGGGTACCAAGAAAATACGGACTGGATCGACTTACCATCAATTGAACGTGAGAAATACTTAAGCGAACACTACGGAAAAACGTCAGAAAATGGTTTTTTCGTGATCGGACGCAAATGGCTCACTTGCCGTGCATCGGAGCTAATACTTGGCTGTGAACGTGATGCAAATATGGTGGTTGATCTTGTTCTTAAGAACATACAAGAAAAATGAAATTTGCATAATCACTTGACTCTATAAACAACTACAAAACGCATTATGCCGGTGTAGTGATTTTCGAATAGGTATAAACCAATGCTTAGAAATTCAATTGTATTTATCATTCGACGAAAATTCTGGGTAATCGCTGCTATTACGCTACTTACAATTTTTTTTGGGACTCAAATTCGAAACCTAACTATTGTGATAGATCCGAACACAATGCTGCCCAAGTCTCACCCTAACGTCGTTGGAACCAATATTGCAGAGTCCTTGTTTGGATCTAAACACGTTGTCGTGATTGGCGTAAGTGCTGCCGATGGGGGGAGTGCGTTGCGCCCAGAAATTCTATCGGTAGTTGCTCGAATGTCGACACAAATAGCTGACATTCCTGGCGTAAAAAGACACACGCTAATGAGCGTTTCGGTAGACAGAGCTAAATCGATTTCAGGATCAGAAACCGAAATGCGCGTTGAACCCATGTTAGATTCGCCAATCAATGCAGCAGCAGCAGCTCTACTTGAAAAGCGTATTGCAGACAACCCTATTTATCAGGGAACGCTGGTGTCGACCGATGGGTCAGTAGCATCGATCTCCTTTGCGATCAAGTCTGGACAAGGTGGCTTCCGCGAAATTATGGACAAAGTCCAAGCGGTGACAGAAAAAGAAAGTAGCGCTACGATCACGATTAATTCAAGCGGCCCACCAGTTTTTTTCGCTGCGGTCGAGCGATTCGCGCAGCGCATGATATTTCTATTTCCAATCGCTCTATTATTGATTGGTCTCATCCACTTCGAGGCCTTTCGCACCGTACAAGGATTGCTATTACCCTTAGTAACCGCGTTGCTGGCTGTCATCTGGGGATTGGGGATTATGGGCGCCGCCAAGGTGCCAATGGATGCATTCAACGCGACAACGCCGATCCTAATTCTTGCCGTCGCGGCAGGTCATGCCGTACAAATTCTCAAGCGTTACTATGAAGAATATGACCGAACTACACTAGCAAATCCTGATGACACTCCAGCCGTGGCCAACGACAAGGCAATCATCAGATCTTTGACGAAGGTGGCTCCAGTAATGCTGACAGCAGGCTTTGTGGCAGCTCTAGGCTTCTTTTCCTTAATTACATTCGACGTGGCCACCATTCGTACATTTGGTATTTTCACTGGGATAGGTATCCTTAGTGCACTGCTAATCGAGCTGACTTTCATTCCCGCACTACGCAGCTACTTACCTGCACCACCCAAAACCAAGCAGGTAAGCACACAAGAATCATGCCGCTTGTGGGACAGACTATCCAATGCACTGGCTACTACGGTACTTGCCCGTAGAAAAACTATTGTTATGGCGTTTTTGTTAATAGGGGCGATCTCTTCTATTGGCCTGCTGTTCATCAACCAAGAAAACTCCACTAAAAGCTATTTTGGTGAGAACTTACCGGTACGCCAACAGGATAACTTTCTCAATAGCAAGATGGCGGGAACCAACACGCTTTACGTAATATTTCAGGCTGATCACCCTGATCGCATGAAGGACCCTGCCGTCCTCAAGTCCATCGAAGAGGCACAACGCTATATTGAGACATTACCTGACGTAGGTAAAACAGTTTCTATCGTCGATCTGATCAAAAAAATGAATCAGTCGATGAATGCTGGTGCAGCGCAGTTCAATGTACTTCCAGCTTCGCAAGACATGGTTTCTCAGTATCTTCTGCTGTATTCAATGTCTGGGCTGCCAACTGACTTCGATTCCTATATCGACTATGAATACCGCAACGCTAACCTTATTGTGTGGATGAAGAACGACAGCAGCAAGTACGCTGCGTCCATCGTTACAAGTATTCGCGATCACTTGCAGACACGACTTCCAAAGGGGATAAGTATTCAAATAGGCGGTAGCGTTCCGCAGTCTTCAGCATTAAGCGAAACACTTGTACATGGGAAGATCCTCAATATCGCGCAGATGATCTTCGTCGTATTTGTGGCTGGAATGGTTATCTTCCGTTCGCTACTCGCAGGTATCTACTTGATCGTCCCATTAGTGGTAACTGTATTGGTAAACTTTGGAGTCATGGGTGTAACCGGAATTCCGCTAAATACGCCCAACTCCGTCGCCTCAGCGATGGCCATCGGCATTGGTGCCGACTACGCAATTTATATCTTATATCGTATGCGGGAGGAGCTGGAGCGACTCGGAGACTTCGATTTAGCACTGCGTGAAACGTTACGCACAGCAGGGAAGGCAGTAGTTTATGTCGCTACTGCAATAGCTGGAGGATATTCAGTGTTGATACTGTCTTTCAACTTCTATGTGCATATTTGGTTTGGAGTCCTAATTGTCACCTCAATGATCATCAGTGCATTGTCAGCACTAATCTTAGTGCCTGCGCTACTTAAAGCTTTTCCGCCTAATTTTCTCCGTCGTGGGGTATGCAGACCTCTTCACCCTGCGCTTGCATCAACTGCTGTCGTGTTACTGGCTTTAGTTGTAGTAATGCCACACCAATCCGCTCTGGCACAGGAACTAAAGAGTAACGAGATAATGGAGCACAACTATCAGGCTACAAGGGTTGATAGCTCACTGTCGGAGGCAACTTTTCGCTTAGTTAGTTCATCTGGACAAGAACGTGTGCGAAAAACTTTCGGTGCAACAAAGCTACAACTTAACGGTATGGATAACCGACGCGTAATTCGTTTCTTGTCCCCGAGCGATGTGCGCAATACGACGACATTGCTATTGGAAAATGCAACTAATGAAGATGAGATTTGGGTTTATCTACCAACGCTCAAGAAGCCTAGGCGACTAGCTGGTAACAACAAAAAAAGCAGTTTCGTTGGCACTGACCTATCTTATGGTGATTTAGTTGGTCATAAACCACAGAACTGGATTCATAAGTTTATACGCCAGGACAAACACGCCGGTATTGCGACTTACGTAGTTGAGTCAATACCAAAGTCACCTGATGTCGCTGCAGACTCAGGTTATTCAAAGCGAGTAAGTTGGATTGATAGGGATAGCTTCGTAGCTCTTAAAGTCGAGTTCTACGATTCAGCAGGAGCACTACTAAAAACAGTGGATAGCTCTGACATTAAACAAGTTGATGCAAAAAATAGAAAATGGCAACCAATGTTAGTTCAAGTTAAGAATCATCAAACAGGTGGTAGCACGATTGTGAGGATGGAAAAATTTGAAGCCAATACAAAAATCAGCGACGAGTATTTTTCTGTACGCTATCTTGAAAAAGAGGAGTAAGCAGAGGTATGCAGATCAGATATTTGCTCAAATTAGGCTGTATTACAATGCTATTTCACAGCTTTCCCATATTTGCACAGGGCATGCCTTTCGGTGAGTGTCGTGCAGGTTACTGGTCATCAAATCGTAACTTAGATGACAACGGTTCGTTATCAAAAGCTACATGCTTTGTAAACTGGCGCCCTTCTCTCGGCGAGAGTATCCGGCTAGGGGTGAATGCCCGCTTAGGGGCTCATGACGCCGGCGATGGCGAAGGCATCAATGGGCGACTTCGCGAAAGTTTCTTAGAGATAGAGTCGGGCGCACTCACTTGGCGTGTCGGACGTCAAATTATCGCTTGGGGACGCTCGGATCGAATAAACCCAACTGATAACCTATCGCCGCGTGATTTAACACTACTGGTACCAGATGATGATGAACAGCGCAACGGTATTAATGCAGCGCTTGTTCGCTATAACCTCACTCATTCACGTTCGATAACAGCCATTGTTGCGCAGTTCGAGGCAAACAAAGTTCCGCAAGGCTCTTTACCTAAGAGTTTGATCCGCGCCACTAAACCTAGCCGTCCTGAATTGGCACTCAAGTTAGATCAATCTGGTGGAGGCATCGATTGGTCCATTTCTTATTTCGATGGTTTTGATAGCTTTGGGCGGTATAGGATCGATTTCGCGCAGCCAACCAAGCCAATGTTCCATAGTACCTACGAACGGGCGCAGATTCTAGGTACAGACTTCGCATGGGCACAAGGAGCATGGACGATGCGAGGCGAATTTTCTTATTCCCACTTCGAGCAGAGTTGTACCACCTGTGAGTTAAGTCGGCGCAAGGTGACACGCGCAGTTCTTGGAGTCGATCGTGATTTTGGAGAAACTGCAAATATTAATGCCCAATTGTTCTCTGTCGTTCGCAATAGCTACCAAGACCCTAGATGGGTACCAGCGGTACGAAAACCTTATTCTCTAGCCTTAGATCGCCTAAATTCTGAGTTTGCAGCTCAGGAGTGGGGTACTACTTTCCGCATTTCAAACCGCGTCCTCAATGATCGACTCAAGCTAGAGTTGGCAGCAATAGTAGACATTACGAACCAAAGCTTGGTATTGCGTCCGCGTGCCAACTACGCATTCAATGACTCAATTAAGCTCGGCGTTGGAGCCGACCATTTTCATGGAGATAATCAAACATTCTTTGGTAGCAAAAAAAAGAACAACACTGCTTTCGTTGAATTGAGTCTGGTTTATTGATTTCAACCCAAAAAGTAGAACAATAAAGAAGTATCCATATAAATCTGTAAATCAGTCCGCCTAGTTTGCTTTGAATGCTAGATTGCTAAGTCATTGATTTATACATTTGCTGTGCATCTGTAGTAGCACATTGAATTTGACCACCTGATTAGAAGTGTTACGCAGCACCTCGTAACCAATTAGGTGACATGATAAAAAAAAAGACCAACATTCAGCACTGAATTTCGTATCGAATGTGCACAACTTGTACTGAACCAATGCTAGCCTAGGCTACAGCTCATTTGCCCAAGCTGAGCAAGAAATACTGAATACGCTACAGCTAGCTTAGGCCGCACCACCATAACGGAGGTCTGGCCCCAAATGAAACCGAACGCAGGTATTGGCTTGGTTATAAACGACGCGGCCAAAATTAGTTGCTCAATAAAAAACAATGTGGCTTCAACCTCGATAAACCCTATCCCCTAAAGAGAAAAAGCATAAACTATGAAGGACGAATATTTACTAGGTTCACACGAACTCTTACAACCTACAAAAATTCTTGATTTTCATGCTCAAAACATTCGCGCCCTTGTGGATGAACGAGGATGGCGGCAAAGAAATTCAGTAGATGCTGCGCGTGCAGTCTACGAGTTTTGCAGGGAAGAAATTCTGTTTGGTTATAACTCTGACGCAGACGACATGCAAGCTTCGCGAGTACTTTCGGAAGGGATCGGCCACTGCAACACGAAAGCAACTTTACTTATGGCCTTGTTGCGATCAGTTGGCATTCCATGTCGGTTGAATGCTTTCACGATAAAAAAGAGCTTACAACGTGGGGCACTCACCCCCTTTGTTTACTTTATGGCTCCGCACGAAATCATTCATACCTGGACGGAGGCTAAGCTTGGGAATCAATGGGTAGCATTAGAAGGATTGATTCTAGATAGCGGCTATCTTGAGGCCGTCCAGCATCGATTTGTTCATTGTTCTCACCCCTTTCTTGGCTACGCTATAGCAACAGAGAATCTACAAAGACCGCGAGTGGAGTGGACAGGGAGCGATACATTCATTCAACGTGATGGTATTGCGAGAGAGTTAGGGATATTCCAATCACCCGATGCTTTTTACGAAAAGCACAGCACAAACCTACAAGGAATAAAAGGCTGGCTTTATCGTAACTACTTTTATAAGCGCTTGAACGAAAATATATCGAACATCCGCAGCGGTTCTACCCAACCACCTATTCATGAGCAACAATGTAACCACTATGATGTAGGCCGCTAAATATGTGCACCTTAAATTGAGACAAAATCGTGCTCTTGATTACCCACTCCGTAAGCCACCAGCGCCCCCACTCCTTTTGAGGTTTTAAATCAGGCATCCTGCATTTTTTCAATGCGGGGCAGCATCATGACTCATCAGCAGCGTCGGGCGCTTTGGTTTGGACGGGTTCGGGATTGGCGTGGCAGCGGTTTGTCGATGGCGGATTTTTGTCGGTGGCACGATTTAAAACGTCCCACATTGGCCGCTTGGGTCAAGCGGGATGTGCAGCACGCAGCCGGTGAACCGAGCGACTTCATTGTGCCAAACTCTGCGCCATTGCCAACACAGACAGCAACACCGACCGCGCCAGTACCAGCCGCCACCGCCAATCCTGCTCGCATTGCAACGCCTGTGGTTTGCGCCTCTTTGTCCGCCTTAACGCTGGTCGCGACCGAGTTGCCTTTGAATCCCCATCCGCCGATGTGTTTACTCCTGCCAGGTGGCGCGCGTTTGACGCTGCCTTTGAATATTTCCGCCGATTGGCTCACTACACTGTTGCTGGGTTTGTCATGACGCCGCTTTTGACTTCTCTGCATTTGATTGTCGAGCCGGTCGATATGCGCTTGGGCATTGAGGGTTTGTCGGCCAAAGTGCATGCCGCTTTGCAAAGATCGCCTTGCGATGGGGCCGCGTATGCGTTTCGCAATCAGCGCAGCAATCGACTCAAAGTGTTGCTGTGGGATGCGACGGGCGTGTGGCTGCTGCAGCGCCGTTTGCATCAGGGGCGTTTTGTTTGGCCGCAAAGCGGATCAGCGTCGTTTGTGCTCGATGCGGCGCAGTGGCAATGGTTGACGATGGGCGTGGATTGGCAACGTTTATCGCCTCCGACTTTGGGTTCGCGTTTGTATTAAACGCTCGCTATCATCATCGATGTATTGCCTTATGGCTATTGATTAGTATGGCTTGCAGGGCAATACATTGGTAAAATGGCGATATGGATCTCACCGCCGAACTCGCCAACTCAAACCTGTCGCCCGCTGTCCGCGCGGCGATTTTGGCGCAGCTTGAATGGAATCAAGCGCACGCCGATTTGGCCGTCAAAACCGCAGCGCAGGCGGCGCTGATTAAAGCCAAATCCCTGCTGATCGAGAAGTTGGAATTTGAGCTGGCCTATTTGCGGCGCATGCAGTTCGGTGCCAAGACCGAGGCGATGAGCGCCGAGCAGCGGAGTCTGTTTGATGAAGAGTTCAACGTCAGTGCGGCAGCTATCGAGGCACAACTCGCTGCGGCAGCGCACGCAGAAGAGAATCCCTCACCGCGCCAATCCCGTATTCGTGCCGGTCGCCAGCCTTTACCTGCGCATTTGCCACGCACCGACGTCGTTCACGAGCCTGAGTCCTGTACTTGCGGTGAATGCGGCAATGATTTGATCAAAGTCAGCGAAGACATCAGCGAGCAATTGCATGTGCAACCCGCCGCCTTTAGCGTAATTCGGCATATTCGCCCGCAATACGCTTGCCGCTGTTGCCAAACCATGAGCGCAGCGCCCGTTGCGGCGAGTATTATCGACGGCGGCCTACCGACGAATGCCACGTTGGCGTGGGTGATGGTCAGCAAATACGTCGATCATTTACCGCTGTACCGCATTCGGCAGATTGCCGAGCGCAGCGGTGTGAATTTAGCCGAATCGACGCTGGGAAATTGGGTTGGCACCACGGGTTGGTGGCTGCAAATATTGGTGGTTCGTTTGATTGAGCGGCTTCTGCAGGCGCAGACGTTGCATGCCGACGAAACCCCGCTACGGCAGCTCGATCCGGGCAAAGGCAAAACCAAAACCGCCTATTTATGGGCGTACCGCAGTACGCCCCTCAGCGGCACAGCACCGATCATCGTGTTCGATTACCAAACCGGACGCGCAGGTCAGCACGCGCGCGATTTCCTGCAAGATTGGCAAGGGCAATTGATGGTCGATGATTATGGCGGCTACAAAGCACTATTCAAAGCGGGCGTCACCGAATTGGCCTGCTGGGCGCATGCACGGCGCAAATTCGTTGATCTGCACAAAGCCAACCAAAGTCCGGTGGCGTTTGAAGCGATGCGACGGATTGGCGAGCTGTACGCGATTGAAGCGCAAGGCAAAGACCTCAATCCAGAACAGCGTTTACGGCTACGGCAGCAGGCTGCGAAGCCCAAGCTGATCGAATTCAAAATCTGGCTCGATGAGATGGCGAATCAAGTCGCCCCCAATAGCGCCATCGCCAAAGCGCTCCTGTACAGCCTGCGACGCTGGGTATCCCTGACGCGCTACGTCGAAAGTGGTATCGCGCCGATTGATAATAATACAGTTGAAAACTGCATACGGCCGATTGCGATTGGCAAGAAGAACTGGTTATTTACCGGCAGCGAACGCGCCGGTCAACGCGCGGCGGCGATTCAAACGCTGCTCGGCACTGCCAAACTGAACGGCCTCGACCCACAGGCCTGGCTCAGCGACACCCTAGAAAAACTCCCGACTTGGCCCAACAGCCTAATCGATGAACTGCTACCACTGCGAGTGTTAACAGAAAAATAAGCTTTGCAGTCATGGGGCGGCTGAGGGCTTACGTTTAAGCAGCGCTTGGTACTCAAAGCTGGCGTATTGGCTGCCGCGATCCGAATGCATAATCAGCCCCGCCGCTGGTTTTCTCGCACCAATCGCCATCTTTAATGCGCGGCACACCAAATCAGCGGGCATCGTCGCCGACATCGCCCAGCCAATGATTTTGCGCGAGAACAATTCCAGCACTACCGCCAAATACAGCCAGCCCGAACGCGTGCGGATGTATGTGATATCTGCCGTCCACGCCTGATTGGGTTGCTCAGGATTAAAGCGTCGATTCAACACGTTTTCAGCCACTGGTAAGGCATGTTTACTGTCCGTCGTACTCAAAAATTTCCGTTTCCAAACAGGCACTAAGCGCGCTTCACGCATCAGTCAGCGGATTTTATAGCGCCCGATTTGAAACCCTTTGCTCTGCATTTCAGTCAGCAAACGACGGCTACCAAAGGTCTGCTGGCTCTCGGCAAATGCCGCCTTCAAATGCACGCTAGTCGCACAAATCGTCGTTGATTTTGCGCTGGCTTTCGCCGCGTAATAGCCAGCCCGACTCACATTTAACACACGACAAGCCTGACTCACCGACGCCTTCTGTTGCCACTGATCTACCAAGCGGTAGGCTATTTCAGCTCGCGGGCAAAGAAGGCCGACGCTTTTTTTAATAGTTCGTTATCCGAACGAAGCTGGCGATTTTCGGATTCAAGCAGGCGGATGCGCTGCTGCTCGGCGGTGAGTGGTTTACCAATACCAGGTGAGCCCGTTTTTTCCGCCAAATATTGCGCCACCCAGCGATCAACCGAAGTGCGCCCAACCCGCATATCCTTCACCACTTGGGCAACAGTCAGGCCTTGATCGACCACCATGCGGGCGACTTCCAGCTTAAAACTGGCATCGTAATCAGTACGTTTAGAAGCCATGTTTTTTCCTCGTTAGGATGAATAATACCCTATCGAGGTGTCTGCTAGGATTAGACCACTACAAGTCACCGCCGCTTCGGCTCACTCCCTCTTGCAGCAGAAGAAGGGCATTCCCCCAGCGTAACATCCACGACTTGCTGGGATACTGCATTCCAAACATGCTCAAGCAGCATCACCCCAATCAATGCAGGCTACGCTGGCTGGGCGTACTATAGGGGTGAGTAGACCGCAGGAATTTCACCTGCGGCCCCTCGCAGAACCGGACGTGAGCCTCTCGACTCATCCGGCTCCCATCATCCAGCCTTTG
>NZ_JHVM01000021.1 GCF_000620145.1 Deefgea rivuli DSM 18356
TCATTTGAGTTGGGCACCACTTTTGCTTTGCCCTTACTGCCTGTTTCGTCGAGTAATAAATAGCAATCGAGTTTGGATTTAGCCACATCAATACCGAGGTAAAACATGATGAGAATCTCCTTTAAAATGCCCAATTCGCCCATTTGCCTTGTACATGCAGGGTCAAAGCCCTTGGCTACCGTTCAGTGTCTTGACTGGCGAAAGGAGTAAGGTGAAGGGTTCAATCTACCTTGCAAGGTCTGTGCCTTAAAGTGCCGCTCAAGCTCACTTCACCTCATGTGATACTAGCTAAGCATCACATTGAACAAGATACAAAGTGCCGCGCGGCATGAGCGCGATCCCGAGTTCAAAAGTCATAGCAGTAGCAGATTTAGAAAATGCCACGTTGGATAATGTTTTTGGTGCACTCGCATCACGTACTGCGAAAATCGGCGCAGTTCGCTTCGCTAGGTGCACCCTATGGTGTTCTTAGATGTATTGCTCTGTGTTTATCTATAAATAAAGGCTACAGCAATATACCCAATATAACTGCATCAAGCTAAACCCAAAAACCGCTTATTCTCAGCGGTTTTTTGTGTTCATTAAAGCTTTCGTGGGCAAGCCCGCTCCGGTGACGCGCTGAGGTCGCTAGCTAATCGGCAAAAGTTTCAAACCTCGCCGCCGCTAAGAAATGATTGATTCAATCAGCCCACCTACTTTTCATGCTGCACAATGGCTCATCTGAGCTTACAATCGGCGCACTATTTCCTGAGTGATGCAGAAAATGAAAGCGTCGTATGAAAAAATTACTGTCGAAAAAGGTGAGTCGTGGGCTTTTTTTCGGCGTGATGCGCAGCTAAGTTTGCCGTTTAATTGGCATTATCACCCTGAGTATGAGCTGTCTTTGGTGCTCAATGCGCGGGGTACGCGCTATATCGGCGATCATATCGAGCATTTCACTGGCTGTGATTTGGTGTTGACCGGCCCCAATTTGCCGCACACGTGGGCGGTGACTTCGGCTGATCCGGTTGAGCTGATTGATGTTCGGGTGATCTGGTTTACGCGGCAGTGGTTAGAAAATTTGTGTGAAGTTTGTCCTGAATTTATTCCGGTTTTGCAATGGCTGGCTGGCGCGAGGCATGGCTTGCTATTTAGTCAGACAATTTTGCTTGAAGTGCGGCCACTGATGGAGCAAATGATTGAGGCTGAATCCATTGAGCGTTTGCTGCTGATGTTTAAGGTTATGCGTACTTTGAGCCAAGCGCAGCCAATGCTTTTGTCGGCGGCCGCATTTACTGGCGAATTGAATACACGGGGTGAGGGCCGTATTAAGCGGGTGACGCAATATTTAACCGAGCATTATTGCGAGAATATCAATCTAGAAGTATTGGCCCAACTGGCGAATTTGTCGGTCAATAGCCTTTGTCGTGCATTTAAGCAGCATACTCGAATGACGATTTCTGAATACGTGACGCAGTTGAGAATCGGTAGTGTGTGCGAAGAATTGATAGAGAAAAACGAAGCGATTTCGCTGATTGCCTATCGCGCTGGCTACTGCAATTTAACCCATTTTAACCGCCAATTTAAGCGGATCAAAAGCATGTCTCCCAGTGAATTTCGCGCCAAATTCAGACGCGAATCGCACTAAATATTGCCGTCATTGACCAGTACTAACACTGTATATGCCAATATTAAACAGTCATATTGGTAGTTGAGTGTTTGCATGGCAAAGTGATTGGGTCTTCACTTCTCATTTCAACCATTGTTGCGGGGCTTTATTGATCGCTCGCAATGAGAAAATTGGTCATGCTATGAAACCCGATTTATTGAATTTTTACCGATTGGCAATTCCTGTTACGATTCAAATTTTGTTTTTATCTGCTAGAAATATTGCGGATATTTTAATGACATCCTCATTGGGCATGATTGCCGTGGCTTCGGTCGGTATTTCAAGTAAAGCCATTATGGTGGGTATGGTTGCTTTGGGTGGATTAGCCAGCGGGAGTAGTGTGCTGGGTGCTCAATATTGGGGTGAGAAAAATCTAGTTGGACTCCGCAAATCGATTTGGCTTGGATTGGCAACATCAGTTCTGTTTGTTTTATTGCCTATTTTGATTTTATTTAATATTTTTCCTGAGCATCTGGTTTCATTGGCGAGTGCAGATCAAACCATCGTGAAAAATGCTTCGGCTTATTTGAGCGTATTTGGCCCTGCATTCATTTTTTTAGCTATTAATAATGTCCTAGGAATTGCGCTGCGTGTTTCAGGGCGGGCCGCTCTGGCCACTTACGCCAGTTTGATCGGCGTCGCTTTAAATGTTGGCTTAAGTTATGTGTTTATTTTTGGAATGGGCTCCATAGCTGCAATGGGGATTCTGGGTGCTGCTTGGGCGACAACAATTAGTGCTGCGATTGAGTTTTTATTAATTTATGTTTATTTCGCAACTAGAATTAATTTCTTATTGCCTAAATGGTCTGATTTAATATCAATTAATTGGGCTGAGGTAAAAAGTTACGCCGCAATATCAGTGCCTTCAACCATTAATGGTTTGCTATGGGCTATTGGTATCTTTATTTATAATATTATCTATGGACGCATTGGTACTGAGGCTTTGGCAGTGATGGCTTCACTCACACCGCTGGAATCCATTGCGGCTTCTGTGGAGCAAGGTTTAGCAACCGCAACCGCTATTTTATTAGGAAATTCACTGGGTCAATCTGATTTTACAAAAGCGCGAGCGGATGGTTTTAAATATTTAAAATACAGTGTTTGTACATCACTGATTTTAGGCATTGCTTTAATTGCAGTGATGCCTCTGTTTTTAAGTATCTTTAAGCTGGATGGCGATAAATCACAGATAGCGATTTTGGTTTATTTGGTTATGGTTCTGACTTTTTGGGTGAAGACAATTAACGCTGTTGGTATTAGCGGCGTATTGCGTAGCGGTGGTGATGTTGGTGCCGGTTTGAAAATTGATATGATTGGGCAGTGGGGAGTGGGTATTCCTTTGGCATTGATTGGTGCCTTTGTACTGAAACTGAGCTTGCCGATTGTGTTTGCATTAGTGATGTTTGAAGATATTTGCAAAGCATTTCTCACTACATCACGAATTAAGAAATATCTTTGGGTGAAGAAAGTGACTGTTTAAGCCTATAAATAGGGGAGCAATTTTATTGGCAATAAAAAACCGCTGACTCGCAGCGGTTTTTTTATTTAAAGCTTCAAACTTAATCTTGATGATAGTTCGGGGCTTCTTTGGTGATTTGCACATCATGTACATGCGATTCACGGATACCGGCTGAAGTGATTTGCACGAACTCAGCTTTAGCATGAACATCGTCAATGGTTGCGCAGCCGAGGTAACCCATTGATGAGCGCAGGCCGCCGACCAATTGATGGATCACTGCAGACAATGGGCCTTTGTATGGAACGCGGCCTTCGATGCCTTCGGGAACCAATTTATCGGCATCCGCGGTTTTGTCTTGGAAGTAACGATCTGACGAGCCGTTCGCGCCAGACATTGCGCCCAAGGAGCCCATACCACGGTAGCTCTTGTATGAGCGGCCTTGGAAGAGTTCAACTTCACCTGGTGCTTCTTCAGTACCGCCGAACAAACCACCGAGCATCACCATGTGCGCGCCAGCTGCAATCGCTTTGGCGATGTCGCCCGAGAAGCGAATGCCGCCGTCAGCGATCAATGGTACGCCCGTGCCTTCAAGTGCTTCAGCCACATTCGCTACCGCAGTGATTTGCGGTACGCCAACGCCTGCAACGATACGTGTCGTGCAAATCGAGCCTGGGCCGATACCGACTTTGACTGCATCTGCGCCAGCTTCAACCAAGGCCAGAGCTGCAGCCGCAGTGGCGATATTGCCGCCAATCACTTGCACTTGTGGGAAGTTGGTTTTGACCCAACGCACACGATCCAATACGCCTTGGCTGTGGCCGTGGGCGGTATCAACCACAATCACGTCAACGCCAGCTTCAACCAGCAATTGCACGCGCTCGTCCGTGCCAGCGCCAACGCCAACCGCAGCGCCAACGCGCAAGCGGCCTTGTTCGTCTTTGGCGGCGAGTGGATGTTCGCTGGTTTTGATAATGTCTTTAACGGTGATCAAGCCTTTGAGCTGGAACAATTCGTCGATAACGAGAACGCGCTCAAGGCGGTGTTCGTGCATCAGCGCGCGCGCATCATCAATGCTGGTGCCTTCACGAACGGTAATCAAACGCGCTTTTGGCGTCATGATCGATGAAACCGGCACATCAAGGCGCGTTTCAAAACGGATGTCGCGGTTGGTAACGATACCCACCAACTTGCCGTTATCAATAACAGGTAAGCCAGAAATTTTGTGTTGACGGGTCAGTTGCAATACATCACGCACCAGCATGTCAGGTGAAACGGTGATCGGGTCTTTTACAATCCCTGATTCGTAACGTTTAACTTTCGCCACTTCTTGGGCTTGACGCGCTGGCGTCATGTTTTTATGCAGAATACCGATGCCGCCTTCTTGCGCCATGGCAATCGCCAATGGGGCTTCAGTAACGGTATCCATCGCAGCGGAAACCAGTGGCAGGTTCAGGCGGATATTGCGCGTGAACTGAGTGGCCAGCGAGACATCGCGCGGCATAACATTGGAATGAGCGGGTACCAGTAGAACGTCGTCGAACGTCAGGGCTTTTTGCACAATACGCATGAAGAGAATCCTTTTCGCCAAAAAAGCATTATACCGAAACAGCGATGACACGCCTATTGCATTGTAATGATTCAGGTGCTTTTCATGCCGTAGCGCGGGTTAAAAAGTGTATTTCTTCAAGTCTCTATGTAAATTCTTGCAGTTTCGTATTTTATGCTTTCTTGCCATGTAACCAATTGGGTGCATAATGTTGATACTTATTTTGCATATTCAGTCAACGAAAACTCAGTTCATTTATTCAATGGCCAAGGGGGTAGTGTGCCAAGGTTTCCAAAGCGTTTGCGTTTGTTATTGCTGGTTGCGGTGCTATTGATTGCTGGATTTTTGACGACAAGTGTGGCGAGTTATTTGGTCTCACGAGATGCGGTGCGTGAAGGGATTGTGGGTAGTGCCTTGCCGCTGACGGGGGATAATATTTATTCAGAAATTCAAAAAGACATCTTACGTCCTGTATTTATTTCTTCGCAAATGGCGCATGACACCTTTGTTCGGGATTGGATATTGCACGGTGAGAAAAATTCAGAGCAATTAGAACGTTATTTAAATGAAGTGAAAATGAAGAATGGTATGTTTACGAGCTTTTTGGTTTCGGATAAAAGCCAACGTTATTATCATGGCAGTGGCATTCTTAAAGAGCTTAAAGAAAACGATCCGCGAGATGCTTGGTATTTCCGTGTAAAGAATATGAAAAAGCCATTTGAAACGAATGTTGATCCTGATTGGGCTAATCGGGAAAAAGTCACTATTTTTATCAATTACCAAATTTTTGATTACCAAAACCAATTTATCGGAGCAACGGGCGTCGGTTTAACTTTAGATACGATGAGTCATTTGTTAAAAAATTATGAGCAGCGTTTTCAGCGACATATTTATTTTGTGAATGAAGCGGGCGAAGTTATGCTGACAGGTAATCCAGCACAGGCGAGGATTTCTATTTTAAAACAGCCGGGAATTCGTGATGTTGCAGCAAAAATGCTGAATCATCAGGTGAAACCAGTTCAATTAAGTTACAAGTTAAATGGACAGTTGATTCAGGTTAATACGCGATTTATTCCTGAGCTGGGTTGGTATTTGATTGTTGAGCAAAATGAAACGGCAGATTTATTGCCATTGCAGCATATGTTTCAATTGAATTTATTTATTTCAGCATTGATTACTCTATTAGTACTGTGCATTGCAATGTATAGCATCAATCGAAATCACAGCAAATTAGAAACGCTAGCCAATACAGATGGTTTAACGCGCTTATTAAATCGGCAAGCTTTTGAGTTGGTATTGAGCCAAAAGCTGAGTGAATTAGCGCGTCGGCCACGCTCTTTGGTCGGTATTTTGATCGATATTGATTTTTTTAAACGAATTAATGATGAGTTTGGTCATACTGCCGGCGATGCAGTACTGCGCGAAGTGGCACAAGTACTTAAAAAAACGGCCAGAACGGGGGATACCTTGGCGCGTTGGGGCGGTGAGGAATTCATTATTCTGCTGGACGATTGTGGGAAAGCGATGGCGTTGGAGTTGGCCGAGCGTCTACGTGTGGCGATTGCTGAGCATGATTTTGCTTTGCCACGGCCCACTCAAATCACGATTAGCTTGGGGCTGGCTGAGCTACAAGTTGGTGAAACAGAGATCGAGTTTTTTCAGCGCGCGGACAATTTATTGTACGCGGCGAAATCAGGCGGTCGCAATTGCGTGATGGTGGATGCATCAAGATGCAGAGCCTAAGCCATTGTGAGTTGATGTAGTGAATCGTGATTGCTGCATTGCATGATGGGCAGAAGTGAAATCTCGGGCTAACGTGTAGTAAGGTAGCGTTTGCTGCTGGTGGACTTGGCTGGAGATCACGACGATGAAACCAGCACTCTCTGTGGCGCCCGATACGGCGCTGATTCTTTCCGGTGGCGGCGCACGTGCGGCTTATCAAGTCGGGGTTTTACTGGCGATTGCGCATTTATTGCCACAACACGCAAAAAATCCTTTTCCCATTATTTGCGGTACATCAGCGGGCGCGATTAACGCGGCAGCAATGGCGGCGGGCGCTGGCGAGTTTCGCAGAACGGTGTTTATGCTGGCGCGGATGTGGCAGGGGCTGAATACCGACGATATCTATCACGGCGGTTTGCCGTGGCTAGCGGGCGCAGCGGGGCATTGGCTGAGCGCCTTAGTATTTGGTGGCTTGGGCAAATATAATCCGCGTGCTTTTTTAGACAATGAGCCGCTGCGCGCATTTTTGACGCAACGCATGGATTTTACGCAAATTCAGCACAATATCGATAGTGGCGCGCTGCGTGCCGTGTCGATTTCAGCTTTGGGCTATACCAGCGGGCAATCGGTATCGTTTTTTCAAGCCGCTGCTGAGCTAGAAGATTGGGCACGAGCCAAAAGAATTGGTGTACGTACCGAGCTGAACATGTCTCACCTTATGGCTTCTAGCGCGATACCCTTGATATTTCCTGCCGAGCATATTCACCGTGAGTATTTTGGTGATGGTTCGGTGCGGCAAATCGCACCACTCAGCCCTGCGATTCATTTGGGTGCACAGCGCGTGCTGGTAATCGGGGTTGCGCCGCAATCAGAAGACGGCCCAGCACGGCAGCGCAGTATGGCTTATCCCACTTTGGCGCAAGTGACCGGTCAGCTGATGAATAGTGTTTTCCTTGATAGTTTGGATACCGATTTGGAGCGCATGACGCGAATAAATCGCACTTTATCGCGAATTCCCGAGTCGGTGCGCGTGCAATCGGGCTTGGAATTACGCGAAATTGAAGTGCTAACGATCTCACCATCGCAGCCTTTAGAGCGCCTCACGATGGGATTTAGCCGAGATTTTCCGCTGGGAATGCGTTTTTTATTGGGCGGTTTAGGCGCTTTTCGGCGACAAGGTTCGGTCGTGGCGAGCTATTTATTGTTTAGTGGCGCGTATTTACGTGAATTGATTCGTTTGGGCTATCGCGATGCAATGGCAAAAGAGGCCGAATTACGTGTTTTTTTGACTGCAAATCATTCGACAAGCGGCGTAGAATAGCTATTTTCTATCTTGCCGGAGTTCGGGCATGGCTTTGCTACGTTGGCGTGTTGGGTTTTTTGTGTTGTTCTTGGTGTGTGTCGGCATGTTGGGTTTTGCCCTCTATCATCAATTCTATCAATGGCTGATGCCATGTCTCTTGTGCGTCTACGAGCGCATGATCGTTATTGTTTTAGGTTTACTCAGTTTGCTGGCAGCGATTTGGCAGCCTGCAACGCGGCGCGGCGTGCTGACTTTTTCGGGGCTTTATGCGCTGATTGCGCTGTGGGGCGCTGGGATTACAGTTTGGCATTTGCTGATTCAATTTGGCCCGAAAGAATCGGGTGTGAGCTGCGCATCAAGCCTGCCTTTTCCGATTGATTTAAATGCGATCCCGGGCTGGATTGCGGCGGTGATTCGTCCCGTTGGCGATTGTTCCGTGGTTGACTTTACGCTGTTTGGTATGTCGATGCCATTTTGGCTACTGATTGCGTTTATTGGCTTTTTGCTGCCCTTGTCGATGTTGACGCGAATTCGCTTAATCGAAATCCGTCGCCGAGGCTTATAAATGACACTTATTGAATTGCGTTATGTCCTCGCCGTCGCCCGTGAGCGGCTCTATGTTCGTGCAGCTAAGGATGAGCAATGACACTCACTGAATTACGCTACATTGTTGCCGTCGCTCGTGAGCGCCATTTTGGCCGCGCCGCAAATAGCTGTTTTGTGTCGCAGCCGACTTTGTCGGTGGCGGTGAAAAAACTGGAAGAAGAACTTGGTGTGGCTTTGTTTGAGCGCGCCGCAGGCGATGTAACCGTCACGCCGACCGGCACGCTGATCGTTGAGCAAGCGCAGCGCGTGCTGGAAGAGGTTTCCTTGGTGAAGCAACTGGCCGAGCAGGGTAAAGACCCATTAGCGGGCGCTTTGCGTTTGGGGGTGATTTATACGATAGGCCCGTATTTGCTACCGCATTTGATTCCGCGCTTGCGCGAAATTGCACCGCAAATGCAATTGCTGCTCGAAGAAAACTACACCGCACGTTTGGCTGAAATGCTTAAACAAGGCGAAATCGATTTGGCCATTTTGGCCGAACCGTTTCACGAAGGCGGCATTAGTACGCAAGCTTTGTACGACGAAGATTTTGTCGTCGCGACACCCAAAGGGCATGAGTGGGAGCAATTAACCAGCATTGCTTCGGAGCAATTGTCCGATGAAAATGTATTGCTCTTGTCGCCTGGCAATTGTTTCCGCGATCAAGTTTTGCAAACGTGCTCGGATTTGAATCGTGAAAGCATGTCGGTGGGGAGTTTGCAGCGGACTTTGCAAGGTTCATCCTTGACGACGATTCGGCATATGGTCGCCGGTGGAATTGGTGTGACGGTTCTGCCGGCTACATCGGTGAGTGCGGCTGACGATGCTTTATTGAGCATTCGACCTTTCACTACGCCTGTACCTTCGCGGCGCGTGATTTTGGCGTGGCGACGTAATTTTCCGCGCCATGCCGCGATTGAAGCGGTGCGACAAGCTTTATTGCAATCGAATTTAGAGCCGATTCATCGCTTGCCCGATGCGCCAGTGAGCCCGTAGTTGATCGTATGAATCTATGCGCCCTTTTAAAGCGCGTTGGATGATTTTTGATTTGTAAAAGTTAAAAAGCTGGCTTGGGTCAGCTTTTTTATTAGTTAAAAAATAGGAAAAAAAATGACTGCGCCAGTGATGATTTTAGGGAGCGGCCTTGCTGCATACAATGTGGCACGGGAATTTCGCAAATTAGATAAAACCACGCCGCTGACGATTATTTCGCGTGATCATGCCGGTTTTTATTCCAAGCCTATGTTGTCGAACGCCTTGTCGGGCAATAAAAGCCCTGAGCAATTGCTGATGAAATCGGCGGAAAAAATGGCCGAGGAACTCAGCGCAACGATTTTACCGCACAGCAAAGTGCTGGCGATTCATGTACATAATCAAGAAGTGCTGCTCGGAGATGATGTGCGCTTGCCGTATCGCGATTTGGTGTTGGCACTTGGGGCTGATCCGATTCGTTTGCCGATGCTGGGCGATGGCGCGAGTGATGTGTTGTCGGTGAATGATTTGGATGATTTTGCGCATTTTAATCGCCGTTTAGCCAATGCTAAAACGGTGGTGATTTTGGGTGCAGGTTTGATTGGTTGTGAGTTCGCCAATGATTTATTGTCGCGCGACATTACACCGATCGTGATCGATTCTGCATCTTGGCCATTACCTCGCTTGTTGCCGCAAGTGGCGGGGGATTTTCTGGCGCAAAAATTAAGCGCAGCGGGTGTGCAATTTCACTGGGGCGTGACAGCCAAAGCGGTTGATGCAGAAGGTGCGGGTTTTAGTGTGAAATTGAGCAATGGCATGACGCTGCAAGCTGATTTGGTGTTATCGGCCGTTGGCCTGCGCTCACGCACTGAGTTGGCGGCTGCGGCAGGTTTGCATATCAGTCGTGGCGTCGTTGTTGATCGTCATTTACAAACGAGCCAAGCGCATATTTATGCGGTCGGCGATTGCGCTGAAGTGGCGGGTTGGATCTTGCCTTTTGTGATGCCAATTATGCATCAAGCCAAGGCATTGGCCGCTACGCTAGCAGGTACGACGACTGCGCTGAAATACCCAGCCATGCCCGTGATGGTGAAAACGCCAGCTTGCCCAACCGTGGTTGCGCCGCCGGCCATCGGCAGTGTCGGTGAATGGCATGTTGAAACGAGTGAAAACGGTATTTTGGCGAAATTCATCACTGATGATGGCGCGATGGCGGGCTTCGCCTTGCTGGGATCTGCTACCGCACAACGTCAAGCGCTGACGCCTGATTTACCTGTGGTTTTGGCTTAAATCACAGGGAAGGTTCATCTACATGATTGCTTTGCGATATTTTTGTAGATGGATTTTTAAAATCTAAATTAGATGGTGGGTATATCAATATAGCGCTTATTTAATAATGCTTATATTGATATACCCCATGCTCAATATTGCGCTGAGCTTATTCAGTTTTGATAATCGGTTCTATGCCCAATTTACGCAGTTTTTTTACCGCCGCATTGGCTTCAGCCTTGGTTTTGAATGGGCCAATTTGCACGCGTGTTTCTAAATACGCTGGAATGCCAGCGGCTTGAATTTGAGCGAGTAATTTTTCTGCATTACTTGAATGCAAAAATACGCCAGCTTGCACGCTAAAACCCAAATGACTACTGCTGGCTATAGGGAAGTTCGAAGCCGGTGCAGGCATGCTCTGCGGTGTTGCTGGCGCAAGTGGCAATGTAGGTTTTGGTAGGGGGGTTGTCACTGGCATCGTGATTGGCTTTTTAGCGCTGCTGATTTCAGTCGTGCGTTTTGGCACGTTGCTAATGGCCTCAGTCTGCGTTTGATTCGGCGCTGTTGTGGCGGCAGGGCTTGGCGCAGCACTCACTGTCGGCACGGCTTCTGGTGCGCTGGCAACTTCACTGGCGGCGATGGGAGCAATTGCGCTGGCGATGGGGGCAACACTGACGACGGGCGCGATTTGCGGAATTTGCACTTCGGGCGAGGCTTTGTCTCGATCGAACCATGCAATCGCGCCAAGTACGCCGGCAATCAGTGTGCCCGCAATACCCAGTCGCCACAGAAGTTGGGTTTTTAATTGCTGCTGTTCTTTCTGCTGCAAGATGGGGTCAGGTTTATCACTCATCTGTCAGGTGCTCGCTATGGTGGTATACTATTAGACTATTTGCCTCGTATTTTGGCAAAATTAGTCTATGTGAAAGTTCGAATTCGCACGAGGCTAGCTGAAATTACATTGCGCTGCAAAGATTCTTTCATTTGTTTGAACATAACGCCTCACCCTGGAGATTATAAAATGGCTGTTGAAATTACCCTGTCGATTATCAAACCTGATGCTGTTGCTAAAAACGTAGTGGGTAAAATTTACGATCGTTTTGAAACTGCTGGTTTAAAAATCGTAGCAGCGAAACTAAAACACCTGAGCCGTGCCGAAGCTGAAGGCTTCTACGCTGTGCATAAAGAACGTCCTTTCTTCAACGCTTTGGTTGAATTCATGATTTCGGGTCCGGTGATGATCCAAGCTTTGCAGGGTGAAAACGCCATGCAAGTGAATCGTGATTTGATGGGCGCAACGAATCCTAAAGATGCAGCAGCTGGCACGATCCGCGCAGATTTCGCTGATAGCATCGATGCAAACGCAGTACATGGTTCTGACAGTTTGGAAAATGCAGCAATCGAAATCGCTTACTTTTTCGATGCAAAAGAAGTTTACGCCGCTTAAGTTGTAAAGCAGTTTAGTGATAATGGCTTTCCTCTTCATGAGTGAAGAGGAAAGTAGTTAGGTAGTAAAGCAAAGGTTTTTTGCTCCGTTGTCTTGCTGTATGAATAGTGCAGCCTGCGGTTCGATGCCTTGCGGTAAATTTTTTGTACCAGTATTTAAATGAAATAAATGGCGCAAGCCTTGGTGGGTAAAAAAATGGCAATTAATTTGTTGGATTACGATGCGGAGCGTCTAGGCCAATTGATGGTACAACTCGGCGAAAAACCGTTTCGTGCCAAACAACTGATGAAGTGGATTCATCAGCGCGGCGTAGCTGACTTCGATGCGATGAGTGACATCGCCAAATCGTTCCGACAAAAATTAGCGATTGATGCCCATATCACGCCACCTGCAATGATGGCCGAGCAGCAAGCCAAAGATGGTACGCGCAAATGGTTGCTGGATGTGGGCACCGGCAACGGCGTTGAAGCGGTGTTTATTCCCGAAGATGACCGTGGCACCCTTTGTGTTTCCAGCCAAGTGGGCTGTGCGCTGGACTGTTCTTTTTGCTCGACGGGGCGACAAGGTTTTAACCGAAATTTAAGTACTGCCGAAATTATTGGTCAATTGTGGTGGGCGAATCAGCGTTTATCGTTCGATGCCGCGCGGATTGGTGATGCGACCAATGATGACAAACGAATTGTGTCGAATGTCGTCATGATGGGGATGGGCGAACCACTCGCTAATTACGAAAATGTTGTCGCTGCGCTGCGTTTGATGCTGGATGATAATGCTTATGGTTTGTCGCGCCGCCGCGTGACATTATCGACGTCGGGTTTAGTGCCGCAATTAGATCGTTTGCGCGAAGACTGCCCAGTGGCTTTGGCGGTGAGCTTGCATGCGCCGAACGATGCAATTCGCGATGATATTGTGCCAATTAATCAGAAATATCCATTAAAACAATTGCTTGATGCGTGTAATCGTTATCTTGAAAAAGCACCTCGTGATTTTATTACTTTTGAATATGTGATGCTCGATGGTGTGAATGATCTGCCTGAGCATGCGCGTCAAGTGGCGGCAATGCTGCGCTCGACGTCAGCTAAAATTAATTTAATTCCATTTAATCCGTTCCCGAATTCTAGTTTTAAACGTTCGAGCCGAGACGCTATTGTGCGTTTTCGTGATATTTTGCTGCAAGCGGGCTACATTGTGACTGTGCGCAAAACGCGTGGTGATGATATCGACGCCGCCTGTGGACAGCTTGCTGGGCAAGTGCAAGATAAAACCCGACGCCTTGAGCGTATGGCTGAAACTCGACCGATCTTGTTTAAAACTGGAGGGGATACGTGAAAAATACCTTATTGCTACTGGCTTTGTGTCTTGGTTTTAGCCATTTGGCGCAGGCAGATACTGATGCTGGAGAGTCTCGTGCTTCAGTTCGTACACGGTTGGCATCAGAGTATTACAAAATCGGCCAATATACGGTGGCCGTATCGGAAGCGCAAAAAGCCATTGATGCCGATTCAAAGTACGTTTTGGCTTACAATGTGATGGCGCTGTCTTATTTGGCTTTAAAAGATAAGGCAACGGCAGCAAAATTTTTTAAAGAGGCGCTGAATATTGCGCCAATGAATCCCGATGTGAATCACAATTACGCCAATTTTTTGTGTGCGAATGGTGAAGTTGCAAAAGCGCAAACACATTTTAATACGGCTCTGAGTGATCCACTTTACCCAACGCCGGATCAAACCATGATGGCTGCCGCCAATTGTGCCATTAGCAATAATGATTTAGCGCTGGCGGCCGAGTGGTATAAGAAAATTTTGACTTTGCGTCCTAATCATTTACAGGCCAAATATCAGCTCAGTGGTTTGCTGTTAAAGTCGGGTGATTTGCCAGAAGCAAAACGATTATTTATTGAAATGTATAAGACAACGAAGCCATCACAGGCGGAGTTGCTTTGGTTAGGCATTAAAATCGAGCATGCGATTGGCAATAAAGCTGCTGAACAACGCTATGCGACTGAATTACTGGCTTTATTCCCTGATTCAGTAGAGGCCACTAAGTTACAGATTGGAAAATATGACTGATCAGTTTGAAGAATCAACGCCTTCACTTACCGCTTTACCTTTGGCTGCATTACTACCCGCAGGTCGCCAATTACGCAATGCGCGGGAAGCTTTGGATTTAACACCAGAACAAGTGGCTCTACAGCTTAAGCTTTCGGTGCGTCAAATTACTGCGATTGAGCAAGAAGCATTTGATGAATTGCCGAGTAATTTGTTTATTCGAGGCTTTGTGCGTAATTATGCACGGCTCGTGAAGCTGGATGCTGAGCCTTTGCTGGCTTACCTTGCTGAAGTTTTGCCGACTGAGCAAGCGCAGGCGACATTATTAGATACTTCGATCACTTCTGGTGTGGCCTTACCTCGGGCAGTAAAAAATCAACGACATTTATCTCCTGTATGGTTGATGATGGGTTTGGGCTTAATTTTGGGGGTTGCTGCAGTGTTCTGGTTTTTGCAGCAACCGGCCAATCCAGAATTGGCTTTGCCAGAAATCGATACGCCGCCAGTCCTTGATTTGCCAGTTGCTTCTGCTGTGGTTGAGGCTACTGCGATGCCGGCTAGTGTTGCCAGCAGTGTGGCTGTGGCCGCGAGTGTCGCGAGCGCTATTGTAAGCAGCAGTCCAGCCGCAGAAACGGCTTCGAGCATCGCGGCTGTATCAAGTGATGCGATCAAAGTGACTTCATCCACTGATAGTTGGGTGCAAATTATTGATGCCAATGGCAATAAAGTATTGTCAGAAATTATTCGCCCAGGTATCGAGCGTACTGTGGATGGCAAACCGCCATTTGCGGTAAAAGTGGGCAATGCGCCAAAAACTACTGTGTATTTTCATGGTCAGAATGTCGATTTGAGTGCATATCTCAAGCCCGGCTCTGATGTGGTTAATTTGGAATTGAAATAAACGTATGTCGAATCTGATTACACGTCGTAAAACTCGTCAAGTTCAAGTCGGCCATATTTGGGTGGGAAGTGATCATCCGATTGTGGTGCAATCGATGACCAATACCGATACCGCCGATGCCGAAGGTACGGCGCGGCAGATTTTTGAGCTTTGGCGTGCCGGTTCTGAAGTGGTGCGGATCACCGTCAATAGCCCAGAAGCTGCGGCGCAAGTGGCAACGATCAAAACCAAACTTGAAAACTGGGGCTGTAAAGTGCCTCTAGTTGGTGATTTTCATTACAACGGTGATCGTCTGCTCAGAGATTTCCCTGAGTGTGCAGAAGCTTTGGCCAAATACCGGATTAACCCGGGCAATGTGGGCAAGGGTAGCAAGCGCGATGAAAAATTTGCGTTGATGATTGAAAAAGCCATCGAATATCAAAAGGCCGTGCGGATTGGTGTGAACTGGGGTTCGCTCGATCAAAGCATTGCTGCGCGCATGATGGACGAAAATAGCAAACGCTCGCAACCAATGAGTGCAGAAGCCGTGATGCGTGAAGCACTTATCGTATCGGCGCTAGAATCGGCTGAGCAAGCGGTGAAATGGGGCTTGTCGCCGGATAAAATTTTACTGTCGTGCAAGGTTTCACACGTACAAGACTTGATTGCGGTCTACCGCGATTTGGGTTCGCGCTGCGATTATCCATTGCATTTGGGCTTGACCGAAGCAGGAATGGGTAGCAAGGGCATCGTTGCATCGAGTGCCGCTTTGGCGATTTTGATGCAAGAAGGGATTGGTGACACGATCCGCATTTCACTGACGCCAGAACCAAATGGCGACCGCACTAAAGAAGTGATTGTCGCACAAGAATTATTGCAAACGATGGGTTTGCGCAGCTTTACACCACTGGTGACCGCCTGCCCAGGCTGTGGCCGTACGACATCAACGGTGTTTCAAGAGTTAGCGCAAGACATTCAAACCTTCTTGCGTGAGAAAATGCCGATTTGGCGCAAGGATTATCCAGGCGTTGAAGATATGAAAGTCGCGGTCATGGGCTGTGTGGTCAATGGCCCAGGTGAATCGAAACTGGCTGATATCGGGATTAGTTTGCCAGGCACTGGCGAAATACCAGTGTGCCCGGTCTACGTTGATGGCGAGAAAGATGTCACCTTAAAAGGTGATAATGTCGTGGTCGAGTTTCAAGCGATTGTTGAGAATTATGTTGCGACGCGGTATGGTGCTAACGGCGTGAAGCGGCGTGAAACGCAGGCAAAAGTAATTCCATTAATGCCTGTTTGATGATGTATTTGAATGTGGGCCTTTATTGTTAGGGCTTGTGTGGCAATACCCCTGTTAAGTTTTAATTTAAAGAATAAGAAGATGGCTGAGACAATTCAAGCGATTCGTGGAATGAATGATATTTTGCCAGCGGAAGGTACGCGCTGGCAGTTTTTTGAGCAAGTGTCACGTGAGTGGCTGGCTGCGTATGGCTACCAACAAATTCGAATGCCGATTGTTGAATCAACGCATTTGTTTATTCGTGGTGTCGGTGAGCATACCGATATTGTTGAGAAGGAAATGTATGCCTTTGAGGATAGCCTCAATGGTGAAAAACTGACGCTGCGTCCCGAAGGGACTGCGGGTTGCGTGCGGGCGTGTATTGAACATGGCCTGCTTTACAATCAAACTCAGCGTTTGTGGTATACCGGCCCGATGTTTCGTCACGAGCGCCCGCAAAAAGGCCGCTATCGTCAGTTTCATCAATTAGGCGTCGAGGCTTTTGGCTTTGCAACGCCGGATGTTGATGCAGAAATGATCGTGATGCTGGCTGATTTATGGCCTCGTCTCGGATTGACTGGAATGAGTTTGGAATTGAATTCACTCGGCAATCTGGAAGAGCGTGCTGCACATCGTGCTGAGTTGATTCAGCATTTAGAGGGGTATATCGATATCCTTGATGAAGATGGCAAGCGTCGTCTGTATACCAACCCATTACGTGTCTTAGATACTAAAAATCCAGCCTTGCAAGCGATGGCGGACAATGCGCCGCAATTAATGGACTTTTTAGGTGAAGAATCTAAAGCGCATTTCGATGCGGTGAAGGCCTTGCTCGATGATGCTGGAATTAGCTACAAGCTTAATTCACGCTTGGTGCGTGGCCTCGATTATTACAATCGCACCGTGTTTGAATGGACGACCACGCAATTGGGCGCCCAAGCGACGGTGGCTGCTGGGGGGCGTTACGATGGCTTAGTTGAGCAATTGGGCGGCAAACCTTGTCCAGCCGTGGGTTTTGCGATTGGGATCGAGCGCGTAATGCTCTTGCTTGAAGCTAATGAAGTGGCAATTCCGGTGCAGCAGGCCGATGCGTATGTAGTGCATCAAGGCGACGCGGCGGCAAAAAATGCATTTAATGTGGCGCGACAATTGCGTGCGGCAGGCTTGAACGTGATTTATCACGGCGGTACGGGTAGTTTCAAATCGCAATTCAAAAAAGCTGATCAGTCAGGGGCACGATTTGCGGTTGTGATTGGCGAGGGTGAAGTTGCAACGCAAACGGCAAACTTAAAAACATTAACTGGCGAGCAGCAAGGTGCGCAACAAACTTTGCCGCAAGATCAGTTAGCACAAGTAATTCGTAGTCTTTAATTCAGGGGATCAGCATGGCCGCATTTGATTTACAAGAACAAGAACAAATTGCCAGCTTGAAAGATTGGTGGCATAGCTGGGGCAAATGGGCTGCAGTGGCGATTGCTGCTGTTTTAATTGGCTTTGCGGCTTGGGCAGGATGGCAGAATTATCAAAAAAGCCAAATTGCCAAAGCGGCTGAAGTATATGCACAGATTGAAGCGAATTTAGCTGAAGATGGCAAATTCAAAGCCGCTGTGGCTTTGCTTAAATCAGACTTTGCAAAAACACCATATGCGCCACGCGCAGCTTTGATTGCGGCCAAACTGCAATACTTGAAAGGCGATGCAGCAGGTGCGCGCAGCGAATTGCAATGGGTGATCGATAACAGCAAGGAAGCGGTATTACGTGATACTGCACGCTTGCGTTTAGCGAGTATTTTGCAAGAAGACAAAAAATTTACTGAGGCTTTGGCTTTAGTGAAAACGCCAGAAGAAGACGGATTCTCAGGTTTGTTCGCAGAGTCTCGTGGTGATATCTATCAAGCCAAAGGCGAGCCTGCAGCTGCTGCAGATGCTTATCGTCAAGCGATTGCTAAATTGCCAAAAGATGCGCCGAATTTGAAATTGGTTGAAATCAAACTTGATGTACTAGGGAGCAAGTAATATGAACTGCTTGCGACCGCTATTACTATTGAGTGTACTCGGCCTTGCTGCGTGTGGCACCACGATGAGCAATGCGCCAGAACCAGCGCCATTGCCTGTTGTTGTATCGAAAGTAAAAACAACAGTGCTGTGGAAAAGTTCGGTCGGGGATAAAACTGAATATCGCTTTCAGCCGGCATTTAATGGCGAGCTGATTGCTGCGGTCGGTGGTAATAATGAATTGGCTTTGTTTGAACGAGCTAGCGGTTCAAAACGTTGGCAGATTAAAGTTGATCAAGATGTTGCTGGCGGCGTTGGTATTTCTGGCGGTGTTATTGCAGTTGGTACGATCAGTGGTGAAGTTTTGGCCTTTGATTTATCAGGCAAAAAAACATGGTCTGCTAAAGTAACGAGTGAAATTATATCAGCGCCTGTTGTTAGTGATGATTTTGTTGTCGTTCGCTCAGGCGATGGCAAAATTAGTACGTTTTCAGCGGCAACGGGTGAGTTGAAATGGATTTACCAGCGTCCGCAACCTGCGCTTTTACTGCGTAATTATGCACCGCCTGTAGTTGCAGATGGCGTTGTTTATGTGGGGCAAGCAGCAGGTCGTTTAACGGCAATTTCAATTGCTGATGGACGTGTCTTGTGGGAGGCGCCTGTTGCATTGCCACGTGGTGCAAGTGAGTTAGAGCGTGTTACTGACATTGTGGCGCCGCCTGTAGTTCGTGGCGATGTGGTGTGTGCGGTTGCTTTCCAAGGTCGAGTTGCTTGCTTTGGCGCTAAGCAAGGTAATTTATTATGGAATCGAGAAATTTCCAGCTGGACTGGTTTGGCAATTGACGATCAGCAAGTCTATGTTACCGATGCTAAAGGGCAAGTGAATGCTTATGAGCGGAGCAGTGGGCGCAGTGTTTGGCGGCAAGATTTGTTAGCAAATCGTTTAGTCACAGCCCCAGCCGTATTGGGTAGCAATGTTATTGTGGGTGACTTAGACGGATATTTACATGTATTAAATCCAGAAGATGGTCGTTTGGTTGGGCAATTAGCAACCGATGGCGGCCGAATTTATTTAGCACCGCAATCTGATGGCTCGCAAGCGATTGTTCAGACCGGAAAAGGCAGTATTTTTCTGCTGAGTGCACAGTAATACCCATTTGATTTCGTCAATACGCCACGCGGTGTGGGGTATGACGATAAATCGATGGAATAAGGAATTGAATTGAAACCAACTATCGCCCTCGTCGGCCGCCCTAATGTGGGCAAATCTACACTGTTTAATCGTCTTACCAAATCACGTGATGCTTTGGTGGCCGATCAGCCTGGCTTAACGCGTGATCGCCATTATGGCCACGGTAAAGTCGGTGAAAAACCGTATTTAGTCATTGATACTGGTGGTTTTGAGCCGGTCATTGATGAAGGCATTATGTTTGAAATGGCCAAGCAAACGCTGCAAGCGATTGATGAGGCCGATGCGATTATATTTATCGTGGATGGCCGTAATGGTTTGACTCCGCAAGACAAAATGATTGCCAATCGCCTGCGTCAAGGTGATCGCCCAGTTTGGGTGGCGGTGAATAAAATTGAAGGTATGAATAGCGCCATCATGACCGCCGAATTCCATGAGTTTGGTTTGGGTGATCCAGTGGCGATTTCAGCATCACATGGCGAAGGTGTTCGTCATTTGATTAATGAAATTTTAGAAGGCTTTCCAGATCAAGAGCCAGAAGAAGAGCCGACTCATCCGAAATTTGCCATTGTTGGCCGCCCTAACGTCGGTAAATCAACGTTGGTGAACGCCATTTTGGGCGAAGATCGCGTTATTGCGTTTGATCAACCCGGCACAACACGTGACTCAGTGGCTATTGATTTTGAGCGAAATGGCTCCAACTATACGGTAATCGATACTGCGGGTGTACGTCGTCGCGGTAAGGTCACTGATATGATTGAGAAGTTCTCAGTCATTAAAACCATGCAAGCGATTGAAGATTGTAACGTCGTGATTTTGGTGCTGGATGCAACGCAAGATGTATCGGATCAAGACGGTAAGATTGCGGGCTTCGTGCTGGAATCAGGCCGTGCTTTGGTGGTGGCAATTAATAAATGGGAAGCTGCGGATTTAGAGCAAAGAGAAACCATTAAGCGCGATATCGCGCGTAAATTGGCGTTCTTGGATTTTGCTAAATTCCATAATATTTCTGCATTGCAAGGTAGTGGTGTCGGCGATTTATTTGGCTCGATCAATCAAGCCTACGATGCCGCGATGATTAAGATTCCAACGCCGAAATTGACGCGCGCTTTGCAATTGGCGATGGAGCGTCAGCAACCGCCTTTGGCTGGTAAAATTCGCCCGAAAATGCGTTATGCGCATCAGGGCGGTAGTAATCCACCGGTCGTGATTATTCACGGTAACGCTTTAGAGGCAGTACATGCTTCATACTGGCGCTACTTAGAGCATTTCTTTATCAAGACGTTTAAATTGCAAGGTACGCCGTTGCGTGTGCAGTTTAAAAAGAATGAAAATCCATTTGAAGGTAAAGAAGCGCCACAACGTGGTCGCCGTGGTCCACAAGCGGCAAAGAATGCGTTGAAAAAACGCTGAGCTGGCAGTGCTCGTATTGTTTGTGTAAGATGTTTTGAGCCCATACCCGTAAAGACGGAAAACTAATAACAGTCGGAGAATAATAATGAGTGCTAAGGGGCAAATGCTGCAAGACCCATTTTTGAACATCTTGCGTAAAGAACATGTACCTGTATCGATCTATTTGGTGAATGGTATTAAATTGCAGGGCCAGATTGAATCATTTGACCAATACGTCGTGTTGTTACGTAACACCGTAACGCAAATGGTTTACAAGCATGCAATTTCAACGGTCGTGCCTTCACGTGCAGTGACTGTACCGCATGAAAATCCGGCCGCAGCCAGTACTGAAAGCTAATTGATTGAGTATGAGTCAACCCCGAGAGCTTGGTCTTTCGGGGTTTTCTCTTGCATGGAAGTTTGTTTTATTAGAAGTAAGTACTAGTGCAAAAGTTTTATGGCAAGGCGTCAAAGCCGCAGGCAGTACTTGTCGTACGACAAGGCGAGACAACAATGCAAGAAAACTTTTGCTTATCTACTTAAAGAGGTCTGCATGTTTGAACGCCATAAGGGCGGTGATGATGCGATTCTAGTTTGTCTTGATTTTGGTGAAATTGATTTTCAAGATGCGCGCGAAGAGTTTATCGAATTAGTAAAGTCAGCTGGTTTAAATCCTTTGCTGGTGATTGAAGGCAAGCGCCAACGTCCTGATCCTGCGTATTTTTCGGGTAGTGGCAAAGCGGATGAAATCGCTGAAGCAGTGTTGGCCAACGAAGCGTCTTTGGTGGTTTTTAATCATCAACTATCGCCTAGCCAAGAGCGTAATTTAGAAAAAAAAGCGCAGTGCCGAGTTATTGACCGCACCACGCTGATTTTGGATATTTTTGCACAACGCGCACGGACTTCCGAAGGTAAGTTGCAGGTTGAGCTGGCGCAGCTGGCGCATTTGCAAACGCGTTTGATTCGCGGTTGGACGCATTTGGAGCGGCAAAAAGGCGGTGTTGGTTTGCGCGGTCCAGGTGAAACGCAGCTTGAAACTGACCGCCAACTGATTGGCATTCGAGTTAAACGGCTGAAAGATCAGCTTGTTACGGTGCAGAAGCAGCGTGCTACGCAAAGAAAGCAGCGCGGACGTACTGGGCAATTCACGGTTTCGATTGTTGGCTACACTAACGCAGGAAAATCAACGCTATTTAATGCGTTGACTAAGGCCAAGCTTTACGTTGCCGATCAATTATTTGCAACGCTGGATACCACCAGTCGTAAGCTCTATATCGATGCTGATCATTCGGTGGTGATTTCAGATACAGTGGGTTTTATTCGGGATTTGCCTCATTCTTTGGTCGCCGCATTTCGTGCCACCTTAGAGGAAACCATCGAAGCCGATGTATTACTGCATGTGGTGGATATTAATCACCCAATGCGCGATTCACAGATTATCGAAGTCAATAAAGTTTTAACTGAAATTGGTGCGGAACATATTCCGCAGTTGATGGTCTTTAATAAGATCGATCAGCGTGATCTGGCTGCTGAAATTGAGCGCGATGAATTGGATAAAATTCACAGCATCAAGCTCAGCGCCTTGCGTGGCGAAGGTTTAAACCTGTTGCGTGAAGCCCTGATTGAAGCAATGAATCAAACCGTTAAGGAAGATAAATGAGTCAAAATGATCCGCAATGGGGTGGTGGTCGCAATAAAAATGGTGGCCCACCAAATTTGGATGAGATTTTTCGTAATGTCATCAAGAAAATCAATGGTTTAATCGGTAATAAAATTCCGCAGAGCAATACACCGAGTAACGATTCTACGGGTTCAACAGGAATTGTTATTGTTTTAGGTGCGCTTGCTGTTTTATGGGCTGCATCGGGTTTGTATATCGTTGATGAGCGCGAAGACGCTGTGGTGACGCGTTTTGGTCGTTATGTACAAACAGTCGAAGATTCTGGTTTGCATTGGCATTTACCTTATCCGATTGAAGCGCGTGAAATCGTCAATATGACCGAAATTCGCAGCGTGGATGTGGGCGTTCGTGCAGAAGCGGGTTCAAGTAGTCCCGAATCAATGATGTTGACGGGCGATCAAAATATTATCCAAGTTCAGCTTGAGGTGCAGTACACCCTCAACTCAGCCAAAGACTTCTTGTTTAACAATCGATTTGCTGACGCTGATGCCAAAGATATGGTGCAACAAGCGGCAGAAACTGCGATTCGTGAAGTCGTGGGTAAAAATAACGTCGATTACGTTTTAAATGAAGGTCGCGGTACGATTTCTGAAGATAGCCGTGAAATCATGCAAGCTTTGCTGAATCGTTATGGCTTAGGGATTGTAATTTCCCGTGTGAATATTTCGGATATGCAACCGCCTGAACAAGTTCAAGCGGCATTCTCGGATGCGGTGAAAGCACGTCAAGATAAAGCGCGCTTGATTAATGAAGGCACTGCTTACGCCAACGATATTATTCCTAGAACCAGCGGTATGGCGGCGCGTTTAAGCGAAGAAGCGCAAGGTTATCGACAGCAAGTCGTAGCAACGGCTGAAGGTGATGCGTCACGCTTTAAACAAATCGCTGTTGAATACGCGAAAGCGCCACAAGTTACACGGGATCGGATGTATCTCGATGCGATGCAAACGGTATTCCAAAATACGACCAAAGTTCTGGTTGACCAAAAGGCCGGCGGAAGCTTGCTCTACTTGCCATTGGATAAACTAATGCAAATGAATGGTGTTACATCTGGCGCAGGCGCTGATGCGAGCCAAAAACCGACTGCGCCGACTGCTTCTGCGATCACTGCAGCAACAACTGATAATCCCGTAAATCGCGCTTTGCGCGGTGAACGTGATGGCCGCTAAGGAGGACGCAAAATGAATCGAATTCTTCCTATTTTGTCTGGCTTGATGTTGGTCTTGTTTGTATTTTCACTGTCAATGTTTACGGTCGATCAGCGGCAATATGCGGTGGTATTTCAGTTTTCTGAAGCCAAGCGCGTGATTAAAGAGCCGGGTTTGTACTTTAAAATCCCAATGCTGCAAGATGTTCGTTTCTTTGATAAACGAATCCTAACGATTGATGAAGACTCTCCTGCGCGGATTCAAACGATAGAAAAAATGAACGTTAAAGCCAATAGCTTTATCAAATACCAAATCGTTGATGTGGAGCGTTTCTACAAAGCGGTAGGGACAGATCAAGCCAAGGCTGTGGTTCGTTTGCGCAATACCGTGAACAATATGCTGCGCGACGAGTTTGGTAAACGTACGGTGCAAGACATCATTTATGGCAAACGTAATGAAGTGATGGAACTGGTACGCAAAGTAGCGGATGAAGATGCGGCGCGAATTGGTATTCGCGTGATTGATGTGCGAATCAAGCGCGTTGAGTTAGAAGACAGCACTTTGAATTCAGTTTATGAGCGGATGCAGTCTGAACGTAAAGCCGTTGCGAACCAATTACGTGCTGAAGGTAGCGCCGAAGGCGAAAAAATCAAAGCTGATGCTGACAGACAACGTGTCGTGATCATGGCAGACGCGTATAATGAGGCGCAGCAGCTGAAGGGTGAAGGCGACGCGAAAGCTGCGGCGATTTATTCTGATGCTTACGGTAGAAATCCTGAGTTTTATTCGTTTTACAAAAGCTTAGATGCTTATAAGCAAAGCTTTGCGAAGAAAAGCGACTTGATGGTCGTTGATCCTAGTGCTGAATTTTTCAAATATATGAAAAATCCACGCGCTGGCGCGGCGAAGTAAAGCGACAGGTGACCGATGTTGTTTTGATGGGTTTGGGGCTAATGCTGATTTTTGAAGGCATTATGCCCTTTACCTTGCCAGCTGTTTGGCGAGCAACGCTATTAAAAATAGCAACGATGACGGATCGCCAGATTCGTATTTTCGGTTTTTGTTCCTTGATGGTTGGTTTGTTGATTTCGCTGGTAGTGTAGGTATAGCTATCAATATATTGTTTTACGCCCGCTCTATGGATATACCCATCGGCGGGCATTTGAATGTCTGGACTATGCGCAACTGGATCCTACCTGAATATATTTCCGATGTACTTCCTATGGAGTCGCGTCAACTTGAAGCCATGCGTCGTGCTTTGCTCGACCTGTATGTTCGTTATGGTTACGAGCAAGTTGAGCCGCCTTTGGTCGAGTACGTCGAATCCTTGTTTACGCAAGACGATAGCGCGTTGGATTTAAAAACCTTTAAATTGGTCGATGAATTATCCGGTCGCCAAATGGGTTTGCGCGCCGATATCACGCCGCAAGTGGCGCGGATTGATGCGCATATCTTAAATCGCCAAGGTGTTACGCGTTTGTGTTACGCCGGTTCAGTCGTAACGACACGCCCTGATGGTCTGCTTTCTAACCGTCAACCTCGCCAAATTGGCGCAGAAGTCTACGGCTGTGCGCAGATTGGTGCAGATATTGAAGCGATTGAACTGATGTTGGCCAGTCTTGATTTGGCTGGCGTGAAAGATGTTCGCCTTGAAGTCGGCCATATTGGTTTATTTAATGCGATGGCCGATGCGGCGGGCTGGCAAGGTGAAACACGCCAATTGGCGTTTAATGCTTTGCAGCAAAAAGACAGTACCGCTTTGCAGCAATTAACGAGCGATGTATCGCCTGAACTGCGCCAAGGTCTGTTGGCTTTGCCGCTGTGTTATGGTGGTCACGAAGTGCTAGAGCGCGCTCGCGCTGCTTTGCCTGCGCTGCCAGCCGTGAGTGAAGCATTGGCTGTGCTCAATGAATTAGAAGCCGCGCTGATTACGCGCGGCATTCAAGTGCGTTTTGATTTGGCTGAATTGCCGGGTAGCTATTACCACACTGGTTTGGTGTTTAACGCGTATGCAACGGGCTTTGTTAGCGCTGTAGCGCGGGGTGGTCGTTATGATCGCGTCGGTGAGAAGTTTGGTCGCTCACGACCAGCGACGGGCTTTAGTTTGGACTTACGCGCTTTAACGGCTTTACCATTCCCATCGCACCGCGCGGGTATTTTAGCGCCACAAGGTGATGATGCGGCGCTGCTGAGTGCAATTCGTGCACTGCGCGTGTCAGGTGAAACAGTGATTGTTGATTTGGGTGTGGATGTCACTGAAGTGCATATTAATCGTTCATTGCAGCTAATTAGCGGGCAATGGCAAGTTGTTCCCCTGCAATAGGGGTTACGCAGCAAGCTCATTGCGAGTCCACGAAAGACATCAGAAATACGGAGTACTTCGCCTTGCATCGAATCACCAATACTCAGAATCGGCCTTGTTCGTGCTTCTTTTCGTGTTTTTCGTGTTCTAAGTTTTTGACTTTTGAGCGTACTGCGCAGCATTAGTAGGTATTTAGTTTTCAGTTTGCCGCTTAAAGGGCTGGCTGATTCAGTGTTTTGACGTTAAAGTTCGGGCGCGTTTCTGTTGGCAGCAACGCGAGCCATTGTTTTAAATAGCATTGAGGTTTGGAAATGAGCAAAAATGTCGTCGTAATCGGCACACAATGGGGTGACGAGGGTAAAGGTAAGATTGTTGACTGGCTAACGGATCACGCCCAAGGCGTCGTTCGCTTCCAAGGCGGTCACAATGCAGGCCACACCTTGTGGGTTGGCGGTAAAAAAACCGTCTTGCGTCTGATTCCGTCGGGCATCTTGCACGCGGGCAAAGCTTGCTTTATCGGTAATGGCGTGGTGATTTCACCCACAGCCTTGCTGCAAGAAATTGATGAGCTGACTGCTGCTGGCGTAGATGTAGCCAGCCGTTTGACGATTTCTGAAGCTTGCCCATTGATTTTGCCGTATCACATTGCGATTGACCAAGCGCGTGAAGCAGCAAAAGGCGAGAAAAAAATTGGTACGACAGGTCGTGGTATTGGCCCAGCTTACGAAGACAAAGTGGCACGCCGCTCGATTCGTATTCAAGATTTGTACCATCCAGAGCGCTTTGCCGCTAAATTGCTGGAAAATCTCGACTGGTACAACTTTGCCTTGAAGAACTACTTCAACGCACCAACCGTTGATTTCCAAACCGTTTACGACGAAACCATGGCTTACGCTGAACGCATTCGCCCTATGGTTGGCGATGTATCGCGTACTTTGTACGACATGAATAAAGCGGGTGAGCCATTGTTGTTTGAAGGTGCGCAAGGTACTTTGCTCGACGTTGACCACGGTACCTATCCATTTGTGACGTCAAGCAATTGCGTTGCAGGTGCTGCTGCACCGGGCGCAGGCGTTGCGCCGCAAATGTTGCAATACGTACTCGGCATCGTGAAAGCCTACACAACGCGCGTGGGTTCTGGCCCATTCCCAACTGAATTGTTCTGCGACGTTGGCGCTGGTTTGGCCAAACGCGGTCATGAATTCGGTTCAGTAACGGGTCGTGCGCGTCGTTGCGGTTGGTTTGACGCAGCAGCATTGAAACGCTCAATCCAAATCAACGGTGTTTCTGGTCTGTGCGTGACGAAACTCGACGTGATGGACAGCATCGAAACGATCAAATTGTGCACGGGCTATATGCTCGATGGCAAAGTCATCGACATCTTGCCAGTTGGCGCAGAAAACATCGCTTTGTGCGAGCCTATCTACGAAGAAATGCCAGGTTGGTCTGAATCAACTTACGGCGTGAAAAACTTCGACGAATTGCCGCTCAATGCGCAAAATTACTTGAAACGCATCGCCGAAATCTGCGAAGCGCCGATTGCCATTGTATCGACCGGCCCAGATCGCGACGAAACCATCGTGCTGCAACACCCATACAAAGACTAATCGTCGGTGTAGATGAAAAAACCGCTGTGTTGCAGCGGTTTTTTACGTCTGGATTTCTGTTAAAGCTCAAAGAAATTTGAGTCCACGAAAAACATGCCCCGCAGGAAATACCCTTGGGGTGCGAAAGGCACGAAATAAATCAACAGCGAATTTATGGACTTTTCGATGAAGGTCTTATTGTCTCGTCTGATTTTTTCTTTCGTGCCTTTCGTGGACTAATTTTTTTGACCTTCAATCAGCCACTTTCGTAAACCGTGCTTGCTCAACGCCATCAATGACGACATTCTCCACAAACATCGCAAACGGCCGCACCCACAAAGCGCCTTCGCCATAGAGTGGCCGATACATGACCATCCATTCAACGGTTTCGCTATGAATGGCTAAATCGATCACTTGGTAACGATTGCCTTTGTAATGCTGATATTCGCCAAGGGCGAGTTGTGGACGTGGTGTCATGGGTATTGCTCTCTATTTATTATTCAATAATGGCTGTAAGCCTATACCTATTGGCTTGTGTCGTCGTGCTTTGGTGTTTGTGAATCCGCACGCTGCCGTGGTTTCGTAGGGTGGGTTAGTCCGCCACCTTGTATTTAAAAACGCCGATGCTGATCGGACGTAACCCACCATGGCAATGCCAAAACGAGCGCAATAATCGGCGTTCTTATCCATAGCGCAATGGTGGGTACGCGGCCATGCCAGCATGTTGCCTAAATAAATATTCGAGAGAGGCCTAACCCACCCTACAACACCACATGTATTTCCTTCTAGGCATTTAAAATCAATAGCTAGGTGGCAATACCCATTCGGAGGTTAAATTTCAATCCGTGCGCCGCCGTGGTGTTGTAGGGTGGGTTAGTCCGCCACCTTGCGTTTAAAACCGCCGATGCTGATCGGACGTAACCCACCATGGCAATGCCAAAACGAGCGCGGTAATCAGTTTTTTCATGGGGCAATGGTGGGTATGCGGTGCTATCGACATCGGTTTAGTGATTCTTGATCGTTATTTCACAATGCGTGCTTGTTGCGATAATTTCAACCTCGCCACCGATTGGGAATGTGATTTGAGGTGTTGTATGCCCAAAATCAAGATTGGCAATAACAGGGATTGAATTCAATTCTGGCTTTGAGCGTATGAGTTTACAGATTTGCTCGTGCGTGATTTGTGATGCTTTTTGAAACCGACCTATCACAATACCTTTTACAGAATGAAATGATTTTAGGTGGATAATAGATTGTAAATTTCGGTCAAACTCAGTGAGCGTATTTTCTCCAAGCAGATTATCTTCTTCTAGAAATAAAATTGTATCTTCTGGCTCTGGTAAATAGCAGCTGCCTTGCAATAAATTAAATGTACATAAATTGCCACCGATCATCGTTCCCGAAGCTTCGCCAGTGTTGATGATCTGATATCCGGTATTTGGATAGAAATCGCGTTGATTTTGATTGATATACCACGCATCATCCGACCAATGTTGGGAATGAGTAATTGAGAAATCATCCTCACTCATTAGACATTTTTTAAAATAATCGATTGTATAATCAAGCCCTTGCAGCATACCTAATGTTGAAAAATGCGGGCCGCTGTACGTAATGAGCTTTGTTTTTGCATAAATGGCATTGCTTAAAGCTGTGATGTCAGAAAAGCCACAAAGTATTTTGGGATTAGCTTTGATGATGGCGTAATCAATTTTATTCAGCAATTGAATTGAGTTATGCCCACCAATCGCAGTCAAAATGCCTTTTACGGTTTTGTCAGAAAAAGCTGTATGTAGGTCTTCGATTCTGGAGTCAACCGATGAAGATTGAAATTCATCTATTTCATTCACATGCTTTGAAAAACAAACTTCTAAGCCGATTTCATTGAGTTTTGTGGTGGCAAGCTCGATCACTTGTTGAGAAATGATGCCAAGGCTTCTTGATGGTGCGATTACACAGACTTTATCACCATGCTTTAATTTCTCGCTTTTCATTTATTCCTCTGTATCGAATTCTGAATGATGGCCATCCACGCAGCGCCACTAGATTGTTTTATCTGGGTATGCGAATGTAGGCTTTGTTAATTGGTGAGTAGACTGATATACCCTTAGTTTTTTGTGGTGACTGATCATCGTTGATTGAATCTAATCGTTTACACAAAAAAACAGCCACCTAATCGGTGGCTGTTTGCTTTAGTTCACTGCGATTAGAGTTTGCTCTCTAACCAGCTCGCTGCCGCCTGCATCGCTTCTTGCAATTTCTCAGGTTCAGTACCACCAGCTTGCGCGAGGTCAGGGCGACCGCCGCCTTTGCCGCCGACGAGTTGCGCGGCGACGTTGACGAGTTCACCGGCTTTCACTTTACTGGTCAGGTCGGGTGATACGCGGGCGATGAGGCTGACTTTGCCTTCCGCTACACAAGCAAGAAGGGCGATGCCGCTCTCTAGTCTATCCATCAACTTGTTGCTCATTTCGCGCAAGGTCGCGGCATCGATGTCTTCGACTACGCTGCCGATGCAACGCACGCCGTTGATAGTTCGCAAGCCAACCGCAAGCAATTGGTCAAGTTGACCAAATGCCATTTGGCCTTTAAGCGTCGTCACTTCTTTTTGCGCGGCTTTTAGATCGGCCTGGAGTTTTTCCAATTTGCTGAGCAATTCACCCGGATGCGCGCCCACCAGCGAGCTGGCGGTTTTCAGTTCTGCGTCTTGCGCTTGCACTGCAGCAAGGGCTGCGGTGCCAGTGATTGCTTCGATACGGCGAACGCCAGCGGCGATGCCGCCTTCGGCGACGATTTTAAACAGACCAATATCGCCAGTCCGCTTCACGTGCGTACCGCCGCACAGTTCGGTCGAGAAGTCGCCCATTTTCAAGACGCGAACTTCGTCGCCGTATTTCTCGCCAAATAGCGCCATCGCGCCGAATTTAATCGCATCATCGTAGCTCATCAGGCGAACTTGCACTTCTTCGTTAGCCATGATGACGTGATTGACGAGGCTTTCAATTTTGGCGATTTCTTCCGCAGTGAGTGCTTTTGGCTGCGAGAAGTCAAAACGCGTGCGCTCAGGATTGACCAAGGAGCCTTTTTGCTCAACGTGCGTGCCGAGTACTTCGCGCAACGCGGCGTGCAATAAATGCGTCGCCGAGTGATTGCGTTGACTGGCTTGGCGTTTGGCAATATCAATGCTGGCGGTAACTTCATCACCGACACTGAGCGCGCCGCTGATGATTTGGCCTTGATGACCAAACACATCGGCTTTCACTTTTTGCGTATCGGTTACATTAAATACGCCAGCGCCAGCAATCACACCAACGTCGCCCGCTTGACCGCCTGATTCAGCATAAAACGGCGTGTGATCGAGCACGATCACGCCTTCATCGCCGTCGTTCAGCGTTTGTACTTGCTCGCTGCCTTTATACAGCGCCAAGACTTTGGCAGAGCGGCTAGCCTCGGTGTAACCGTGGAAGCATGAGCTTTCGCCTTCGTAGGCTAAACCAGCGGTCATTTTGAATGAACCAGCGGCTTTCGATTGTTTGCGCTGTACGTCGAGTGCGGCTTCAAAGCCAGCAATGTCAACCGTCACATTGCGTTCGCGGCACACGTCGGCGGTCAAATCGATGGGGAAGCCATAAGTGTCAGACAATTTGAACGCCACATCGCCATCGAGTACTTGCTTGCCACCCGCCAACACGGTGTCGAGCAGGGCCATGCCGTTTTCTAGCGTGCGGCCAAAAATCTCTTCTTCGTTTTTAAGTGCTTCAACAATATGCGCTTGGCGCTGACGTAATTCTGGGTAGGCATCACCCATCACTTCAGCCAATGGCGCAACCAGTTTGTG
Source organism: Deefgea rivuli DSM 18356 (assembly GCF_000620145.1). Classification (GTDB taxonomy): domain Bacteria; phylum Pseudomonadota; class Gammaproteobacteria; order Burkholderiales; family Chitinibacteraceae; genus Deefgea; species Deefgea rivuli. The sequence goes on from NZ_JHVM01000021.1 coordinate 31,286, forward strand.
GAAGAAGTAGTCTTTTTGGCCAAGCTTGTAACCATGACGCACGGCGCGGCGGATAATCCGGCGCAATACATAACCACGGCCATCATTCGCTGGCAATGCGCCATCAGCGATCAAGAAGGCACAAGAGCGAATATGGTCGGCAATGACGCGTAGTGATGGTGAATCAGCATCCGCTGCGCCCGTTTCGCGTTTGGCGGCGGCGAGTAGATGTTGGAATAAATCAATTTCGTAATTCGCGTGTACGCCTTGCATCACCGCAGAAATACGCTCCAAGCCCATGCCGGTATCGACTGATGGTTTTGGCAATGGATGCAATACGCCCGCTTCATCACGGTTGAATTGCATAAATACGTTGTTCCAGATTTCGATGAAACGATCACCGTCTTCTTCAGCCGATCCCGGAGGGCCACCCCAGTGATGCGCGCCGTGGTCGTAGAAAATTTCACTGCATGGGCCACATGGGCCGGTATCGCCCATTTGCCAGAAATTATCGCTTTGGCCCGGGCCTTTGTTGTCGCCAATGCGGACGATTTTTTCCGCTGGCACGCCGATTTCTTTATTCCAAATATCAAAAGCTTCGTCATCCGTGGCGTACACGGTGACCATCAGTTTTTCTTTCGGGATCGCCAGCCATTCTGGGCCAGTCAAAAATTCCCAAGCAAAGAAAATCGCGTCGCGTTTAAAGTAATCGCCAAACGAGAAATTACCGAGCATTTCAAAGAAAGTATGGTGACGCGCGGTGTAGCCGACGTTTTCGAGGTCGTTATGTTTGCCACCAGCGCGTACGCATTTTTGGCTGGACGTTGCGCGCGTATACGAGCGTTTGTCAAAACCTAAAAACACGTCTTTAAATTGGTTCATCCCGGCGTTGGTGAACAAAATGGTCGGGTCATTCAAAGGAATCAAGCTGGAAGACGCCACAATTTGGTGGCCTTTACTGGCGAAAAAGTCCAAGAACTTTTGGCGAATCTGTGCTGATGTCATGGCTACCTGCGGTAAACGAAGCAAAACGCTGATTTTACGGGAAAAGCGCCGCGCTCGGTAGTCGTGGCACTTTTGCTGGCGCGTTCCTGAGCATTTTCGCGGCTTTGATGACTGATTGCTGGAATTAAAAATAGATTATGCCGTTTAGTTTTCTTGGTGATGTCGTTCAACTAGCGTAAATCGTCAATTGAAAACTCGGAGGCTTACGATATAATTCTTGTGTACTTGCAGTTCCGCGAAGGTTTTCTGGAAAATTGACTGAAAGGTGACTTAAATATGCAAAATTATATGACGATGGGCGCACGCTTGAAATCGAGTATTGCGATTGCTTCTTTGGTTCTGTTTGCAGGTTGCGCGACAACGAATGAGCCGCTGCAAATCCAAGTGGGTAAAATTGAGCAAATTTCTGATGTACAGATCAGTAGTGGTCGCCAATTAGGTATTGGCGCGGTGTTGGGTGCAGGTGCGGGTGGCTTGTTGGGTTCGTTGGTGGGCGGCGGTACGGGTCGTGATCTGGCTATTGTTGCGGGTGCGGTCGGTGGCGCTGTGGCGGGCAGCACGATTGAACGCAATTACAACGATAAAGAGCCAACGCAGCAAGTGGTTGTGCGCGTTGAAAGTGGTGTGTTGGTCGTTGTGAATCAGCAGCCTGCTGATCGTAGCTTGCGCGTAGGTCAGCAAGTGTTTATTGAAGGCAAAGGTAATAATGCACGGATTGCACCACGTCAATAATCGCGGTGTGAGTGTAAAAAAGGCACGAATGATTTCGTGCCTTTTTTATTAGTTGCGTGATACGGCGCACCGAAGTGTCTATGTAAGATGTAATCAAGGGTATTGCTATCTAGGCTTTGTATTGAAAGGCCTTTAATCAAATACCCTATTCATATTAAATTAAGCCTAAACCTTTTAGCATAATCACCAAAATCAATGCGGGTGTAATGTAGCGAACTAAGATAAATACGGCTTGAATCACCCAATTGTTGTGCAATTGCCCATCGTTGCTCAGTTGCTTTTGTAATTGAGGCAAGCCATAGACCCAGCCAACAAATACGCAAATCAAGATTCCACCCGTCGGCATCAAAATATTTGAGCTGATGTAATCGAACAGATCAAACGGATTTAAGCCAAACAGAAGCCAGTCGGCGGTGAGTGACGAAGACAACGACGCTGGGATGCCAAATAGACCAATCACACCAATGCTGAGTAACGTCGCTTGTTTGCGGCTGAATTTAAAGCGCTCGGATAGCATTGCGACGGGTACTTCGAGAATCGACAAAATCGCGCCCGTCGCGGCAATCGCCGCCAGTATAAAGAACAGCGCCATAAAGAATTGCCCAAACGGCATACTGGCAAACACTGCAGGAATCGTCATAAACACCAGTGATGGGCCTGCGGCAGGCTCAAAGCCAAAAGAGAATACGGCAGGGAAAATAGCCAGACCGGCCAGTAGTGATACCGATAAATCGGCCAGCATGACGCGAGTTGCAGTGAGCGGGATATTTTGCTCGTTGCGGAAATAGCTGCCATAAGTGAGCATCGTGCCCATGCCGATAGACAGTTTAAAAAATGCCAAACCCATCGCAGTGAGAATCACTGGCGCGGTTATTTTGCTAAAATCCGGCGCAAATAAGAACTTCACACCTGCCATGGCGCCAGGCAAGGTCAGGCTGCGAATACAGAGCAAGATCAACAGTAAAAATAAAATCGGCATCAGTTTCTTGGCGGCCGCTTCAATGCCTTTGGAAACGCCCATCATGATAATTGCACCAGCCCAAGCCAGTACCGCCCATTGCCAAAACAGGGCTTGCAGCGGATTAGAGACCATTGCGCCAAAAGCCGCTTTCGCGCTGACGGGGTCGGTGCTGTGAATGCTGCCGGTGATGGATTTAAAGATATAAGCAAATACCCAGCCGGCCACTCCTGTGTAAAACGCCAAAATTAGCACGGCGGATACCAGACCCATATAACCAACCACCGGCCAAAATTTTTGTGATTTGGGCGCAAGTGTTTCAAATGCGGTCACAGCATTGGCACGCGATGCGCGGCCCAGCATGATTTCGGCAATCATCACGGGTAGGGCAACGAGTAAGGTGGCTAGTAAATACACCAGTAAAAAGCTTGCCCCGCCATTGGTGCCGGTCATATAGGGGAATTTCCAAATATTGCCTAAGCCAACGGCGGAGCCGAGTGTGGCGACTAAAACGCCAAAAGTAGAACTAAATCCATCGCGGTTTGTACTCATGCTAAATCCAGTATTTAATTTTTAATATATTTATACTATTCATATTTGCCTAGGGTATTGTCCATGCGGGATAACCCGAGGCGTGGGTTTAGCTTGATATAGCTCAGTTTTGGCGAGTATGGATCAACTGGCTTGGCAGAGCTCGACAATTTCAGTGAAAAACGCTGACGCGGCGCGTATAGTGCGAAATAAAATCGCAGGACTTATTGCAAATCTTCAATGAGCTGTGCTTGGTGACAAGCGCAGTGGAAAATAGGACGTATAAAACTTTAATGAAAACGCCAAAAAGATTAGAGCCATTGGTGGTCGATGGTTTGGTTGATGAAGTATTGCGTCAACTGATGAGTGGCAAAGAAGCAACCGTTTATGTTGTGCGCTGCGGTGACGATGTGCGTTGTGCCAAAGTGTACAAAGATGCCAATCATCGTAGCTTTAAGAAAAATGCCGCTTATCAAGAAGGGCGCAAAGTAAAAAATAGCCGTCAGGCACGGGCGATGGAAAAAGGCTCGCGCTATGGTAAGCAAATGCAGGAAGAAGAATGGCAAAACGCCGAAGTAGATAATCTCTATCGTTTAGCCGCCGCTGGCGTTCGCGTGCCAACGCCATATATCTGTTCTGAAGGCGTGTTGTTGATGGAGTTGGTTGTGGACGCCAACGGTAACGCTGCGCCGCGATTGAATGATGTCGAAATGAGTCCCGAGCTGGCTCGTGAGTATCATGATGAATTACTCAAGCAAGTAGTATTGATGCTCTGTGCTGGCGTGATTCATGGCGATTTGTCGGAATACAATATTCTGGTTGATGAGCATGGCCCAGTGATTATCGATTTGCCACAAGCAGTCGATGCCGCAGGAAACAATCAAGCAGCTGCGATGCTGGAGCGGGATGTGGATAATCTGGCTGAGTATTTCGGCCAATTCGCGCCAGAACTCAATGGCTCGCAATACGGTAAAGAGATATGGGGGCTGTTTGAAGGGGGTTTATTGCATCCCGATGTCAAACTCACCGGTAAAGTGAAGCAGAATCACCGCCCCGTTGATGTCCGCAGTGTCTTGCGCGAGGTTGAGCACGTTAAAGAAGAACATTTACAGCGGCAATTGCCCGATTTTCAGCCGTAAATACGATGTTGTGAGTCCGTGGGGGCAGTTGGTTTTTGTGATTACATCAAATATTCACAATTTAAAATTCTTTTATTTTCAACGTTTTATCCACCTAGCCCCATTTTATTTGCACACAGGTGTTGACGCACCTCAGGCTGTGCCGTATATTTCGGCCTCTCTGCTGCTGACACAGCAAACGAAACAAGCAGTTTTCCAGCAAGTTTCGGTGTCTAAGCCACTGATCTTTAACAAAATACAGCCGATGAGTGTGAGTGCTTGGTTTGCCAGTCAAACAAGTGCTTACACTCTCAAAATGATCTGTTGAATGTAAATTCTTCAGGTTTGAAGTGATGTAGGAATGGCGTTAAAACCATTTCAAAAGTAAGCCAAGTTGTACAAATTAGCACAGAGATTAAACGAAAGAGTTTGATCCTGGCTCAGATTGAACGCTGGCGGCATGCTTTAC
>NZ_JHVM01000022.1 GCF_000620145.1 Deefgea rivuli DSM 18356
AAACCACTCGCACTATTGCTGCTCGCCTGCGGTAGCACGGCCACTTTTGCCGCATCTAATCTACGCGATGCCGTGGAACAAACCGTTTTACGCAATCCCGAAGTCCGTGCCAAGTGGCTCAATTTCCGCGCTGCGGGCAATGAGCAAGACGTTGCGCGTGGTAACTATTATCCAAAAATCGATTTGCAAGGCTATGCGGGCGTTGAGCGCCAAGATTATCCAAATACCAATACCGGCACTTTTAACCATCCCGGCGTATCGCTGGAATTGCGTCAAATGTTGTTCGACGGCTTTGCCACCTCCGAAGAAGTGCGCCGTCTAGGTTATGGCAAACTCACCCGTTATTACGATTTACTCGCCGCCAGTGATGCCGCAGCGCTGGAAACCACCAATGCGTATTTGGATGTGCTGCGTTATCGCAAGCTGGTGCAGCTCGCCAGCGAAAACTACGCCATTCACCAAGAAACCTTTAATCAAATTCAAGAACGCGTGACTGCGGGTGTCGGCCGCCGCGTTGATTTGGAAACCGCATCGGGTCGTTTGGCTTTGGCCGAATCGAACTGGTTAACCGAATCATCGAATTTGCACGATGTGTCAGCGCGCTATGAGCGCCTGACTGGCGCACTGCCCGCCGCCGAAATGAGTAATGCACCGGACTTTTCGACAAAAACCGCGAAAGATTTGGCCACGCTCAAAGAGCAAATGACACAAAATCCGGCCTTCCGTGCGTCGATTTACAATATTCGCGCTGCGCGTGCTGATGCACAAACCAAGAAAAGCAGTTTTTATCCGCAACTTGAATTGCGCGCCAGCCAAGGTTATGACAACAATCGCGACAATATCGACGGCAGCTATAAAGACGGAAAAATTCAGCTCGTCATGAATTACAACCTGTTCCGCGGTGGAAGCGATACTGCGCGCGCCAGCCAATATGCTGAATTGCTCAATATCGCCCAAGAACTACGCGATAAAACCTGCCGCGATATTCGCCAAACCACACAAATCGCGTGGAATGATACTTATCGCCTGCGAGAACAACTCAAATACCTCGATCAACACGTGCTGTCGACCGAAAAAGCCCGCGATGCCTTCCGTAAACAATTCGACATCGGCCAACGCTCGCTACTGGACGTGCTCGATACTGAAAACGAACTCTTCGAAGCCAAACGCGCTTTGGTTCGCGCCGAATACGATCATCAACTCTCTTACGCACGGGTGTTGATGCAATCGCATGAATTGCTTGCTGCTTTGCAGATTTCGCCGCTCGAAAACACCTCGCCCGACAATGATCTGGGCGACAATTTGGCCGAAGATGAAAAAATCAGCTGCTCAGGCGCTTTGATCGCGGCCGTTCCACTGGATCGCGCCGCTGCTGTAGCAGCGCGCCCACCGCGTAGCGCTGAATCTCTAGCTCCAACGCCAGCGACACCCGTTTCCACTACGCCCACTGCAACGTGCGACAAAACCGTGACTGAGTTTGTTGAAAACTGGCGCACGCAATGGTCTAGCAAGAAAGCCGATGAGTATTTAGCGCTTTACAGCAGTCAGTTTGACGTGGGTGCTGGCCGCACACGCGCCGATTGGGAAGCCAAACGCCGTGCTCGTGTGAACAAAGAAGGCGATATCAGCCTGAAGTTTGAAAACTTTAGCTGCGCCAATGTCAGCAAAGACCGTGCCGACGTGACGTTCAAGCAAAACTACAGCTCGCAAAACTACCAAGACGTAGTCGAAAAAACCTTGGAATTGGTGAGCGAGGGCGGCAAATGGAAAATCAAACGCGAACGCGTCACCAGCGGCCGCGCTGAATAATTAATTCGCAATCTCAATCCACAAAGCAACAGCCCGTTTTATGACGGGCTGTTTTTTTATTTACCGAGATTACAAAAGTCAAAAATGGGGTCCACGAAAGGCACGAAAGAGGGCTAAAAGCATTATTTGCTTTCAAGAAACAGATTTTTGTTTCTTGAAAAAACCAGCATCGAAGCTGTTAAAACGCTAATTGAATAATTTTTGGTTTTTTTCGTGCCTTTCGTGTTTTTCGTGGACAGTTGTTTTAGCGCACATGCAGCCAATCAATCAGCGGCTGCCATTCTTCGCGGTCGCGCTCGGTTTTGGAGTGGGGCAGATCAAACAAGGTCATGCCGCGTTGGATGGTTTGATTGTAAAGCTGAGTGTCGCGTAAGCTGGTCAGCAAAGGTAAATCATAGCGACTCAGAAATTCGGGCAATTGCTGCGCTGCTTGCGTACGCGAATTCACGCGCATGCCGACGACGCCAATTTTCACGTCATCGTGGCGCACGGCTTTCATTTCGGCCAGCTCGGTAAAGAAATCAGCGCAAGCCCATAGATCAAATGCTGACGGCAATACCGGCACAATCACATGATCGACTTTATTAATGACGTGTTTGAGTTTTTTGCCGCTAAAGCAGGCTGGCGTATCAAGAATCGCGACCTGACACCCTTTGGGTGGTCGTGCAATCAGATCGTCGCCGATGTCCCAGCGATGAATGAAAGGCAGCGTGTTGGGGCGCAAATCGAGCCAGTGGTGGCTGGAGTGCTGTTTATCTAGGTCGCCGAGCATAACGGCATCGTCTTGCCAGGCAAACCATGTCGCTAAATGGGTAGAAAGAGTGGATTTACCGCTGCCGCCTTTGGGATTGGCGATTAATATTTTACGCATTACAAAAGCTCGTCTTTCGAAATCAGCAAAGATTATCGCAGGTTTCCTGTGGGTGAATGTGAAAGTTTGATTAAATTATTGCAAAATTGTGAAAGAACCGAGAAATATTTGTGTCATCAATGACGTGGATTTGTATATCGAAGGTATAGCTCGCTAGTCATTATTTTATTTAGCTTGCAGCGATATACATCGCTTAGGTGGTTTTTGAAGCAAGGCAATAAAAAACCCCGCCTTCGTGGCGGGGTTGTGGGCATGCAAGTTCGCAGCTTATTTAGTGAGGTCGAGTAATTTCACAAAGGCTTCATCAAATTGTTTCAAGCCTTCTTGCTGCAATTGTTCGCCAGCCAGATTGTAGTTAATGCCCAAATTACGCACTGCAACTAAAGTTGCAACGGCGTCTTGAGCGCCAGTTTCTAGCGTCGCCGCTGCTTGGCCGTGGTCGCGGAATAGCGCCAATGTTGCATCTGGAACGGTATTCACAGTTTCTGGTCCGATCAATTGCTCAACATACATCACATCGCTATAGGCTTTGTTTTTCGTGCCGGTCGATGCCCACAATAGACGCTGTGGATGCGCGCCTAGCGCTTTGAGTGCGGCAAAACGGTTGCCGTGGAACAATGGTTTGTAATGCTGTTGGTAAGCAACTTTAACAAATGACAGCGCCACTTTACCGCGCAAAGCCAATGCTTCCGGTGTACCGATGGCTTCCAATTGTGGATCGATCAAGCTATCCACGCGTGACAGGAATACCGAGGCCACCGCGTGCACGTGATCGACTGGCAAGCCTGCTGCCGCACGTGCTTCTAGGCCACGGATGTAGGCCGTTAGGATATTGTCGACGTGGGTCAGATTGAACATCAAAGTCACATTGACGTTGATACCCGAAGTAATCAGTTCTTCAAACGCAATCACGCCAGCAGGTGTAGCAGGCACTTTAATCATGACGTTTGGACGGTTGATTGCAGCCCAAAGACGTTTTGCATTGTCGATCGTGCCTTGCGCATCGTTCGCTAGCGTTGGTGAAACTTCCAAGCTCACATAGCCATCAACGCCTTTAGTCGTGTCGTAGATAGAACGCGTTAAATCGCAAGTGGCTTGAATGTCTGGAATCACCAAGGCTTCGTAGCGTTGTTCAGCAGTGAGGTCTTGTTTTTTGAGTTCAGCTAGATCGCCCGTGTAGAGCGGATCAGAAGAGATCGATTTGTAGAAAATCGCTGGATTAGAAGTCACACCTGCAATCGCGTCTTCTTCGAGGATTTTTGCCAACTCGCCCGAAGCAATGATTCCACGCGAAAGATTGTCTAACCAAATACTTTGACCGAAAGGTTTAATTGCCGCAATTTTGCTCATAGTTCATACGCCTGTGTGAGTGGGTAATAATGATCTTGGGGCATTATGGATCAACATCAAGAGTACAGGTTTGTGTTTGAACAAACAGTTCGGTTTTCTGCACGAGTTCCGAGGCAGATTTACCAACAAAAACAAGATCACGAAAAACACGAAAATAAATCAAAAATCACGAACCTTTTCGTGCCTTTTGCCTTTGCTTCCTTTCGTGTCTTTCGTGATCCTCAGATTTTGACTTTTATTCCAAAATCCGTGGCGCTGGGAATTTGACGGCAAACTCGGTGCCTTCGCCCAGACGAGATTCCACAGCCATGATCGCTTGGTGGCGGTGCAGAATGTGTTTCACAATCGCCAATCCCAAACCCGTACCGCCGGTATTGCGCGAACGGCCACGATCAACGCGGTAAAAACGCTCAGTTAGCCGCGGTACGTGTTCAGGCGCGATACCAATCCCAGTGTCTTTGACGATAAAGCACACTTCGTCGCCGCGCATTTGCCAAGCCAACGAAATCTTTCCGCCAGCGGGCGTGTAGCGCACCGCGTTCGAAACCAAATTACCCAGTGCCGAATGCAGCTCATCGTGATTGCCAATTAAGCGCTGGCGATCAATCGCGGCAATGCTAATGCTATGGCGACCTTGCGATAGGCCTTCCGCTTCGATGCGTAGCAATTGTAAAAGCTGCGGAATATCGACTTCTTCTTCTTTAAGCTGCTGGCCATTTTCCAGCCGCGATAGCGTGAGCAAATCATCGACCAAACGCTGCATACGCTGCGTTTGCTCGTACATGAGTTGCATATGTTGTTCGCGCGTTTTTTGATCGATGCCGGGCATATCAATCATCGTTTCAATAAACCCGCCGACTACGGTGAGCGGAGTGCGTAATTCGTGCGACACATTGGCGACAAAATCTCTATGCACGGTTTGTACGCGGTCGAGCTGCGTAATATCGCGACTGAGCAGGAGCTTGCGCGTTGAATCAAACGGTACCATTTGTACTGACAGCACTTGTTCTTGCGGGCGCATCGTTCGCAGTGTGACCGGATGGCTGAAATCTTGTTCTTTTAAATATTCGCGCAGTGCAGGGTGGCGCAATAGATTGGTGATTTGCTGACCCGAATCGGTTTTACGGTTTAAGCCCAAATGAATTTGGCTGGCCGGATTGCACCATTCGATGCGATCAAATTCATCTAGAATCACGACGCCATCAGGCAGCGCTTCGGCGGCAGATAGGAAACGATCTAGCGTATTGGCAAGTCTATCTTTGGACTTTTTCTGCGTACGAACTTGTTCATACAGTTGGTCAAACACGTCTTGCCACAGCATAAAGCTGCCGGGTACGGTATCCATATTCGGATGTTTGAGCCACGTATTGAGGCGATTTAAATTAATTAAATGATAAGTTGTTGCCATCGCGAGCATGGCAAGGGCAAAAATAAACCCAATGGTGGCATTGCTCATTGCGCCGATAAAGAGCGCGATCAGAGCAACGATGGAATAAAACAGAAATGAGCGCAGCCAGAACATGAAACGGCCTTTGGTGAGGCTAAAAAATTCCCTACTGTGCCTTGGCGCCAGCAGGGTTACAGCGGATTAATTCACTGATAAACGATAGCCAGAGCCACGAATCGTTTGAATCAAATTATCGTGGCCGGTGCCTTCGAGTGACGAGCGTAGGCGGCGGATATGCACGTCGACGGTACGTTCTTCAACAAACACATGATCGCCCCACACTTGATCGAGGAGGTGTGCACGTGAATGTACGCGTTCTGGATGCGTCATAAAAAAGTGCAGCAAGCGAAACTCAGTCGGGCCTAAATCGAGCGGCTGGGTATTACCAAATACGCGATGCGTAATTGGATCTAAGCGCAGGCCTTTGATTTCGACCGGATCATCAGTCACTTGTGGTGCACGGCGACGCAGTACGGCTTTAATCCGCGCTTGCAATTCGCGCGGACTAAACGGTTTGGTGATGTAATCATCAGCGCCGGTTTCAAGGCCAATTATTTTGTCTTGTTCATCCGAGCGAGCGGTGAGCATGATCAGCGGGATCGCACGAGTGCGCTCGTCGGCACGTAGCTTCTTGGCAAAATCAATGCCCGTCATGCCCGGAAGCATCCAATCCAATAAAATCAGATCGGGTAAAGCATTGCGAACCACACTGCTGGCCGCTTCGGCGGAGTCGGCACGAATCACGTGGTGACCCGCTTGGGAAAGGTTAAATGCAATCAGCTCTTGAATCGCTGGTTCGTCTTCAACCAATAGTATTGTTGCGGCCATGGAGTGTTCCTCGCGGAAAAAGTTCAATTAAATTTGTTGCGAGAATAAGGCTTTAATGTGAACTTAGTATTACAAGTCTACAGCGTTGCGATATATATTTTCAAATGCTGTAAACAAATGTGACTTGAATCTCTGGCTGTGCTACTCCATTTCCCGAGGCGAGGCTGCGAAGCAGGTGCAAAGCAGGGTATTATGTTGGCAATTCCCCTTGTGAGTCTCTTTCATGGCTGGTTTACTGCCCACCACCCCGCAGCCGACAGAAATCAAGCTGCATCAAATGTCCAAAATTCTAGAAATTGCCTACGCCGATGGTGCGCAGTTTAAGCTGCCTTGCGAATACCTGCGCGTATCCAGCCCATCTGCCGAAGTACGCGGGCATGGTGCGGGCAATGAAACACTGCAAGTGGGCAAAGCAGGCGTGAATATTAAAGCGATTGAGCCAGTTGGTAACTATGCGGTGAAGCTCGTATTTGATGACGGCCATGATTCTGGCTTGTTTTCATGGGAATACCTCTACGAATTAGGTCGTGATTACGATGTATTGTGGGCCAAATATTTAGCACAAATTGCTGCCGCTGGCGCATCACGCGAAGCGAAATAATTTTAAGGGTATTTTTCTGTAGCCATTCATGAATGAGCCTTGCAGTTAAATACCCCATGTATTTAATTATGATTTAGTCTCAAATCAAGAAAAGGTGATTTGTATGAGCGAACAAGATCCAGCAACGCATTTCGGTTTTAAAACCGTTAACGAATCAGAAAAAGCGCAAAAAGTTGCCGAAGTCTTTCATTCGGTCGCGCAAAAATATGACGTGATGAATGACTTAATGTCGGGCGGTTTGCACCGCGTTTGGAAGTTTTTTACGATTGAAACCAGCGGCGCAAAAGCTGGTGACAAAATTCTGGATATCGCGGGCGGCACGGGTGATTTATCCAAAGCATTTGCCAAAAAAGTCGGCAAAACCGGCCAAGTTTGGCTGACGGATATTAATAGCTCGATGCTCGGTGTTGGTCGTGATCGCTTGATGGATCAAGGTTTTGCTTTGCCCGTCGCGCAATGCGATGCTGAAAAACTACCGTTTCCAGACAATTATTTCAATATTGTCTCGGTCGCGTTTGGTCTGCGCAATATGACGCATAAAGACGCAGCGCTCAAAGAAATGCACCGTGTATTAAAGCCGGGTGGCCGTTTATTGGTGCTGGAATTCTCAAAAGTTTGGGCACCGCTCAAACCTGCTTATGATATTTATTCGTTCAAATTGCTGCCATTTATGGGCAAATTGGTCGCCAATGACGCCGATTCTTATCAATATCTGGCCGAGTCGATTCGTATGCATCCAGATCAAGAGACGCTAAAGCAAATGATGCTAGACGCCGGATTTGGCCGTGCTGATTTTCATAACTTGACCGGCGGCGTGGTGGCTTTGCATAAAGGGACGAAGTTCTAATACTTAGGTATAAGAATGTAGTGCTTGTTTAATAAGCGCTGCATTCAGATACATCTATTTAAATGCTTGCTTGTGATGAGGTTTTCCGATGTGGCTGGCTGGAATTTTGAATCATTTATTGGTACAAGCACCGGCGCTGCAGCAGGAATTAGCAGCGCTGTGCGGGCGAACTTTGCGTTTGGAGCTGCCGGTCGCAAGTGCGACCTTGGTGGTGACTGAGAGCGGTTTGCTGGCTGAATCGCACGCCGAAGCAGAAGCGATTTTGCAAATGCCGGCGCGATTTTTTGTCACGCGCTTTGCGGATCGGCAAGCGGCATCGCGGCAGGTGCGAATCAGTGGTGATGCTGAATTAGCAGGCAAAGCAGGCAATGTATTGGCGGGTTTGCAATGGGATGCGGCGGAAGATTTGTCTTTGCTGTTGGGCGATATTCTGGCGCATCGTGTGAGCCGAGTGGCAACTAGCTTGGTGAGTGCGCCCAAAGAAATGGGCGAACGTATGGCGTTGACGGTGGTGGAATATATGCGGGATGAACGTAAAATCTTGCCGCAAAAGCAGCACGTCGCTGCATTTTGCGATGACGTCGATGCGCTGCGCGATGATATAGCCCGTTTAGAAAAACGCCTGCAGCGCTTAGAGCGAGTTTAAAAGTGCTGCGCATTCCGTGATCACGGCTCGGGCGGTGCTCGGCATCCTCATGTACAAATGTTCCTGCGCTCCGGCCTCTCCGCGCTGACGGGCGCTCGCTACTTTTAAAATGCACTTTATATAAAACGACCATGCCGTTTACCCGGCGCGTGCCTCGGTTTTTTTCGGAAACTTTGATGTCTTTATCCCGTTTTATTAAAATTGCCTATGTCGTGGTGCACTTTGGCTTGGATGAATTTTTGCTCGGCCACGAGCGCGTCCGCGGTCTGCGTTCGCTACTCAATACCTTGCTGTTCTGGCGCAAACTCGATCAGCCGCGTGCGGTGCGCCTGCGTTTGGCACTCGAATCGCTAGGGCCGATTTTCGTTAAATTTGGTCAAGTGTTGTCGACGCGGCGCGATTTGATGCCAACTGATATCGCGGACGAATTGGCGCAATTGCAAGACAACGTGCCGCCATTTGATTCACAAATCGCCATCAATCAGATCGAGAAAAGTCTAGGTAAGTCGATTGCCGAGTTATTTGTCGAGTTCGAGCCAATTCCAGTTGCGTCGGCCTCCGTCGCGCAAGTTCATAGAGCGCGGCTGCATGCGGTCAATGGCAAGGCGGGGCAGGCGGTCGCTGTTAAAGTCTTGCGCCCCGGCATTTTGCCGGTCATTGAAAGCGATTTAGCTTTATTAAAAACACTAGCGGCTTGTGTGGAAAAGCTGTTTGCCGACGGCAAACGCTTGCGGCCGCGTGAGGTAGTGGCCGAGTTTGACCGTTACTTGCACGACGAGCTGGATATGATGCACGAGGCAGCGAACGCCAGCCAATTGCGCCGCAATTTCTTGAACTCGGAGCAATTGATCGTTCCCGAAGTCTATTACGACTTTTGCGCGCGCGAAGTGTTGGTCATGGAATGGATGGATGGCATTCCGATTGGCCGGATTGCCGAGCTCAAAGCCGCGGGAATGGATTTAAAAAAGCTATCGAAATTTGGTGTGGAGATCTTTTTTACCCAAGTCTTTCGCCATGGTTTTTTCCACGCTGATATGCATCCGGGCAATATTTTCGTTGCCCCAGACAATAGGTATATCGCGCTAGACTTTGGTATTGTTGGCACGCTGAGCGATACGGATAAGCAGTATCTAGCAATCAATTTCTTGGCGTTTTTTAACCGCGATTATCATCGTGTCGCCACCGCGCATATTGAAAGCGGTTGGGTGCCCAAAGACACGAGAGTGGAAGAGCTGGAAGCGGCTGTGCGTACCGTGTGCGAACCCTTCTTTAATAAGCCGCTGAGCCAAATTTCTTTTGGTTTTGTGTTGCTGCGTTTGTTTGAAACTTCACGCCGTTTCAATGTTGAAATTCAGCCGCAGTTGGTATTGTTGCAAAAAACTTTGCTGAATATCGAAGGGCTAGGGCGGCAGCTTGATCCTGATTTGGATCTGTGGCAAACCGCGATGCCGTTTTTGCAACGCTGGATGAATGAGCAAATCGGTTGGCGCGGCCTGATCAATACGTTGAAGCACGAAGCGCCGCAGTGGGCGACACTGCTGCCGACTTTGCCACGTAAACTCAATGAAGTACTCAATCAAAACCACACTGAGTTGTTGCTTGCGGGTTATAAAGGCCTGATGTGGGAGCAGAAAAAACGCAATTTATGGTTGGGATTGATTGCGTTGTTATTGGCTGGATTGTTAGCGACTTTATGGTGGCGATAGGGGCTAAAGCTTAGGTTTTCTAGCCGCGCAGCGTCGCTTGATTATTTTTACAGAATTATTAAGCAAGTCCCATAATAATTTAATTATTAATTACATCGCTTACGTTTTGCATTGCTGTTATACCTAGTGTTCTGTCTTTGAAGACAAAACCTTAGGGGTTATTGATTATGCGTACAAAATTGATTGTTTCTGCATTTGCTTTCATTCTTGCTGCAAGTCCATTTGCGCTGGCGCAAGAAGGCCCAAAAGGCCAATCGACGACGAATCAAGTTAAAGAAACCCCTGAGCAGCAACGTGCAGCGATTCAAAAGCATGTGCAAGAAACGCTCAGCAAAATTTATCAGCTCAACCCAGAAGCTAAGGAGCACATTGCAAAAGCGCCGGGTTATGCCGTGTTTAAAACGGGTGGCGTGCAAGTTTTGCTATTGGGTGCTGGCGCTGGCGATGGTTTGGCCATTTCGGGTGATAAGCAAACGTATATGAAGATGGTGCAGGGCAAGGCTGGCCTTGGCGTTGGGGTTAAAGATACACGACAAGTGTTTGTGTTCTCTACGCAAGCAGCTTATGAGCAATTCGTAAATAAAGGTTGGACAGGTACGGCTGAAGCCGCCGCAGCGGCCAAAACCGACACGAAAGGCAAGGCAATATCCGGTGCGAAATATTTGGGGAAAGGCGTTTATCTTTATGAGCTGACCGATGCAGGTCTTGTTGCCGAAGCAACAGTCGTTGGTTCGAAATACTATAAAGATGCAAAGTTAAATAAAAAATAAGCTTGTAAATTTAAAAAAGCCACTTGGATCTTCAAGTGGCTTTTTTCTTGGCTGTAAGTTTAATTACAGCGACCGTCGGTCGCGGAAATGCTTGTTCTTTATGTCGGCATGGTCTTTAGTATCGTAATAAGACAGCCAGAAAGATGTCAAGAAATAGGTTGTGCAGGGAGTTGTTCGACATAGGAGTTTCATAGAATGAATAAACATTATTTGTTTGCTGCGATGTTGGCGGCTTTTTCATCCATGCTCTATGCAGAGCCACTGCCGACCGTCGTTGAAGGATTATTGCAAAATAGCCCTGATATTCTGATTGAATCAGCCAATCGCAAAGCCAGCAATTATGCAGTTGAGCAAGCCAAAGCGGGCTATTTCCCACAAATCGATATGTCTGCTGGTGCAGGTCGTGAATATTTAAAAGACCTCGCTACGCGCAACGCGTTTGGCTCGGGTAAAAGCTACAACCGGCAAGATGCCGAAGCTCAATTGGTGCAGATGTTATTTGATGGCCAAGGGGTCGCCAGTGAAGTGGCACGGCAACGCGCACGGCAATTGGGCGCAGCCCATCGACTCGCTAGCACTTCGGAAGATACCGCATTGCGTACCACCGAGGCGTATTTGAATGTGTTACTTGCGCAAGACGTGATGAAGCTGACGCAAGCTAATCTGGCTGCGCATGAAAGCACGGCAGAGCAGGTGAAATTAAGAACCTCCGGTGGTTTTGGTCGAAAATCGGACGATGAGCAAATCAATGCGCGGGTTGCATTGGCTAAAGCCAATTTAGCTGCCGCGCAATCAGCGCTTAATGAAGCCCAAATTGCCTACATGCGCTATGTAGGGGCTGAGCCTCGCGATTTATTGCTCCCCGAAGCGCCGATGGCGCTGCCAACGAGCGCAAATGAAGTCGGTGATTGGGCTGTTGCTAATAACCGTATATTGCAAGCGGCCAAGGCTGATGTTGAAGGTGCACAGGCGCAATTGGGTATTGCCAAATCACAAATGTTTCCACGCGTTAATTTAGAGGCAGGCGCTTCATACTATAACGCCTTGGATGGCACGACAGTAGAAAGCACCACTCGTGCGTATGGGATGTTACGAGTGCATTACTCATTCAAAAGTGGCGCGGATAAACAGCGTGTGGCTGAAACGACCGAGCTATCGTATGCCGCGCAAGAGCTTGCACGGCGCGTAGAACGACAAGTCAGACAGAATGCTAGCTTATCGTGGAACTCAATGACGATTGCCAGCGAGCGAATTCCAGAGTTAACTAAATATGCAGAATCGAGCAAATTAGCGCGTGATGAATACAGTAAGCAATTTTCTTTGGGTCAACGCTCACTGCTCGATTTATTGGATGGTGAAAATGAATACTTTACTGCGAGTCGTGATTTAGCTAATGGCAAAATGGATGAATTACGCGCTCGGTTTAGATTGCTGGCCGATGGCAATCAATTACTTAAAACTCTAGGGGTCGAACCTTTAGCTGGCACGATATTACCGGAGTAAGCGAATACAGAGGGGCATTGCCCCTCTTTTTCTGAATCGTCTTTTTACGGGATCATGATGTGAATACCAATTCCTCAGAGTCTGTCCCTCATGAATCGGCGATGCCCCATGAGGCTTTTGTACCGAATGATCCACTCACCACCTGCCTGATTCAACTCACCCGTTATTACCACCGACCTTTTTCTGCGCAGACGCTGACCAGTGGCTTGCCCCTCATCGGCAATCGGCTCAGTGCCGTGTTGTTTTCACGCGCAGCAGCAAGAGCGGGGCTCAATGCCCGCTTGCAACGCCGCCAGTTGGACGATATTCCTGAGCTAGCTTTGCCTATCGTCATTTTGCTAAAAGATGGCGGGGCCTGTGTCGCGATTGAGCGTCATGGTTCGCGTTGGCGTATTTTAGAAGCCGAATCCTCGGGCGGCGTGCAAGAGATTGAATCTGAACGGCTTGAATCTTTGTTCTGTGGTTTTGTGATTTTTGTGAAACCAAGCTTTCAGTTTGATGCTCGCACGCATAAAGCACATGTGCCGAAAGCGCAGCATTGGTTCTGGAGTAGTTTGCAGCTCTGTTATCCGATGTATGGGCATGTATTACTCGCAGCGTGCTTGATTAATTTATTCGCGTTGGCTTTGCCGCTGTTCACGATGAATGTGTATGACCGCGTGGTGCCCAATCAGATTTATGACACTTTGTGGGTGTTGGCGATTGGCGTCACGCTGCTGCTGATTTTTGATTTTCTGATTAAAGCGCTGCGCGCGTATTACATCGATTTGGCGGGGAAACGCATCGACGTGATGTTATCCGCACAAATTTTTGAGCATGTATTGGGCTTAAAAGTCGCTTCTCGCCCAGCATCGGTCGGTGCGATGGTGAGTCATTTTCAAGAATTTGAAGGTTTTCGCGATTTCATTACCTCTGCCACGATCACCGTCATCGTGGATATTCCCTTCGTGGTGCTGTTTTTATTAGTGATTTATTGGGTGGGCGGCTGGCTAGTATTGGTACCCTTGATTTGTATTCCATTGATTGTGATCTTTAGTTTGATTTTGCAGCGGCCTCTGGGTGAAATTATTCAGCAAAGTTTTCGGGTTTCAGCGCAAAAGCAAGCCAGCTTAATTGAAACTTTGGGTGGCATCGACACATTAAAAGCCAGTACCGCTGAAAGCAGCGCGCAGCGGCGCTGGGAAAAAATCATCGGCGAATTTGGCGCTTTAGCCGTGCGCTCACGTGGTCTCTCTTCGCTGATTGTGATTCAAGCTGGATTTTTGCAGCAGTTTGCTACGGTGGCGATGGTGGTGGGCGGCGTGTATTTGATCGGCTTGCATGAGTTATCGGTCGGCGGATTGATTGCGTGCAATCTGCTGTTGGGACGAACTTTAACGCCTTTCTCACAAGTGGCGAGTTTGATTAGTCGCTATCACCAAGCACGTGCAGGACTGAAAGGCATGGAGCAGGTGATGGAATTGCCGATTGAGCGCCCAGCTGGGCAGGATTTTGTGCATCGAAATGATTTTCGCGGTGAGATTGAATTTAGAAATGTCAGTTTTTCTTATCCGGGCGAAGATGTTTTGGCGCTGGATAATATTTCATTTCATATCTCGCCCGGTGAGCGGGTCGGCATTATTGGCCGGATTGGTTCGGGGAAAAGCACGATAGAAAAAATGATCCTCGGTTTTCAAGTGCCCAGCATCGGTGCCGTGTGGGTAGATGGCGTGGATTTACGTCAAATTGATCCGGCGCAGCTGCGGCACAATATTGGCTATGTGCCGGAAGATGTGTTCTTATTTTTTGGTTCAGTCAAAGACAATATCGTGCTCTCTGCGCCCTATGTGGATGATGCGGTGATGCTCGAGGCTGCGGAAATATCAGGGGTCAGCGAGTTTGTAAATCGCCATCCGAAAGGCTTTGATATGCCTGTTGGCGAGCGCGGCGCGGGTTTGTCGGGCGGCCAAAAACAAACCATTGCGATTGCGCGGGCTTTATTACTTAATCCACCGATTTATGTGTTTGACGAAGTTTCGAGTGCTTTAGATAACCGCAGTGAAGAACAATTTAAACAACGTTTTGCCAGCCGCCTCAATCACAATCACACTTTGCTCTTGATTACGCATCGCATGTCGATGCTGACTTTGGTCGATCGATTAATGGTTTTGGATGGTGGGCGCTTGATTGCTGATGGCCCCAAAGCCGATGTACTGACGATGCTGGCCGGAGGAAAGCTCCATGCTAGCAAATAAAAAAATAAAACGTGCCGATTTACACTTTCTGAGTGATGGTGCCGCAGCAATTTATGGTGAGTCGACTTTACTTGCCAATGCCGTGCTCTATGCCAGCTTAACTTTAATGCTGGTATTGATTATCTGGGCCGTTTTTGCCGAAATTGATCAAGTTACGGTGGCCGAAGGTAAAGTGATTCCATCCAGTCAAATTCAAGTCATACAAAATTTAGAGGGCGGTATCGTTGCTCAAATTCCCGTTAAAGTCGGGCAAATCGTGAAAAAAGGACAGGTATTGATGAAGCTAGATGAGAAGCGATTCTCATCTTCATTGGGTGAAAGCACGGTTAAACACGATGCGTTGACTGCTAAAATGGTGCGTTTGAGCGCCGAAGCTAATGGCACGGCATTTGAGCCTCCCGCCGAATTAGTAAAAAGCAATCCGCAGGTGGTTGAAGCTGAGCGGCTACTGTTTGCCTCGCGCAAACGCGAGCTTGAATCTTCGGTGGCGATTTTGCAAAGTGAAGCCGCGCAGCGTGGCCATGAAATTGAAGGTATGCGGGCGAAAGTTGCCAAACTAGAAGCAGGCTTAAAGCTCGCGAATGAAGAATACGTGATGAGTAAACCTTTAGCCGAAAAAAACGTCATTTCGCAAATCGATTTTATGCATTTGCAGCGACAAATTAGCGATTTGAAAGGGGAGATCAACGAAGCTCGACTATCAATTCCACGGCTGCAAAGTAGCCTAGCAGAAACCAATGGCAAAGTTGCGGGCGTTTATGCCAAAGCACGCGCGGATGCGGGCAACGAATTATCTCTAGTGAAAGCTGAGCTGGATGCAACCGCCGCAACGACGGTCGCACTCAGTGATCGCTTTGATCGAACGACGATACGCGCGCCACTCGATGGCGTGGTGAAACTGATTAAAGTCAATACCGTAGGTGGTGTATTGCAGCCTGGAATGGACGTGATGGAGATTGTGCCACTCGAAGACAATCTACTGATCGAGGCAAAAGTTCGTCCTTCCGATATTGGTTTTTTGCGGCCAGGGCAGCAGGCGATGGTGAAATTTTCCGCCTATGATTTTTCGATTTATGGCGGCTTAGTCGCCGACGTGGAAACGATCACCGCCGACTCGGTGACCGATGAAGCGAAAAAAGAAAGCTTCTATTTAGTTCGAGTTCGCACGCAAACTAATCATCTGGGTGACGATCAACGTCCGCTCGCGATTATTCCCGGCATGCTGTCTACGGTACATATACGCACTGGCAAAAAAACCGTGATGCAATATCTAATGAAGCCGATTGTGAAAGCGCGAGATGAAGCGATGCGGGAGCGCTGATTGCATGGGTATTTTATACTAGGCTTTATTTAAAAAGAGCTGGGTGGCAATACCTTGTTTATTTTTAGACATAAAAATACCCAGCATCTGCTGGGTATTTTTCTTGGGCTCGGCTTAATGGTGCGTTTGAATTTCACCATTGGCCAGTAGCGTGTTGAGCAAAGTCGTTGGATCAGTGCCTACGCCAGTGAGTGTGGCGACTTGGACCGCTGCGCCGCTACCTGTGCCATCCGCATCAAACCAGACTTGAGTGTCGCTGCCACTGTGGACTAATTTGAGGAAAGTGCCCTCGTTAGTACCACTGTAGAACGTCGCTTCAGATACGTTTGCACCGCTGAGTAGATCGGTGATGTCGAGTACATCGCCTGTGACAACGCCGCCGACTTTCGCAGAAACGGTGAAGTTATTGATCGTATCAAGGCCATTGTCTGCGGCTTTGGAGAATGCAAACACATCCATTCCGCCATCACCGTTCAGGATGTCATTGCCTTTGCCGCCGTGGAAGATGTCATTGCCAAGGCCACCGTTGAGCGTATCAACACCGTCACCGCCGTACAGAACATCGTCGCCAGCGCCGCCATTTAGTGTGTCGTTGTCGCCTTTGCCATCTAGCCTGTCGTGCCCAGCGCCGCCATTCAGCGTATTTACGCTACTGTCACCATCGATTTTTTGGTTCGCCGTATCGACGGGTTGGGTGATGGTGAGGCTGAGTGTTTTACTGACCGTATCGCCATCGTTATCGACCAGTGTGAAGGGCAGGCTTTCAGTCATTGATCCGCTGGTCACAACAGGGCCAGTGTAAGTGCCAAGCCCAGTGTCGAGGTCGATGCTGAGCACGCCGCCATTAAAGGCGCCTGAGTCACCGACTTTGGTATTCACTGTCAGCAGATGGCTAACGCTATTGTAGCTATAGGTGGCATTGCTTACTGTTGCGCCACCAAAGCTGTAGACCACACCGTCCACCGTGATGCTGGCAATATGCCCGCCATCGGCACCAAATCCGCCGCCATCCAGTAAGTTAATGTTGAGTACGGGTTTGACGGTCGCTGCGAGCTCTGCGCTTAGCGTGCTGGCATCAGTGATTTGTTTTGCGCCGCGTGTATCGCTATTGGGTGTCACTGCACCGTTGTAATCAATCGGTTGCAGGGCGGTCAAACTGCTGCCTGCACCAATACCAAAGGCGAAGGAGTTGATGTTATTAACATCAACAAAGTTTTGCCAATTGTTGGTTTCGGTTCCTGCTGTAATACCTCCACCATTGTTGGGCGCGCCATCAGATAGGAAGTAGCTGATGTTTTGCACGCCGCTACCGCTGAGTTTGCCCGCATCGTTGTAATGTGCGGTAACTTGCGCCAAGGCTTTATCATAGTCTGTTGAACCATTGGCGCTGAGGCTGCTAATCAGATCTTTAGCGGCAGCAACATTAAGCCAAGTATTGGTTCCCATGACGTAGGAATCAGTTGAGAACGGTACTAGCATCACTCTTACATCGCCCAGCGCATCGTATTTATCGATTAGCGTATTGAGCGCGGCGATGGTTAAGGTCAATCTATCACCAGACATACTGCCCGAAACATCGATGGTGAGCTGCAGATTGGTTTGCATGGCTTGACTAGCACTGCTTAAGCTGATGTCTTTGGCGACAGGCATATCGTCTTCAATGCTGATGGCCAAATTGGCGGTGCTAGAGGCCGTATTATTATCAGTGACTTTGATGCCAACATTAAAGCTGCGCACGTCTTCATAGCTATTGAGAGCATGGTCAATTGGTTTGAATAATTCGACGGTGTATTTCCAGTCATTGGCAATGAGTGGCGTTGATGCATCAAGCGCAATATTGATGGTGATGACTGTATTGGCAGGTGTGTTGCTACCAACAAAACCGGTCAATGTATATTTATCAGCGCTGACTGCCCATTGCACAGGGACACCGCCTGATGTAAAGGCCGGAGCCAATACACCCGGATCTAACAGTGCAACGCTGAGCGTATCGCCAGTATCTGGATCGCCAACAGTAAAGCTGCCCTGTGCGGTTTTTGGATTGCCTGCGGCATCGGCAGGGTCAGGGTTTGTAGGGTGATTCAGAAGGACATTATCAATTTGTGCATTGCTGAGAGCTTCTTCTGAAACAATCGCGCTACCACTGCCTTGGTTAAAGGTAATGGTGGGTGTGTCATTGGTGCCAGTGATGGTAAAGGTTACATCCTGCGTGGCGCTGTCCGCTAAACCATCGTTCACTTTCACTTGATAGGTGATGGTCAGAGTTTGACCCGCACGTAAGAAGTCCAGATCAGCAGCTGCCGGATCATAGGTGTAGCCAATCGCGGTTGCATTGCCGCCATTCGAGCTTTGGGTCAGTGG
>NZ_JHVM01000023.1 GCF_000620145.1 Deefgea rivuli DSM 18356
GGCGCGCTGCCAGCGAACAAAGCACTGTCGGGCATCAAAACCAAAGAACATGCCGGCGGCCAATATGGCGAACTGTTGTTCGACGACAGCACTGGCCAAGTTCGCACCAAACTCAGCAGCGAACACGCCAAAACCCAGCTCAACCTCGGCTACTTAATTCACCCTCGTTCTAATGGCAAAGGCGATCCACGTGGTGAAGGTTTCGAGCTACGCACCGACCAACAAGGCGCAATCCGCGCTGGCAAAGGCTTGCTACTGACGACCGAAGCGAAAAGTGGCGCGAGCGGCCAGCAACTCGACTGCAACCCCGTCAACAGCCAACTCGAAGCCGCATTTGAATTGGCAAACAGCCTCGGCGAAGTCGCCACCAAACAGCTCGCCGACAGCATCGAAACGGGCGATAAAGATCAAACGATCAAGCCGGATAATTCAAAAGGAGACAAGAGCAAAACCGGCCATTTGCATCACCACGTTCACGCCGCGAAAAGCTGGAGCGCGGGTAGCAATACCGATACCGATGGAAAAACCACGTCCGAAGATCAAGCAGGCCAGCAACAACTATTGCTGATCCACGGCCAAGACGGCCTAGCGCTGACCACGCCAAATAGCCTTACCCACGCCGCAGGCACGAATATTGATCAAATCGCGCAGCGCGACCACAACCAAACGACGGGCAGGCGCTGGATTCACAATGTTGGGCAACACATCAGCCTGTTTGTGAGCGGCGTGAAAGACAGCATCGCGCTCAAGTTGATTGCGGCCAAAGGCAAGATTCAGATGCAGGCGCAGAGTGATGATGTTGAGATCACCGCAGATAAAAACGTCAAAATCACGGCAATCAAAGGCAAAGTAGAAATTAATGCGGGCGATGAAATATTGATGGGCAGTGGCGGTGGCTACATTCGCATGAAGGGTGGCAATATCGAAATTCATTGCCCAAGTGAAATTAGCATTAAAGGCGCAAAGCATGAGCTGAGTGGGCCTGCGAGTTTGGGTGTGGATCTACAAGGCTATCCTAGTTCGGATCCGTATGACGAACAGTTCGGCGTTAAAAGCCCTGATGGAAAAATACTTAAGCAGCTCCCTTATCTGCTTAGTGGAGCGGCTGGTGTCATTAAGGGCGCAACTGGGCTCGATGGAAAAGCTCGTCGTGTTCATTCCCCAGCAGAACAGCCTCTGAAGTTTGAATTGCGTTGGAATGAATTTGAAGATCATGAACCAGAGGCTAAGCAATGAGTGAGAATCTAACAAAAACTAGCCCAACTAATACTAAGTATGGTTCGGTGTGCTGTGTAGATGCAGGTTGTGACACGATGTGGTCGCTTGCTCAGCAATTTGCTTATACCCGGCTAGCGACATCTATGCACGGTAAATTGTATTTGCCAACAAGGAGCTCCACGGTTGATTATGGGCAGCGTGCCCGAACTATTGCAGCAACCTATGCTCGCTTTTATTTAGAACTGGAAGAGCACGGCGACCCCAAGAAAAAAGGTCGTTACTACTGGATGGCACTAGGAGCATTTGCCAGTAAAACAGTGGCATGTACGCTGGATGATTTTCGTGTCGACTACGGTAAATTTGTCTCGGAAAATAAATACTTTGATCCTGGCTATGTGCGAGATGGGCTAGGCAAAGGTAATTTCTGGTTATTTCAAGACATTGCCGCAACGCATTGGTATTACAGCTATAGCCCTGGTAGTTTCGATATGTGTTTACCGACGCGTGGAGAAAATGGTTGTCATGATGCGGTACTGGCTATTTTAAAAAGACTTCCGTGGAGTGCCGAAGCATTACCGCCGTTGCAGAATTTAAAAAGCTCAGGATTTATTAAAGCCGGATTCGATTTAGTTAAGAAAATAGAAACTGAAAAGCAAAAAGATAAACGTCAAGAAAAACAGTTCGAACATTTGATGCAAATCGCTCAACATGAGCAAAAGGTCGTGCTGCAACCTTTAATCTATAAAGATGCTAAATTTGCAGGTTGGATCAATGCCCAGCGTGGATTGCTTCGCTGGATATCTCCTGCGCTAGAGTTGGTATTTACCCATGCCTGCAAGATTGGGGATAATGCTCTCAAATCAGTAGCCCCTGAAGATACGGTTTTAGAAAATTATGAGAGCAGGATGAAGTGGATTAAAGGAGCCGCGGTTTCATTTCACGACCTGATGAAAAAAAGAACAGAGTTTATGGAGGGTGAGATCAGCACAATGGCAGCGTGGTGTGATGCTCAGGAAACCAAGTAATGCGCCGATACATTTGGAGCTTTGTAGCTCTTTCATTACTAAGCGCATTGGTTTATGCCTTCTTAAAAAAACCATTTTTGGATAAAAAAGTGCCAATTCTAGATCAAATTTCAATTCAAATCGGTGAATCAGCTGCCGCATTTACTAATCGCTATCCTTTTACTCAAATTCAAAAACAACCAGCGGGGTTGAATTTTTATAAAATTGATCCAGATGATGAACAGCCAAAACGCAAAGTCATGCTACAAGTTAAGCATGGTTCGCATAGTTTTGATGTGTCGAGCGTCTTATCTATTTCGGGAACAGAAGATTTAGACTTTCCTAGAGAAGGACTTTCTGATTTCGATATTTCAGCGAGCATTCCCCCTGCCAACAACGTCATGCATGACGATGCAAGAAAATACTTTTTGAATTTGCTTAAGGTAATTCAAACCGCAGGTTGGCAGCGCGTCATTTATAGTGCGGATGCTAGGTTAATAGCAAAGGACGCGTTTAACGAAACATTAAAAGATAGCTCGTTTGCGGGCAACCTTTCCGTAGATTACCAGCCAACTTTGGCTGAGTGGATGGGATTAAAAGAAATGACTCGCTGGCGATTTTATGCAGATGGGGTTTACCTGTCAGTGTATTTCTTTCGTGATGCAGATCATTTAGATTTGGCAAAGCCTGGCGCTTACTTGCTCAGCCTAACATTCAGCAATGCGGAGTCTAATTTTCGCAGTAATTTCGAACAAAAAGATTGGCCGCGTGCACGGGAGCTTTGGCCTGAATTGGCTAAAGAGTTCCAAGCTGATCGAAAGAAAGCGGAAGCCAAAGCACAAGCGGCAGGGCTAAAAATTGATACGACTTATCAAGATCCGCCAATGCCACCTGTTCAGCGCCCATAATGGATTGAACCGCGACGAAAGCCAGTGCTTATCGCCGCGCACCTTTTATTGACAACATCTAAAACTTACCTATGCCAAGCAGCGCTTCAGTTCAATCCATTCAGTTACAAGAAGGAATGAAGATAATCTTTACCCAAGATAACCCGATTACTTTGTTGGCTATGTTTGGTTTGATGACTTTTGCGTCAGCTTCACTTGGGCATAGGCCAGTAGTATGTCTGCAGTTTTTGCCTGGCCTAGATATGCGTTTAACCCGCGCAGAGCCCATTGTTAATGATTTATCTGTTCTTCACCACGCCTGGCACAACATTAGCAATGCTTTGCTTGCGTGGTTTGAGCAAGCGCCAGCCCAAGCTGTTGGATTGATTAGTAGTGATGGTTATGAGCTGGAGTTATTTCAATCGTCAGAACCCAGAGACGAAGTTGTTATTTTTTCTCGTACGTGGGATCTACCGTATTCGTGAGTCCGCATGGCAACACAAATACAACTTGAACATCTCGTTCGATATTAGTATTCCTCAAAAGAATAGAGACCATAAGCTATGTAACGCCTGCAGTTTCAGCTCGTTCCGATTAAATAGTGGGTTAAACCCATGAGTGAATAGATATATTGGGATGTCGGCTTTGGCCGAGCTGCTGACGCTTCGCGAAATAGTTTCAAGGTCTGCAATTGTAGTCATTTCAGGCGTTCAATTAACCGAAAATGCTTTTACCTCCAAATGTTGCGCTCAACTCATCACAACACCCTCTAGTAAGTATTATCAGTTGAGTGCCCCGTGTTTTTGAATTGTTTATAGCCAAATTCGAGGCCACATCCGCTGCTTGCCGCAGATCTAAATTGATTTATTCATAACACCTGCCTTAAAATCAAGCTTCACAGAAGGCCAATTTGATTTAATTTGAATTTTAATTGACCCTCAAAAGATCAATCCGACTGTTTTATACTCATTTTTTGCAGTATTGTTATCTACAGGAGGATATTATGACTCTATGGAGCAGCAAATGGTTAAGTGCCACTTATCAAAAATCATGGGTGAACGCCGCTTAAAAATAAGTGATCTTGCGCGCGACACTGGTTTAAATCGAGGAACACTCACGCGGCTCTATCACGAGTCAGCAGAGCGAATTGAGTTGAATGTTGTTGACGCGCTTTGCACTTACTTTGGCTGTGGTGTTGCGGAGCTTTTTGAGCACATACCCAATTCTGTTGAAAAGCCAAAAAATCAATAGACCTGTCAAAAAAGAGTCTTTACTCTGAGTTTGCTTAGATATTTTTCTTGGCAAAAATAAAGAGTAGCTTTGGCGTCGATTTTTTTTATGCTCGTTTCAGAACATGTACATTGTTGCCATTATTGGTTTGACTGATTTGTTTGCCAGTCACATGATCTGACCAAGCCTGCATCATCGGACGGCGCTGCTCTAATAAATCAGTGCGGTGATATGCGGCCTCGGTTTTATTCGCAACACTGTGTGCTAATGCGCGCTCTGCAAAATCACGCGGGTATTCGTTTTCGCTTGCCCAGTCTCGGAATGATGATCTAAATCCGTGTGCCGTTGCAACTCGATTGGCCGTGCCACTCACTGCTTCATGACGGCGCAAAAATGATGTTAGTGCCATATCAGATAGCTCTCCACCACGCGGAGCAGGAAATACCAAAAATGCATGTCTGCCTTTCTGCCTCTCAATGATCGCTAAAGCACGATCTGATAAAGGCACACGGTGAATCTGCTTCATTTTCATTCGTGCAGCAGGAATGGTCCAAACGCCAGCGACCAAATCAATCTCATCCCACGTCATTCCCCGTGCCTCGCCCGAACGACAGGCGACCAATATTAAAAACTCAAGTAAAGGCCGAGTTGAGTCATAGCGTTGAGCTGCCATTATTTTACTAGTGACAAATTCAGGAATAAGACGCCAAGGCATCGCGGGAAAATGCTCCGTTCGGCTAGCTTTACCTTCTTGCTTGGGTAATAAGTGATTCACAACGTCGACAGGATTCGCGGTGCAATACCCATGCGCCCAAGCCCAACTCATCACTGCACTCATGCGTTGTTTTACGCGACTTGCCGTTTCGGCCTTTTCAATCCAGATCGGCCGCAATACATCAGCAATATGCTTAGGTGTTAACTCGCCAACAGGAGTCGAACCCAAGTCCGTAAACACATACATGATTAGGCTGTTAATCCAATCATTTGCATGCTTTGCATTACGCCAGCTAGGTGATAAATCAGCATGAAGAGCACGCGCAGCCTGCTCGAATGAAGGCATGGCGCTTTTGATCTTTTCCGCCTCTTTTCTGTGATCGAGTGGATCAATACCTTGAGTAAGAAGCTCACGAGCTGATTGCGCTAACTTACTCGCCTCCAAAATGGAAACATCAGGATAAGTGCCAAACCCTATCACACGGCGTTTTCCAGTTGTTGGACTCGTAAAACGTAACTCCCAATATCCTATGCCTTTATTCTTACTGGCCACCAAACTTAAACCCGATACGCCACCATGAGCTAGCGTTTTATCAGTGGGCTTAATACTTCGTGCCTTTGTATCGGTAATGATCGCCATTTTTTCCCACCATTTTTCCCACCACTAGACGTGGCTTGTAGTGAATCTTAGTGAGACAATAATAGCAGATAACCAAACCCAACTATATGTTTTATATGGAATATAAAATTCATTATGATACATAGCGCTACACTATAATGGCAGACCCTCTCTCCGCCAAGACCAAATGTGAAAGCCCTGATTATTCAGGGCTTTTTTTTTTTTGGCATCGAGTGCGCCATTTGATGGTGGTCTTACTTGGTGCTTATGGTCGATAGCTCCTTATTTTTATGTAGAAGTGTTTTGTCCGTGCCAGGATCGGCTCGCTAAGGAAGGGAAAATTCCTGCTGTATCGTGCTTATTGCCGATACCGCGTATGGTTCTGCGCCGATGTTAGTCTAGCTAGTCAAGGAAAGACAAATTGAACTACGAACTACACATTCCTGTGATGGATAAAACGACTCGCAAAGATGGTGCATTGTCACGCGATGATTTTGAATGGGACGAGGCAGCAGGTGAATATCGTTGCCCTGCAGGTAATCAATTGCGCATTCAGTGGCGCGATTACAAAATGCCACGTTCACGTGTGACGAGTGCGGGTAGCATTATTTATCGTTCGCGCACAACCGACTGCGCCACTTGCTCGATGAAAGAAAAGCGCGGTCCCAACACGATTGTTGTGTAAAATCGCTCACAGCATTTATGAAGATGCTGCGTGTACACGTAAAATTGCTACCAGACCAGACCAGACCAGACCAGACCAGACCAGACCAGACCAGACCAGACCAGACCAGACCAGATATATTACGTTGTGAGCGAACAAAATATGCGTCGATTGGCTAAGTTAAGCGTGCTCGGTACGCCGAGCAAGAGGCTTGGTACGTACGTTTCATCAAAAGCAACAAAAATAGTCTCCATCAACGCTTACACAGAATGATTTATGGAGCAAAAAAGGTAGCGACTTCTGAGATTTTTACGCTTGGATCATCCTGCGCTGTAATTTCAAAGCGAATCTGATTCGCACCGGGTTTTGCATTTTTCGGCGTGGTTTTTACGCGTACAACAAACTCGCGGCTGGCGGTACTGGCTAAGCTTAATGGCTCATTTTGATCGATCTCGATGGCCAGCCCCGGCAAACCATTCACGCTCAGCGTAAAGCTACGCGCTTGCTCAGCGGTGCTTTGCAGGCGGATACGATAGACATTTTCCAGCTCGCCACTCGGTAATTCACGCACCAAGGTATTGCGTTCACGGGCGATTTCGGCTTTGAGTGGCTGATGCAGATAGAGTGAATACGAACTCGCGCCAATCACCAGAATAAGCACTACACCGAATAAACTCACTTGCGGACGAAGCAATTTTTTCCACCAGCTAGATGGCTGCTCAGGATGCTCTAGTGCGTTGGCCGTGGTGTAGCGAATCAGGCCAGGTGGATAGCCAACTTTGTCCATCACTTGATCGCAAGCATCAATGCAAGCGGTACAGCCTATGCATTCATATTGCAGCCCATCGCGAATATCAATCCCGACCGGGCAAACTTGTACGCACATCGTGCAGGAAATGCATTCACCTAAACCTTTCGCTTGATAATCACTGCCGATTGCACGCTGGCCACGCGGCTCGCCACGCTGGCGGTCGTAACTGATGATCAAGGTGTCTTTATCAAACATCGTGCTTTGAAAGCGCGAATAAGGGCACATATGCAGGCAAACTTGTTCGCGTAACCAGCCAGCATTGCCATAAGTGGCCAGAGCATAAAACAAAATCCAGAATGTATCCCAAGGCCCGATGCTCCACTGAGCAAGATTGCTACGTAATTCGGCCAGCGGCGTAAAGTAGGCCACAAAAGTAAAGCCAGTCCAGAGCGATAAGGCCAGCCAAATGCTATGTTTTAGCGTTTTAACGCCGACTTTATGCCATGACAGGGGCGCTTGATCGAGTTTGATCCGCGCTGCGCGATCGCCCTCGGTCCATTTTTCGATCCAGAGAAAGATTTGTGTATAAACCGTTTGTGGACAGGAATAGCCACACCAAAGCCGTCCACCAATCGCGGTCCAGACAAATAAACCAAAGGCAGAAACCAGCAGCAGCGCCATTAAATAAACAAAATCTTGCGGCAGAAAAACCAGACCAAAAATATAAAATTTACTCTGCACCAAATCAAATAGCAGCGCTTGTCGCCCATTGATTTCTAGCCACGGCACCGCATAAAAAAACAGTTGAGTGACCAAGACAAAGAAAATCCGCCAGTTATTAAAGTAACCCGTGATCCAGCGTGGATAGATTTTTTTATGTCCATGAAAATGGATGGTTTGCACATCACTATTTTGATGTGCAGAGGTTTTAGGCGATGGATTAGCTTGAGCTGGCATATGGTGTCTTTTAAAGTGAAATGGTGGGATGCTAGCTTCGCTTAGGGTTCCCACATCTCGTCGATAGGCTGGAGCGGGTCGACTGTCCGTTTGCGAAATAGCGGAACAGGATCATCGACCGCGCCTTGATATTTCACATTGAAAGCGCTAAAGCCATTGAGCGCTTGTTCGATGTTTTTGTCGGCTCGCAGCATAAAACTATCAAAACCGCAGCGTTGCATATAAAACAGCTGGTCTTGCAATACGTCACCCACCGCACGCAATTCCCCTTGATAGCCATAACGGCTACGCAGTAAGTAAGCCATGCTGTAGCCGCGGCCATCGCGAAAACTGGGAAAATCAACCGCCAATACAGGCAGCGTTTTGAGCGCGGTTATATGGGCTTGAAAATCATCATTGGGCGCGAAGAAAACGCCAACTGTGTCGAGAGTGGGAGTGCCCGCTGTCGTCAGCCAATATGGGAAAGACACGATACGAGGCTGATTGATAAGGGCTTCAGTGGGCGTGTCATCACGGATAAGTTGCCATTGATCATTTTCGATTACGGCAACGCCATTGCGGATACGAATGATTTTGTTCATGCGGCAACCTGCGGATAGATGGCGGATTTAAATGGCGCAATCCCAATGCGGCTCAGCGTTTCAATAAAGAGCTCGCCTTGAATGCGTTGCTGGCAGTACACCTGAATGATTTGTTCTATGACTAGAGGCACTTGCTCGGCATGAAAAGAAGGCCCAATGACTTTACCAATGCTGGCCGCCAAGCCTTGCTGCCCACCTAGCGTGATTTGGTAAAATTCTTCGCCATTTTTATCCACGCCTAATATGCCAATATTGCCCAAATGATGATGGGCACAGGCATTGACACAGCCGCTGAGATTCAGGCTAATTTCACCCAAATCATGCAGGTAATCGAGATCGTCAAATTGAGCTTGGATGGCTTGCGCAACAGGAATCGAACGCGCATTGGCGAGTGAGCAAAAATCACCCCCCGGACAGGCGATGATATCGCTGAGTAAGCCAATATTCGCCGTCGCCAGCCCGTGCGCATCCGCTTCTTGCCAGAGCGAAAATAAATCTTTCTGCTGCACATCGGGTAGCACCACATTTTGCTCGTGGCTAATTCGCGCTTCGTTAAAACCGTAGCGTCGGCTCCATTGCGCCATCATGCGTAATTGGGCCGCGGTGACATCGCCAGGCGGCGCACTGATGCCGGGTTTGGTTGAAAGTGTAACGCTGACGAAGCCTGCGACTTTATGCGGGTGAACATTGCGGCGTAGCCACTGAGCAAAACGCGGTGCTTGTGCCATCTGCGCAGAAAAATCCACTTCTTTAACGGCGGCGTAGGCAGGCGGATTAAAAAAGCGGGCGATTCGGCGATATTCGGCGCTAGTGAGCGTGGCGGGGCCATCGCGCAATTGTTGCCATTCCTCTTCCACTTCCGCTGCAAATTGTTCTGCGCCGAGCGCCTGCACCAAGATTTTTATCCGTGCTTTGTACTTATTATCGCGGCGACCATGGCGATTAAAGACGCGCAAAATGGCTTCGACATAGGTGATTAAATGCCGCCAAGGCAAAGCTTCACGGATGATTTTTCCGATGATGGGCGTTCGCCCCAAGCCGCCGCCGGCCAAGATTCGTAATTGCACAAACCCCGCCGCATCGCGATACAGTTGAATGCCAATATCATGTGCGCGAACGACGGCTCGGTCGGCCAGCGCGCCGCTCATCGCGATTTTGAATTTGCGTGGTAAAAAAGCAAATTCTGGATTGAATGTGGACCATTGACGCAAAATTTCAGCCAGCGGCCTTGGGTCGAGGATTTCGTCTGCGGCTACGCCAGCAAACACATCGGTCGAAATATTGCGAATGCAATTGCCTGAGGTTTGAATCGCATGCATTTCAACTTGGGCGAGTTGCGCCAAAATATCTGGCGTATCTTTCAGATCAATCCAGTTAAATTGAATATTTTGGCGCGTGGTGAAATGGCCGTAGCCTTTATCCCAACGCTCAGCAATATCGGCCAATGTTTCGAGCTGGGTATCCGATAGCGTGCCATAGGGTATAGCCACACGTAGCATATGCGCATGGCGCTGTAGGTAAATACCGTTCTGTAGTCGCAATGGTAAGAATTCTTCATCCGATAAGTCGCCGGATAAAAATCGTGCAACTTGGTCGCGATATTGCGCGATGCGCTCGGCGAGTAATTGGTGGTCATATTGGTCGTAACTGTACATTGCAGCACCTTCTTAGTCGGGGCGAATTTTCAAATACGGTGGCGATCAGTATGGGATACTGCGAATAAGCAGAACAGAATCAGAAAATGAATATAAAACCAGATCAGATGGCATTGTTGCTTCTGACGTCGGAGCCGTGGAAATGAAACGCTATGAAGCACTGGCCGAGTTAATTGCCGCTGATATTCGCAATGGTACTTTGCCACCGGGCACCAAATTACCTTCGGTGCGCAAACTCCGCTTGCAGCATCAAGTCAGCCCATCAACGATTTTTGAGGCTTACCGCCGCCTGGAAGATCGTGGTTTGGTGCGGGCACGTGAGCGCTCTGGATTTTTTGTTTTAGGTACGGGCACATTACTTGAGCCCAAGACGAGCATGGTGTTGGCACAACCTGCACAAGTCGATATCAGCCAATTGGTTTTTTCTATTTTGGGCGCGGTCCAAGATCGTAATGTGCTGCCTTTGGGCTCGGCGTTTCCTTCGCCGAAATTATTCCCTTTGCCACGTCTGGCCAAATCGCTGGCCAGCAGCGCACGCTATATCGATCCATGGGAAACGGTAGCCAGCCTGCCACCGGGGCATTTGGCATTGCGCCAGCAAATTGCGTTGCGCTATTTGGGCATGGGGATGCCACAGCCGCCTGAAAACATCATTATTACCAATGGCGCGCTCGAAGCGCTGAATCTGTGTTTGGCAGCGGTTGCCCAGCCCGGCGATTTAATTGCGATTGAATCGCCCGGGTTTTATGCCGCGCTACAGGCGATTGAGCGACTGAAAATGAAAGCGCTCGAAATCCCTGTGCATGCCAAAGACGGCTTGGATTTAGATGCCTTAGAGGCTTTGTTGGCACAGCATCCGGTGAAGGCGTGTTGGTTGATGACGTCGTTTCAAAATCCGATGGGCGCCAGTATGAGCGAGGAGAAAAAACAGCGTTTGGTTGCGATGTTAACTCAGCGTCAAATCCCCTTGATTGAAGACGATGTGTATGGGGAACTGTATTTTGGCAATCGGCAACCCTTGCCTGCCAAAGCGTTTGATCAAGAAGGCTGGGTGATGCATTGCAGCTCGTTTTCTAAATGTCTCGCGCCGGGCTATCGGATTGGTTGGGTGTCGCCGGGGCGATTTGGGAAGCAGATTGAGCAGTTAAAGCTTATGACAACCTTGTCGGCCAGCGTACCCGCGCAAGTGGCGATTGCCGATTATTTACAAACGGGTGCTTATGATAAGCATTTACGCAAATTGCGACACACGCTTGAGTCGCAACTGACCTTGATGAATGAAGCAATTTTGCGCTATTTTCCAGCCGAGGTCAGAGTGTCTCGGCCACAAGGTGGTTATTTTGTTTGGGTGGAGTTTCCCGAAGGCTTTGACACTTTGCGCTTACATCGCGAAGCGGTTGAATTGGGAATCAGCATCGCACCCGGGCCTATTTTTTCCGCTAGTCGGCAATACCATCATTGCATTCGCCTCAATTATGGGGGCAATTGGGACGGCTATTATGATAAAGCATTGCAACAATTGGGCGCTTTAATTCAACTGCAACTGAGTGGCTGCTAAGCCGAGCCGCTCAGGCACGGTACTACAAATGATGAAAGCCGCAACCTGATGGTTTGCGGTCTTTCATATTTCAAGCTTCGGCAATGACAGATCGGCCAAAGCAGACTTTTAGCTACGTATTGAAAATCAACTGAGGCTCACAAACTACTTGGCACATATTTCTTATGGTTTTAATTTTGTGTGTTGTGAAATAAATCACAGTCAATTTAAAAAGCAAATCGTCATTTTGCCGTAATATGCTGCATTTCTCGTAAGCTATTGATTCAAAATGAACCTCAGTGATCTGCTTGCCTCCTTTGCCTCTGCTTTCAATCAAGAAACGCGTTTAATCTCGCTGCAAGTCGGCGACGGTGCGGCTTGGGGCGAGCAACTTTTGCCGCAGTCGGTAACGGGGCGCGAGGGGGTGAATCAGGCTTATCGCTATCAAATCGATTGCCTGTCGCCTGCCAACGACATCGAGCTGAAATCCTTGCTCGGCTTGCCCATTGTGCTGACCGTGGCAGATGCCAATGGCGACGCGATTGAGCGTTGTGGCGTCGTATCGCAAGCGCAAATGCTGGGCGCGGATGGCGGTTTTGCCAAGTATCAACTCATCGTCGAGCCGCCGTTTGCATTGCTGCGCCATCGGCGAACTTCACGCGTGTTTCAGGATTTGTCCGTTCCCGATATCGTCAAGCAAGTGCTGGGCGAGCATCAGGCGAATAATTCGGTATTTGCCGCAGTGCAAACGCTGGATTTCAAGCTGACTGGCGAGCATTTACCGCGTTCGTACTGCCTGCAATACCGCGAATCGGACTACGATTTTCTCGTGCGTTTGATGCACGAAGAAGGCCTCGCTTGGCGCTTTGCACATTTACCTGCTGATTCCCCGCAAGTGCAATTAGTGGTTTTTGACGACGCTTTTGCCATCCCCGAAGCCAGCGATAGCCAAGTGCGTTTTCATCGCGCCGATGCGACCGAAGAATCCGATGCGCTGACGCAATGGACGAGCCAACGCCAAGTCGGCAGCAACCGCGTATCGCTGGCGAGCTTTGATTACAAAGCGGTCAACACGCAGCACAGCGGCGATGACAGCGCGGTGGATCAAGGTGACGGCGGGCAGCAAATCCAAAGCAGCTTTGAAGATTACGATCCGCAAGGCCTCTACTATGCGGGCGATACCGAGCAACTCAGTCGCTATGCGCAGCTGCGCCAGCAAGCACACGACGGACAAAAAAAATCCTTCACTGGCAGCGGCACATTGCGCAGCTTGCAAGCGGGGCAATGGTTCCGACTCGAAGACCATCCCGCGCACGAATGGGATAGTGCAGAAGCGCGCGAGTTTGCGATTACCGAGCTGAACTTTGTTGCCAACAACAATCTGCCGCACGATTTAACGCAGCAACTCTTACAAGTGGCACCGAGTTTATTGGGCTCGGCAACTTCAGCTTCTGGCACATTAGGCACGAAAAATACACCTATCCCGTATCAGTCTGAATTCACCGCGCAGCGACGTGGCCAGCCCATTACCCCTGCTTTTAATTTAAACGGTACCGATAGCGAACAACTCGCCAAGCCCAAATCACGCGGCGTACAAACGGCGACGGTGGTCGGCACAGGCGGCGATGCCGATGAAGTTCACACCGACGAACTCGGTCGCATTAAAGTGCAGTTCCACTGGCAGCGCCAAAGCGAACATGCCAGCTTCGGCGCAAATCTTGACGATAAATCTTCCTGCTGGATCCGCGTCGCCTATCCAAGCGCAGGCGCAGGCTGGGGTCATCAATTCATTCCGCGCGTTGGCCAAGAAGTGCTGGTCGACTTCATCGAAGGCGATATTGACCGCCCGATTGTTACGGGCGTCGTCTACAACGGCAGCCACCCGACGCCAACGTTTAGCGGCGCAGGCGCGCTGCCAGCGAACAAAGCACTGTCGGGCATCAAAACCAAAGAACATGCCGGCGGCCAATATGGCGAACTGTTGTTCGACGACAGCACTGG
>NZ_JHVM01000024.1 GCF_000620145.1 Deefgea rivuli DSM 18356
TAAAATCCGACACCCAGAGCTGATTCGGTCGTTCGGCGACAAATTGTCGGTTCACATGATCGCGTGGGCAAGCAACGGCCAGATCGGGGCGTGTCGTCCGTACTGCTTTACCACGCGATACGCCGCGCAAACCTAGGCTGCGCATCAAACGCTCCACGGTACACCGCGCCACAGTGTGTCCATCGCGCTTGAGTTGCCGCCATACTTTTACCGCACCGTACACCTGATGATTTAGTTGCCAGACGCGCGTAACTTCACCGCCCAGTTGCTCGTCACGAATGGCGCGTTGGCAACGCAATGCAGGATTGCGCTGTCGAGCGGCATAACGTCGATAGGCTGACGGGGCGACCTGTAACAGTTTGCAGATCGGCTCGACCCCGTGCTGCTCACGATGGGCATCGATGAATCCTCTTACGATTTCAAGCGGCGGTCGAGCTCCGCCTGTGCGAAATATGCGCTGGCCAAGCGCAGAATTTCGTTGGCTTTTTTAAGTTCGCGCACTTCGCGCTCCAACGCTTTGATTCGTTCGCTCTCTGCTGAGTTTTTGTTGGCCTGAACGGCATCGCCGCCTTGTCGACGGCACCATGTGCGCAGCGTTTCGGGCGTGCAGCCTATTTTGCTGGCAATTGAAACAAGGGTTGCCCACTCGGATGGATATTCGGCAAGGTGTTCAATGACCATGCGAACAGCGCGTTCGCGGACTTCGGGGGAAAAGTGAGTTGATTTCTTCATAGCGCCATTCTCTCAAGAATTGGAGCCTCCGCGAAACCCGGTACGATTCACTTTGGCATCTCAGTCTGTCTTGGAGGGGCGTTTAGTATTTACAAAGGCATTTATGAGCTTATAGATACTGGCTCGTACGCTTCTTTAGTGGTCGGCTGTTTTATGATTTTAGTTGGTGTTGCGTTTCTTTTTGCCAAGCCTTCTAGACCAGACTTAGATGGGTATTTAGGGACGAAAAGCGTATGAGCTCCCCGTTTTCAATGTCTTTCTTGCTGGCGGTTTGATATTCCTCTGGATATTTTTTCTGCGTTTTCTGCGTTTTCTGCGTCAGGGAGCTCTTGGGCTCCGTTTGTTGTTTGGTGCGGAACAGCCTTCCGCACCCTTGTGGTCTGATCCTGCGCAGGGTGGCATGTTTGCCTTACATGCTGTGCCTCACCATCAAGCCTGTGTGTCGGCAGAAGCATCCCCCATTGCCAATAGTGATGCCGCCGGGGCCTCTTGTACATTCATCGCCTTAATAGGCCAGAAAGAGAGCTGCTCGATGCAGGTGCTGCCTTCGGTCAACAGGCTGATGCCGTTGGCGCCTCCGTCCGGGAAAAGGCAGGCAGACAGAACTACTTTGCCGTCATTGGCAAAGATCTCCAGCGTGCTGCGGTCCAGCAGCAGGTGCAGGCGCATTTGGGTGGAAGAGGGGAGCGGAGCACGGCTGATACGGCCGTCGCCGGCACCGCTCAGGCGGGTGTCCAGTTCCAGTACACCCTCGGCAGGAAACCAGCTCAGCCGAGTGTGGCAGTGACGACCCTGGCGCAGCATGATGTGACAAGCGCTGTTATCGGTGGTGCTTAGTGTGATATCCAGTTCGCAGCAGTCTCCGTGCAGACCGGGATGTTGCCATTCGCCGTGGATCGCCTGGCCGGTCAGCTGCAGACTGTTGCCGCGCAGCGCTTGCAGCGCCGGATGAGGCTGTTGGCTGAGTTGCCCATCTTGCCAATCCAGCACACGGGGTACGCTCAGGCAGTGGGTCCAGCCTGCTGCGGCGCTGGGGGTGTCCGACTGTTCCGGCCGCCCCATCCAGCCCCACATCATGCGCTCGCCATTCGGGCCCTGCATGGTTTGCCCCGCGTAGAAGTCCGGGCCGTAATCCAGCGTTTGGGGGGGGGCAAAACCACTCTTATCCTGATCCATGCTGCAGTAGCAGCTTGCATTGGCATTGGGCCAGAGCCAGTTGTCACCTTCTTGCCCCTGCGGGCAGAACAGCATGATCTGCTGGTTTTGCATTGTAAACAGGTCAGGGCATTCGCACATATAGCCATATTGATTGCCGGTTAATAGCTCGCCGCGCAGCGTCCAGTTTTCTAGTGTCTGGCTATAAAAATGCAGTACCGTTCCAGTGCCGTTGCTCCGCTGGGCGCCCAGCACCATATGAAAGCCATCCTCGCTTTGCCATAGCTTGGGGTCGCGAAAATGAGTGGTATAGCCCTCTGGCGGATGAGGCAGGACAAGGCCCTGTTTGGTAAAGTGGATGCCATCGTCGGAAACGGCCAGGCACTGATAGCTTTTTCGCTCCTGGCCGTCGCGTACATTGCCGGTGTAAATTAGC
The DNA here is from genome assembly GCF_000620145.1 of Deefgea rivuli DSM 18356. Classification (GTDB taxonomy): domain Bacteria; phylum Pseudomonadota; class Gammaproteobacteria; order Burkholderiales; family Chitinibacteraceae; genus Deefgea; species Deefgea rivuli. The sequence goes on from NZ_JHVM01000024.1 coordinate 2,324, forward strand.
CATAATCGGCCATCTATCTCCAGAGCAGAACCGGAATAACAGCCATGGCTGTCATACCAGTCATCCGGCTCCAGCGCTGGCGGATGCAGAGTCCAGTCCACCAGGTTAAGACTGCTGGCATGGCCCCAACTTTTGGCTCCATGGGCGCAGGCATGAGGATTCCATTGAAAAAACACATGGTAGCGGCCGGCAAAGTAGATTAATCCATTCGGGTCGTTCATCAGTCCTTGCGGTGGCGACAGGTGAAAAGCCGGTCGCCAGTGAGCGGCTGCAATGGCTTCTTTACTCATGCCTTGGCTTCCTGTTGTTTCAAGCCAAACAGCCAGCTGGCGACAAAGGCGCTACCAAAGGCAATGATCAGGCCAATGATATAGTTCAGCATGCCAGCCCCCGGCACCAGAGCAATGCCTGGCAGGCCCGTCACGCCAATAGCGGTCATAAACACTTGGTTAAAGACGATCCAGGCTCCGCCCAATGCCCCGCCCAGTGCCGCCGCCACAAAGGGGCGGATAAAGCGCAGGTTTACACCAAAGATGGCCGCCTCGGTAATTCCCAGCAGGCAGGAGAGTGCTGCGGGCAGGGCAATTTGTTTAATCTTGGCGTCGTTCGTACGGAAGAACACAGCCAGCGCCGCGCCGCCCTGTGCCACATTAGCCATGGACCAGATAGGCAGCAGAAAATTCTTGCCGATAGAGGGATTACTCAACAGACCCGCTTCGATAGCATGAAAACTGTGATGAACCCCGGTGATCACCACCAAGGAGTACGCGCCGCCAAACAGCATCCCGGCAAAGACGCCGCCATGCTGGTAAACCATCATCAGGCTGAAAGAGATGCCATCGCCCAGCATGCGTCCGAACGGGCCAATCAGCAGCAGGGCCGCCAGCGCGCTAAGCATCAGCGTCAGAAAAGGCGTCAGGATTAAGTCCAGACTATTGGGCACCACACGGCGCAGCCGACGTTCGATATGGCTTTGCATCCATACCGCCAGTAAAACCGGCAGCACCGTGCCCTGGTAACCCACCTTGGCAATATGCAGGCCAAATAAAGTCCAGTATTCATGAATGCCCCCGCCCACGGTCCAGGCATTTTGCAGCGCAGGGTGAATCATAATGCCGCCCAGTGCCGCGGCCAGAAACGGGTTGGTATTAAATTCGCGGGCAGCAGAAATGGCAATCAGAATCGGCAGAAACACAAAGGCGGTATTAGAGAATATATCCAGGATCTGCAACCACGGCGTATCCGCCGCCAGGCCCAGCGTTCTGGCCGTGCCGATCACGCCCATCAAAAGGCCGCAAGCCACAATCACCGGAATAATGGGGACAAAGATATTGGATAGCATTTGCGCCATGCGCTGTGGCAGCCCCAAGCGTGCCGCTGCCAGAGTTTTGCTTTCCTGGTTGGTCGCCTCGCTCAGGCCGGTGATGGCAATCAGCGCTTCGCAAACGTGGTTAACCACGCCCTGGCCCAGTACGATCTGGAACTGGCCCCCAGTTGTAAAGCAGCCTTTTACACTGTCCAGTGCTTCCAGTGCGGGTTTGTTAACCAGCGCCAGATCTTTTAGTACCAGACGCAGACGCGTGGCACAGTGGGCAATGCTGACCATATTGTCCTTGCCACCGATCAGGGGCAGGATATCGACTGCAATTTGCTGGTAATTCATAGTCTTCTCCGTATGGTAACGTTACCACATTTGCTTTTTAAAAAGGCCCGTCTCTTTAAAGGGCCAACTGCCGTGTGCTATCGCGTATCTTGATGGTAAACGGCATCAAGGTCTTACTGGTGGCCGTGGTTTCTTGCTTTAGCTTTGCCAGCAGCAGTTGTGCCGCCCGGCTGCCGCTGGCCTGGTAATCGTAATGTACGGTAGAAAGCCGGGGCTGCATCATGGCTGCAATATCAATATCGCCCATGCCCGCAACCGAGATATCGTCCGGTACGCGTAAGCCCATTTCTGCCAGCCGGCTGATTGCGCCAATGGCCAGTCTGTCGGTGGCGGCCAAAATAGCCGTGGGTGGCTGGGGCAGTGCCATCAGCTGATCAATGGCTAGTGCGGCACTGGCAAAATCAAAGCCACCTGCTGTCATCAGTGTGCTGTCCGCCGAAATGCCGGCTGCAGACAGGGCCGTTTGATAACCGCGTTTGCGCTCGCCACCCACCTGAATATCGCAGGCATCCACCCCGATAAAGCCGATGCGATGATGACCGCGCTCCAGCAGTGCCTGTGTCAGGGCGGCAGCGGCGGCACATTCGTCTTGCACTACGCAGCTGATGCCTAAGCCGTATGTATCCTGGCCCAGTACCACCAGTGGCAGTTTCAGCAGAGAAAAAGCCTGGCGGTGTTGTTCGCCCAGCTCCGCAGCCAGCAGTAGCACGCCATTGACGCGCTGCTCTTTAAAGAGCTGCAGGGCTTTCAGTTCCCGCTCCACCTGGTTATCGGTATGGGCCAGCAGCAGGCTGTAGCCGGCGGCTTCCAGTACGGTGGAGATGCCGGCCACCATGGCGCTGATCGTGTAAGAATCGATACGTGGAATCACCACCCCCACCAGCGAAGACTGCTGGCGCTGCAAGCCCTTGGCCACGGCGCTGGGGACAAAGCCGGTCGCCGCAATGACGCGCTCGATACGCTCGCGTACTTCGGCCTTCACATAGCCTGACTGGTTAAGCACCCGTGAAACCGTGGACACCGAGGTTTGCGCCAGGGCCGCCACTTCGCGAATGCTGTTAGCTGTTTGTGGTAACGTTTCCATGTTGTGAAGACTACCCGCCGCTTAACCGTATTGTCAATGCGGTGCAGCCCTAGCGGCGGGTTAATATCATTTTGTACAACAGCCCTGAGATTGGCGATAATCGGATCCAATCTACCGCGCGAGCGGTTTAGTCCAAGCCAAATTTGTGGATGCTAATAGTTGAAAAACTAAAAGCTGCTAACCAACAGGTAGCGGCCTTCAAGATTTTTGCGGTACTCCACGGCTGCTCGGTCTTAGTGAGTATTTCTGGGCTGAGGTTTGAAATTGCATACCAGAGGTGGGCAGTCCACGAACGACTTGGCTGCATCTAGAAAATTCGGAGCGATTCAATTCTCCTAGATGAATAAGTTTTAGACAATTGTAGAAGTGAATAAATTTATTTTTTTACTGAGCAAGCCTGCTCAAAAAAAGATGCAATCAACAAACTTTGACGGCGTTCAGCTAGGCAATACACATAGGTTTCTGTCTTCACTGGATTACCAACGATCCGGATCATTCGTATGTCTGGGTGGGCAATAAACTCAGCTTCAGACACCGCACCAATTCCCAAGCCTCGAATAACAGCCTCTCGTAATGCTTCGCGACTTCCGATTTCCATCGACATCTGCAGCTGAATTCCTGCTTGTTTGAGTACCTTATCTAAGGCATCTCTGGTCGTTGATCCTTTCTCTCTGCGCAGTAAAGATTGCTGATTTAATTCATCAAGCTGAATGCTTGTGCGTTTCGAAAATGGATGGCTAATGTGCGCAAATAGCACCACCGGATGACGTGCGTAACAATGAGTCATAAAGCGTGGATCATCTTGGCTACCAGCTAATACAGCAATATCGGTTATGTAATTTTCAAGGTCGGCTAGCACCGAAGCTGAATTTCCAATGCGAATGGATATTTCGATGCTAGGTTGGCATTGCCGATATGCATCGACCATTTCGATGACATGAAAAGGGCCTACTGCGCCTAATTTTAAATGCCCCCGCTCCAATCGCCCCGAGTCATGCAATAGATTGTATGCATCTGTTTCTAATGCAGTTAATTGCTGAGCAATCGGCAATAGTTTTAATCCAACTTCAGATAATGATATTCGCCGCCCACGACGAATAAACAATTCCACATTGTGCTGTTGCTCCAAGGCTTGAACCTGGGCAGTGAGCGTAGGTTGACTCAAGCCAAGAGCTCGAGCGCCAGCGCTAAAGCTGCCTTGCCTTGCGACGGCGAGAAAGGCGCGAAGCCGAGCGCTGCTCATCTATAGATTCCTTCTATGGTTTGGTGTCAAAAGACATACTAAACCGAGTAGATGACTGTCACATTACATCGCTAATCTCGCAGCATCTTTTCTCCATCGAGGTTTGCCATGACACGTTTTTCTTATTTACTCCCTTCTGTTTGCGTCGCTTTGCTACCCGTTTTGTTTTCTAGCCATGCGATGGCCGCCGAAGCGAAAACCACGTTGAATATTGGGCTGATTCCATCTGAAGATGCGCAGGCGATGATTGAAACGAGCAAGCAAGTTTTAGATAGCCTGCGGCAAAAAACCGGCTTAACCATCAAGCCATTTGTGGCCACCGATTACAACGGCGTGATTGAAGCGCTGCGCTCGGGCAAATTGGATGTTGCTTATTTAGGACCATTTTCGTATGTGCTCGCCAATTCGGTCGCCAATACCGAAGCTTTCGCCGTTGCCGTCACTAAGAAAAACAAATCAAGCTCCTACAAAAGCATCATTATCGCGCGCAAAGATGCAGGGATTGATACGGTCACTCAACTGAAAGGGCGTACTTTTGCTTTTGTTGATCCAAGCTCGACATCAGGGCATTTATTTCCTAAAGCAGGTTTGCAGCAAGCCGGTTACGACACGGATAAATTATTTTCTCGCGTTATTTTTTCGGGTTCGCACGATGCCAGCATTCTGGCCGTTGCCAACAATAAGGTTGATGCGGCAGCGGTAGCTGATCGAATTTTCGCTTCCGCAATTAGCAAGGGTCTTATTAAGCAAGATGATTTTAAAGTTGTCTGGAGTTCTCGTGCGATTCCAGAATCACCAATGGTTTGGCGCAAAGATTTGGACTCGGCGCTTAAAGCAAAACTCTCAAAAGCATTTGCTGAAATCAAAGATTTGCCATGGGGCGACCAAGGCATGCTCGATGGTTTCCAACCCACCACGGATGCGGCCTACGATCCGGTTCGTGATGCAGCCAAAGTCTTGGATCTGGATCTAAGGAAAATGAAATGATCCGAGTTCGGCAACTGACAAAATCCTACGGCAGCAATATGGTATTGCGCGGGATAGATTTGGACGTGCCAGCGGGTGAGTTCGTTGTCATCCTTGGGCAATCGGGCGCAGGGAAGTCGACTTTCCTGCGTTGTTTGAATCAACTCGTTACCGGGGATGCCGATGAGTTGCAAGTCGCTGGGCTGGATGCGCGCCAAGCGAAAAATAAGCAGCAGCTGCGGCGGCAAGTGGCGATGATTTTTCAGCACCATCATCTGGTGCCACGACTATCCGTATTGAAAAACGTACTGACGGGTCGACTGGGTGCGCTGTCGACGCTGACGTCCATTCTGCAGCTCTTTCGCAGTGACGATGTGGCGTTGGCGCATGACTGTTTGAATCGAGTCGGCTTGGCGGAAAAAGCGGATGCGCGCTCGGATTCGCTCTCGGGTGGGCAAATGCAACGCGTGGGGATTGCGCGCGCATTGGCGCAATGCCCGCAAATCATCTTGGCCGACGAACCCGTCGCCAGTCTTGATCCGCAGAGTGCGCGCAAAGTGCTGCAGTGTTTGCGCGATGTGACACACGAGCTGGGTATTACCGTGGTGTGCAATTTGCACCAAGTTGAATACGCGCGTGAATTTGGCGATCGCATCGTCGGTTTAGCGCATGGCCGTCTCGTCTTTGATAGCCGTGATGGTGCGCTAAGCGATGCCGATTTAAAACGCATTTATCCCGAGCCAGAAGCGACAACGCCGACTTCGCCGAGTTTTGTGCCTTCGCCCGCTCTCATCCGTACCACTGCTGCAGGAGCTGTGTGATGTCTCAATATCGCTGGTTGGTCAATCGACCGCAAACCCCAGCAGGATGGCTGGTACTGGGTTTTGGCGTTTTGGTGTCGATTTTGGTGTTGATGTGGAGTGCTAAAGGCGCAGAGCTCAGTTGGGCCGAGCTATTGTCGGGCTTGCCGCAAATTGCCGACTTTATTGGGCGGACGATTCCGCCGGATATAGATATTTTGCCGCGCTTATTCGCGCCAGCAATGGAGACCATCCAGATCGCAGTGTGGGGAACGTTGTTTGGTGTGTTATTTGCCGTGCCTTTGTCTTTTTTGGCCGCACGCAATCTCAAAATGCCTTGGGTGCTGTACCAAGGCACTCGCCAACTTTTCAATTTGATCCGCAGTATTAATGAGCTGATTTTGGCTTTGATTTTTGTCTCTGCGGTTGGATTGGGGCCATTTCCGGGCGTCTTGGCCTTGGCGCTGCATGGTATCGGCATGTTGGGGAAGTTTTTTGCTGAGAGTATTGAGGAGATTGATCAAGGGCCAATCGAGGCACTGGAAGCGACCGGAGCGAGTGCATTGCAAGTCATCGTTTTTGGCGTGATGCCACAAGTGATTACTGCTTGGATTGCAGTCATTCTGTATCGCTTTGAAGTCAATCTGCGTTCAGCCACCGTGCTGGGCATGGTCGGCGCAGGTGGTCTGGGGTTCGAATTGTTAAGCAGCCTTAAGCTCTTTAAATATCCAGAAGCGGCGACCTGCATCATCGTGATTGCAGTGATGGTCATTGCCGCTGATGCCGTGTCGTCGCGTTTGCGCCGCGCCATTCAGAACGGTTAATCCAGCAATGGCAAACTTAATAAGAAATGGATCAAATCCAATGTGGCATTACCAAAATCCGGTCGATATTTTTGCTGGCCGTGGCGCACTCAATGAATTACCGACCTTGCTGGGCTCGCGCCGCGCAATCTTGATTACTTTTCCTGAAGCCGCATCGCTCGGGCTTTGCCAACGATTACAAGAATTACTCGGTGATCAGTTGGTGGCGGTAGAAAGCGATGTACAACCGAATCCAGATGTATCTTGGCTTGCGCCAATGTATGAAAGGCTTTGGGTTGCATACCCTGATGTTGAGTGCATCATTGCCCTCGGTGGAGGTAGCGTGATTGATTGCGCCAAAGCCATGCTGGCGCCAACGCAATCCAAAACGTTTGCTGAGTTAATCAGCCAATTGGCGGGTGCTGAGGTGCAATTGTGCGGGAAAGCAAAGTCACTCATCGCCATCCCGACCACCGCAGGCACGGGGAGTGAAGTAACCCCTTGGGCGACGATTTGGGATCAACATCATGCCCGCAAGCATTCCTTGCACCAGCCATGGTCGTGGCCAGAAGCGGCGATTATTGATGCCGATTTGATGGTGTCTTTACCACGCGGCAGTACCTTAGCCAGTGGGTTGGATGCTTTATCGCATGCGCTGGAATCGCTGTGGAATATTCATCGCAACCCAGTTTCAGCTTCACTGGCGGTGACGGCGGCGAAAGAAATTATCACGGTTTTACCGCAACTTTTAGTCCAGCTCGATGATGTGGTACTGCGTGAAAGAATGGCAGTGGCAGCACTGCAAGCCGGTTTGGCGTTCTCCAATACCAAAACCGCGTTGGCGCATTCGCTGTCGTATGACATCACGCTGCACCAAGGCGTGGTGCATGGCATTGCATGTTCGTTTAGCTTACCGCGTGTCATGGAAATGGCGCTGGGGGTGGATGCTGAGCTCGATACCTTGCTGCTCAGTATTTTTGACACATCAAGCGGCAGCAGTGCTGTTCAACGCTTAAATGATTTTCTTGAGTCGCTGGAAGTGAGTACCGATCCCGCCGATTACGGCCTAGCGGAAGCGGATTGGGATCATCGAGTACTTCAAGCCTTACAAGGGCCACGTGGCCGCAATTTTATCGCGCCCAGTGCGCAGCATGCTCAATAAAAGGAATGAAATAATGAATGCAATCGTAGAAAACAAATCAGCAGTCCAAGCGGTAATTTTTGATTGGGCTGGCACCTTAGTGGATTTTGGCTCACTCGCGCCAACTCAAATTTTTGTTGAAGTATTCGCGCAGTTCGGCGTGGAAATTAGCTTGGCGCAAGCGCGTGGCCCGATGGGTTTATCCAAATGGCAGCACATTAGTGCGCTATTGGCTGAGCCAGAAATCCAGCAGCAATGGCAGGACGCGACCGGAAAGCCCTCCAGCGATGAAGATATTGATGCGATGTATCAGCGTTTTATGCCGCTGCAATTGGCGCACGTGGGGAAACATTCAGCGCCAATTGAAGGCGCGCCGGATGTGTTGGCTTGGTTGCGCCAATCTGGAATCAAAATCGGCTCTTGTTCTGGTTATCCACGGGTCGTCCTTGATGTGCTCGTCCGTGATGCCGCCGCTGCGGGTGTGTCACCCGATTGCGTGATTGCAGGGGACGAATTGCCAGCAGGCGGACGCCCAGGCCCCTATATGGCGCTGGCGAATATGCTGGCGCTGGCCATTGATGATGTGCATCAATGCATCAAAATCGATGACACCCTGCCCGGTATTGAGGAAGGGCGTCGTGCAGGGATGTGGTGCGTCGGCATTTCGCTATCAGGTAATGAAGTTGGCTACTCTTTGGCTGAGTTGGCACAAGCATTGCCAGGTGATATTTCCCAAAGAAAAGCCAATGCTTGCGAGCGATTGCAAGGCGCGGGCGCGCATTATGTGATCGACTCGATTGCCGATTTGCCCGATGTAGTACGTGCGATTGATCGCCGTATTCAAGCAGGCGAAACGCCGCGCTACTGCACGGTATAACACCAGCCCTTTCAGCCTTGCCGCTAAGCATCTGAAGCTAGCAAGGCTGATCCAATTCGTTTCTGAATCGATCTAAGTCTGGAGTTCAGCATGAAATCGTTTTTTTTGCCTTTCTACTTTCAACCATTGCCCCAATAAGCGCCAATGCTACCGCATTGGAATCGTTTGATTACACGGAAAATGCCGCAATTTCAGGCCAGAATGTCGAGCATTTAAACCAATCCACACCAGAAATGTGTGCCGCCGCTTGTCTTGCTACTTCGCGTGCCAGCTGGTGTGTCTCATTCGATTATTTTAAGACTCAGCAAGGGTGTGATTTAAGCAATAAGCGCGCAGCCGATGTGGGCGGGCTCAAAACCAATTACGCGGGCAATCCTTATGATCACTACAGCATCAAAGAGCCGCTGCGCGCGTTTACATTTACCGCCAACGCTGCAATCTCAGGCTACAACAACGAGCATTTAACTAACGTCAGCACTGCTGATTGTGCCAATGCTTGCCTTTCCACTGAACGTAATAGTTGGTGTCGTTCTTTTGATTATGCAAAAGAAAACCGTTCGTGTGATTTAAGCGATCGCCGGGCGCGTGATATCGGCGGCTTAAAAACCAATTACAGCGGCAATCCTTATGATCATTACTCATTCGCGCCTATCAACGGCATTGTTAATCCTGTGCCTGGCAATAAACATGTTTTAATCATTGGCATTGATGGTTTGCGCGGCGATGCGATTAATTGCACAGGTTGCGCGGCAACGCCAGGATTGACGGCCTTGATCCAAGGTGGCGCGTTTCATAACAATGTCTTAGCGGGCGGTGCACAATCGACTTTTAGTGGCCCAGGTTGGTCATCCGTATTTACAGGTTTTTGGGCCGACCAGCACGGCGTCACATCGAATGACATTGGCTTGCCTTTATTGAGGCCACACGTGTTTGATTTGATCAAGCAAGCTTGGCCAACTGCAACCACTGCAGTCGTCGCTGACTGGGCGAATCTAACGCATAATCTGTTGCCGAAGCAGACTGATTATGTCGTCAGCACCGAAGCTAAAAACTCGAAAGCAGCGACCGATGTCGTGAAGCAGTGGCTGGGAATGGCGAATCCGCCGACGGCGATTTTCTATTATCTGCATAACGTCGATATCCATGCCGCCAGCTATGACCCATTCAACGCTAATTATCAAAGCAAAATCGCCGCAGAAGACCAACAAATCCAGCAGATTTTAGCAGCGCTGACGACCCGTCCTAGTTATGCCAATGAAGAATGGTTGATTGTGGTGACCTCGGATCATGGCGGCATCAATAGTGGTCATGGTGGCCAGACTGCGGCGGAGAGAGATACGCTACTGATTCTGAATAATAACTATCTTAACCCAAGTAAAACTGCATATTGCACAGGTAACTTAAGCAATATTTCTATGAGCCAAGTCGATGGGACTACTCCCCATATTTTAGACTTCTTAAACTTACCCAACGCAACGGCGGGCATTAAGTACGCGGGTTGCGGACACTGATTTGCAAGGTTGTTAGATCGATTTAAGCTACTTAATAGAGCGCTCCTACACCAAGCGCTCTATTAATCACTGCAAACTGAATCGCACCGGGTTTCGCGGAGGCTCCAATTCTTGAGAGAATGGCGCTATGAAGAAATCAACTCACTTTTCCCCCGAAGTCCGCGAACGCGCTGTTCGCATGGTCATTGAACACCTTGCCGAATATCCATCCGAGTGGGCAACCCTTGTTTCAATTGCCAGCAAAATAGGCTGCACGCCCGAAACGCTGCGCACATGGTGCCGTCGACAAGGCGGCGATGCCGTTCAGGCCAACAAAAACTCAGCAGAGAGCGAACGAATCAAAGCGTTGGAGCGCGAAGTGCGCGAACTTAAAAAAGCCAACGAAATTCTGCGCTTGGCCAGCGCATATTTCGCACAGGCGGAGCTCGACCGCCGCTTGAAATCGTAAGAGGATTCATCGATGCCCATCGTGAGCAGCACGGGGTCGAGCCGATCTGCAAACTGTTACAGGTCGCCCCGTCAGCCTATCGACGTTATGCCGCTCGACAGCGCAATCCTGCATTGCGTTGCCAACGCGCCATTCGTGACGAGCAACTGGGCGGTGAAGTTACGCGCGTCTGGCAACTAAATCATCAGGTGTACGGTGCGGTAAAAGTATGGCGGCAACTCAAGCGCGATGGACACACTGTGGCGCGGTGTACCGTGGAGCGTTTGATGCGCAGCCTAGGTTTGCGCGGCGTATCGCGTGGTAAAGCAGTACGGACGACACGCCCCGATCTGGCCGTTGCTTGCCCACGCGATCATGTGAACCGACAATTTGTCGCCGAACGACCGAATCAGCTCTGGGTGTCGGATTTTA
>NZ_JHVM01000025.1 GCF_000620145.1 Deefgea rivuli DSM 18356
ACGCGTTCGCGTTTGATTTTCCATTTGCCGCCCTCGCTCACCAATTCCAAGGTTTTTTCGACTACGTCTTGGTAGTTTTGCGAGCTGTAGTTTTGCTTGAACGTCACGTCGGCACGGTCTTTGCTGACATTGGCGCAGCTAAAGTTTTCAAACTTCAGGCTGATATCGCCTTCTTTGTTCACACGAGCACGGCGTTTGGCTTCCCAATCGGCGCGTGTGCGGCCAGCACCCACGTCAAACTGACTGCTGTAAAGCGCTAAATACTCATCGGCTTTCTTGCTAGACCATTGCGTGCGCCAGTTTTCAACAAACTCAGTCACGGTTTTGTCGCACGTTGCAGTGGGCGTAGTGGAAACGGGTGTCGCTGGCGTTGGAGCTAGAGATTCAGCGCTACGCGGTGGGCGCGCTGCTACAGCAGCGGCGCGATCCAGTGGAACGGCCGCGATCAAAGCGCCTGAGCAGCTGATTTTTTCATCTTCGGCCAAATTGTCGCCCAGATCATTGTCGGGCGAGGTGTTTTCGAGCGGCGAAATCTGCAAAGCAGCAAGCAATTCATGCGATTGCATCAACACCCGTGCGTAAGAGAGTTGATGATCGTATTCGGCGCGAACCAAAGCGCGTTTGGCTTCGAAGAGTTCGTTTTCAGTATCGAGCACGTCCAGTAGCGAGCGTTGGCCGATGTCGAATTGTTTACGGAAGGCATCGCGGGCTTTTTCGGTCGACAGCACGTGTTGATCGAGGTATTTGAGTTGTTCTCGCAGGCGATAAGTATCATTCCACGCGATTTGTGTGGTTTGGCGAATATCGCGGCAGGTTTTATCGCGTAGTTCTTGGGCGATATTGAGCAATTCAGCATATTGGCTGGCGCGCGCAGTATCGCTTCCACCGCGGAACAGGTTGTAATTCATGACGAGCTGAATTTTTCCGTCTTTATAGCTGCCGTCGATATTGTCGCGATTGTTGTCATAACCTTGGCTGGCGCGCAATTCAAGTTGCGGATAAAAACTGCTTTTCTTGGTTTGTGCATCAGCACGCGCAGCGCGAATATTGTAAATCGACGCACGGAAGGCCGGATTTTGTGTCATTTGCTCTTTGAGCGTGGCCAAATCTTTCGCGGTTTTTGTCGAAAAGTCCGGTGCATTACTCATTTCGGCGGCGGGCAGTGCGCCAGTCAGGCGCTCATAGCGCGCTGACACATCGTGCAAATTCGATGATTCGGTTAACCAGTTCGATTCGGCCAAAGCCAAACGACCCGATGCGGTTTCCAAATCAACGCGGCGGCCGACACCCGCAGTCACGCGTTCTTGAATTTGATTAAAGGTTTCTTGGTGAATGGCGTAGTTTTCGCTGGCGAGCTGCACCAGCTTGCGATAACGCAGCACATCCAAATACGCATTGGTGGTTTCCAGCGCTGCGGCATCACTGGCGGCGAGTAAATCGTAATAACGGGTGAGTTTGCCATAACCTAGACGGCGCACTTCTTCGGAGGTGGCAAAGCCGTCGAACAACATTTGACGCAATTCCAGCGATACGCCGGGATGGTTAAAAGTGCCGGTATTGGTATTTGGATAATCTTGGCGCTCAACGCCCGCATAGCCTTGCAAATCGATTTTTGGATAATAGTTACCACGCGCAACGTCTTGCTCATTGCCCGCAGCGCGGAAATTGAGCCACTTGGCACGGACTTCGGGATTGCGTAAAACGGTTTGTTCCACGGCATCGCGTAGATTAGATGCGGCAAAAGTGGCCGTGCTACCGCAGGCGAGCAGCAATAGTGCGAGTGGTTTAAGCTTCATTTCTCTCGATTTCCAAAATTATAATTAATAATGTTTGCGTCTGCTGCATATGCTTTAATATTAACCGTTACTACTATAGATTAACGATTCAACTTTGGCAGATATGCTTAAAACTCGGCATCTATTGCGTCTATTTATTTCTAGTGCCGTGCTGGCGCTGGTGATGCTGTGGGCCTTGCCAGTGTTTTCCGCATGGAATTATGACACGCTCATCAAATTAGCACAGCAACGTTATGGTGCAAATGCCGCTAGAACGGTGGCTGAAATACAGCAGCTATTGCAAGCCAGTAAATCTTTGCCGGAGCAGGATAAACTAAAGCGCGTCAATGAGTATATCAATAGAAAGTTTCAATTTGTAGATGATCAAGCATTATGGCATCAAGCTGACTATTGGGCTACGCCATTAGAAATGATTGCTAAGTCTGGAGGCGATTGTGAAGATTTTGCTATTTTCAAATATATGGCATTAAAAGATATAGGGGTTTCCCCTGATAAATTACGCCTTAGTTATGTGAAAGCAAAAATTGGCGGTGAAAATAGCAATATAAGTCAGGCACATATGGTTGTAACTTATTATGCCACACCCGATGCCGAGCCTTTGGTGCTCGATAATCTAATTACCGAAATCCGTCCCGCCAGCCGCAGGCCAGATTTAACGCCCGTATTTAGTTTTAATCATGAAGGTGTATTTGCCGGTACCGGTGCCAAGCCTTCCGCCTCGATTGATCGCTTATCCCGCTGGAAAGATGTATTGCTGCGGATGCAAGCTGATGGTATTGAAAACAAGGAATAGAAAAATGTCTTTAATTCGCCAGATGTTAATTATTATTATTGCTTCGACTTTACTGGCTTTTCTGGTGAGCTTGGTCGTCAGTACATTCAGTGCACGCAATTATTTAGAGCAGCAATTATTTACGCAAAGCAGCGATAATGCGGCTTCATTGGCTTTATCCTTATCGCAGCAGGCGGATGATCCGGCGATGCTGGAATTAATGACTTCTGCTTTATTTGATTCTGGGCATTTTGAATTAATTCGTTTTCGTGATCCGCATAAAAAAATCATCATTGAATTAAAAAATAAAGATTTACCCAGCAAAGTGCCTGCGTGGTTTATTGCCGCATTTCCAATTTATGTGGAATCTGGTCAAGCTTTGGTGAGCAAAGGCTGGAAACAAGCAGGGACGGTGGAAGTACGCGCGCATGCGCGATTTGCGTATGAATCGCTTTGGGGAGGAGCTGTTCGGCTGTTTTTTTGGATTATGGGGGGCGGCGCAGTGGTGGCGCTGTTGGTGCGGATGATGCTGAATCGGGTGCGCCAACCTGTACGAGATATGATTGCTCAGGCCGAAGCGATTAGTGATTTGCGTTTCATTATGATTCCAGAGCCGCCGTATGTGGAGTTGCGCCGTGTGGTGGCGGCGATGAATAGCATGGTGGTGCGAGTGAAATCAATGCTGGATGAGCAATCCGAGCGGATTGAGCAGCTTAATCATTCGGTGAATCGAGATAGCATTACGGGCTTGGTGAATCGCAGCTTTTTTATGGGCCGCTTTGCCAGTCTACTGAATGACGAAGACCGCGCTAGCCATGGCTTTTTGTTGGTTTTGCGTTTGAAAGATTTGGCGGCGCTGAATCAAAAACTGGGTAGGCAGGAAACGGATCAGCTGCTCAATCAAATCGCATCACGCTTGGCCTATTGGGACGATCAGGGTGAGGATTGGATTGCGGCGCGTTTAAATGGCGCTGATTTTGCACTCATTACGCCCGCGCTTGAACGGCCGGCTGAGTTTGTTGATGATTTATTGGCGCAATTGGCCGCTTTGGCCGAGATTGAAGATTTTGTTCATATTGGGTACAGCGAGTTCAGTAAATACGAAACCATGAGCGCGGTACTGGCGCGCGCGGATGCGGCCTTAGCTCAGGCCGAGAGTCGTGGCGTGATCAGTGCAGTGGCGGCGGTGGTTGATTTGGCGCCAGTGCCCAATCCAAATACGCAATGGCGTGAAAGATTATTGCAGGCGCTAGACGCTCAGTTATTTGTCACGGCGCAATATCCGGTTCTCGATTGGCAAGGGCAATTGATTCATCAAGAATTGATGCTGCGTATGCCTGAAGAAGATGGCCCAAATCTGCTGAATGCCGGCGTGTTTATGCCTTTTGCCAAGCGTTTTGGTTTGACCGCAGAGCTTGATCTGGCCGCAATTCGCTTGGCCTTGCAGGCATTGAAAAAACACAGTGTTGATTATGCGGTGAATCTGGATATTGAATCGCTCAGCAGTTTGGCATTTCGCGCTGAGTTGGCGAAATTATTGCACGGATTAAATCCGAGTCTGCGCTCGCGGCTGTGGTTGGAAGTCAATGGCAATGGCTTTAAACAAGAGTTTGAAACGCTAGCGACATTCGCTGCCGAGATGAATCAGCTGGGCGTGAAAGTTGGCATCGAGCATTTTGGTCGTTCGGCGAGCGGCATGTTGCGCCTGTACGATTTACCGCTCACCTACATCAAAATTGATGGCAGTTACATTCATGAAATTGATTTGCACCCGGGTAATCAGCAGGTGTTGAAAGAAATCGTGCGAATGGCGGCCAGCTTAGGCGTGCTGACCATTGCTGAGCAGGTTCGCAGCGAAGGTGAGTGGGCGCAATTGCAAGCATTAGGTTTAAGTGGCGCAACGGGGCCTATTACCCGTTTGAAATTAGCTTAGGGTATTGGCTTGCAGCCATTATTTAATAGGCGCTATATCTAAATACCTAAGGTGGAAATAAAAAAGCCCAGATCATTGATCTGGGCTTTTTGTTGGTTGGCGTTCAGGTTTAGTCGGTAATGAGTCGACCTTTGTTCAATAGATCAGTGATGATCTGTTGATCGTTGCCTGCCGTCGTTAAGTCCACACCTTGCAGTGTAATGACTTGGTCTTCTTTGGCGGTCCAATTGCTACCGGCAAATTCACCCTTGCTGCTGACATGAACAATCGTGTCGCTGCCTGATTTTTCAAAGTGCAGGTATTGCGTCAGGCTACCGCTATTTTCACCTTGCAATAAGTCGCGCAGATCGAGTTTGTCGGTGTCACTGGCGGCATTGCCCGATTTCGCATTATTGAAGTCCATCACAATATCGCGAGCCGGTGTACCTGCAGTGCCTTGGTCGCCCAACGTCCATTTGAACGTATCGGAACCGGCATCACCGCGCAGAATGTCGTCACCCGCACCACCAACGAGCAAGTCGTTTCCTGCACCACCGCGCAAGGCATCTAGGCCAGCACCGCCAAACAGCTTGTCATTACCGGTATTGCCGTACAGCGAGTCAGAACCATTTTCGCCAAATACGGTGTCATTGCCGCTACCAGCGTTGACCAAGTCGGCGACGGGCTGCATTTCTTGCACAATGCCTTGAACCAGTTTGTCATTATTGGCGGCGGTCGACAAAGTACCGTCGGCATCGTTCATGAATTTGCTATTCAGGAAGTAATTTACATCTTTGACGGCAACCGAATTGTTGATGTCTTGTGTTTCACCCATGTAAATCAGATCATTGCCTGCGCCTGCTTCAACGTGGTCATTACTACCGCCAGTCAGGATGACCTGATCGTTGCCCGTTGACGTGCTGGTGTATTGAGCACCTCCAACCGCGCCGCCGCCAGCAATGTAATAGGCCGACGTTGCAACATCAATCACATCCCCTGTGCCAGATTCTGGCCCACGAACATAGTAAGAACCCACGCCGCCTTCGCCTGAACCATCCAGTACATTGCCTGTCGGTACGACTTTGACCGTCCAAATCGCCGTTGATGTGCCACCAAATCCATCATTCACCGTGTATTGAATCGTCGCGTCGCCAATAAAGCCATTCGTTGGCGTGAAGATTGGGAAGCCAGTCGTCGGGCTAATCGTTATAGCGCCTTGTCCTGTCAGTACCGTCGGCAAGCCAACCAGTGTTAATGAGTCGTTTTGCAAATCTCTATCATTAGCCAATACATTGAGTGAAACGGCTTGGTTGAGTTTAGTGAAGCTAAAGTCGTCTGCAGCCACTGGTGCAGTGTTGTAACGCTCATCCAAGCCATCCACATTTACCGTGATGGTCTTGCTCGTGCCATCGCTCGATTGCACTGTGAAGGTTTCAATTTTATGGTCAGCGGTATTGAGTGCTTGAACATTAGCTGCGGAGTTATTTAGGGTATAGACCCACTTGCCAGTAGTATCAATGCTTAGCGATCCATACGTACCTGCTGTATTGGTTTGGGCAACAAACAGAGCCGGGCTATCCACATCGCCAATCGTCAATTGACCGCCAGTAGTGATTTTGCCTGCCACAACATTGGTGTCTTCTTGCACTTGGCCTGAGCTAGTACCACCAATGACAGCTGCATCATTCACTGCCGTCACTTTGATAGTGCTCACGGCGGTATTGCTGTCGGCTGTACCATCATTCACAACGATATTGATAACGCGATCAACGGTGCTCGGATTCTCGCTGCTATTACTAAAGCGAATGGCCTCTAGCGCGGTTTCGTACGTCGCTTTGCTGACATTACCGGTGAGAGTAATCACAATATTGCCGCCCACAATGGCCGAGCTACCTGTGATACCTGTTGGTAGACCCGTGAAGCTCAACACGTCGCCCGCTTGCGTATTACTGAGCGTGATGGTGGCTTTTTGCAGGTTGGCATTGTCGACATCAATGACCGATGAGTCGGTATCTACAATACGAATGCCAGTTGCATTTTCGACATAGGTATTCGTATAGCCCGTGCCAGCACCGCTGGCATCCAGATCAAGTACTGGTACATCATTGACTGGGGTGACGTTGATCGTCACCACCGAGTTGACCGTGCCGCCATGACCGTCGCTGATGGTGACAGTGAAGGTATCGCCACCGTTGTAGTTTGCATTTGGCTTGTAAACATACGCGCCAGTCGCAGCGTCAATCGTCACCGTACCATTGGTCGGCGCGGTGCCGGCTTTCAGTACATAGCTCAATTTGTCGCCAGTATCGACATCGGTCGCAATCACTTGGCCATTGAACGTCGTATCTTCAGGCGTGTTAACGCTTTGATTGCTCGACACTGGCGCATCGTTGACTGCGGTGACTTGCAGTGAAACCGTCGCCGTATCGCTGCCGCCTTTACCATCGCTAATCGTGTAGGTAAAGCTGGCTGGCCCCGTGTAATTGGCTGCAGGCGTGAAGACGACATTGCCATTGACCAAGGCAACGCTGCCATGCGTAGCGCCTTGTACCGACGTAATCGTCAGTACATCGCCATCTGGATCTTTATCATTGGCCAGCAACGCCGCAGGGCTGAGTGTCAACGCAGTGTCTTCGCTGGTTGAGTAAGGTACTTGGCTGCTGAGGATAAAGTTGCCTAGCGATTGATATGCATCGGTGCCTTGGCGTAGTTCTGGTTTAAAGACCGCTTGGCCGCCTTGATCCCAATACAGAATCTCAATCGTGTGATTACCGCCGGTCGCGATATTAAACGTCGCGTGCTCGGTACCTGTTGGGCTTTGATTTTTATCGATTTCAGCTACTTTTTGACCATCGATATAAATCACATAGCCATCATCAGCGAGCACTTTGAAGTTATAGGTACCCGCTGCTAGCGTGATATTGCCTGTCATGCGGATAATCGCATCAGAGGTATTGCCTGGATCGGTGTTTAAGGAAGCAGCATCGCTACCGAGGAAAGTTTGTAGATTGCCATTGGCCCCCAAGTCACCATTGGCTAGGCTGTAGTCAAACTTTTTAGCCGTAAACACAGCCGAAGCACTGTGCGTTGCGATAAAGGCATTGACCATCGCCAGTGACGTCAAATTACCGCCATCATTGCCTTCGCTATACGCGAAGTATTCTGATTTCAGCCCAGCAAGGGTCGCAGGGTCGTCAATGGCATCTGGTGCATCATTGACCGCAGTCACTTTGATGGTGCTGACCGCTGTATTGCTATTCAAGGCGCCATCGTTGACGACCACATTGATAATCCGATCAACCGTGCTTGGTGCATCGCTAGTATTGCTAAAGCGGATGGCTTCCAAAGCCGTTTCATACGTGGCTTTGCTGGCATTACCGGTGAGGGTAATCACAATATTGCCACCCACAATCGCCGAGCTGCCTGTGATGCCAGCTGGTAGACCCGTGAAGCTCAACACATCGCCTACTTGCGTATTGCTCAGTGTGATCGTTGCCGTTTGCAGGTTGGCGCTATCGACATCAGTAATCAGCGAATCCACATCGGCAATGGCAACGCCCGCCGCGTTTTCTACATAAGTCGTCGTAAAGCCTGTACCCGCAGCGCTGGCATCGAGATCAAGCACAGGTGCGTCATTGACTGCAGTCACGCTGATTGTACTGACGGCGGTATTACTGTTCGCAGTGCCATCATTCACAACGACATTGATAACGCGATCAACCGTGCTTGGTGAATCGCTAGTATTACTAAAACGGATGGCTTCCAAAGCCGTTTCATACGTGGCTTTGCTGGCATTACCGGTGAGGGTAATCACAATATTGCCACCCACAATCGCCGAGCTACCCGTGATGCCCGCTGGTAGACCCGTGAAGCTCAACACGTCGCCCACTTGCGTATTGCTCAGCGTGATTGTCGCTGTTTGCAGGTTGGCGCTATCGACATCAGTAATCAGCGAATCCACATCAGCAATGGCAACGCCAGTGCCGTTTTCGACATAGGTATTCCTAAAGCCCGTTCCTGCGCCGCTGGCGTCCAGATCAAGTACCGGAGCATCATTTGTGCCGTTAACGGTGATATTCAAACTCGCCGAGCTGGTTGAGCCATCGGCATCGCGAACGGTGTAGTTAAACACTTCATCCGTTAACGATTGGCCTAGGTTCAATGCGTTAACCGTTGGATTGGCGTTATCAAGGGTATAGGTGTACGTGCCATTAGCAGCAATGACCAGCGTGCCATACTTACCAACAAAGGTGCCAGCAGTCGTCAACGTCAAGCCAGTGTCGCTGCTATTGGTATCGGCTACGCCGCCTTTCGCATCGCCCAAGATCACATTGCCGGTGGTCGTGGCAGTGTTCTCAAGAATGCTGTTCGTGTCGGCATTGGCTGTTGGCACGGTGTCTTGGATCGCAATATCGAGGCTATCGGTACCCACAACATTGTTTTTGTCGGTGACGGTGATCGCGATGTTGTCGATGACGTCTTTACCGCCGACATTCGCCTGTACGCTTGGATCGTAGCTGTAGGTCACTTTGCCGGTTGCGGCATTGAAACCCGTCAGTTGCAACACACCTTCGCCGGTATTGATGGTGATTGGCGTTGTGCCCAAAGTCGCCAGCTGCGCCGCAGTAATGACAGTGCCGCCGACGTTGATTTCTTTGATGCCGTCTGGCGCAGTAACGCTAAAGTCACCGATCACTGGGCCGTCGCTTTCAATCACAGTCTTGTCAGACGCATTCGCACCGGCATTACCGTCGGTATCTGGAATCGATACAGTCGGGCCGCCATCGCTCGCGCCATTCACAGTGATGTTTAACGTTGCAGAGCTGGTCGAGCCATCGGCATCGCGAACGGTGTAGTTAAACACTTCGTCAGTGAGACTTTGGCCAGGATTCAGCGCGTTCACTGTTGGGTTCGCGTTATCGAGGGTATACGTGTAGGTGCCATTAGCAGCAATGACCAGCGTGCCATACTTACCAACAAAAGTGCCTGCCGTTGTCAACGTCAAGCCGGTGTCGCTGCTATTGGTATCGGCTACGCCGCCTTTGGCGTCGCCCAAGATCACATTGCCGCTCGTTGTCGCGGTGTTCTCAAGAATGCTGTTCGTGTCGGCATTGGCCGTTGGCACTGTGTCTTGAATTGCGATATCGAGGCTATCCGTACCTACAACATTGTTTTTGTCGGTGATGGTGATCGCGATATTGTCGAGTACGTCTTTACCGCCGACATTCGCTTGCACGCTTGGATCGTAGCTGTAGGTGACTTTGCCGGTTGCCGCGTCGAAACCCGTCAATTGCAACACACCTTCGCCGGTGTTGATCGTGATTGGTGTCGTACCCAAGGTCGCGAGTTGCGCCGCAGTAATGACAGTGCCGCCAACGTTGATTTCTTTGATGCCGTCTGGTGCGGTAACGCTAAAGTCACCAGTCACTGGGCCGTCGCTTTCTACAACCGTCTTGTCAGACGCATTCGCACCGGCGTTGCCGTCGGTATCTGGAATCGATACAGTCGGGCCGCCATCGCTCGCACCGTTGATTGTTAACGTGAGTTTTGCTGTGCTGGTTGAACCATCGGCATCGCGAACGGTGTAGTTAAACACTTCATCCGTTAACGATTGGCCTGGGTTCAAGGCATTGACGGTTGGGTTGGCGTTATCAAGGGTATACGTGTACGTGCCATTAGCAGCAATGACCAGCGTGCCATACTTACCAACAAACGTACCTGCAGTCGTCAACGTCAAGCCTGTGTCGCTGCTATTGGTATCGGCTACGCCACCTTTGGCGTCGCCCAAGATCACATTGCCGCTCGTTGTCGCCGTGTTCTCAAGAATGCTGTTGCTGTCGGCATTGGCCGTTGGCACGGTGTCTTGGATGGCGATATCCAGGCTATCCGTACCCACAACATTGTTTTTGTCGGTGACGGTGATCGCGATATTGTCGATCACGTCTTTACCGCCGACATTGGCTTGTACGCTTGGATCGTAGCTGTAGGTCACTTTGCCGGTTGCCGCATCGAAACCGGTGAGTTGCAAACTACCTTCACCGGTGTTGATCGTGATTGGCGTTGTGCCCAAGGTCGCGAGTTGCGCCGCTGTAATGACGGTGCCGCCAACGTTGATTTCTTTGATGCCGTCCGGTGCAGTAACGCTAAAGTCACCAGCAATCGGGCCGTCGCTTTCTACAACCGTCTTGTCAGACGCATTCGCACCTGCGTTGCCGTCGGTATCTGGAATCGACACCGTTGGGCCGCCATCGCTCGCGCCGTTAACGGTGATGTTCAAACTCGCCGAGCTGGTCGAGCCATCGGCATCGCGAACGGTGTAGTTAAACACTTCATCCGTCAACGATTGGCCTGGGTTCAGCGCGTTCACCGTTGGGTTCGCGTTATCGAGGGTATAGGTGTACGTGCCATTAGCCGCAATGACCAGCGTGCCATACTTACCAACAAAGGTGCCAGCAGTCGTCAATGTCAGACCTGTGTCGCTGCTATTGATATCGGCTACGCCGCCTTTAGCGTCACCCAAGATCACATTGCCGGTTGTTGTCGCGGTGTTCTCAAGAATGCTGTTGGTATCGGCATTGGCCGTTGGCACGGTGTCTTGAATTGCGATATCGAGGCTATCGGTACCAACGACATTGTTCTTATCCGTCACAGTGATGGCGATGTTGTCGATGACATCTTTACCGCCGACATTCGCTTGTACGCTTGGATCGTAGCTGTAGGTGACTTTGCCGGTTGCCGCGTCGAAACCGGTGAGTTGCAAACTACCTTCGCCGGTATTGATCGTGATTGGCGT
>NZ_JHVM01000026.1 GCF_000620145.1 Deefgea rivuli DSM 18356
TAGGGGTGAGTAGACCGCAGGAATTTCACCTGCGGCCCCTCGCAGAACCGGACGTGAGCCTCTCGACTCATCCGGCTCCCATCATCCAGCCTTTGGTACACATCCCAATTTCCAGTGCCAGAAGGCTTCTGGAAACTTCAGCGCAAGTCGCCCGAGGGCGTGTCGAGCTCGCGTTTTATGTCGAGCCAAACGTTTGTATTTACGCATCAGCCAACGCGTCAGGTAGTCATTCAAATGCTTCCACACCGCAGACATCGCCGATTCGTAGAATCGACCGTAATACTGATGCCAGCCGCGAAGTATCGGATTGAACATAGCCGACAGGTCAGCTAGGCTCTTGTCACATTTCAACTGAAGATGCCAACCGCGTATCGTCTGCCGCATCGCCTTAAGAGCATCGCGACTGACTGCGGGCGCGAAATTTACATAGACTCGACCATACTTGTCCACCGCTTTGCGCGGCCGGAAGGTGTAGCCGAGAAACGTAAATTGCACACATGGGAACTCGCCCTGCCGATTGATATCTTTGCAGTACACGATCTTGGTTTTCTCAGGATGCAATTCAAGTCCGCACTGACGAAACCGCTCGCCCACCTTATCCAGAGCAAACTTCGCTTGCGCCATACTCCGGCAGTGAATCACCCCATCATCAGCATAGCGGCAAAACCGCACACTTCGAAGATGACGGCATACCCAACTGTCAAAAGCATAGTGCAGAAACAAGTTGGACAGCAAAGGACTAACAACACCACCTTGCGGGGTGCCACGTACCCTTTCCACAAGCTCGCCGTTCGGCATCTGCATTGGCGCTTTCAGCCAACGCTCAACATACAGCAAGACCCATGGTGTCTGACAGTGTTTTCTGAGCGCACGTAGCAGCAGTTCGTGATCGATATTATCAAACAAACCTTTGATGTCGAACTCAATCACCCAGTCATACTCCCAGCTTCGCCGTCTCACCATGGCAATCGCATCGTGCGCTGAACGCCCGGGACGATAACCATACGAATTGGCATGAAACACCGGATCAATGACTGGCTCAAGCAGTTGCTTGACCACCGTTTGTGCCACCCTGTCAGCCACCGTCGGCACACCCAGCATACGCACTCCGCCAGACTTCTTCGGAATAGGCACACCTTTCACCGGCGGCGGGAAATAGCTCCCGGAACACATGCGATTCCAGAGCTTGTACAGGTTGTTGCTCAGATTTTCCTCAAATTGTCCGAGGGATTCCTGATCGATTCCCGCTGATCCTCTATTTGCTTTAACACTCAAATAGGCTTTCCAGACAAGCGCCTTGGGAATGTCATAAGGCTTGGTCATTGGCCAATACTCCTCCCGCTTACACGGTTGATACTGACCAATGCCGGGATGACGCAGCCCCTTCGCTCCACCACTATTACAGTGGCTTCAACACTACTACGAGCTGCTCCGTCCCTTGGTGGCGCATCGCTAATATCGGCCTTGCCTTTTGAGCTTGTGCCTTTCGCTTTACATCGCCACCGAAGGTTCCCGCAGTTCAACGTAAGAGCCCGAATCAGGCTGACGCTGCCTCTATGCCGGACACCGCTTGACCCGTAAGCAGGTAACGGCCAAACTAATCGCGGGGCAACATCACTCCCCGGTTTTGATGTCATCTGAGTACTTTCGACACTTGAACGGCAGTTCACGGTTGTTCGTCTTCCTTGATCCATACCTGATGCCTTCTGGCACCTTTTCCATAACGCTCACGACCTAGGCTTTTGACCAACGCCGCTTATGGTGGTTTGCAACCCGCTCCTGCAAGCCGATTGCGAGGGGCCATACCCTCATCTCTTACGCCGCTTGCTGCGGCACACTAA
>NZ_JHVM01000027.1 GCF_000620145.1 Deefgea rivuli DSM 18356
TCACCAATAAGGCACACCTTCTCCCGAAGTTACGGTGTTAATTTGCCGAGTTCCTTCTCCCGAGTTCTCTCAAGCACCTTAGAATACTCTTCCTACCCACCTGTGTCGGTTTGCGGTACGGTTCAATATAAGCTGAAGCTTAGTGGCTTTTCTTGGAAGCAGGGTATCAGTTACTTCATCACCTAAGTGAATCGTCATCATGCCTCAGCGTTAAGACCCCCCGGATTTGCCTAAGGGATCCGCCTACACACTTAAACCACCTATTCCAACAGATGGCTAACCTAACCTTCTCCGTCCCCACATCGCACTTATACCAAGTACAGGAATATTAACCTGTTTCCCATCGACTACGCATTTCTGCCTCGCCTTAGGGGCCGACTCACCCTGCGCCGATGAACGTTGCGCAGGAAACCTTGGGTTTTCGGTGAGGGAGCTTTTCACTCCCTTTATCGCTACTCATGTCAGCATTCGCACTTCTGATACCTCCAGCATCCTTCTCAAGACACCTTCACAGGCTTACAGAACGCTCCTCTACCATATGCCATAAATGGTCATATCCGCGTCTTCGGTTATCAATTTGAGCCCCGTTACATCTTCCGCGCAGGACGACTCGACCAGTGAGCTATTACGCTTTCTTTAAATGATGGCTGCTTCTAAGCCAACATCCTGGCTGTCTGTGCCTTCCCACCTCGTTTTCCACTTAATTGATCATTTGGGACCTTAGACGGCGGTCTGGGTTGTTTCCCTCTTGACCCAGGACGTTAGCACCCCAGGTCTGTCTCCCTTGCTCGCACTTGACGGTATTCAGAGTTTGCCATGGTTTGGTAAGTCGCGATGACCCCCTAGCCATAACAGTGCTTTACCCCCGTCAGTGATACAAGAGGCACTACCTAAATAGTTTTCGAGGAGAACCAGCTATTTCCAAGTTTGTTTAGCCTTTCACCCCTATCCACAGCTCATCCCCTAACTTTGCAACGTTAGTGGGTTCGGACCTCCAGTGCGTGTTACCGCACCTTCATCCTGGCCATGGATAGATCACTTGGTTTCGGGTCTACGCCCAGCAACTATGCGCCCTATTCGGACTCGGTTTCCCTACGCCTCCCCTATTCGGTTAAGCTCGCTACTGAACGTAAGTCGCTGACCCATTATACAAAAGGTACGCAGTCACCCCATTTTTCAAGGGCTCCCACTGTTTGTATGCATCCGGTTTCAGGTTCTATTTCACTCCCCTCCCGGGGTTCTTTTCGCCTTTCCCTCACGGTACTGGTTCACTATCGGTCGATGATGAGTATTTAGCCTTGGAGGATGGTCCCCCCATCTTCAAACAGGATTTCTCGTGTCCCGCCCTACTTCTCGTACGCTTAGTATCACAATTGACTTTTCATATACGGGACTATCACCCACTATGGTTGGACTTTCCATTCCATTCTATTAAGTCTACTGCTATCACGTACAGGCTCTTCCCATTTCGCTCGCCACTACTTTGGGAATCTCGGTTGATTTCTTTTCCTCCGGTTACTTAGATGTTTCAGTTCACCGGGTTCGCTCTACC